>CBDCAE010000001.1:0-111832 GCA_965213825.1 Capsulimonadaceae bacterium
CTCGCCACAGCCGCAGCCATGCTTCCTGCACGGCGTCCTGCGCGAGTTCGGGGTCGCCAGTCAGCCGGGCAGCGAAGCGCAGCAGGCGGCTTTGGTACGTCCGCACCAGAGCGCCGAATGCTTGCGTGTCCCCGCCTGCCGCCCGCTGCATCAAGCTGTCGTCCTCCAAAGGCGCGTCCTCCACAGTAGTAAACGCTGACGGTGGGTATTTGCTTCGAACAATTTTGGGGAATGTAAAAGTTTAGGGAATTTTGTTTTGCGGCTTTGAGCGTCTGCCACTCACGCGCCCGGACAAGGCGCAGGCCAGTGAAATCGGGATCGCCGAACGGCGGCGGGCCGGGCGGAACAGGAAGAAATGCCGCCCAGCGCGAGCCGTCTGCACTGAACGGCACAGACTCATATAGCAGAACCGTCGGGGCATGAAATGAGGAAAGACGCCTGCCGGAGAGAGAAGGATTAGGAAGAAACAGCACGGCAGGATTTTCGTGCGGATGGAATGCTGCGGAACTGCCTACGTAGGGCAAAACCGCTGCCTGGAACGCCGGCAGAGGCCGCATCGGCGGCAGGCAGCCGCCGTGGTCCTGAGCATACTGCGTGACGTCCCGTGTCAGCGCATTTAAGCCAACCCCCTCTTGGTTGTGCTGGACCTGCCGCGACCAGATCACTCCTAAATGTGCGGGGTAGAGAAGCAGCAGGAACAGAAGCAGGACAGCCAAAGTAATCTGCTTGTTTGTTGGCACAGAAGTGTTTTTTGCCAATTCTAGGCATGATCTGGGCGAAAAAGCCGGCCAGGAGAGAAGATGGCCGGCTTACAAAGGAATTAGCTGTTGAGCGGCAAGACGACCATCGGCGGCTCGATAACATGATCCACGCTGATTTCCTCAACGGCGGTGCCGATGGCGAAGAACTCGATGACATGAGCGCCCCAGGCATGTGTATGCTCGTGGATGTTTGCGCCGACAATCCCTTTTGCACCCAGGTCTTCGGCTTCCTTCTGCATTCGCTCCATCGCTAGCTCCCGGCTGTCATAGAGGGCCTGCGTATACTGAGTCAGCTCGGTGTTCTGGCTAAAGTTCCGCATAAAGTTCCCGAATGACTGGGCGGCGATATGATACACGCAGTTGCCCATAACCATGCCGAGAGGCCGGTAGCCGGAGCGCAGCAGGATGTAAAAGTCCTGGCCTGATAAGTCTGAGGTGAACGGCCGGCCATGCTTGTTCTTGTAGCGGTGCGGGTCGTTCCGGTGGACAATCGCTGTGCCAATGGCGACAAACTCGGCAATATGGTTCCCCCACTCTTTGTGGTTGACTTCCAGGCGCACGCCGACAATGCCGTCTGCGCCAAGCTGATGCGCTTCTTCTTCCATTCGGTCCATTGCAAGCTCGCGGGCGTGGTACATGGCCTGGGTCAAGACCGTCATTTCCTGGTTTTGGGAAAATGCCGCCTGCTGGTAGCCGACATGGTAGATCGAGCTGCCGACGACGAGGCCGACGGGGTCGAAGCCCGCTTCTTTGACCAGCAGCAGCTCGCTGGTAGATAGATCGCTGGTGAACAGGCGATTCCCTTCGCCTTTGCCGCGCATCTCGACCAGCCGCTCTGTCGCCCGCTGGGGCAGAGCAGTGATCGGCGCATCGCTGAGTGTTTGGTCCATGATAGGTTCCTCAATTTTCTGGCACCCCCATTATTGAGGGCTGGGGGTATTATTCGATTTTTGCATCGGACGCACCGATGGCGGCAACAGGAGAGATTTTTCCATCGCGCAGGGACAGGATTTGCAGAGTCGGGGCAACACCCGGCGGGGCGTCGGGACGCAGGCGGATGGCCGTGCCAATGATCGAAATGACCAGATTGTGATGCTCGCGTTCATAGGCCGGGTCCTCACCCGGCCCCGAAAGCCGCACTTCGTCCATCCGCCGGGCGATCTGCACGCCGGTGATGCCGGTCGCATTGTGGCGCTTCGCTTCGGCGGTGAGGTGACGCATCGCCAGTGTCCGCGCTTTGCCAAGAGCCGCGCTCCAGTGGGTCAGCTCCTGGTTTGTCCATGAGCGCTCGATCCACTCATCCTGCTGGGTGGTCAGAATAAACCAGGTACAGTGGCCCCAGACAAGTGCGGCAGGCTCGTAGCCGGCCCGGTGCAGCGCCCACCATTCCTGCCCCGATAAATCGCTCATCCACGGGTCGGACGGCGCAACGCCCGGCCCCGACACGGCAGTCCCGATGACCTGGACTTCAACGGTTTTGTCCGCCCATTCATGCCGGACAACGCTGAGACGCACGCCGACAACGCCGTGCGCTCCGATCAGACGCGCTTCCTGGCGCATTCGCGAGACCGCAAGGTCGGTTGCGGCATCATACGCTTTAGACAGCACATCCACTTCGCAGTCGCCCTGCGAGGACGCATATGCTTGGCCGACATGGTACATGGCGCTGCCGGTCACCAGCCCCCGCGCTTTGTAGCCTTCGCGGCGCAGGAGCGCGGCTTCGTCAGGTGATAAGTCACTGGTGAACAAAACACCGTCCGTGATGCCGGTGCCGATCTCTTTCAGGCGTTCGGTGGCTTGACTTGGAATGCCGCCCTGGCTGAGAAGCTGCAAATCTCGGTGCTGACGCTGGACTTCTGCCTGCTGGTTTTCGGCGATCTTCTGGGCCATGACGGCCTGCTGCCGCTCCGCCTCCGCCTTGGCGGCGTCTTCTTCCGGCGTGTGGTGTCCCCACGGCAGATGAAAGCCGGACTTTTTAGACGGGGCAAGCGTGGCAGGAACCGACGCCGAACGCGGCAGCGGCACGGAGACGACAAACTGACGAAGCCGCCGATTTGCCTCCTGGAACTGCACCGCGATCGGTAGAACTTCGGGATGACTGGGTGCATACTCGCAGCCGAGCAGAACTTGGCGCGGCAGGAACCCAGGCGTTCCTAGCCCGCTGTCCCAGGACCTGCGGAGCGTTGGCTCGGAAGTATGCAGAATTACGGGGTCCGTCGCGCCGGGCTGGGACTGATCGGCCATCAGCGCTTGTGCGCCGAAGCGGGCATCTGTGCCGACCCCGATAAACGCCCGGTCCATCTCGTCTAAAATACTGGCATGGCTGTGGCTGAGGTGCGCGTGGTGGTGCTGGGTCACCAGCGGAACGCCCTGGCCGGAGGCGTCGGCTTCAATCTGGCGCAGGAACGCATGGTCTACGCCTTCGCCCGCGCCGACAAAATGCAGGCGGAACGCATAGGGATTTTTCGGGGGTGACTTGGGGCAAAATCTCTTGCAGTACAAGCTGCCGCACCTGATCTTTGTCGGCGAACTCACCATCAGTGATGACGACCACATACAGGCCGCGCTTGGTCTTGTATTTCTGGATGGCTCCGCGCAGCGCTTCAGTGACATAGGTGCCGCCGCGCGGTCCATTCTGCGCGATTGCCGCTTGGAGAGAAGGATAGCTGTTCATATGGCCGGCATACGAGACCTGGTCATCATAAAACACTAAATCATAGCCGACTCCGGCCTGGGCAGCATGGCTGAGGATAGCCGCCGCGACATTCAGGACGTGACCTTCCCGGAACGCTTCATACATCGAACCGCTGCGATCCAGCAGCACGACCAGGGTCATATCGGGGTTTGCAACCGCGCCGAGTTCACGCCGGAAGCGCAAATCAATCTGCGCCATCGGCAGCCCACGCCCGCTCGGCACAATCTGATACCGAACCTCGCTGAGAGCCATAAAGTCCGGGTTTGACAGCTTCCGCTCCGAAGCCATGTACGGATCACTGCTGGACTGACCAAAAAGCCGCATTGCATTGTCCCTTCCGGCGGCGTCCAAGCCTGCCCGCTCTGCGCTGATTATACCCAAAAACCTGCAAACAAAAAAGGCGCGGCATTCGCCGCGCCCCTTGTTCAGCCGAGAACTCTTACAGCCCCTTATCACCCAAAAACTTCAGGAGGTCGGCGACGCGGCAGGAGTAGCCCCATTCGTTGTCGTACCAGGCCACGACTTTGATGAAATTGCCGATGCCGATGGTGTCTACCGCGCTGAAGATGGACGAGTGCGGGTTTCCCTTAAGATCGGTGGAAACACGCTCTTCTTCGGTATATTCCAAAATGCCCTTCATCGGGCCGTCGGCATATTCCTTGGCGGCGGCATTGACTTCGGCAATGGTCACGTCGCGGCTGAGAAGCGCGGTGAAGTCCACGACGGAGACGGTCGGGGTCGGGACGCGGAAGGCCATGCCGGTGAACTTGCCTTGCAGCTCCGGGATGACCAAACCGACGGCTTTGGCCGCTCCCGTAGACGACGGGACAATGTTCTGGGCAGCGGCGCGGGCATCGCGCAGGTCTTTGGCGGCGGTGTCTACCGTCCGCTGGGAGTTCGTGTAGGCGTGGATCGTCGTCAGCAGGCCCTTCTCGATGCCGAACTTGTCGTTCAGCAGCTTCGCCACGGGCGCAAGGCCGTTAGTCGTACAAGAAGCGTTCGAGATGACATGGTGCTTGGCGGGGTCATACATGTTGTCGTTGACACCCAGTACAATAGTCAAATCTTCGTTCTTGCCGGGGGCGGAGATGACGACTTTCTTGACACCATGTTCCCGGTGCGCGACCGCTTTGGTGCCGTCGGTAAAAAAGCCGGTGCTTTCGACGACCACGTCCACGCCTTCGGTGTCCCAGGGGATGTCGCCGGGGTTCTTCTCCGCAAAGACTTTGATCTTCTTGCCGCCGACAACGATGTCATTGCCTTCGGCCTGCACGTCTCCGCCCTTGTAGGGACCGTAGTTGCTGTCGTACTTCAGCAGGTGGGCATTGGTCTTGGCGTCGGTCAGGTCGTTGAGCGCGACGACCTCGATCTCGCCGTTGGGGTAGCGCTCCTGGATGGCGCGGTAGGTGATGCGCCCGATACGGCCAAAGCCGTTGATGCCGACTCGTACTGCCATAGTCAATGTTTCTCCTTGCGTGCTGGGGCGTATTTTCGGTGGTAGGTCTTTTCAAGTATGGCACGGCGCGGCGAGGAAAGTCAATCCGGCGCTTTCCTTGCACCCGCGGAAAAGCTATGTTACAATAACACATATCTCAGCGATGGAGAAAGTTTATGCGCCGTTCCCTTTCCCTCTGCGCGACCCTTGCCGCTCTGTCCCTGCTGCCGGCATTGACTCCTCAACCTGTTCGCGCCCAGCAAGCCCTGTCGCCTGCCCTCATCGCACCCGACCTTGCACTTGCCGAAGCAATTGCCCGCCGCCCGCTTTCCGTTCAGGAGCGAGCGCAGGTGACGGCGATTGATGAAGCTCAGTTCCGCCATGATCCCGCCTGGTCACTCAAAACGCTTCGCCAAGAAGCCGTTGACCTCCAGAACGTGCGTCGCATGGACCCAGTGCGCCTTGCAGACTGGCGTAAGGCGCAGCTTGTCGGCAACTATTTTTATGTTGGGCCGCTTGCCACGCCGGAAGAGACGAAAATGCTGGTTGCCATCTACACCCGCACCAACCCTATCATTGTCGCCGACACAACTTCTAAAACAGTGATTTGCGAGCGTGACATTGACGCCTGGGTCGCAGCGTCGCAGATGATGGCGCAAAAATGCGGCACGCCAGTCTCTAGAGACCTCCGCGCAGAACTTATAGGCTACGCCCGTAGCGAGAAGTGGGGAGGGCAAACTCGAATCATAGCGGCGAACATGGAGCGCGAATGGACCGCCTATCAGCTTGGCTGGGCGCATGAGCCGCTGAGTGATCAACGCGCCGAGATGAGATACAAAAAGGAGGCTATCTCTGCGGGCCTGCCTCAGTCACCCTTGCCGCCGCTGGGAAACACCCGCTCTGTCGCCCTCTCGGCGCTCGCGGTCGCCCATTTTGTTTATGGGGACTATCCTTACTGTTTGAGGCCGAAGTTTGCCGCCGAAAAAGGGCCGATGATGCTTGCCATCATGCAAGCGGGGCGTCGAAGAGTGGAAACACTGCACGCGCTGAACGGATATGTGCCGGGCAATCCCTGAGCATTGCGGTTCCTGAACCGCGCACCGCCGGACTTGCCGAGGTCCGGCAGCACAGGTAAATCAAGAAGCGGCTACTTCCAGTCTATCTACTTCCAGTGCATCTCGGTATCGCCGTTCAGCAGGTGGACGGAGTTAAGCTGGCCGTCGTGGTACATCATGTGCAGGGCGGCGAACCCGGCGGCGGCAGCGCGGGTCCACGGGCCGAACGGTCCCATTAAGATGTCGCCCCAGGTGTCCGGCACTGTGCCGTCAATCGCCGCGTATAGGTTTTGGGTTCCTTCTTGAAGGACTGCAAGGGCCGACTGCGGCGTCGTGATGCTTTCATAGAACGCCGCGCTTTGTTCAGGGGTCGGCATGGACGCCTGCCCCGTACTGATCAGCGTCGCCAGGAGGCCGTTGACGGAGCCGCATTCGGCGACCAGCTTGATGACTGGGCGCAGCGCCTCATGCGGGCTGCCGGCGGCTTTGTCCGCGTCCAGTGCCGAAAGGTCGCTGACCAGGTTGTTGTACGCAGTTTCGGTTGCCGTGTGCAGATGAGCGGCAAGATTGAAGTCGGCCATGGGTGTTCTCCTTCATCTTTGTCAGCTTTTGTTTTTGTCAGCTTTGAACTTTTTCCGCTTCTTTGTTTTCCGTCGTCACCGAGCCTTCGCCCTGCAAAATTTTGGAAGACTCTTCGCCATCGAGCGGGACACCTTGAACCGTTAAAAACGGCGCGGGAGTCGGCTGGGTCAGGCGCGGGAACAGGCGGAACAAGATCGCTTGAATGCTGCCGGCAATCGGCACGGAGAGAAGCATCCCGGCAATGCCGAACAGTTCGCCGCCAATGACCAGCGCGAACAGCGCAAGAACGGGATGCAGCCCGACCCCGCCGCCGACGACGCGCGGGGTGACGACGTTGTCAAAAACCTGGTTGACAACAAGCGTGGCCGCAACCGCGATGCCGCCGAACGCCAGGCCGCTTTGGTGGTCCCCGGTCGCCGCCGCAAACGCGACAATAAACGTCACCAGAGCCGTCGTGAACGAACCTAAGTAGGGCACGGCGTACAAAACGCCCGCCGCCGCACCGACGATCAGAGCGTATTGGGCCAGCGAATGGTGGAACAGACTGAGGCCGTACAGGAGGCCAATGGTCGTGACGCCGTACAACGCGCAGACAATCAGCAGGCCACGCAGGTAATCGGAAAAGACCCCGCCGACATCGCTGCCGACATGGCCCATCATGGGCCGCCATTTTTCCGGCGCTAAATAGAACATTCTGGCCCGCAGGCGGTCAATGTCCACAAGAAAATAGAACGTGATGATCAGCGTCAAAACAAGCTGAACCACAAATGTCGCCGAGCCGATCAGAAATGTCCCAATAGAGCCGCCGGCCTTCTGCAAAAAGCCCGATGCCTGCTCGGACACCTGCGTCGTGAGCTGGGAAAAGTTCGCGGGCATCTTCACCGGCCCGATCTTTGGGTGAACGGCCAGGAAATGGTTGACACTGCTTTGCAGGCCGGAGATATAAGTCGGGCCGTTCTGGGCCAAGTTCCCTGCTTCCCCGATGAGGGCCGGAATCGAAATCCAGCCGATACCGACGATGAGAAGCAAAAAGACGCCGAAGACAATTCCTGATGCCGCCATGCGGTTCAGGCCGCGCTTCATCAGAGTGTCAGCCAGCGGATCCAGCAGAAGCGCCAGCACCAGCCCAACCGCAAACGGGCTGATGACTGAGAGCGTTGCTTCGGCAAAGCGCCGAGCGACCAGTGCCAGCACGGTCAACAAAAGGATGCCAAGGGAAAAATAAAAGCCGGCCTGGATATAGCGGCGCGGCACAGGATTGCGGGGTAGAGTGCGCTGTGTTATCATGGCCCTATGGTACCCGAAAGCAGCTTATCCCGGCTCACCCGCTTTTTCGGACGCTGTCAGATAATCCTTGAACCGCTCCCGCACAAACCGCGCTTCTTCAGACACGCTCTGCACGGCCAGCCGGGTCTCGACGACCAGCAGACTGCACCCGGAGACAAGGCCCGCAACCCCGATGAAGCCGGTCACGGCCGCCGCGTCTAGGGTAACGCGGAAGATGAAGTGATGATCGGAAGAAGCCGCCGTCGCTCCCAAAAGAGAAGTGAGAGCTGCTGCCGCGAATGATCCCAGCGCTAAATAGAAGAGTCTGAGCGCGTACAGCAGCAGCAGAGAGCGCCGCTCCGCCCGGTTGAGGTGGCGCACACGCATGATGGTCAATGGATCGCCGCTCACCGTTTCTTTCTCCAAGATCGCCGACAAGGCTCGCGCCCGATCAATCGCCCGCGCGAAGCGGTTGCTCGTGCCGAGCGCCAGCACTGATGATGCATTGGTCAGCACTGCCGGTGCGGCGATAAGCGTCAGGCTTGTGAATGGATTGTCAGGCAGCAGAGGCATGATTTAAGTAAAGTCCTGGAGCTGGGTAGGTTTCTGAGCGGCGGCCAAATCTTCGGAAATCTTTTCCGAGGCAGCAAGGGCCTTTTGGTGCGTTTCCCGAACAAGGGCCAGCTCATCTCGGACATTCAGCGCCGCGAGCTGCGTTTCCCGAACCAGCATGGAACAGCCCCATACCAGGCCGCCAATACCAACAGCGCCGGTAAAAAACGCCAGTCCGATAATCAAACGGAACACAATCTGCTGGCCGGAAGAAGTCAGCGCCGCTCCCAGCAGGGAAATTAGGCTTGCGGCGGCAAAGGACCCAATCGCAAGATAGAACGCCCGCAGAGCATGGAGGAGCAGCATGATCCGCTGCTCGACTCGGTCCGTCTGCCGCAAATGGAGTGTCAGATGCGCGTTATCATCGCGGCTTTCTAAGATTTTGACTAGAGTACGCGACCGATCAATCGCCAGCCCAAAGCGGTTGCTCGTGCTGAGTGTCAGCAGCCCGGTGGCATTGGTCAGCAGCGCGGGACCAGAAATAAGGCTCAGGACCGCAAATGGGTTGTCAGCCAGCAAAGGCATAGTTACACCGGAACCCGGCATTTTGCAGCCGAGTCGTTGTCATCGCTCGCCCAGAGTTTCCCAGACTTCTACTTTGCTTTTGACTCGGTGGATGACCGAGTCTGTGAACTCTGTGGTGGTCGAGCCGCCGCCGAGGTCGGAGGTGCGGATGCCGTCGTGGATGGCTTCAAACGCGGACTCGTAAATCGCCCGTGACGCGCGGATGGCGGCGGGCGTCGGGATGTAGGTCAGAAGAGACGCGCCTGCTAAAATCATGGCGAGCGGATTGGCAAGATTTTTGCCTTGCAGCGACGGCGCGGTTCCGTGCGGGGCTTCGGTCATCACGACCTTCGGCTCGAACTTGTCATCAAACGCAATCAGCAGCGACTCCGAGCCGGCAATAGAGCCGTAGAATGCCAAGACTAAGTCACTGAGACAGTCGCCGTCGCGGTTCAGCGCCGGAATAACGAGCGGTTCAGTCGCCCGCGCGAGAAGGAGCGCATAGGTGGCGTCAATAAGCTGCGGCTCGTAGCGGACATCAGGAAACTTTTTTGCGGCGGCGTCCATTTCTTCCTTGAACATGCCCTCGTAAATCGGGGAGACCGTGTATTTTGGACCGCCGAAGACTTTTGCGCCCATCTTGCGGGCATGCCGGAACGCGAACTCGGCGACCATGCGGCAGACGCCCCGGTCCAGAGTCTCGGTCCGGTACGACTTTTCGCTGTAGCCCTCCCCCTCGCGCCATTCTTTCGCGCCGTAAGCGTCGCCGACGGCCATGCGAACTACGGACATCGGGGCGAACACGCCGCCGACGGACATCACGCCCGGCAGGCGGCGTCCGGTGCGGACAATCACCGTTCCGTCAATCTCCGAGCGCAGAATGGCGTTTGGCGACCCGACATCGCCTTTAATCTCCGGCGTGATCGTCGCCGCTTTTAGCCCCAGCCCGTGCCGCTTCATCGCCGACGCCGCTTCGTGAACGACCGCGTTCTGCGTCGCCCGCCGGTTCTCCAGCGACAGGTCATAGGTCTCAAACTGAACGTCTACTTTCGTGACGGATGGGTCCAGCACCCGCAGTGCTTCGGCCAACAGTTCCTGCCCGGTTTGATCGCCTTCCATCACAACGATGGTATGTTGTGCCATAATTCTTCCTCTTCACAGACTACAGCACTCGGTAAGCTACTGGAATAACGCCAGCGATTTGTGCAGTGTCTGTATGATACCCCATGCGAGCGGCAGCCCAACGACCAGCCAGCGAAAAACGAGAATTGGCATTGCGTTACCCATCAGTATTTTCCTCCCTAGTGCGCGGCTTGTTCTTTCAGCAGGTGCAGCTGGTCTTCGGAAGCGTAATGCACGGAGGCGACAGGCCGGACCAGCAGATTGCAGACGAAGCCAAGCACGAGCAGCCCAGCCATGATATGCAGCGGCAGCGTGTAGGACAGCGCAGGGGCGACATGATGCGCTTCTTGGTATCCACTCAGCGTCGTGAACAGGTACGGCCCGGCGACGCCTGCCGCTGACCAGGCAGTCAGCAAACGCCCGTGAATAGCCCCGACTTGGGTTGTTCCGAACAGGTCCCGCAAGTACGCAGGGATTGTCGAAAAGCCGCCGCCGTACATCGAGATAATCAGTGCCGTGCTGCCGATGAACAGCCCGATGGAGCCGAGACCGGCGGCAATCGGTACCAGAACGTACAGCAGGAACCCAAGCGTGAAGTAAACAAAGTAGGTAGGCTTGCGTCCGATCTTATCCGACAGTGACGACCACAAAAAGCGGCCTGCCAGATTAAACAAGCTCAACAGTCCGACAAAGCCTGCCGCCGCGCTTTTGCTGACATGGGGGAACAGCGCTTGAATCATCGGCGAAGCAGAGTACAGCAGGCCAATACCTGCGGTGACATTGAAGAACAACACACCCCACAGCAGATAAAACTGCGGCGTTTTAATTGCTTCCGCCGCCGTCACCCCCTGCGTCGCGACCAAAGTATTTTTGTTCTCGGCAGGAATGTATCCGTCAGGCTTCCAGCCGTCGGCGGGGACGCGCACCGTAAAGACGCCGAACATCATGGCGCAGAGATACAATGCGCCCAGCACAAAAAATGCCTGCACGACGCCGGCATCCGTCCCGGAAGCGAAGTGCTTCATCAGCGTGTCTTCCAGCGGCGCGGCGATCAGCGCTCCGCCGCCGAAGCCCATAATCGCCAGCCCCGTCGCCATGCCGGGCCGGTCCGGGAACCACTTGATGAGTGTCGAGACCGGCGAAATGTAGCCGAGGCCAAGGCCGATGCCGCCGAGAACGCCGTAGCCGAGATAAACCAAGGGCAGAAGGTGCAGGCCGAGGCCAAGAGCCGCGACGAAGAACCCGGAGCCAAAGCACAGCGCGGACGCCAGCATGGCTTTGCGCGGCCCTGCCGCTTCCATCCAGCGGCCGAACACGGCGGCGCTCAGGCCGAGGCAGACAATCGCGATGCTGAAAATCCAGCCGACCTGCACCTTGTTCCAGTCCCCTTCGACATGGTGGGTTTTGGTGCTGCCAAGAAGCTGCGTCAGAGGCGTGTTAAAGACACTGAACGCATAGGCTTGACCCACAGACAGGTGGATGGCAAGGGCTGCCGGCGGGACAAGCCAGCGGTTGAAGCCGGGCGGCGCGACGGTACGCTCCCGGTCTAGAAAAGAAGGCATGAATTACTGCTTTCTAATAAGCTGGGCTTACTGAGAGGATTTAATGGAGGGATTGTACCCGAAAGCAGGCACGTCTCAGCCGCGTTCCTGAGAGACGGCGGAAGACGGCTTCGCCCGCCGCTGCAGCACCGTTACCGCCGTCCATATGGCAGCGGACACCAGCGCCGTTGCCAGCAGCACCCAGACAAAATCAAACCGGGGGAAACAAGAGTAGATGATATACGATAGAACAGTCGTACCAAGCGCGTAGTTGCGAATCAGGAAAAACGTCCTGACCATCTTACGGCTGGCGGCGCGTGCCAGTGCGGTCTGAGAGGAAGAGGTCGGCTGGGACAAATTGAGCCGTGCAGATACGCTCGGCGGAGGAGGCCAGGCCCCATCCACCGGCTGCCCTGCCTGCACTCTCTGCTCCTGCAACATCTTTTGCTGTGCTTCCAGCCGTGCTTCTTTTCTGTCGCCGATCAGAAGAACCACCAGGAAGACTGCACCAATAAGCAAGCCCAGCACTAATAGAAGCAAGTAAAGCATCGATTTTTGAAGGGTCGAGGGAAGGTCAGTTATCCTATCCGTTCCAGCAACTGGCGTGTGTAGTCCACTGACCTAGAAACAGCGGAGAAGGGGTCTTCTTCGCCTTCGTACTCAATGTTCAGCCAGCCATCAAACCCGGCTTCGCGCAGAGATTGAACGCAGTCCGGCAGGTCTACTTCCCCTTCGCCGATGGCGGTCCCGGCGAACTTCAGGCCCTCGGTGCCGATATAAGCCGCACCGGTGTAGTTGTCGGGGACGACCCGGAAGTCTTTGAAGTGGACCATCGCGGCGCGGGTCGCGAGTTCGGCGACGGCGAGGTGCGACGCTTGATGTACCAGCAGAAAGTTTCCGGTGTCAGGATTGGCTTTTAGAGCGGGGCTTGCGACGGCGTTTAAGAGGGTCTGCACCTGCTCGCTGCGGCCCGCCAGCTTGCCGTGGTTTTCTAAAGCCAGTGTTACGCCCTTAGCGTAGGCGTAGGCGCTTGCCTCTTTCAATCCCGCGATGATCCACAGAAGGCACTGCTCGTAAGTATAGTCCGGCTCGATGTTGCCGGCAAAGACGCGCACGACTTTTGCTCCAAACTGCAAGGCGTAATCTACGCCGTCAGTGATTTTTTTGACTTCCGCCGCCCGCGCAGCTTCGTCAGCCTGAACAAAGTTGTTGCCGACCGAATAGACGCCGACCGGGAGGCCGGTATCTTGCAGGGCCGCCCGCACTTCCGGCAGCTCCGTCGCGGGGTCACGCCAGTAAAAATCGAGCAGCTCGACGCCCTGCACACCCAGCCGCTTGGCTTCCTGAATAAAGCTTGGGATGTCCATCCGTCCGCGCTGGTAGGCGAGGTGGTAGCTGTACATGCTCAGTCCGAGTTTCATTGTCCCATCTCTTTCAGCACGCGGTCGGCGTACAGCAGGCCGCTGATACTTTTGGCGTCCACAATCTCGCCGGTCTTGATCATGCCGAGGGCGGCGGACAGCGGCATTGGCACGATGTCCAAAAACTCGTCTTCATCGGTGTGGCCTTCGGTTGGGGTCAAGTCAAGCGCGAGAAACGTGTGGATGACTTCGGTGGAGTAGCCGGGAGCCATGAACGATTGGAAGAGCTTGATCATGCGCCCGGCGGCGTAGTTGATTTCTTCGCCCAGCTCGCGCCGGGCGCAGGCTTCCACATCTTCATCGGGGTCGCGTGTTCCCGCCGGGATCTCCAGCAGGCTTCCGCCGGCAGCGCCCCGCCACTGGCGGACTAAGATCACAGTGTTTTGATCGAGCATCGGCACCATCGCAACCGCGCCCCGATGCTCGACAATCTCGCGCTGGCTGGTCTTGCCGTTCGGCAGCAGCACCGTGTCCAGACGGAGGTTGATGATGCGCCCGTCAAAGAGGCGCTGACTGCTGGTTACTTTTTCAGCATTTTTGTTGTCTTCGTTGCCTGGCATGATTTTCTCCGATAATTTCTCCGATACCGCGCACTGAAGTGCATGGCTGAAGGGCGCTCCGCGCCGGCTGTCCTGTGGACAGGAGACCTCTATTCATAGCATCATTTGTCCATAGGACAACCAGCCGGAGGCTTTCCAGCCCAGGATTTCGATCCTCGGCGCTTATTCCAAACTTGCTAGTCCCGCCGCCGCCGCGGCGTGAAAAAACAGCGGGTCTTCGGCGGGGCTGCGGCCCATGCTGGTCACCTGAACACCCGCTTCTACGAGCAAATCCAGCGCCGATTGGGTGTTCGGCACGAACTGGACTGCGTGGCCCGGCGGCAGACCCGATGGGTCTGCGCCGAGCGGCAGCGGGACGAGGCAGCGGCTGTAAGCCAGGTCCAGCGTTGTCTGCGTGTGGTGGCTGATGCCCTGATGACGCGCCCGCTTGTCCGCCGACGACATCCGCACAATCGCAACCGATTGGCCTTCCAGCGCTTTCACGGTGTCTAAGTTGTGCGCCTGCTCAATCCCGCTGTACCCATATTTCGTCCCTGTGCCGGCATTGCCCGGCCCCTGGCAGACTACGGCGGCGTCGCATCCGAGAATGTGCTTTGCCGCAAGCAGGGCCGAATGCAGCGTGACCGTTTCAGAGTCGCCGCCAAAGGCCTGCCCACACGTCAGTGTGTGATGGAGGAAACCAGCGGCTTTTAAATCGCGCACGAGGCGGCTGAAGGCCAGCGGCAGGGCGGCGGCGTCGGTCATCACATACGCCACTTTGCGCTTTCCGGTCAAAAACAGTCCGGCGGCGGCGGGCGCGATCTGCGAATGAAGCTGACCGACCAGAACCGGCAGGTTTTCGAGGTCGCGCTCCCAAACTTCGGCATACTGCTCCTGCTCTTCGAGCGTCAGCACGGAAAGCTGACACGGCAGGTAGCGGGCTTTGATGATATGGCCCATTTCCAGACTGTTGGGCTTTGGCAGGGCATGGGAGAGGTTGGCTGTGACAAAGTCAAAGCCCCCGGTGCCGAGCTTCAGCACCTGAGCCGTCGTGTTCAGCAGAACCTCATCACCGACCGATGCCGGGCCGGTCAGAGCGGCATAATTGACGGCCCGGCGGGTCTCCATCTCAATCCGCACCGTCAGCTCCTGCGCGTCCTCGTCCCACGCTGAAACCGTTGTCACTCTGCCCGCCGCCTGCGTCTGCATATTCGGCCTCTACAAATCAGTCCTTACAAAGATGCCGCGGTTTCAGCGATGCTGACAACAAGCTGGGTGCTTTTGACCATGTCGGAGATCAGCACATACTCATCGTGCCGGTGAATGTTCGTCATGCCGCAGCCCAGCACGGTCGTCGGGAAGCCGTTTGCATTGAAGATGTTGGCGTCCGCACCGCCGCCGGTGACGCGCAGCAGCGGCTCCAGGCCGATGCGCTCGGCGGCGGCCATGCCCAAAGTGAGGACTTGATCGTCCATCTTCAGCTCATACGCGGGGTACGCATTCTCGTTTTTGACATCCATTGTGATGCCCGCCGCGTCGGCTTCTTCCTGGAAGCATTGGATCATGTGGTCGCGCTGCTTCTCCATCTTGGCGACATTGCGGGAGCGGGCCTCGCACTTGACATGGCACTCGGCGGGAATAATGTTGGTGGCCGTGCCGCCGTCAATAATTCCGACATTCGCCGTCGTCTCGGCATCAACCCGGCCCAGCTTCATGCGGGCAATCGCGCGGGCAGCGGCGAGAATGGCCGAGACTCCGTCTTCCGGCTGCGCCCCGGCATGAGCGGGCTTGCCGTGAATCCAGACATCGAAAATATCCTGGGTCGGAGCGCTGTAAACGAGCGAGCCGACCGGCGGCCCGGCGTCCAGAACGTAGCCGAACTTCGCTTTGATCCGGCTGGGGTCCATCATCTTCGCGCCGACCAGGCCAATTTCCTCGCAGATGGTCAAAAGAAGCTGGATGTCACCGTGCGGGATAGACTGTTCTTGAAGCAGCCGCATTCCTTCCAGAATGGGGGCCATGCCGCTGATGTCGTCTGCACCCAGCACGGTGTTCCCGTCGGTCCGGATCACATCACCGTCAATGATCGGCGTGAGGCCGGGCGTCGCTTCCACGGTGTCGAAGTGGGCGGAAAAGAAGATGGTCGGGGCGCTTTCAACGGTGCCTTTCTTGAACGCGATCAAGTTGCCGACATTGCCGCCGACTTTCTCGCCCGCGTCGTCGTAGATGCACTCAAAGCCGAGGTCCATAGGAGTATCTTGATAGGCCACTTCGCTGGCGGCTTTTTCCTGTTTCGGCGGCGTGTTGACACGCACCATGTCTAAAAACGTCTGCACCAAGCGCTCTTGGTTCACGGTGACTGGTTCAGCCATAAGTCCTGGCTCCTTGCTAAAATGCCTCGAAATGCTTGCTAAAGTGTCTCGAAAGCCAGTTCGACGCCGCGCGTAGACTTTCCTGCACGAAAAAAGCCCGGCTTCTCGTAGGAGAAGCCGGGCTGGTCTTAGACGCTGCAAACCGCAGTACCTTTAGATTGTGCTGAAGGTGGCAGCGAAGCTTGCGCCGTTGGAGTTCAACGCGCCTGTTCCGGCGGCGCGACCGGTCGCTCCTGATGCACAGACGCCACCGCTCATTGATTGATCTTGACCGCAGGTTGTATCAACATTGGTAAACCCTGGCGAGACCTGGATTGCCCGCAGATACTTTACATGGCCGTCACCCAGCAGGAAGTTGGAACCGTCGGTGTGACGTCCATCCTTGAAATACGTGGTGTTCATGCGCGGAGGATTGCCCATGCCGACCCCTATGCCGGGGCCGCCGTTGGCCGAAGCGGCATTGTGATTGTTCAGCTCGTACAAGTCGCCGTCCCCGTTGTCGCCGCCGTCTACTTCTTCCGAGCCATAGGTGCGGCCAGCGCCAGGCGTGGCAGAGCTAGCGTTCGCGGTCCAGCCGTCCGGGTCATCATTAGGGTTGTTCAGGTCGCAGTACATCCCCGTGATTTCCGTGATCATGACTGTTGAGGCCGGTGCCTGGATGGATGGGAGGCTGCTGTAGAGGTAGTTCGAGTCTAGGTTGTCATTCATCGAGTAGGAGAGAGGGTAGAAGATGGCAGGGTTACCGCTCAGCGTCTGCTGAGTAGTCGAGTCATCGGGACACTTATAAACGGCAGTTGACTTGACATAGGGATAGACACGGGACGCCCAGCCGGCAATGGCGTAGTAGTCCCCTTCGACTCCGCCGGGATACTTTTCATCCGCATCCTGGGTGTATTGGATGAGTGCGAGGCCAAGCTGCTTTAAGTTGCTCTGGCACGACGCTCGCCGGGCGTTCTCGCGCACTTTTTGGAAGACGGGAAACAAAATAGCGGCGAGTATGGCGATAATAGCGATGACGACGAGCAGCTCGATGAGCGTGAAACCGACTTTAGTGCGTTTCATGGGGTTCCTTCTTTCTTCGCGGTCTGACTGGAATGAGGGCCGAATGCGGCGGCGACGTTTGGATTAGCGTCTAGTTGGTCTGTGCGAAGCTGGGCGCACTTCTGGACAAGCTGGTCTTCGGTATCGGTGAACGGGTTCAGCGGCGTGACGGCTTTCGTGTTGCTGTAGAGGCTCCACAGCGACTGGCCGCCGCCGGTCCACATCACTTTGTACGTCCACAGCGACGACGAAATGTGCTGTGTGTCGAGCGTCTGCACAAGATTAATCAGCGTTTCTTTGGTGCCGTGCGGCTCTAGGCCATATTCGCCGATGTAGAACGGGATGGTACGCCGTGCGCTTTCCTTTTCGACACTTGCGACATAATCTCCGACAGCTTTCTGCTGATCGGCGTCGGATTTTGCGTTGAAATCGTAATAGTGGCTGCTGTAGGCGACGTTCTCCCAGCCGCTTGGAGCGGGAAACGGCATCCACTGAATGCCGGTGTAACCGTCTTCGATAAAGATCAGGTGGCCGGCGTCTGCGGTCCGAATGGCATGGTACAGACGGTCCTGCACAACATAGAGCGTATCTGAGTTCGGCGCGGCAGTCGGCTCGTTGATTGTATCATATCCGGCCACAGTTGAATTTCCACGGTAGCGGCGGGCGATTTGGGTCCAAACTTTCTCCGCTAAAGTGACGTTTGCCGGATCTTTGAAGAACATGGTCAGGTCCGCCTGGCCCGTATGGCCCTGATCACTCTGGCTTCCGGGGGCACCGTGCATGTCTAAAATGACATAGATGCCGTTGTCCGCACCCCATTGGACCGCCTGGTCCAGCCAGTGCAGGCCGCCCGGCTCGGACACAATACTTGCGAGAAACGGCAGGCGGACACAGTTGAACCCGGCGTCGTGCAGGCGCTTGAAGTCGCTTTCGTTCAGCCAGGCCGACCGGAACGCCGCCTGCACCCGCGCTTTGCCGGCGGGGCCGAAGCGTGTCTCGACCGTGTTCCAGAGCGAGACATGGTCTTTGATCGGCTTGAAGCTCGACCCGTCGGGCGGCGTGGTCACAAACGGCTGCATCCACATTTCTTCGACGAGCCAGCCGCCGAGATTGATGCCCTTCAGGGTCACGACATGGCCCGATGGGTCGGCCAGTGTCGTTCCCTGCGCGTGCAGCAGCGGCAGGGGGGCGGCGGGAACCGGCGGGGCGGCAAAGGTTTTTGTCCCAGCCAGCAGCGATGCGGCGAGGAGGCAGAATGTCAGTTTGGAAAGCATTTCGTTTACTCGGTTAAGCGACTTGCTATCATAGCATGATTTGTGGTCATTGTCAAGACAATTTTTGTTTGACAACGTCTGTTTTTTCGGATTATAATACGTGTATGCCAACCATCAAGGACATTGCCCGCGCGTGCGACGTTTCTACAGCGACCGTTTCCTACGTCATCAACGGAAAGAACACGCTGCTGCCGGAAACGCGCGAGCGGGTGCTGCGAACCATGCGCGAGATGAATTATCATCCCAGCGCAGTCGCACGGGGGCTGGCAAAGAAGCGCATGAACACGCTCGGCATTTTGTTTGACAACGTTGACTCCGAGATCGCTGTCTGGCACCCGTACACGTCGGGCATCTTGCAGGGCGTGCTGTCGGCGTCGGCCCAGGCCGGCTACAATGTGACAATTTTTACCGAGCTGTGGCAGAATGCCGAGCAGTCTTTGCCGAAGCTGCGGGACCAGCGCACCGACGGCATATTGATTGTCGCGCCACCCGCCGACACCGACATCCTGCCGAGCCTGCGGTCCGCCGGGTCGCGGGTCGTCACCATCTCGTCGGAAAGCGGGCCATTCGGGATACCGTCGGTGGATGTGGATAACGCCCTCGGTGTAGCACTCGCGGTGCAGCACTTGCGGGAATTGGAACATACGCGCATCGCGTTCCTCGGCGGTGAGCCGAACATGGTCAGCGCGGTGGTCCGCGAAGCAGCATTTCGGGATGCCTTAGATGTCGCGGGTATCAGCGCTTTGCCGGAGTACATCGTGACGGCTTCTTATCAGCACGCCGAGATCGCCTACCGGCAGGCGTGGTCCCTTTTGACTCTGCCGCTTCCACCAACGGCGATTGTTGCAGGCAATGATCAGATTGCAATGGCGATCTTAGACGCCGCCCGTGATTTGAGCATCGCCGTACCGGAGCAGCTTTCCGTGGTCGGATTCGACGACATCCCGGATGCCGCACGACTGCCGGTACCTTTGACGACCCTGCGCCAGCCGTTCGCCGAGATCGGCACGTCAGCGACCCGCCTGCTCCTGAGCCTTTTGTCCGGCGAATCCATTCCCGCCCAGACGCTTCTTGTCGCCCCCACGCTGACGGTGCGGGCGACAACCGCGCCGCCATTTAAGTAGGAGTTCCCCCGGCCCCAGAACCTCTCTTACTCCCCATTATTGGGTGCCGGGAGGTTTTCCCTTTTCTTGCTTCTCGCGATCTAAAAGTGCCTGCTTGCGCCCGACTCCCCAGCGGTAGCCGCTGAGGCTGCCGTCGCCGCGCACGACTCGGTGACACGGCACGACCAGCGCGACTGGGTTTGAAGCACAGGCTCGCGCAACAGCCCGCGCGGCGGTTGGGCTGCCGAGAGCTTCGGCGATTTGTGTGTAAGAGCGGGTTTCGCCGCTGGGGATCGTTTGGAGTTCCTGCCAGACACGGCGCTGGAAGGCTGTTGCCCGGACATCGAGCGGCAGGTCTAAATGCGGTTGTCCCGCTAAATGCTGCTCCAGTGTTTCCTTCCACTCCGCCAACCCGCTGTCGTCCCGTGTCAGCGTCGCTGATGGAAACTCTTTCGCCAGGGACGCTTCAAGTTCCGCATCTCCCTCGCCGAGCGTCACTGCACAAATCCCCTTTGCGGTCGCCGCGACGAGCATCTTTCCCAGCGGCGTGTCCGCCAGCGTGTAAGTGATCGTCATTTCGCCTCCTCGCTTGTATTGGGTCGGGGTCATGCCGAGCGGCGATTGTTCATACAGGCGACTGGTCGAGCCGTACCCGGCGTCCATCAGAGCCGATGTGACCGGCTCGCCATTTTTCAGATGCGTCTTGAATTGGCCGGCCCGGCAGGCGGCAGCATACTCACGCGGCGAGACACCGGCCATGCGCCGAAAAACGCGCTGGAAATGCGCCGGACTGAGGCCGGCTTGGGTGCTGAGTACAGCGAGGTTCACGGTCTCCTTCAAATGCGTCTCAATATAGCGGCAAGCCGACGCCACTTTTTCAGCCAGCATGGCAGTCTCGCACGGGCGGCAGCGCAGGCAAGCGCGAAACCCGGCGGCTTCGGCTTCGGCGGCGTCGGCAAAGAACTCGACTTTACTGCGGTCAGGCCGCCGGGCCGGACACGCCGGGCGACAGTAGATTTTTGTGGAGCGCACGCCGTAGAAGAACGGCCGGTCCGGCCGGGCAGTGCGGCTTTCGACCGCCTGCCAGCATTGATTTTCGTCGAGCATATCCCCTCACAACTGGCCCTGGAATGCCTCCAGGGCCGGTTCTCTTTGTATGCTTTTATCTTAGCATGAGCGTCCTGCTGATTTCACTCCGATTCTTGCGGTCAAACTTTGCCGGGTATAATGCCGGTATTCTGCATCTTTATTTTGCATTTTTGCAAGGGAGCGTACTTATGGGTATTTTAGACGGCAAGCAGGGGATTGTGTATGGGGTCCGCAATGAGCGCTCCCTCGGCTGGGGCTGCGCTCAAAGCCTCGCACGGGAAGGGGCGCGTCTCGCGTATAGTGTCCTGACAGAGCGGGAGGAAAAAGATGTCGTGAAGCTGGCGGCGTCGCTAGGGGAAGCGTCTGCTGCGTTTGTGCAGATATGCGACCTGACCAAAGAAGAAGACATTGACGCGCTCCATGCCCGGCTCGGCGCGGAGATGGGCCGGCTGGATTTTGTCATTCACGCCGCCGCATTCTCGCCCAAAGACGGCATCAGCGGGCGGTTTCTGGATGTCTCCCGCGCGTCTTTCCAAACCGCCGTGGAGGCGTCGGTGTTCAGTTTCGTCGCCGCCGCAAAGGCCGCCGAGCCGCTGATGACGGAAGGCGGCAGCCTCTTGACGCTGACGTATCTCGGCGCGGAGCGGGTCATCCAAAACTACAACACGATGGGCGCGGCCAAAGCGGCTTTGGAAGCGTCAGTGCGCTACCTCGCAAGCGATCTCGGCCCGTCAGGCATCCGGGTCAACGCGATCAGCGCCGGGCCGACCATGACATTGTCTGCTCGCGGTATCGCCGGGTTCTCCGATATGCACCGAGAAGCGCGGGAAGTCGCGCCGCTGCGAAAGAACACAACCCCGGAAGAAGTCGGCGACACAGCCCTGTTTCTGGTCTCCGACTGGTCGCGCGGCATGACCGGCGAAGTCCTGCATGTGGACAACGGCCTGCATATTTTGGGGTGAACTTGTACTGCCGCGGCGTTTAGACCGTACGGAGGGATGCATGAAGAGCGTACTGAGTCTTCGTCTTTTCGTGAAACTTCTTTTTGCCGCCCCGCTTTTTGCAGGTCTTATTCAGCTAACTGAACATCATTGGCCGGCTGAGACAGCATGGGTGGAGTTTATTGTGGTTATGATCGCGCTAGGCGCCTTTGAGTATGTTGTTAAGTTGATGGAGCGGCAGAGCGCCTTGTTGGAGCAGGTGCTTGGCGTCTTGAAGGCAGACCGGCATGAATATGAGGAGCCGTTGGAACAAAGATAAATGAGCCGTGCGTTCATCGGAACCAAGCCGTGAACTGGACATGGCGTCAGCTCGGCGGGATGTCCGGGGTTATATAGCCGCCCGCGGCGTTCCGCGCCCTGCGGGATTTGGGACTGCGGGTTCCCGAAGATGTCCTGCTCATTGGCAGTGAGGGCGACGAGTTCACCGGATATTTCGACCCGCCCCTTTCCACGATCTCTATGCCGATTTCCGAGATGTGCCAAACTGTATGGCGCCCAATGCAGCGGCGTTTGGAGAAGCCCGATGCTCCGCGGGAGCAGATTACTCTGCCGTGTCAATCTCCAAAGCGGGAGTCGTCTGCGCCGCCGAAAAAATAAATTTCCCTGACGAAGAATTGCGCTTGACTTTTACGAAACCGTTTGGTACACTACTTCCATCTAAGCGCTTAGACAAATACTCTTATGGCAAAGTCTCGACCGACCATCACCGATGTGGCCCGCGAAAGCGGCGTTTCGATAGCGACAGTCTCCTATGTGCTGAACAACGGGCCGCGCAAAGTGGACGTGGACACCAAAGCGCGGGTCAAGGCCAGCATGGAGCGGCTGAAGTATTACCCGAATACGATCGCGCGGGCGCTGACGAACAAGCGCTTGAACGCCATCGGGATCGTGTTCCCGCATCCCTATCCAAGCGTCTTCACCGACCCCTACTTCGTGTCGCTGATGGATGGCATCGTCCGGGAAGCCGCCCGCCGCCATCAAAACGTCATGCTCTACACGGGCCTGGAATGGAACGGCGCGGACAGTCTGCCGGCCTTTCAGGACCGGCGCGTAGACGGCCTGATCCTAATCGCCATGCTCACCGACAGCACAATTGTGCCGTCTCTGACGGAAGCCGGCCTTTCGTTTGTCCAGATCAACGGCCAAGTCACCGATGCCGCCGTCTCAAACATTGACATTGACAACGCCGAAGCGGCCCGGCAGGTAGTCGCGCACCTGGCAGGTCTCGGACACCGCCGGATCGCACTTTTAGGCGGCCAAGCAAACTCGCCGAGCACCCTGCCCCGGCGCGAAGGGTACCTGCGGGGCATGGCGGAGAACGACCTGCATCTCGATCCGGCGATTGTCTTAGAGGGCTTGTACGACCGGGCCTGGGGCCGGGACGGCATGGCTGCGCTGCTGGCACTTTCCGAGCCGCCGACGGCCGTATTTGCCGGCGGCGACGGCATCGCCGAAGGGGTTTACGAGGTCTGCCGGGAGCGCGGCATCCGCATTCCCACGGACCTGAGTATAGTTGGGTTCGACGACACGCCTGCTGCCGCGCATCTCGATCCGCCGCTGTCGTCGGTGCGTCAGCCTTTGGCCCAGATGGGTTCCACTGCGGCCGCAACCCTGCTGGACCAGCTTGACTCCGGTGCCCTGGCCCCTGCACCGGCGCCGCAGATTGTCCTGCCGGTAGAACTGATTGTCCGGGCCTCAACCGCCGCTCCGCGCTAGCCTTTGTTTCGACGAAGTTTCTAAGCGTTTAGACACACGAATTGAAAGGAGATCAAGACAGCCCGATGCTCTCATTTCTTGCCTCTCATATACGCCGTTCACAGCGAAAGTGAACGCTTAGCCCCCCTGCCTCCGAAGCGATGATGCCACTTGGAAAAGGACGATTTCTGTTGATTGACACACGATCCGAAAGGCTGACATCCCATGACTCGAAACTCCCGAACACGCCCCGGCTTGACGCGAGCGTTTACTCTGATTGAGCTGCTCGTCGTCATCGCCATTATCGCGATTCTCGCCGCGATCCTCTTTCCCGTCTTTCAAAAAGTACGCGAAAACGCACGCCGTGCCACCTGCCAGTCCAACGAAAAGCAGATGGGCCTTGCAATGCTCATGTATGTCCAGGACTCGGACGAAGCCTACCCACAGGGGCAGTATTATGACCCCATCGGCAATCCGCTTGATTGGGAGAATGCCATCTACCCCTACATCAAAAATGGACAAGGCGCTCTTGGAGCAGGCGGTGTGACGACTTTCAACGGCGTCGGCGGTGTCTTTAGCTGCCCATCGTTTCCTACGGTGGAAGTTGGTGAATACGGCATGAACGAAAATCTGTGCCACCCGCTGTACTATGCTCAAGCACCTTATAATCTTGGGCCGACCACACTGGCTCAGATTGATTCTCCCTCCGACAAAATTATGGTCGCAGAAATGGGACAAGCCAACAACCCGCAAAACGGGCATGTGTTTGTGGCTGTGGACGAATACTGCTGGACGTATGACGCCTTCAACAAGACAGATGACGGCGATACGCGAGACCTTGCCTGGGATTATGATGAAGCGTCCGCCCCAGCAGGAACCGCTGAGGCTTACCCTGGTCCGACCTATATGCCGCGCTACCGTCATGCGGGAACCTGCGATATTCTGTATACAGATGGCCACGTCAAATCGGTTATCAAAGGCCGCCTGAGCGGCGGGACGAACTGGTACAAAGAGTGGTACATTACCGGTTCTAGCCTGCAAGCCGCGTATTAAGCTTCTCAGCCTAAACTTCTCGGCAAGGAGTCCCCGTGATTATGCTTCGCACACTCGGTTTTGCCGCAGTTCTCTGCGGCGGAACCCTAGCCCTCAGTGGCTGCCATCATCAGGAAACCGGGCCAAACGGCGTGCCGTTTCCCGCACCCCAGGCGCCACTTTCGGTGCAGGCACAGGTCCAGCAGGTCGAAAATGACCCGCATATCCCTGCCGCACAAAAACCGAGCATCGAAGCGCAGATCGTCAGCAACAACAAAAGCGCTGCCGGCGGCGCGGCTACGCAAAAACCATGAAGCTCACAATCGCCACTGCAATCATTCTGCTCCTTGCGTTTAGCGCTCCGGGCCAGGCCACAGACTCTTCGGTCTGGGTCACGGGCTATTACATGGCGTCGAACCAGAGCGGGGCGCTGACGCCGGATAAGATTGACTTTTCGGCGATCACGCATCTAGTCCATTTTTCGGTGATCCCCAATGCCGACGGTACGCTGCCGGAAACAATCACGCCTGCCCAGTCGGCGGATGTGGTCACACCCGCCCACAAAGCCGGGGTCAAGGTGCTGATTTGCCTCGGCGGCGCGAGCAGCGGCCCAGCCATCAGCCAGGCGATTGCGCCCGGCACACGGGCGGCGTTTGTGCGGAATTTGGTGCAGTTCACAGCGGCACGCGGCTACGATGGCATTGATCTGGACATGGAGCCGATCCTGCCTGCCGACGAGCCGGACTTCATCGCGTTTGTTCAACAACTGCGAGCCGCGATGAAGGTCGTGAACCCAAAGTGGCTGCTGACTATCCCCGCCTCAGGGGAGCCGGGCGACCAGCCGAAGCTGTGCGCCGCGCTCCAAGATGATTTCGACCAGATCAATATTCAGACGTATGATTTAAGCGGGACGTGGCCCGGCTTTAAGACGTGGTACAATGGATCCCTGTACGGCGACGGCAAGACGCTGCTGACACCGACTCGACCGTATCCGAACGTCGCGGAAAAAGTCGGCTTTTACACGGCGGCAGGCGTTCCAAAGTCAAAGCTCGGCATCGGGATCGCGTTCTACGGCTACGTTTGGACCGGCGCGAACGGCCCGGCCCAGAGCATTGCCGGAGTCAAAACAGACACGCTTTCGTACAGTGACATCATGGACCAGGACTTTCAGCCAACCGCTTACCACTGGGACGCGCTGGCCCATGCACCGTTTCTGAGCCTCGGCGCGGCGTCCGACCCGGCCCGCAAGTTCGTCTCTTACGACGACGCCCGGTTGGTCCGCGAGAAAGTGTTCTATGCCCGGACCCACGGCCTTGGCGGCGTGATTATCTGGGAGATGGGCCAAGGCTACCGGCCCAATCAGCCGGCAGGCCAGAAAGACCCGCTGCTTCAAGCAGTCAAAGCCGCCGCTCATGCGCTGGTTACCAGCCGCTAGACCAACTTATGCTCAATACACTTTCTATCATTCCCCTGCCCCAGCACATGAGCGTCCCTGGTGGCGCGTTTCATCTTTCCTCCGAAATGCAAATCAGCGCAGGCTCCGCTGCACTGCCGGAAGCACGGATTTTAGCGGACGTACTGCGCGAGGCAGCCAGCACTTCACTGGAAGCCTGCAAAGATGCGCCAGGGGCGGCAATTCGGCTGCGGCTTGACCCGGACTTGACCGCACTCAGCGGCGAAGGCTACACGCTTTCCGTGACGCCGGAGCGCATCGTCCTTGAAGCGGCGGCGCGGGCGGGGCTGTTTTACGGTGTTCAAACCCTGCGGCAGATGGTCGGCAAAGACGGCACGGTCCCCTGTGCCGAGATCAAGGACGCCCCCCGGTTCGCCTGGCGGGGGGCGATGCTGGACGTGTCGCGGCATTTCCTGCCGAAAGCATTTGTCTTGAAGTTTATTGATCTGCTGGCCCTGCATAAGATGAACACGCTTCAGCTTCATTTAACTGATGACCAGGGCTGGCGGATTGAGATTCGGAAATATCCACGGCTGACCGAGATTGGGTCGGTGCGGGATCGGACACTGGTAGGAAGAGCGCTTGAAAACCCTGCCGACCCAGAGTTTGATCCCACCACGCAGGAGTTTGACGGCATTCCCTACGGCGGGTTCTACACGCAGAACGATGCGCGGGAGATTGTCGCTTATGCCGCCGCGCGTTATGTCACCGTCGTGCCGGAGATTGAGATGCCGGGTCATGCCCAGGCGGCGGTTGCGGCCTACCCGGAACTCGGCTGTACCGGCAAACCCGTAGAAGTCAGCCCGCGCTGGGGCATCCACGAGTATTTGTTCAAGCCAGACGCACCGACATTTGCGTTTCTGCGCGATGTGCTGACGGAGATTATGGACATCTTCCCATCGCCCTATGTGCATGTCGGCGGGGATGAAGCGGTCAAAACTCAGTGGCAGAACAGCGGTGAGTGCCGGGACATCAAGCGGGCGCTTGGCCTGACGACGGAAACCGAATTACAGGCATATTTTATCAGGCGCATGGATGAATTTATTACACAGCAGGGGCGGACACTGGTGGGATGGGACGAAATTTTGGAAGGCGGCCTGTCGCCGGGTGCAGTGGTCATGTCCTGGCGCGGTGAGGAAGGCGGGATTGAAGCGGCGGCGGGAGGACATAACGTGGTCATGGCCCCGCACACGTTCACCTATTTCGATTACTACCAGACTGATGCCCGCAGCGCCGAGCCGCTGGCGTTCCCGGAGATGCTGACCTTGCCGACGGTCTACGGCTATGATCCGGTGCCAGCCGCCATCCCGCCGGATGAGGCGCATCATGTTTTGGGAACCCAGTGCCAGTTTTGGACGGAATACATGCCGACGATCGCCCAGGTAGAGTACCAAGCCTTCCCGCGCTTGTCCGCGTTTGCCGAAGTTGCCTGGACACGCCCAGCCCGCAAGAATTACGCGAAGTTTCTGACACGCCTGCCCGCACTGCTGACCCACCTCGACGTGCTAGGCGTCAACTACCGCCCTCTGACACCGCCATGATTCCTGCTGCCTCTAATTATGTTGTTGCCTCTGATTACCCCGCACTCTGCGAGCTGGTCGCCGAGCGCATTACGACTCTGGTGCAAAGCAAGCCGAATGCCGTTCTTGGGCTTGCGACTGGTTCGACCCCACTTGGCGTCTATGAGCGGCTGGTTGAGCGCTATCAAGACGGACAAATTGACTTTTCCAATGTGACCTGCTTCAACCTCGACGAGTATTATCCTATTCTGCCGGATTCCCCACACTCGTACCACTTCTTCATGCATCTGCATCTGTTCCGGCACGTCAATTGCCGCCGCTGGTTTGTGCCGGGCGGCAGCCCCGGCACACCGGAGCAGATCGCCGAGCGGTGCCACGATTATGAAGCGCAGATCGCGGAGGCTGGCGGCATTGATCTGCAACTGCTCGGCATCGGGCGCACCGGACACATCGGCTTCAACGAGCCGGGCAGCTTGCCGGACTCACGCACGCGGCTGGTGACTCTTGACCCAATCACCCGCGAAGATGCGGCAGCGGGCTTTGGCGGGCTGGCTCATGTCCCCAAACACGCGGTCTCAATGGGCATCGGCACGATTTTAGAAGCGCGGGAAATTGTGGTTCTTGCCAGCGGCGAGGCGAAGGCGGAGATCGTGCGGGAAGCGTTTGAAGGCAAGGAAACGGCGCAGGTCCCGGCATCGTGGCTGCGCCTCCATCCGAGCGTTCGGCTTTACTTGGACCAGGGCGCCGCATCTCGCCTATCAAAATAGATGTTTTTTCCCCACAAGTTCTTGACATCTTCCGAAACCTACGCTATAATGCATCTAACCGATTAGAAAAGGGTAAATAACGATTTCTATTCGGTTAGATAGCTCATTTTAATTTCAATGCCGGAAAAAATCGCTACAATCAAAGATGTCGCACGAGCCAGCGGAGTTTCCACCGCAACAGTCAGCTATGTTCTGAACAACGGCCCGCGCCGCGTCGTCCCCGCGACCCGCGCCCGTGTCCAGGCGGCGATTGAGAGCTTGCAGTACCATCCCAGCACAATGGCGCGGGGCATGGGCCAAAAGCGGCTGGACTGCCTCGGCGTCGTGTTCCCACAGCCGAACCCCGGCCTGGTCGCAGACTCGTACTTTGGGGCCATCCTTGACGGCATTATTCAGGCCGCGACTGAGCGTCGCCAGAATGTCACGCTTTACACGGGGCTGGAATGGAATGGAGCCGAGAGCCTGCCGGCATTTCGTGACCGACGCGTAGATGGCCTGCTCTTGGTCGCGACTCTTACCGACAGCGGCATCGTCCCTGCGCTTACCGATGCGGGCCTGCCGTTCGTGCTGATCAACGGCACCTCGCCCGATCCGCGCGTCTCGCAGGTAGACATTGACAACGCCGAAGCCGCCCGCGAGGTCGTCGCGCTTCTCGCCGAACTCGGCCACACACGCATCGCGCTCCTCGGCGGTCAGCCGAATTCGCCGTCTACCGCGCCGCGCCGTGCGGGATTTGTCGCGGCCATGCAGGAGTTCGGCCTGTCCGTTGACCCAGATACACTGCTGGAAGGTGCCTACACCCGCGAGTGGGGCCAGGCAGGCATGGCGCGTTTGCTGAAGCTGACTGCGCCCCCCACAGCCGTTTTTGCCGGCGGTGACGGCATCGCCGCCGGGGCATATGCGGCCTGCGCCGATGCGGGCGTTAGTGTGCCGGATCAGATGAGCATTGTCGGGTTCGACGATGCTCCCTACGCGCAGCATCTCGCGCCGCCTTTGACCACTGTGCGTCATCCTTTAACGCAAATTGGGGCGACAGCGGCAACGGTGCTGCTTGACCGTCTTGATACTGCCAAAAACAATGCGGCCAAAGGCGCGGACAGCGACTTGTCCGGCACACGAATTTCTCTGCACGGCGAACTCATCGTGCGCGGGTCCACGGCGGCTCCGCGCGTCTAGTCTCCGCTCGCCTTTTCCTTCCGGCCCTTCCCTATTCACTGCTGAATGTTCTTTCGCATCGCGGCGCGACTTTTTGCACTTGTGCATTCTCACTCGGTCGTTCTCGATTTTGTCACGAAAGGCATCACACCCATGCAGCATACCACGCACCGCAGAACGGGCTTTACTCTGATTGAGCTGCTCGTCGTCATCGCCATTATCGCGATTCTCGCCGCGATCCTTTTTCCTGTTTTTCAAAGCGTCCGCGAGAACGCCCGTCAGACGACTTGCATCTCCAATGTCAAACAGCTTGGCCTCGGCGTCCTGCAATACAATCAGGACAACGAAGAAAAGTACCCGATGATCCAGTACTATGACGACATCAACCAGCCAGTCTCCTGGGAATCGGCGGTCCTGCCCTACATCAAGAACGGCACGTCCACGGTTTACATGAACCACACCTACGCTTACGGTGTCGGCGGCATCTGGACCTGTCCTGATCTTCCCACCCAGCAGCCCGCCAGCTACGGCATGAACCTGGAGCTTTCTCAGGAAGGCTACGGCACCTATGCTTACAACAACGTTACCCATGGGGTCATCACGACCGTAGGCTTGTCTCAAGTTCCCTCCCCCGCCGACACCGCGATGATTGTTGAAAAAGGGCAGGCCGCGAACGTCCCCGGACAGACCTATTCCTACGCTTCGCCTTATTTCGACCCAGCGGAATACAACTGGACCGACCCTATCGGACCTATTGTCAACAATACGCCGACCAAAGCCAGTGACCATCTTGAACTTAAATACGATGTGGACTCCGGCCTGAACGACCCGATGTGGCAGAGCTACGGCACGACTCCCGGCGATATGCCGCGCTTCCGCCACCATATGAGCAGCGACGTGCTGTTCGCTGACGGCCATGTCAAAGCCATTCATCGGGGCCAGATGGATTGGTACAAAAACGTCTATATTCCCGGTGTCTATGAGGCACTGGATGGTGCGGTCAACTAGGAGAAACGGGATGAAGATCACTCCAAAAACACTCGGCGGCGTCCTCATCCTATGCCTTTTGCCGGCTTTGACCGGGTGTGGCTCGAAGCAGAATGCTGGATCTGCCCTGCCCGCGGTCCAAGCGCCGCTGCCCCCGCAGCAGCAGCAGGTTCAGGCCGAACGAGCGCAGGCAGCGGCGGCAGACGCCCAGAAGAGCGCCGCCGCGGCGAAGGCTGCAGGTCATTAAGCCGTCAGGCTCTTTCACTTCGACCCGCCAAAGCATTCTTCGGCGGGTCTCATTTCTTTCAATCTTATGAACCATAGCCTTCCAAAACTCGTGACTCTTTTCATGCTGATGGCCGCTTTCAGCGCCCAAGCCGCCGCCATGCCTCCTGAGCACACTGCAAAGCCAATGCCACTGTGGGTTTCGGCGTATTACGCAGTTTGGGTGCAGCAGGCGGGAACACTGACGCCAGCACAGATTGATTACTCAGCGTTCTCGCATTTGATCCACTTCGCGGTCGTGCCGGCGGCGGATGGCAGCATTGATATAAGCAAAGACAACATCACGCCCGCCGACTCGGCGGCGGTCCTTGCGCCCGCCCACAAGGCAGGCCGGAAAGTGCTGCTGTCGGTCGGCGGCTGGCTGTCGGCGGCGGCATTCCGGAGCGCGTACAGCGACGCCCACCGGGCCGTATTTGTTGCAAACTTGGTGCAACTGGTTGAGTCACGCGGCTATGACGGGCTGGACATTGACATGGAACCGCTGGAAGCGTCTGACGCGCCCGGCTACACGGCATTTATCCGGGACCTAAGAACGCAGATGACGGCGGCAAACCCGAAGCTTCTGCTGACGGCGGCGACCGCCGCCCAGCCGGAAGTGTTTGCACGGCTTGCTCCGCAGTTCGACCAGATCAATCTGATGACCTACGACCTCGCGGGTCCCTGGACCGGCTTCAAGACGTGGCACAACTCGGCGCTCTATGGCGACGGCCCAACGCTGATGAACCCCGGTCAGCCGTTCCCGTCGGTGTCCGGCATGGTGGAGCGCTTCATCACGGCGGGCGTCCCGCGCCGGAAGCTTGGCATCGGCGCGGCGTTCTACGGCACAGTCTGGACCGGAGCGGATGCACCAGGCCAGCCAATCTCCGGCGTCACCATGAAGACCGGCGTGACCTACGCCGCCATCTTGGACACCTACTACCGGCCGGGCCGCGCCCATTGGGACCCGCTGGCACAGGCACCGTACCTCAGCATTGACACGCCGGAAAAGCAGTTTGTTTCTTACGACAATGAAGCCCTCTGCATGAAGAAAGTCGCCTACGCGCGGGCGCAGGGCCTCGGCGGGGTTATGGTCTGGGAACTCGGTAGCGGCTACTGCCCGGCCCTGCCGGCGGGGCAGCGCGAGCCGCTCTTGTCGGCAATCAAGCGGGCGTGGCTGGGGACGAAAGAAGGCAAGTAGAGTGTGCGTTCACGGGGCTGAACCCCCGTGCTTTGAAAGTGCAAGCTCCCGCCTTCGCGGGCGAGGAAACGCTTTGGCACTCAGTTCTTCTGCCCGCGAAGGCGGGGAATTGCCTTTTGAAGCACGGGGGGTTCAGCCCCGTGAAACGGTACCAAAGAAAGCAAACCGTGATCGCTCCCCCGCCTTTACAGCCGAACGCCGCCGCCGAACAAAAAGCGCGGGCAGGAAACGCCGTTTCCCCACGCTCGGTCGTGTTTGGCCTCGCCTGCACGCTTCTCATCTGCGGCATCACGCCCTGCAACGACTAACGGTCCGGGCGCTGGTCATTGCGGCAGCGGGCATTCCGTCGAGTGGCCTCATGCGGTACTTAATCCCGCATATTGTCGCGCCGTATTGCTACGCAACCCCGCAGAACCATTGGGACGGCCTCTTTTTGTCCCACCTGCCCTTGTATTTGTTTGTCACTGACCCATTTGCTGTCAGGGCATTCTTTCAGGGGCTGCATCGCAGGAAATCAATCCCGTGGGCGGCGTGGACCGTGTCGCTGGGGTGCTGGGCACTGTTTGCGGGCTGCCTCTTTTTGACGTTCTTTTGCCTGGCGCCCCCCCTGCGGAAACCCTGGGTGGAGAATGAGCGGCGGGCATTTCCGTTGGTCAAATGGGGCCGGCATACACGGTCTACCCAGAAGTCGGCGGGGCAGTGGCGCTTACGGCTGATGGCAGGCGGCATTCTGCTCGGCGCGCTCATCGTCTTTTTGATGCTGTCCTAGCTGGTCGCACAGGCAGGACTACTGTTTGTGACCCAAACGTTTGCGAATTTGCAGGTGCTGACCGTTCTCGGCGGCTCGGCGGTGTTCGATGCCCGGTCACTGGTCATGGGGTCGCGGGCCGAGCATGTCGGCTGGCAGGATTCGTGGGAGTTCATGCTGCTGCCGCTCCTGAATTCGCTGAAAGGCGCGGCGGAAACGGGCCTCAGCGCCCGCTCACTCACCCGCGCTTTGGCGCTCTGCGTCGGGGGTGTCGTGCCGTTGTCGTGTGCGGTGTCTGGCTGGCTGCCATACACCCACGGCGGGGCGTCGGCTCTGAACAACCCGTGGATGCTGGCGGGCGCAGCAGTTGTCTTGCTGCTGTTTGTCTGCCGCGCTTGCTTACCCGCGTTTGGCCTGCACCCGACAGGCTTTTTAGTTGCGGCGTCGTATGCCCTGTACTGCCTCTGGTTCTCGCTGTTTCTTGGCCTTGTCCTCGGCGACTGCGTCAGCGCCCTCGCCTGGGTCGCCGTCGGCCTATTGACCGGCAAAGGCTACCAGCTCATGCCGGGGTAAAGCCCCCTAGCCCCCAATAATGGGGGAGCAGGATAAGACGAGAGCAATTTCCATCCCAACTTCGGCTCTCCTATTATCGGGGGCTGGGAGGCCTCTTGTGGGTATAATAGCGCCATGCCCCACCAAGTCTTTGCTCCCATTCTTGCCAATGACCGGATGATCGCTGACCATAAAGTGGTTGTGTGCAAGGCACCGGCGCTGGCCGCCGTGGCCCGGCCCGGCCAGTTTGTCAATGTGCTGACCGCCGAGCGCACCGATCCGCTGCTTCGGAAGCCGTTTTCGATCTACACGGTAGACCGGGAGCGAGGGCAGATTAGCCTTTTGTATTCGATTGTCGGGCCGACGACGCAGGGCATGGCCCGGAAGCGTCCCGGCGACACTTTGGATTTGGTCGGCCCCCTCGGCGGCCAGGTGTTTCGGCCCGATCCCCGCCTGGATGCTCTGCACGTTCTCGTCGGCGGCGGCTACGGCGTCCCTCCTCTTGTCTTCTTGTCCCGCGAGCTGCATCTGGCCGAGACCAAGCCAAACTTGGTCTTTATCGTCGGCGCACGCCGGAAAGACTTGCTGCTGTGCGAGGCTGAGCTTCAGGAAGCCGGGATTGACACGCGGGCAGCGACGGAGGACGGCTCGCACGGAACGCCGGGACGTGTCACCGATGTGCTGGGGCCGCTTCTCGATAAGCATTCCGGCAAGCCGGTGACGGTTTACTGCTGCGGCCCGACCCCGATGATGCGGTCGGTCGGCGACCTCTGCCGCTCTTTTGATGTTCTGTGTCAGTTGTCGGTTGAAGTCTCCATGCCCTGCGGCATCGGGGTCTGCATGGGCTGCGTTCTCGATTTGGCCGATGGCCGCCGTGTCCGCGCCTGTGTGGACGGCCCGGTGTTTGAAGCGTCGGAGGTAGCATGGTAAATACGTCTGTAAAAATCGGCGGGCTGACGCTTCGCAATCCTATCGTGACAGGTTCAGGGACGTTCGGCTTCGGCCCGGAAATGGCCGGCATCGTAGACTTGAATGCCCTCGGTGCCGTCATTGTTAAAAGCACATCGCTGGAGCCGCGCCTCGGCAACCCAACCCCGCGCATTGTCGAGACCGCTTCGGGCGTACTTAATGCCATCGGTTTGCAGAACAGCGGCGTGGACAACTTCATCGCCGAAAAGCTGCCGTTTTTACGGCAGTATAATGTTCCGGTCATCGTCAATCTAGTCGGCTACGAAGTCGCCCATTATGTCGAGCTGGCCGAGAGGCTGACCGCCGCCGGGGGTGTTCACGGATTAGAGATCAATATCTCCTGCCCGAATGTCAGCCACGGCTGCGACTTTGCCGCCGATCCCATCTTGACCGCTGAGCTGATCCGCGAGGTCCGTAAAGTCACCGACCTCACACTCATCACCAAGCTCTCGCCGAATGTCACTGATCTAGTCCCCATCGCCCGCGCGGCGGTAGACGCCGGCTCCGACGCGCTTTCTCTGATTAATACCCTGCTCGGCACGTCCATTGACATCAAAAAGCGCAAGTTCCGCCTGGCAAACAAGACCGGCGGCCTCAGCGGCCCCGCCATCAAGCCCGTCGCCCTCCGCTGCGTCTGGCAGGTCCACCGCGCTTTGCCGAGCGTCCCCCTCATTGGCATGGGCGGCATCGTGAGCGTCACCGACGCCATTGAGTTCCTGTTGGCCGGTGCTACCGCCGTCGCCATCGGCACCGCCACATTCGTCAACCCCACAGCGACAACCGACATGGTGACCGGCTTAGAACGCTATCTGGAAGAAAACGGCATTGAAGACGTAAGCGAGCTGATTGGAGCTGTCAGCTAGGCGTGTGAGCAAACCGAATAACCAATTTGACATCAATCGCGATGTTTTTTATCCGGTTGACCGGCTTCTCATCTTTAGTGGATGCCGTAATCAATTCCACTTATCTCCTTGATTACTTGGCGGCTGCTAGTTCATCTAAGCCGGGTGCAGCGATGGATTTGCACGAGTTCCAAGCGTTTATGGTTTTGGTCCGAGTTCTGCTTCTTGGGCTTCTAGGCTTGGTATTCTTCGCGTTCTCCAAGCCGCGCGTGAAGCTATTCACGCGCGGGCTGAACAATGCGTCTACAGAGCCGCAATCGCCAGCAAATACTTGGCCTCCTGCCCCCAAAGAACCCAAGAATATGTAATTAATTTTGTCAAAGGAGGATGCGAGAGTTTATGATCTTCTTTGACATTGATGACACGCTTGTGACGCACAGCCAGGCCCAAAGCCGGGCGGCACGGATGTTCTGGGAGGCGTTTGCAGACCGGCTGCCGTGCTCGCAGGAGGATTTTCCGGGAGTTTGGGACGCAGTCATGCAGAAGCATTTTGCAGCGTTTGCGGCGGGGCAGATCTCGTTTGCGGAACACCGCCGACGCCGGATGCGGGAAATCTTTGCCGACACTTTATCAGACAGCGAAGCCGAGGCGCTGTTTCAAGTCTATCTGCGCTTCTACGAAGATGGCTGGGCGTTGTTTGACGATGCCCTGCCCTGCCTCGACGCTCTGCATTCTTATCCTCTCGGCATTATTTCCAACAGCAATGGGCGGCAGCAGCGGCGCAAATTAAAGCGCTTAGGCATTGCCGGGAGGTTCCGCGTTGTTGTCATTTCCGAGGAGGTGGGGCAGTGGAAGCCGAAGCCGGAGATATTCTGGGAAGCGTGCCGGCAGGCGGGGGAAGCGCCGCAGGACTGCGCTTATGTCGGCGACAGCGCGACGACCGATGCACAGGCCAGCCGGGCGGCGGGGATGGGCGGGGTCTGGCTGAACCGGCATTTTCCGGCCATTGCAGACGTGCCGAGCATTCGCAGTTTAGGCGAGTTTGCAGAATTGATCAAAAAGGGGTGAACATTTTGGGGCAGTGCGTCGTCTGGATAAGTGTCGCGAAGAATGCGGCAGGAAAGATGAGCAACTACCAATGAAACTCAATAGCACAATACTAATTGCGGGCACAGCGCTTCTCGGCGCGGCCTTTTTGCCGCTGACGGCACAGGCCCAGAACATCAACCAGCGCCTGAATGATCAGCACGGGCGCATCCGCCAGGGCGTCGGCAGCGATCAGCTTACCCGGCACGAGCAGTACCGCCTAAACCGGAGTGACGCGCGTATCCGCGCTCAGGAGCATCTGGACCGCCGGTTTGACCACGGCCATTTGACCACAGGCGAGCGCCGGAACCTGAACCGGGAACTGAACCACACCAGCGGCGCGATTTATCGCGACAAGCACAACGCGGCGGTTCGCTAGTTCTCAACTTGGACTTGATTGGGAAGGGAACGAAGATGACGCGAACTTTTTTACCGGCGGTGTCGCTGGCTCTTCTCGGCGCGATGGCCTTGCCACTGGCAGCTCATGCCGACGGGCGGCTGGATTGGAGCGGGGATGTCGATGACCGGGCTTCGGTGTCCATTCACGGGCGGGACGTGCGGACGCAAACCCTCAGCGGCAAGTCTGCCGAAAACGTCAGCTCGCAGATGTTCGGGCGGCTGCCGACGGAGCGCTCGGTCTTTATTAATGTGACCAAGCGCGGACGCGGCATGGTGCGCGTCATCCAGCAGCCGGGACCGTTCAATAACTACACGGCGGTGGTGCGTATCCACGACCCCCAGCCCGGTGCCGGCCATTACCGCTTCCGGCTGGAATGGTAGCAGAAGCGCGAACGAGAACGACGAGGAGTTGAAAACTCCGCGCTAGGTCAAGCGTCCTGCGGACGAAGGAGCGATACTATCCGGCTCTTTCACCCGGAGAGTGCCTTTCCTGGCGTGGAGTTTTCAACTCCTCGTCCTGCGGAGTTCCCTACTTCTCTACCCCGTACCACAGTGTTTTGAACTGCGGCCCAACGGTGAAGGTCAGCCTGCCGTGGGCGTAGGTTGCCGGGACTTTTTGTGCGTGCGCCCCATTCCCATCTAAAGCCCAGACCGTGCGTGGACTGTCAGTTTTCAGCGTCACCGTTGCCGGAATGCCCTCGGCCACGGTCGGCCCATGTCCCCACTGATCGCCGACACTGGTACGGTCGGCGTTCCACCCCATCCCCTGATTTTCCACTTTTCCTGCCAGCGTCAGCAGCAGCTTCTGCGACTGTGCCGTCGGCTTTCGGTCCATCGCCGTTAGCGTCACCGCCGCAAAGTTATTGCCGAACGCCGGGAATGTCAGCGTGTTCGCACCTAGCGTTACGGTCTGCCCACCGACATAGCCAGTGATGGACTGGGCAGCAGGGCTGACGGCTGTATACTCAGCGCTGACCGGGGTTGTCACTAAGCGGAGCGGGGAGCCTCGGTGACGACTTGTGGATGCATCGGAGAATTCTTGCTTAGCTTGCTCAATTTGAATGGCGTTACTCAATATATTTGGAGGGTTGCCTCCAGAAGCATTCTGCCAAAGTAGGCCAGCATGGCTCTGAAGCAGCTGCGGCTGGCTGAGATCCAGCGTGCTGACTGAAGCAGAGATTATCTCGCGACCCCGAAAAATCATTGCGGCGGCGGGGAGGAATGCGGTTTTGGCGGGGTCGCTGCCGATGCCAAAGTAGTTGTTGATTTTGTCGTTCTGGATACCAGTGCCATAAGCGCCGTAGTCGAACAAGTAAATGGCGTCCCAGTCCTGGAACGCGGCAAAGGTCGCGAGTTCGGGCAGACATTCGGCCCGGTAATCGCTCGGCACGGGGTGGTTATATTCGGACACGGTGTAGGGCTTGCCGGCGACCCGGTACTCGGCGAGGTCACGCAGGGTTCCTCCGCCGCCACTCGCAAGGTCCGCGACCATCGGCGTGTTTGCGATGTTCCAGTCTTTTGCATCCCATGGTTTGTTGGGAAAAGAAGGGTGCTGCCAGTAGGCATGGTTGTCGGCAAAGTCCATATTTGCTTCGCGGTTCAGGCCGGTCAGGCCGCCCCAGGAGATTTGGGAGCAGATGACATTTGCGTGGACTTTGAGCGTATTTTTCAGGTAGCCGCGCATGTCGTCGGCGTAGTTTCGCTCCGTGTCGGCGAGAAAGGCAATCCAGTCATCATGCTGGGCTTTGAGGCTGGAAACGGGAATATCAACGGTTTTCGTCCCAAGCGACTGCCCCGGCGCAAGGCCCGCACCCTCCGCGCCGGGGTGGATTTGCAGTCTTGAAATCCAGACGGTTCCGGCCTGGCCGCCGAGGGTGAAGGCGAGCCGAGCATGGCCCGGCGCAGTGTCATGGGCGGTGAAGACATAGGAAAAGGGCTTCCAATCGGTCGTCAGAGCCGCATTTGCGTCAAGGCCGACGTTGTGCCAATCGGCTTGGTCAAGACTTGCGGCGACGGGCAGGGTACGCTCTCTATCGGCTTTTGCTTGAAACGTCACAGTGTACGTGTCGCCGTCGTGCAGGTCTAAACCTGTCTGATGTACCTGCACATGCCAGGCCGTGCCGTCGGCTTGCTTAATGCTTGTTTTAATGCCGTCGGCGTCCGGCTCAAGCGCCGCCTGCGATGTCCCTTGATGCTCACTGCTCCAGCCGGACGCCGGGGTCAGCAGGCCAGGGCCGGTCGGCGTTAATCCTGCTGTCCAAGCGGCCTGCAATTTGGCATCGGTGCCGTACTTCTTCAGCAGCCAAGCGTTCCACATCCCCACAAGCTCGCCGCGAAACGGCTCCGGCAGGGTGTTTAAATCCCCACCGGCAGTCGCCCACGGGTCGCCCACGAGCGAGTTTTCGTTGTTGATCTCGACAACCATCACTGCCGGGTCTGCCGTGTACGACAGATGCGTGTAGGGGTTGACGTGGGTGAGCAAATCACGGGCGTAGTTCTTTTGAAGCTGGATCATGCGCGGGTCGAACTCATCCACGCGCTTGTCGAACGATGTTTGGATCTGGCTTACGCTGGCAGGAAAACCATCGACAGCGCTGAATGTCCGGCTGACGTGCAGATTGATATTCACATAGACGCCGTTCTTTTTAAGCTGGGCGACGAAATAATCCAGCTTGTCGAGCTGGACCGCGCTCAGGTGCTGCCGGTCTTTGTACCCATAGTCCCAAATACTGGCATCCTGGCCCCAGTCGCTGTTGTCCATGTGGTGCAGACGGACGAGATTAATACCAAGCTTGGCAATCCGGGCGGCGACTTTTTCGGCATCGGCGTGGCTGGGGAAGGCATCTTTGGCGGCAAAGTTCGTGCCGAGAAAGCGCACGCGCTTTTCCGTGAGGCTTTCGACAAAATGCCCATTTTTGGCGACAATGTAGCCGTGAGTCCCGGCGGGCCGAGCGTTCAGGAACGAGACATCCGTGAGCGTGCCGGGCGAAGCATCGTCCCACGGCACGACGAAGGGGAACGTAGCCGAGGCAGGCATATTTTGCGCGGCAAGAGGTGCGGCAAGGGCAACCAGAGCGGTAAAGATAGATAAGAAAGAGTTTTTCATAAGTGGCTTTGCTGTTGTTACAATTCAGGACAATTATAGCATACTCGGTGAAACTTAGCAAACGTGTCGGGTACAATAGCGGCAGATGATGCGGCTCCTAGCTGCCGCCAAATTATCCGACTGAACTGAAAGACTTTTCCATGTCCATTCCTGTTCTGCCGCCGCCGACTTCCGGTAAATCGCCGCAGCCTGCCGAGCCGACCGCACTCCCGCCGCCGCACAAGTACGACAGTGCGCTCGGACGCCTGCGGCACCTTGTCTTCGGACGCGCCCTGCCGACTTCCGGCCTCGGCCACGGCAAGCTGCCGAATTTCCTTGCATTGCCGATCTTTTCTTCCGATGCGCTGTCATCGAACGCCTACGCGACCGAGTCCATTCTCGGCATTCTCATCTTAGCGGGAACCGGGGCTTTGCACTTTGCCTGGGCCATCGCGCTCGGCATCGCCGCCCTCTTGATCACCGTCGTCTTGTCCTACCGGCAGATCATTTTCGCTTACCCGGAAGGAGGCGGGGCTTATCCCGTGTCGCGGGACAATCTCGGCACGATACCGTCGCTTGTCGCCGCCGCCTCGCTTCTGATTGACTACGTCCTGACCGTCGCCGTATCGGTCGCCGCCGGGGTCGCCGCCATGATCACGGCCTACCCGGTCTTGCAGCCGGACCTTGTTCCTATGTGCGTCGTTGCCATTCTCATCGTGACGATTCTGAACCTGCGCGGGGTTAAAGAAGCCGGCTGGGCGTTTGCCGGCCCGGCGTATTTGTTTATCTTCGCGATTCTTTCGACAATCGCAGCGGGATTGATCACGCTGGGAACGCACCCGGCGCATACGGAAATGGCGATTCAGACGGGAACGGCGCTGAACAATGCCAAGATGGGCCTGCGCGGGGTCGGCCTGTATTTAGTCTTGCAGGCGTTCTCGCAGGGCTGTACGGCACTGACCGGCGTGGAAGCGATCTCCAACACGACGCCCGTATTCAAAGCGCCGCAGGACAAAAACGCCGCGCTGACAATGGCCTGGATGGGCGGGCTGGCGGCGACCATGTTCCTGGGGCTGACATTTCTGGCGAACCGTTACGGCATCTACCATAACATTGACCAGAGCCAGCCAGGCTACCAGAGCGTCGTCGGTCAGGTGGCGCACACGGCCTGGCCGCACGCACTGGGTTTTATGTTCTATGTCGTCCAGTACGCGACCGCGCTGGTACTGGTCATCGCCGCGAATGCCGCCTTTGCCGGGTTCCCGCAGCTTGCATCCATGCTGGCCCGCGACAGCTTCCTGCCCCGGCAGCTTAGCAACATCGGCGACCGATTATCGTATTCCAACGGCATTCTGCTGCTGTCGGTGGCCGCGATCATCTTAATCCTGGTCTTCCACGGCATCGTCAGCAATCTCCTGAACTTGTACGCGATCGGCGTTTTCACGTCGTTTACGATTGCCCAGTACGGCATGGTCCGCCGCTGGCTGCGAACCCGTGAAAAGGGCTGGCAGGCATCGCTGTTCTTTAACGCCCTCGGCGCGGTAGCAACAGGAATTGTCACGCTGATCATTGCCGTGTCCAAGTTCGACGACGGCGACCGGATCGTCCCGTTCCTGCCGCTGAAATATGGAACCTGGATTGTGCTGGTCTTGATGCCGCTGATGGTCATGTTCTTTTTGCGGATCAACCTGCACTACAAAGAAATGAGCGCGGAGCTGTCGCTGGAGAACATGGACATGCCGGCGCCGAAGCACAACACGGTGCTGGTGCTGCTGCCCCGAATGCACCGGGGCATCGTTGAAGCACTCAACTACGCCCGCCTGACTTCGGACGATGTCCGGGCCGTCTACATCGAGACCGACCCGGAGCGGACGCCGATGCTGAAAAAGAACTGGCAGGCTTACGGCACCGACATCCCGCTGGTCATCATGGAGTCGCCGTACCGCTCGCTGGTCGGCCCGCTGCTCCGCTACATTGACGCCGTCCAGAAAGAGCGCTCCGACGATGTCATCACGATTGTCCTGCCGGAACTGGTGTCTCACAAGCTCTGGCACGCGCTGCTCCATAATCAGGCTGGGCCGCTCTTGAAGCTCGCCCTGCTGAACCGCCGCGATGTGATTGTCACCAACGTCCGGTACTTCTTGGAGCATTAAGTGGGCATATAAAGCAGCCATATTGACACCCATGATATAATTTCTCCAGTTGCAGTTTAGCGTACTTATTCAGGAGAAAAATCATGGCCCAAAGTCTGCAGGAAAAAGAACTGTCTGTCCCAGCGTCCCTCACTGCGACTGCCAACCCAGCCCCGCTCGGACTGTGTGCGTTCGCGCTGACGACTTTTGTGCTGAGCGCGGCAAACGCCAAGCTGTTCACCGGCGCGGAAGTCGTCGTCGGTCTGGCACTGTTTTACGGCGGCCTCGCTCAGCTTCTTGCGGGGATGTGGGAGTTCAAGACCGGCAACACGTTCGGCGCGACTGCGTTCACCTCCTATGGGGCGTTCTGGCTGGCCGTCGGGGCTTCCTTGCAGCTCAAGCTAATCCCAAACGAAGCCGCATTCGGCTTCTTTTTGATCGGCTGGACTATTTTCACCGGCCTCATGCTCCTCGCCAGCCTCAAAACAAATCTCGCGCTGATCAGCGTCTTCGCCCTGCTGTTCGTAACATTTCTGCTGCTGTCCATTGACGCCCTCGGCGGCGGCACAAAACAGCTTGGCGGTTATTTCGGCCTCGCGACCGCGCTGGCTGCCTGGTACACCGCCCTCGCCGGCCTCCTCAGCTCCATGCCGTCGGCGTTTACACTGCCGATTGGGCCGCGTTAGGAACCCACTCCGCGACAAGTCGCGACCCTCCCGAAATGGGAAGGTGAAGAGGTCAAGACAGGGAAGAGGTCAAGACAGGGAAGAGGTCAAGACAGGGAAGAGTACGGCGACTCTTTCATTGCTCCTTACCTTCCCGTTTCGGGAGGGTCGCGACTTGTCGCGGAGTGGGTTCTTGACAAACCGCCGCCGCTTTTGTATACTAAATCAGCCTCCACTGCCGCAGGTGTCTTTCCGCACGTTTAACCGAAAGGCTTCCTTGATGGCAACCACATTGACTCCCGTTTCGGCTTCGCCGCCCCAAAAGGCCGATTTCTGGCGCGTCGCCCTGCTGATGGCCGGAACAGTCGCGGTTCTTACACTGGTCGGCACCTTTTCCGGCGAAAAACTCCAGTTCTTTTACAAAGAGCAGCTTCATCTCTCCGCCGGCGGCTTGGCATCACTTGGTGTTTTAGTGGCTGCGCCGACTTACTTCCGTCCGTTCATCGGTGCCGGATCGGACTTGTTTCCTCTCTTCGGCTACCACCGGCGGTCGTACTATGCGCTTGCGGCGCTGATTGAGGCGCTCGGCTTTTTCATCCTTTCCTTTATTCCGCACCCGTCCTACTGGACCACGGTAGTTTTGGTGATCGTGACAGTTGCCGGAGGCGCGACGCTGATGATTATGGCGGATGCCGTCATGGTTCAAGTCGGCAATCGGACCGGGACGGTGCCGCGCCTTCAAAGCATTCAGCAGTTCGTCCCGTATGCGCTGTCTTTAATCGCACTGGCTCGCCTCAGCGGTTATGTCACTCAAAACTGGTCTTACGCGCAGTGTTTCCGCACGGCAGCTTTGCTGGCGCTGCTGGCACTGCCGTTGACACTGCTCATTGACGAACAGCGCGTCGGCAGAAATCAGCACGCGCTGGAAACACCTGAAGAACACGCGGCACGGGCAGAAATGAAAGCGCGGGACCACGCCGAGTCGCTGGCCGCGCTGCGGCAGGCGGTCCGGTCGCCCGGCTTGTGGGCGGTCATCGCCTACATCTTTTATTTCACCCTGACGCCTTCCGGCAGCACGGCCCAGCTTTATTTCGAGGTGGACACTCTGCATTTTTCCAAGCAGTTTATCGGGGACCTCGGCCAATGGTCCTCGGCGGGGGTCATTTTAGGCATCCTGACGGTTGTTGCAATTTCACGCCGGATTACGATCCGAACGCTGGTTTGGGGCGGCTGGGTTATCGGCACGCTGGCGTACCTGCTAAACTTCGCTCTGCGTGATGAATTCTCTGCAAAAATCATCTTTTTTATCATTTCCTACTTCAGCGTGATGGCAGGCTTGAGCTTGCTGACACTCGCGGCCCGCGCCTGCCCGCCGAAAGTCGAAGGCACAATTTACGGCCTGTTTATGGCCGCGATCGGGCTTGCCGGAACCCTCAGCAACAAGATTGGCGGGGACTTGTACGACTACTACGGCGTCCCGCATCACACAGCGGTCTACGGCTGGTATGCGCTGAACTGGTGGGGCTTTGGGCTGACCGTACTGGCCGCCGGGCTAATCCCGCTGATGCCCGCCTGGGCCAGAAGTACGCAGCCGCTGTCGGCAAAACCGGAGACGCTGCCAGTCCCGGCCCCGGAGGCACAATGGCCGCCGGCCCCGGAGGTGCGATGACTGTTTTAGAGAAGCCGCTTTCGGTCTCGGAGGGAGTCTCGCGGGAGGCGCTCTGGCGGACAGTGTTTCTCATTGCGGCGACGGCGGCGCTCGGCGGAGTGCTGGGCGCGATCACAATCAACAAGCAGCTCTTTTTGTACAAAGACGTGCTGGGGCTGAGTGCAAGCGCGGTAGGAACACTCGCGCTGATCATCAACATCCCCGCCTACTTGCAGCCGTTTATGGGTGGCTTGTCGGATTTGTATCCCCTCTTCGGCTGGCACCGGCGCACTTACTTTGCCCTGGCAGCGGCGGTACAGGCAGTCGGCTATGCGGGGCTGATGTCCCTGCACCACTACCATTACGCGGCTTTGGTTTGCTTGCTTTTAATCGCCGGGTCCGGCGGCGCGATGGCGAGCGTTTTGATCAATGCCGCAATGGTCTCGGTCGGCAACCGGACCGGGACATTCGGGCAGCTTCAATCGCTGTCGCAGTTTACGCCGCTGGCCCTCAGCTTGATTTACACCGGCAACTTAGACGGCTATGTCACGCAGAACTGGACGTACCCGCACACGTTCGGCGTCGCCGCGCTGCTGTCGCTGGCATTTGTGCCGCTGTCCCTGCTGCTGGACGACCGGCGGGTGGCGTCGGGCCGGGCGACGGCGACCGAAACGGCGGCGCGGCTTGCGACAAAGAACGCCGAGCGGGAACAGACGCGGGCTGCGCTGCGCGAGGCGGCTGGAACGCCTGGCCTATGGGTCATCACGGCGTTCTTGTTTTATTTATACGTCACACCGCTTTTGATGACGGCGTCCGTGTTCTATCAAACCGATGTGCTGCACTTGTCCAAAGATTTCATCGGCAGGCTGGATAAATGGGGCGCGGCGGGGTCGCTTGCCGGGCTGCTTGCGTTCGGCGCGGTCTCGCGGAAGCTGCCGGTGCGGCTGCTGGTCTGGGGCGCGGTCGCGTCCGACTGCGCGGTGTATCTGTTTATGATGACGATGCACAATGCCGCGTCCGTGCGCTATGCCGTGTTCGGCTCGAACTTCATGGGGCTGTTTCTGGCGGTCTGCCTCAACACGCTGGCGGCGCGGGCGTGTCCCCCGAAAATCGAAGGCACGGTCTACGGGCTGATGCAGGCGGCGCTTGCCCTGAGCCTCGTTCTTTGCGATAAGTTCGGCAGCACACTTTATGACTACTTCGGTCCGGCGCACGGCCATTCCATCACCCACGGCTGGTACTGCGCCCTCGGCTTCGGCCTCGGCTTTACGGCGCTGGCTGTTTTCTTCATTCCATTCCTGCCAGCCTGGACTAAAAGCGCTGTTCCGCTGGCCCAGTCCGAGAAGGAAATGGCTTAAACTTGCCTCGCAAAGTCCCTAAAATAATAGGAATGATTTGACCACAAACGTGGTATAATAGGTTATCTCAACATAGAAGGAGGATTTTATATTGGACCATAGTTTACAGGGCGGTGGCGAAGGTTAGTCTTTTTAACCTTCGGGGCGGCTTATAACCTACGGGTGAGATTCACCTGCGGGTCATGACTGGCTACCTTTGCCACCAGCCCACCCCAGAAGTCTTGATTCGTCGTCTATGGCCTTCGGGCCGCATTCTTCGGAACTAGCAAGAAGCAGCGAGGTGTTTCGCAGTTTTGCCGCAAGGCAGACTGCGTACAGCCTCGCTGTTTCTCTTTCAAAATCTAATATTTAAGTTTTGGAGACACATCGTGGAACCTCTTCAAATTCAGCAGGATAGCGCCGCCTGGCGATTTTTTGTGCAGCTTTCATTCGCACTCTCGCTTGTTTTGATGTCTGCCGGCATTTACGAGCTGCCGGTCAACATGTGGATGCGCGGCTTTCTCGGCATGGGACTGTTCTTTACGATCAGCTCCACTATCGTGATGACAAAAACGATGCGCGATGACCATGAGGGGCGGAAGCTAATCAAGCGTCTTTCCAATGCAAAGACGGAAAAAATGCTCCAAGAGTATGAGATCAAGCCGTGATGAAAACGCTGAAGCCCGCATTTTCGGTATCTCGTGCAGGCGCAACCCTCATTGGGCGCGGCGGTAGCGCCAAGACGGTGATCCTCAGCCAGACTGCTCTAACATCTCAAGGCGCCTGTCTGGGCTGAGAGGCGCAGGCAAAACATGATGACAAAATGGCTAGCAGGTTTCGCCATGCTGATGGCACTGCTTTCTTCGGCCTGTGGCGCTCAGACAGGCGCCCTGGGCGTGGATGTGAACGCCGACGTGGATGCGTTCGGCCATCCGCAGATGGACAGCGGGACGCTGCGCGATTTTGCCGCGCACAACACCGTTTACGCCCTGCCGCTGTATAACCTGCCGCCGGGCAACCCTGCCCGCTACTGGGACAGCATGGCAGAGCAGTACGAAGCGGCTCAGATTGACTTCACCGCCGTCTGGCTCAAAGGCAACAATCAGCCGGCGACGTTTGCCCATTTAGTCACCGCGCTGGACAAGCGTGGCCTGACAAAGCGCGTCAAGATCATGCCGTTTGACGACAACCCGGCGTCGTGGACCGCGCTGTGGAACTTCCAGCATGGGGACGGCTACGGGTATAAAACGCCATTTGATGTCAGCCTCCCCGAATGCTGGGCCTTTGTCTGGGACAGCAACCTTAAAGCCTTCTTTTCGGCTGTTCCCGACGCGAACCGCTACAAAATCGGCAACCGCCCTGTCTATGCCATCTGGTCCGGCTCCCCCGCATTTTTGTCCCATCTTAGCGGAAATGGCTCCAAGCTGATCGCTTATCTGCGGCGGCGGTGCCAAGTCACTTTCGGCTTCAACCCGTATATCCTGGTTCCCGGCGACTGGATCAAAAATGATCCCTCAAGCGCCGCCCCCGGCGTTGTGGACGCCGTGTATCCCTGGTTTACACCTGTGCCGGGACCGAACTACGCCGCGTGGAATATCAGCGCTCAAGGCGGCATTACGCTCGGAACCTGCGTTCCTCGGTTTCACATCTCCAGCCCTGCCGACCCTAATGCCGCCACTTGGATTGTTGACCCGGACCACGGAAGGACTCTTGATACCGGCCTGATGCAGACCGCCGGCAATCCCCAGTGCATCTCCACATTTGTCGAGGGCTTCGACGACTACTGGGAGAACGCAACCTGCTGGCGGGCGCGGAACTTGGATGAAAACGGCCACCCGCTCGGTTACGCTGAGACCGGCTATGATTATCCGAACCAGCGGATCAACATTCTGCGCCGCCACAGCCGGAACCCATTTCCTGCCGACCTTAAAGAAGAAGCCGAAAACTGCGACGCGTTTTTGGGTGCAGCGCCGTTCCCCGGCAGGCCGAACTTTTACCGCAACGGCCCGATTGCCGTGGAAGATACGGCAGACGCGGGCGGCGGCTGGGATGTCTGCCGGACGCGGGTCGGAGAAACGCTGACCTGGCAGGAAGTGCCGCTGGAAGGCCGGGTGCATCTTCTCGTCCGCGCCGCGACCCCAGCCGCAGGCGGCAAACTGCATTTTGTCATTGACGGCAAAACCTATCTGCCGGTCCGTATCCCAAACACCGGCAGCGGGCAGACCTGGACGACCGTGGATATGGGCGCGTACACGTTCGCCCGGCGCAGCGACCACACTGTCACACTTGTCTGGGACACGCCAAACATCAGCGTCAACTGGTGGCAGGTGCAGGCAGTCAAAGATGTTCACTGAATATCTATCCCGCTGGGACCTCACGCCGGATGGTGAGCCGATTACCACCACGACGAGCCATCTTCTACCTGTGCTTTTCAATCTCCTCCCAGCGATGCTTAAAATTGCGCTTGTGCCGGAAGAAAAAGGCGGCGGTTCCCTCATGGCTTGGTGGGAGGGAAACGGCGCAGCCCGTGTGCTGGCACGAGGCGATGATGCCGTGCTTCTGGAGCGGGCGCTCGGCACACAGTCGCTGACGGAAATGGCCCGCGATGGGCGTGACGACGAAGCCTGCCGCATTATCTGCGCCGTTGTGGCCCAGCTTCACGCCCCGCGAGACCTGCCTGCTCCGGCGGTGGTTCCTCTGACCCACTGGTTCGAGGAGCTAACCTCTGCCGCTACGCTGCACAGCGGCATTCTGACGCTCTGCGCGGAAACGGCGCATGATCTGCTGGCGCACCCGCAGGATGAGGCGGTACTGCACGGCGATATTCACCACGAAAACGTTCTGGACTTCGGGAAGCGCGGGTGGCTTGCGATTGACCCGAAAGGGCTTTTCGGAGAGCGTGGTTTTGACTACGCCAACTTGTTCTGCAACCCTGACCCTGAAACGGCGACTGCGCCCGGCAGAGTGGCACGTCGGGCGGACCTCGTCGCCGAGGCGGCAAGCATAGACCGGACGCGGCTTCTGCGCTGGGTACTGGCCTGGTCGGGCTTGTCGACGGCGTTCATGCTCAGCGACGGGGAAGCGCCGGACCACGCGCTCAAGGTTGCATTCCAAGCGGCAACGGAGCTTGGATTGCCCGTTTGACAATGCCCCGCCCATGCCGTACAATACTGTATGCCTCATGCCACATTTCTCTGCCCGATTGACGAATTTCATATCGCCTACACGGTCATCTGCGGCCAGACGTTCCGGTGGCGGCTCGACAAAGCCGGCTGGTGGGCATGTCTGCTGCCGGCCACCGATCCCGACACCGGGCAAACAGAGCAGCAGTTGGTCCGGCTTTGGCAGGACGATGAAGCGGTCTTTTACGAGACCTCTCCGAAGGCCCGCGATTTGGGACTGATCCGCGACTATTTCCGCCTAGACGTTGACCTGCCCGTGCTGACCCGGCAGTTTCTCGCCGCCGACCACCACATCCAGCCGGCGCTGGAAGAATTTGCCGGCCTGCGGGTCATCCGGCAGGACCCCGCTGAGTGCCTGTTCTCATTCTTATGCACGTCCGCCGCCCCACTGTACCGCATCCGCCGGACAGTCGCAGCGCTGTGCAAGGAATACGGCAACCCCTACCCCGGCGAAGTCGCGGGGTTGACCCATTTCGCGTTTCCGCCGGTTCATCGGCTAGCGGAAGCGTCCATTCCCCATCTAAAATCGCTCGGCCTCGGCTACCGGGCCGTGTATGTCAAGGGCACGGCCCAAGCCGTGATGGAGCACGGCGGCGCGTCCTGGCTGATGGGCCTCCGCAGACGCCCCTACGCCGACGCCAAATCTGCTTTAATGGCTCTGCCGGGTGTCGGGGCGAAAATTGCCGACTGCGTGTGTTTGTTTTCGCTCAACAAAGACGCTGCCGTTCCCGTAGACACCCATGTCCGGCAGATTTCCCAGCGCAATTATATGGAGCAGCCGCTGCCGTCAAAAAGCCTGACAACAATCACTTATAATAAAATCGGCGATGACCTCCGCGCCCGCTTCGGTTCGATGGCCGGCTGGGCACAGCAGTATTTGTTCCTGCATGACATTTATGAAAAGGGAGCCTGGGAAAGCTATACCGCGCTCTATCAGCCCCTCACCGAGCCGGTCCGCCCACTGAAGAAGTAACCGGGTGAATTGGGGGGACCAGCAGGAAGCGGACACACAAGCCGCATGGGTGCGGGAGGCGCTCGGCGCGGGAGCCTTCACCACCGCTTGGAACGCGGGGCGGGTGATGACGCTCGGCGAGGCGGTGGAGGATGCGCTGGCAGAGGAATGAAAAGAGAGCCGCCGCAGATGATGCGGCGGCTTTCTCTGCTAATGCAAAGTGTCCCGGCTGAGGTAGACGCGGCTGTAGCTCCATTCGTAGAACTTGCCGGCGAACGCGGACGCCGGAAGGGGTTTGTTGACGCTGTCTATCTTGGTATGGCCCCAGCCGCCGTCAAACAAAAAGTCCATGTTGATCGGCTCACCCGAAGCCGTGTTGCCGTAAGTCCAGTAGTAGTCCGCCCCGCTCTGGACTTTGACCCCGTCCACATACATCGCATAGGAATTGTCGCGCTTGTACACCCAGGTCCAGATGTGGTACTGCGACGGGTCGTAGGCTTTGATACCCTCGGCGGCCATCGCCCGGCCCCAGTCGCCGTACTCCACCGTGTCCTTCATCGGATGCGCGACACTGTTGACGTGCCAGAAACGGCCGTCGAAGTTGGTATTTCCCCCGCCGTTGTCGTAGCCGAAGCTTTCCACCAGGTCGTGTTCCGCGCCCTGCGCGTTGCCGTCCCACTTCCACTTGTTGCCTGCGGTCCAAAGCGCGAACCAGAAGTACGGCGGCGGGACATACCGCACCTTCGTTTCCCAGACGATGTCCCGGCCCAAAAGCGACCCGCCATTTGGCAGGGTCCAACGCGCCATGAACGACCCACATCCAGCGTTATGCTTGCTGGGGTCAAGCACTGCTGCGCCGTTTAAGGGCGTGATAAGCGTTTTGAGCGAGTCAGCGGTGAACTCGCGCACCGGCGGACTGTCCACGCCTTCAATGGGCTGGTTATTCAGTGCGTCCGCTTTGTCCGGCGCAACTGTATTGGCCCCGTAGTTGCCGCCACCATTATTGTAGGTGTTAAACTGGTCGTGATAAATAAAGTTTGCGTTCATGTCCGCGTAGTTCTTAACCGTGCCATGCGTTCCGAAATGCCAGTTCTTAACCAGCACCAGGCCCGGCCCGCCGAGGCCATAAGACGGCGGCGGCCCGGCCGCGGGACTGGCAACAGTTCCGCCGCCGACCGTCTCCGGCACGACCGGCTTCTTGTGTGCCACCTTCTTGAAGGCGTGAGTTTTCTTGGGAACAGCCGCCTGCACAGGCAAGAGGAGAAGCAGGCCCGCGCCGAGCAGCAAAATCGACGTGTTGGATTGCATTAGTATCTTCATAAACCGCAGTGTGCCCCGGCACGCTTTGAATTGCCGCGCGAATCTCTTGGTGGCAACGTATTACCTTCCTTTTGACATCATCGTGCCGCTGACGATCCCATTCCTTCACAATCCGACAGCGGGGGAACCTTATTCTGGACATCCATAACTTTGGCTCCAGCTTCACAGGATATGTAGACCTGGGTTCCGGCCCTTCGACAAAGCTGGTGTTTGCTGACAATTCGACAACTGCGGCGACGGGGACTATACAGAATTTTAGGATTATCACACAGTTCGGTTTCGCACCTGTCCCGGAAGCTTCGACCGAAGTTTCTTTCGGCTTACTGCTCGCGGCTTGGGCGGCCTGACTGTGACAGTCGGGAAAAAACACGCCGAGCGGCATAGCGTTTTAGCATGAAAAGCGGCCGGGAGAAGTGACTTCTCCCGGCCACTTTTCGACGTTTTCACCTGTTTTCTTCCGGCTCAGTTTTCTTCCGGCTCGATGTCGGCAGGGGTGACGCTGGCTAAGTTGACTTCGACTTGGCCTGCTTTTTCGCGGACTGCTGGGGAGACGAGCGCAGGCAAGGCTTCTTCAGGATGACGGCGGGTGCCGTGGATGTTCTTACCGCTCGATGCGAACGCCGCGCCGTGGCAGGGGCATTGAAGCTGCTTGGCGTCGGCGGACCAGCCGACTTCGCAGCCTCGGTGAGTGCATTTCGCGGTCACGGCAACTAAAGTTTTGGCGTCGGTGCGGGTGACGTACAGCACGCCGCCGTGCGGGACGGTGACGCGCTGGGGCTTTCCAGTGACAAACAGTTCGGATTTGCCGACAGCGGTCCACTGGTCAGCGGCGGCTTCGGCGCGGCCTGCGAGAACAAGCGCCAACCCGGCACCTGCCGCTGTTTTCAAGACATCGCGCCGGGTCAGTGCATTTTGATCTTCAGTTTTGTTTTGCATGGTGTGTTTCTACTCAATGCCGGCATAGCGGGCAAGTACGGCCTCTTGGATGGATGGACGAGATTTGTTGGACACTTGGAGAAAGACGATTGTTCCATGAACATCCGTGCATAGTGATAAAGTATCAGTCGATTGTAACATAAGATGGAATCCCATACCCAGCGAGACGCGCGTCGAAAAGCCTTGTTCCAGTGTCGCACGGGCAAGGTGCGCGGGCGCGATGCCGGAGCCGTTGTCGGCGATTTGAACCGTCACGGCGTCCCCAACCGCCCAGACCGTCGCCCTGCCGCCATTGCCATGCTTGACCGCATTGGTCGCGGCCTCCGTTGTCGCCGTGCATAAATCGTCCACTCGTTCCGGGTCCATGCCCCTTTCCTGGCCGATGCGGCTGAGGACGTGGCGCAAGGCGCTGGCATCGGCAGGTTCAGCCAGTTCCTGCGTGAACGCTGGGGCGACACGGGCCAGTTCGGTTGGGGGGATTTCGCTGGGTTTGACCAGCCGCAGCTTGCCGCCGGTCACGGCCAGCAGGACATCCCGGTTGAATACGCGCCGCTGCTCTTCGCTCTCCGTGAGCTTGACATTGACTGTTTGCAGATCTAAATTAGACTGGTTGTACCGGCTGAGGGTTGAGCGAAGCGCTCCGGTGATAATCGCAATCGCGAGCGTTCCTAACAGCATTGTGCCAAATTCGATGCCTTCCGCCGTGCTGGGAAACGAGACTAGGTCCAAACCGTGCTTATTATCAGCGAACAGGTAGACACGCGCCAGAACAAGGGCTATCAGCGCTGTCGCAACGCCCCCCCGTATTCCCATCAGCGTTGCACCGACCGCGACAGGAATCAGATAGAAAATCGTGTAAGGCCGGTGAATTCCAGCGATTTCCTTCAAGCCAACTTCCAGCCAGGTACACAATCCCAGCAGAAGCAGCGTGAACAGCGCCGACGCCAGTTTACCGATCGGCTTCGACAGGGGTAAGCGTTTCATAAGGAAGTTATTTGCTTTCTCGGTTTACCGCTATCATACCCAAATTGCCGGCGATTAGGTGCGCTCCGGGCGCAGGAGCGGGAACAAAATCACGTCGCGGATGGACGACGCATCGGTCAGGATAATCGCCAGCCGGTCTACTCCGCCGCCGAAGCCGCCGGTTGGCGGCATCCCGTACTCCATCGCTCTGAGGAAATCTTCGTCCATCGGGTGCGCCTCGGCATCGCCACCCGACCGCAGCGCAGACTGCGCCGTGAACCGTTCCCGCTGGTCCAGCGGGTCGTTGATCTCGCTGAACGCATTGCCAAGCTCCGCGCCCGCCATATAAATCTCAAAGCGGCGCGTTAAATTTGGGTTGCCCGGCATCTTTTTTGCCAGCGGCGACGTTTCAGTCGGGAAGTCCGTGATAAATGTCGGCTGAATTAAATTCGGCTGGGTGAACCGCTCGTGCAGCTTTTCAATGATCCCGCCGACCGTCGTCTCGTTCTCAGCTGGCAGGCCAAGCCGGGCCAACACGGCATGCGCGGACTGCAAAGTCGTCAGCTCTTCCGGCGCGACCCCGGCGTGCTGCCGAATGCCTTCCAGTATTGGCAGCCGGGCGAAATTCGGCGCGAGGTCAATGTCCTGGTTTTGGTAAGTGAACTGCTCGCCGCCGTGCAGGGCGCGGCAGATAAAGCGGTACATCCCCTCCACCAGCGTCATCATGTCGTCTAAATTGGCGTAAGCCGCATAGACTTCCATCATCGTAAACTCCGGGCTATGGCGTGTTGAAATGCCTTCATTCCGGAAGACATGCCCGATCTCGTACACTTTGTCCAGCCCGCCGATAATCAGCCGCTTCAAGTAAAGCTCCAGCGAAATCCGCAGGTGCAGCTCAATGTCTAGCGCGTTGTGATGGGTTAGGAACGGACGCGCCGCCGCGCCGCCCGCGACTGTTTGCAGCACCGGGGTCTCGACCTCCAGATAATCTTTGCCGTCGAGATACTCGCGCATGGCGCGGGCAACCTTCATGCGGCCTAAAAGCCGCTCCCGCGAGTCTTTGTTGACCAGCAAATCCACCGACCGCTGCCGGTAGCGCATCTCCGGGTCTTTCAGCCCCCCCGACTGCTTTTCCTCGCCGTCATCGGTTTCATATTCCTTGCCGAGCGGCAGCGGGCGCAGAGACTTCGCAAGCAGCGTCCACTCGCGCACATGCACCGAGATTTCGCCGCGCTGGGTCCGAAACACGAACCCGGAGACGCCCGCAATGTCGCCTAAATCCAGGTGATGCTTGATGTCGTCAAACAGCACATCCCCGATTTCGTCTTTGCGGATATAAAGCTGAATGCGGCCCGTGCTGTCGGTCAAGTCCAAAAACGCCACTTTGCCCTGCACCCGGATGGCCGTCACCCGCCCGGCGCAAAAGACCGTGTGCGTGTCCAGGTGCTCAAAGTCACGCACAATCTCGGCGGCGTGATGAGTTACATCGAACCGCTCGGCCAGAAACGGGTCGCGCCCAGCCTCCCGCAGCGCAGACAGTTTTTCCATCCGCACGGGATCAATGCCTTCGGGTGCGTTTTGGATCGTGGCTTCTTCAGACAAAGGGTTAGGTCTTTCTAACGGCAAAAAGGGCGGGGCAAGCCCCGCCCCAGCAGCGTAAAGTGTTACTTGCGAATCGCAACGATTTTGTAGCGCGTTTTGCCTGCGGGCGTGGTAACGCTTACAGTGTCTCCGACTTTTTTGCCCATGAGGGCTTCGCCGACCGGAGATTCATCACTGATTTTTTCGCGGTTGGGGTTGGCTTCGACCGGCGAAACGAGCGTGAATTCCCAATCTTCGTCGTCATCGTTAATCGTCACGACCGAGCCGATGCCGACATGGTCAGTGGGAATTTCTTCGGTATCTAATGGCCGGGCGATCTGCATAATGTGTTTGAGGTCTTCAATGCGGCCCTCTAAAAATGCCTGGGCGTTTTTCGCATCCTCATATTCCGAGTTCTCGGTCAGCTCCCCATAGGTAATGGCATCCCGAATGCGCTCTGCTACGTCGCGCCGCTCCGTCGTGCGGAGCGTTTCCAGTTCATCGGCGATTTCCTTGTAGCCGGCGGGCGTCAGGACGATCTCTTCAATGTCACCCAAGTCACTCAGTCTCCTTCTCGGAGTTATTAGTCGGTATCGAGTTGTTATTTTAGCCGAATTGGGCGTCAGTATACCCGAAATCTCCGCCGCTTGTCAACTGCGCTTCAGGCGCTTGGTCAAGGGCAGAACACGAGCAGCGGCGTCCTGCAGGGCATCACGGTATACCTGCTGCAAGCGCGGCCCGGAAAGCGTCTGCCCTGTAGAATAATACAGCGCCGCCGACCTGCCGACGGTGTAGGTTCCGGCATACGCCACTGCGCCTTTGACCGCAACGCCGACCCCGCCGGGAACCAGGCCAATAAGCTGCCGGGCCGCCAGACGCCAGCCGAACGCCGACCCTGCCACCGGCAGCAGCTCGCGTGTCCGCGCTTTCAGGTCCACTTCCTTGCCGTAAGCCGCCGCGATGGACAGCAGCAGCAGACCCTGGTTTTTCGTGAGCAGGATCATGTCGCCAAGCGCCGTGGCCGGCAGCAAAAAGTCGGTGAAGGGAATAATGCCCGGCAGCGCCGACAGCATCGCGAGCTTAGCGTTTTCTTTCGCGGCTTCGTTGATGAGAAGGGTCGTCACGGCAGGTCGGAACGCCGGGATGTGCCGGGCGAGCGACAGACGTAAATCAGGGTGCGCCGCCGCCATGCCCGCGAGCGTCGCCGCCAGCTCGGTTCCGCTTGCGGTCAGCGTTTCCGCATCCAGCATCAAACTGTCCGCCGGCACGTCCGATTCGGCGCGGTAGCTTTGCACAAACCCGCTGATGTCCGCCGGTCCGGCGGGGCCAAGATCACGCGGCACGGCAGATTCCAGCGCCAGCCGCGCCATCAGCAGATCCGTATGATCGGCTGTTCCGATGAGCGCGAGATGAAACGGCCGCGCGGCGGCTTCCGCGATCTCCGACACATTCAAGCCTTTGACCAGGTTCCAGACCTGCCACGCGCCACGCGCATGACCGGGAACGGCTTTTAGAGCAACTTTGGGTAACGAAAACGGCATGAGATGCCTCCAATCGCGCTGTTATACCCGGTTTTGGCGCAAACGGCAGGGATTTTGTTCCCATTTGGGGAAAGAAGCTTTACCAGACTACAAAGGGGCTTCACGGGGCTGAACCCCCGTGCTTCAAAAAGCAAGCTCCCGCCTGCGCGGGCGAAGATGCCAGAGAGTCCTCATGCCCGCGAAGGCGGGGAATTGCCCTTTAAAGCACGGGGGGTTCAGCCCCGTGAGGTCCTTTTTCGTACAGTTTCACAGGAAGAAGAAATCTATGACATTCCCAATTCTGCATTTGACGGGGACGGCGTATGAGCAGGGCATCCAGCACGGACAGCAGCTTAAAGACCGGATCGCTCACAACTTAGACGTTTATTTTACGCGGTTTGAGGCCGAAGCCGGGCTGCCGAAATCTGAGGTGCTGAAGCGGGCCAATCGCTATGCCGGGGCGATTGCCGGGCAGAACCGGGACTATTTCGACGGAATGCGCGGGGTCGCCGACGGCTCCGGGTTGCCGCTAGAAGAGATCGCCGCGCTGCAAGTGCGCTACGAGATTTTGTATTTTCAGTGGGGAAAAAATGCCGTGTCCGAAGAAGACGTTGACGGCTGTACGGCATTTGCCGTCCTGCCGGAAGCATCCGCGAATGGGCATCTGCTGGTCGGCCAGAACTGGGACTGGATCCCGCAGGTCAAAGGCGCGGTCCTGCATACGATTGATCCCGACGGCACCGAAGTGCTGGCGTTCACTGAGGCAGGCATTATCGGCGGCAAGATCGGCTTTAACAGCGCCGGGGTCGCGCTGGCGATTAACGGCATGATGAGCACCGAAGATGACTGGTCTACGCTGGCAAAGCCGTTCCATGTCCGCTGCTACGAGATTTTGCGCTCCCACAGCTTTGACGCCGCCATTGCGGTCGTGACTTCCGAAGCCCGCGCCTGCTCCACGAACTTCCTGATTGCCCAGACGCCGGACAAAGTGGTCGACATTGAAGCCGCGCCGGGCAAGATGCGCCTTTTAGAGTGCGAAGGCGGCTGCCTCGTGCATACCAACAACTTCACTGACCCCGCCGAAATCGGGGTGGCCGAGCCGCCGAACCCCAAGCGCGAGTTCTCGAAAGGCCGCCGCTCCCGCATGGGAGAGCTGCTGGCGCTCCACGAGAAAATCTCAATCGCCGACATCCAGACCGATTTGCAGGACCACCTGCGCTACCCCTACGGCATCTGCCGCCACGCCGCCGTTGGGCTAGAGCCGCCGCAGAACCACGCCATCACCGTGACCGCCGTTGTGATGGATGTGACAGAGAAAACCCTGATGCTCACCGACGGCGTCCCCTGCCCTGCGAAAACCCATTCCAGACGGTGACGCTATGACCGAAAAAGACCGAGATCTTAGGATCATTCGTTTTCGGACCATGCCACGCGCTTTGTCGGCTGCCGGAATGGCACGGCTACACGGCGCGGACGCCACGAAACACACGCTTCGCGGGGTTAAGAATAAGACGATTCTGTTCTGAGTGCCGCGAAGCCGTACTTCGCGGCGTCCGCGCCCAATAACCGTGTCCTTTAGGACAGGGTTCTTCTTATACTCACGCATGGTCTTGATTCGCTATTGGTTGCGATTGACCACACCCATCTTCCGGGAACAATCGTTTATGACTAAAGCAGTGTTTTATGGGGCATCGTCGGTGGAGGGCGCGGGGGCATCGTCGCCGGACAAGCGGTTCTCGACGGTGGTGTGCCGGACGCTAGGGTGGGACGAGATCAATCTCGGCATCGGCGGCACGACTATGACCGGGCGGGGCGGGGACGGGCTGATTGCCGACGAGGAAAGCGGCATCGGACGGGTTCCCGACGTTCTGCACGCAAAGCCCGATGTCGTGTTTATTTCGTATGGCGCGAACGATTTTGTGCGCGGCTGCCCACTCGGCAGTTTGGAGAAGTTCGCGCCGGGAACGTATGCCTCGGACTACGACACGGTCCTGCGCGGACTGATTGAAAACCTGCCGGATGCGCGGATCGTCCTGGCGACGTGTCAGTACCGGGCCGATGCCGAGACGCCGAACGCGCTGGAATTGGTTTTAGACGACTACAACGAGGCAGTCCGGCAGCTTGCGGAGCGATATAAGTTAGAAATGGCGGATGCGTGGAAAAGCGGCGGGATTGACGCCCGCAACTTTGCGGTCCTGTCTGCCGATGAAGGGCATTTGAACGACGACGGTTATCAGCGGCTCGCTGCGTTTTTCATTGAATGCTTGCAGACGGAGCGCTGCAATTAAGAAGCAATTAGAAAAGAAAGATGATGCGCTTAGAAGAGATTCCCGCTGAGTATTTCCGGCGGCAGGACGAAAGCTCAGATTTCCGATTTTACGACACGCCCCGGCTGGTCGCGCATATTGACGACGGCGCGATAGACGCATTAGGAAGATTCCTGCGGGCGCGTGTTCCCGACGGCGCAGAGGTGCTGGATTTGATGTCGGCGTACTTAACCCATTTGCCGCCGGATGTCCGGGCGAAGTGCCGCCGGGTGGCGGGCCTCGGTATGAACGACGCAGAAATGGCGGCGAATGCCCAGCTCACGGAGCATGTTGTGCATAGTCTGAACGACGATCCAAAGCTCCCCTATCCCGATGAGTCATTTGACGTGGCGCTCTGCACGGTCAGTGTGCAGTATTTGCTGCGGCCTGCTGAAGTGTTTGCCGAAGTTGCGGCGCGTGATGAAGCCCGGCGGGCAGTTCATCGTGTCGTTTTCCAACCGCTGCTTCCCGACAAAAGCGACGACGCTGTGGCTATCTACCGATGATGCCCAGCATGTCTCGCTGGTGCAGCTTTACTTTGAAGAAGGCGGATGGGGCGAGGCGGAAGCGTTCAATGTCAGCCCGCGCCCAAACGAGCTGACCCGCTGTATGTGGTCGCCGGTACGAAATCCGCCGCTGACTAGGTATAATTGAAGCACAATAACTGCTGATAGTTGTTAGGCTTCGATGTTTACACTGAACGAAACACAGTTCCATTTGTTGGCCTCGGTCCGGGCCTGGCAGGAAGAAGGCGAGAACCGCTTCGAGTTCTGGTCCCGGCGCGAAGCGCAGGCCGCTGCCTCGGCGGCGTTTGCCGATGTCCTGGCTGAAAGCGGCTTCGCGGCGGGCAGGCCGCTTTCTCCCGAAAACCGCTTGGCGCTGCTGCGGGCAGCGTCGGAGCTTGCCCCGAACGGTAATTTATCCCGGCGGCTGTTTTCGGCAGACCCCCGCGCCTTCGACGACCGCCTGCGCCGCCTGCTGTTTGGCATCGAGCCGTTATCTGAGCGCGTTTCGGCGTTTTTGTCGTCGCGCGGGACGGGAACACAAACGGCATCGGGCCTGCTGTGCGCGTTTGACCCCGAAGCATATCCTCTTTTGACCCGCCCCGCCTTGAAGCGCTTGGCGCTGACCGCCGCGCAGAAGCGGGACGCGCTGGAAGACGCCGCCGGTCTGTATGGCTTTGACCTGCCGGAAAGCGGCCCGCCCGCCGCCGCGCAGCAGATGCTGGCGCTGTTTGTCGTGTATGAGCAGGTACGGGAAATCTTAGGCGCGAAGACCTACCCGGAAGTAGACGACGCGCTCCGCAGCCCTGCGCCGCTTCTGGTCTCGCCGCCGCAGGTGCAGATAAGGGAGCCGAAGGCGGCGTATGCGTCCGCCCTGCCGCCGCCGCTGACCGAGGGCCGCCTGCTGGCGGGCCTGGAAGAATACGCACTTGGCCTCGGCTTTACGTTTCCTGCTTACCGCCTGCGCTCCTACTATGTCGCGCTGAAAACCAAGCCTTTTGCCATTCTGTCGGGCGTTTCGGGAACCGGCAAGACGCGGATGGCCGAGCTGTTCGCTGAAGCCCTGACTGGTCTCGCGCCGAAGCAGTTTCGCCTCCTCCCCGTCCGGCCCGATTGGAACGACGCTTCGGCGCTGTTCGGCTACCAAAACGTGCTGGCGAACCGCTACGTCTCAACGCCGTTTCTAGACATCGTGCGGGCGGCAGGGCTGCCGGAGAACCGCCGCAAGGCGTTCTTTGTCTGCCTCGATGAGATGAACCTGGCCCGCGTCGAGCATTATCTGGCCGATTATTTGTCGGCGCTGGAGTCGCGGGCGCATAAAGTCCCTCTTCATGAAGGCATCGCGGATTTGGTCCTGCCGTCGAACCTCTTTGTGACCGGTACGGTCAACGTAGACGAAACGACGCACGGGTTCTCCCGCAAAGTCTTGGACCGGGCCAACACACTGGACTTCGACGAGCCGCCCGCGCTGCTTCTGACGCCCGCGCTTTCCAAAGGCCGCACAAGCGTGGACGAAGAAACGGCGGCGTCGCCCGCACAGCGTCAAGCGCTGTTTTTGGCGTCGCGGGTTGCCGGCGTCGGCAAGGCGCGGGAACGGCTGGCGTCCCTTGATCCCGCATTTCCGGGCCGGGCGCTGATCGCCCTGCAAACCGTCAACGATCTGCTGTACGCCCATCGCCTGCACTTTGCCTACCGGGTCCGCGACGACGTGCTGATGTTCCTCACCAACAGCTTTGACGCCGAGACGAGCGCCGGTCTGCTGACAAGTGATCCGAGCGAGAACTTCCTTGTAGGCTTGGACCTGCAAATCCTGCAAAAAGTCCTGCCGAAGCTGCACGGGCAAAGCGACACGCTCGCACCCCTGCTGGCACGCCTGGAAGCCTGGGCGACGGACGGGGGGCTGACGCTCACCGCCGCCAAGCTCGCCCGAATGCGGGCGCACGGCACGGAGACAGGTTACATTCGATTCTATGAGTGAGTGACAAGAAAGAGCGTGGGATTTCAATCCCACACATTTCACGCGATCTACTTCTATGAATAAGCCACAAGCCGAACAAGACTGGCGCAGGCTGCTTTCGGCAGCCGAACGGGCGAAGATGCTGGAAGACATCGCCCGCGTCTCGCTGGCGGTCGGCGCAAAGTTGTTCCCGGAGCAGCCCTGGGCGCAATTTGGCGTCTCCGCGCAGGCAGACGCTGGGCCGAAATCTCCACTGGAACAGCTTGGCTTTATCGAGCATCGGCTCCCGGCACTGGCACAGGCGGTCACGCAGATTGAGCGGTTGCCGCTGACGACTGCTGCCGGAGCGGCGCGTGCCGTCCTGCCGATGCAGGCGCGGCGCGTGACGGCTGCCGCCTGGATGACCCATACTCGGTCCGGCCAATCCCGGCGCACCGTGAACGAAACTTTGACTGTGCTGTCGTACGATACGCCGGAAAACCGTGCCGTCAAGTCGTTTTTAGATGGGCTGGTGCGGGACTGCCGCACGATTGCTCGGCTTGCTGAGGCCGAAGAAGAAGCCGAGGCGGCGGCGCGGGCGACTGCCTGCGCCCGGCGTCTGCGTGGACTGCTCTGCGCGGCATGGTGGGAAGAAGTCGCGGCGAAGCGGGGAGACTGGACCCGGTTCCCCACTCCACGCGAGAGCGGGCGGGCGGATTACGCACAGGTCGCACGGGTGCGGGCGGAGTACCGAAAAGGCTTCGGCTTTGACTGGGACCGGCTGTTGACCCTGCCGCCAGGCGACACCTGGCGGTTGTATGAAACATGGTGTCTGCTGACAGTGCTGCAAGTCTTGCAGGACATAGGCTGGGAAGTCGTGCCGCCCCAAGACGTGTTTGCCGTCCGCGCGGGCCGTCTGGCGCTGACATTAGAAGTCGGCGAAAAATCGCGGATTGGTTTGCGATTGGCATCCGGGCGGGCGCTGGCACTGACCTACAATCAGACGTTTGCCGAGGGCCGGGAGTCGCTAACACACGCCATGCAGCCGGACATCACGCTGTCGGGCGGCGAGCGCATCTGGATACTAGATGCCAAGCTCAAGCCGTACAGTGAGCCGGGCGAGGAAGGGGAAGACATCAATCAGATGCACGCCTACCGGGACGCGATTGTCGGCAGCACGGGAACACGCCGCGCTGCCTCCGCTTGGTGCTTGTATGCAGGTTTGACAGAGACACAAAACCGCGCCGAAATCACCTACGGACGCGGCTCCAACACACCGGTTGGAGCGCTCTGCCTGCGGCCCGGCGATGCCGCAACTCAGGCTAACCTATGCCGTCTTCTGGCGCAGTGGCTGTTGCCGGGTTAAGCGTCAGCAGCGCGGCAATTGTTTCCAAAAATTCCCTCTGCACGTCTGGTAGCGGTGCGACGCCGGCGGTGTAGACGGACAGGACGCCATTCGAAGCCAGCGGCAGGGCAGTGACCGAGTGAATTCCGGCGCTGCCAGTGAACGCATGCCATGGTCCAGCCTCTCTGCCTGACGGCAGGCCAAGATGCATGACAGTTTTCTGCGTTTGCCACGCTTTACGGACAGTCTTGCCGTGCAGGCGCGGGGCGTCGGGCGCGGTTCGCGGGTCCAGCAGATCGTCTTTGTAAGCCTCCCCGATTACACACAACTTTCCGCCGACCGGCACACTCAGCGTGCAGACTTCGGCATGGGTAACGCGCTTAACACACTCCACCACTTTATCCGCGCCTTCGCTCGGCGTCCTCCCGCTGCTGGTCGTCGCCACAATCTCGCGCAGGGCAGCTGCCTGTGCGGCGTAGGCCGATGCCTGTGCCGACGCCGCCGGACCGGCCAGCGCAAGTGCCGCCAGAGACACGACTAGCTCCAGCGCTTCACGAAGCGCTGGGTCGTCAAGAAGATTCACGTCTGAAGAAGTCACCGACAGATGGCCGACGGCGGCACCGCCGGCTATCAGGGGCAGGCCGGTGCCGGAAGGCTTGCGAGCGACGTACATCTGCCAGAGTTCCGGGACTTGAACGTCGAAGCGGACAGTTCTCGGCCTAGCCCCTGCCGCGGATTTAGGATGCTTAGGCCGGTCATCGGGCGCGGACGCCAGGCAAGTAAGCGTGTCCGAGGCAGGGTCAAGCACATACAGCCGGACTTGAACGTCCGGCAAGCCCCTGAGCAGAGCAAGGGTTTCTTCGGCGGCGGCCTGTGCGACGGCTTCCGCCGTCTGTGCGAGACCGAGGCGGCAGCAAAGCTTCTGGACGACGGCTTGACGTGCCTGGGCCACACGCTTTCGTTCTTCGCTCTCGTGCTGCGCTGTGACCTCCCGGAACACAGCCGCCACTTTTCCGTCCGGCAGCGGCCGTGCCGTAATGTCTAAAACGCGCCGGGTTCCATCAGCAGCCGTGCAGGAGTAAAGGCCGGAGATATCGCCCGATGTAGCCGCGCGGGTCAGAGGATGCTGTCCCGGCGGCACGTCCTGCCCGGTCAGGTAGCAGAGGGACGGAAGGTGATTCGCGCCAAACAGCGCGAGGGCAGGTGCATTGGCCTCAACCACCGTCCCGGTGCTATCGCAGACGAGCAAAGCATCGGTGAGGAAGTCTCGAAAATCAGTGAGCGCGGAAGACGAGGGGTGCGGCTTCAAACGCCGCAGGCAGAAGGCGGTGAGAGCGCCGAGAAGAAGGCCGAGCAGAAGAAGGGGGCGCTTGAACATGGGGAACCTCACCCGGTCGCTTCGCGTCCACCCTCTCCCGTCGAAAGGAGAGGGTCGCCGTCCTCAGAGGGGCGAGGTCTCTTAAAAGTGAGGTCTCTACTCTGTCCGAATGGTCGCCTCTAGGACGGTTTCAGCCATGTAGATCGGGGCGCGGACACGCAGCGCGAGCGCGACGGCGTCGGAGGGGCGGGCATCCAGCTCTAATGTCTCGCCGGACGCTTTGACGATGCCGATCTTAGCATAGAACGTTTCGTTCCACAGATCGTCAATAATAATGCGCTCAACCGTCGCGTCTAAGCGTTCCAGCATCTGCTTGATCAGATCATGGGTGAAAGGCCGGTCGGGAGAGTCACCTTCCAAAGCCAGCGAGATCGCCCAGGCTTCGAACTGGCCGACGAAAATCGGGACGCGGCGGCCCCGATTGTCCCGCAGCAGGACAAAATGGTTTCCGGCCGTTCCCTGCTCTTGGTGGAGGTAAACGCCCATGACTTTAACTTCTTTCTCGTTGAGCGAGCGCGGCTTTGTGTTTTCGGTTTCTGAAGTAGACTCGCCCGGCACACCTGCGTCTTCACGGAACTCCTCGCGGCTTGGACCGCGCAAGGAGGCCAGCCCGTCCGGGTCGGTGTCTTGGGGCCGCCAGTCATCGTCGAACAATTTATCGAAATCGCCTGCCACCTTCTCCTCACTTCCTATTGCCGCTCTTTGGGGAATAGACCCAAAGAGGTTAATCGTCGCGCCGGCCTGTTTTGCTGACAGTTTTTAAGAACTCTTTGTTGCTTTTGCTGCTGGAAAGACGGTCCAAGAGCAGCTCGGTAGCCTCAACCGCGCCGAGGCCCGCAAGGACCCGGTGAAGCTGGTACACGGACTTCAGCTCTTCTTCGCCGTACAAAAGTTCTTCTTTGCGGGTGCTGGACTCTTTGACATTGATTGCCGGGAAAATTCGGCGGTTTGCGATGTCCCGGTCCAGCTTTAGCTCAGAGTTGCCGGTACCCTTGAACTCTTCGAAGATAATATCGTCCATGCGCGACCCTGTCTCCACCAATGCGGTCGCAATAATCGTCAGGCTGCCGCCAGCTTCTATATTACGAGCCGCGCCGAAAAATCGTTTCGGGCGGTAAATCGCGGCGGGGTCGAGGCCGCCTTGCAGGGTCCGGCCCGACGGCGTGACGGTCAGGTTCGATGCTCGCGACAGCCGGGTCAGGCTGTCAAGCAATACTACCACATCTCGGCCCGACTCGACAAGCCGCTTGGCCTTTTCCAGCACCATATCGGCCACTCGCATGTGGTTTTCCGGTAGCTCGTCAAACGTAGACGAGACCACTTCGCCGTTGACCGAGCGGCGGATGTCGGTGACTTCTTCCGGCCGCTCGTCTATCAGCAGAACAACAAGATGGACTTCGGGGTGGTTCGTCGTGATCGAGTTTGCGATGGACTTCAGGATGGTCGTCTTGCCAGCCTTCGGCGGAGCCACCACAATAGCCCGCTGGCCTTTACCAATAGGCGCAATCAAATCTATGACACGCGCCGTCAGGTTTTTGGCATCGGTTTCCAGTTGAAAGCGGTCATCGGGGTAGATCGGAATGAGATCATCAAAATTGACCCGGCTGCGAGCCTGATCCGGCGATGCACCGTTGACCGATTCGACCCGAAGGAGGCCGTAATATTTCTCGGTGTCCTTCGGCGGGCGGACTTGTCCGGTCACAGTGTCACCGGTTTTGAGGTTGAAGCGCTTGATTTGGGCCTGGGCGACGTAAATATCCTGGCTGCCGGGATCAAAGTTGTTTTGGCGCAGGAACCCCCAGCCTTCTTGTAGGATTTCCAGCACACCCGATTTTGTCAGGGCATTGGCATCATCGGCATTGCCGCGTGGAGATGTACCGTCGTCGGTGGCCGGATCGCGCGGCTCCTGCGGCTCTTTTGGCTCCTTCGGAGTATCGCGCGGCTCGCGGGAGACTTCGCGAGAAGAGGCACGCGGTTCGCGTGGCTCGCGGGTGCTGCCATCTTTGCCGTTCCGAGGGGCGCGTGGGGTCAAGGGGGGAATGGGATTCTCCGCCTGTGGCGGGCGGGCGGGTGTGCTTTCAGAAGCGTCGTTTGCCATGTGCTGTGTAGGTACCTTTGGTAGATAAAAAATTGAATGAGAGAAAATGGCATCAGGGAAGGTCAATGACTGATGCGGCCGGCGGCGGGGTCAGAAAAGAAGTCTGGAAAAAGAAATCTGAAAAAAGTCCCGAACAGAAAAAGCGACAAAGATGATGGTAAGAGTTTGGGGATGACTGTGGCTGGATGAGGCCCAATCGCGGGGCATCGGCAAGTCCCGATGAAACCTGAAGAGCAAATCGGTTTCAACGCTATTATACCATACTGCCGGTATTTTGCAAACACACAATTTGCAGAAGTGGTTCCTGGACCGCGGACTTTACCCGCCGCCGTAGATTTCCGGCTTCAAAATGCCGATGTAGCGCAGATTGCGGTACATGCCGGCGTAGTCCAGACCATAGCCGATCACAAAATGGTCTTCGACTTCAAAGCCGGAATAGTCAATCGGAACATCCATGCGCCGCCGACTCGGCTTGTCCAGCAGCGTACAGATCTTCACCGACGCTGCCCGCCGCGAGCGCAGGTTTTCAAGTAAGTAGGAGAGGCGGAGCGTCAGGCCGGTGTCCACAATGTCCTCGACCACGAGGATGTGCTTGCTTTCGACGCTTTCGTCTAAATCTTTCAGGATACGCACGACGCCCGACGATTTCGTGTCCGCGCCGTAAGATGACACGGCCACAAAATCATACGACAGCGGAATAGTGATTTCCCGGACCAAGTCAGCGAGGAAGATGTTCGCGCCTTTGAGTATGCAGACAAGCATCAGCTCCTTGCCGGCATAATCTACCGAAATCTGTGCGCCGAGCGCGGCGACCCGCGCCCGGATCTCGTTTTCCGTCAGCAAGACCTCCGCGATGTCGTCTTCCATTCCCAGTTCCGCAGCGGCCATAAGATACACTCCCAACGTTTACAAGCTCGACAAGCGCAGACGCACCAAAAAGTCGTTGATCGCAGCCCGGTTCGGCACGTCCTCTGGCAGCGGTGACTGCTCCCGCGCCGCCTCCAGCCGCTCAAACAGAGTCATAATACCCGATTGGTACGCTGAGTCGTCCCCACTGACCTCCGCCTGTTCCCGCGTTTTCATCGCCAGCAGCGGCTCTAACGGCAGATGGAAGCGCGAGTTCAGCGCCGGCAGGTTCGACTCGACCACGCCTTCCGTCAGCAGCACAATTCCCGTCATCAAGACCCGGTGCAGGTACAAGAGCCGCTTAACAGTCTTCCCGACGCCGGGTTTCTGGTAGTCCCGCCACTCGCCTTTCGCAAATCCCGCGTAGTGATGGTAGAGTCGCTTGCTCAGACTCTCCTGCGCCAGCGCCTTGAGATCATCATGCGCGGGCGAAGTCAGGACCACCAGCGGCGACAAAATCTGCTCCAAGACATACCCGTTCGGCTTGATCAGAAGCCGCAGGTACTTCGCGATTTCATGCCCGACCAGCTCTACCTCGACGCCTCCAACAACCCCTTCCGGCTCTAAAGTCTCGCGCGGCGTGTCCAGCCCCAGCACGGTTTCGAGCGGCGCGGCAAACGTCCCCCGCAAATCCACATCGCTGTCCAGCGACGGGAACCCGTACAAATGCGCCCCACTGACCGACACAAACAGCAGGTTCGCAATGTTCTCGGCGCCATACTGCCGCAGGGCATTGTAGTCTAAGTTAGCGGCGTTCAATGGGCGCCACTTTCTGCCGGTTAAACAGCCGCGGGAAGACTCCAAAGAAGTTTACGACCCAGACAAGACATAAGACAACAATCAGCAAGCGCACAGGTCGCGGTGCTGACGCGATAGAAGACGGCCATACGGCATTTACAGCCACATAAAAAGCCATCAAATCGCTCACGAAGAAGTCAAAAATACGCTTCTTTTGTCCACTTTGGATGGCTTTGACAAGCATGAAAGGGGTCCCGACAACGACAACGGCGCTCATTCCAAGCATCATACATTGTAGCGTGCTCATATCTTTTGTCTTTAACTCATTTGAGTAGCTGGCAGTGGGACGGCGGCCAGTAGCAGGCGACGGCTTTGCCGATAACATCATAGCGCGGCAGGTTACCCCAGTAACGGCTGTCGTCGGACACGTCCCGGTTGTCCCCCATCACGAAGTATTCTCCGCGCGGAATGCTTCGCGCGGCCATGTCACCATGCGCTTGGTAGGTTTTGTACGGCTCCGCTAATTGCTTGCCGTTGATAGACACGTCGCCGCCGTGGATGGCGACGGTCTCGCCGGGCAGGCCGATGACGCGCTTGACATAAATCTGCGTCGGGTCTTTGGGATACTCGAAAATCACGATCTCGCCGCGCCGAGGCCCTCCGAGATGGTAGGCCAGCTTGTTCGCCAGCACGCGCTCGCCGGTGTAGAGGTGCGGCTGCATACACGCGCCGGACACGCAGAATCCCTGCATGACAAAGAGCGTCACGGCTACTGCCAGCAGAACGCCGAGCAGCGCCTGCTCCCCCTGCGAAACGGCAAGCGAGCGGCTTTTGGCGGCGTCGCGGAAATGAATGGAAAGTTTAAGAGCAAGCGCAGTCATCGGTACTGTTGTCTCTTGCAAGAAGTCTGCCAACTGCTCCAAGTTGGCAACAAACCTCGAAATCCCGCAACGCGCTGAGTATACCCCGATAGTCGCATGGACAGGAACCACGGAAGGAATTCCGTGGACTGCCCAGGATTGAAATCCTGGGCTGAGGAGCCTTCGGCTGATTGTCCTACGGACAAAAGATTCAAGCCCAATTGAGTTGGTGATCTGTCCGTAGGACAGCCGGCGCGAAGCGCCCTTCAGCCACGGAATTCATTCCGTGGTTCCTAATCCAAAGTGTGTTCACCGGGAAAACTGGTCCACGGCGCGGAAGGCTGGTCGGTCTTGATTAACTCGATGACAAAGTCGGCGTCTTCGGTTTCAAGGCACTCCTCCGGGTCCTGCATCTGAATAATCCGGCACTGGTAGGTGCCTGGCGTTACGGTGAGATACAAATCCCAATTTCTTTGCTGCGGCAGAGATATATCTTCAAACTGTGCGCCCCTTGTTAGGCTCTCATAAGAAGTCAAGCACAGCAATTTTTTGGTGGCGACAATCGGGCCTGAGAACTCCCGAAGTCCGGTGATTTTGCTGGCTTCCTGGCGTACTTCCACCCGCCAATAATCTTCGCGGCCTGTTCCCCAGAGCAGCAAACGGTAACGGTACATCTCGGCCTTGAAGTGATCTGTAAGCTCATCCAGAGTCCAGTTCTCATTGACGAACGAGATGTAAGCATGAGGATCAAAGATGCCGAGAAAGCTTGAGTCATCTGCCACTCGGTACATGATGCTCTCCTGCCGTGAACGTGAAGACGCCCGCCAATCGTAAGGAACGCGGCGGGCAAAGGATAGAAGATGAGGGCTACAAAAGCTCGCTGAGGTCGGCGTCGCCGATGGAAACGCCGCTGACTTTGCGCTTGATGCGGGCCAGCGCGTTGTCTACGCTTTTGGTGTTGCAGCGCAGCTCGGAGGCGATTTCGCGGTAGGATTTGCCGAGCTGGTAGCCGGATAGAACGTGCCACTCGAAGTCGGAGAGGACCTGCTGCAAGGTCTCGTGCAGCAGCTTTGTATCTTCATTGCGAAGCACCATGTCTTCGGGGTCGGAGCCGCTGAGGTTGGGCAGGATGTCGGACAAATTCCAGTCGGTCGTGGGGTCTTCCGAAGGGCTTTCCAAAGACAGGGACTGGTTTAAGGGCATCTGCTTTTGGCGCGTGGCCGTTTTGATGGCGGTGATAATGTGGCGTGTGATGCAGACTTTGGCAAAGGCGGGGAACGAAATGGCTTTGTCGGAGCGAAAATCAATAATCGCCTGCCAGAGGCCGATCTGACCGACCTGCAGCAGGTCTTCTTTTTCCGCGCCGACTAAGAAGTACGACTTGACTTTAGTGCGGACTAAGTTGCGGTACTTATACAGCAGGTACTCGGCAGCGGCATTCTCGCCGCGCTGGGCGCGGGAAACAATTTCCCGGTCCGGCATGTCGGCGTACTTTAATTGAGATTGGCGCAGGCGGTCCGACAAGTCGCCGGCGGCGCTCCAATCGCTGGACTGGGTTCTGAACAAAGGAAGCCTCACTGGAGGGAAGAATAAAATGAGAAGAGAGTAAAGACAGCAAAAACAGACGGGAAGAATTAGCGGACTGGCTCGTGGTCAATCTCAATGGACAAGGTACTCACGATGACGGCGAGCAGGACAATCGCAACAGTGGCGGCGGTGGACAACGGGGCAATCGGGATTTCTTTCAGCAGGCGGTTGCCGAACTTAATCCGCAGCCCGCGCACACTGTTGCTGCCGATGACACGCTGGACTTCGCCGAAGAGGTCCACGCCGACAGAAAATAGGTTGCTGCTGGTGATATTGCCTTGCATGATAGAATCCTTTAGAAGAGCCGGGTAAGAATAAGTTCGCAGGGAACGCTAGGGGAAACCAGCGGCCTGCATTCATTATACACGGCGGGCGGAAGGGCGTCAAGCCCTTGCCCACGGATTCAGACGGTGAGAGCGCAAAGCAGAGGATTTGGAGGCGAAAGAAGCGGTTTCGGTCTATTTTCCAGCCATTGCCGTGGGATTGGGCGAATCCCGCATATAAGTTTTCGAGCCTGTGATCGTGTCCATCAGCGCATGGTAGCTGGGGAACCCGTACAGCTCACCTCCCACCGTGCCGGTGTTGACCGGAGCCGCCGCAGCAACGCAAGTGGGATCGCCCATGACAAGCGTGACGGTCAGCGCATGGGCGACAATCATTCCAGCAGCAATCCCAGCGGCAAGGCCGAGCAGCTTGTCGAACATGCCGAGGTCGAACTGGGTCAAGCCGTAAACATACCAGGACGCGCCGAGCGCCAGCGCCCCGAACACCAGAAACAGGAGGGTAAACGCCCAGCTTTCGTTGATCCCCGCCCCGCCCGCGTGCAGGCTGATCCGCGATGCCGCCAGCGGTGCAATCAGCGATGCCGCCCACAGTGCGGCATACAAGGCCAGCGTGTCCAGGATCGTCCGCCCGAACCCGCGCACGAGGCCAACGATGCTGATGGCCGCGATAAGTACTACCAATCCAATGTCAAGCCCGTTCATGCCGTTCATTGTCGGCAGATGTGCGGGGGAACTTGAGAAGGAGCTTTTTTGCCGTTCCTAACGCGGCGGCGGGCCGGTGCTGCCGTGTTCTTCTAAGATTGGCGACAAAAAAGTCTGGCGCGGCTCGACCGACTCGCCGCGCAGCATCCGCGCGAGCAGGTGGCCCGCTTCCGTTGCCGCTTCGTTGAGGCGGACGTTCAACACTGTGAGATGCGGCGCGACCAGACGCATAAAGCGGGCATTGAGACAGGTCATCACGCTGACATCCTGCGGGACACGCAGGCCCGCCTCAGAAATTGCCCGCTCCGCGCCGAGGGCGCTGATCTCATCCTCGGCAAAAATCGCGGTCGGTGGGTCCGGCTCCGAGAACCGCGCCCGCAGAGACAGATAAACACCGTTTTCGTGATGCACGTCATCGTGGTATTCCAGCGTGTTGTCCAAGCCGAACTCGGCGCGGGCGCGGCACATGCCCTCAAAGCGGCGCTGGCCGACCATCAGCTCCCGGCGGATGTTGTAGAACACGATGCGCCGGTGACCTAAAGAATGCAGGTAGCGCACGGCTTCGTACCCGACCGCGACATTGTCCATGCCGACCGCGACCGAGCCGGGCTGCGGAGCCGACCCGCGAATAATATACGGCAGGCCCGTTTCGTTGAGAATTTGCGGGCGCGGGTCGTCTACCATCATGTCCGTAATGATCAGGCCGTCGCAGGCACGAGACCGAGCAAGCTGCTCCATCGCTTCCAGCGGGTCCACATTTCGTCCGCCGCATTGGGCGAGCATGAGGTGGATGCCGTACTCATTGAGCGTGTAAGTCAGGCTGCCGATCATCTCATGGTAATGCGGCGACAGTTCATCCGGGGCCGTGTGATCTTCCAAGAACGGGGAGGCTTTGGCCTGCCGGTCAATCACAAACATCAGCGCGGCAGTGTCCGTGCGCCCCCGCACAAGATTTTGGGCGGCCCGGTTCGGGCTGTAGTTCATTGTCCGTGCGGCTTCCAAAATACGCTCACGGGTCGCGGCCCCGACGCTTTTCCCGGCCCGGACCTGGCCGTTGAGGACCCGCGAGACTTCCGACCGGGACACGCCGACGCGGGCGGCGATGTCTTCAAGACGCACAGGGACTGTTGTTCGGTCTGCCATATTCTCTATTATACACAAGGTTTGCCGAAAGTGTTTGACAAAACTTTGTCCCGATGCTATAATCGGCGCGAAAGACCCCAAGCGATTGGGGAAAGCACACTTATGAGACTCAATTTGCTCGTTTTCAGGCCGCTGCTGGCCTTTGCGCTGCTGGGGCTGCCCCAATTGACGCAGGCTGCGCCGCCGCCCGCACCGAGGGTAGACCGGGTTGAGCCGCCGAACTGGTGGGCAGGACAGGCACTTAATCCGGTGCGCGTCCTGCTGCACGGGCGAAACCTCACCGGAGCAAGGGTGCAAGCGGACGGCGGCGGGCTGACGGCGCGAAACATCCGGGTCAGCGCAAGCGGAACGTATGTCTTTGCCGACGTGGCGATTGCGCCGAATGCCGCGCCCGGCACACATCGCCTGCAGGTCACGACCCGGCGCGGCACAGTAACCGCGCCGTTTATTGTCAGTCCGCCGCTGTCCCCATCAAATCGGTTCGCCGGGTTCGGGCCGGATGATGTCGTCTACCAGATCATGCCGGATCGGTTCAGCGACGGCGACCAAGCAAACAACGAACCGCCCGGCGCGGAAGGCTTGTATGGCCGCTCCAATCCACATCTTTATCACGGCGGCGACTTCGCGGGTATCACGAACCACCTTCCGTATCTGAAAGACTTAGGCGTGACGGCCATCTGGATCACGCCGGTTTACGAGAACTACCACCATGTCGACCCGCATCAGGCAGGCTTCAAGGCTCAGTACACCGAAAGCGACTACCACGGCTACGGCGCGGTCAACCAGTACGCGGTCGAGCCTCACTTCGGCGATATGCAGAGCCTGCGGCGTTTGGTCAATCAGGCCCACGCTCTCGGCATCAAAGTCATTCAAGACCAAGTGGCAAACCACGTCGGGGCGCATCATCCCTGGGCCTCCGATCCGCCGACCCCGACCTGGTTCAACGGCACCGCTGGCGACCACATGAACAACACATACCAGATATGGACTGTCATCGACCCCCACGCGACGGCTGCAGAGCGGGCCGCGACTCTGGGCGGATGGTTTGCCAACGCCCTGCCCGATTTGAATCAAAATGACCCGGAAGTCGCCCGCTGCGAAATTCAGAACACGCTCTGGTGGGTCGGCGAAACCGGCTTCGACGGCATCCGTGAGGATACCATGCCGTATGTGCCTCGTGGGTTCTGGTCGGCTTGGAACACGGCCTTGCAGCGTCAGTACCCGCACGTCAACGCCGTTGGGGAGGTATTCGATGGCGACGTGTCTTTGGTCTCCTACTTTCAGGGCGGGCACGTCGGGCCGGACGGAATTGACACAGGCATGGATTCATTGTTCGACTATCCCCTGTATTTCCCCCTGCGCCGGGCGTTCGCGTCGGGCGCATCGTTCCACGACCTGCTGACCGATGAAGCGCACGACTGGCTGTTTCCCCGGCCAGCCCACTTGATGACATTTCTCGGCAACCACGATGTCAAGCGGTTTCTAAACGAAGACGGCGCGACCGTGGACGGCCTGATGCTGGCCCAGACGTTCCTCTTGACCAACCGGGGCGTTCCCCTCCTTTACTACGGCGACGAGATCGGCATGACCGGCGGCGACGACCCCGACAACCGCCGTGACTTTCCCGGCGGCTTTCCTGGCGACCCCCGCGATGCGTTCACGGCAGCAGGCCGGACCCCGACCGAGCAGCGGATCTGGCAGCACGTCCGCACCCTGACCCATCTGCGAGCGCAGCTTCCAGCGCTTCGTCGTGGCACTCAGAAGACGCTGCTTCAGACCGATCATCAGTGGGCCTACGCCCGTATTTTAGGCAGACAGTCTGTTGTCATCGTCCTGAACAACGACCCATTGCCCGCGACTGTCACCGTTCCCGTGTCCCCCGCCGGCATCACCAACGGCAGTACGCTGACGGACCGTTTGGGCGTCTCCGTACCTGTCCGGGTTTATGGCGGGGCTGCCATCCTTACCCTGCCTGCTCGCAGCGGCGCAGTGTTCGCGCCATAGCGACACGCCAAGCCGATTTCATCTCAGCAAAAACCCGGCAGAAAAACTATGGTCTGTTTGCCGGAAATCGCTTGACAAAGTTTCGCCGGGATGTTATACTAAGCCTCAGTTACCCAAACGGTTGGGGGAAGGAACATTAGATGAACATCCACACCTACCAGACAAACCAAGAAGGCACAAAGACCCGACGGGCGCGGTCAGCCTTCACGCTCATCGAACTGCTCGTCGTCATTGCCATTATCGCCATCCTTGCTGCGATCTTGTTCCCGGTCTTCCAAAAAGTTCGCGAGAATGCCCGCCGCACCTCCTGCTTGTCCAACGAGAGACAAATCGGGCTTGGTATTCTTCAGTACAATCAAGATTATGACGAAAAATACATTGCCGGAGCCAATGTCTTCGGCCGCGGCTCAGGCTGGGCGGGGCAGGTGTACCCGTATATCAAAAGTACACAAGTTTTTCGCTGCCCAGACGACTCGTCAACTCTTCCCGGTACCCCAGTGTCTTACGCGCTCAACGCCCAGTTTAGCCCCTACAACGGCGCGGGAACCGGTTCCAATGGCCTTAGTTTAGCGCAGGTCAACTCTCCCGCAAAAACAGTGCTGATTTTCGAGGTGACTAACAGCGGCTATTACGACATTACCATTCCATCAGGGGCTACTGACGCGGGCGGATGGGCTTCTGATGTGACCCCTGCAAATTATGGCGGTTCGCCAGCAGGATGGGGAACTGGGTCAACAGTCTCAAAGGTCGAGATGGTCGGGTTCAACACAGCTTACATGAGTAAGAACAACGGCAACCAGGTCCAGTACGCCACCGGCATACTGCGGAACTCGGATAACAACCTAGACAACAACTTCACCAAGACCGCACGCCACAACGATGGTGCTAACTACACCATGGCAGACGGCCATGCAAAGTTCTTCCGGCCTTCGGCGGTCTCCGCCGGTTATGAGAACCCTACCCCTGGTGACTGCGGGTCTTCAACCAGTGACTCAGGCAGTGGCGGTCTGGCAGCAACGACCACCTGTTCCGACAATACGATTGCAGCGACATTCAACGTAGCGCAGTGAATTGAACAAATAGGGCGCTTGAGGCGAATATGCTGCAAGCGCCTATTTTCTCATTTTTTGGAGTTCATATGCAGATATACACAGCACGACAGATCAAGATAGCTGTCGGCCTCCTTTTTGCTATTGCCGCACTACCCCTTGCGGGCTGCGGCAGTCACGATCAAGCCGATACCAGCGGCGGCAGTGGACCAATGACGCCCGCTGAGGTTCAGCAAAACGCACAAAAGCAGAACCAACCAACAAGCGTCCCCACGATGGCTGGAGGCCAAAACACGTCAGGCACTCCCGCGGCCCCGGCGACGCACTAGCGAAAAGCGCTGGAAGTACGATTTATGAGTAATTGGATACGCAAGGCGACCGGCACAGCGTTGTTTGCCGCTAACGCCTCGCCTGCAAACAAATAGACTTGGGAGAACGTAGGCAGCAGAACTAGGGGGGACGTGAGCAAAAGACGTGGTTCACCCCGATGATAAGGGAAAAGTAATTGTTAAGTGGGTCTGGGATTATCGCAACTTTACCAGTGTGGTTTCTCGTACAAGAGGGTATCATACAGCATATCGTTTACCCAAACGTTTGGGGGAAAGAACCACATGAACATCTCTGCACGTTTGCCGATAGCTACACCCGCTGTCAACCGCCGGAACAAGACCGGCTTTACACTTATTGAACTGCTCGTCGTCATCGCTATTATCGCGATTCTCGCAGCGATTCTGTTTCCCGTTTTCCAGAAGGTGCGCGAGAATGCTCGCCGCGCGTCCTGCCAGAGCAACATGAAGCAGCTTGGGCTGGCTTTCGTCCAATATAGCCAGGACGCTGACGAGAAGAATCCCAGCGTTTTGTACTTGGTAGGCAACACTCCGACGGCAGCAGGATGGGCCGGCGAGATTTACCAGTATGTGAAAAGCACTGGTGTTTATGTCTGCCCAGATGACTCGCATGGCCTGATTTACGGCCATCTTCTGCCGGTTTCCTACGGCTTTAACCAGAACCTGACCGGAAACGGAACAACCGGAACGCTGGCGTCCATGAACGCCCCCGCTTCCACAGTCCTACTCTGCGAAATGACGAATGCCAATGCCGGTTTTCAGCTTGACGCGACAGAAAACCTAGTGAACGGTGACAGTTATGTGTCGCCTTCTGTGGATGGGATAGATACAAATACAACCACCGCCTCGGCGGATATCATTAATGGCAAGGATGCTCAGGATGATTACGATCCCACACGCGGCCATACGAGCTATGCAAGCGGGCCAATGGGCGGCACGACGCCGGCCAACCTGGCAAACAACTTTACTGGCCCGACTGGCCGCCATACTGACGGCTCCAACTTCCTGGCCGCCGATGGTCATGTAAAGTGGCTGCGCGGCACGGCGGTCTCGCCTGGTCACACGGCGATTAACACGACAGATGCACAGAACAATGGAACCGGCAACACCGGGTTCATTGCCGCCGGAACCGGCAATCTGGGCAACTCCACGCTGACTTTCAGCGCAAACTAGTCCGTGCTGCTGGTTCGTTTCAACAATCGACGGCATGAAAGGGCGGGTGCTTGAGGCACCTGCCCTCTTTCCGTCGCAGATGATTTTCTCACAGAGTACCGAAAGCAGGAACATGAATCACTGGAATCGCAAAGCGGCGGGCATGCCGTTTGTTGTTATGACAACGGCCACGGCGCTTTTTGCCTTAGCCGCCGGCTGCGGCAAAGCACACACAGCGGCCCCGACCGTCGCTGTGCCGACACAAATGCTCGCCGCCGTACCGGCTCCGGCTTCCTCAGCAAGCGCCGCGCCTCAGTGGCCGGCGTCGTCGGTGATCTATACGCTGTACCCGGAGATTTTCTCGCCGCAGGGAAACTTCGCGGGTGTGACGGCCCAGTTGCCGCGCCTGAAAGCGTTAGGCGTCACGGATGTCTGGGTCATGCCGGTAACGCCCATCGGCCAGCCGATCAATGGCCACCCGTCTGTGGACAGCCCGTATGATGTGCATGACTACTACGGCATCAACCCGAAGTACGGCGCGTCTGCGGACCTGCATACGCTGATTGGAACAGCGCACAAACTCGGAATGCGCGTGCTGCTTGACGAAGTGCTGAACCACACAGCCTGGGACAATGCGCTGATCACCCAGCACCCGGAATACTATGTTCACAGCGACAGCAATGTCCACAACCCGGCGTCCATCAAGATGGCGTTTACCTACAGCGATGTCGCCCAGCTTGACTACACAAACCCCGACGTGCGGGCCTACATGACGAAGATGCTGCGGTTCTGGGTCACGGAGTACAAAGTGGACGGCTTTCGGTTCGACTCCGCGAACAACCCGGATGGGCCGGGCCGCTTAATTCCCGCCGATTTCTGGCAGCAGCTTGGGGCGAGTTTGCGGCAGACCAAGCCGGATGTGCTGATGCTGGAAGAAGGCGAAGCCCCCGACCTCGCGCACAAGCCGTTTGCTTTGGATTACGCCTGGCGGATGTATGATCCCGGCGGCACCGGAGCACTCAAAACCGCCGCCGACGGCGATGCGTCTGCGGTCGAGCCGGCCTGGCACAGTCAAGTCAGTGATTTCCCCGTCGGAATGCAGCATATGGCGGTCCAGGACGACTGGGATACTCCCCGCGACGTGAACTCGTTCGGCGGCAAGGCCGGAGCGCAGGCTATTGCGGTCTTCAACTTCACCACGACCGGCATTCCCCTCATTTACAACGGCATGGAGATTGCGAACGCGGCGGGTGCCAGAAACCCACATGCGCCGATCAAATGGGCAGACGGCGATGCGACCTTCACTCGCTTCTACCATAGCTTGATTGCCCTTCGACGCAGCAATCCGGCGTTCACAACGGGAGCCATGACCTGGCTGCCGAATACGGCGGCCAAGCAGCTTTTGACCTACACCCGCACCGGCGGCGGCTCCGAGTTCCTGGTCGCGATTAACCCAACAGCGACTGCCGCCGACGGCGGCAAGATCAGCGCGGCGATTGGCACGGGATGGCTACCCGTGCTGACAAGTGGTACAAAGGCGGCGGCGCTGCCACTGCCGTCGGTTTCCCTGCCCGCGCACAGTTTTGCTGTCTACCGCCGCCCCTCCTCTGAGGCCGCGTCAGCCGCCGAGCGGGGTTCCGTGGCGGCTGTGCAGCAGGCAGCGGAAACAGCGCCCGGCGACAACGCCGGCAAAGCGGCCTATTCTAACGGCTACAAGGCCGGAGAAAACGGTGGCAGCGGATTTTTGCCGTTTGCCGTCAAAACCACCGGAACCGCCGGGACATTCGTGTTCTCGGCGGCGGAAGCCGAAGGTAATCAAGGCAGCCCGCCTCCTGCCTCAATGGACGCGCACGGGAAATCGTTCGGCCTATTCGCACAAAGCAAAGACGCGGCGATTACCATCACGCGCGGCTTTGCCGCGCCGCTGACACAAAAAGGCGACTCGTTTGCGCTGGACTTTGTCAGCGGCTTCAATGATGCCGGGGCTTGCGGCGTCGCGCTCACCACGGCAGGCGGCCCGGTCGGCAGCTTCGTGTTCCACAGCAGCGGCGTTGGCGTTTTGTTTAACGACAAGCCGACGGGCCTCGGCTTTGTCCGAGGCGCATCGCACCTTGTTTACACGCTGACATCGCCGACCGCTTACTCGCTCACTGTGACCGGCGCGGAGGCATTTTCCGGCACGGGAACGTTTACCGGCCCGATCACCGGGTTCCAGGTGCAGCAGACAAACTCCGGCAGCACGAAGCCCGACCACAACGCCTACTTTAATAACTTGTCCATCAGCCATGCAGCAAAGTAAAGGACTTCTAAAGATGATTAATCAAGATGTCAGTCTTGACGGCCTTTCGGAAAGAGGCTCGGAAGTTGAGGCGCGGGAAGAAGGAAAGCGGCCCCTGCGTTTGGGCGAGCTGGCGACGATGAACTTTGGGTACATCGGCATCCAGTTCGGCTGGGGACTGCAGATGGCAAATATGGCCGCGATTTATCTCAAGCTGGGCGCTCACCTCGATAAGCTTCCACTGCTGGGCCTCGCCGGGCCGGTGACGGGAATGCTCATTCAGCCGATTATCGGTGCAATGAGCGACCGGACCTGGAGCGAAAAATGGGGCCGCCGCCGCCCCTACTTCCTGGCGGGCGCAATTTTAGCTTCTATTGCCTTGTTCTTCATGCCTTCCTCGCCTTTTCTTTGGGTTGCGGCGACACTGCTGTGGATTTTGGATGCCAGCGTCAATGTCAGCATGGAGCCGTTCCGGGCGTTTGTCGCGGACAAACTGCCGCCGAGCCAGCGGGCCACCGGCTTTCTGGTCCAGAGCTGTTTCATCGGCCTCGGCGCGACACTTGCCAATAGCCTCCCGTGGGTGCTGCACCGCTTTGGAGTCGTGGCACAGGCCACTAACGGCGTGCCGCTGTCCGTGCTGTACTCGTTCCGGGTCGGGGCGGCGGTCTTCCTGCTGGCCGTGCTGTGGACCGTGCTGCGAACGCGCGAAGACCCACCGCTGGACATGGCCGCTTTTGAGCGGCACAAGCGGGAGACGCGAGGCATCGGGGCGGGAGTGAAAGAAATCATCCACGCGATACGGAAGATGCCCCTGACCATGAAGCAGCTTTTCCCGGTGCAGTTTGCCATCTGGTTCGGCCTGTCCTGCTTTTGGAGCCTGTTTACCCCGGCTATCGCCAGCAACGTGTTCGGCACGACAGACATCAAGTCGCACCAATTCGACCGCGCGACCGAGTGGGGCGGCATCTGCATGGCGGCGTCCTCCGTGGTCACCTGCCTGGCCGCTCCGCTGATGGCGGGTGTGGCGACGCGCCTGGGCCGTCCTACGCTGCTCGCCGTCTCGCTGGCGATTGGGGGCGCGGGCCTTCTGAGCGTGACACTGATTCACACGCAGAATCTGCTGCTGCTGCCGATGGTCGCCTTTGGCATCGCCTGGGCAGCGATTCTCGCGATGCCTTACGCAATCCTCTCCGTCGCGCTGCCGCCGGAGCGCGTCGGCGTCTACATGGGCATTTTCAACTTGTTCATTGTGATTCCGCAGCTCGCTTACGGTTCCCTCATGCCCCTGGTGATCAAGAACATCTTCCACGAGCAGCCGCTGCCGACCCTGACTGTCGGCGCAGCCTGCTTTCTGATTGCGGCGGTTCTGGCGACGCGGGTGAAAGAAGTCCCACCGGCAAGTTTCCTGGAGCCGGCCGTTTAGGAATCCTAACAAAAATACTGATGCCCCCCAGCCCCTAATAATGGGGGAGCCGGAAATGTGTCTTGTTCCCCCATTATTGGGGGCTAGGGGGAAACTGTGGAAATATGCTATACTCAATGCCGAAGTCATCCGGGTGGCCGCTGCGCGTGCCGCCGGGCGCGACACAGAGGAAAGTCCGGGCTTCATAGGGCAGCGATGCCGGCTAACAGCCGGGCGGGGCGACCCGCCGGAAAGTGCCACAGAAACATACCGCCGTGTCTCGCAAGAGTGTACGGTAAGGGCGAAATGGTGCGGCCCTTCGGGGCTTAAAGTAAGAGCGCACCGGGCCTTGCGGAGACGCAGGCGCCGGGTAAACCCCATCGGAAGCAAGGCAGGAGGGCGCGGCCTGAGCGCTTTCGTCCTCGCCTGGAACGGCGAAAGCGTGACGCGCCTGCGAACGCCGCTTGAGGCGCGTAGCAATACGTGTCCTAGAGAGATGGCCACACAAACACAGAACCCGGCTTACAGGGTGACTTCACAAGCACAAAAACGCCCGGACGCGCACTGCATCCGGGCGTTTCTCTGCGTTCCATCACCCTGGAAACGGCAGAGCGTTTTTCCCCATCAGCGGGGTACGTTCCAGCAGCTTTTTGATGGTCCAGCCGCCGTCCGAGGCTCCGTGCTGCATATCGCGGCAGGCTTGATAGATAAGCTGCGCCCACCATAGCGGCGTGATCAGCACCCATTCCTCCGGCTCCAGCGGCGAGACTTCGGCGTAGCCTAAAACAACGTCATTATACTTACCGCGCCAGGAAAGCGCGAAGTCGCCGACTCGGTGATCCCAATGCGCCAGCTCAAAGTCTAAAATACCAGACAGCCTGCCATCAACAAAGCGCAGGTTCCACGGTGTAAAGTCCCCATGAACAATGATGCCGGGCCGCTCTTGAAGCGAAAGCCCAGCGGTTTGCTTGCGGGCCTGTTCCAGATGCCACCTCAGAACAGCGACTTCTTCCGAGCGTTGCTGCTCATTTTGGGTCAAGACTTCATCCAGCGCCGGATCACTCAAAATCGCCTCGCAGCGCCGCCAGCCGGGCCGCTGTCCCAAATCAGGAACTTGTGCGAGGCCGGCATGAAACTCCGCCAGCAGACGCCCCCGCGCCCGCTGCTCCGCACGGCTCCCGTGAACCCTGCTGTCCATCGTCGGCACTTCGCCCCGAAGGAAAGGAGCGAGGCTCCAAACTTGACCGCCTAATTCGACTGGCCCCGCGACGATTGCTGCTACAGGCCAGCCCAGAGCCGCGAGAGATGCAACCAAGCGCACTTCGTAGCTGATCGATGCAATGTGACTTGCCGCAGCATTAATCAGCGGCGAGTGCCCCCAGCAGCGCAGGACAAGCTGTTTTCCCTGTGCTTCCACAAGCCAGTGCTGATTGACCCGGCCACCAAGAAAAGCGACAAGCCGGGCGTCAAACAGCGCGAGGACCTCATCGCTTGGCTCCATATTGTCTTTACTCCTCCGGCATCGGCTCGACATCAAATTTGCCTTCCAAGCCGTTCGCGATAATATCCGCCGACAGCCTCTGCCGGTGTTCATCGCCTTGCTCTTTGACAAAGAACACGCATTTCCTGGCGCGTGTGGCAAGTGCCGCGTATTCATTTCCAGAGAGAGCAAAGTTAATGTGCAATCCTGCTCCTGCATCCAGCCTTATCGCAGAAATTTTGTCGGGGAGGCGCTTGCTGAGAGTGTCGCGCGACATCATTCTCTCGACAGGGCTAGTTGCGGTTGGGTTCCGGCGCGGCCTATTCTCAAAGCGATCCGCCAATTTGTTTCTTCGCGAGATGTACGGGTACAGCTCCGCGTGATCGTTGCATGGTGCCGGAAAGATTGTCAGACCATCTTTCGCCATCCTCTGTATCTTCGGGCCTGGCACTTGTGCGTTAATCTGACACAGCAGGATGCCTTGAACGACCAGACGGAACCGAGGAGGTAGATGTTCGGCAAACTCCGCTTTCAGTCTGTCCGCTAATGACTTGATCTGCTCCAAGCCATGTTCCAGCTTCTTGTTATCTCTGCTCTTCATCTCAATGATCGTGCAGATGCAGCCTTCGCCATGAAGATACAGGGCCAAATAGTCCGGGCGCGGGACATCGGCTTCAAAGATTGGGAAGCGCTGATTGTCTATATGAATGAGCAGGCAGATACCAGCCTCCCCTTCCTGACGGCTGAGGCTGAACTTGACCCCGCTTTCCGCTGGAACCGACAACTTCTCCAGGGTTCGGAAGACCAGCAAGTTTTCCAGAAAGTTGAACTGGCTGGTATCAATGCTGCCATCCTTATTTGCTCGAAGTTTTTGCAGGTTTGCGGGTTGTCTTGGCACGTTTCGGTGTGTGTCCTTCCTCATAGATTTGGAAGAACTTCTGCTGCAACTCGCCGGAAACGTCACTCAGCGTATCCCACCGAATCCCATAATCCGGGTCTTTGAGCGAATGCAGTTGATTGTCCCGCATTTCATAGGCGCTGATTTGGTCCATATCCAGCAGAGCCGCCGCGTCACCTAAATAAAGAGACTTCCCCTGCTTGCGCTTGGCTGCCGCCGACACTTCGGTAGACTGCGCCAAATTGTTAAGATGGGCCATGATGTAGGGGCTGTGCGTCGTCAGCAGCACATAAACGCCCTCATTAACCAGCATCGCCAGCACTTCCAGCAGCTTCGCCTGCGACTCCGGGTGCAGGTTCATTTCCGGCTCATCTATAATGAGCAAGTCGCCTTTCGCCGCCCGGTAGCGCAGGTAAAGAAGCAGAGGCGCAAGCTGCTTGATGGAGGAGGAAGCATTGTACAAATCAATGTTCAGGCCATTGCCGACATCTACCATAATCTCCTGACCGCCCAAAGCCGTCTGCCGAAAGTTGAGTCTGTTGCCGTTTTGGATGTTTCGCTCAATGTCCGCCGCGAGCTTACCCATTCCATTCTGAGGATGACGGCGGCGTCTTGCACGCTGACGGTTTATTATCTCGCGCTCGTCGGCAGAGGCCGGGTTGATTTCAGACTCGACCTCGAACAAAAAATCCAAGAAGTCTTCGATTGGCTGAGGATAACGTACTTCTCCGGCCTCCTTAAGTAGGTCGAGTTGACGCTCTGATGTTTGACGGCTACTGAACAACCGGCGTTGAGCGTCCAGCATAAGCTTTAATCGGTTCTTAGCAAGCACTTTGTAAGTGATGACAAAAGCGTTTCGTTCAGCGGGCAGAAGATAAGGACGCCCGAATAGCTGCTCCCTAACAACAAAATCCAACATCCAGCCAACTTCAAACGGAGATGCACTACGCAATCTTCCGCGATCAGTCTCGTCTGTAGCCTCTCCAACTGGTTTCTCCACGGGAGACAAGACTATAAAATCTTGTTCCAACGATATACGAAGTTTTCCAATACCGGATACGTTCAACGAGGTAGGTGGAACCGCAGCAACAGATTTGCGAAACTCTTCTGGAGTTACAACGACTTTATAGCGGGTGTTAGAAAATAAAATCCCGCTTGAGTCTTGATAAAATCCTTCTAATTCTTCTACGAAGTCGGCGATAGCACGATTGTTTTGTGCTGAGAATGACTTCTGAAATGCTTCCATATCTATTGTCATTGACCCATCAAGATGAGATTGAAATCGTAAGGTGTTGCCGTAAGCGACATCAGCCAAACTTTGCCAAAGTCCATAAACTGAGTAGGCAATATAGGTCTTGTTGGAGTTGTTCGGCCCGATGATAACCGTCATCGGCTTTAGGTCTAGCTCGGTTTCTTTGATCTTGCCTAAGTTATGGAAGCGTATGTTCATCAGCGTGTCTCCGCATGTTCTGTCTAGGCTATCTTACCACTTAGCCCAACAAAAAATCCGCCCGGCCATTGCTGGCGGGCGGATTTCGAGGGTCGAGCCGCTTAATGGTCGGCGGGCATGAGGAAGCCGACTTTCCAGGTGCGGGTGAAGTGCAGGCGCTTGTCCAAAATCTGGAAGCGGGCGGCGTCTTCAGGCGAGAGCTGAACGGCGTCTTTGGCGGGGCCAAGCACGGCAATCGCCGTGAGGATCAGGGGGTTCGTGCCGGCGACGCCGCTGGACGCCGCGTCTACAGTCCAGTAGTAGCGGACGATGGACTCTTCCTGCACTTCATCGGGCGTTGGGACATGGGAGCGGTCCGGGTACAAAAGCGTCGCGTCCGGGGCGGTCGCGTAAATTGCCGGGGCAGGAGAGCGGCTGATGTCGGGTAAAGAGCGGGCGTCAATCAGGATACCTGTGTAGGAGTCCATATTCTCAGTGACGGGAACCGGAGCAACCACCGGCGCAGGAGACAGCTCCGGCGCGGGCAGGACACGGATGCGGTCGGCTTCGACCAGCCCGCCGGGCTGCAAAACACCGACCAAGTGAACACGCATCCCATGAGATAGGTCGGAGGTCAGGCCGGAGCGCTCGGTGCCGCGCAGGATGATGTCGGTCTCGCGGGTGTCCGCTGTGTAGCGCTTGTCGTCGTCGCCCACAAGCGTCACTTGGTCATGCGCCGTGTCCACGTCGCGGACAAACGCATCCAGAATGAACTGCGGGCCGGCGGGAACAAGGACCGGGGGCGGCAGAGGCAGGACGACTTCAACGGGCGTAGGCGCCGGAAGATTTTCGGAAATGACATTTAAACGGTCGGCTTCCAGCAGGTTGCGCCCCAGGAGCGTACCGGCGACGCGGACCTTCATGCCGCGCGACAAGCTCGACGGCTCGCCGGGTCTGCTGCCGGCCAGCATCACGTCTGCGCCGTAGGCGTCTACGACATAGCGGCGGTCGTCATCCCCGCCGACAATCATGCGGTCGTCGCTCACCGACTGAACGGTGCCAGTGACGACGAAATGTTCCGACTGCTGAAACGGCGTAATATCGTCGTCGGCACGGGAAAGTCCCGGCATCAAAAGTATCATTCCAAGCGCCAGGCAGGCGCCCCCAATTTTGATGTACTGCGTGTTTTTCATGGTAGTGTCTTTCCATCCCAAAAGTGCCGAAAAAGAAAGTTTTATTATCGGTTCATTATACAGCACTTTCCAGAGTAAAAATGAGAGTCTTCCTCGCAGGAGAAACTTTATTTTACAGCCCAGGCCGCACGCAAAAGCCAGGCCGCAAGTGAGTCCCGGCTTGCGGCCATTTCAGCCTCCACTTCAGCATGAGAAAGCGGCGTATTTGTGACCAAACCCGTGCCGTAGTTCGTCACCAGTGCGACCCCGGCATAGCGCAAGCCAGCCTCGCGGCACAGGATCGCTTCGGGGGCACCGGTCATGCCGACGACCGACGCGCCCCACTGCCCGAACAGACGCACTTCCGCCGGAGTTTCATAACGCGGCCCGGACACGCAGAGATAAGTCCCCATTGGATGGACACGCGGCGCGATTTCAGCCGCCATGGTTTGCAGCAGAAGTTCGCGCAGAGTTGGGTCGTAGGGATGCACGAAATCCGTGTGCTTCACCTGCCCCGGCTCCGAAAAGAATGTCGTAGTCTCGCCTTTGGTGAAATCTAAAAAGTCGTCTAAGACCACAAAGTCGCCCGGTGCAATCTCTTGGCGCAGGGAGCCGACGGCGGTGGTCGCAAAGACGGCGTCTACGCCAAGGCCCCGCAGCGCGGCGATGTTTGCCTTGTGGTTGATTTTATGTGGCGAGAGGGAATGCCCAGCGCCATGCCGGGCAAGAAACAGCAGGGTCAAGTCGCCGCTGAGAGCCGCACGAGTCAGCGACGCCTGCCCATATTCCGTCTCGACCGTTTCCGGCTCGCCGGCGACAAGCGCCGCCCCGAAGCCCGTTCCGCCGATAACTGCCACTGTAAGCATTGACAAACTCTCTTTTCGCGTGATACACTGCCTGCCGTGCGTTCCTCCGCCGACAGCTCTCAACATTTTACACGAAACCGTCACTCCTGGCAAGCGCGTCTTTTAGTCGCGGGGTTTCTGCTTCTGCTGACGACTGTTTATTTCTGGCGGCAGGTTGTGGACGGGCAGGCGCTATACTGGGGCGACATCGGATTGTATTTCGCGCCGATGGCGTCCTTTCTGAAGCAGAATTTGAACACCGGCCACCTGCCGCTCTGGAACCCGCTCCTCATGTGCGGTACTCCGTATGTCGGCAACCCACAGACCTGGCCTTTGTACCCCGCGACCGTGCTGCTGCCGTTTGTGCCAGCGACGCAGTTTCTCAATCTGACAATCGCCCTGCACGTCTGGATTGCGGGCCTCGGCGCGTATGCGTTCTCCCGCCGCGCGTTCGCCCTCGGCGTCGGCCCGGCACTGCTCGCTGCAGTGACATTCATGTTCGGCGGGCAGCTTGTCTCAAAAGAGCAGTTCCCGAACATGGTGCAGGCGTCGGCCTGGCTTCCGTGGATACTGCTGTATCTGGACAGCCTGCTCCGAAGACACCGATTTCCAGATGCCCTCGCGCTTGGCTTGGTACTGGGCTTGCAGCTCCTCGCCGCGCATGTGCAGATGACTTTGCTGACACTATATCTGGCAATGGCTTACGGCATATTTGTGTGGCGGGGAACCCACCCCGGTTCGTCCCTCACCGGCCCTCCCGAAACAGGAGGGCGAAGAGACTTGGATAAGGCAGGTGCCGAGGAACGAGCCGGGAGGGATTCTGCTCCTTTATTACTCGCAGGGCTTCTTGCCCTTGCGCTCGTCACTGCGTCCGGCCTGGCGATGGGACAGCTTTTGCCGACACTGGCGCTGTTTCGGGATGCCGCCCGGCACCGGCTGTCGTTTGCCGTCGTAGATAGGTTTTACCTGCCGTCCAATCAGCTTGGCAACTTTGTCCTGCCGCACCTGCACGGCAGCCCGTTCTATGGGAACTGGACTGGGCGGGGCAATAGTTGGGAGACCTGTTGCTATGTCGGCATTCTCTCGTTTGCGCTGGCACTTTGGGGCATTTGGAGTACCTGCCGCCGGTCCGGCCTGCGTGATGCCAAGTTCTGGGTCGTCGTCTTCTTTGTCAGCCTCTGGATGGCCTTCGGCGGACGGGGCGGCTTGTATCACCTAGCGTACTTTATCCTGCCGGGCTTTCGGTCGTTTCACGATCCCGCTCGGTGCCTGCTCCCAGCCTGCTTTGCGCTGTCGCTGCTGGCGGGATTTGGGCTGGAACGCCTGCCGCAAGTTTCTAAGCACGCACTCGCCGTTGCCGGGCTTGTTCTGCTGGCATTCGCTGATCTGACCCACTTTGGGCAGACGCTTTATCCGCTTGCCGATCTCACCGCGCTCAGGCCGTCCACGCCGAATGTCGCCCTCACCCAAAGTGACCCGGACATTGCCGCGCATCGGGCTAGAATACTCGCCCCGACAAATGGGGTCTGGCTGCGGTTTACGAACTACAAAGATTTCCGGCAGGCGACGTCGAATTATCAAGCACTTTGGGCAGACACGCTGACGCCTAACTTGATAATGCCTTACGGCATTCCTGATGCGTTTGGCTATGAGCCTGTCGCCTTGAAGTCTACGGAGACGGCGGCGAAGAACGCCGCCGAGGCGTTCGACCCGAAGGCGACCCCCGCGCAGAAGTCCCAAGCCGCCGCGCTTGCCGGGGCGCTCGGCGTCAAGTATGTCGCGCTCCTTCGGGTCACGCCGCCGGAGGCAAGTCTGCCGGGCTTGGCTGCCGTCCGTGCCGCGCCGACGCTCGCTCCACCGGGGCAGAAGAACGGCCCAAAAGCGTTTGTCTATCTTTCGCGTGATCTGCGGTGGCAGCCCCGCGCCCATCTAGCGCATTCAGCTTCGACGGTCGTGCTGACCGAAGATGGCCCGGATCAGGTAACGCTCTCGTTTCGGACGACTGCGCCGGACACGCTGATTTTAGAAGACGCACAGGCCGCAGGCTGGTCGGCGGTTTTGGACGGACGGCCTGTGCCGATTAGCACCTACGACGGCTGTTTGCGGGCGGTTGCCGTGCCGACTGCCGCCGCGCACACGCTGATTTTTTCCTACTCCCCCACCCCGTTTCGGCTGGGACTGTACCTGTCGCTGCTGACACTGGCCCTGCTCACCGGCGCGGGAAGTTATACGCTGGCAAGAAACTTTATGGATCGGGAAGGAGTTTCGCGCCGCCGTGCCGAATAAGCGTTTCAATCCGCTTTCGGGCAGTGCCGCCCCGACCTATTTTCATGCATTCAAATTGTCGAGTCTCGCAGACGAGGAGTTGAAAACTCCTCGCTAGGACAAGTGTCCTGCCGGACGAAAGAGCAGAGGCAAGAGAAGACAATCTTCCGCCTGAAAGACGCCTCTCCTAGCGAGGAGTTTTCAACTCTTCGTCCGCTTGCGCTTCGCAAAGGCCATTAACCTGAAGGAAACTCGATTTATGCCTACTTCCAGCGCAACCGCGCGTCTTTCGGCACGTCTTTTTTCGGCGCGTCTTTCGGCACGTCTGGTCGGCGGCTTCTGCACTGCCGCCGTTTTTGCCGCTGTTCTCGGCGGCTGCGCCAACAAAACTCCCGGCGTCAACGCGGTATCCGGTGGCGGCGGGGCGGCGAACACCATCACCATCGGTGAGTACGGGTCTTTGACCGGGGACAAGTCCACGTTCGGCCACTCGACTGATAACGGCGTGGAGCTTGCGGTGAAAGCCATCAATGCGGCAGGCGGCGTGAACGGCCACACGCTGAACGTGGACGTGCAGGATGACGCCGGGACACCGGACGGGGCCTCAAGCGTTGTCAAAAAGATTATCACGAGCGACAATCCTACGGCGGTGATCGGCGAAGTCGCGTCCACATTGTCCATTCAAGCCGCACCGATCTGCAACGCCGCCAAAGTACCGATGATCTCGCCGTCGTCTACTAACCCCAAAGTGACTCAGCTTGGCCCCTACATCTTCCGCGTCTGCTTCATTGACCCGTTCCAGGGAACCGCCGCCGCAAAGTTCGCCCTGGGAACCCTGCACGCAAAGAAAGCGGCGATCCTGACCGATGCCGGGAACGATTATTCCATCGGCCTGACCAAGTTCTTCACGCAGAGCTTCACGCAGGGGGGTGGGCAGATCACGCTGGCTCAGAACTACGGCAAAGACGATGTTGACTTTTCTTCGCAGTTGACTCAAATTAAAGCGACCAACCCAGACGTTCTGTATGTGCCGGGCTACTACGGCCAGGTCGGCCCGATTGCTAAGCAGGCGCGGGCCATCGGCCTGAACGTTCCGCTGCTCGGCGGCGACGGCTGGGACTCGCCGAAGCTGGTCGAAGGCGCGGGCGGGCCGGGCGGGGCGCTGGAAGGCTCGTACTTCACGAACCATTCGTCCATGAGCAACCCCGACCCGACGATCCAGAAGTTTGTCACTGCCTACAAAGCCGCCTATGGAGGTCAGCAGCCTGATTCAATCGCGGCTCTCGCCTATGATTCGATTGGCGTTTTGGTGGACGCACTTAAGCGCGCGGGTGCCCCGGCAGACGGCAATTATGCCTCTCCCGACTACCGGGCCAAGCTGCGCGATGCGATTGCCGCGACCAAAGGCTACAAGGGCATCACGGGAACCATTACGATTGGGCCGGATCGGAACGCGGTCAAGCCGGCGGTCGTGTTGCAAATCCACGGCAGCGACTACAAGTATATCTCGACGGTGAATCCGTAGGGCCTATCGGCCTGTAAATCGGCGGGAGGGCGCAGCAAGCAACGCCCCTACGGTTATTACCCCGTAGGGGTGCCGCTTGCTGCACCCTTCCTGCCTTCGCTCTGCGGTCTCGTATTGACTTTATGCACCAACTGGCGGAACAACTTCTTATCGGCGTTCAGCTCGGCAGCATTTATGCGCTGATCGCCCTCGGCTACACGATGGTCTACGGCGTCCTGAAGCTCATCAACTTCGCGCACGGTGACGTGTACATGGTCGGCGCGTATGCGGGCCTCGGCGCGGCGGGGGTTCTCGGAACCTGGCTGCCAGGCCACACGCCCCTGCATTCCCTCCTGCCGTCACCATTCGGGGCGATCTTGGTGCTGCTGGCGGCGATGCTCCTCTGCGCCCTGCTCGGCCTCGTCATCGAGCAGGCCGCGTACCGGCCCCTGCGTACCCGCTCCTGGATACTTCCCAGCGTATTTGTCGGCGGGGCATCGGGCTATGTCGCTTATGGCATTGCGGTGAACGGCAACCGGACCCCGGCGTCGGCTATTGCCATTGGCATTGTTGTCTGGGTTGGAATTGCGGCGCTGCTTCGCACGACCCAGCGCCGCCGGGCGGTCGGGACGCCGTCGCGCCTGACCGCGCTGATTACCGCCATCGGCGTCTCGCTTTTCTTAGAGAACTTCGGCCTGCTGCCGCAGATTTTCTCGTCGGATCAGCGCTTTATTCAGACCAAGCAGATTGTGGACTTGCCGAACCGGGTTCAATTTATCGGTCTCTCGCTGAGTGTTCAAACGCTGCTTATCTTCGGCCTGTCGCTTGTGCTGATGGCAGTGCTGACCTACATCGTGACCTACACGCGCATCGGCAAGGCGGTTCGGGCGGTGTCGTTCGACGCCGACGCGGCGGCTCTCATGGGAATCAATACCAACACTGTGATCGCGTTCACATTCGCGCTGGGCGCGGCGCTGGCGGGCGCGGCGGGAGTCATGGTGACAGGGCTGACCGGGACGGCGTTTACGCCGTATGTCGGTGTTCTGATGGGCCTGAAAGCCTTTGTCGCAGCGGTGCTGGGCGGCATCGGCAACATCCCCGGCGCGGTAGTCGGCGGGCTGATCATGGGGCTAGCTGAGACGCTGGTCGTTGCCTACGGCCCCGGCGTCGGCATTCCCAGCACTTACCGGGACGCTGTGGCGTTTTTTCTGCTGATCGTGATCTTGCTAGTTCGCCCTGCCGGTCTGTTCGGGCGATTGGCCCCGGAGAAAGTCTAATTTGGGAAGCGCCGCCTTCAAGTCCCCGTCCCTGTTAACCCGTCTCTTTGGCATCATCGCCCTGCTTGGCCTGCTGTTTTTGGGCAACCTTTGGGTGGAGCGGCCCCTGCTAGACCAGTCCGCGACTTCGTTTTACGGGATGGATCAGTACAAAGAAGGCGTGATTATCTCCTGCGGGATTTATGTGATTCTGGCCGTCTCACTGAATCTGGTGAACGGCTTTACGGGGCAGTTTTCGCTGGGGCACATAGGGTTTTATGCGGTCGGAGCGTATGTGGCGGCGGCAGTCTCGACCTACGGCCATGCGCGGCTGTTTCCCGGCCTGCCGATTGACGGCTCGCCTATCGGGGTCGTGCAGGGCGCGTACCCGATTTTGACGCTGTGTTTAATTGGGGGACTCGCAGCCGCGGCGGTCGGCTTTGTGGTCGGGCTGCCGTCGCTGAGATTGCGCGGGGACTATCTCGCGATTATTACGCTGGGGTTCGCGCAGATCATTCAGGTTGTCATTCGGAACATCAAAGCGGTGGACGGCGCGACTTCGTTTACGGGAATCTCGCGCGGCGATACCACTATCCTGACGCCGCACCTGACAAACTTTTTCTGGGTCTTCCTATTCGCCGCGCTGACACTTTGGGTGTCTTACGGCCTGCGGTTCTCGACCCACGGCTTGGCGTTTCTCGCGGTGCGGGAAGACGAGATTGCGGCGGAGGCGATGGGTATTCCAACGACCCGCTACAAAGTGACGGCGTTTGTTCTCAGCGCATTCTTTACAGGCATCGCCGGGGCGCTGTTTGCGCTCTACCAGCCGTCTCTGTCCAATGACCAGTTTTCGTTTGTCCGCTCGATTGACACGGTGGTCATGGTGGTTCTCGGCGGCCTCGGCTCCATCAGCGGCGTCGCGATTGCCGCCGTGCTGCTGACGATCCTGCCGGAAGCCCTGCGCGGGATTGACCAGTACCGCCTCGTTGCCTATTCTCTTCTGTTGATTATCCTCATGCTGACCCGCCCCCAGGGCATCTTCGGGCGCGAAGAATTGTCCCGCGCCTGGCTGCTCGGCCAGGTCGCGGCGGTGCGCGGCTGGTTTACCCGGCGGCCCGGTCCCGCCCCGGCCCTTGCGACCGGCCCCGACGTGATGACGACCGCGCGGGACCGGGACGACGGGGAGTTTTAGACCACGGGGCTGAACCCCCGTGGAAACTCTCCCACAACCGCCTGAACAACCGCGTCCGGCTGTTCCAGCGGCACGGAGTGGCCGACGCCAGGAATAACAACACGCTGGTAGCCTGCGGTGAAGAAATCGTCTTTGCTCTCACTGCTGGCGGCAAGGCTCGCCCCGTCTTCCGCGCCATGCAGCACAGTTGTCGGCACGGCAATCGGCGGCGTCAGCATTTGCGATGCTTCCAGGTCATCGTAGCGCGGATCGGGAAGGGCGCGGCCCCAGCGGACGCGGTACGAATGCAGCGTGATCTCCACCCAGTCGGGGTTGTCCCAGGCCAAAGAGGCGGCGGCGAACTCTTCCTCTTGAAAATGCTCCGGCGGTCCCCACGTTTCCCATAAGTAGCGGCAGATCGAAGCGCGGTCTTCTTCCAAAGCATACCGGGCCTGCTCCGTGCCGAAGAACCACTGATACCAGTATGCCTTTCGCTGAGCCGGAGACAGCGGCTGGTTTGGACTGCCGCCGTAGGGAACCGAAACTGCGATCAGCCGTTCCAGGCGCTCCGGCCAATTAGCCGCAAAGAGATAGCCGGCGCGTCCGCCCCAGTCGTGACCGACCAGCGTGAGCTTGCCTAGTGCCAGCACGTCGGCGAAGTCTTTGGCGTCCTGAGCAATCGCCGTCATCTGCCCGGAGCGGCGGGTCTTGTCGTCTAAGAACCGAGTCGGCCCAAAGCCACGCAGGTACGGCGCGTAAGTGTGCCAGCCTTGCTGCGCCAGCGGCCCGGTGACGGCATCCCAGGTGTGAGCGTCGTAGGGCCAGCCGTGCAGCAGAAGGATCGGCTTGCCGTCCGCCGGTCCGTCTTCCAGATAGCTGATCTCCAAAAGTGACGTTTTCAAGGTCTTAATCTCTGTCATCAAATGCTCCCATAAACGACGTTCCCGCCAATGATCGTGGCCTGCACGGTCGGCGCATCGGGCCAGCCTTCCAAGACAGCGAAGTCAGCGCGGTGGCCGGGGACGATTTGGCCGCGGTCGTGCTCTAAGAAGACGCTGTAGGCCGCGCCCTCAGTGTAGGCCCGCAGCGCGTCAATTTGTGAGACGCGCTGATGCGGGCCAAGCACCTCGCCAGAGGGTGTACGACGGTCTGCGGCAGATTGGATGCCGTCGAGGGGAGCGCCGGGAACGACGGGGATGTCGGACGAGAAGATGAGCGGCAGGCCGGCAGCCTGTGTTTCGGCGTAAGGCATGAGGCGATGGGAGCGCGACTCGCCGATCGCAGTAGTATAAGCGTCGCCGAAACGCATGATGAACTCCGGCTGGTAGACGGGCAGAATACCGAGTCTTGCCAGGCGTCCGATTTGGTCCGGCCAGAGCAGCATCGCGTGTTCGATCCGGTGCCGGGCGTCGGTGCGCGGGTGCTTTGCCGACGCTCTGCCGTAGGCGTCCAAGCACAGGTCAATCGCGCCGTCGCCGATGGCATGGGCGGCGATCTGCCAGCCTGCCGTATGCGCTTTCAGCACCATCGCGTTCAGCTCTTCGGCGGTCCATGTGGATGTGCCTAAACTTTCACTGCCGACAAAAGCCGAGCGCAGAAGAGCGGTGCGCGTCGTCAGCGCCCCATCAGTAAAGACTTTCGCCGGGCCGATCCGCACCCAGTCGGTCTCGGCAGTCACGACCCGCGGCCCCGGCACGGTGTCCATTGCGGCAAGCTGAGACAGCAGCATCATTAGCGAGCAGCGAACCGTCAATGCCCCCGACGCCGCCGCTTCGTGGTACACGTCAATCTCCCGGAAGCTGTCGCGGGCGGCGAGGCCGAGCGTCGCGTCCACGGCGCTTGTGATGCCCATCGCGTTCATGGCCGACGACGCCCGCTGCAAGGCGGCGACTCTTTCGGCAACGGTCGGCTCCGGCGCCGCGTCATACGCGAGGTTAGCCGCCGTTTCCAGCAGCACTCCCGTTGCTTCACCTGCCTCATCGCGGACAATCGTGCCGCCCGGTGGGTCCGGCGTGTTATGATCTACGCCCATACGCTCCAAAACGCGCGAGTTGACGGAAACGGCGTGGCCGCTGGCGTGGGTAATCATCACAAACGGCGCTCCGCCGACTTGGTCTAAATCGTGCCGGGTCGGATGACGCTTTTCGTCCATGATGTTCTGGTTGTAGCCGCGTCCGCGTATCCAGGCCTGCGGTCCAGCGTTTGTCTCGTCCGCGCGGACTTGCAGCAGGCGCACGAGGTCGGGGATTGCCGGAACACCCGTCAGTGTCACGGCGGCCAGCGTCAGACCAAAGCCCAGCACATGGCAATGAGCATCATGGAAGCCCGGCATGAGTGTACGCCCACCGAGCGGCAGGATTTTAGTTCCCGGCCCGATCATTGCCTGCAAATCGGCTTCAGTACCGACGGCGACGATGCGCCCCGCCGCGACCGCGACCGTGTCGGCGGGGGTATCAGTTAAAGGCAGCCGCGCCTGGGTATAAAGAGTGTCAGCAGTCATCATAGCACTATGATACCCACAGGAGAGACACATGCCGACACGCGAAATCGCACGCACCGAATGGAAAACCTATTTCGACGAATTCAGCCGCGCCCGCGCCGGGGAGATGGTCTCGGTCGAACTAATTTACAACCCGCAGGGAGACCCGTCGTTCCCCTGGGACAAACAGCCGCTGGTCGGGCTGACGTTTGAAGAGAAAGACGGCGAGCCGGGAACCATTGTGATCTCGGCAGGCGGCGAGGAAAATAATCAGCACACGCACACTGTCACAAACCCCGTCCATGTTTACCACAAGAACGCGCGGGGCCTGATCTCTGAGGAAGTCAACATTGATGAAGTCATTGAAGTCACATCTACCGACGACCCGCGTATTACATTTCTGCACTTCTCGGAGGTACAATAACGCTTAGGGAAAACTTCATGCTCAATCGGTTCAGACTATCGGCAGTTGTTGTAATACTGGCGCTTTCACTGCGCCCCGCGTTAGGACAGACCCCGCCAGCGGCGGGGGACTCGCTCTTCGCGCAGGGGCAGTTCGAGGCGGCCCGCAAAGCCTACGCGGCATCCGCTGACCCTATTGCACAAGTCGGGCTAATCCGCTCCCTGCTCCGTCTGGACCGCTGGGATGAGGCCCTGGTCGCCGCGCAAGGTTTCGCGGCAAAGACCCCCGGCAGCGCCGACGCGCACGGCCTGCTGGCTTTGTCTTTAATCCGGGCCGGCTGGCAGCCGCCGTATACGGACGAAGCCAAGCAATCGCTCGCGCTTGACCCCAACAACTACTGGGGGCTGGTCGCATCGGGCCGGATCGCCAGCTGGGACGGCCATGCCGAGGACGCACGAACACTATTTCGCAAAGCGTCGGTGCTTCACCCCGAATGGCCCGATGCCTGGCTAGGGCTGCTGGGGACGCTGGGTGACGACAAAGACGCCGCCGAAAAGACGGCAGTTACCACAAAGTATCTAGCATTGAATCCCCAAGGCCAGCCATTTGACCGCGCCAACGAGGGGCTGCGGGACTTCCAGGCGAATGCCAGAGTCTACCGGCAGAGCTTCGATGCCGACCCGCCGTTTCAGCAAATCATCGGCAAAAGCCAAACTGATGAAAAGAACAATGAGAAAACCGCAGCTACGCTGAAAGTAGACTTCGTGGGCGACTGGGCAATTTTCCCGATTACCGTGAACGACCAGCGGTTCCGGCTGCTGTTCGACACTGGTGCCGGCGACTTGGTGATGACGCCAAATGCCGTGAAGCGGCTGAAGCTGCCGACGCTGGCCCACTCCTTCATTCGCGGCGTGAACGGACGGGAGCCGAGCGTGGTGCTCAAAGCCAGCACAATGGCTTTGGGCGACCTTCGATACCGCTCCATTCCGATCCAAACAATGGGCCTTTCCCCCGGCGGCTCCGACGGTCTGCTCGGCGGCAGCACGCTTGACGACTGCGTTATCACCCTGGATTACGTTGGGGGAACCGCCACGCTCAGCCCGGCCAAGACAGCCACTGCCCCGCCGCCGCTTCCCGGCGACCAGGTAGCTGCGCTGCCGTTTCGGGTCTATCGGGGTCATCTGTTCCTGTCCGTCTGGGTCAACAACCGCCCGGCCTGGGCGATGCTGGACACCGGAGCGCAGCAAACAACGCTGTCGCTTCGCTTTGCGATGGCGCAGCTCAAAGGCGTGCCGAAGGACGATTATCATGCGGGGACATTTCGCGGCCAATCCGGGGTTGGAGAGACGGATCAGCGTACTCAGTATGTCTACTCGCGTGACCAGTCCACCATCACTCTCAGCGACCAGCCGCCGATTTCGGTGCAGACCAACACGATTGGCGAGTCCTCGATGGACCGGGAAGTCAGTCCCGACTACGATTTTGAGATCGGCCTGCTTCTCGGTGCGTCTAGCCTGACTTATGCACGGCGGGTGACGTTCGACTACCCGCACAAGATAATGACGTTTGAATACGAAGTCCCGGAGGCGGTGCCGGCGCCCGAAGCTAAGAAGAAGTGATGCCGCTCATTCAGTGCGTCCCGAACTTCAGCGCCGGGTACGACAAAGCCGCGATTGAGGCGATTGTGGACGCCGTGCGGCAGACGCCGGACGTTCGGCTGGCAGACTGGAGCGCCGATGAAGACCACAACCGGCTGGCCGTCACCTTTGTCGGCCCGCCGGGGCCGGTCCGCGCCGCCGCCCTCGCGTCGGCGTCAGCGGCCATTAACTTAATTGATCTGCAAGACCATCAGGGCGTCCACCCGCGCCTCGGCGCGATAGACGTTCTGCCCTTCGTGCCGCTGTCCGGCATCACACTCGCCGAATGCGCCGCGCTTGCCCAAAGCGTCGGCGCAGAGCTTGCCGCGCGTCACGCTCTGCCCGTCTTCTTCTACGAAGCCGCCTCGCTGCAAAACCACAGCCTGCCGTTCGTCCGCCGCTCGGCGTTTAAGACACTTGCGCCCGATCTCGGACCCCCAGCGCCCCACCCCACCGCCGGAGCGGTCGTCGTCGGTGCACGCGGCCCGCTCATCGCCTGCAACGTTAACCTCGCCGCTTCCGACCTCTCTATCGCCCGACTCATCGCCCGTGAGCTGCGAACACTGCCCCACCTACCCGGCGTCCGCGCTTTGGGCCTGCGCCTGCCGTCACGCGGCCTCACGCAAGTCTCCATGAACCTGACCCAGCCCGCCGAGACTCCCCTGCTCGCCGTCTTCCAGCACGTCCAGCGCCGCGCCGAAGAGCTTGGCACGTCCGCCCTCGAAAGCGAAGTCATCGGCGCACTTCCCGGCCCTTCAGCATTTGGATTGATGGCCGACGCCCTGCGCTTTCCGGCATTGCAGCCGGGACAGGTGCTGTGGGAAAATTGGCCCAGTTCGAGGCAGCATTGACAGCAAAATTGAACACCGCTATACTGCAAGCATGACACCACGCTCCTTGTCTTCGCTCACCGGCGTCCTGCTCGGCTTTGCCTGCGTCTTTTCCCTGCTCGTGAAGCGCGACAAGAAGGCTTCCCTTCTCACCTCCGAAGTTCTCTTACAGCAGGCCCAGCAGCAGATGCGTGAGGCTCAGGCAAAAAACCGAGAGCGAGCGGTTCAAGCCATCACGATGAAAAACAACTTGCAGGCGCTGCTGGATCAAACCCGAAAAACCGTGGATCGGTTGACCCAGCAAGCCGAAGCTTCCACCGAGGCGGGAATGGCAGAGGAACGACTGGCGGAGCGCGACAAACACCAAGAAACGCTCGCTCAATTAGAAGTGTCTCTCGCAGCGGCGACCACGACGACTGAAACCGTCAAAACTGCCATGCGCCGGGAAGAAGAACGTGTTCGCGCCATGACTGCCGAAGCGCTGGCGTTAAGAGCGCAGGAAAAGCAGGCACAAATTGAGATCGAACTCGCCAAAGCCAGGCTTGCGATGACAACCAGCTTGGCAACTGACTTGTTCGTCCAAGCGCGAGAGAAAATCAAGCAGACAAAAGCCCAGCGCGACTTAATCATGCAGATTGCTCAGACAGTCGAAACACTGGACACGGCGGCGCAGGAAGCAGAAGCGGCAGGAAACGAGATGCTGCGTCAGAAGTTGATCGCGTCCCGTAACGCTTTGAGAGACAGTACGCTGAACGCTGCGCTGTGGAAGACGTAGATGGTATTGACATTATTTCTACCGAATGTTATACTATAGGTAGGAACAAAACTTATGCCAAACGTCAAAACAGCGATTTCATTAGACCAAGAACTCTTCGCTCAGGTCGAGGAAATCGCAAGCACCTTGAAGGTCTCGCGCAGCCGTATTTTCGCGATGGCCGTGAAAGACTACCTGTGCCGTCAGGAGAACCAGAGGCTTTTGGAACAAATCAACGCGGCTTATGGTGACACTCCCGACCCAGAGGAGCAAGCACGACTGCGCTCGTCACAGCGATTGCACCGCAAGATTGTGGACGAATGGTAGTTCTTCAGGGCGAGATCTACTGGGTGGAGCTTGATGAACCGTCTGGGTCTGAGCCGGCATACAACCACCCCTACGTTGTAATTCAAAACAATGTGTTTAACCAAAGTCGCATCAACACAGTCGTGCTATGTGCCTTGACCTCAAATCTGAGACGCGCTCAGGACCCCGGCAACGTCGCGCTGAACCCAAGAGAAGCAGGATTGACAAAGGCAAGCGTCGTTCAAGTTTCTCAACTACTGACTCTTGACAAAGGCCAATTGGGTGACTACATCGGCACGTTGCCTAAAAGCCGTGTTCGGCAGATACTAGATGGAGTACGGCTTGTCACGGAGCCTCGCGAAGTGGAGTAAAAGAAGAGGGTTAAGGCACAAGTGGACGAATTGACACGCTATGTCATCAGATACTACCCCAGCCTAATGACGCCGATGAAAGCCGCTGCCAACTCATGCATCTTCTGGACCGAACGTGCACACGCCTTGGACTCTCCTGAAATGCGACGGATGAAAGGAAGGCAACCCGTATCTTCCGACCTGGATGTCCAGCAGCTGCTGGCAGATGGACTGGACGACTGCCTTTACAATATCCGCAATCGCATTCTCCGAGACAATGCTGACAAATTGCTCTTGAACTACTGCCCTCGGTGTCACGGATTAGCACGAACACCGTGGGCGAAACAATGTCACCATTGTTTTTTCTCCTGGCATGACCAATAACAGAGGAAGGGGTGCAGGGAGAATGATGCTGCTGAAACGGCTTGGGATCGGAGTACTGCGTTTACTGATCGGCATCGGCTTTACGTTCTCATTGGTGATAGGAGTGACACTAACGCTACTCACGCTCTGCGACAGTCCTGGCGGCAATTTGACACTGAGCCAGACAGGCCCGCATTGGGAGTGGAGCATCCCAGCAGTCACAGGTTTAGGCTTAACGCTGTTTTTTTGGCTGTGCTGGCGGCTTCTTCCTGCGGTAAAGCCGACACAAGCGTTTCCAACTATAGAACGCAGCTTCCAAATACCAGGCGTAGTCATCGCGTGTGGCTTCTGCGGATTTCTGTTGAAAACCTTTGAAGCGATTGAGATGGGATCAAGATTATTTTTGCATGCCCCAGGAGGGAGCGAGATATACTTCGCCTACTACCTCTTAGGTGCCGTCTGCGATGGTTTACTGTTAGGTTCAGCCTGGAAGCAGCAGAAGGCAAAGGCTTCCTCAAAGGCGTATTCCGAACAATGGTACGCTCGCAAATAAAAAAGGGGCGCGGCTTATGCCGCGCCCCTTTTTTGCCATCTACCGGCGAGTGGATTTAGTAATCGTCGTCGTCGTGGGCGGCGCTCGCGTTTCCTCGGCCTGACTTTTCCTTCTTCTCAACAATCAGCGAGTTGGTGGACAGGATCATGCCAGCGATGGACGAAGCGTTCTGCAATGCGGAGCGGGTCACTTTGACCGGGTCCACGATGCCGGCGGCAACGAGGTCCACATACTCTTCGGTGAGCGCGTTCAGGCCGTGGCCCTGGGGCAGCGTCTTGACCATCTGCACAACGACAGAGCCTTCGAGGCCGGCGTTGGCGGCGATCTGGCGCAGCGGCTCTTCGAGGGCGCGGCGGACGATATTCGCGCCGACTTTCTCGTCGCCGGTCAGCCCTAAGTTGTCAAGGACGGGGATCAGCGAGATCAAGGTCGCGCCGCCGCCGGCGACAATGCCTTCTTCGACCGCCGCGCGGGTGGCCGAAAGCGCATCTTCGAAGCGGTGCTTCTTCTCTTTGAGGGCCGTTTCGGTGGCCGCGCCGACCTGGATGACGGCGACGCCGCCGGCCAGCTTGGCAAGCCGCTCTTGCAGCTTCTCTTTGTCGTAGGAAGAATCGGTGTTCTCGATCTGGCGGCGAATCTGCTCGATCCGGCCCTTGACACCGTCAGTTGTTCCGCCGCCCTCAACGAGAACGGTGTTCTCTTTGGTGATGACGATCTTCTTGGCCGTGCCTAAATCCGTCAGCTCGACGCCGTCGAGCTTGATGCCGAGGTCTTCGGTCAGGAAGCGGCCGCCGGTCAGGATGGCGATATCTTCCATCATGGCCTTGCGGCGGTCGCCGAAGCCGGGGGCCTTGACTGCGACGACGTTCAGGATGCCGCGCAGCTTGTTGACAACCAGCGTGGCAAGCGCTTCGCCGTCCACGTCCTCGGCGATGATTAAGAGAGGCCGGCGGGACTGAGAGATCTTTTCGAGCAGCGGGATGAGGTCCTGGGCAGACGAGATTTTCTTCTCGTTCAGCAGGATCAGCGGGTTTTCGAGTGTCGCTTCCTGGCGCTCCTGGTCGGTGACGAAGTACGGGGAGATAAAGCCCTTGTCAAACTGCAAGCCTTCGACGACTTCGAGGGTCGTATCGGTGCCTTTCGACTCTTCGACGGTGATGACGCCGTCTTTGCCGACCTTGTCCAAGGCTTCGGCAATCATTGCGCCGATCTCAGGGTCGTTGCCGGAAATGGACGCGACCTGGGCAATCGAAGCCTTGTCGGTGATGTCGATCTTGCGAGACTTCAGCTCGGCGACGGCCGCTTCGACCGCCAGCTCAATGCCCCGGCGCAGGGCGATGGGGTTGCCGCCGGCGGCGACGTAGCGCAAGCCTTCGTTGACAATCGCCTGGGCCAGCACGGTCGCTGTCGTAGTGCCGTCACCCGCGACATCGTTGGTTTTAGAGGCAACTTCGCGGACAAGCTGTGCGCCCATGTTCTCGTAGGGATCGTCCAGCTCGATTTCTTTGGCGACCGTGACACCATCTTTGGTGATAGTCGGGCTGCCCCACTTCTTGTCCAAGACGACATTGCGGCCCTTCGGCCCCAGCGTCACTTTGACGGCGTTGGCAACGGCGTTTGCGCCGCGCTCCAATGCACGCCTGGCTTCTTCGTCAAACAGCAATGTTTTGGCTGCCATAGTTGTGTAATTCCCCTCAATAAAGAACGAGTAGTTGAAAACTACTCGCTAGGTCAGGCGTCCTGCGGACGGAAGAGAAAGCGGCAAGGTCGTATCTTTCGTCTGAAAGACGCCTCTCCTAGCGAGTAGTTTTCAACTACTCGTAACTCGTGACAGTTACCCCTTGACGGCGTAAATCTGGTCTTCGTCCAAAATCATGTAGTCAGCTCCATCGAGCTTCAGCTCGGTGCCGCCGTACTTGGAATAAATCACGGTCTCGCCGACCGCAACCGTTAGGGTCGAGCGGGAGCCGTCATCAAGGATGCGGCCAGGGCCGACCGCGATGACTTCGCCTTCCTGCGGCTTTTGCTTGGCCGAGTCGGGGATGTAGATGCCGCCGCTGGTCTGGGTCTCGGCTTCGCTGGGCTTGACCAGCACTTTGTCCGACAGGGGCCGGAAATTCACTGCCATACTTGGTGTCTCCTCATCACAGTTCGTTGTGGTTTGTTGGTAAAGTCTGTGTGTTAGCACTCTAGGCTTGCGAGTGCTAAAATCATAGACATTCTACTTCATTCCCGCGAGAGTTGTCAAGCAGTGCCGAAAAACCCGTCACAAACAGGGTAAAATAAAAGGGATGACTAAACGCACGAAAATTTTCCTTCCGCTTATTCTTTGTCTCGGACTTGGCGGCGCTCTTGCCTATCGGCAGGTCCAAAGCGCAAATGCTGCTGCCCAGGTCCATTACCGGACGGATATCGCCGCCGAGGGTGATGTCACCGACGCTGTGGAAGCCAGCGGTGTGGTCCAGCCGCTGACCATGGTGGATTTAAAGTCCCGCGCCGGCGGGCGGCTGATCAAGCTCGCCGTAGATGTCGGAACCCGCGTTAAGCCGGGAACGCTGATCGCCCGTATTGACCCATCGGACACCCTTTCGGCTTACAATCAAGCCGCCGCTGACCTCCTCACTGCCCGTGCCCGCCTGTCTCAGACCCGGCAGCAGGCGCAGATGCTGGGAATGCAGGATGTCCTGACCGTCTCCGGCACGCAGCAGGGCCTGAACTCGGCGCAGGCCAAGCTGACCCAGGCAGAGCGTCTGGCCCAGGTCCAGCCCGCGCTGACAGACAGCGCCATCGCGGAAGCTCAGGCAAACTTAACTTCCGCCCAGCAGCAGTATGAGCAGCTTCGCGCCGCCGGCAATCCCCAGGCGAAAGCGTCGGCGCGATCGGTCTACGCCCAGGCCCGCGCGAATGTCGCCGCCGCCGATGCCGCTTACAACCGCCAGAACACGCTGTCACAAAAAGGATTTGTTGCCCAGCAGTCGGTAGACACGGCCCTCGCCGCCCGCGATGTCGCCCGTGCGACATTGGCTGAAGCTCAGCAGAGGCTTCAGACAATTGATGCCGATCAAAAAGCATCGCTTGCGGGAGCCGCCGCGCGGGTCAGCCAGGCTAAAGAAGCGTTCATCGCAGCGCAAACCAACCGCTATGAAATTGGAACACGCCAGCAGGATGTCTCAGCCTCCCGTGCGTCCCTGCTTCAAGCCCGGATCGCCGTCCAGAACGCCCAGACGGGCCTCATGCAGGGCAGCATCCGCCAGTCTGACATCCTAGCGGCGCAGGCCGCCGTGTCGAAAGCACAGGCACAAGTCAACATTTGTTTGATCCAGCTCCACGATGCCACCATTTATTCGCCCCGTGACGGCGTCATCCTTCAGAAATATATCGAGGAAGGCACAATTATCTCAAGCGGCGAGTCTTTGTCTTCCGACGGCACGAAAATCGTGCAAGTCGGTGACGTCAGCAATTTGTTTATTGATGTCAGCGTGGACGAATCAGACATCAGCAAGATCCGCATGGGGCAGAAAGTCAAGATCGAGATGGATGCCGTGCCGGACGCAAAACCCGAAGGCCGCGTTGTTCGCATCGATCCACAGGCCATCAACGACCGCGACGTGACGACCGTACACGTCCGGGTTGAAATTAAGAACTCCGATCCCGGCATCAAGCCCGGCATGAATGCCACCTGTCAGTTCATCCTGCGCGACGTTCACGGCGTTCTTGTCGTACCCAGTGATGCCGTGAAAGAAGGCAGGACCGGCGGCAACACGGTGCGCGTCCTGACCAAAGACAACAAGGTTGAAGTGCATCCGGTCGAAGTCGGCGTGGTCGGCAGCGACAAAACAGAAATTAAGAGCGGGCTGCGGGCCGGAGACACCGTCATTCTTGGCATTGTCCCATCGGCCTCAGACAGCGCACCAAGCGGCAGCAGTTAGAAAGCAGACAGCGTTATGAGCACACTTCTCGCGCCGGAGCCGCCGCGCCCGGCCTCTCCGCCTCCGGCCCGGCAGCCCAGCGGACCGCATCGGTTCCAGAAGAACCGGACCCCCGCGCTGAACCTCGGCGAATGCGTCCGCATCGCCTTGCAGGGACTGGCCGCGAACAAGATGCGGGCGATGCTGACCATGCTCGGCATTATCATCGGGGTCGGCGCGGTCATCACGATGATTGCCGTTGGGCAGGGCGCTCGCCAGAAGACTTTAAGCCAGATTCAGGCGCTCGGCACGAATGTTTTGATTATCCAGTCGGGACAGACCAAAAGCGGCGGCGTCTTCGGCGGCGCGGGGTCCTCCCGAAATATCACGTTTGACGATATGGATGCCGTTCTTAAGAAATGCCCGGCGGTTGCCGCTCTGTCCGGTGAAGACATCACTCCGGCCCAGGTCAAGGGCAACGGCGTCAACACAAACACAACCGTGATTGGGGTCGGTGCAGATTATGCCGACATCCGCAACTTTTCCATTGCCGACGGCCGCTTCTTCACGCCGCGCGACATCCGCGCCCGCTCCCCGGTCTGCATCCTGGGTGCCAAAGTCGCTTCCGACTTCTTCAAAGACAAATCGCCCCTAGGTCAGCGCGTCCACATCAATTCCACATCCTACCGCGTGGTCGGCGTCATGGCCCGCAAAGGGCAGGTCGGGTCGCAGAACGCCGACGACCAGGTCTTCATGCCTCTCAGCACGTTCCAAGACAAGCTGGGACACTGGTGGTCGCACGGGCGGGTCACGACAGCGGACATCCAGGCGGTGGATGCCGGTCAGATGGAAGCAGCCTCGGCACAGGTGACATCCTTGATGCGTCAGCTCCATCACCGCAAGCCGGAGCAGCCTGACGACATCACGGTCAATAATCAGGCCGAGATCGCCGCCGTCGCCGAGCAGACCACGCGGACATTCACGTTTCTGCTGGCATCTATCGCCGGGGTCTCATTGCTGGTCGGCGGCATTGGGATTATGAATATCATGCTGGTCTCGGTCACGGAGCGCACCCGTGAGATCGGCGTCCGCAAAGCCATCGGCGCGAAGCGGCGCGACATCCTCTGGCAGTTTCTGATTGAAAGCGTTGTTTTATCGCTGCTCGGCGGCGTCATCGGTATTGCGCTAGGCACCGGCGGTGCTCTGCTTTTGGGCCACCTCAGCACGGACTACACGCCGATTTTGACCCTGCCGCCGATCCTGCTGGCATTCGGCTTCGCCGCCGCCGTCGGCATCTTCTTCGGGTTTTATCCCGCCCAGAAAGCCTCGCGCCTGTCTCCGATTGAAGCGCTGCGGTATGAATGACCTCCTCCAGAGGGGAGACCTCCCCCATCCCCTCCTCCAGAGGGGTGCAAGGGCCGAAGAGAGAGAAACAGAACGTATTCGAGATAAGGCCACAAAGAGGAACGAAAAAGACATGGACAAGTCTGTAATAGTCAGCCGCAAACATCCGTCGGAGAAGGAAGCTCTGTCTGTTCAGATGCGCCAGAACATGACACCCGCGGAGAAAGTGCTCTGGGATCGCCTGCGCTGCAAGCAAGTCGGTGGCGTGCGCTTTCGCCGTCAGCAGATTATCGACGGCTTCATCGCTGATTTCTACTGTCATTCCGCAAAGCTGGTGATTGAGGCCGATGGCGGAGTTCACCACGCGCAGGCCGACTACGACCGAGAGCGAGACAATATCATAGCCATGCACGACCTGACAATCCTCCGTTTTACCAATTATCAGATCTTGAACGACACTCAGACCGTCATAGCGTGCATCAAAGCCGCCGTCTACGCTTCTTCTCCTATCCCCCCTCTGGAGGAGGGGCCGGGGGAGGTCTCCTTATGATTACACTCACCGATATTACAAAGACCTATCAGACCGGCACGATGGCGCTGACGGTTCTCAAGGGGATTACACTGCACATTGAGGCCGGGGAAATGGTAGCGATTATGGGGCCGTCGGGGTCAGGGAAGTCCACGCTGATGAACATCGTCGGCTGTTTGGATCAGCCGTCATCAGGGTCGTATGCACTCGACGGCTACGAAGTCGCCCATTTGGACGAGAATACGCTGGCCGAGATACGCAACTGCACACTGGGGTTTGTATTTCAGCAGTTCAACTTGCTCGCGCGGACGACTGCACTTCGCAATGTCGAGCTGCCGCTGATCTATTCGGGAGAGCGGGAGCGGGAAGCGCGTGCCAAGCGTGCTTTGGTGCGCGTCGGCCTCGCCGACCGGATGGACCACACGCCGTCACAGCTTTCCGGCGGCCAGCAGCAGCGGGTCGCCATCGCCCGCGCCATCGTCAACGACCCGCCGATTTTGTTCGGCGACGAGCCGACCGGGGCGCTAGACAGCCGGACCGGCGAGGAAATTATGGCGATCTTCCAGGGCCTGAACAACGAGGGCAAGACTGTGGTGCTGGTCACACACGAGGAAGACATCGCCGAGCACTGCAAGCGGATTTTGCGCTTCAAAGACGGCAACATCGTCAGCGACGAGCCTGTTGCCCACCGCCGCATCGCTCCCTCCCCTGCCCTGCCGGTCGCCTGAGCTTACTGCTCGGAGTGGTAAACTGGAAAAACAACCACTAGGGTTGCTTCTTCCTCCAACATTTCTTCGGCTTTCGCTCGCAGTTCGTCCGCAAAGCTCGACAGCAGCGAAAGGTTCTGCGAAAATGAGTAGGGCGTGTCAGTATAAAGGACCGTGACCTGATCTGGAATTGGCTCTCCTAATTGGGCAAGATAGTTCTCGTCCAACCTGCGCTGTAGCGTACATCCGCCAAACAGATAGGTAAACTCCGCTTCCAGCGTTTCCAAAAGACGGTCATAGGCGACAAGCGGCAAGTCAGGAACATAAACTTCAATCCTTGCTTTTTCTGAAAGAGGCAACGAAGCGTTCTCCTTTCGTGTCAACAAATTCCTGCGTTCGGCGAAGAGACTCTTCCGCGGTCAGCTTCATGCGCTTCGGACGGCGAATGACCCATTCGTCTTCCGTCTGCTTCGTTTCCGTCACGTCGGACTGACCAGATACAGCATTTTCTAATTGGTTCTCTTCCGCGTTTTCTCTCCTTCCGCGCGATGCTGTCATTCTACCGCATCCGCCGCCGTTGGAATAGTTGGCGTAGGGTATAGCTGACGGCATAAGTAAGGAATGAACATAGTCACTCTATGACGCTATTGCCTTCTGCAATCCTACACTCATTCCCGCTTTGGTCGTCTTCCGCCGCGCGGGCTTTGTCGCCTAGTTTCTGATAAACACTTTTTCGAACGAAGTAGCAGGTGGAGTTAGTCGGCGCAACCCGTACTGCTTCCGTCGCATAAGCAAGCGCACCTTGTAAATCTTCCCTGGCCTCGAAAATGCTCGCGAGATTGAGAAGCGGACTGGTCTCATAGGGCGCGAGCTGAGAAGCGGCTTTAAAGTCATCCAAAGCGGCTTCTTCCTCACCCATTTCTAAGTAGGCAACACCACGATTGTTGCGGGAGGCGTAATCGGACACGTCATCTTGGATGTTCTTCGTTGCAGCGACGATGTAATCTTCATATTCTTCTTCGTCATCAAACATGAGGACTCGGTAGCATGGGCCATGAGGATTTAGCATGACTCGATTGTAGCATATTGTCCCCCGGTCCTCCTCGTTAGGACTTCGCTGGGTCGGGTACAATAAGTCTATGAGTGATGCACGTTTAGATGAAGTGCTGTTTGGAATGGACCCGACGGAGCGGATTGTGGCGGTGGAAACGAGCGACAAGGATGCGACGCTGTTTCTGCGGGACGGGGACGAAACAAAGACAAAGATCGTGCCGTTTGTGCCATGGCTTGCGACCGACAAAGAGCGGCATTTTCCGGGGGCGGAGACAACGGCGCTGGAAGGCGACGGCTACAACTGGCTGGTGCGGTTCCCGTCGGGCTGGCGGGCGTACCAAGAGGCGAAGCGGACGCTGCGTGACGAGCACGCAGGGGTCTGCCAGTACGGCAGCGCGATCAAGCAGTTCATGGTGGCGACGGGGTACACGCTCTTCAAGGGCATGGCGTTTGACGACTTGAAGCGGCTGCAAATTGATATTGAAACGACTTCGCTTGATCCCAATCTGCCCGGCGCGTCTATTTTTATGATCAGCGTGTCGGACAACCGTGGCTTTGCCGACGTGCTGATTGGGCCGGAAGCAGACATTCTGCGCGAGCTGCTGTCTATTGTCGAGACGCGGGACCCGGACGTGGTGGAAGGCCATAACTTTTACTCGTTTGACCTGCCGTATCTGATCGCCCGCATGGGCGCGTTAGGTATCGCGCCGACTTTGGGCCGGTATGGGTCCCCGGCCGTGGTCGGTATGCCGCGTAACTGCGCCATCGGAACCAATTCCCGGCAGTTTACGCCATCTTATTTATACGGGCGGCATATCCTAGACACGCTGTTTCAGGTGCAGCGGTTCGACTGGTCGCGCGGGCAAGTTTCTTCCTACGGCCTTAAAGAGTGCGCCCAGACTTACGGCATTGCGCCGAAAGACCGCGTGTATCTGGACCGGGCCGAGATTGTGGAAATCTATCAAAACGACCCGGAAAAAGTAAAGACTTACGCCGCGCAGGACGTGGAAGAAACAGCGGCGCTCGCCGCGCTTGTCGCCCCCACTGAGTTTTATCAGACTCAGATGGTTCCCGATTCGTACCAGAATGTCGCGGTCACCGGCAACGGCGAGAAAATCAACGCGATTTTGCTGCGCGAGTATCTGCGTCAGGGCCGGGCGGTTGCGAAGCAAAAAGCGCCTCAGCCCTATCCCGGCGGCTATACCGAAGTGCGGGTCACGGGCGTGGTCAAGCCGATTGTCAAGGCCGATGTCGAAAGTTTGTATCCGAGCCTCATGCTGACGCAGCGCATCGGCCCGGCGTCGGACACGCTCGGCATTTTTCTGCCCCTGCTGTCCGATTTGACCCAGCGGCGGCTGGAAGCCAAAGGCAGGCTGAAAACGACGCCGAAGGACACGCGCGATTATGCCTACTGGGACGGCCTGCAAAATTCATTCAAGACGATTATCAACTCGTTCTACGGCTACGTCGGCGGCCCGTTCTACTTCAATGACTATGACGCTGCCCGCAAAGTCACGGAAGCGGGCCAAACAATTGTCAAGCAGATCGCGTCTGAACTCGAAGCTGAAGGCGCTCACGTCATTGAAATAGACACCGACGGTGTCTACTTCAAGCCCCCCGAAGATATTAAGACTGAAGCCGACGAGCTGGCCTATGTCGAGAAAATCGGCGCGACGCTCCCGCCCGGCATTCGGCTGGCGCACGACGGTTCTTATGCCGCCATGCTGTCTTTGAAGATGAAGAACTATGTCTTAGTCGAGCCGAACGGTCACAAAATCTTCAAAGGCTCGTCTCTCCGCTCCCGCGCCGACGAGCGCTACGGGCGCGTCTTTTTGACCGACGCCGTGAACCTCCTGCTGGACGAAAATCCTGGTCAGCTCTCGCATCTGTACAAAGACTTGATAGACCGAATCGAAGCGGGCCAAATGCCGATAGACCTCTTGGCAAAGCGTGAGCGTGTCACCGACAAGCTGCTGTCATCGGAGATGCGAAAACGCGCCGCCGAGGCTATCAAAGGCGCGGGCATCTCGCAAGGCGAGTTCGTCTCGCTTTATCAGAAGCGCGACAAGTCGCTCGGCTTGGTGCAGGACTACTCGAAAGACGAAGACACCGACTACTACGCCCAAAAGCTCTATAAGTTCGCCGGGCGATTAAAAGAAGCTGTCGGCGAGGACAAGTTCGACACGCTCTTCCCCAAGCCTGTCCCCATCGCCAAGCGCCCCGACCCGACGCAGATGACAATGGACTTGTTCGGATAAAGCCGTGAAGCCGGGGTTGTAGAAAACCAAGGACATTGCCTTGCCGGGGGTTTGACACCCCCGGCGCATGATGTCGGGCAATCTCTATGAATTTCCTCGCCCACTACGAAATTGCGGCCAAGTTTTTGACGCCGCACCAGCCGCTTTCGGCGTATGTGCTGGGGACGGCGCTGCCGGACCTGCTGCCGCTGGCGGAAGGCCGGGTGCGCCTGCGTCCGGCACAAGTCGCGTCGGCGGAAATGCAGACAGAGTTTGAGGCCGCGCTTCGGGCCGGTGTCTCGGTGCATTTAGCGACCGATGCGGCGTTCCACAAATCGGCGGCATTTACTTTAGCGCAGGCGGAAGTCAGTGGCCTGCTGGCAGACGCCGGGTTTGACGGAATGCGTGTCCGCCGGTTCTTTGTCGCCCATGTGCTGACCGAGATGGTGCTGGATGCCGCGCTGGTGCGCGAAGACCCGGCACTCGCCGACCGCTTTTACGGGGCCTTTGCTGGCGCTGATTTCGTCCTATCAAGCCGCTGGGCCGAAGAAGTTACGGGACGCCCTCTGCCGCATCTGCCGCGTGTTCTCATGCGCTTTGCCGACTCGCAGTACCTGCGGCAGTACGCGGAAGATGACGGAGTGGCGACGGGTCTGTCTAACACTTGCCGACGCACTGGGCAGGACATATTTGAGGGTAAGAACTTTTCGCGGCTTATCAGCGTCGTCAGGCAGGCATCAGACTGGATGCCGCAGTTTATTCCGGCGCTGTTTTCGGAAACGGCGGCAGGAATTTCCAATCTAGACGGCGAACACGGCCTTTATCTTACAAAAGTCAAAGTGAGGAGCTAATTTCATGGCAGATACACTGAAAATGGCGGTCATCGGAACCGGCGGCATGGCGCAAGGACATATTGGCAAGCTTCTGACGATGCCGGAAGTCGAACTGGCGGCGCTGGTAGACATCAACCCGCAGGCTTTGGAGCGCACCAAAACGCGGCACGGCGAGGCGGCCGCCGCCATCCCGACATTCAGCGATTACAAGGAAATGCTGGCGGAAGTCAAGACCCGACGCGGTGGTCATCGTCACCCCGCACACTCTGCATTTCCCGATGGCGATGGACAGCCTTGATGCCGGCTGCCATGTGCTGCTGGAAAAGCCGATGGTCAACAAAGTTACCGAAGCCCATGCGCTCTTGAAAAAGATTGACGAAACGAAAAAAGTAGTCGGGCTGGGCTATCAGCGCCACTCCATGCCGCATTTCCGGTACATCAAGGAAAAGATCGCCTCCGGTGAGTTTGGACAGGTTCAGTTCATCAACGCCTTGCAGCAGCAGGGCTGGGCCAAAGCAGTCGCCGGAACCTGGCGTCAGGACGCCGCACTGTCCGGCGGCGGCCAGATCAACGACAGCGGCTCGCACCTGCTGGACATCGTGCTGTGGACGACCGGCCTCGCCCCGAAAGAAGTCGCCGCGTTTATGGACAACCGGGGAACACCCGTAGATATCAACAGCGCCTTGTCTATTAAGTTCACGAACGGTGCTCAGGGCAACATCTCGGTCGTCGGGGACGCGGCGGGCTGGTACGAGGATATTACCATCTGGTGCGACAAAGGCTCGTTTTATGTCCGCAACGACGGCAAGTTCCGGGTGCAGGGCACCGACGGCAAGACCGCCGAAATGGACGCCTCGCAGATGCCGGAAGGCTCTGACGTAGACACGAACTTCGTCAATGCCGTCTATGGCAGAGAAGCCATTGCCGCCGCGCCGATCAACGGCCTGCGGACCATTGAGCTGACCGAAGCTGCCTGGGAGTCCGCTAAGAACGGCGGCCAAGTCACGCCCGTGACGCAGTCTTAGCGCTTGGATCGAGGTGCCGGTAAGTATGCGAAGGCAGCAAGTGTTACAGCTCTCGGCGCTCGGACTTGCAGCACTGATCGGTGCTTCGGTCAAAGCTGTGCAGAGCCGTAAGGCCGTGCGAATCCCGCCCACAAAAGTGATGCTTTTGGGAGTTGCACACCTAGAAGCAAAAAATGACGTTCACAACAGTGTGTTCGAGGACAGTCCGCTTTCGCCAAAGCGTCAAGGGCAGATCGCCGATATTATCCGCCGCTTGTCCCGGTTTCGCCCGACAAAGGTGCTGATTGAGGCACCGATGGATGACCCGAAGTTCGCGGAGCGTTACACGCAGTTTCTGGCAGGGCAGTATACACTGCCGGCCAATGAGATATATCAGTTCGGCTTCAAGCTCGCGGCTCGTGCAAAAAATAGTGCCATATACCCAGTGGATGCTTATGGCCCAGTGTTGATTGAGGAAGAAAGCGCTACCGAGAAGCGCCGCACCGAGTTCCTTCAGGCCCATTTCGCCGATGTCAGCGCTCCGATCTTCCAAAAACTTTTGGCTCGGTCAAACGTCTTGGAACGCGAGGGGACATATCTTGAACTGCTGCGTTACCTGAACACCGACGCCGCGGTTCGTGCAAACGCCTCGTGGTACAGTGTGCTGGTCGGCATGGGGCGTGACGCCGATCAACGCGGGCAGTGCCTACGTCGCCCAGTGGTACACCCGGAACTGCTACATTTTCTCCAACATTCTGAGTGTTATCCAGCCGGGAGACCGGGCTGTAGTCATCATGGGGCAGGGTCACGAATACCTGCTCCGCGAGTTCGTTCAGCTCAACCCGGACTTGGTGTTTGTCGACTCCCTGAACTACCTGCGGTGAGAAGTTAGCGGCAAAAGGCAGGAGATTTGCCGCCTTGCAGGAGAACAATGATGCAATGGAAACACCGACTGAAAAGAAGTATCGCATTCACTTTCCGCTGGACCAAATCAGCGCCCCGGTGATGACTCACTTGGTCACGGATTTTGACCTCTCCCCCAACCTTCTGCGGGCGGACATTGACGTCAAAAACGGCGGCTGGCTCGTAGTCGGCTTGACCGG
>CBDCAE010000002.1:0-185476 GCA_965213825.1 Capsulimonadaceae bacterium
TTGCGCCGGTCGTGATTGACGAGCCGCCGCACCTGCTCGGCGAAAACACCGCCCCGAACCCGTCGGAAGCGGTTCTCGCCGCTCTCGGCGCGTGCCTTGCGGTCGGCTACATGGCGAATGCCAGCCATCACGGCATCACGCTTTCCGAGATCAAGATTGAAATGGAAGGCGACATTGATGTGTCCGCCGTTTGGGGCCTAGGCGATGTTCCCGACGACAAAGTGGCCGGCTTCACGGCCCTGCGCGTCAAGGCGCACCTCAAGGGCGATGCGACCCGTGAGCAGCTCGATGATATTGTCCAGAACGCCAACCGCTGGTCCCCCGTCGCGTCCACCCTCCGCAACAACGTCCAGGTGACGGCGACACTGGCGGAGTGAACGACACGAACTGAAGGCGTGGGAATAAATTTCTACGCCCTCCTGCCCGAAAAACTGAAAATTGCCCCCGGTCAATGACGACCTTCCTCATGCTTTCTCCCGCCGCGTACTGCCGCGCGGCGCTGATTTTCTTTGGAGAACACCGATGGAGAACACGCTGATTGACCCGGCTGCGCTGACCGCTCTCATGGAAGCCGGGACTGCGGTCGTCATTGACACCCGCGCCCCGGAAGAGTATGCCGCCGGACACATTCCCGGCGCAGTCAATATCCGCGAGATTTTCAGTTACCTCGCGACTTCCACCCCCGATGGTCTGACGGAGATGCACCAGACGTTCGCCGACCTGCTCGGTGCGGCGGGCTTATCCGGTCCGGAACATGCCGTCATCTACGAAGACGCCATGAACAATGGCTACGGCCAGTCCTGCCGAGGCTATTTCCTGCTGAATTACCTCGGTTACAAGAACGTCTCTATCCTGCACGGAGGGCTAACCGCCTGGACCGACGCCGGGATGCCGCTGACGACTGATGTTCCCTCCCCGGAGAAAAAGACGTTCCCGCTCGCCGTCGACTCGTCTCTGATGGTCACGACGCCGGAAATGCTGGCGTCTCTGGATGACCCCTCCATCGTCAAGCTGGACGTGCGCGACTGGGACGAGTGGGCCGCCGAGAGCTCCTCCCCTTACGGCAAAGATTTCACCCCCCGCAAAGGCCGCATTCCCGACGCCGTGCTGATCGAGTGGTATACTCTGATGAAGCCGACCGGCAGCGGCCCAATGTTCAAGTCCAAAGAAGAGATTAAAGAGATCGCCGCGAAAGTCGGCATCACCGAAGACTCAACTGTGAACATTTACTGCTTCAAAGGGGCGCGGGCGTCTAACACGTTTGTCGCGTTCAGTGAAGCGGGAATTAAGAACCTGAAAATCTACTTCGCGTCCTGGAACGAGTGGTCGCGCGATATGTCTCTACCGATTGAGGAAGGCGCTCCCGATCCCGCCCGTCCGGCGGTTCGCGCTTAATAGAACTGGACCTGTCTTATGCCTGCTGCTGCTGCCCCTTTTGGGGCTGTCTTGTCTGATCTGCGCGACGCCATCGCGCAGGATTTGCGGCCCAATATCGAAGACATTGACGCTCGCGGCGTCTACCCCCGTGTATTTATGGAGCGGATGGGCACTTTGGGTGGCTTTGCCCAGGGTGTTCCCGCCCGGTACGGCGGCGCGGGACACGGCGCTCAGGATACGATCAAGCTGATGGAGGAAGTCGCGCGGGAATGCCTCAGCACCGGCTTTTGCGTTTGGTGCCAGACTGTCTGCGCCTGGTACATCCAGAACGGCAGCAGTGAGTTTCTGAAGGCGGAGTTCCTGCCCCAAATTGCCAGCGGCCAGATGATCGCCGGGACCGGAATGTCCAACCCGATGAAGCATTTTGCCGACATCGAGAAAATCCGGCTGACCGCGACGCCTGCGCCGGGCGGCTACACGATCAGCGGCGCATTGCCGTGGGTCTCGAATGTCGTGCCGGAAGGCTGCTTTGCGTTCGTCGCCCGGATTGCTGGGGAGAGCGGCGAGTACCTGATGGCGATCACGCCGCCCGGTGCGCCCGGCCTTACACTCGGCGACGGCGGTCATTTTATCGCACTCGAAGGCAGCAGCACGCACAATGCGGTCTTCAAAGAGATGTTCCTGCCGGATGACTTTGTCCTAGCCGCCCCCTGCCGCGCGTATATTACCTCCATCCGTCCGGGGTTTGTCTTGACCCAGGCGGGGTTTGGTCTGGGCCTTGTTGCAGGGTGCATTGACTTGATGCGCCGGTCCAACGACCGTGTCGGCCATGTCAACCGCTACCTAGATGACGGGGCGGACGAGATCGAGGCGGACTTACAGGACGCCCGCTGCCGTACCTACGCGCTGGCCGAAGAAATCGGCTGCGGCGAGCGGGTTCTGGGGCCGGAGGCCACCCGTGAGGCAATTGCCTGCCGCATTCTAGCGTCGGAGCTATCTCTGCGGGCGTCGCAGGCGGCCATGCTGCACACCGGCGCGGCGGGATACCGCTCCGGCGCGGCGGCGGAGCGCAAGCTGCGCGAGTCGTATTTCGTCGCTATCGTCACACCCGCACTTAAGCATTTGAAGAAACTTCAGCACGACATGGGGGCGCTAAACTAGGTGCCCCGTCAAGGAGAACACGCTATGACTGAATTACCGAAGATTACTGAGACCTTGCTGGCCGCCAAAAAAGCCAAGTGCCTCCATTTCACCGACCTGGAATCGATTGTCGGCTTAGATGAAGTTTGCATTGCGGCGATTATATACCGTCAGGCGACGGCCACTGAGGCCGAAGCCCTGAAACTCTGCACAGCGCTTGGCTTAGGGCCGGAAGTCGCAGCCGAGCTGACCGAATATAACATCAAGGGCCTCGGCCCGGCGGTTCCGACCGACCCGTTCGTGTACCGCTTTTATGAGATCATGCAGGTTTACGGCCTGCCGCTGAAGTCGGTCATTCAGGAGAAATTCGGCGACGGCATCATGTCGGCGATTGACTTCACGATGCACGTTGAGAAAGAAGCTGATCCGAAGGGCGACCGGGTCAAGCTGACCATGAATGGCAAGTTCCTGCCCTACAAGAAGTGGTGAAGCGAACTCTGCCCTGAACGGCACTGCTCTAAAAGGCAACTCCCCGCCTGCACGGGTGAGTAACATCAATACCTCTTCTGCCCGCGCAGACGGGAAGTTGCCCTTTGAAGCATGGGGATTCAGCCCCATATTTCCTGCTTGCCCCTCAAAATCACCCCAATCAAATCCAGCACGAGACATAGCATCGCGTCACCAGCAGCAGTGTCAGTCCCGGTCTGCGCAGAACTCCAAGTCGCGTCGGCCCTTCTTTCCTCATCCTTCGCCCTCTTCGTTTGCTTTTGTTCGTTACCTTCTGTTTATCTTCTTCTGTTTGTTCCGCCGCTGACAGGGGTAACGTACAGTAATTAGGGACAAAAAGGAGCCGCGAAAACCGAAAGCGGAGGAAGAAAGACGGAATGTCCACTCAAAAATCATCGCTGCCGCTGCTGGAATTCTGGCTGTCGGCGGACCTCGACGCCGTGCCGCCCGCGCGGAAAAAAGCAATGCGGGTCTGCACTGACGCTGGCCTGGCGGAAGATGACTGTTTTGCGCTTGACCTCGCGCTGGGCGAAGCGCTGGCAAATGCGGTTACTCACGGCAGCGGCGCGAAAACCAACGGCAAAATTTACCTCGGCCTATGGAAATACCGAAGCCGCCTTATCATACAAGTTCGGGACAATGGGACAGGTTTCAACCCGCCCCCGCCGCCTTATCTCATGCCGGAGGCCCACCACCATGGCACGCATGGGCGCGGCCTGCCGCTGATGGAAACGCTGACAGACGCACTCGCCGTCTGCCGGGGCTGCATTGTCGAAGGCGGGGCATCCGTGTTTTTGATCAAATCCATGCCGAGCAGGAAAAATTAAACACCGGACGAGAGACGTTCGAAGAGACGCTGGAAACGGCGTCTTTTTTGTTTGTTTAAATTTCTTTACCGGCACCGGTTCTTTTTGATGCAGGGGTGTGTCTACTCTGCATTAGGGAGTACAATGGAATTCCATGGGAACTTAACCTGTCTGCCGAGGCGTTTAAATCCTATCCCATTGTTTAGGCAGGAGACTGTTCGTGGCCACGACAAATGATCCGCCTGTCCGCGCAGCTGCTGCTGCGCTGACCCTCGCCCGCCGGGGCGACCGCAAGGCGTTCGGACGCCTGACGGAGCCGTACCGCCGGGAGCTGATCGCGTACTGCTACCGGCTGACAGGAACACTGACCGAAGCCGAAGACATGGTGCAGGAGTGCTTCCTGCGGGCCTTCAAAGCGCTGGAGGCATTCGAAGGCCGGGCCAGCCTCCGGGCCTGGCTGTACAAGATCGCCCATAACCTCTGCCTGAACCATGTCCAGCGCCGCCCGCCGGTGTGGGCACCGCTGGAAGAAGCCCAGGTGCAGCGGCAGCAGATGACGTCGGAAACAGAAGACGCCGAGCTTGGGCGCGAGAACGTGCGCCTGGGCTTTGTAGCGCTGGTGCAGAGCCTGCCTCCGCGCCAGCGGGCGGCTCTGGTGTTGCGCGACGTTCTCGGCTGGAGCGCGGAAGAAACCGCGCGAATACTGGAAACGACGGTTCCGGCAGTGAAGAATGCGCTGGGGCGGGCGCGTCAAACGCTGGCCCGGCACCCCTCTGGCGGCGACCCCGCTGATGTCGCCGATCTGGCCGCATCCGACCCCGCAGCGCGGGAAGTCGTCGCGCAGTGGGTAGATGCCTTTGAGAAAGGCAATACCGTTCGCATGGTGGCTTTGCTGACCGGCGAATGGAATCCAACAATTTATGGCGAAAAAGAAGACAGACAAGGTAGAAATAGCGAAGACCGAGAAAACAGCGAAGAGACAGACGAACGAGAGGAAAGAACGCATGGCAAGCGAAAACCGGCGCGGACAAAACCGCCGAGACAATAACGAAGGCGGCGGTGTCCCCCGCAGCCAGGAAACGGCGGTGCGGGCGATTTCCGTGCTGGACGAGATCTTAAAATCCACTGATCCGATTGACCCAAACTACCAGTATTTGCTGCTTCTGCGGCATCAACTGGAAGTGGACGAGCAGCAGTCTGCCGAAGCCCAGGAGCTGATTCAGAAGTACGACGATGCGTACAACAAGCTGACCGCACCGGCCAACCGGGTTGCCGTCTTCTTGTCCAAAAACGAAGACGGCACGGCGAACATCGCGATGGGCGACAACGATTTCTACACCAATGTTGACCCCAACGTAGATGTCGAAACTCTCCAATCCGGCACGCGCGTCAAGGTCAACGAAGCGTACGCCGTCGTCGGCGACCTCGGTCCCGCCCAAAACGGTCCGGTCGTCAAAGTCGCTGAAGCGCTGAGCGATGGGAGATTGCGGATCGGCGGTGACCAGCAGGGCCAGAACACGCGCATTGTCGTGCGCGGCGCAGGCTTGGAAGAAGCCCCGATCAAGACCGGCACGGAAGTCCGCATGGAGCCGAACTTCCGCGTGGCTTTGGAAGCGTTCCCGGCCAAAGAGAACCAGGAGTTCTTCCTGGACAAGATTACTGAAATCCCCTGGGATCAGGTCGGCGGTCAGCAAGAAGCAATTGCAGTCATCAAAGATGCGATTGAGCTGCCCTTGCTGTACCCAGAGCTGTACGAGCGCTTCGGCAAGCGTCCGCTGAAAGGCATTCTGCTGTATGGCCCTCCCGGCTGCGGCAAGACGCTGATCGGCAAGGCGACTGCGTACAACATCACGCAGGAATACAAGGCGCGGACCAAGCGGGATGTCAAAGAGTACTTTATGTACATCAACGGCCCAAAAATCCTGAACATGTGGCTCGGCGAATCTGAGCGGCAGGTGCGCGAGATTTTCTCAACCGCCCGCGAAAAGGCCAAAGAAGGTTATTTAGTCTTTATCTTCATTGATGAAGCGGAGAGCATCCTGCGGACACGGTCTTCGGGCCGGTTCACGAACATCTCCAACACCGTCGTGCCGCAGTTCTGCGCCGAGATGGATGGGCTGGTTTCTTTGGAGAACGTCGTCGTCATGCTGACGTCGAACCGCCCGGACTACATTGACCCGGCAGTGTTGCGCCCGGAGCGCATTGACCGCAAAGTGAAGGTGGTCCGCCCGGACAAGAAAAGCACGTCGGATATTCTGGGCATCTACCTGCACAAAGACCTGCCTCTGGACTACCGAATGGTAGATGAGATGGGCGGCACCGAGGAAGCCCGGCAGTCGCTGATTTCCAAGACAACCGAGCTGATATGGACCAAGAACCACGAAACCGAGTTCTTGGAGGTCTACCTGAAAAACGGCTCGGTGGACACGCTCTACTGGAAGGACCTGATTTCTGGGGCGCTCTTGACCTCGGTGGTCGAGCGGGCCAAAGACTTCGCCATCAAGCGCTCGATTGATGTCAAGTCCACCAAAGAAGGCGTCTCGATGGATGACATGGACAAGGCGGTTCGGATGGAGTTCAAGGAAAATGAGATCTTCCCGAAGACCGACAATATTGAGGACTGGCTAAAGCTGCTGGACTACGAGCCGGACAACGTCGTGCGCCTGAACGCGATTTCTCCGAAAAAGGGCACGCAGACGACGCGCCGCAATGTGATCTAGGGGGACAGCTCTCATGCCGGAAATCAGAGGCAAAGTTGTCGCCATCACCGGCGCAAGCAGCGGCATCGGTGAGGCGACCGCGCTTTTGCTGGCGGAGCAGGGCGCAAAAGTCGTGCTGGGGGCGCGGGGCTTAGATCGCCTCGCGGCCCTTGCTGCCCGCATCAATGATGCGGGCGGCGACGCTGCCTTTATTCCTACCGATGTCAAGCGGCGTGAGGACCTTTCCGCCCTGATCGCCCTAGCCCGCGAGCGGTACGGCAAGCTGGATGTTCTTGTCAGCAATGCCGGCATCGCGCCGATTGCTCCTCTTGACGACCTACGGGTCGAAGAGTGGGACGAGATGATTGACATCAACATCAAAGGTGTTCTGTACGGTATCGCCGCCGCGCTGCCTGTCTTTCGAGCGCAGGGCTTCGGGCATTTCGTCAACACGGCGTCTACGGCGGCACATTTCGTCATACCGACCCTCGCGGTTTATTCCGGCACGAAGTTTGCCGTGCGGGCGATCTCCGAAGGGTTGCGCCAGGAAGCGGGCGACAAGCTGCGCGTCACGGTCATTTCGCCGGGGTTCACCCGAACAAACCTGGCGGAGTCTATGACAAACCCGGAGCTGAAAGCGCAGACTATCAGCGCAATGGACAAGATGGCGATGCCGCCGGAGGCCGTTGCGGAAGCAATCGCTTACGCCATTGGACAGCCTGCAAACGTGGATGTGGGCGAGATTATGGTTCGGCCGACGGCGCAAAGCTGACAAAGTATTTGGAGGAGACTGACTTTTGCCACTATTCGGCACGGAAACAGAATACGGAATTGCCGTGGAAGGCAAAGGGGCCAGTGATTTACTGGCCGAATCCCGCGCGGTCGTCAAAGCGTATCAAGGCAAGATCGCCTGCCCCTGGTACTACAAAGGCGAAGACCCGCGCAACGATATGCGCGGCTTTCATGTGGATAAGCTGACGGTTGACCCGGAAGACGCGAAGTTTGACGCGCCCAACCAGAAGATGCTGCCCGTCGAAGAAGAGCGGGCGGACCGCGTCCTCATCAACGGCGCACGGTTTTACAACGACCACGGCCACCCGGAGTATTCCACCCCGGAATGCGCGTCGCTGCTGGATTTAGTCGCCCATGACAAAGCGGGTGAAAAGATTGTTCTCGCGGCGGCGAAAGTGCGGATGGAAAAGCCCGGTGTCGGTCAGGTTCATATCTTCAAGAACAACACCGACTTTCACGGGTCGTCCTACGGGACGCATGAAAATTATCTGATCCCACGCGAGACACCGTTCGCCCAGCTTTTGTCGGGCCTGCTGCCGTTCTTTGCGACCCGCATCCTCTATGCGGGGCAGGGCAAGATGGGCATCGAGCCGAAGGGCGATGCCGGCATCTACCAGCTCTCCCAGCGTGCGGACTTCTTCACCGAGGAAGCGTCGGTGGATACGCTGCACCGGCGGCCTCTGGTCAATACACGCGATGAGCCGCACGCCGATCCTCGGCTGTGGCGACGGCTGCACGTCATCTGCGGCGATGCGAATATGTCGGAGTACGCGACCGCCCTGAAAATCGGGACGACTTACTTGGTCACATCGCTGATAGAGTTGGGCTGGCAGCCCTGGGTCAAGCTGAAGTCGCCAACTGAGGCCATCAAACAAATTTCGCGGGATCAGTCGCATAAATGGCTGGTGGAGTCTGAAACCGGCACGATTTCGGGAATAGATATCCAGCGCATCTACCTCGCAGCGGCAAAAGAAAAGCTGTCGGGGCGCGGCTTCGACACAGACTGGACCCTGACCGAATGGGAGCGGACACTGGACGCTCTGGAAACCGACCCGCTTTCGCTCGGCTCCAAGCTTGACTGGGTCGCCAAGCGCAGCCTGCTCGCCGATTATGTCGAGTCTGAAGGCGTTGCATGGAGCGACGAAACCTTACCGTCGTTTGATTTGGCCTACAGCAATGTTGATCCCGATGAGGGCCTTTATTATGCCCTAGAGCAAGCTGGAGAGATGGTGCGCCTGACCAGCGACAATGCAGTGGAAGCCGCTCAGACCGAAGGACCGACTAATACCCGCGCAGCCATTCGTGGCTACCTGGTAGACAAGTTCGGTGATGCCATCGGAGTCCTCGGCTGGAACAAAGTTGTGCTTCGCACCGAAACCGAGTCGTGGGTCGCCGATTTAGACGATTATCTCACGCCCGCCGCCGTCGCCGATGCGATGGCGCTGATCACCGAAGCGCGGACGCTCGACGAACTTGTGCGCCATTTCCGCGAGAACGGCAAATAGCGCTTCTTGCAGGATTCTCGGCATTTGCCGTTGAATCGTAATTTGTCCTCTTGCTGACACTTGCTTATTTCTGGAAAGGAACTTGACCATGACCGGAACGAATTTTATGCCTGACGACGACCGTGCAACGCGCCCGACCGGCCCTGCCGAACCCCTCCGCAAAGAGGGTGACGAGACCGGCCCTTCGAAGCCCGATGTCCAGCGGCCCGACCGCAGCGACCTTCTGAAGCGCATGAAGCGGGTAGACCCCGACCAGGCCCGCCGCTACCGTCAGCGCAGCGGTGAGTAATTGACCCACCCCCTCCCCAGAGGGGAGGGGGCGCGATGTTTGATCTCGCCCCTTTCCCTTTGGGAGAGGGGTTAGGGAGAGGTTTGTTTGTATGCTTCGATTTGACAACGACAGCGGCGGCTTCTCCGCCCTGTTTTCCGACAATAATTTTGCCCAGAACAGCCTTCACGACCGGCTGCCGATGCCGACTCCGGTTCCGAACGTGCCGGGTGCACGCGATGTAGACACGCACGGCACGACCGTCATTGCGGTCAAGTACAAAGATGGCCTCATCAATGTCGCTGACCGCCGCGCCACTGCCGGCTACACGGTCATGTATGATCAGGCCGAAAAAGTGCTGCCTTTGGACGACTACACGCTGATCTCGATCTCAGGATCGTTTGCCAAGAGCGTCGAAGTCGTGCGCTACCTGCGCCATGCGTTCAAGTATTTCGAGCGCTCCCAGCTTCAGCCGATGTCCCAGGAAGGCAAGCTGATGGAACTTTCGCGCGTGATTGCGAACAATGTCCCGGCGGCGCTGCAGGGTATCGGCGCGTTTATCCCCGTGCTGTCTACGTTTGATCGGGACACGAACCAGGGCCGCATCTACTTTTACGATGTGCTGGGCGGCCAGTTCGAGACCGCTGAATACGGCGCGGCGGGCAGCGGCTCCGCACCCATTAAGGGCGCGTTCGAGTACATTCTCAAAACCAAAGGCCCTTTCCGCGAGATGGACCGCGAGACCGCCCTGCGCGAGACCCTGACGCTACTCGACATCGCTGCTGACCTTGATACCGCGACCGGCGGCTCGGCAAAGTTCCTGCCCGCCGCAAAGTATATCACTGCCGACGGCATCCGCGACTTTTCCGACACCGAAATCAAAGCCGCGCTCGGACGGTCGTAATTTCGGAACCCACCCCGCCGCAAGCGGCGACCCTCCCCAAAGGGGAGGGTGAGGAGCTACAACCTCTTCGTCCTCCCCTTTGGGGAGGACCCCTGCGAAGCAAGGAGGTGGGTTCCTATTCTGGAGTAACCCATTGCCTTCCTATAGCCCTTACGACTGGAACGAAAGTATCCAGCAGCGCAACGAATACATTGAAGATCGCCTGAAAGACGGCAGCCCCGTGGTCGCGCTTACCTATGACGGCGGCCTCCTGCTCCTGTCGGCGCGGCAGACCCAGCGCAAAATCTATGAAGTCTACGACAAGCTGATGTTCAGCGCCATCGGCAACCAGAGTGATGTCGAGCAAATCCGGCGCGGCGCGATTGATGCCGCCCATCAGGAAGGCTTTTCGCGCTCCCCCGATGATGTCAGTGTTCAGCGTCTTATTTCGTTCCAGTTGTCTCCGGCAATCAAGCGGATCTATGGCGATCCCTTTGCCCAGCCGATTGTCATCAAAGGTATTTTTGCCGAGCTTGGCAAGACGCCGGACCGTGACATTCTGATGACACTTTCTTATGACGGCGAATTTTCGACCTCGCCCGGCATGGCGGTCGCGGCAGGCACGGCGTATGCCGAGGACCGGATGCGCGAGCATCTGAAGTCGGAGACCGAGAGCGGGACGCCAAGCCTTGATGCCGGCCTGCGGGCCGCGCTGTATGCGTGGGGCGTTGGTATGAAGCATTTGGAGGCCGAAGACCGAGCCGATGCCGATTACTCCACTGATGGTGAGGGCAAGCCGGATGTGTCGTCGTTCATCACCGAACACTTAGGAAAAGGCTGGACGATTGAAGCGGGTGTTTTAGAGCGGAACACGACCCGCGAAAGCCGCTTCCGCCTGTTGTCCGAGAGCGAATTATCTGAGGCAACCGGGCGGTACAAGTAGGAACCCACCTCCTTGCTTCGCAGGGGTCCTCCCCAAAGGGGAGGACGAAGAGTTAGGAGAAGACGCGGCATCTGCCTGTCCAAGACTCCTAGTCCTCCCCTTTGGGGAGGACCCCTGCGAAGCAAGGAGGTGGGTTCTTTAGGACAAAACTATGGACAAACGTATTTTCGGAATTGAAACCGAGTTCGGCTGCCTCGTCAACGACGACTCCGCTGGGACAGCGGAAATGATTGTCGAGCAGGTCAAAGACCATGCGTTCTACAAAGACAAGCTTGGCCTGATAGACCTACACGCCCGCGATTATGCGTTCGAGCCGGCCCGTTGCGGCGGCTTCCTGCGCTCCGGCGGGCGGCTGTATATTGACGCCGTCGGCTCGCACATGGAATACGCGACGCCCGAATGCACCGATTTCGCCGACGCGGTGGCGTACGACAAAGCCGGGCGCGTGATTTTGCAGCGGCTGCTCCGTGAGCTGGAGCTGGAAGACAAAGTCTCGTTCCACTCTAACTCCGTAGACCACTTCGGCGGGCATACGTTTGGCTGCCATGAAAACTTTCTGGTCGCGATTGATGATCGTTTCTTCCTCGAAGCGCTCTCTTATCTGCTGCCGTTTCTCGTGACGCGCCAGATCTTCGCGGGGGTAGGACGTGTCGGCGGACACCGGCTGAACTATAAGAGCCTCAAGAACAACATCATGACCATCTCGGATTACGAGGTGGATTACCAGTGGGTTGGCAACTTCTACGGAGTAGAAGTAGACCCGACGGTCGATTTCCAATTATCTCAGCGGGCTGATCATATCGTCAAGACGATTTCTTCGCGTGTCCGCTTCAACCGGGCAATCATCAACCCGAAATGGGACTCGTACTACAACTACTCCAACCTGCATCGCCTGCACATTCTGTTTGGTGAGTGCAATATGAGCGAGTACGCGACCCTGCTGAAAATCGGCACGACTTCGATTGTCCTGGATTTGATTGAAGACGGCATCCTGCTCCAAGATGTCGAGTTGCGTGACCCGCTCGAAGCCCTGAAATCCGTATCACGCGATCAGACCTGGAAGTGGCAAGTCAAGCGCAAAGATGGCAGTACCATCGGCGCGGTAGACTTGCAGCGGCTGTACCTGAAAGCCGCACAGGAGCGGTACACGGGGCGTGATGAGCAAACGGATTATGTCCTGACCGAGTGGGCCAAGTGTTTAGACTCTTTGGAGCGGGACCCGTATGAGCTGGCCGACAAGCTGGACTGGGTCGCCAAGCGCAAGATGATGGAAGACTTTATCGAGGATTCCGGCGGTTCGGTCAAGTGGGGCGACGACATCCTGCACTCGCTGGACTTAGAATATCACAATGTCAACCCCGAAACCAGCCTGTACTACGGCTTGGAGCAGGCCGGAGCGATCCAGCGGGCAACCACCGACCGGCGCATTTTCGAGGCGACGATGACTCCCCCGGAGAACACGCGGGCCAAGGGCCGGGGCATTGTGATTGACAAGCTGCTGGCTTCAAACTCCCGTGATTATGTGATTGACTGGGATTTGATCTACATCAACAAGCGCCTGCATTTGGAGCTGAAGAACCCGTTCCACACCTACAAAGACGAGTCCACCTCGTTTGCGAGCGGCCTTTAATCGAAACGAACCCGGCACCAGAGGTGCCGGGTTTTCATTTTTGTCATGCCGCTTGACACATTCTCCTGTCTTTGATACAATGAGGCCGAGGAATGCACTATGCCGCCTTCTGCCGATGATCCCATCTCTACCGACAATCCTGAAATTTCTGCTGCCCGTGCGCTCGATGCGTACCTCGAAATGATGCGCCGCCGGGAAAGCCTGGAAGAAGCGCCTTTCTGGAAGGAAGTGACGGCGTTCAACCAGATGCCGAGCTACCAGATAGACCAGTACTACGGCCAGTATGTCGCGGTCTATCAAGGCAACATCGTAGACGCCGATCCCGACGAAGCCGAGCTTGCCCTGCGCTTCTACCGCACCTGGGGCTACGTCCCCGTGTATATCCACAAAGTCGGCACGGAAGAGGGCCTGGTGGACGCTGAAGACGCCTAAAAGGACCATCCGTTGAAACGGTACGGTTCTGAGATGTTTTCTTTTACTCGGCGGGTCTCTGTGCCACAAAGACCGCCAGCCAGTAGCTTCGCCAGAGACAATCCGTGTTTGTGAAACCTGCACCTTGCAGCGAATTCAAGTAGCTGGACACAGACTCACAGCGGTTGCCCTGCTTCTCTTGACTCCGGCGATCCGCTTCCACGAACAATTTCAACTCCTCCTCCATCGGCGAGCCTGTCAGCTTCACCCGCCCGCGCTCTCGGTCAATCAAGCGATCCACGGGCGGCGATGACCCGGCCATGTGGTCTGCGAACACGAATGCCCCGCCAGGAGCCAGCACTTCAAATACCTGACGAAAGACCTGCTGTTTATCCGCCGCATGATGCAGCGCCATGGAGCTGGTGACGGCGTCGAACCGGACCGGCAGGAACTGGCTGCTCCAATTGTGTCGCGTAAAGTCAAGTAATCCTAGTGTCACCGGCATCGCTGCCGCAGCAAATTGCGAACGCGCGATCTCCAGCATGGCGTCTGCGCCGTCGGTTGCATACAGGGTACCGAAGTGCCCGTTCGCGGATAGTTTCTGCGTGAAGAGGCCCGAACCGCAGCCGATTTCCAGCAGGCTTGCGCCCGCCGGGGCTAATTCTTGAAGTAGATGCAGAGTGACATCCAGCATCTCCTGCTTGCGTGCCGGATCAAACCCATTTTGGGAATGATACCGCTGCGCGTTTTTCGTGGTGTCGTAGTAGGCGAGTGAAGCAGGTATGTCCGGCATGGTCTACCCCGTGTTCTTCATGCCGGCGGCGACGCCGTTGATGGAGAGCAGGACGGCGGCGCGGAGGTCGCGGCGGGCGATTTTGATGTCTTCGGAGGCATCGCCGGATGGCAGGGCGCGGAGGCGCTTTAACAGCTCCACTTGCAGGTAGGAAAGTGGGTCCACATAGGGGTTCCGCAGGCGGATGGACTTTTGCAGGATGGGCTGGTTGTCCAGCATGGCGTCCAGGCCGGTGATGCGGCAGATAATGGTGATGGACTTCTCGTACTCGGCGGCGACTGCGCCGTAGATGCGGTCGCGAATCACAGTGTCAGTGACGAGGGACGCATACCGGGCGGCGATTTCCATGTCGGCTTTCGCCAGCGACATCTGGGCATTGTCAATGGTCGTCGCGAAGAACGGCCATTCACAGTACATCTGACGCAGGCGCTCCAAATGCGTGGGCGACTGATCGGCATAGGCGGCCAAGGCGGTGCCGACGCCGTACCATCCGGGGAGGGTGTGGCGGCTTTGCATCCACGAGAAGACCCAGGGAATAGCCCGCAGGTCTTCAATGCGGTCAGACGCCGTGCGCTTCGGAGGGCGGGAGCCGATGTTAAGCTGGGCCAGTTCGCCGACCGGTGTGGCTTCCTGGAAGTAGCGGACAAAATCGGGGTCGCCGTAGACCAGCGCCCGGTACGCCGCGAACGCCATGTCCGAGACTTCGTCCATGACACTCGCCCATTGTTTGTTTTCCATTCCTGCTCCCCCAGAATTGGGGGCGGGGGGGGTGCTGGCGGTCAGGACGGCATGGGTGATCTGCTCCAGGTTGCGGTAAGCGATCTCCTGGTCGAAATAGCGGGAAGAAATGACTTCGCCCTGCTCGGTGATTTTGAGTCGCCCCCGAACACTGCCGGGCGGCTGGGCGAGAATGGCCTTGCCGGCAGGCCCGCCGCCGCGCCCGATAGCCCCGCCGCGCCCGTGGAAGATTCGCAGCTTGACGCCGTGCTTCTCGGCAACTTCGGCAATCTGCGCCTGGCCGACATACAGCTTCCAGTTGGCGGTGAGATACCCGCCGTCTTTGTTGGAATCCGAGTAGCCGACCATGACCTCCTGGGCATCACCGCGCAGGCGGACATTGCGCCGGTAGACGGGATTGGAGAGGAGCACGTCTAACACCTGCGGCGCGTTTTCCAGGTCCTCAATGGTTTCAAAGAGGGGTACGACATCAACATTGGACCAGCCGCCGTCTCCGGCAAGGTCGGCGAGATGCGCGTCTTTTGCCAGCAGCAGGACCGCCAGGACATCGGAGACATCGGAGGCCATCGAGAGAATGAACGAGCCAAAGGCATCCGGGCCGAGCGTCTTCATTTTTTCCGAGACCAAGCGGAACAAGCCGAGCGTTTTGTCGGCCTCTTCACCGAAGTGCGGCGTCGCCGGCACGAGCGGGCGGCGTCCGGCAATTTCACGCTCCAAAAGCGCGATGCGCCCGGCTTCGTCCAAATCGTTCCATGCTATGCCTTGATCGGCCAGCACGGCGGAGAGTGCGCCGAGGTACTTTTCTTTATGCTCGCGAACGTCGAGCCGTGCCAGATGGAAGCCGAACAGCCGCGCTTGGAACAGCAGTGGGGCCAGCACGCGGCGGGCGGCGAAATGGCCTCTGTGCGTTTGGAGTGACGTGTGGATCAACTCCAAGTCGGCGACAAACTCACTGGCTGATGCATAGCCGCCGGGCCGGCTGTCCTGTGTCCGGCGCAGGCGCTCCCAGATGAATTCGCATTTGCGCCGGTACGGCTCCTGCGGGCTGCGCCCCGACGCCTCGGCGGTGACTTCCGGCAATGCTTCGGCGTCGGCGAGGAGTGAGTGCTCCAGCGCGTCCGAAACAGTAACATAGTGCCGGGACTGGCTGAGGCGGTCGCTCAAGCCGCGAACCGCCGTGACATAGAGCGCCAGCACCTGCGCCCGGTGCAGGCGCAGCACTTCCGCTGTGTGGTCCAGCGTGATGGTCGGGTTGCCGTCGCGGTCGCCGCCAACCCACGAGCCATACTCTAAAAAGTTCGGGATTTGGAACTCTTCGCCAGGGTAGCATTCGGCAAGTGCCGCCGCCAAATCTTCGTACAGACGCGGCGTGATTTGAAATAGCGTCTCACCAAAGTAGAACAAAATGTTTTTGGCTTCGTCAATCACCGAAAGGCGTCTTTGACGGACTTCATCGGTCTGCCACAAAATCTCGGTCTCGGCAGCCACGTCCTCTTCCAGCCGTTCCTGCTCGCTTTCGGCCATCTGCGGCTGCTCCAAAGCGCTCAGTGACGCCGACAATCGGTGCAGCTTTTCATTGACGGTGCGCCGTTTGGACTCAGTCGGATGGGCTGTGAACACAAGCTGAATAGACAGCGTTTCAATCAAGTCTCGCATCTGCGCCGCCGTCATGCCCGACGCGCTCAGCGTTTGGACGGCATTCCGCACCGATTCGGAGCGCGGCTTGTTTCCCGACTCAAAGGCCCGCCGCCGGTTGACCCGAACAATTTCTTTCTGCTCGGCCAGATTGACAAGCTGGAAATAGGTCGTAAACGCTTTCAGAACTGGCAGCGCGGCGTCAAAGTCCATGCCGGCAAACAGCGCATCGAGTTCTCGCTCGGCGTCGCTGTCCCCCGGTACGCTCCGGGCTTCTTTGGTCAGCGCCCGGATGCGCTCTACCCGGTCGAACAGTGCCTCGCCGCCCTGCTCCCGCAGAACATCGCCGAGTGCATTTCCTACAAGCCGCACATCCCGCGCCAGTTCCCCGCCGCCGTCCGCTCGCCGCCCGTCTCTGAGTTGCTCGTCTTCCATGCGGTTATTGTACCTCCAAACGCAGCCGCGAAAAACAAAAAAACGGCCCCAGCGGTGACGCTGGGGCCGAAAAAGAAGTTTGCTTACTTCACCAGAACGCCGCCGCTGAGGGCGGCGATCAGAGGAGTGCCAGTCATGGTGCCGAGGCCGGTGGAGTTGTCGAAGCCGGTCACGGCGGCGTAGTTTGTGCCGCCGGCCAGGGTCAGATTGCTGCTGCCGTCGGCGATGTCATGGAAGACCGACGAGTAGCTGCGGGTCAGGCCGATGGACGTGTAAGCCAGTGGGTACAGGCTGTTGTTCGGGAAGCCCAGCGGGGCGAGGCCCGCAAGCGCCCGGTTCTGGTTGACCAGCGCAGTGAAGCCTGCCCACAGCGGGGCCGACTCGCTGGTCCCGCCGAAGACGTACCAGCCGGCACCGGACAAGCCGGGGTCTAGGCTGACATAAATGGCGATCCCTGTTTCCGGGCTGGCATCGGCGGAGATGTCGGGCAGGTTCCGGTTGGTTGCGGAGACGTTGCTGCCGGCAACCGCTGACGCAAAAGTCGCGGCATTGACTTGGTAGGTCGGGACGGGCCACTGCCGGCTGACGCCGCCGCCATCCGCGCCGCCGGTTGTCGTGTTGTTGTAGTTCCACGTCGATTCAGCCAGGTAATTCTCGTTGACGCCGGGCGACTGCACGGTCAGAGCCGTGCCGCCGACCGCGCAGACCATCGGGGCGGAAGAGCTAGTGTCCACGCTGGTCCGGCCGTTAGGTGCCGATCCGCTGTCGCCACTGGAGACGTAGACCGAGATGCCTTGGGCGGCGAGCTGCGTGTAAGCCGTGTTCAGGGCGATCTGGTTGGCGGAGGGCGTTGTCGCCGTTCTGCTTTCTGCGCCGAAGCCGTAGGAGATCGAGAGCTGCTTGGCGATGTTGTCGGTAGCGACTGCGTAGATTGCGTCGGTGTTGGACCCGTTTCCTTCCAGATAAAGACGCAGACTGGCTTTGGGGGCCATGGAAAGCTGGGACCCGATATCAAGGTTCGTTTCGGCAGGGCCGTCTGCCTCGTACACGGTTGGGCCACCATCTACCAGGATGGTTGTAATGGACTGGCGCCCTAGATTGAACTGGCTTTCATAGCGCAGCGCGTCCTTGATGTTGTACTGTGTGCCGTACTCAATGATCGCGATGGACTGGCCGGTGCCGTCCAGTGCCGTGCCGTTCAGGCCATAGACCGTGCGGAAGTCCGCCGGTGCGAAACCGCCCTGTGGTCCGGTCCCCTGCTCGCCGGGGTTCTGTACCAGCGGCCCTTCGTCCGCCAGCGGCACAAGCGCTTTAATTTTGGACAAGGCACGGCGGCGAATCTGGTGAAGCAGCGGAACCGGCGGAGTGGCGTCATCCAGACCCGTCACGGCGCTGATTAGCCCGCCGACGAGGAACGGCACTTTGACTTCGGTGTCCGGGGAGTGGAAAACGCGCCCGGTGGGGTCGCGGAATTGCTTCAGCGCGATCCCAAAGGCGCTGTTAAGCTGACCGGCGGTCCCAGAGACGCTGAGGTAAGTGCGCGACGGGAACGTCTGGGTCACGGTCAGCCCTTTGGACTGAAGGTAAGAGACCAGGGTATTATACTGGGCCTGGGTCGGTCCGAACTGGGCACCAAACTGGTCCGGGGTCAGGTACTGACCGTAGCGGGAATCGTGGGGGTCGTTCAAGCCGCGCAGCAGGTCGGCCAGCCCGGCGGGGTTCCGCGTGGGCAGCGTGATGGAGCAGGACAATGTCTGATTCGTCGGCAGCAAGCCGAGCGCGGTGGACTTCCCGACCAAATCCGGCACATGGCCGCTGATCGTGGACATTCCGACGGCCGGCAGGGCAACGACGCCGGACACCGGGGCTGCCGAGGCAGGGGCGCTCACGAAGGCAATCCCAGCGGAAAGAAGCAGAGCGGCGGCGGCGCCTCGCCCTAGACGATGCACGAGTTTTTTATTGACAGAAAACAATTCAGAAATCTCCTCTTCAGGACATAAACCTTCACAGATGAATTAAGCGTTGGACGCGGCGGCGCGGCGGCGGGCCAGCACAAGCTGTCCAGCGCGGCCAAGGCCAACAAGGCTCAGCAGCAGGCCGAAGCTGATGGCGGTGGAAGTTTCGGGAACCGGGGAGCTGTTGACGCCGAAGCTGAACCCGGTGAACGAGCCGGTATCATTGGGCTGGCTGTCTTCCAGGGTCAGCGTCCAGGCACCGGTCAGCGTCTGGCCGAGGAAGCTGTTCAGCGTTTTTCCCGCGTCCGCTTGGTCAAAACCGTCTACCGCATTGCCGGCGGCGGCGTAGGTCACGCCATCGGGGGCATTGGTGTAGTCCTGGACGGCAGCAAGGCTCGCGCCGTTGAGTGCAAATGTGTAGTTGTTGCCGTCAAAGGCCGCCTGCGAACCCTGGCCGGCATTGGGGTCGGTAGAGCTGACGGCACCGGTATGGTCAAACAGGTCTACGGAGATGCCGTTGTGGGACAAAATCGCGGTCAGGTCGCCGATGGCCGGGTGATTAAGACCATCAATGGTGATGGAGTTGAACGCGGTAATGTAATTCGCACTGGAAACGTTCAGCACCTGAGATACTTTACCGGGCGTGTTGACGCCCTGCTTGGTAGTCGGTGTCGCGTCGGGTATGAACGATGTGGAGCCGGGATTGTTATAGACTACCGTGGTATTGACGGTGCCTTCACTGTAGAAGCCGTTGCCGGGGACCTGCGGGTACGTCGCATTGTTGGAGTAATAGCCGGCGTTGACGAACTGGTAGGCCGACCCGCCGGTTAGATTGATGTTGTACGAGCCGCTGTTGGAAGCGTTGGCTGTCGAAGCTGCCGTATTATCGGCATAAAAGCCGTATTGCGCTCCCTTTAGAGAGTTTGCCGGTGTGCTGGGATCGAGGCTCGGCGAGTAGACGTACTGAATGAAGTTGTCGGCATCAAACCCGGATGCGGCGGTCGTGACGGTGTAAGTGCCGGTCGAAGCCGCCGTGTAGGAGCTGGACGTGGCGTAAGCGACGGCAGACCCAATGCCGGACGAGGCCTGTGAGCCGGTGAAAGTATTCAACCCCGCCGAGATCGCAACGCGGTTATAGGTCGGCGATGCGGTCGTGGTCGTCGTCGAGAATTGCAGAACCTGAGTCTGTGTTGGGGCGACAATGGTGGTGGCAAAAGTCTGGGCGTGGGCTGCGGTGGTGAGGGCGGCAAGTGAGCCGGACAAGAGGACAAGGGCGGGCCGGAGGCGGCGAGGCCGTGGGGACGGCGGGACAAAACTCAATGGACAGTTCTCCTTCGTGAAAAAGCTTCAAAATAAAAGCGAGTGATGGACGTAAGGGAAAAGTCAACATTGACTGGGAGAAGCGCAGCGGAGAGGACTTTCAGTTCCTAAGCGCAGATGAAGCATTCTACCAGACAATTCATGTGAATGCAAGCACATTTCATGGTAAAATGCACGATTTTGTCAAAGCAGCTTTTTGGCGAGCAAGGCGGAGGAAGGAAAACGGCACACGAATCGCGAACAAGCAGGCAGCCGGGGAAGGTCTATCTGCACTCTGTCTTGGGAGATTCGTCATGTTTCATCGCTTTATGCCGCCTTGCTTCCAGTATTTGCATTTTCCGTGTCTGCGTTTTCACCCTTCGCGCCTTGCGGTATCCGTGCCGCTGATGCTTGCCGTGCTGCTGGGAAGCGCTGCACTTTCCGGCTGCGGCAACAACGCAGATGACACCGCCGCGCCGTCCCTGACCCTCAGCGCGGATACGCCGACCCATCCGCCGCCGACCCCGGCGCTCTTTGCCGCCGCGGCCGCGCTGCCGCCGCCGGATCCGCAGGTCAGCCGGGCGCTGCTTCCGCCGCGTCCCCCGGACCCAAGCCAAGTCGCGGCCCAGGCCGTCGGTCAAGTTGCGGCAAACGCCCCGGCTGCGCCCGTCAACGCCGGCTTAGCTGTCAACGCCGGCTTGATTGTCTGCGATCCTGTTCCTGCCAGTGCCGATCCGGCGCTTGCCGTCTTCGGGACCGCCTGCGGACGCTGGCTGGACCTCGTCGCTGCCGGACAGCCGGAACTTGGACGCACGCCGTTTTGGGAAGCGCGGGGCCGCTGCCGCAAAGAAATGCACCGGACGGACTTTACGCTTACCCCTGCCCAAGCTGCGCCGCTGGCCGCCATGGCCGGCGCAACCCATGCCGCCTGCGGCACGCTGTCCGGGACCCCGGTCCACTGCACCCTGACCTATACCCTCAACGCACTGCCCGGCGGGAAGCCGGTTGGACTGCCGCTTGTCTTCTCCGGTACCGAGCAGCAGGTCGCCGCTGCGCTGCCGTCGCTCGCCAGGGCGCTTGACAAGCGCCTCGGTGTTGCCGCCCCGCGTCTTCCTGTCCCGCCCTCGGCCTCGCCTTCCGCCGCCGATCTGGTGCAGACGGAAACAATCGCCGATCAAGATGCAATCTCCGATGCCGATCTGCTGACCTTGTCGCGCCTCAGCATGCACTCGCCGCTGGCCGGCATGTATGCGTTAAACACACGGGCCGCCGACGACCAGCTTCTGCTGAACCGCCTGGTCAAAACGCTGCTTACGCAGATGCCCGGCAATACGCTTGTCCTCAGCCACATCGGCTACATCCAGACTGATGCCCTCCGCCCGTATGCCGCCGCGACACGGGCGCTGATCCGGCAGTATCCGGCCAGCGCCCTGCTGGCGCACACGGACGCTTGGCAGCAGCGTGTTTGGGGCGACCGGGCGGGGGAATGGCAGGCGGCGTGTCAGGTCTGCCGGGATGCGCCTGCCGATCCAGCGTCGTGGCTCACCCGCGCAGCGACTCTGGCAAACATCGGTGGGGATCTGCGCCAGGGCAGGGTCGTCGGCGACCTATCGGCGGCAGATTGGACGGCGCTGAACCGCCTGTATGCCCAGCAGGAAGCGGCAAATGTTCAGGCGGCCCGCCTGGACTCGGCAGACGGCCATGCCTGGTATGCTCTGGCCGAAGCGGCGACTTTCTACGGCGACGCGGCTCAGGCGGACGCCGCGTTCCGCAAAGCGCTGGTGCTGGACACGGACAAATCGGAAGTCTATTCGTGGGGGCTTCAGATGTACCAGCCGAAGTGGGGCGGCGACCCGGCGGAGCTTGCCCGGATCGCCGCCCTGGCAGCCGCCGAGCCATGGGATGACTCGGCCTCGGCAGTGTACATCGCGGAAGATCTGGACGGGGCAGGCTTCCATGCGGAAGCCGCGCAGGTGCTGTCCGGGTTTGTGGCACGTCAGCGGGCAGTCATCGCCAAGTCGCCAACCGACCTGCTGGGCCATTGGAGCCTCGCGGCGGCACTGGCGGCGCAGAAAACGCCGGACTCGCTGCGAGAAGCGACTCTGGAATACCGCACGGCCGCGCATCTCATGCCGAACGCGCCTGCCATCCACCGCTGGCTGGCGGATGTGCTGGACCAGCGGCACCGGGGAACGGAAGCCATCGCCGAGTACCGAGCCGCGCTGGCGCTGAACCCGTTTGCCGCCGACACGCATTTTGCCCTCGGAATGCTGCTGAAGCGGCGTCAGCAATTCGCTGCCGCCCGGCCAGAGCTGAACCTTACCCTGCGTCTCGACCCACGCAACGCCGAAGCGCACTACGGCTTGGGAGAGATTTTGGTGCAGCAGCATCACTACAAGCCAGCAGCGGCGGAGATGCAGGAAGCGATCCGCATGTCGTTTTACTCCATCAATGCCTGGATCAGCCTGCCGAGTATGCTGGACGAGATCGGCCAATATGATGGGTGCCTGCAAGCGGGCCGGGAAGCGGACCATGTCGTGACCGAGCAGCGGGACGCGAACTCCGAAACTGAGCCGTTCATCCACAATGCGATGGCGGATGCCGACCTGCACAAAAAAGCCTGGGCCAGCAGCCTGGCCGAAACCCACGTTTCTCTGAGCTACAGCCCTAACGATCCTGTGGCGCACGAAAACTTGGCCGAAGCGTACAGCGGACAGGGCAAAATAGACGCCGCCCGCGCCGAATGGAAGCGCACCATCGCCCTCGGCAACCCCGAAGTCACCCCTGTGGCCCAGAAACTTCTCGCGGCCCATCCTTAGCGGGACTACCCCTGAGCGAGCCTGTGTTGACGGGCTTTGGGTCGTGCTGGTAAACTCAGCGGCAGAAATGGAGTCTGCTCATGCCTCGCCCGCTTGTTTTCGGCAATGGTGAACTGCTGGTCAACCTGGACAGCCACTTTTCGGTGCGCGACATTTACTATCCCTATGTCGGCTGGGCAAACCATGTCGGCGGGCATCGGTGCCGGGTGGGGGTCTGGACACCCGGCGGGTTCGCCTGGCTGGAAGACGGCGGCTGGGAGCGGCGGCTCGGCTACGAAGCGGACACACTGGTCTCGGACTGCACGGCGACGCACCGGGACCTCGGCATCAGGCTGAAAATCAGCCATGCCGTGCTGCATGACGCAGACATGTTCGTGTCGCGGTTCCGGGTGGAGAACCTGCGCGGCGAAGCGCGGGAAGTTCGGCTGTTCTTTGCCTGCGATCTGCGGATTGACGAAAGTGACATCGGCGATACAGCATATTATGACCCGTTTGCCCAGGCGCTTATCCACTACAAGCGGGACCGCTATTTTCTGTTCAGCGGGCGCATCGGCGCGGGCAGCACCGGCATGGAGGCAGGCATTTCTGCGTACTCCTGCGGCGAGCGCGGCGTGGAAGGGACGTGGCGGGACGCGGAAGACGGCGTGCTGTCGGGCCGTGCCATCGCGCAGGGGTCGGTAGATAGCGTTATCGGCTACGCGATTACCCTGCCTGCGAAGGGGGAGGCGGCGCTGCGGACGTGGATGGCGGCAGGCAAGACGCGCGAAAAAGTCCTTGCTTTGCAGGACGCGCTGCAAAAGCGCGGCTTTGAGGAAGCGCTCTCGGAGACGGCCGGCTTTGACGGCGGGTATGCCCTGCGCCGGACGGACCTCGCGAAGCTGCCGCCGCGCGTGGCGGACTTGTTCACGCGGAGCCTGCTTCTGATTCGGACGCAGGCGGATAAGCGCGGCGCGATTTTGGCGTCGAACGATACGGACATCATGGACACGGCGCGGGCGCATTACTCCTATCTGTGGCCGCGCGACGGCGCTCTCGTTTCGGCGGCGATGGACAGCGTCGGACTGGCCGAAATCTCGCGCCCGTTTTTCGAGTTCTGCGCCCGCGTCCTGCCGAAAGACCGGGCGGCGCTCCTGCACAAGTATGGCCCGGATGGCACAGTCGGGGCGTCCTGGCACCCGTGGATCGTGGACGGCGTGCCGGAAGTCCCGTTTCAGGAAGACGGCACGGCGCTGGTCATCTGGGCCTTCCGGCGGCACGTCGCGAAGTACGGGGACTCCGCGTTTGTCCGTCGTTTCTTCCAAGACTTTGTCCAGCCTGCCGCCGATTTTTTGGCTGAATTCCGCTTCCCGAATGGCCTGCCACGTCCATCCTGGGATTTGTGGGAAGAGCGGCGTGGGACACATATTTTCACGACGGCGTCCGTGATTGGGGCGCTGGAAGCCGCGTCGGCACTGGCCGCTGAGATGGGCGGATCGGCGTCGGTGAAGCGCTGGGCGCAAGCCGCCGCAGACACAAGAGCCGCGCTGCTGACGCACTTCTGGGACGGCGAGCAAAGCGCCTTTGCCCGGATGGTCACGACGGATACCAAAGGGGATTTGACGCGGGACATGACCTGTGATGCGTCGGCGTATGCCTTGTTTGCGTTCGGCGTCCTGCCTGCCGATGATCCGAAAGTGGCCGCGACAATGGCCCGTATGGGCCGAAAACTCTGGGTCAAGACCGGCGGCGGCGGGCTGGCGCGTTACGAGCGCGATCCTTACTTCCGCGTGTCCGACGACTTCGCGCAGGTTCCCGGCAATCCCTGGGTCATCTGCACGCTCTGGCTGGCTGACTGGTACATCGCCGTCGCCAAGAAGCCTGCCGAGCTGCGGGGCGCGAAAGACCTGCTGGAATGGACCGTTCGCTGCGCCCTTTCTACCGGCGTTTTGTCCGAACAAGTCCATCCGCTCACGCTGGAGCCGCTGTCGGTCGCGCCCCTCACTTGGTCCCACGCGCAGTTTGTCACGACTGCCTGCGCGTACTTGGACAAGCTGGCGGCGTTGGAAGCCCCTAGCCCCTAATGAACCCCCCATTGTTGGGGGCGGGGGATCCGCCTCTACCCTTTACAACACCAAAAAATTGTGCTAAATTGCACCGGGGGAGAAACGCCATGAAGCCGCCGAATGACCTCACACAGCTTGCGCCATCCAATCTGCCTGCCGAGCCGACTCCTGCCGAGATGGTGGAAGCGACGCGCTGCTTGTGGCAAATTTTTGATCTTATCAACCACTGGATCAAAAACAGTGATACAAAAGCCGCCGCTGTTCTCAGCGCCAACGCAATTCTCGCGAATGCTGCTGTCAGCGCATTTGGGCGGGTGAGCGGGTTTGATGAGGCGTTTTTGGTCAAGCATCCGGTTATTCTCGGTCTGGACCTTCTTGCGCTGGTTCTGGGACTGGTTTCGGTCGGATTCAGCCTGAACTGCATTGCGCCGAAGATGGTCTCTGGCGTGCCGGAAGCGGATGACTCGCTGATCTTCTTCGGCCACATCGCCCGCCGGGCATCGGCGCGGGACTACGAGGCGGAAGTCCACCGGACATTGACCAACGAAGAAAAAGCCATGAACCAGATCAGCGATCAGGTCTGGATCAACTCACGGATTGTCACAGCCAAGCTGCGGTCGGTCCTCTGGTCGATCCGTCTGTTTGCGGCGGCCCTGCTGGTCGCCCTCGTGTCGGCCTTTGCCGCCAAGCTGGTTTAGATGCCGGAGTCTTCCATGCCCCCAGTGCCTTCCTCTCCGCCTTCCGGCACCGTGACGTTTTTGTTCACCGACATCCAGGGCAGTACCAAGCTTTGGGAACAGGCCCCGGATGCGATGCGTCTCGCGCTGGCTCGCCATGATGCACTCCTCCGTCAAAGCATCGAAGTGCAGGGTGGATATGTCTTCAAGACCATCGGCGACGCCTTCTGTGCGGCGTTCCCGACGGCAGCTCAGGCGCTGGAAGCCGCCTTGACCGCCCAGCTTGCTCTTGCCGTGGAACCCTGGGAGACGGAAACGCCGCTTTTGGTCCGCATGGCCTTGCATACGGGGGATGCCGAGGAGCGTGGGGGTGACTACTTCGGTCAGGCGCTCAACCGGGTCGCACGGCTTATGGCGACCGGACACGGCGGGCAAACGCTGCTGTCAAGCGCCGCCTGCGAGGCCGTTCAGGACACCCTGCTGCCGTCCGTGAGCCTCTTAGACTTGGGACGCCGCCGACTTAAAGATTTAGGGCGTCCAGAGCAGGTGTACCAAGTCTGTCACCCCGCTCTGCCCGATACATTCGCCCCGCTGCGTTCTTTGGACAACGTGCGCCTGCCCAACAACCTGCCCCAGCAGGCGACAAGCCTTGTCGGACGCGAAGCACAGGTCGCCGAGGTCAAAACCCTGCTCGGCAGAACTCGCCTGCTGACGCTCACAGGAATGGGAGGGAGCGGCAAGACGCGGCTCTCCTTGCAGGCAGCGGCGGACCTGCTGGACGGCGAAGGCGACGGCGTGTGGCTAGTGGAGCTTGCCGCGCTGTCCGACCCGGCACTTGTGCCCCAGGCCGTCGCGGATGTGCTGGGCGTCAAAGAGCAGCCGGAGCAGTCCGTGGAGCGGACTCTGCTGGACTGGCTGAAGACGAAGCGGCTCTTGATCGTCCTGGACAACTGCGAGCATCTCGTAGCCGCCTGCGCGTCCCTCGCTGCCGCCGTTCTGAAAAGCTGCCCCGGCGTTCACCTGCTGGCGTCATCACGCGAGGCTTTGAACGTGATGGGCGAGCAGGTATACCGGGTACCGGCGCTGGCTCAAGGCGACGCTGTGCGCTTGTTCGCCGAACGCGCCCAGGCCGTACAGCCATCGTTTTTGGTGACAAACGCCAATGCCCCGGCGGTCTCGGCGGTGTGTTCCCGCCTGGATGGCATTCCTCTGGCGCTGGAGCTTGCGGCGGCGCGGGTGCGGTCCTTGACTGTGGAGGACATCAACGTTCGCCTGGACAGCCGCTTTCGCCTGCTGACCGGCGGCTTGCGGACAGCGCTGCCGCGCCAGCAGACGCTGCGGGCTTTGGTGGACTGGTCGTATGACCTGCTGACGGAAAGCGAGAAGACCGTGCTTCGGCGCTTGTCGGTGTTTGCGGGCGGCTGGCCTTTAGACGCGGCGGCGGCGGTCTGCGCGGGGGAGGATGCAGCGGGCGAGGGTGTGGACGACTGGGAAGTCCTGGACCTGCTGACTTCGCTGCTGGACAAGTCTTTGGTAACATACGACGATCAGAAAGCGCGATACAGCCTGCTGGAAACAGTGCGTCAGTACGCCAAAGACCGCCTGGAAGAAGAGGGAGAAGCCGAGGCTGTGCAGACGCGGGCGGCGGCATGGTTTTTGGAACTGGCGGAAAAAGCGGAGCCGAACCTGCAAGGGCCGGAACAGGCGGGGTGGCTGTCGCGGCTGGAAATGGACCATGATAACCTGCGGGCGGCGCTGGCCTGGTACGACCAGTCGGCGGACGGCGTGGAACCGGGCCTGTCTTTGGCGGGACTGCTGTGGCGATTCTGGATAGTCCGCGGCCATGTATCCGAGGGTCGTCAATGGCTGGGGCGGGCATTGAAGAGAGTTAAAGGCCGAGAAGACAGGACTGATGAAAAAACGCAGGAAGCGGCAGTGATGGCATTCTACTTTGCCGGCAGCCTTGCCATTCTGCAGAACGACTATGCCGTCGCGGAGGCAATGATCCAGGAAAGCCTGAAAATTTGGCGGCGGCAGGGGAAGCCGCGCGGCGTTGCCGCTGCACTGGGCAACTTGGGGATGGTCGCGCAAAGGCAGAGCGACTACGCCGCGGCGCAGGAGCTTTTCGCGGAAGGTCTTGCCGTCTGGCGGCAGCTTGGAGACAGCAACGGCATTGCTGGATCACTCAACAACCTTGGCGACATTGCCAAGAGCCGCGGCGATCACGCGGCCGCGCGGCTTCTACTGGAAGAAGGGCTGGTCCTCGCCCGGCAGCAGGAAAACCTGCATCTTGCCGCTATGCTCCTTGATAATCTCGGCGTGGTGGCGTTGCAGCGTGGAAGTCCCTCAGACGCCCGGAACCTGCTGGCGGATAGCCTCGCGCTCAAGCGCGAGATGGGCGACCAGTGGGGCATGGCCTACAGCCTGGAAGGCATGGCCGGGGTGGCGCTGGCGCAGAGTGATTTCGGAAAGACGGCCCGGCTGCTCGGCAGCGCCGCACGTGTGCGGGAAGACCTCGGCAGGCCGCTCCCATCCGCTGACCAAAACCAATCCGGCACGCGGGCAGCGGCGGCGCGTGCGGCTCTCGGCGAGGCCACTTTCGCCGCAAGCTGGGACGCCGGGCAGGCGATGACAGTGGAGGAAGCCGTTGAACACGCGCTTCAGATTTCCCCCTAGCCCCCAATAATGGGGGAACCGGAGAAGAATGGCACGAGAACGTGGGCTTTCCCCGTCCTAAATCATGTTTCCCAATTATTGGGGGCTAGGGGGTCTGAGACTTTCAGTCCAGCACAAGCAAAGACACGCCCTGGCGGGGCAGGGGAAAACTGACGTGCAGGGTGCCGTTTTCCAGTGTCATGGCTTCGGGCGGATGCAGAAGCGTCAGCCGCCCGGCGTCTTCGAGCTGTGCTTGCTGCGTCGGGGACGGCTGGGCGGGCGACCCCATTTGCTGCCACCGGGCAAGCGCATTGCTGTGGGCGTCGTCAATGCGGAAGTGGGTCAGCGTTTTTTGCTTCCAGTCGTGCGGCAGGCCGGTGAGATGAATCAAGACGGCAGCGTCTGGGCCGGGAACGCCGTCGTCGTGGTAATGCCAGACCAGCACGCTCAGCGTTTCGCCGTCGAAGGCTGCCAGCGCCGAGACATCCGGCGCGGCCCGAATGCCGTCTGCCTGAATTTCGGCGAGGCCGGCGTCGGAGGAGCTGGCGACGGCCAGCCGCTGCCCGTGCATCCGGCTGAACATCCGAAAGACGTTCAAGACGGGCAGGTCAATCCCGCCCGACGCAAGCTGGCGAAAGCCCGCGAACAGCGGCTGGTCTTCAAACTCAAACGCCCAGGTAATTGCGCCTTCAATTTTGACCCCATGCCTCGCGGCGATCTCGTGCATCCGGGCAAAGCTCGCCGCCGTATAGGACGCATACAGCGGCCCGTTGCGGTAGCCGAACTGGGGACCCTGACAGGCCGCGCATCCGTCCGGGTCGGCCTCGCCGATGACAATCGGCAGGTCTTTGAGTTCCGGGAACCCGGCGACCACCGCGCAGGCGGCGTCAATGTCATTCATCTCATGCGCGATGCCCATGCGGACATGGCCGTCTAAAAACTCCGGGGCGCCTTTCGCGTGGAATGAGATGAAGTCGAGCGGCGATCCAGTTTTGCCGGTCGCGTGGTTTGTTCCACGCAGGCAGTGTTCCAGAAAGTCCCGTAAGAAATGCCCACCCGGCCCGCCCGCCGTTTCCGGGCCGCCGACCCGCGCGTTGGGGATTGCCCGGCGGACGCCGTCCATGGCGTAGTCAAACAGCTTGAAATACTCTTCCGGCGTTCCCTGCCAGTAGCCGATATTCGGCTCGTTCCAGACCTCCCAGTACCATGACTCCACTTCGGCCTGCCCATACTTTTCGGCGCAGTGCTTCGCCCATTGGTACGATAGCTCGCCCCATTTGGCGTAATCTTTCGGCGGGTACGCCCAGCCGGTGTAGATTTCCTCGTACTTTGCGTGCGGCGTCCAGTGATGCTGGTACGGAACGGGGTGGACTGACAGCGCTTCCGGCATGAAGCCGATCTGCACATAGGGCTTGACCCCGCGTTTTAGCCCGGCATCAAAGATGCGGTCTGTGATCGTCCAGTCGTACACAGGGTTTCCGGCGGCGTCTTCCGTGTAGGCGTTGGTCGAACCCCACTTCAGCGCCGGCGTCCCGTCGCCGGTCGTCAGCAGGTTATGAGTCCGAAAATAAACATGATTGGGCCTGAGCTTGCCGAGTTCGCCTAGCAGCTTTTCGCCGTTTGCGGCATAGGTATAGTTCGGCTCATCGCCGCCGAAGAACCGCCACAGCGGTGTCAGCTCGCCGAGCGTCTTCCCGGCATCAATGTTTATCGTCACAGGAAGCCCGGCGGCAGTCTCGGCAATGGCTTGGCTAAGGGCGGGCAGTGTCATAGATGCACCGAGGAGACGAAGGACTTCCCGGCGCGACAAGGGCAAGGGCGGCATAACATCATCTCGCTTCTTTCTGTTGGAGTCGTGTCTTTCGCTATTATAAGTGCCTCCACGAAGATTGTCAACTTGACAATTTTACGTCAAAACGCTTATATTCGGGCTTGCCTGGGCATAACAAAAAAGCAATCAAAGCAATTTTGCCCAAAGGGGAGTTTTCTCATGCAGCATCGTCAGCTTGGACGCACCAAAATCCAGATCAGCGCCATTATCTTCGGCGGCTGGCAGGCCGGGAAATCCGGCTGGACCGGCATTGACGACGCGGAAACAATCAAAGCCCATCAGGCCGCGTTTGAAACGGGCGTTACGACCTTCGACACTGCCGAAGCCTATGGCGAAGGCCATTCCGAGCGCATTCTAAACCAGGCTTTAGGGGACAAGCGCGACGCGATTGTGATCGCGACCAAAGTGTTTGCCGACCACTTGAAGCGGGATCAAGTGGTTGAAGCCTGCGAGCGGTCACTGAAAAATCTAGGAACGGACCGCATTGATCTCTATCAAATCCACTGGCCGTCGGGAAGCTTCGGCACGGACGTTGTCCCCATTGAAGAAACGATGGGGGCTTTGACCCAGCTTAAAGAGCAGGGCAAGATACGGGCCATCGGTGTGTCTAACTTCAGCCGGGCGCAGCTTCAGGAAGCGGTCGGGTTCGGACGTATTGACAGCATTCAGCCGCCGTACTCGCTTTTTTGGCGTCAGGTGGAAGGCGATGCCGGGCCGTACTGCGCGGACAACAAAATCTCAATTATCGCCTACTCGCCGCTGGCCCAGGGGCTTTTGACCGGCAAGTTCAAGCGCGGTCACACGTTCGAAGAAGGCGACAACCGGAGCGGCAACAAGCTGTTTTCCGGCGAGAACTACGAACGCGCCCAAAACGCTCTCGACAAGCTGCGCCCGCTTGCCGATAAGTACGGCGTCACGGTCGGCCAGCTCTCGCTGGCCTGGCTGATTGCCCAGCCGCAGACCAGCGCCATTGTCGGCGCACGGAACGCCGAACAGGCCGCGCAAAACTCCGTCGCCGGGGATGTGGACATTGACGAAGATGACCTCGACGCGATTGACGAGATCGGCCGCACCGTCACCGACCGTTTGGACAATAATCCCGTGATGTGGAACTGGGGCGGGTAACTTAGGAAAGAAAGCCACTGACACGGGGCTGAACCCCCGTGCTTCAAAGGGCAAGCCCCCGCCTTCGCGGGCGAAGATTATGACAGACGAAGATGCAACGGACAAAGATAACAAGCCGTTTCTTGTCCTCACCCGCGAAGGCGGGGGCTTGCCCTTTGAAGCACGGGGGGTTCAGCCCCGTGTTACCTGTGCCTCATCAGTTTTTATGACACGGACTTTCCACACCCACAGCGCCGCCGAGACCCGCGCCCTTGCCGCGCGTCTCGGCGCACTGCTTCAGCCCGGCGATACGCTCTGCCTGGCCGGCGATCTCGGCGCGGGCAAGACGACCTTTACCCAGGGCCTCGCGCTCGGCCTCGGCCTGCCGCCCGAAGAACCCGTGAACTCGCCGACCTTTACGCTAGTCTCCGAGCATCCCGGCGGGCGCGTTCCCTTGTACCACTTCGACGTCTACCGCCTGCCCGACTCGTCCGGCCTGTATGACTTAGCCTTCGACGAGTATTTAAACGGCGACGGCGTGGTCGTCATCGAATGGGCCGACAAAATCACCGACGCTCTGCCCCAAGACCGCCTTGACCTCGCCTTCACCGCCGACGGCCCCGACACGCGCCATCTCGTGCTGACGGCGCAGGGCACACGGGCGGAAGAACTGCTGACAGCCTTATGACTTTTCTGGCACTGGATACGAGCGGGACGTTCTGCGTTCTCGCGCTGGCGGAAGAAGATGGCAGTGTGCAGGCTGTCAGTCTGTTCCAAAGCAAGCGCAGTTTGTCGCGGCGGCTGCTGGGCGAAGTGGACGGGCTGCTGACCCGCAACGGCCTGACGCTTTCGGACATGACGGCGTTCGCAGTCGGCCTCGGCCCCGGCTCGTTTACGGGCGTCCGGGTCGGCGTGACGACAGCAAAGACGCTGGCGCAGGTCTCGGAGAAGCCGCTGGTCGGGGTTGGGACACTCGATGCTTACGCGGGGGTGCTATCCGGGCTGGACGGCCTGGTGTTGCCGGTGCTGCCGTCGCGCCGGGGGGAAGTCTACGCAGCGGTTTATGAGCGCCATAGCTGCACGGAGCCGCCGTTTGCCGCGCCGATCGAAGCGATTGGAGAGCGTCAAGATACGCTGTTGTGCGGCGATACGGCGCTGATTGCGAATTGGTCCGGCCAGGCGGTATGGCAGCCCTGGACGCCGCCGGAAGGTCTATGCAAAATCGCGGCCCGGCGGCTGCAAAATGGTGATACGGACAACCCGTTCAGTCTCGTGCCGCTGTATGTGGTTGCACCCTCCATCTCGACGCCCAAAGCGGGGCGGACTTGATGGCGATGACGCCGGGCCGGTTTCTGTCGTTTGACCCCGTCGCCGCCGACTATGATTTGACGCGGGTAATTCCCGACCCGCAGATGGACCAGATCGTCCGGCTGCTGGGCCGCGAAACGCATTTAGAGCGCGGCGGGCTATTCTTAGACGCTGGAGTGGGGACCGGGAGGTTCGCCGCGCCGCTGGCCCGGCTGTACCCGTCTCAGGTCGTCGGCGCAGACGTGTCGCTGCCGATGATGGGCCAGATTGCTTCTAAGTCCACGCCCGGCGAACTGGCGCTGACGCAGACCGATTTGCAGTGTCTGCCGCTGCGCTCCGGCGTCTTTTCGGGCGTCCTGATGGTCCATATCTTGCACCTGATGGAGCGCTGGCCGCTGGCGCTGGCCGAAGCGCGGCGTGTTCTCGTCCCAAAATCCGGCACTCTGTTCCTCGGCATTGAGACGGGCGGGCGCTCGGTACTGGTGGACTTTTACTTTGAGCGTGCCCGCGCCCGGCACGTCCTGGCCGCAAGCCTCGGCACGGCGGGACTGTCGCCCGCGCTTTCCTTGCTGAGACGCCGGGAGCGCGACGGCGGGATGGGCGCAAGTGTCTCGCTGCTGGAAACACCGGCGCTGGCCTGGAAACGGACCGTGCCGACGGCAGACACATTGGACGCGCTGGCCCGGCGGACGTACTCGCAGATGTGGAACATTCCCGAACACGACCATGCTGAGATACTGGCCGAAACACGCGAGTACGCCCGGCAGACGCTCCGCCGGGCCGATGCCGCCGAGACTCTGCCGTCCCGCTTTGTGCTGTACGCGGTGCGGTGGTGAATTTCTCCCCTTGCAATCCCGCCCGCTTCCCGTTATAATACGGGCATGGCTTTGATTCCGGCGGTTGGCCGCAAAACCCTCAAAATGCGCGTCCTGGTCGGGGCGCTGTACCTCATCCTCACGCTCGGCGCGGCGGCGATGGTTTACCCGTTTCTGGTCATGCTCGGCGCTTCGACGGAGTCGCAGTACGAAAAATCCAGCCCCGAAATCGTCCCGCGCTACCTGTACTCCGACACAGCCCTGTTCGGCAAGTACGCCGAAGACAAGTACCGGGGCGACATGGACGCGATCAACGCCGCTTACGGCACGAATTCTATCGCTCTGCAAGATGTCAAGCCGCCCGCTGATACTGACCCGAACACGGTTCGTGAATGGAACGCTTTTGCGGCGGCTTTGCCGGCCCGGTACAAAAGCGCGGGCTTCGGCGGCGCGGCGGCGGCCTACAGCCCAAGCTCGCTGCTGGATCGTTACCATGCGTTTCTCAGAACCCGCTTTCGCGGCAATATCCGGGCGCTGGACGTTGCATACAGCCAGGAAGACGAAGATTTTCTGACGGTTTTCCCGCCGTTTGAGCAGCCGAGCAGCCACACCTGGACGGCCCATTCTGACGCGAAAAGCGCCGACTGGAAGGCGTTTAAAGCCACGCTGCCCCGAAACTACTTTGTCGTTGTCGGCGCGGACCCACTGTATCAGCGGTGGCTTAAAGAGGAAGCCGAGCCGGATCTCAAAACACTCAACGCCGCCTGGGGAACCCAACTACATTCCTACAGCGACATTCCGCTGACGGCGCAGCCGACGGGCAATGCCCAGCAGCGCAGCGATTGGGAAAAGTTTGTCCGCACGCATCTTCCCTTTCGCGACACCCGCGTCAGCCCCTCCGCCCTGGCGGCGTACCAAGCGTTTCTCGCAGGCCAGTACAAGAGCATCGCCGACTACAACAAGAGCTATGGGACACATCTCGCCTCGCTTGCGGCTTTGACCCTGCCCGATCCGGAGACGCTTCCCTTCAATGGACCGCCGCTCCTGGATTGGATCGCGTTTCTGCGGATTGCCCCGCTGCCCGCGCTTTCGGCGGACACGCCGGAAACGCGCTGGCGCAGTTCAGAGCCATCACGCGCCGGCGCTCCCCTGCCCGTCATCAAGTCCGATTGGGCGTTTGTGCGGGCGCACACCGGCGACCTGCGCCGGGACTATTTGACCCGCAATTACCGCCTCGTGCTGCAATTTATCTTTCTGCACGGCAGCGCGGTCACGGTCACGTTTATCTACTGCTTCCTCGCAATTTTGACTACGCTGGTCGTGAACCCGCTTTGCGCGTATGCTCTTTCGCGGTACAATCTGTCCTACGGGAACGCCGTGCTGCTGTTTCTCCTGGCAACGATGTCGTTCCCCGGCGAGATTTCGCTCATTCAAAACTTTCTTCTGTTGAAGCAGTTCGGCCTTTTGAACACCTACGCGGCTTTGATTTTGCCCGGCGCGGCGTCCGGTTACTCGATTTTCCTCTTGAAAGGCTTCTTCGACAGCCTGCCGCGTGAGCTGTACGAAGCGGGAACACTGGACGGCGCGGGTGAGCTGCGAATGTTCTGGACCATCACGCTGCCCCTGAGCCGTCCAATCTTCGCCGTGATCGGCCTGGGCGCGTTTTCAGCGGCCTACGGCGGCTTTTTATATGCGATGACGATCTGCCAGGATCACAAAATGTGGACGCTGATGGTCTGGATTTATGAGCTGCAAACAAGCGGCGCTCCGATGTATGTGATGATGGCCGCGCTGACCCTAGCCGCTCTGCCGACACTTTTGGTCTTTATGTTGACTCAAAACGTTATTATGAAGGGTATCATTCTGCCGAGCTTCAAGTAGTGCAGAGTTTCAAATAAAAATGTTTATGCCGGAGACAACAGATTTTGACGCGGTTCGGGCGGCCCATTCGGAGCGGCACGGGCTGGCGATTGCTTATATCAAGAAGCAGGTGGGGGTGGGGACAGAGTACCGGAACGAGGTCGCCCGCGCGGTCCTGTCGCCGTCGGGCGGCTACTACCAATTAGCTGAAATGCCGGAAGAGTTCGCCGGGGCGCTCGGCGGCGGGGTTACGCACCGGCTCGTCGCCCCCACAGACGCGCTGGCGTTACTTTCGCAGATGCAGGCGTTTGTTGAAGAATTGCTTTCGGGGACGCAGACGGTTCGGGCGGTGTCGCTGTATGCCCTCTATGCCGGCGGCAGTCTGCGATCGCGCCGGGGGATGTTCGTGCTGGACCAGAAAGCGGGCGAAAGGCCGTTCTCGCATGGAGACTGGCAGCCGGAGACCCTGCCGCGCTTTCTGAAGCTGCGCTTGGACTGCGGCGGACAGCCCGCACTGCCTGCGCTGGGCATGACGGAAGGCGTTGTGTTCCTGCTCCCTCCCCAGCACCGCGACGACGGCCATTCTTTGCTTGCGACCCTGGCCCGCACCTCCGGTATGCAGGACCTCAGCACCCCAAAACATTCCCCAATGATGCACTAATCGCAGTAGGGGCTGCCGCCGTAGGAGCAGATGTCGTTCATCAAGAACTTCTCAAAGCAGATAAAGCTAATCGCAAGCAGCGCCAGGACTAAACAAAGCCAAAACGCTGTTCTTCCCCACGGCAGGTTTATGGTTCTCAAGCAACCTCCAGCAAGCCAGTACGAGCATCAAAGCGAAAGAGCAGGGCAGAAAGACCGCTCATGTTCGGTTCTTTTGCCCTGCTCTTTCGTCTGAAGGACGACTCTAACTAGCAGATACGAAGTAATGCCAAAGGCAGGGTGAAAGGCACTTCCTCGTGAACTTGCCCTGCGTTTCATAGCGATCCCTAATTAAGCAAACTTTATTAAGGACACCCGTTAATAAAGGATAATCGGTTATCCTTTATTAACGAGGCTGATTTGGACCTATTGCTGCTCGGCCTGTTCCCAGGCGGCTTCGACGGCCTGCCACTGCTGTTCGGTCAGTGTTTCTTGGGCGGGTTTTGTTCCAAGGTCGCTGAGGCGGAAGTGCAGGGATTTCAAGAACGGCACGGATGACTGGCACTGCGGGCAGTCGTGAACGTGCTTTTCGGTGTACCAGCGAGCGAGGCCGGTCAGGCGTCCGTCTACCCACGCGGACACAAGGGTCTGCATATGCCAGCAGGGTTTGACGTTGATGGGATCGATTTTATGAAGCATGAGGTCTCCTAACAGAATATCCTAGCAGGAATGTTCTAGTGGGTATAGCCGCGCCGTTTCGCGAAGTCTTGCAGCAAGTCGTGCATCTTCATGCGGGCGCGGGCGAGGCGGGAGCGGACGGTGCCGATGGGGATGCCGAGAACCTGAGAGGTTTCCTCGTAGCTGAGGCCCTCCATGTCGGTCAGCAGGACGCAGACGCGCAGGCTGTCGGACAGCATCAGCAGGGCGCGTTCTAGTTCTTCGTCCAGTGTTCGGGCCATCAGGTCTATTCCTGGGACATCCGCAGGCGCGGCGTGGGTCTGGGCCGGGCCGGCATTACCTGACAGGGTCAGCGTGTCAAGGTCAATGTCGGCGTCCCAGCGTTTCCGGTGGTTGAGGTCATTGATGAACAAGTTGGTAAGGATGCGAAGGAGCCAGGGCCAGGCGTTGGAGCCGTGCTGGAACCGGCCGTCGAGATAGGCGACATAGGCGCGGACCAGCGTATCCTGGGCCAAGTCCTGCGCCTGATCGTGCCGGCCCCGGCAGAGGCGGACGGACGCCCGGACTAACGCAGTTTCATGGGTACGGGCCAGCGTCGCAAACTCGCGCCGTCTAGCCTCAACACCGCCTGCTGCTTTTCCACTGTCTGTTTGGGGATGTAAATTATTGTTCATCCCTTTTGCTTACAAGGCTGCGCCGGCAAAAGTTCAGTTTGTGGAAAAAGAACCTCACCCCGCTCGTTCCTCGCGACCCTGTCCTTGTTTACAATCTACTTCAAAACGCCCCCCGGCCCCCAATTCTGGGGGAACCGGATGGAAAAGATCTGCTCTTGCTCCCCAGAATTGGGGGCTAGGGGGACGCTCTCCGAGTTTTGAAATACATTCTTTAAGGAGAGGGTCGCGAGGAACGAGCGGGGTGAGGTTCTTAAGAGCGGGCGTCAACAAACATCGGCGTATCCGGCAGAAAGCCGAGGGGGCGGGGAGCGGCGGAGGGTGCATCCCGGCGGTACGCGCCGCGTGCACGTTCCTGCTGGTTGAGCCGGTTCATCTCGCGCATGACGGCCCCGACTTTTGCGTACAAAAGCTTCTGGGCGGCCTTGTCGGCATCTTCGATGCGGGACACCAGCGACTCCAGAGCCGTATCGGCGGTGACGGTGCTGCGGCTGCCCGTCAGGGTTTCAATCAGAACACGCTTTTCGGCGAGGATTTCGTCGAACCGCAGCATGTCGTCCGCCTCCAGCGCGGCGATCTGCTGCTGAGACAGCGCCAGCAGCGTTGTAAACTTCGTGCGTTCCGTGTTGCGTGCCGTCAGTGACATATTTGGTCTCTTTAGTTCTTAGGCCGCGACAAGCTCGCGGCTCGCGGTTTTCTCGTTTTGGCACCGGCGGTCCACTTCCGCCCAGGTTTCGCGCAGCTCGCGCAGGACGCCGAGTGCGTCTTCGACCGGCTGTGGCTTGTTTTCAATGTTTGCCTGCGTCAGTGTCCGCAAAAGCGCCGTGTAAATCCCGGACAGCGACCCGGCAAATGCACGGCCCGCTTCGGCATCGAGCGTGTCGTGCAGGTGGGCGATGATCGCCTGGGCCTTGCCGATGAGGACCGACTGCTGGGCATGCTGCCCGGCCTGCATCGCCGCCAGCGCTTGGGACAAAAAACGGATCGCGCCGTCGTACAGCATCACGACAAGGCGGGTGGGGGACGCCGTCTCGACGGAGTTCTGGCGGTACTGGGCGTAAGGGTTTGGAAGGCTCATTCGGTTCCTTTAGAAAATAACTTAAACAGATTTTGTTGTGGATGTGGTGCTGGACGACGTGCTGCTATTGTTGCCGAAGGCGGCGGTGAACGCGCTGCCTTGTGCCTGCAACGCGCTGACCCGCGTTTCCAGCTCGCTAAAAATCTGTGTCAGATAAGTCTTGTAATTGTCTACCGTGGTCTGGATTTGCGTAATCTGGGCCTGGGCAGAGGAAATCTGCGAGTCCAGGCCGTTTTCCGCTCCGGCGACCGCGCCATTGGTCGGGTCCAAAATCTGAGTCAGGGCCGAGTCGAGACCGTCGGCGACCCCGTGCGTCACCGTGACATGGCCGGTTGGTGCTCCGGCGAGTGAGGCTGCCGTCGCGGTGACAAGAAGCTGCACCCCTTCCGTGTGGGCGTTGCCGGTGTTTCCCGTCAGCGTCCGCCCGGTGCCGGTGGCCGCCTCACCGTTGATGGTTCCAGCGACATCCGCGCCCGCCGTGATCGCAAGCGATGGGCCGATGCCGGAATTGGCTGTCCCGGCGGCTTGGTCGGAGGACACGGTAAAATTGGCGTTCGCACCGTAGCTCTGGGACGCAATGACGAGGTGATTGGAAGCGTTGACCGACGCATAGATACTGGCATTCAGGCTGCTCGTCGAATTAATTAATGCCGCCGTCTGCTGGACGGTACTGCCGGCGGGGATCGTCAGATTGACGCCGCTGGGAAACAAACCGCCGCCGAAAGTCAGCGTTTCGGGCGTCGTGCTGAGGGTGCCGATGGCCGACGCCGTGCCGGCGGTTCCCGCCGCCTGAGACGCCGGGCGAGTGATAGCGACGGCGTAGCCTATACCGGTGGAGGCAACGCTTTTGGCGCTGCCGCTGATAAATTGCACCGAAGCGCTGTCGGAAGTCCCCGACAGGCCGAACAGGTTTGAGACGGCATTCGGGTCCGCTTGCAGCGCCGTAGTCAGCGCATTTGAATCTACCGCCAGATCATTGGTTCCGTTCAAAGTGACTCCAATAGACGACAGCGTGTTTTTCCCGGACACGGCGGTCAGAGCCGACGACAGCGTCTGCTGGATCTGTGCAAGCTGGGTGTTGCCGAACAGCGCCGGGCTGCTGCCGGTGGCTCCGATGGCTGTGTTGGTCGGCGGCGTGAACTTGTTTTCACCCGTGATAAAGTCTTGGACGGCGTTGTAGGCGGACACAAAGCTGGTAACGGCCTGCACAGTAGATGCCGTGTTCTGCGTGACACTCAGCGTCGTCGTCGCTGGGGCCGCCGTGGTTCCCGACAGCAGCGTAATGGACGCGCTGGGAACGGCATCGTTGATCGTGTTGGTGGAGCGGGTAAGGTCGAGGCCATCTAAGTTAAACTTGGCATCCTGTGCCTGCGTGACCGTGTGAGTGAACGAGTTTTGCAGGACGCCGAGTGTACCGAGTGTCCCGCTGGTATCGGTGAATGACGGTGCGGTCGTCCCCGTCCCGACAATGCGAAGCTGATGGACGCGGTTCAAGTTGCCGTTGGCGTCGGGAACGGTCACGACTTCCGCCGAGACGCCGCTGATGCCCGCTTTGTTGATGGCATTTGCAATCGTAGACAGCGAGTCCGTGTTCAGGTTGACGGCGATGTCGGCTTCATTGCCTGTACCCGTGCCGCCGTTCGACAGGTGGAATGTCCCTGACTGGGCCGAGCCGCTGGCAATGCCGAGCAGGGAGCCGACGGCCTGGGTCGCGCTGCCGAGGGTCAGCGACGCCGCGCCGGTGTAGGCGGTCGCTCCCTGCGTGTAAGTAACCGGCTGCCGTATGGCGGCTGCGCCGGTTCCGATCAGTCCCAGCGAACTCAGCACCGTGCCGCCGGTATCAGCGGCGGCGAGGGAGTTGGCTGCGCCGGTTTGGCTGCTGGTCAGGGTCAAGCGGTAATCGTTCGTGCCGACGTTGACGACGCTCGCCGTGACGCCGGTGCCTGCGCCGTTGATCTTGCTTGCCACATCGGAGAGGGCGTCGCTCGCGTTGATCTGAACCGTCTTGCCGTTCAGCGTAAACGAGCCGCGTTGGCCGAGGGCGGTGGACGCGCTGCTTTCGGACGCTGAGACGACTTCCTGTGCCGACGCAAGCTGAGACACTGTCAGCGAGTGGCTGCCGAGGGTCGCACCGACTTGGGACGAGATGGTCGCGGCGGCGGTGTTGGACGACGCTGCGTTTGGAACATTCAGCGTAGACTGGTTACTCAGCGTTTTGACAGCGGATTGCAGGGCGGCGAGATTTGTGTTCAGCGCCTGCCAATCGGCGGTCTGCGAGTTGTACCCTGTGATCTGCGCGTTGAGATTGGTAATAGGAATCTGGGCGGTGGTCGTAAGCTGGCTGATAATGCTGGTCGTGTCAAGGCCGGATGCCAGGCCGGAAAAGCTGATTGTCGGTGCTGCGGTGGACATATCGGGGTGTCTCCAAAGATACCCTTAGTGTCGGCAGGCGGAGCGCGGTTCTTTAGAAGGCCACAGTTGTCACAGGGCGGGGGAAGCAGAAAGGGCGTTTATTGTGCTTTCATCACATCTTCACTTTTTCTGCGTATCTTAATCACATGATACTGAAATCTTTTCAATCCTCCGCTCTTGCGTCGATCCTGGCTGCGGGAGCGATAAGCCTTGCGGGACTGCCGACATACGCTGATGTGACGCTTCAAGGGCAGCAGACGGTCGGTGTTGGGCAGACCGCGCCGATCACGGCTGCCGTCCGGCTGTTTTTGCAAGGCGCGAACGCTCGATTGGAAACCGCTAGGGAGCCAACTCTGGTATACGACGGCAAAGGCAACATTCTGTATGGGCTGGACACGGCCCGGAAATCGTACTATATGACGGTTCCCGTCGAAGAAGAACCGACCGATGCCCTGCCGGGCGGCCCCGGCGAAACCAAGGAAGATGTCAAGCTGGACCTGCACGAGACCGGCCAGACGCTGACCCTCGCCGGGCAGCCTGCACATCAGTATACGGTCAGCGGCACGGTGACATTCACGCGAGACCGGCCCGAAGGGGGAGGCCAGCGCGGCGGGGGCGGACGGCGGCGGCGCGGTGGCGGCTTTCCCGGCCAGGGGGGCGGAGGCGAAAATGGCGGCGGGCCAGGCGGAGGCCGGGGTCAGGGCACCGAATTCACGCCGCCGCAGTGGAGTATTAGCGGCGAAATTTGGCTGGCAGACGGCGTGAAGTTCCCGTCCAAAGAAAGTACCACCCTTGCGGCCCAACTTGCAGCGGCGTCGGTGGGTCCGTTTCAGCAGCCGCTTGCCGATGAGTTAGACAAGCACAAAGGAGTGCCGCTGCTGGCCCGAATCACCGTAACCCACACCCCGGCGTCGGCAAACGGCCGCCAGGTCAACCAGTACGGCGGCGTCGGCGACAGCACCGCCCCGCGTCCGGTTCCGACCACGACCGTCACGACATTTACCGTGCGGTCCGTGTCCGACGCGGCTCTGGCCACAAATCTGTTTCAAGCGCCGCTGGAATATGCGCTTGTCGCCGCACCGCTGACCCCATTCACTCCGGGTCAGATTGGAACCGCGCCCTAAGCTCTGCTTTCAGTGCATGGCTGCTGTCGGCAGCGGCAAAATCCCTGTTAAGACGAAGAAGGACATCGAAGAATGCCGGCGGGCCTGAAGAAATAAGGCTCGCCTGCCGATAGTTTCAGCAGCGCCGAAGAAGGTGTTTGGACCAATGATGGTTTGCGTCATGCAAATTGTATCGCCAAAGGAAACCACACCATGCTTTCGGATTGTCTGGCCTCGACTGCTCTGTCTTCAACCGCTCTGTCTTCAATCGCTCTGCCCATTGTCACCGATCCCGTGCGAATCAGCGACCTTCCAGCCCTGCTGGGGCCTTACGCCGTGGCTGCTCCGGTGTATGTTTATCTCCGGGACTGCGGCAACCTCTCCGCCACCCGCTTCCGGCTTAAAGACGAAGAAGACCTTATTCTGGTGCTAAGTCCCCGGTCCGCCGCACCGCCGAAATCTCCTGCGCTGCCGAAAGCGGTCTAATTGGCGGCCGCCTTCAGCGGCAGGCGGCTTTGTTCCGGGAGGCTGCTTTGTTCCGGGAGGCGGCTGTGAGGCCGCCGAGACCCAGCAGAAGCAGCAGGCCCAGCGAAACTGTGGTCGAGGCTTCCGGGACAGGAGAATTGACCAGCACAGAAACCGGAGACCCGTTCAGCGTGAACGGGTCTACCGCACCCATCTGATGATACACCTGAAACGGCGCCCCGGTCGGATTGATCGGAGTGGTGCCCAGTGACTGGATGAAGATCAGGCCGAACTGCGGGTCGTCGGGAAAAATTCCTGTATGCACTGAAGTTGAGATTTGAAAATCGGTGCTGTCACTGAATGTCCATTCGGGCGGCAGGTAAGCCGAGGTGACTGCGACCACGCCGGGTAGGGTTTCCAGGGTGGAGTTGCTGAAGCTGAAGATGCCGTAATCGGGATTGTTCGCGCCGACATTCGTGAAGCCGGTAATGCTGAAGTCGTAATAGTTGAAATCATAGGATGTGCCGCCGAGCGGCACGACGCTGGTGTGGTTAAACGCAGCCGTAATCACGGGCAGACCCGCTGCGGGCGAAATCGGCTGCGTCTGGGCCTGAACAGAGGCAGCGCCGAGCAGTAAAAGAGCGGCAGCAGGCAGAAGAGCGGCAGGCAGAAAACGGGGAGCAGAGTTCATGGGACGGTTTCCTTTTTCAATCCGGGCCAAAAACGAACAGGGAGCGGGCATAGGCGTCAGGGCATCAGTGGGAATAAAGGACAGATGCGGAAGGAGCCGGTAATCTTCTCTGCATAAACCGTGCCAACTTCAACGTCCCATGGAGGCGGCGTTTTCTGTATCCGTGAGTGCGTATTCCACTGCCTGCTCCCAAGACATCCGCTCCCCCTGTATGCATGCCTCCTCGAAGGCGGCATCTCCTAAAGCTGCTTTCGCGGCCAAGACATCCACTTCCAGTGCCGTTTGGGTGGCGGTCTGGGCTGGGATACCTAAAGTCTGGCGCGTGTGAATTGCCGCCGCCAGCAGGGTGGCCGCGCAGTCGGCCTGCCCCTCCGCGAGACACAGCTTTGCCCAGGCTTCCAGCGCTTCCGCTCCCACCCAGCCGTCTTTGATTTCCCTGGCCAGCCGCAGCCCCTCTGTCAGGCGCTGCCGCGCCTGCGCGGTGCGGTCCTGGCTCAGCAGCACCAACCCCAGCAGACACAAGCTGCCGACAAGCGTTTCGCTGCGTGTCCCTATCTGCTGGAACAATGCAAGCGCTTGTTCCAGCCATGCCTGTGCTTCGGTGTCCTCCCCCTGCGCGTGGGCGATTTCTCCTAAGTTGCGGAGCGCCCGTGCCGAGTTTTCCGTGTCCCCGCTTTTTTGAAAGAATGCCAGGCTTTCTTCGCAGATAATCTTTGCCTCGGCGAGATCTCCTTGAACCAGCATAATCATGCCTAAGTTCCCCAGCGCTCGCGCAATGCCGTCCTGCTCGCCGAGCTGGCGGTACAGCGGCAGGCCACGCTCGTAATAGACCCGTGCCCCAGCGAGGTCCTCCTGCATGAGCGCTACGTTCCCCAATGTCAGCAGCACTCCTGCCCCGCCGCGTGCGTTTTCGGTGGACTCGAACAAGGCGAGTGCCTCCTCGGCCAGCGCCCGCGCGGCGATGAGGTTGCCTTGAACCTGTTCCAGCCCGGAGGCCACTCGCAGCGCAGACGCCCGCTCCAGCGGATGCTGCCGTGCGCCCGAATGGCCTGATGCCGCCGCCAGCCGCTCCCGGCCTTCGGTCAGATGCCCGCGCACGCGCCAAAAGCGGTACATGGCTTTGACCAGACGCAGGCCCGACTCAGCCCCATCTTCTTCCCGGCACCAGTCGAGTGCGGCCCGCAGGTTATCATGCTCGGACTCAAACCAGTCCAGCCATTGCCCCTGCTCCGGCCCCCGCGCCCCGCGGTCGGCCTCCTCCGCCGAGCGCAGGAAGTAGTCGCGGTGGCAGAGGCGAGCCGGAACGTCTCCGCCGCGCTCTTGCAGCCGGTCGGCGGCGTACTGGCGCACCGTTTCCAGCAGCCGCGAGCGCATCCGCTCGCCTCGCTGCTCCGACACGACAAGGCTTTTGTCTTCCAGCGCCGTAATCAAATCCAGCACTTCCCATTCTTCGACGCCGTCCCCCTCGCAGATCGCCTCTGCCGACGCAAGCGTCCATCCCCCCGCAAACACCGACAAGCGGCACAGCAGCGTCTTCTCCGGCTCGGTCAGCAGGTCGTACGACCAATCAATCAGCGCCCGCAGCGTCTGCTGGCGCGGCAGCGTGTTTCTCGCCCCGCCGGTCAGCAGGCGGAAGCGGCTGTCCAGGCGGGAGTTGATCTCGTCCACCGAAAGTGACCGCACCCGTGCCGCCGCAAGCTCCAAAGCAAGCGGGATGCCGTCCAGCCGAAAACAGACCTGGGCCACGGCCGGGGCATTGGCCGCCGTGACGGCAAACGAAGGCTGCACAGCCTGAGCACGCTCGCTGAACAGGCGCACCGCCTCAAACTCCGAGACGGCCTCGGCGGACTGCGTCTTCTTCGGGTCGGGCAGGGCCAGAGGCGGAACCCGGTAGGTCTTTTCCCCGGAAACGTTCAGCGGCTCACGGGAAGAGGCCAGAACGCGAACGCCGGGGCAGGAGCGCAGCAGGGCGGACACAAGAAACGCGCAGGCGACGACCAGATGCTCGCAGTTATCCAGTACCAGCAGCAGGCGCTTCTCTTTCAGCGTGTCCACCAGAGTACGCTCCATCGGCTGGCCGGCCTGCTCTTTCACACCCAGCACAGCGGCAACAGCGCCGGGAACAAGGTCCGGCTCGGCGAGGGCGGCCAGTTCGATGAACCAAACGCCGTCGCCTTCGCCATCCAGCAGGTCGGCGGCGACTTGCAGCGCGAGGCGTGTTTTGCCGTTGCCTCCAGCGCCGGTCAGTGTCAGCAGGCGGGTCGTGCCGAGAGCGTCTTTGATTTCGGCGGCTTGTTTTCCTCTGCCGATGAAGCTTGTCGCCTGCTGAGGCAGGTTGTTAGGCAGGCGGACGTTGTCCAGTGAGCGCAGAGGGGCGAAGCTGCCGGGCAGAGCGGGATGCTCAAGTTGAAACACCTGCTCCGGACGGCCTAAATCTTTCAAGCGGTGGCTGCCTAAATTGAGCAGTGTCACGGAGGCGGGCAGAGCGTCCTGAACGCTTGCGTGGGCTGCGCCTGACAGCAGCGTTTGGCCGCCGTGCCCGGTCGCCATGAGCCGCGCGACCCGGTTAAGCGGCGGACCGAAGTAGTCACCGCCGCGTTCTTCCGCGGCTCCCGTGTGCAGGGCCATGCGGACTTTCAGGGGAGCAGGCAGATCCCACGGCTCGGCGGCGAGGGCAATCTGGGCGGCGAGGGCGGCTTCCAGCGCCTGATGCGCGATGGGGAACGCGGCGCAGAACGCATCGCCGACGGTCTTAAAGACAAAGCCGCCACCGTCTTCGATGGTTTGACAGAGGAGGGCATCGTGACGAGCCAGCGCAGCCCGCATGGCGTCGGGATGCTGCTCCCAGAGCCTGGTGCTGCCCTCGATGTCGGTGAAAAGAAACGTGACGGTTCCTGTCGGCGGTTGGCTCATGGATGGTCGCTAGTCGGGAGCAGGCAATTTAGGCAGTGACCTGCCGCAGTAATGGTTCGCCGTGGACTGCCGAAGTTCCTGCGTCGCCAGGCTGCTTCTCTAAGAACCCGCCCTATACAAGCCGCCCGGTGAGCTTCAGGACGGAGGCTGGTGAAGGCAGACGACGCAGAGCGCTACCTCGACAACCGAGGATGCCGAAGTCAGGAAACGATGAAGGGCCGGCTTCCTGCTGGCTGCCTCATTCCTGGTTACTCGGTCTCCGACTGCTTCGTTTTCAGCGAGCTGCTTTCTCGTGCGCCGCTTTTGACGAGGATTGTCTTTAAGTTCACGAACTCGCGCAGGCCGTGTTCCGAGAGTTCGCGGCCATAGCCGGAGCGCTTGATGCCGCCGAACGGGAGGCGCGGGTCGGACGCGACCATGCTGTTTACGAAGGTCATGCCCGCTTCAACGTCGTTAATAAAGCGCTCCTGCTCGGCAGGATCGGAAGTCCAGACGCTGGAGCCGAGGCCATACGGCGTGTCGTTCGCCTGCTTGATGGCTTCATCCAGAGTGGAGACGCGGAACAAAAGCGCGACCGGGCCGAACAGCTCTTCGGAATAAGCGGGGGCAGAGTGGGGGATTTCCGACAGCACGGTCGGCGCGTAAAAGCTGCCTGACTTCTCAATCCGACTGCCGCCGGTCAGCAGCTTTGCTCCGGCGGCGATGCTCTGCGTCACCTGCGCTTCCAAGCTTTCCAAAATCTTCGGCGTCGCGAGCGGCCCGATATCGGTGTCTGGGTGCATCGGGTCGCCGACGGTCAGCGCTTCCATCCGGGCAACAAACTTTTGGGTCCATTCGTCGGCGATGGCGTCATGCAAAATAAAGCGCTTGGCGGCGATGCACGACTGGCCGTTGTTGAGGGTCCGGGCCTGCACGGCGACTTGAACCGAAGCGTCTAAATCCGCGCTGGGCATGACGATAAATGGGTCAGAGCCGCCCAGTTCCAGTACCGTCTTTTTGAGCTTGCCGCCGGCCTGCGCCCCCACGGCCATGCCCGCCCGCTCCGAGCCGGTTAAAGTCGCGGCGGCGACGCGCGGGTCTTCTAAGACGCTCCCAATTTGCGGAGTCTCAATCAAAAGCGCCTGAAAGACGCCCTCAGCAAAGCCCGCCCGCCGAAAAACATCTTCCAGAATCAGCGCACACTGCGGGACATTCTCGGCGTGCTTCAGCAGCCCGGCGTTGCCCGCCATCAGCGCCGGCGCGGCGAAGCGGACGACCTGCCAGAGCGGGAAGTTCCAGGGCATAATTGCGAGAACGACGCCGAGTGGGCGATATCGCACAAATGCTTCGGCAGCATCGCCGATGTCGTAGGGCTGGTCAGCTAAAAACCGCTCGGCATTGTCCGCATAATAGCAGCAGCAGACGGCGCATTTTTCCACTTCGGCGACCGACGCTTTCAGCGTCTTGCCGACTTCCAGTGTCATGGTCTCGGCGATCCGCTGCTTTTCAGCGTCCAGTATTGCGCCCGCCCGGCGCATCGCCTCCGCTCGTGCGGCAAACGTCGTCTGCCGGTAGGCTTGAAATGCTTCGGCGGCGAGTGTTAGCTTGGAATCTAACTCGGTGTCGGACAGCGGCGCAAATCTCTGGATGGTCTCCCCGGTCGCGGGGTTAATGGTGGCGATAGGCATGAGAAGTTATGCCCGGCAGAAAAGAAATGGAAACGGAACTTTTCCCCGGCGCTGCGGGTTAAAATAGGACATGGCAGACAAATATCAGTTAGACAAACCGCAGGAAGAAACCCAGTTCCCCGGCCTCAAAGACGACGCTGCTGCTCCCGCCACAGCGCCAAAGCCCGATGCCGCGCCGGTTCCTCCTGTCAGCGAAGCGCCAAAAGCTGACGCCGTGCCAACGATTACCGTCAAAGGGCCGCTGATGGCGGACAAAATCGCCCCGCGTGAGCTTGAGCCGGTCAATATCTCGGTTCGCGCCCTCAAAAACCAGTCGCGTCGGGACTTTTTGATCTACGGTGCGGGCCTAGCGGCGGCAGCGTTTAGCTTTGTCTGGCTGCTGCCCGACGAGACCCGCGCCCGGCTGCACCTGAAACCCGTAGCGGCGACGACCCGCAAGGCGAAGCTGCTGGATAAGACGCTCAAGTTTGACGACGATGTTGCTGAGGCCCTGTTCTCGCCGACCCGCGCCGTGCCGACTTATGATATGTCGCGGGCAGCGAAAGATCTGAGAAATAACTACGACGGCCAGACGCCCGACCCGGCGTATATTGCCGACTGGCATCTGACGGTCGCTGGGCTGGCGTCGGGCAAAGTCGAGAAGCTGACGGCGCAGAACATCCAGGGCCTCATTGCTCGCTACGGCGGGCGGCATGATCAGGTGACGCGCCTCGTCTGCGTCGAAGGCTGGAGCATGATCGCCGGGTGGGGCGGCCTGCGCTTTGCTGACTTCTTAGACGCCTACCCGCCGATGCCCGGCGCAAAATGGGCGCGGCTGGACTCGTCGGTCAACCTTGACTCCGATGGCAATCCCGATCCCTACTATGTGTCCATTGACATGGGCACCGCCCACCACCCGCAAGCACTTCTCGCAACCCATCAGAACGACGCAAATCAGCAGATTGTCCCGCTGACCGTTGAGCATGGCGCACCCCTGCGCCTGCTTGTGCCGATGAAGCTTGGCTTGAAAAATATCAAAGCGATTACCAAGATTACCTACACAGTAGATGAGCCGAAAGACTATTGGAGCGACGAAGGACGCGGCTACTCCCATTACGACGGTCTGTAAACTTAGCGGTCCAGTGCCTCTTCGCAATAGAAGGGCGAGGTTGACCATTGACCCGAATTGGAAATCCGGTCTTCTGAAAAGCGATTGTCCGCCTGCGCGGACAGAAGAAATGAACCTCGCTATTCTACGTTGGTGGATTACTAGGCAAACGAAAAGATAGGCGAACCAAAAGCTCGGTACGAAAAGTACCGGGCTTTTTTGTTTTGCTTGACAACGGCGAAACCTCGTGCTATACTGCAACTCATATAAAGCACTTTGTTTTGTAAAGCATACGCACCGAGGAACTTGCCCATGCCCGCCCTGCTTGCCCCGCTGGAAGAAGCCCGTGAAAACCTGCGGGTCATCCGTCAGACGATGGAACGCTCGACCAAATACTCGACTTTGTCGGGCCTGTCGGGCGTCTTGATCGGCCTGTCGGCGATTGCCGGGGTTGTTGCCACGTCGTATGTCCTGCACGCACGATATAATGCCCATCAGCCTTTGTCTTCCGCTTATCCCGAACTGGGGGTGCTGTGGCTGGTGGAGCTGGCGCTTGCCGTGGCGATTGAGTTTGCCTGCAACAAGAGCCGGGCCAAGCATATCGGCAAGCGGGTGGCGTCGCCGCTGGGGGCGCATATTATCGTCGCGGCTCTGCCGGCATTCGTCGCGGCGCTGACGCTGACGGCATTTTTTGCCCTGCATGGCCTGGCGGCTTTAGTTTGGGGTATCTGGATGCTGACTTACGGGCTGGCGATCTGCGCGGTCGGCCTGTTTTCGGTCCGGCCTGTGTCTTATCTCGGCGCGGCGTTTGTGCTGGCCGGGGCAGTGACTTTGCTGCTGCCAACTCAGCTTCAGCTCTTTATGATGGGTCTGACGTTCGGCGGCTTTCATATTGTGTACGGGGTCTTGATGGGCCGAAAGCACGGTTGGTAACTTTTATGGCGGCAGTGATCCAAACGGGATATGCGGCGCTGGTGGAGTCGCTGGAGTCGCTCGACGAAGTTATTCATCAGAAAGTGCGGCTCGGCATCATGTCCGCGCTGATGGCGCGGGGCGACGCCGACTTCCGCTTTCTGAAAGAAACGCTGTCGGTCACCGACGGCAATCTGTCTATCCATTTGTCGAAGCTGGAAGAAGCCGGGTATGTGGTGAGCGCGAAAGAGTTCGTCCGCAAAAAGCCGCACACGACCTACGCGCCCACCGAGGCGGGCCGGACGGCATTTCATGCGTATTTGACTTCCCTGGAGCGTATCGTGCAGACGGCGGGACAGCACGAATGATGCGTCCGATCACAAGCATCATTTGGAACCTCTTTCTCGCCGTCGTCCCGGTCGTGCTGGCGTTTGTGATTGCGCGGGGCGTCCGCCGCGAGCGCCAGGCCACCGGCTCCGTCCAGTGGCTGCTCTGGGGACCGCTGGCTGCCATCTGGCTGGCGTTCCTGCCGAACTCGTGCTATCTGCTGACCGAGTGGCGGCACTATTTCGAGACGCTCACCGAGAGTCCGCTGTACGCGCAGGCGCACCAAGGCGGCGACGGCCGGGTTGACTTTTTTCTGATTACGGCATTCTATTTGGTCTACAGCGGCGCGGGCCTGCTGGCGTTCTTTCTCGCTGTCTGGCCGCTGGACCGTCTGACCCGCCCGCGCTTAGGCCGCCTCGGCGCTGTTCTGCGGCCCTTGATTTTCCCGTTCTGCGCCCTCGGCGTATACCTTGGCCTGATGCAGGGCCGGTTTAACTCGTGGGACCTGCTGAACGTCTCACGCTTGTCCGACCTGCTGGGAGCCACGGTGCAGATCTCCCAGCGGCCCCTGCTGCTGGCATCGATTTTAGGATTTGGGGCCGTTTTATGGCTCTTTTACGCTGCGTTCGACATCTGGATGGACGGCGTCGCGTGGCGCTTGTCCCGCCGCCAAGCCAATCGTCACTTGTCTGAAGACTTCTCAGAGAAAGACTCCTTCCATGCTTCTGTGTGACCCTGCCGTCTGCCGCCGCCTGCTCCGCCGCCTATCTTTGGCTGAGCTGCTGGCCCTCTACGAGCGCACCGTCTGCCTCTACGCCCCCCTCGCCGAAGCCGTCTCCGAGGAACTGGACTCGCGCCTGCTGGGAGAATAGTCTGCCATGAAATTTCTTTATGGCTTCATCGGTGCAATCCTCGGCGCTGCTCTCGGCTGTATGGTGGCCCTTTTTGGTGTGCAGGTTACGGACACTGACGGAGATATTTTCGGCGGTGCTTTCGCGCTTGTCATATTTGGACCCATTGGCTTCATTTTAGGGGCCATTCTCGGCAGTGTGCTGGCGCTGCTTGTTCTGCGCTCCGTCAAAAAGAACTCCAACGGACAGAAGGCAAAACGCCGCAACGCCATTCTTGTCTCCACCTCTGTTCTTGCGGCTCCTGTGCTGATCGTTGTTCTGTTTTGGGGTATGGGCCGAAGCCTTAAGACGCATAATCAGCCGCCGCCCGATCAGCAGCTTCTCAGTAATTTTCAGGTCCACCGCGCGGCATTCGACAAGTTGGTTCAGATGAGCCGAGCCGACAAAGGTTCTTACTCTTCTGAAGTTGGCCCAACAGTTTCCGACACTTCATTGCCTGGTGGAACACGGGAAAAGCATATTGCTGAATATCGCCGGTGGCTGGATGCTGCTAAGGTTTCCAGCGATCTTTCTTCTGTTGGGGATCAAGACATGGAACTTCCTTACTGGGGATTTGGCTCCGCGATTTCCAGCGACACGGATAAAGGCTATGCCTACCTCATGGTGCCGCCCAAGCAGGTTCTGAATAGTCTGGACCAGTGCCAGCCGGATGAGAAGAACGGTGTGGAGGCTTACCGGCATATTGAAGGCCACTGGTACCTGTACTACGAGTACCTGCCATGAAAGAAAGGTATCATGGCAGAGAACACGCTTGATCTGCTTGCCGAAGTCGTTCAGATGCTGGCCGACGCGCAAATAAAAACGTGGCTGCTCGGCGGCTGGGCGGAAGAACTGTCCGGGCTTTGTGCGCCGAGAGCGCACAATGACATTGATCTGCTGTACCCGGCGCAGAGTTTTCTGCGGTTAGAGGAGTTCCTGCGGGCGCAAAGCGGCGCACAAGAAGTCACCGCCAAGCGGTTTCCGCACAAGCGGGCGTTTGAATGGTCGGGCGTGCTGGTAGAGGTGTTTCTCGTGCGCCCTAAAGATGACGCGCTGGTCACGGATTTCTTCGGCACATTTCCGCTGGTCTGGTCGCAGGACACGCTTTTCTCTACCGTGATGCTGCCCGGCGGACAATGGCCGTGTGCGAGTGCGGCGGCGCTGCGACTGTACCGGGCGCGGCACGGCGAAGTGGAGCAGGCGTACAGGGACTATATGATGTCACCTGGTGAGACCATGTCCTAAAGGACACGGCTACTGGGCGCAGACGCCGCAAACTACGCCTTCGGCGCACTTAGAGCGTTTTAATAGACATCTTGCGTGAATACCCTGGATTGGAAATCCGGGTCTTTTGCAAAGCGATTGTCCACCCGCGTGGACATGGGACAAGAACAGCCCTCTGCGTACTTCTGATGTCTGCGAAGGCAGACAATCGCCCGTCAAAAGCCCTGGATTTCCAATCCAGGGTATTCACGCAAGATGTCTAATAATCTTAGCCCCACGGTGCGGTGCTTCGTAGCGTCTTCGCCGTATAGCCATGCGTTTTAATGCATCGTCTGCTTTGGGTACAATTCCTTGTGCTTCTACGCAGGCTGCCGGAACAATCTGCGCTTCGGCGGCGTTATAACTGTAGCCTTACTTCTTTTGCTGTGCTGTGTTCTGTAGAAAGAACCTGTTTCATGAAAACATCAACCTCCAACCCCTTGTCCTTCGCCCTCGCCGCCGGGACACTCGCGGCGCTATTTGTGCTGCCGCAGAGCGTGTCTGCACAAATTGTCGGCGGCTATGTGCGGCCAGGCGCGGTCGTGCAAGGGCAGCCGGTGCCGCAGCGACCCGTGCAATCTCAGCCATCCATTCCCATGATGATGCGTCCGGGACCGATTGGCCGGGGGAATTATCCCACTTACGGTCAGAGGCCGAGCTACGGCCAAACGCCGATCCAAGGCCATCCTACCTACAACTCTACGGTGACAATCGGACACGCGCCGTTCTATAACCCCTCGCCGACCTACGGTCAGGGTGGGTACAGCAACGGATATAACTACAATAACAGCTCCAATTACAATAACGGCTACAATAACAGCGGCTACGGTAATTATTCGGGCAGCGGGCCGGTAGTGACAGTTCCCAGCGGGAATTACTACCCGCCAAGCGGCGCCATTCCCGGCCGGGCGTTTACGCCGCCGGTGGGTCCCGCGAACGGCTATTTCAGCGGCCAGGCACCCATCACGGGCGGCGGGCCGGCCTTGCTCGGCGGCTACTACTACGGTGGGTACTGCAACAACAATGGCGGGCGGCACGAGTACCGATCCATCTACTCTAACTACGGTGGTTTCCCGCAGTACATCTATAGCCCGAACGTAATTGTCGTCGGCAATGACTACGCGCCGGATTATGCCGCGCCGTCCCTGCCGTTTGTGACGCCAGTCTACCAGACAACGTACAACCAGAACAACTACTACGTCGCGACGCCGGAGCGTGTAGACGAGCTTCAAGCGGGTGGGGCGGAGGCGAAAGCCGCCTTAGAACATGCCTACCCTGCGAACTCGTTCCAGGCAGCCTTTGCCGACATCGCCCATGCGTGGACTGACAACGACATTGACCTCGTGCGAAAGCACCTGCGAAACAATGAAACACGGGTCAGCGTCTTCTTAGACGGCAAGTACTCGTACTCAATTGCATCGAGCGACTTTTCGCAGATCACGCGCGACGCTTTGGATAAGCTGCATACGGACTCGTTCAGCTTCACGCGCATTCGCAAGGCGAAGAACGGCGATGTGACGGCATTCGGCTCTCATGCCTACCGCGCTGCTGAGGCGAGTGACGGAGCTGACAGCAACGGCACGGTTCCATTCGACCAGGCGGATGCCGGCAGTATGAACTCGGACGATCTCGGTGCGGCAAAGACAATCTATGTGTCCTACACGTTGCGCCGCTACGGCACCGAATGGGACATCGTCGCAACTGACTCGGCGGAGCACGATTTGGCGGCGACGAATTACAAAGTGGGAGAGTAAAAGAAAACCTGGTGCGTCAAAAAGCCCGGCGTTTCGATGCCGGGCCAAAAGCTCACAAAAGCCTTCCGGTCTTGAAGATTAGCTTGACGTGAACGGCATTTAGCCCCAGAGCGGCTTCGCGCACTTCTAGCCCGGCATCGAAATGCCGGGCTTTTTGACGTACCGGGTTTTCGTGGGTTTTGCAGCACGGGAACTTTTCCCCGCCCAAATCCGTCTTTCTACCCTGTAGCGCATGCCCGTATTTTTGCCTGCTTTTAGTTCACTTTCCCGTACTACCCCGCCCAGGAGGATACCCCACTTGACCCTTCCACGTCCCTGCCGCTTCGGCACGGCGCTTTCCTTTGCCGCAATGACGCTGGCGGCCTGCTCCGCCACGACGGCGTTTCTTTGCCCGCCTGCCGCCGCCGGGACCGTCAAGGCTATGACGCCGCTGACGCCTAAAGTGGCCGGTAAGACCGAGCCTGTCCGAATCCTGCTGATCCATGATGGCCTGCCCGCCGCCGGTACCAATAACGGCCTGCGCTTCTGGGTGCATGGCGACGGCAGCCATGCCGACCTGCGACTGCGGGTGCTGGCCCCCAGCCGGGCGGCGTCCCCGGCGGCAGACCCGCTGCCGCGCGATGAATGGATTTCCCAGCCGGTGCCGATCTCATTCACCGGCTGGCGCGAAGTGGTCCTGCCACAGTCAAACTTCACGCTCCGGGCTGCCCCACCGCTGCCGAAGACGCTGGATTTGGCCCTGCCTGCCGATGCCCAGATTGCCCCTGCCGACATGGACGACGCCCAGCCCGACTGGTCCAAAGCAAGCGGTCTGGCGATTGATGTCACGACCGCTCGGCAGGCAACTCTGATTGTAGACGATGTGGCCTGGGTGACACTGGATGCCGCCGGGAAAGGTGTCAGTGACGCTCCCATCGCCGGAACGGCTTTCAGCGATGTCGGCGCGTGGCAGACGGTCGGCACTCCCGACGAAACGGCATCGGTCAATTATGGCCTAGCGACCCAGGCGGGCCTGACCCACGGCGGGCGTGTGGCATTTCGCCTGACCGTGACCCCGCCCGGCCTTGACCGCTCCAAGCGCCTGGTTCTCGCGCAGGAGGCGATCAGGGCGGCCAGAAAAACGGTTCTGGTCTGGACACCAGAAACCCTGTTTGAGCGGGTGGTTCCATCGTCTCTGCCGCCGGGGCAGGCGGCGGGTGCCGACATTACACTGTCGGTCTGCGCCGAGCAGACCGGCGCGGCATCGTTCTGCCTCTACAGTCCGGTTGCGCTGACCGATGTCGCGGTTTCAATGCCGTCGGACTTGCAGGGCATTGGGCACATTTTGCCGCGCTCCGCCGTGGACATCCATGTCGTCAAAGTTTGGGAGCAGGCCGGTTCCGGCCCCCTGCGCGACCCGGACACGGCGGCGGCCGTGCCGGAGCTTCTCGTCAAAGACGACCGCGTTCCCCTCAGCGGCCCGGACCCGGTCGCGCGGCTGACTGGCCCGGCGGTCTGCGACATTCCCGCCGACACGTCCAAACAGTTTTGGCTATCGGCAACTGTCCCGCGCAACACCCCGCCCGGCCCGTACACCGGCAGGGTGGTGGTGAGCGGGCGCGGCCTGCCGGCCCCCGTTGTCGTCCGAGTTTCCCTGATCGTTCCGCCGCTGCGGCTGCTGTCGCCCGCAAAGCAATACGGCGTTGACCTGCGCTCCCGGCTCGACCCCGCGCCGGCGACCCTGCCGTCGGCAGACGGCAAAGCCCTTGTCACGGACTTCGTGACCAAAGATATGCTGGACGCCCAGCTTGCCGACATTGACGCGCACGGCTTCACGATTGCCTCGCTGTACGACTCCTCGGCGACCCTGCCGGACGCCGTCGCCGAGTACCAGAAGTATGGCCTCGGCACGGCGTACAATCTCTACAAGGGCGATGACGACCCGCAGACCGTGGAAAAAGTGCGTGCTTCGCATAACAGCCCCGTGCTGACTTATTATGCCGACCCGGAGCCGAACGCGGCGGCATCGGCCCGCATGGCCCCGCTGTCCAAAGCGGGCATCCCGAACGCGACCTACATTCCGCGCCAGGATGACTTCACGGCGCTCGGCACGACCACCGATATCGCGGTCTACAACCGCGATTCGGCGTATCCGCAGCAGCTTCTCCGCACCAACGGTCTGCGTATGTCCATGACCCGTGACTGGTGGTACTGGCCCGCGACAAACGAGGACCCGCTGACCAACCGCATTGACTCCGGTGTTCTCTTGTGGAAGTCCAACTTGTACGGCGCGTTCCTGCCCGACTACCAGACCGACTTCGGCGCAGACCCGTATGATGAAACGTCTGCCGGCGCGTCTCCATCCAAGAGTGCCTTCCGCCCCCTCATGCTGACCTACCCCGTCAAAGGCGGCGTTCTGGACACCCTGCAATGGGAAGCCTGCCGCGAGGGCGTCAATGATGTGCGTTATTTAACCACTCTGTATGCCGCCCTGCGCGAGTGCAAGGACGCCCACATCGCAAAGCCCCTGACGACCGAGGCAGAAACCTACGTCAAGACGTTTCTGACCAAGCCATTGGCGAACCTGCCCGAAGGCCAATATGACACGTTCCGCGCGAGAACCGCAAGTTATGCCATCCGCCTGCGCTCCGCGGTAGACGCCTACAACAAAGCCCACGGCATTCGCTAGGCCTCCCTTCGCCTTTCACGTCAAAACGCCCCCGGCACTGCCGGGGGCGTTTTGTGCTACAGTGTTGTGTTTCTGCAAAACGGGAGACGCGCTGAAGAAGTAGGGGGCGAAGATTGCTATGCCGGTTGCCTCCAAACAGCACTCACCCTTGAAGTCGCCTGTCCGCCTAGAGGGGGATACGGCGGCTCCTTTTTTACTTTCTTTTTTCAACTACCCGTTCGCTTTGCTGCCCGCCTGAACATTACTGTTTAAGAAAAGCGGAAAGGAGACCACAGAATGACGGACTGGCAGCTACTCCGGCAGTTCGCGGACGACGCCTCGCAGGCGGCGTTCAGCGAGATCTGCCGCCGCTATACCAACTTGGTCTACAGTGTCTGCCGGCGCGAACTCGGCGAATCAAGCCTCGCAGAAGATGCCGCGCAGGCGGTTTTCCTCGTACTGGCCCGCAAAGCGCCGTCACTCAAGCCGGGTCGCGCTGACGCCTCGCTGGCCCCCTGGCTGTTCCAGGCCGCGCTTTTGACTGCCAAAAACGTCCGGCAGCAGGAGCAGCGGCGGCAGGCACGGGAGCAGAAAGTGATGCAGATGCAGACTCAGCAGGCAGCGGCGTCGCCGGAATGGGCGGAAGTCGAGCCGCTTCTGAACGATGCCCTGCAAGCCCTGCCGTCCGGTCAGCGCATGCTGATTATCGAGCGCTTCTTTCAGGAGCGTCCGCTGTCGGAAATCGGGGCTGGGCTGGGCGTATCCGAAGACGCCGCCCGGATGCGGGTCAATCGTGCATTAGACCGCCTGCGCCGCTTCTTCGCCGCCCGGAACATTACGCTTTCCGCCGCCGCACTTGCCGCCCTGCTGCCGCTCACCGTGCGTCCCGCGCCCGCCCATGCCGCCGAAACCATTGCCCGGCTTCAGCCTACTTCCGGCGGTACATCCGCCTCTACTCTCGCACAAGGAGTCCTTCACACCATGAACCTCAAACGCCTTAAAATTCAAATCGGAGCCGCCGCGCTTGTCACCGTCTTCGTCCTTGGTACCGCCGGAGCCGTCCGCATCACGTCGCAGATGAAAGCACGGCGCGTTGCCGCTGCCGAGCAGCAGAACCAAGCCCAAGCCCTCGCTGTCCTGAACCAGATGTACGCCACCTACGCCGCCATGCACTCGTTCAAGTGCCATGTCACCAGTCGAGATGATTCTGGTGTCGCGGTTGATAGCGATTATGAGATTGAAAATCCTAATAAAATCCGGTTCAGCCGTTTCACTCTCCTGCGCGATCTGTCCGGTCAGGCGGATGCGGTGAGCGATGGAAGCTATCTGTATACGACCTGCACCGAAAGCAATGGCACAATTCACGGAGCGGCAGATCGCTATGCCAAACAGCAGGTGCGTTTTGTCGGGCCATCCAACGTGCCGCAGGATTTGAGTCCGTGGTTCGCAAGTTTCGGCGGCATTCAGTTCGGCTATGGAGTTGAGCCTGATGCTGGAATGCCGAGTATTGCTTTAGGTGTCAGGCTGCACAGCGGCTCGTACCCTCAGATGTTGCCTCCCGTGTACTCGTTAGGGCAGCCGGTTGTGCAGGACTTGCAGGGTACGCCCGGCCCTGCGTCATATAATGTGGTGATCGCCCGCATTCCTTATGCCCCAGGGGTCACAAATCGGGATTGGCCGGGAGCCGCTGTCATCATCACTTATTACATCGGACAGCGCGACTATTTGCTGCACAAGCTAACTGCGTCTGACCCGCTCAGTCAGAAAGATTTGGATACACGAACCGAAACATACGATAGTATTGCAGTCAACCCCAAACTGCCCGCATCGGATTTCGTGTTCACGCCGCTGCCCGGTAGCCATGAGGTTCGGGATACAAATGATTTGTTTCCGGGTGGTCGGGGGTAGGGTGTGGAGAGTTTCAGAAACCATGCCATGAATGGCACGGCTATACAGCGAAGACGCTACGAAGTACCGCTTCGCGGCACTAGGAATGGATTTGTTCTCCTTAACCCCGCGAAGCGGGTGTTTTGTGGCGTCCGCGCCGTGTAGCCCGGCGTTTCAACGCCGGGTCTTCTTAATGCCGGGTCTTTTCTTGTCTTCCCCCATCACTTCTGACCCGTTAGTTGAAGCAGCTTAGTCACGGTCTTCCAGTTGCGGCTGGTGCTGACAGTGGCGAGCTTGGCGTCAAAATAGGCGTTGGTCAGTTTAGTATCGGCGACACCATTGGGCAAGTATAAGTAAATGTCGCGGCCCTGAACAATGAAAGCATCGGGGGCGGAGCGATTGGGGTCCAAGCCTGTGGCTTTTTCCGGGGAAGGCGGCTGGGCTAGAAACAGGACGTGCAGAGTTTCAGCGGGCAGCCCCTGCGCCAAGAAGGGGTTGGTGCGGAATGTCTCCGCAAGCTGCTCTGCCGTTCGCAGGACGACCGGGACGCGAAGGCCGAAGCGCTCGGCGATGAGTGCCGAAACCTGAGCGGGGAGGGTAGCAGCGATTTCGGGAGGGGCTTGGAACACGACATTGCCGCTCTGAATATAGGTCTGCACGTCAGCGCAGCCGGCCTCGGCGAAGAGGGCGGCGAGGGCCGCCATCGGCAGCTTGTTCTTGCCGCCGACGTTAATGCCGCGCAGTAGGGCAATATAGGTGACAGGCATGACCAAGCCTCGTAGAAAAGGCCGCCGGGATTTCCCGGCGGCCTTTACGCTGTCACTGTCAGCGCCAAGTGGTCGCGCCTGCGCCCTGGGCGGACGCGGGGAGGTCGGGAGCGCCGACGATGGTTTCGACGCCTAAGTAAGCGTCAAGCTCTTCGTTGGTATGGCGATGGCTCCACTGGGCAAACCGCTCTTCGCCTTCGCGGGTCTCTTGAAAGCGCTCAATGACGTTCGCCAGGGCATACTTGACTTTCTCGGCCGGCACCTTGCGGTGAATGGGCCGGCTGAAGCTGGGGTGAGCGCCGAGGTCGCCGCCGAGCAGGATGTCAAACGCCTCTACCTGGGAGCCGTCGTCGCGGCGGGCCAGGCATCCTTGCAAGCCGATGTCTCCGATATGGTGCTGGGCGCAGGCGTTCGGGCAGCCGTTCATGTTGATTTTCAGGCCGCGCTCATAGGGGTTCGGCGCAACGGATTCCAAGTGCGTAATTACATCGCCGATGCGAAGCTTGGTTTCGGTGATCGCCAGGTTGCAGAACTCAATCCCGGTGCAGGCAATCGCGCCGCGCCGGATATTGGGAACGTCCCAGGCAAGCCCTGCTGCCGTGAGATCTTCCTGTGCGTGCGGAATGTTCTCGGTCGTGATGTGCGGGATGAGCATATTCTGCACATTGGTTAAACGCACTTCGCCGCGTCCCCACTTGTCCGAAACATCGGCGGCCCGGCGCATCTGCTCGTCGCTCAGGCGTCCGGCCAAGACGCAGAGGCCGATCCAGTGCAGGCCCGGCTGGGACTGCGAGTTGACCCCAATATGGTCCCGGTAGGTCTCGTCGGAGAATGCAAAGCCCGGCGCGGCGGGGTCCGGCGTCCAATCAAGCTTGGCGCGGACTTCGGCGGTAAACTTTTCAGGACCCCATTCGGCCATCAGGTACTTCAGACGGGCACGGGTGCGCTTCGCCCGGAGCTGGTCGGCATCCCGGTAGCACTCGGCAATGGCCCGCATCACATCCACAATGCGCGGAAGGTTGTCGGCGGGAAGAAAGATGTCAAGCGGCTGGCCGAAGAACGGCTGCAAAGACAGGCCGCCGCCGACAAGCGGCTGGAAGCCAACGACGCCGTCGGACTCGCGCTTGTAGGCGACTAGAGCGGCGTCATTGACCTGCGGCACGGTGCTTTGCACCGGCGAGCCTTCGACCGCGATCTTGAACTTGCGCGGCAGGTCGCCGAAGTCGCGGTTCATGTGGAAGAAGTCCTGAATGGCGTCCACAATAGGCCGTGTGTCTACCAGCTCCTGCGGATCGAAGCCCGCTGCTGGGGACGAAGTCAGGTTGCGGGCGATGTCGCCGCACGCGCCGGCAGTGGTCAGGCCGCAGGCGTCCAGTCGCGCGAAGATTTCCGGCATATCTTCAATCGTCAGCCAGTGGAGCTGGATCGTCTGGCGGGTCGTGATGTCGGCAATGCCCCGCGCGAAATCTTTGGTCAAACCCGCGAGCGTACGAAGCTGCTCGGTGGAAAGCCGCCCGCCGGGGACTTTGATCCGCATCATAAAGTGACCGTCGTTAGGCCGCTGCTGGTACACACCGTACCACTTGAAGCGCATGAAGTCGCCGGGGTCAATCGTGCTGAAGCCGGTTTCAGCATAGCGATAGATGTCGGCGAGAACGTCGAGACCGGCTTTTTCTTTCTTAAGCCGCTCTTCTTTGGTCTGCTTCACTTCCTTGATTGGCGCAATCTCACTCATTATGTCAATTCCAAACTAATGTTGTCGTATCATGTCGGACTGCTGGTATTATACTTGACGGTCTCTTTTGTGTCAACACGCGCGGATAGGCTTGGGTTCCTGCCGGGTATGATGAAGATGGGAGAAAATCGCAGTGAGAATAACGGTGACGCTGGGCCGGCAGCTTGGCTGCGGCGGCTCGTACTTAGGGCAGCGCCTCGCGGACGCACTCCAAATTCGCTGCCTGGACCGGGAAATCGTCTCGAAAGCTGCCGCACAGCTTCAGGTAGATGAGGCGGATGTGTCGGACCGGGAAGAGCGTGGGGCCTCGTTCTGGGAGCGGATGCTGCGCGGCGTCACGACCGGCCCCCAGGAAGCTTTGTATCAGGCACCCGTGACGCTCTCCGTGACCGACCGGGACCTGCTCGCCGCCGAAACCACGGTGATGAAAGAAATCGCCGCACAGGAAGATGTGGTCATTGTCGGGCGTGTTGCCGCTTTTGTCCTGCCGTCGCACCCCGGCATGGTCAACATCTTTCTGCACGCCCCGGAGCGCTACCGCATCCAGCGCCTGCTGGAACACGCCCAGGCGGCCACCGAAGCCGAAGCGCGGACCCTGATTGTCCGCTCCGATGAAGCCCGGCGGCAATATATCAGCCAGATGATCGGCCGGGACGAATACGATGCTCGCGCATACCATCTTTCGCTCGACACCAGCGCCATTCCCCTGTCCGACACCGCCGATTTATTGACCAACTTTGTGCGCCGCCGCACCGCCAATCTATAAACACTCAGGAGAACCCATGCGCGTCCTGCCTTTTTCTGCGTTTCTGTCCGCGCTTGTGCTGACCGCCGCGCTGCTGCTGTGCACACTGCCCAGCCGCCCCGCCCCGACGGACACCGGCACGGTCTATGTCAACCCGGTTATTGACCAGAACTTCCCCGACCCGTCCATCCTGCGAGACAACGGCGTCTACTACGCCTTCGCGACGAATACCCGGCTTGACGCGCCTGCGCCGCGCCTTAATATGCGCTGCGCCCGCTCCACCGATCTAGTTCACTGGACACTCCTGCCCGACGCCATGCCGCGCCTGCCGCTGTGGGCGAAGCCCGGACGTACCTGGGCACCGGAAGTCCGCCGGATGCCTCACGGCGGCTATATTGCCTATTTCACGGCCTGGGATGCAGCGACGGACCGGCAGGAGATCGGAGTCGGCACCAGCGCGTCGGCCGCCGGCCCGTTCTTTTCGCCGTTCACTGCGCCGCTCGTAAGCCCATCGAGCAGCGGCGCGGATAATGGCGGGGCGATTGACCCAAGCTGCTTTGTAGACACCGACGGTGCGCGGTATTTGGTCTGGAAAAACGATGGCAACAGCCGGGGGCGGCCCACCTGGCTCTGGATCCAAAAGCTTTCTCCAAACGGCTTGCAGCTTGACGGCACACCGGCGAAGCTGATCGAAGAAGACCAGCCCTGGGAGGGAAATTTGGTGGAAGCGCCGACCTTGTGGAAGCACGGACCCAAATACTACTTATTCTACTCCGCTAACGCCTATGTAGACTGCCGCTACGCCATCGGCTACGCCGTGTCGGACTCCGTCACTGGGCCGTACACCAAGCCGCGCTCGACGCCCTGGCTTGCCAGTTCGCCCGGCGTCTGCGGCCCCGGCGGCGAGGACATCGTGACCACCCGGAACGGCACAACCTGGATGGCCTACCACACCTGGGCTAAAGGACCGGGGTCCTACCGCGCGATGAGCGTGGACAAGCTGAGCTGGATGGGAGATGTTCCTGTCTTAGACGGCCCATCACATTCGCTCAAGCGCGGGCCGGTGATGCCGTAGTGAGCATGTTAGGATTAAAGGCCCGGCCTTGAAAGGCCGGGCCAGAAGTTCACGAAGTACCTACGGCACTTAATATAGACTGGCGAGAATTGGCGTTTAGCCCCGAATGGGCTTTGTGTGTTTCTAGCCCGGCCTTTCAAGGCCGGGTCTTTAGTCCTGATGCGCCCACTACGGCAAGTCCGCGCCGCAGTTCGGGCAGAAGACGAACGCTTTGTAAGAAACGACTGCCTTGCAGTTCGGGCAGACACGGTCGCTATCCGGCGGCGTGTCTTGAAACACTTCGGTGTTGGACACCGGCGGGTCGGAGTTGCGTGGGTAGTTCCCATCTAAAATCGCCTTGTACTCGTCGCTCTTTGCCCAGGCGTCAATCTCCATCGCCCGGACCGCCGGGAAGGGGTGCGTCGTTTGCAGCGTTTGCCCCAGCTTCAGGAACGAGTTGAGCGTGTCCTTCCCCATGTCCTCATAATCCCGGCCCTGCTGCAAAAATGCTTCTTTGTTCATCTGCGCGTACAAACTGCGCGAGCCGCCCGCCAGCTTCATTTCTACGTCCAGCACGGTATCTATACTCTGCGACGCCAGCAGGGCCGCCCGGTCGGCGGTCAGCTCGCTTTGGCGGTACCAGTGGAAAAACGCATAAAAGAGGCCTGCCCCCAGCCCCCGCGCGAGGCCGAAGGTCGGGCCGCCGAGCCGCATCAAGAGGTTTGCCAGAAAAATCGCAATCTGCCGGTACAGCACATGGCCCGCTTTGATATGCCCCAATTCATGCCCCAGCACCACTCGCCATTCGTCCTCGTCTAAAAGGTCAAGAAGGCCGGAATAGAGAACGATAATGGGGGACTCGACGCAGAACGTGAACGCATTTGCCACCGGCCTTTGGTCAATGAAAAGCTGCGGCACGGGCATATCTAAAACAGCGCAGGACTCCACCAAAAGCGCGTACAAGTTGCGGCACTGGTTCTGGTCCACCCGCACCATGTCGGACAAGCAAAACATCCGGCCGGCCCGGTCGCCGCCGAACTCGTTGAACTTGCGGAACACCCAGTCGAGACCGGGCGCTTTCCGCAGAACGGCCAGCGCGGCCTTGTCGGTGGGATGCTCAAAGGCCGTAGAAGACAGGCCGGGGAAACGCTGACGGTCGGACATGGGCTACCTCCAGTAGTCGTTCGTGATGGGCCGATAGATATTTTGGGGAGCATCAAGCAATGTTTTTGGATGCTTCCTGCTTACTCCGACGAGCCAGGACTACCGGGGCGGAATACTAGTTCATCTGGCTCAATTCCTAATTCTCGCAGAGTTTGTTCCGCCTTCCAATAGGGATAGGCTCTCATTCCTGATCGGGGAGCAACTCGCTGCACACGGATTTTGTAGAGCAGATTCACAGCGTCTGTATAACTGTAGCCGTTCGCTTTGAGTATCTTCTTTGCTTCATACTCATGCATCTTCGGTCACCTTATTCTGCCGCCACGACCTCGAAATGATGTTTGCATCCCGGTCCAGCATAAGCCTTTCCATCCTCTACGCCTTGATATGTGAGATTAAGGGATAAGGGCAAGCCCTATGCCCGGCAGTTCCAGTGTGCCAAAGGCATAGTTCACGGCGTCTGCGCCAAATAGCTGTGTTTCAATATATTGTCTGAAAGTCATGATGCAAGGCCGGTTCCACCCGAATGCGCCATTAGGCTCGGACACTCTCTGCCGCGTAGGCATGAACCGCGCGTAACGCTTCCGGCGTCAGGTGCGGGTAGCTTTCCAAAATCTGCGCTTCGGTCCAGCCTGCGCCGTAAAGGTCTAAAAGAAACTCAACGGCAAGTCTGGTTCCTTTGACGACGGGCTTGCCGACGGCGATATCCGGGTCGCTGTGAATGTACTGCCGCCAATCCATATTCTCCTCTACTACCCACCGCTTTTCTACTACGGGGCTTTCTCCAATGTCATCGCGACGATTTTCAGGCTGCGCTCGTCCGGCAGCACAAGTGCGGTCAGCTTCTTGGTCGGGTCAAGCGCCAAGCGGTAGTCGCCCAGCGTGGTCGGGCCGGGCTTGGCTCCGGTGGGGGTCGTGTGATAGGACGCGGTGAACGCGGGGACCGGCGGGGCGGCGGACCAATCGGCGACGGTGACAGGCAAAAAAGCGGTTTCGGAACCGTACACGGCGCTGAAATTGACGGAAACGGGAGCGCCGCCTCCGGCGGCGGCGAGCAGGTGGACGGCGGCGTACTTGCCGCCGGCGGGCAGCATGATGGTCTGGCCGGTACACGCAACGACGTTCGGCAGGGTGCCTTTAACGCTGGGGTACAAAAACGAGAGGGCGTGGTTGGAGCCGGCGTCGGTTCCGGTCTGCAGGGTGTAGTAGCCCGACGGGTAGAGCGGCAGGCCGGGCTTACCCAAAAGAAGCGGGTCGCCGTCTACTTCGGAAGTCACGTCGGGCGGCAGGGCCTCGGACGGCAGCACGGAGCCGTGACCGTCGAAGCCGCCGGTCTTGCCGGGCGACTCCGGCGCAATGCCGAGCGTGTTGTCGCTTTTGGTGAGGTCAACGGGAACCAAAGATGCCCTGGCGGGAGCGACATTGATAAACTGCTGCGGTGTGTCGCCGCTGCCCAGGGGAAGGGCAGACTGCCAGGGGCCGTCGCCGACGCGGGTGTCCCAGACGAGGCAGTACCGGCCCGGCTGCTTCGGGGCCAAAAACGACGCCGTGACGGCGGCATCGGTCGCGCCGGGGGCGAGGTCCTGGGTCAAGGTCGCCGTCGGCCCGCCGTCCCACTCGCGCTCGGTGCCATCCAGGTAGTACCAGTGGTAGCCGAGGCGGACGACCGACTTTTTGAGGATTTGGGCCGAGATGTTCTGTACGACCAAGCGGGCCGAAGCGGTCTTTCCGGCGTCAACCGTGTGCGGGACGTCGGCCAGTACGAACGACGTGGGCGGCAGGGCATTGGCAACCCGCAGCGGCTCGTCATAAGAGCCGTTGACCAGGGTGCCGAGGGCATCGGGCAGGACAAACCAGTGGACCCGGTACGCGCCGGGCGGCAGGGACTGCCCGGTTTTGTCAAGAAGCGAGATCGAGGCGGCGACGGACGCGATCTGGCCGGGAGTGATGGCGTCCGTACCGAGGGCGGCATGACCTTCGGCGACAGTCTTAGGGTTAGCGCCGTTCGGGTCGGTCGTCTGGATTTTGTATCCGAGGGCATAGGTCGCGGGCCAGGCCGCCGAGCCGTCGTTTCGGACCTGCACGGCGGACGTCAGGGTCTGGCCAATGGCCGCGATGCCGGGCGTTGCCGTGCCGAGGAAGCTGGCCTGGGTTCCGCCGACCCCGGCGTCCGCGCCGATGACCGTCACGCCCACTTCCAGCGGCGTGTCGCCGGCATACGAAAACCAGCGGTCCTGGCCCTGCACCATATCCACGACCAGTGTGTAGTCGCCCGGCTCCAAGTCTTCGCCGAAATTGTCGCGGGCGACGAGGCCGAGTGACAGCGTCAGCGAATGGCCCGGCAGGACATCTTTGCCGATGGGAATGCGCGGGGCGCTGTCGTCATACAGCTTGCCGTTCCTGTACCAGCGAGTAGACAGCGAGTAGCCCTCGCCTGCCCGCCAGGGCAGCACCCCGGCGTTCTCAATGCGGACAGGGATTTGGTAGAGCGTCTTCGGGAAGATCGTGCGCGGGACGGCGTTTGCCAGGTACTTCGCGTGCCACTGCCGGTCGCCGTCGTACTGGATAACCTCGGCGCGCGTGGCATCCACATACTGCTCGCCATACTGGCGGGAGGCGGCGATTTCAGTCCCATGGGCGAAGTCGTTCCAGCTCTCCACGACAATCTGGTTGGGCGTCGAGACGAGCGCGACCTGCCAAGACGTGTCGTACGTCCGCCCGCCGTGGCGAGACAGGACACCGTTGCGGTCGGTGCGTCCGGGCGAAACTGTCGCCACGGTATCGGAGTGATAGACCCGCGCAATGGGGGTGCCGTCGGCGAGCGACTTGGCGGCGTCATTGCTGCCCAAGCTTAAATCATAGACGAGCACGCCGGGGGTACCGAGACCGGCTACGTCCTGCATGGCCCGGAACTCCGGCGGCACATGGGCATAGATCAGATCCAGATCAGGATTGCCCGTGGTCGCATCCACACCGACCAGCGGATAATCCAGCCCCTGCGCCTTCATTTCCTTCAGCGCCTCCACAAACGCATCCAGCTCCCGGCCCAGCAGCGCATCGGTCGGCTGCGTTCGTATCAGCGCCACTTCGATCCCGGCAAGCCGCATATCGGACAACTGCTGGCGGTGCCACTGGGTCCGCAGACCGGAAAACCACGGCCCCGCACCGTTCATCGGCTGGTCCGCAAGCGCCGTGCCGCCGGAAGCGTTCCAGACATTCTGGCCCGGCCCCAGCCGGCTATCGCCGTTGAAGTCCAGGCGATACACGCCCATGACAAACGCCGGAGGCTGCGGGGCACCCAGCACAAACGCGCCTGAGTTGACCGAGATGCCGGTGGGAAGCGGCGCATACTGGCCATTCGACGAGAACTTGGGGTCAGGGGGCGCCTGCGCGACCTGATACTCTCCCTTGCCGATTTTTCGGGTTTGGATTGGTCTGGCGACGGGGACCACCGGTACTGCCATGCCGGCAGGGTTCTTGATGCCGCCGGGAACCACCCGAATGACCCCATGGCCGTTCGGCAGATCAATCGTGCTGGTCGCATCCGGCCCGGCCGCCGTCTGCTGCTGAGCTTGGAGCGGCGCAATGCCGAGCGGGGGCGGGTTATCGAACGGCGACTGGGTCGTATTCGGCTCTTCGGCGAGTGTCGGCGCGGGCGCATTCACGGCTTCCATGCCGAAGGAGGCGCGGGTGACGGCAGGCCAGTCGCCGCTGACAATCGTGCCGTTGACGCGCGGGAACTGCCCGACGACTTTCGCGCAAATGATCTTGTCAGGAGTAGACGCCGTCGCAGCCCCACCGGACGCAAACACGATGCGGGACCACTTGGACGGGTTCTGGACATCGTTTTTGCCTTTGACACTGCTCGACAGTGAATAGAACTTGTCCGCGGGCGTCGTCAAACTATTTCTATCTCGTGAGATGACGTTGAAGCCCCACACCTCACCCGGCACGGGCGGCTTGGACCGGCCCATTTCCGACCAGGGGATCGCCAGCTCGACATCGTACCCGGTGTCCGTGTCGCCCGGATTGTTCAGCGTTCCATTCACCGTGACCGCGTACTTGTAGGAATAAACCGCCTTGCCTTTCGGGATTTTCGTGCCGTCGCCGATGGACTGAAATACGCCCCCTGCGCCGCCGACACGGCCATTTGGATCGTCTGAGGGGTGCGAAGCTTTGCGCGGGCGTCGTCGGTCTCAAAGAAGACCTCAATGTCGTCGTCCTGCTGCGGCTGGGACGTGGTAGTCGTGTTGGCTCCCAGGACATCTGTGTCGCGCACCCGGAATGCTGCGTAGAAGTAGTAATCATCCCACGACGTATACATCGTCTGCACCCGCGCCGTACCGTCGGCGGGTGCTGGGGCAGCAAACGCGGGGTGGGACAGCGCGGCAAACGAAAGCGTCAGCAGAAGCGGCACGGCGGCGGCGACAGTGCCAGCAAGTCGAGTGCCAGGTAATTTTAGGAGCATGATTCACTATACCCCTGCGCCGGGAAGAGTGTCAAGGAAACGAGGGGCGATACTGCCTCGCTTCAAGGTTCAGGAGAATCGGAAGTCAGCGATTGCGGCCCGTGGAGCAGGCGCAGCAGAAAGATCACGGTTTCAGCCGTTTCCGGCGGATCGTCCGGCGCAGGCGGCAGCAGGGTAAACAAAACGCGGACAGGCATCCCGGAGCGACGCTTGGTTGGCCCATAGAAAAGCATCCGGCGCACCTCCCGGCTGTAATGGCCCGACGCTTCTTCATTGCGGGCATGAGACAGCGGCCCTGGAAAACCCAAAAGGTCTTGCAGCGATTGAGAGAGACCGGCCTCCCACCGAGCCGCGTAATCCGGGTCACGCCGGTTGAGGGTGATGTTCATTCATTCGAGGTCGGCATCGGCGGGATCGCTGAAAACCAGAACATAATTCACGGCCATCCCTCGCGCTCCAACTCGGCGCGAACCTGCGGGTTCATCGCCGCAATGGTCTGTTCCGTTTGGTCAGCCAATTCGTCGGCAGTCAAATATGACAAATCAGGAAAGCCGTATTTCTGACGCATCCTTGCTTCTACTTCATCAAGCGTGTGTCGTGGCCCGTCCAGCATCGCCTGCATCTCGGCTCGGCCCTATGCTTCCCGCCCCCAGTCGCGCACCGTCTTGGCAAGCGCTTCGGCTACCAGCGCGTCTAAATCGCCTTCTGTGCCGCGCACCGTCAGCAATCGAGTGGCAAGCGCATCATCAATAGTCACAGTCGGCATGGCACATTCTCCGGTTTCACATTGTCCTGAGTGTACCCTGCCGCGCGAATTGTGATATAATGCAAACAGAACAATCAGTCAGCCGAGGCTGATCTCTATTCGGCGTCGGAAAGATAAGAAGATGACCAAGAAGATTGATAACGCTCTGGCGGATGGTGACAGGCTCTTCGAGCAAATAAACGCGGGCAATTTCCCTCCCGAAATCAAGGTCAGGATCGCCCACCTACAAGAGCAAGCGAACTACTTGCGCTCGGATGCTTACCACCGACGCCTGCATCTGTCGTCCACGATTTTTGCCACCATCATGGGAGCCGTTATCATAATCGGAGTCAACTATTCTATGGCCTCTGCTGGAATGAGTACTCCTACAAAACTACACCGAGCATTGTGGGATGGCCTCAGCCTTGATGCTGCGTTTCTTGTCCATAACCTGTGGAAGATGTGGCGTAAATACGGAAGCAGACCAGCGTGAAATCTACGAACGAGGTACAACATGCTTCTCAGTATTACCGAAATCAAAACGATTGTTTCGCATCTGTCGCCCGCTGATATGGCGAAGTTTGCCAAGTGGTTTGAGGAACTCTAGGCGGCCGCTTGGGACCGGCAGATTGAGGCCGATGTCAAGGCTGGGCGCTTTGAAGCGGTATTTCAGAAAGTAGACGCGCAGGCCGAAGCTAAAGAGTGCCAACTTTTGTAATGTCTGCCTGGTTTCCTAAGAAAGCAGAATCTATGCAGGCTTTTGTCATCTTATTCTTCCTCCTCTTTTGCGGCTATGGGCTGATGCTGATCTTTGCAAAAGATACGGCTTGGGGTCTAGTCGAATGGCGGAACCGGAACCGGGGCGTTTCTTCGCAGCGCACGGACCAATGGGACGCTTCGGCGACATTTCAAGGGGTCCTCATAATTGCACTCGGCATCGGGCTTTTATTTTTCATGCCTCATGGCCGCTCTGCCGGCTCCGCTTCAGGTACTCCACTGGTCAATTCTCAGCCAACAATCACTGTAGATGGGCATCCGGCGACGCCGGAGGAGCAGCGGGCATTGCAGCCGATAGTCGAAGGTCATGTCAATCAAGGCAGGAGTGGGACGCCAAACACGGGACAGTGACCCGGTCTCGCAGAGGGAAATTTGAGCAGCATGACACAAACAAGCACTTCTTTGGGCCGGGTTGATCCCGGCGCGGTTCCGCAGGTTCTCCTGCCAAGCGGGGCGAGGATGCCGGCGGTGGGGCTGGGGACGTTTGGGTCGGACAATTATTCGGCGGCGCAGGTGGCGGACGCGGTGCGTGGGGCGGGGGCGGCGGGCTACCGGCATTTTGACTGCGCTAGCGTTTACAGCAACGAAGCCGAAGTCGGGGACGCGCTGCGGGATGTGATGGCAGGCGGGGTCGGGCGGGAAGAGCTGTGGATCACGTCGAAGGTCTGGAACGATAAGCATGGTGACGGGGAAGTGGTCGCAAGCTGCCGTCAGTCGCTCCAAGACTTGAAGCTCGACTATCTGGACTTGTTTTTGGTGCATTGGCCGTTCCCGAACTCGCACGGCAAGGGCGTAGACGCACATGCGCGAGACCCGCACGCGCAGGCCTATATTCACAGTGAGTATATGAAGGTCTGGCGGCAAATGGAGCAGTTGATGGAGATGGGATGCGTGAAGCACATTGGCACATCCAATATGACAATCCCGAAGCTGGAACTGCTGCTGCGGGATGCAAAAATCAAGCCCACCGCGAACGAGATGGAGCTGCACCCGCATTTTCAGCAGCCGGAATTGTTTGATTTCGTGCGCGAGAACGGCATGGTGCCGATTGGGTACAGCCCGATCGGGTCGCCGTCGCGCCCTGAGCGGGACCGGACGGCGGACGATACAGTAGATATTGATGATCCAGTCATTTTAGGCATAGCGAATAGGCATGGGGTGCATCCCGCTGTGGTCTGCCTCCTGTGGGCTGTTCAGCGCGGGCAAGTGCCGATCCCATTTTCGGTCAAGCCGGCGCAGTATGTCTCGGCTCTGCAAGCGGTCGCGGGCGACAAGCTGACCGAAGACGAAATGGCGGCGATTGCGGGTATCAACAAAAACAACCGCTTGATTAAAGGCCACGTCTTCTTGTGGCGCGACGGGCAGACGTGGGAAGATTTATGGGACGTGAACGGGGAGATTGTTCAATGAGCGAGCAGACAACAATGCGCGAGACAATGACCGGTGTCGTGCTGCCGGGAAACAGCACAGTAGAGTTCCGGGAGCAGCCGGTGCCGACGCCGGGCTATGGACAGGTGCTCGTCCGTATGAAGGCGTCTTCCATCTGCGGCTCGGATATCCGGGCTATCTACCGGGAGCATCTGGGAGTGGGCGACGAAGCGTACCGAGGTGTCATCGCCGGGCATGAGCCGTGCGGGCAGATTGCTGAAGTCGGGCCGGGCTGTAAGAAGTACAAACCCGGTGACCGGGTGGTGCTGTACCATATCAGCGGCTGCGGGGTCTGCGAGGACTGCTCGGCGGGTTACATGATCTCGTGCCACACGCCCTACCGGTTAGCCTACGGCTGGCAGCGGGACGGCGGCCATGCCGAGTTCCTGCTGGCGGAAGAAAACACCTGCCTCACCCTGCCCGACAACCTCTCGTATGTAGACGGCGCACTCGTCGCCTGCGGCTTCGGCACGGCCTGGGAAGCGCTGACACGGATCAAAGTGGATGGCCAGGATCGGCTGCTGATCACGGGCCTGGGTCCGGTGGGTCTGGCGGCGGCGATGCTGGGGCGGGCTTTGGGGGCGACGCAGATCATCGGCGTGGACGTGAGCCAAAGCCGGATTGATCTGGCACGAGAGATGGGCCTCGTAGACGAAGCGTTCGTCAGCGACGCGGAGCGCTTTGGACAAGATCAAGGCGGTGACGGGCGGCAAGGGCTGCGAGGCGTCCATTGACTGCTCCGGGGTCGGCCCCGCCCGGAAGCTCGCGCTGCAAGGGACGCGGCAGTGGGGACGGTGCGTGTTTGTCGGCGAAGGCAACGACATCACGTTTGACGTGTCGCCGCTTTTGATCCATCCGCAAATCACACTGTTCGGCTCGTGGGTGACATCGGTGCCGCACATGGAAGAACTTTTGGAGCGCTTGTCCCGCTGGGACCTGCACCCGGAAAAGACGGTGACGCATCGGTTCTCGCTCGCGCAGGCGGCAGAAGCGTATGAGGTGATGGACAAGGGCCAATGCGGCAAAGTTGTCATTGTATCCGAGTGAACCCCTTTTCTGAAGGAGGGAGTCAGTGCAAAATTTGCAAGGGGTACAGGTTTGGGTGTGGCTAGTTTGTGTCGCCATTATTTTCTCCCCAACCTTGTGGAAAATCAAGCAAGGGACAGTCGGCGGCTTCCTCTCGGTTACTCTGTCCGTGTTGTCTGGCCTAGCAGAGTTCGCGGGGTTCTTGGTTCTCATTGTCCTGCATCCATTTCTGCTACATCTACCAATCTCGATACTGCTCATGCTTTCGGGATGGTTGCTGGATACATGGGCCAAACGAGCGAAAGCACTTTCCAGACCGGGCAGGATTAACTTGTGAATATAGAGCGTATCCTCATCAGGGTAGAATAATCTTATGAGCATCACCGAAATTAGAACAGAAATCGCGCAGTTGCCGGAGCCGGACTTGGCGGAGCTGGCACAGTGGCTTGAAGAACTCCAGGCTGACGCCTGGGACCGGCAAATCGAGCGTGACATAAAGGCGGGCCGGTTTGAGGCGGTCTTCAAGCGCGTGGATGAGCAGGCTGAGGCGGGGCAGTGCAGGCCGCTGTAAAGGCTTGACATGACCCACTTTACAACCCCGGATTTTTGGCAGCTTTACAATGCCTGGCCCCGCGAGGTGCGCGAACTGGCGGACAAAAACTACGACCTGCTCAAGGCTGATCCAAGCCATTCTTCGCTCCGCTTCAAGAACGTAGACGGTCTGTGGTCGGTTCGTATCGGCCTGCATTACCGCGCTTTAGCAAGAATGCGCTCCGAGGGCTTGTATTGGTTTTGGATTGGGCCGCATGGTGTTTACGACAGGTTTATGCCATAGCCGGTAAGACTTTAGCGCAACAAATAAGAAACATATCAAATCCATAAAAGGGGACGCATTCTATACTTTCGCCACTTGCAAACCACAAAAATACTAGGAATGGCTGAAACCAAGCGGCTCTGCAATACTGTAAGCGCTCTGCTCACCCCTTGTGCAAATGCCTCTCGAATGCCATAATAATAGCACGTTGCCAAAATTGACGGCGACAAATGAAGCAGCGTAGAGGAGAGCGTCGGCCCTAGGGGTCGGCGCTTTTTTGTTGTCTGGGGTGCGCCGGGGAACGATAATCGTCTGGCTTTTGTAATACTCTTTGTGACAACTTTTGAGGGTTCTTGTATGACTATGCTTCGACGGGTGCTTTTGCTGTTCACGCTGGCACTGCTGACGGCGGGCGCACACGCTGCGCCGCTGCCGGTGCATTTCACAGTGTCGGCGACGCCCGCGCCGGCCCATCCGGGCGAGGCGGTTACGGTGACAGTCAAGGTGCGGATTGACCCCGGCTGGCATGTTTACTCGGTTGTTCCCGCCGCAACCGGGCCTGCGACGACAGCGATTGCCACGCTCGGTGACGCCGCGCCGCTGGGTACGACTACCGAAGATACGCCCATTCAGAAGTTCGACCCGAACTTCCAAACGCAGGTTGCGTACCATGAAACTGCCGCGACTTTCACCCGGCAGTTTGTCGCAAAAAACGCGGCATCTACGGTGACGCTCCATTATCAGACCTGCAACGACCATGTCTGCCTGCCGCCGACCGATGTATCCCTGCCCGTCACGCTGTCTGTTGTTCCGGGGGCGGTAAGGGCCGAGTATGCCCCCCCTGCCCCCAATCCTGGGGGAGTAGGAGCTGTTCCCGAAGCGGCTTCTGCTTCTCCCCCTATGGCTCCCCCAGAATTGGGGGCGGGGGGGAGTTCCCTGTTCCTCTTAGCCGCCGTGGGCGCGGGGCTTCTGGCCCTGATTACGCCCTGTGTTTTTCCGCTCATCCCGATTACTCTCACTTCGTTTGTCAAGCAGGCCGACGGCGACAAAGCCAAGCTTGTCCGGCTGTCGGCGGGATACGCCCTCGGCATCGTGCTGTTGTATGTTGCCCTCGGCGCGGTCGTGACGGCGACGCTCGGCGCGACCGGCATCAACAATATCGCGGCGAATCCTTACGTCAACTTGGGCATCTTTGTCGTGTTTGTTGTCTTCGCGTTTTCGTTCTTTGAGACCATTCAGTTAACCCTGCCCGCGAACCTGACCGCGCTTCAGCAGACGGCGAAGGACCGGGGCGGGCTGGTCGGTCTGGGGCTTCTCGGCATTACCTTTGTGCTGGCGTCGTTCACCTGCACCGCGCCGTTCCTGGGGACGCTGCTGGTCGCGGCGGCGGACGGAGCGCGTCTGCTGCCGCTGCTGGGGATGCTGGTCTTCTCGCTGGCGTTCGTCTCGCCGTTTCTGGTATTCGCGGCCTTCCCGCAGTGGATTTCCAAAATCCCCAAAGGCGGCATCTGGCTGGCGCGGGTGAAAGCGACGCTGGGCTTTATCGAGCTTGCCGCCGCCTTGAAGTTCCTGTCCAATGCCGATCAAGTTTGGAACTGGCGCTTTCTGACCGAGCCGGTGCTGCTGGCCGCGTGGGCGCTGATCTTTGCCGCCGCCGCGTTCTACCTCGCCGGAACCCTGCGCTTCGGCGTGGCGGGCGAGTTGGAAAAGCCGGGCGCGAAAGTATCGCTGGGCCGGTGGGCGACTGCGTCGGTATTCGCGTTCTCCGCGCTGTTCTGCTTTTGGGGCCTGGCAGGCCGTCCTATCGGCGCACTCGGAACCTTCCTGCCCCCGGCGGGCTACGGGGGAGTGAAAGGCAGCGCCGTCACCGGCCTGCCGTTCCTGACCGACTATGCTTCCGCGCTGGCGCAGGCCAAAGCCGAAGGAAAGCCGCTGTTTGTGGACTTCACGGGCGTGACGTGTACAAACTGCCGGTGGAACGAGATCAATGTCTTCCCGCGCTCCGAGGTCAAGTCTCAGCTTGCAAACTATGTCCGGGTGCAGCTTTACACCGACCGGCCCAGTGATGCGGCGAACCAGCATTTGCAGCTTACCAAGTTCGGCGACGTGGCCCTGCCGCTGTATGCAGTTGTAAACCCGCAGACGGAAGCGGTGGAAGACAAGTATGCGGGGACCATTACCAACGCCGCCGACTTCACGCGGTTTCTCGCGAAGGGAAGCCCCCCGCCCCCCAATACTGGGGGAGCAAGAACAGCCTCTGCCGCTTCCTCTCCGGCTCCCCCAGTATTGGGGGGCGGGGGGACTCCTGCCTGGGCCGCGTACAGCCCTTCAGCGATTGAAAGCGCTAAATCTGCGGGCAAGCCGATTATCATAGACTTCACGGCGTCATGGTGCGTCAACTGCAAAGAAATCGAGCATGATGTGTTCGACAACCCCGCCGTCGCGCCGGAACTGGCCGATAAATTCGTAACGCTGCGGGCGGATTTGACGCAGTGGAGCAGTGCGCCGAGCGCGGCGCTGGAAAAGCAGTACGGCTTCGGCAGCCTGCCGACGATTGTGGTGCTGAGGCCGGACGGCACAGAGATTAAGAGCCTGCGGATTACGGGAAGATTGAGCGTGGCGGATTTTCAGAAACGGCTCGGACAAGCTCTGCAAAGCCAGCCAAAAGTGGCACTGCCTTCTGCTGTAGCCGCCCGTGAGAGAGTGAAAAGATGACAACCCAACAAACTTTGATTTCCCCATCGCTTGCTGCGACTCCGCCGATGGGCTGGAACTCGTGGAATATGCTTGGCTCTTCTATTACGGAAGCGGCTATTCGAGAAACTGCGGATGCACTGGTGTCGTCGGGACTGCGGGACTGCGGCTACGAGTATATTGTCATAGACGATTGCTGGTCGGTCAAAGAGGGGCGCGACAGTGCGGGCAATCTGGTGGCAGACCCGGTCAAGTTTCCAAGCGGCATCAAAGCGCTGGCGGATTATGTGCATGAACGAGGGTTCAAGCTTGGCATTTATTCGGATGCGGCGGAGCTGACCTGCGCGGGCTATCCGGGCAGCCTCGGCTTTGAGGAGCAGGATGCACGGCTTTGGGCGTCGTGGGGGATTGATTTTCTCAAATATGATTATTGCAGTGCGCCGACGGATCAGGAAACCGCGCGGGACCGCTACGGGCGCATGGGCGCAGCACTCCGCAGCACGGGCCGCGAGATTTTGTTCTCGCTCTGTGAATGGGGCGGTCGCGGCCCGCAGCTCTGGGGGCCGGAGGTCGGGGGGCAGATGTGGCGGGTTTCGGGAGACGTCTTCGATAGCTGGGTCAACATTTGGATGGCGTCGTGGGACACTTATGGCATCGGCGTTGACGTGATTTTAGACATCGCGCAGGACCTCGCGGAATACGGCGGGCCGGGCCGCTGGAACGACCTGGACATGCTGATTGTCGGCCTCAAAGGCAAAGGGCATATTTCCGGCGGCGGTTTATCGTTTTTAGAGTACCAGACGCATATGTCCGTTTGGTGCATGGCCTGTTCCCCGCTGATGATCGGCTGCGATGTTCGGACGATGGACGACGAGACGAAAGCGCTCCTGACCAACCGGGAGGTCCTCGCGGTGAACCAGGATACGCTGGGCATTCCCGCTCGCCGTGTCCGCCAGTCTGAAGGCGGCGAAGTCTGGAAAAAGCCGCTTGCAGACGGCTCCGTCGCGGTTGCGCTGATCAATCGCGGCGCAGTCGGGAAAGAGATCACTGTCAAGGCCAGCGACATCGGCCTCTTGGATGCATCCAAGTCAGTGCGTAATCTCTGGAAGCAGGAAGACCTGCCTGCGTTCACCTGGGACATGTCCCTGCGTGTCGAGCCGCATGAGACAATCCTGCTGAAAGTTCAGCCCTCGGCATGAAGCGCAGGTGAAGAAACCGGCACTGGAAGTGCCGGTCTACTTTGGAGTGAAAGTCGAGGCGACTAGGGAAGAGATTGCGTCCGCGAGCATTTCCTATCTTTAGTCGCTTCGACTTCCATGCAAAAGTAGACCGGCACTTCCAGTGCCGGTTTTTTACCGGCTGAACTGGGCTTCGTGCAGACGCTGATAGATCCCCGACGCGGTGACTAGCTCGTCATGGCGGCCCTGTTCGGCGACACCGGTTTCGTCTACCACGACAATCCGGTCGGCGTTCTGGATCGTTGCCAGGCGGTGCGCGATGACAAGCGTGGTGCGCCCGACGGCAAGCTCGGCCAGTGACGCTTGGATGGCCCGCTCGGTCTCGGTATCGAGTGCCGAAGTCGCTTCGTCCAAAATCAGAATGGGCGGGTTTTTCAGGAACATCCGGGCAATCGCCATGCGCTGCTTCTGGCCGCCGGAGAGCTTAACCCCGCGCTCGCCGGTCAGGGTGTCCAGCCCGTCGGGCAGAACCGAGATCATGTCATCGAGACGCGCCCGGCGGGCGGCGTCCCAGATTTCGGCATCGGACGCGCCGAGCTTGCCGTAGGCAATGTTTTCGCGGATCGTGCCGGCGAATAGAAACACGTCCTGCTGAACGATGCCGATGTTGCGCCGCAGCGACTCCAGCGTCATCTGCTTAATGTCAATGCCGTCAATCGTGATGCGTCCGCTGTCTAAGTCATAGAAGCGCGGCAGGAGTGAGCAGAGGGTCGTTTTGCCCGCCCCGCTCGGCCCGACAAACGCCACCATTTCACCGGGATAGATGGAGAGGTTGATGTCGTGCAGAACGGTTTTATGCTCGGTGTAGCCGAACGTCGCGGCCTGAAATTGGATCGCGCCGCGCAGATGCCCGGCGTCTACAGCGCCCGGCAGATCGGCGATATCGGGCTCAGTGTCTAACAACTCCGTGTAGCGCTTGAAGCCCGCAATTCCTTTGGGGTAGGTTTCTAGTACCGCGTTAATCTTCTCGACGGGCCGGAAGAAAACATTGGTCAGCAGCAAAAAGCCGGTGAAGCCGCCGATGGTGAGCTGATGGCGCAAAACAAAGTAAGCGCTTGTAATCATCACGAGGACCTGCACCAGCCGCATGGTCATGTAGCTTAGTGACATGCTTTTGGACATCAGCAGATAAGCATTCAGCTTTGTCGCCCGGTAGCGGGCGTTGTCCTCGGCAAACAGCGCCCGCTCATGGTTCTCATTGCCGAACGCCTGTACCACACGAATGCCGCCGACGTTTTCCTCAATCCGGGCATTAAAGTCGCCGACCTGCCCGAACAGGGTCCGCATGTTCTGGGTCATCGCTCGCCCGTAGCGCGTCGAAATCCACATCATCGGCGGGACCACCAGCCCGGTAATCAGCGCGAGCTTGGCGTTCAGCGTGAACATCAGCGCGAACGAGCCAAGAAATGTCATCACAGCAATGAACGCATCTTCCGGCCCATGATGCGCCACCTCCCCGACATCTTCCAGGTCCTTTGTCACGCGGGCGACCAAGCGCCCGGTCTTCTGGTTGTCATAGAACCGGAACGACAGCTTTTGCAGGTGGTCGAAGATTTTGCGCCGCATTTCGGTCTCAATCGAGATGCCCAGCACATGCCCCCAGTAGTTGACGATGTATTGCAGGCCCGTATTGACTCCGTAAATCGCCAGCAGTGCTGCCGTCGCGCCCCAAATCAGTCCCCAGTTCTGGCCTGGCAGCAGTTTGTCTACGAACGCTTTGACCGCGAGGGGAAAGACTAATTCCAACAGGCCGGACAGGACCGCGCAGAAGAAGTCGAGCAAAAAGAGGGGGCGATGAGGCCGGTAGTAGGCAAAAAAGCGTCGCAGCATAAGTGGTAGAACCGTTCTAGGAGAAGACAACAAAAAAGCGGCAGCCTATACGGCTGTCGCTTTGGTTTTTCCAATTCACAGATGATAACAGTATAGCATAAGACAGTGATCAAGTCAAGTCAAATCGAAAATAGCTTCAAGCGCGTAAAGAAGCCTCACAAGAGATACCGCCGTCGAGTTATTGGCGTTTGAGACCGCATTCGGCTTTCAATTTCTAAGAAGACGCTTGCTAAATGTCTCGAAATTGCCGCAGTTTTGCCATCGGCGAGCTTCGGCGGCGTTGTTTCAGGCGTGCAGAATAGTGGAACATGAGGGTAGGGAATAAGTATGTTAAGACCCTGCCCTGAACGGCAGGGCTTCAAAGGTGCAAACTCCCGCCTTCGCGGGCGGGGAGTCCGAGCATTTTGTTTAACGAAGTGTCTTTTGCCCGCGCAGGCGGGGATTTGCATTTTTAAAGCACGGGGGTTCAGCCCCGTGAGACTATTCTCCAAAGAGGCCACCATGACAGACGCCGCGACTGCACTTGATCCCGAAACCGTACTTTCACCCGATGAACTGCAACTGATGAACGCTTACTGGCGGGCCGCAAACTATTTGTCGGTCGGCCAGATTTACTTGATGGACAACCCCCTCCTGAAACATCCGCTGAAGCGCGAAGACACCAAGCCGCGCCTTTTGGGACATTGGGGGACGACACCGGGACTGAACTTTATCTATGTCCACATGAATAGATTGATTAAGAAGTACGACCTCAATGCCATCTATGTCTGCGGGCCGGGACACGGCGGGCCGGGCATGGTCGCGAATACCTATCTGGAAGGCACTTATTCCGAGTTCTATCCTAACATTCCACAAACTGAGGCCGGTATTCAGAAGCTGTTCAAGCAATTCTCGTTCCCCGGCGGCATTCCCAGCCACGACTCTCCCGATAACCCCGGCTCTATCAACGAAGGCGGAGAGCTGGGCTACTCGCTGGCTCATGCTTACGGTGCGGCGTTTGACAACCCAGATTTAATCGCGCTGTGCGTCATCGGCGACGGCGAGGCGGAGTCGGGGCCACTTGCGGCGTCGTGGCACTCCAACAAGTTTCTCGACCCGGCCACCGACGGTGCGGTGCTGCCGATCCTGCATTTGAACGGCTTCAAGATCGCAAACCCGACCGTGCTGGCGCGGATCGGCGACCAGGCTCTGACCAGCCTTCTGGTCGGCTACGGCTACAAGCCTTACTTTGTCGAGGGCGACGACCCCGATCTCATGCACCCGAAAATGGCCCAGACTTTAGAGACTGTTGTTCAGGAGATACGGGCAATCCAGAAGAGCGCTCGCGAGACCGGCGATGTCACCCGCCCGCAGTGGCCGATGATTGTCCTGCGCTCGCCGAAAGGCTGGACCGGGCCGAAGTTTGTGGACGGCAAAAAGACCGAAGGCTCCTGGCGGGCGCACCAGGTTCCGATTGCCGACATGAAGACCCCGGAGCATATCGCCCAGCTTGAAGAATGGATGAAAAGCTACAAGCCCGAAGAGCTGTTTGACGACACCGGCAGACTAAAAGCGGACATCGCCGCGCTTGCCCCAGCCGGGGACCGGCGCATGGGGGCGAACCCGCACGCGAACGGTGGGATGCTGTTAAAAGAGCTGCCCTTGCCGGACTTTAAAGCGTATGCGTTTGCGGTCGAGAAGCCGGGAACGCAGACCGGCGAGTCGACGCGGGTTCTGGGCGAGTACCTGCGGGACGTGATGGCGGCGACGAAAGACACGCGCAATTTCCGCGTTTTCGCACCTGACGAAAACAACTCGAACCGCCTGAACGCAGTCCTCGACGTGACGGGCCGGGCCTGGGACACCGAAGCGCGGCCTGACGACGACTGCGATCTTTCGCCCGATGGGCGGGTGATGGAGATACTCAGCGAGACGACCATTGAAGGCTGGCTGGAAGGGTACCTGCTGACAGGCCGGCACGGGTTCTTCTCGTGCTACGAAGCGTTTATCCAGATTGTGGACTCGATGTTCAACCAGCACGCCAAGTGGCTGGAAGCCTGCCGGCATATTCCGTGGCGGCGGCCTATCGCGTCGCTGAACTATTTGCTGACTTCGCATGTCTGGCGTCAGGACCACAACGGCTTTTCGCACCAAGATCCCGGCTTTATTGACCATGTGCTGAACAAAAAAGCCAGCATTGTCCGGGTGTATCTGCCGCCGGATGCGAACTGCCTGCTGTCGGTCGCCGATCACTGCCTGCGCTCCCGCAACTACATCAACGTCATTGTCGCCGGTAAGCAGCCGGAGCTTCAGTTTCTGCCGATGGATGACGCTGTCCGGCACTGCACGGCGGGCCTGGGCATCTGGGAATGGGCGGGGACCGACAGCGGCGGCGAGCCGGACGTGGTGATGGCCTGCGCGGGCGATGTGCCGACTTTGGAAGTTTTGGCCGCCGTGGACATCCTGCGAAAAAACTTGCCGGATTTGAAGATCCGCGTGATCAACATCGTGGATTTGATGACATTGCAGCCGCAGACCGAGCATCCGCACGGGATCAGCGACAAAGATTTCGACACGCTGTTCACGCCGAACAAGCCGGTCATCTTCGCTTACCACGGCTATCCCTACTTAATTCATCGCCTGACATACCGCCGGACTAACCACGACAATATCCATGTGCGCGGCTTCATTGAGGAAGGCACGACCACGACGCCGTTTGACATGGTTGTCTTGAACCATCTGGACCGCTACCACCTCGTTCAGGACGTGATTGACCGCGTGCCGTCTTTAGGATACCGTGCAGCGAGTCTGCGCCAGGAGATGCGGGACAGATTGCAGGAGCATACGGCCTATGTCCGGCAGCACGGCGAGGACATGCCGGAGATTAGAAACTGGGCCTGGCCGTACTGAATACTTCTCTAAGGACAGGAGGGCGCGGTAGGCCACACCCCTACGACCTTTTTTTAACTCCGGCCCTTCCTTAACAGGGAAGGGAGCGAGGTACAAGAGGGAGGGGTCACTGCGTCCAAGCAGAACGAAGCGGATGCGCGGTTAGAGATACCAGCGTCACAGTGCCGCCCTCGGCATAGGCGGATAAGTTTTCTTCGCCGACGGGCGGTAGGAAGCATGTCGTGAGCGAAGTCTGGCCCCCGTTGCCGAAGACTTCCAAAGAGGTGCGGTCCAGCAAAATCCGCAGAGTGACATGGCTCTGCTGCGGCGCGAGCGGCGCTTTCCGGCCCAGACAGGAGATTGTGCCGCCTTCTGCTGCCTGATACCGGATGTCGGTGCCGCGCACGCGCAGGCCGCAGGCGGTCACTCCCGGCGACAGCGCGAACTCGGCCTCGATGTCCCATAACTCGCCCGGTGCGGGAACGATGTGGTCTGAGCCGGGTGACAGCCTGATGTTGTGCTGGTGCAGCAGAGCGCCGTAGAGGGCAGTGATCTCTTTGACCGGCCAGCGGAAGAGGCGCGGGCCATCTGAGGTCTGGTGCAGCGTCAGCGTGCAGGGAAAGCTCATCTGCTGATTGAAGGGCATTTGGGGATACTCGCCCCCGCGCATCCAGGCAATTTGGATGCGCCGGTCCTCCTGCGCGGGAATGCCGCTGAAGGTCTGCGCGGCATAAAAACTTGCGCCGGCATCCCCCGGCAGCGCCGGAGTTTCCGGCGTGAATGTCCTGCCGTCGAAACTGCCAACAAGGTAGGCATCGTTCGCGGCGGTGAATACCCAGCGCTGCTTATGTGTCTCGATCAGCGGCAGGGGGAAGAAGTCCGGGCATTCGCTGCTGCCGGGCAAAGTCAGTGTCTGTGTTTGGGTCCACGCTTTCAGATCAGGCGACGAGAAAAGGCCAAAGCGATCCCTGTCTAAATAAAGCGCCATGATCCAGCGCCGGGTCGGGGCGTCCCAGATAACTTTCGGGTCGCGGTTTTCGCCGGCTACATGCGGCAGCACAGGATTGTGCGCGTACTTGGTCCAGGTGCGGCCCCGGTCTGTGCTGTAGGCCAGGCACTGCGTAAAGTCGCGCCCTGACGACTCCGGCGACTGCCCGCCTGCCGCTGTGTACAAGGCGACCAGCGGCGGCTTGCCGGGGCTGCCTAATCCAGAAGTGTTGTTCCAATCCACGATCGCCGAGCCGGACCAGATCGGACCAAGCGCATCCGGCTCAAGCGCATTGGAAAGCTGCCGCCAATGAACTAGGTCGGTACTAACGGCGTGGCCCCAGCTTTTTTTCGGATCATTGCCGGACAGCAGCTCCTCAAACTGGAAGAACAGGTGGTACTCGCCATCGAGATAGACCAAGCCGTTCGGGTCGTTCAGCCAGCCTTGCTTCGCGGTAAAGTGGAACTTCGGGCGGTACGGCTCGTTGTCAGACATCGGTTTCGCTCCCTGAGCATAACACGCAAGCTGAAGGCACAGCCAGAAGCCGGCGCTGAGAAAAAGTCTAGTCATGGAAAGAAGTCCAGTCGTGGAAGGCCGGCTCGCAGTGAACGGCGGTTTTGACGGAGTTCGCGAGGAAGCATTGGTCGTGGGCTTCCTGGTGCAGCGCGTTAATCTCGGCCTTTGTGGGCGTATGCGGGCCGGAAAAGACGACGGCAGGACGGAGTGTCACGCGCGTGATTGCAAGCTGCCCCGCCGTGTTTTTTTCCAGAATGCCCACGGCGTTGTCTGTGTAGCGGTCAACGCAGCAGCCGTGCTTGACAGCCACGGACAAAAACCAAAGCATATGGCAGCTTGACAGGGACGCGACAAAGGCTTCTTCTGGGTCAACGGCTTCCGCAGACGAGTAGGGGAGTGGGACGACATGGGGCGAGGACGATGCCAGGACCTCCACCCCGCCGTCGAACCGCCACTTATGGGCGCGGCTGTAACGGCTGTCGGTGAAACGCTGCGCTCCGCGCTCCCACAGAATAGCGGCTTTGTAGTCTGTCATGGTTATGCCTCTCTGAACTTGCCGGGTTAGACTCTAAGCGCCTTAAAAACTTCGTCAAGGCCCCGTGGGGGGACGCTGGATGGCAACGGCTGCGACCCGCTCCTGATCAACTGTTGCCCGCTGCCGAGAGTCAGGCTCGACCTCTCGCCGCCCGCAGAGGCAATGGATTAAGACGTACTGGCTACGGATCAGGAAGAGATTAAATTTACTTGCGAAATTTCTGAGTCGTGCTTGGTTGGCATGAATTATGCAGGGAAGGAGAGCATCAGCATCGCACACGCTTGGTAATGACGGCAATCGTGCTTCTCACTGGATATCATGCTTTTCACTGGCACTGTGGCCTCTTCTAATCTGTTCGCTCACCTCTTGGCCGCGTCCGACAGAAAGGCACACATTTTGCACATCCATTGCTTGCACACTCTTCGCACACAAAAACCCTGCACGGGACTGCTCCGCCACGCCGCGCTTGCCGGCTTTGCTTTGGCTGCGCTCACCGCTGCCCCTGCCGCTTTCGCTCAGACGACAACGGTTTATAGCGACACCGCCAACTTCACGGGGCGCGGCTTCCTTAACGGGGGCGCGTCCGGCACCGGCTCCACGAGCCTCACGAACCTTGTTGCCGACGACATCACTCCCATCACCGGATTTGCCGGCAGCGAAGTGACGACGTTCAGCTTCTCCGCCGCAAACTTCAACACCACTGCCTCGACATTCAGCCCCCTGGTTGAGTTCTACAGTGCCGACCCCGTGAGCGGCGGACCGGGAACATTGCTTGCGGCTTTTCAGTTCAATCCCCTGACAGTCGCGAGCAGTAGCGTCAGTGTGTTTACCGCCACGAACGCCGCCGGCTTCTTTGCGCTGCCAACCGGCACGTTCTGGGCAGGCGAGTCGTTCACCGGCGCTCCTGCCGCCACGCTGAACAATCTGGGTCAGGGCATTTATTCTCCGCCCACCATCGGCAGCAGCCAGGACCTGTTCTTCAAGTCAACTGGCCCTGATACAGTGAGCAGCAACCCTGCCGGCAGCTTCCTCTTTTTTAACGGCTCCCCAGTGGCGAACTTCGGCTGGTCGTTTGGGGTAGCGACTCCTGCCGCCGTCCCCGAAGCCTCCACCACGATCTCCTTCGGCCTGCTGCTGGCACTAGGTCTCGGCAGCGTGGTTGCTGCTGCTAAGAAAAAAGCGGTTCCTGCTTAACTCTGTTCCTGCAATGCAGCTTCCTGTCTTACGAGCCGCTTCCCAAGCAAAGGGAGCGGCTTTATTTTGCTCTTCCGCAAGCACTATTTCGGTGCGGGCAGCGCCAGTAAATAGGCCGCGAGCTGCGGCCAATCCGTGACGCGCGGACAGTCGGTGTTAGGGGTGCGTTCGGCCCAGTCGAACAGCAGCGCGGGCATTCCAGCGGCTCTTGCTCCGGCAACGTCCAGCTCGTACCAGTCGCCGATATGGAGGCAGGCGTCCGGCGGCAGATGGACCTGAGCCAGCGCGTCCTCAAAAAGCAGCGGGTTAGGCTTGGACGCGCCGGCAACGGCGGAGATCGCAAGCATGTCGAAATATGGCAGCAGGCCTAGGTCGGCTAGAACTTCGGGCAGAGTGTCTTCCCAGTCGGAAATTGCGCCCAGCACGAAGCTGCGACGCTTGAGTTCATCAAGCAGCGCAAACGCTTCCGGCGGGACAAAGCGCGTGAAGGGCAAAGCGGCGAAGGCTGAGGCGAAGGCCGTCCACTGTTTGTCATCAAGCGCCGGGAGGCCGAGAACCGACCATAAGACAGCCGCCGTCTCGCGCAGTGCGCCGGGTGCGTCCCAAACAGTTCCGGCGACGTAGCGCTTGACGGCGAATGCTTCGGCGGCGCGGAACGCCTCCGGCAGGCGGACCGGGTCAAGCGCGATAGCGACTAACTGCGCGGCTGAGACAAGGCGCCCTTTCAGCGGCGGGTCGTCAAAGACGAGCGTGTCGCCGACGTCGAAAAAGATGGCTTGGATTGCTGTCATTGGCAGCTTAGCTGCTGGCTTTTGCTGCGTCTTCAGCAGTTGTGTCAAACAAGGCATCGGTTAGCCGAACACGGCCCTGCATGGCCTGAGACACGGCGTTCCAGTCGGCGTCGTCCAGGCGGTCCTTCAGAGCGTCTGCCGCCGCCCGGCTTTCCCCGGTCGGCAGGGGGCCGGACAGCAGGCGTGTGGTCAGCTCGCGGGTCAGCGCCGGGTCTTGCAGCATCTCCAAATCCAGTGGCGTCGTGCCGAGGTCCAAGTCGGGAAAATTGAGAAATTCCAGGACAGCTTCAGTAGTCGGGTTCATAAAACACACTTACCGGAGAAGCGGCGCATCTTAAACCCGCCGTTTTCTTGACAAACAGCGGCAAGTGTGATACCCTGAGAGTAGAAATTTTGACGGAGTGAGGTACGACGAGTGTACTGCCAAGACTGCAACACGGGCAATTCCGTAGACAGCAAATACTGCAAAGAATGCGGCGCGAAGATTAATTCCGGCTACCGGACGATGATGCTGTCCATTCAGGACCTGCCGCTGCACCAATCCGACGAAGATGTCGAGACGCTGACACGCCTGCTGGATATGGCCTTCTGGCACAACCAGGCCGGCAACACTGATGCCGCCATTACCGCCTGCGAGGCTGCGCTGGCAGTCAATCCTCATTCCACGACCGCGCATTCGCTGCTCGGCACGCTGTATGAAAAGACCGGCGACAACACGAAAGCTATTCACCACTTTGAATCGGTGCTGGCGCTGAACCCGGACAGCCAGGCTGATGCCCAAAAACTGGAACAGCTCCGGCGCGGGGTGCATGTCCGGGCGGTCGCGCCGCCTATCACTCATCAGTGGCTGCCGCCGGCGTTCTTGAAGCTGGGGCCGGCACTGGGCAAGCGCTTCGCGTCACTGTCGGCGACACCGCTTCCCGCGATTGCCGGGATTGACCCGCAGCGCCGCCCGCTGTATGCCGCTGGGGGGGCGACGGCACTGGTTTTGATCGCCGGCCTGCTATTCACCCACCCGTGGGCACAGGCGGACGTCGTGAAGACCTACCCGGTGGCGACCCCTGCCGCCCTGCCTGCCGTTTCAGGCAATCAATCGGCGTTCGGGCAGACACAAACTGCGGCCGTGCCGCCTCCGGTTGTGATGATGCCGGGCCGCACCAACATCAATGTTCCGGCCTACATTCCGCCCGCGCTGACAAGCCGTGACCCATTTGCCGGTCATGTTCCTGCGCCGTACTCGGCGTCGTCTTCCGCGCCTGCCGGAGCCGGATCGCCGCTGTGGAGTCAGCCGCCGCCGCGTCCCGCCGCCGCCGTGTCCCGGCAGCAGCGTGGGATGGACTTGCCGCCGCTGCGCCTTGCTGCCCTGCCGTCTGCCGGGCCTACCTCCGGTATCCCCGGCGGCGTCGCCCCGGCCCCGGTGGCCCTCCCGCCGGGCATTGAGCCATCCGTACTGGCGGTACCCACGGTCGCCGCCGTGCCGCGCCATACAGTCGTTGTCGGCAACTTCAATTCGTCGCCGGCTCCTAGCGCCGCCCCCTATTCGTCGAACTTGTCTTCGCACATCCGTATCACCGTTCATCAGTCCCGCGATACAGACACGGCAAGCGTCAATTCTACTGCCGTGCCTTCAACTTCCGTCAGCGGCTTCGGCGGGGACACTTCCGGGGATGTGTACCAGCAGCGGGCGCTTTCCTTGCAGGAATCAGGCGCGTATTCCCAGGCGCGGCAGGCGTACCAAAGCGCCATCCGGTCGTACCAAATCCAGATTGCTGCCGGGCGGGACGTGGAAACAGCCCAGCGCGGCCTCGCCGCCTGCCAGACAGGACTTCAGATTTGCCTCCAAAGCCAGCCTTAATTTTGAGCGCAGCGACGCTGGCGCTGCTGGGCTTCGGCGCTGTTCCCGCTCCCGCCGCGCCGGCGAAAGCCCCCTTCAAAGCGCCTCTGCCGACCGTGCTGCTGTATCCGGCGACCCCCGGCGATGTCGCTGCGCTGGTGGACCTGCGGACCCGTCTGCGCCTGGACAGCCGGGTGCAGGTGCTGACCTATGACCCGGAGTCAGCGGCCATTCAGCGGGCATCCGCCGAGACGACGCACCCTGAATGGCTGCTGCAAGTCCCCGCAACGGATGCCGCCCGGATGACTCTGGCGCGTGCGCTCGGTGCGAGCTTCTACGCCGTGGTCAGCCCTGGTCGCCTTGATGACACGACTCATGTAGAATTAGTCGAGACCGCGCCTGCCGCCCGGACATTTGACTGGACTGGTACTAATCGCGAGTTTGGCGTCCACGCCTTGGAGTCCCAAGTCGCCGACTCGCTGGCCCATCCCGTTAATTATGATCATGTCGCTGACAACCCGCCCGCGCCGATAGTACCGACTGGACCGATCTCCGCCGCCCCCCTAGCCGACTTGGAGACACGAGGCACACCGCCGCTGACACCGATACCAGACGCTGCCGCACCAACCGCGCCGGTTCCCGTGGCTGTCGCGCCGGTTCCCGTGGCTGTCGCGCCGGTTCCCGTGGCTGTCGCGCCGGTTCCCGTGGCTGTCGCGCCGGTTCCCGTGGCTGTCGCGCCGGTTCCCGTGGCTGTCGCGCCGGTTCCCGTGGCTGTCGCGCCGGTTCCCGCGATCTTGCCGCCTCAGCCGTTGCCGTTGATTAAGTCTACGCCTGTGCCTCTTAACCCACCGGCTCAGGTCGCGCAGAAGACGCCCACGCCATACCTGCCGCCAGATGCACGTCCGATACGGATTGTTCTGCCGAAAACGCCGCAAGCCGCTCCGGTGCCGATTGCTCCGGTGCCGATTGCTCCGCTGCCGATTGCTCCGGTGCCGATTGCTCCGCTGCCGATTGCTCCGGTGCCGATTGCTCCGGTGAAAGTGGCCCAAGTTCCGCTGCCTGTGCCGCTCGTCGTCCCTGCACCGGCGAAAGCCGTGCCGCCGAAGATTGCTGTGCCACCTGCCCCTCTGCCGCAGGTCGTAAACGTGCCGATCCAGAAAATCGCGGCGGTGCCCAAACCGCTTTTCGTGCCGCCTATCGCCGCGCCGCCGATGCCGAAGATTTCATCTCCGGCGATAGCCGCTGTCTCAAAGCCGCCGGTGCAGGTCGCCGCTCTGCCGCTGCGCGTTGTTCCGACGCCGCCGGCGGCTTTGCCGGAGCCGATCTCGCCGCCGACCCCCGCGCCGACCCCGCCGGTAATTGTTGTAAAGAAACGGCAGCCAAATGCCGAAGATATGACTGCGATACAGCCGCTGCTGGCGAAGGGCGACGCCGCGCTTGATGGGGGGGATACCGTCAGCGCCATCGCCCTCTACCGGCAGGCGGTCAACGGAGCGCCGCTATCGGTCGTGCCGCGCCTCAAGCTCGCGCAGGCGTACCAGAAAGACGGCCTCAGCGACCGTGCTTTGGACGAAGCCCGGCGGGCACTCGAAATTGCCCCGGACAGCGTGCCGGTGCAGCAGTTGTTGTCGGATTTGGACCAGCAGAATGGAACGTCAGCCGGGACTCTCATCCGGGACCGGGCCACGCTGGCACAGACGCCCAATAACTCGGCTGCCCATGTGACACTCGCCGACGATCTCTGGAACAGCGGCGATCTCGGCGGCGCGGAAGCCGAATACAAGACCGCCGTGGCGCTTGCGCCCGGCGCAGGCGGTCCGGCCGAGGCCCAGCTCGCCCAGCTTTACGCCGCCGAAGCGCGGTACACCGACTGTCTGGCGATCTTGAAAGACAGTGGTTCCGGTGGTTACGCACTTGCGATCGGCATTGTCAAAAACCGGTCCGACACGCTTTCCAGCACGCTGTCGGCGTCGCGGGCAGCATTTGCCGCCGGCAAAAGCACGCGCGAGCAGTTTTATGACGACGCCAAGAAACTGAGCGCTGAGGCGCAGGCGCTGGCGGAGTTTGTCGCTCAGGTCGCGCCGCCTAAAGCCTACACATTGCCACACCTGCACCGGATGCTGTCCACCAATCTGCTCGCGCAGGAGTCGGCAGCGCTGGTGACGTTCATTGAAACCGGCGACGCCCGCCAAAGTGACAGCATGGCGCAGCTCGAACACGCGGCGGCGACGGAAATGCTGACCGCGCAGGCCGCCGAAGAAAGGCTGGGACTTTGGAAGCACTCACACGAGAAGCAAAGCGAGAAGTAGTCCGCCGAGACGCATTAAAGGCCCCGTTTTGGTCGTGGCGTCGCAGCCCGGCGCGGGACAAAGACAGCAATTATGCTCCCCTGCCGGAGCCGGGCGATATCGTCCGCCTGCACGTGCACATGGCCCATGCCGGGGCGGAAGTCGGCGTTTATGAAGCGCGTGTCAAAGCGGTTGGCCTGCGACGTATTCTGCTGGAAAGTCCGCAGACGATGTCACCTTCCGAGGACGGGGTCCCAGCACTGACTTCCGCCTTGCCGCCCCGCACCGCGCTGACGCTGTCATTTGTCTGCGGCGATAACCTTTACCAATGTGAAACCCATGTGGCCGGCCCAGCAAAAACGGGAACGCTGGCGATTGTCCGCCCGCGCCTTGTCACCAAAGTCCAGCGCCGTCAGTTTTACCGGCTGCCCTTGCAGTCGCCGACGACATTTCGGGTGCGCGGCGAGTCCGGCAGCACGCCGCCGGTTCCCGCCCGCCTCGTCAATCTGTCGGGCGGCGGGGCGCTGCTGGCATCGGGTAAGCCGGTTCCCAGTGGTTTGCGCGTGCTGGTCCGTGTCCCCGCCGGCCGGCAGGGCGATTTGCTGGATGTTGAGTCGGACGCTTTGGACTGCCGGGTGGCGACTCAGGGCCGTGCCCACATCTACCTCATTCGCCTGCGTTTTCTCGGCCCACCGCATTTGGCGGAAGAAGACCGGGAAGAAATCGTCGCTTATATTTTCGAGCAGCAGAGAATGCTGCTCCGAAACCGCAAGCTGCTTCGGGCGTGACAAAGCTTCTTTGGGCGCGAAAAAGGCAAAAAGCGTTTGGACTCAGGTAGCGCAAGAAGCGCGGATCAAGAAAAGGAAGGCATACACCTTTTTTCTTGAAGTGGTTCCCGGTCCCTGAGCAGATTGTAACCGAGTATTAACCCGCAGCCCGAAATACCGATTGACTTGACCGGGCGCAGCGGCTAAAATCAATGAATGGCACGGTCGGAGCCGTCAAAATTTGTGGACGGCATGGTGTCTAAGAAAACTGCGGCTGGACGGATGTCTTTTTTGACACTCGCCCTGCTCGTAGGGATTAATCTTCTCTGGGCCGGCTCGTCGCTGGCTGCGAAAATCGCCCTGCACTCAATTTCCCCGATGACCCTGGCGTTTGTGCGCTTTTCTGTCGCTGCCCTCCTGATGTACGGGATTGCTCTGTGGCGTAGAGTAGACCTGCGGGTTGCGAAGCGTGACTGGGGCGTCTTCTGGGCCATGGGTATTCTGGGGCTGGCGCTGACGTATCTGCTGGCGTATCAGGGCCTGCGGCTGACGACAGCGTCAAACTTTGCTCTGCTGCACGCGACCGAGACGGTATTCTTGTCCGTGCTGGCGTTTTTCTTCCTCGGCGAAGCGCTGCCGCGAACAAAGCTGCTCGGCATCAGCTTGGGTCTCGCCGGAGTGTATCTCATCATTGCGAACGGCCTCACCATTCAGTCGTTCTCCTCCTCGGCGCAGGGGAATTTGCTGATCGCGCTGGCACTGGCATTTGAAGCATCGTCGAGCATTGTCGGCAAGAACTTACTGGCCCGGTATCCGCCGCTGTCGGTAGTGACCTATCAGATGCTCAGCGGCGCGGTGGCGCTGGCTCCATTTTCAGCGTTTGAGCTGACCCATCAGATTGCGTCCGGCCATCCGCTGACTCTGCCGCCGGCGAGCGCCTTCTGGTCCCTGCTTTACCTCATTATTCCCTGCACCGTGCTGGGCTACTTGGTTTGGTTCAGCATTCTGGACAAAGCCGATGCCAGCGAGATGTCGGTGTTTTTGTTTATTCAGCCGGTCGCGGGAGCGCTGCTCGGCTCCTACTTCTTGGGCGACAAGATCACGATTTTCACGGTATGCGGCGCGGCGCTCGTGCTGCTGGCTGTCGGCTTGGTCAACCGCCATCCGCCCCAGCCGGAACCCCCACCTCCCGTGTGATTGCACAAGCCAAAAAAAGGAGGCTGCATCAGATGATGCAGCCTCCTTTTGAGTGTCGTCTGGGGCAGTGTCGTCTGGGAACGTCTTAAGCGACTTTGCGGCGGCGGGCGATGACTAGGCCGCCGAGGCCGAAGGCCAAGAGCAGGCCGAAGCTTACTGTGGTGGACGCTTCGGGAACCGCCGGAGTGCCAGCGGCGGGAGTCAGGCTGATTGTTAGTGGGGTATACGGTGCGGCTCCCGCGGCCGGTGTGTAGCCAACGCCATCAATTTCCGTTGCGCCGGCTCCGTTCGGTGAAACGCCGAAAGCGATTTTGACATCGCCGTCGGCGAGGTCGCTGTCCAGCGCAGCCTGCTGCGCGGTGTTCAAGGTGTAGGTAAGAGGAGCGGCGGTGACAGTGCCTTTGGGGTCCAGGGCCGTGTACTGCTGGCTGCCCAGGGAAGTCAGTGTGCCGAGCTGGCCTTCAATGCCGTCGGTTTTATCTTCGTCGCCGTAGGTAAAGCCTTCCGAGCCGGTGCCGGTAAGTGGGGTCGTATTGCTGGCCAGGAAGAAGTCTAGCGGGCCGCTAACACCAGAGCTGCCGTTGAACTCAGTCAGGTTCAGTGAAAGTCTGGGCCATCGCGCCGGTCATCGTGGCGGCGACAAGCGCCGAAAGCGACAATTAAGCTGACATTAAGCAAAGATTAAGTTTTGTATTAGAGGCGATTGAATTGGTTCATGGCAGGCTGAATGCCCTCTGTCAGCCACATCTCCAGCGCAGCGACTGACTTTTCAATGCCTTCCTCGACGTCTGCTTGTTCGCCCCGCCCGAACCTGCCTAAGACGAAGTCAATCTGCACCGACGGGTTGTGCGGCGCTCCGACCCCAAAGCGAAGGCGCGGGAACGCCTGCCCATGCAGATGGGCGATCAGCGATTTGAGGCCGTTATGCCCGCCTGCCGATCCTTCCGCCCGCAGGCGCAGGCGGCCCAGCGGCAGCGAAATGTCGTCGGTGACGACCATGATGTCGGCGATTCCCAGTGGCTTCATTCGGAGAAACGCCGCCACCGATTGCCCGGAGAGGTTCATAAACGTCTGCGGCTTCATCAAAAACACCCGTGTCTCCCCAACCCGCCCGTCCCCAGTCACAGCCTGAAAGTCGCGCTTTGTGACGGCAATGCCGTGCTGCCGGGCGAACGCATCCACCACGGCAAATCCGATATTGTGCCGCGTCCCGTCGTATTCCTTGCCGGGGTTGCCCAGCCCAATAATCAGCTTCGTCGGTGTGTCCATAAGAAAGAGTTACGGAAGCGTAATTTGCGCTTTGACGGACGTGGGCGGCAGGTGGGAAGCATAGTCGAAGGCGGCGACGCTATCGGCAAACGCAAACGTGTCGGTGATAAGTGGCTTCACGTCAATTTTGCCGTCGCCCATCAGCGCCAACGCCCGGTCGAACACATGGGCGTAGCGGAAGACATGCTCAACCCGTGCTTCTTTGATCTGTGCGCCGACTACATCATAGAGTATAGGTTCACCCGGCATTCCCACCAGCACAACGCAGCCGCCGGGACGCAGCGGCTCGAAAACGCCTGCGAGCGCCGGGGCGCTGCCGCTGCACTCAAAGACAATGTCCGCACCCCAGCCATCGGTTAGTTGGTGGACCACTGCGGCGACACTTTCTTCTTTGACATTGACCGGCGTGATCGCGCCGAGCGTCGCGCCAAGATCGAGCTTCGGCTGCTGGGCATCGGTCAAGATAACCCGGCTGCATCCGCCCGCCAGCGCCGCCAATGCCGTGACCATGCCGATGGGTCCCGCGCCCATGACGACGGCCAGATCGCCCGCTTCGATGTGTGCCTTCTTCGCTGCCTGCATTCCGACGGCGAGCGGTTCCACCATCGCCGCCTCGGCGAACGAGACGGCGTCAGGGATTTTGTAGGTGTAGTCGGCGGGATGAACCACCGACGGGCGCAGAACGCCATGCACCGGTGGGGTGGCCCAGAACCGCACGGCGGGATCTAAATTGTACATTCCCAGCCGGGACGCCCGGCTATTGGGGTCAGGAATACCCGGCTCCATGCACACCCGGTCGCCGACCTTCAGGTGCGACACCGTCCCACCGACCTCGGTGATGACGCCCGATGCTTCATGCCCCAGCACCATCGGCGCGTTCACCACAAACGGCCCGATGCGCCCATGCTGATAGTAATGAATGTCCGACCCGCAGATGCCAACCGTCTTGATGCCGATGCGAACATCACGCGGCCCCAGCGGCTCGTCGAGTGCGATGTCACCGAGCGAGAGCGTGTGAGTTTTTTCTAAAATTAAAGCTTCCATGGGGTAATTATAGCATAGAACCCCTCCCGCTCGTACCTCGCTCCCTCCCCGAAGCGGAGAGGGTCAAGAGTTTCAGGACGTGGTTGTAGGGGCGTTGCTTGCCGCGCCCTTCTGTCTTTTCCTGACTCTTCCCCCTCTCCGCCTCGGGGAGGGAGCGAGGTACGAGCGGGAGGGGTTCCTCAATTATTCGTCTTGTATCCTAATGGAATAATCTCGCAGGCACCGCCGCTATCGTGGGCGATTCGCGTGAGAAGGGTTGTACCCTCAAAGGTACGGTCAATCCCATCTTGATCGGTTCCAACCATCCCGACACAGGAAATACGCGCGTGGTTTTTGTTGATGTGGCGTATATAGTCGGTGAGGCTGTCGGTATCCGTGATGCCTGCGCCGGGCATACCATCTGTCAGCAAAACGACTTCATTCACATCGGGAATCGACAATGCTGCTCTCATACCGGCCTGCGTATTCGTACCATCGTTGACGATTAACGTATCCAAGAACTCAGAAGCCCGCTTGATGGCACTTGGCGTTGCCGGCGCTAACTCGGTATCAAATGTGTAAACTTCGTTGTTAAACGCAATGATGTCAAATGTTTCATCCGGACGGAGACCCTCGATGGCTTTCCGAAGTTCGGCATCGGCGCGTTTGATCCGGCTGGTCATGCTGCCGGAGATGTCTAAAACGTAAACGATGTGGCGTGGGCCGCCGTCACCGGCGAGTCCCTTACCGACGCCGAACGGCTCTCCGGGGTCTTGGCTGCTGCCCGCGCCGATGCCGCTTCCTGTGCCGGACCCTTCGCCTGCGCCGTGGCCGCGCCCGGCGGTATCGGCCCCAGACGCGCCGTGTCCGGCCTGAGCAGTCAGGACAGGCTTCGGCACGGGCCGGGCGGCGATAACGCCGGGGGTGAACGAAGGCGTCGGCAGCGGCGGCAGGGGCAGCGGCGAGTTGTGAATGATCAGCAGCGACGGCTTTTGAGATACTTCCACATGCACCGGCGGGGCGGCAGGCGCCGGCGGTGCGGAGGCTCCGGCGTCGGAGCCGCCGGCGAGTTGGGCAAGCGGGGCCGGAGAGGATGTTTTGACTTTCGCGCCGGGCCGGCGGCGCTTAGGCAGCGGCTTGGGTTTGGCATGGTGCGGCTTCGGTACGGGCCTGGGCGACGGCTTCGCGGCAGGAACCGGCGGCGGAGGAGGAACCGGCGCGGGCGGCGGGGCCGGACGCAGGGTGACCTGGACCAACTTGATGTGCGGTGGAGACGCCGTCACGGGAACCGGCTCCCAGCGCCAGAACCAGGAAAGCGCGAGCAGCGCGGCGGCGTTGATGAGAAGCGAGGCGAATACACTCAGTTGCAGGCGGCGAGCATCGGACATGGAGCAGACTTTCCTCTCTACTAAGACGCAAAGCGCGTCTTTTGAGTTCCCGCCCTGAGTTCCCGCGCCTTCCCAAATGGCCTGCGTTCGGGTATACTTTCGGCATGGAACCAGGGGCTTTATCGGGACATCGGGCGCGGCGGCTGCGCGGAACGCCTGCCCTGCGCGGCATGGTGCGGGAAACAACGCTCGCCGTCAAGGATTTTGTGGACCCGCTCTTTGTGGTCCCCGGCGCGGGCCGGGAGCGGCGGGCGATCTCGTCTCTGCCGGGCGTCTTTCAGCTCACGGTAGACGCACTGCGGGAAGAAGCGGAGCGGATTGCGGCTTTGGGCCTGCCTGCCGTGCTGCTATTTGGCCTGCCGGAGTCAAAAGACGAGGCGGCGTCGGGGGCATGGGCCGATGGCGGCATTGTCCAAACTGCCGTGCGGGCGCTCAAAGCTGATAATCCCAATCTGCTGGTCTTCACCGATGTCTGCTTATGCGAGTATATGTCCCACGGTCATTGCGGGATTGTGGAAGGCGAGCGCATCTTGAACGACCCGTCGCTTGATCTGCTGGCCCGGACCGCCGTTTCCCATGCCGCCGCCGGGGCGGACGTAGTCGCGCCGTCGGATATGATGGATGGCCGGGTCGGCGCACTGCGCCGTGCGTTGGACAGCCAGGGCTTTTCGGACACGCCGCTTTTGTCTTATGCCGCGAAATATGCGTCGGCGTTCTACGGTCCGTTCCGGGAAGCTGCCGACAGCGCCCCGCAGTTCGGCGACCGCCGGACTTATCAGATGGACCCGGCCAATCGCCGGGAAGCCTTGAAAGAAGTGGAACAAGACATCGCCGAGGGCGCGGATATGATCATGGTCAAGCCGGCCCTGTCGTACCTCGACATCGTGCGGGAAGTGCGCGGTTTGACCCATCTGCCGGTCGCGGCGTACAATGTGTCGGGTGAATACGCGATGGTCAAGGCGGCGGCGGCGAACGGCTGGCTGGACGAGAAAACGACCGCGCTGGAAATCTTAACGTCCATTAAACGCGCGGGCGCGGACTTCATTCTCACCTATCACGCCAAAGACGCCGCCCGGTGGCTCCGTGAAGATCAATCGTGAAAATTCCGAGCATAGTTGTCATCATCCTGCGCGTCGTGACCCTCTATGCGTTCTCTTACGCGATGTACTGGGGCGCGGCATGGCTGATCGGCAGCCCGCACGAGTTCCCCAATTTGTGGGCCAAAGCACTCACCCCCGTCGCCATTGTCGCGGCGGCGTACTATTTCAACCGGACCAATCAAAAACGAGGGAATTAAGAGGGGAAAAGATGGCAGACAACAAGGCGCCGCTGATGGCGTTTCTTACGGCGGAAGGCTACCTGCCGACGGCGGACGAGCAGGGCGGGATCGCGTTCAAGCGCGAAGGCCGCGTCTTTCTGAGCTTTGTCGCAGGCGACGACCCGAACTACTTCAATTTGTACTGCTACATGAACTACGAAGACCTGCTGACCGACCGGGACAAAGCACTTGGGGCTGCAAACGAGGTCAACCGGACACTGAAAGCAGTCAAGATCACACTGCTGGACGACAACGACCCCAGCAAAATCTCGTTCGGCATTGAAGCTCTGTTGCCCTCGCCCGACGGCTTTCAGGGAATTTTCGAGCGGGCTTTGGCGATCATCGGCCTGAGCGTGGACCATTATTCCGCCAAAATCTCGTCCGCCCGCCCGTTCCGACCGGCGGCGACGGCATAGGTAATGGCTCCGCCGTAGGGGATAGGCATACAATATCGTGGACCTTCCAGAACAACCTACGGTTTGGCCTCCCGCACCAACTGTCGATCCGCCGGAACCGGCGAAAGTCAAGCGCTTTAAGCTGATACTGCCAGGGTGGATGCTCTACTGGTTTCGCTGCGGAACATGGTTCCTCGCAGTTCACCTTGTCGTCCCTGCGTTTTGCGAAGTTGACCACATTCCTACGCCGCGTTGGAGTCCATTTCCTACGGTAATAGCGGCTTGGTTTGTTGTCGGCGGGCTGCTGACTTTGTGGAAATACCGGCTGAGGCGGGGTAAAACCAGGAACCGGCACTGGAAGTGCCGGTCTACTGTTGAGTGAAAATCGAAGCGATTGAGGAAAAGCGGACAACTATTGGCATTTAGTCCCGCAGGGACTTTGACGCAAAAGTAGACCGGCACTTCCAGTGCCGGTTTTTTTGTGACTTCTAACTCTTCGGCAGCGTGAACGAAAACACGCTGCCTTTGTTGTATTCGCTTTCGACGCCGACGCTCCCGCCGTGATTTTCGACGATGTGCTTGACGATGCTCAGGCCGAGGCCGGTGCCGCCGGAGGCGCGGCTGCGGGCTTTGTCGGCGCGGTAAAAGCGCTCGAAGAGGCGGGGGATGTCGTGGGACAAAATGCCGATGCCGGTGTCGGCAACCGATATGGTAACGGATTCGGGAGTCTCGGCAGCGCTGAGGCTGACCACACCGCCGTGCGGGGTGTAGGCAATCGCGTTATCCAGCAGATTGACCAGCACTTGGGCCATTTCATCCCGGTCGGCGTGGACAATCAGCGGAGCGCGGATGGTGTTGACCAGGCTGACATCGGCTTTTTCCGCTTGTGAAGACAAGCGGCCCGCGACTTCTACGACCAGTCCGGCAAGGTCTACTGGCTTCTTGTCAATTCCGAGTGCTTCCACGCGGGATAAATCCAGCAAGTCCGCAGACAAGCGGACCAGCCGGTCCGACTCCCGGATAATCGTTCCCAAAAAGCGCGAGGCGACTTCCTCGTCATGCAGTGCGCCGTCCAGCAGCGTTTCAGCCATGGCTTTGATGGATGTCAGCGGGGTGCGAAGCTCGTGAGAAACGTTGGCGACGAAGTCTCGGCGGACCCGCTCCAGGCGGCGCAGCTCGGTCAGGTCCCGCAGCACCAGCAGGTATTCATTTGGGGAGATCGGAGTGAGGCGGGCATAGAGTGCACGCGGCGGCCTGCTAAGGGTGACTTCACGCTCGGCCTGTGCCTGCCGCCGGACGGCGGTCTTATACAGGTCGTCCAGCTCGGAAGAAAGCGTCTGCGCCAGCAGCGGGCCGGGGCCGGAAATGCCGAACAGGGCGTCCGCCACGGAATTGGACTGCACAATCTGGCCTTCCGCGCTGACCAGCAGCACCGCGTCTTCGGTGGTGTCTAAAAGCGCCGCCCAGCGGCCTGAGCCGAGCGCGGACTCTTCCGCCGCCGCGCCGGTCTCCGGCGTGTCCTGTTCGCCATCTTTCTTCGGACGGCGCGACCAGTCAAAGAGACTCACGGCGTCAGCCTTTAAATTTGTAGCCGACCCCGCGCACGGTCAGCAGCAGTTCGGGCTTTGCCGGGGTAATTTCCAGCTTCTCACGCAGCCAGCGAATGTGAACGTCTACGGTGCGGTCGTCTACATAGCAGTCTTCGCCCCAAACCCGCGACAGCAGGGTCTGCCGGTCGAACACCCGTCCGCGATAAGTCGTCAGCAGCGTCAGGAGATCAAACTCTTTACGGGACAACGAGACAGCGGCACCATTTTTAACCACTTCGCGCCGATCCGTCCGTATCTCCATGTTGTCAATCCAGAGTGTGTCACTCTTTGTCTCGCTCTTCAGCGCCAAGTCTTTCACCGGCAGCGCTTCCGGGGCAGGATCGGCTTGGGAGGCGCTGCGGCGCAGAAGGGAGTGGACACGGGCCATCAGCTCGCGCATGGAGAAAGGCTTGACAACATAGTCGTCGGCCCCGGCGTCGAAGCCGCGCAGGCAGTCGGCTTCGGCGGCGCGGGCGGTCAGAAGCAACACCGGCAGCGCAGCATTGTGCCGGTGCAGCCGCCGGCAGAGGTCAAGGCCGCTGCCGGATGGCAGCATGACATCGAGAATGACAAGATCGGGATTGCCCGACAGGAACCGGCTGATACATTCGTCGGCGTCGCTTGCGGTTTCTACCGTCAAGCCTTCTTTTTTGAGATTGTAGGAGATTGCGTCTACAATCGGCTCTTCATCGTCCACGACTAGGATTTTCGTCATGTGCCTCTCCCCGCGTTTTTGGACATCTTGAAACGGCGCTTCGCGTAACAGCGTGAGTATACCCACGAATAGGCTTATTGTCTATCCCCGCTTGACAGCTTGAAATTATTATGTTACACTATTACAGAAAATGGATAAACAAACCAAAGAAGCCCTGAAGCAGATGCAGGCGGAGATGAAGCAGCTCCAGACTCTGCTGGCTGAGGCTCGCCCGGAGCCAAAACTCGATCCGAAGCCTGAGCCGAAGCCTGAGACGAAAGCAGAAGGCAAATCCGACGGCGGCGTGACTTATAGCATCCAGCGGCCTGCTGTCAGCGACACCGATATAGCGTTTAAAACCGGCACGATCACCGTGCCCCTGACACAGATTCAGAAAGCCACAAACGAAGCCGCCGCCCTGCTCGGCTATGCGCTGTCGTCGCCGCAGAAAGTCGGGCTGCTCCGTGCCCTGCTCGGCCACCCGTCTGAAAGCGCGGCGGCTTTGGGAGCATCGGCTCATCTCAGCACCGGCAGCCTGTACCATCACCTGCGGGATCTTATGCACGCGGGTCTGATCGCGCAGGAAGGCCGGAACCGTTATCAAATCACGCCGCGCGGCCAGTGTGTCCTTTTGCTGCTGCTGGCCCTTGCGGCGGAGCAAGGCCCATGAAAGGAAAACTAAATGACTGAGGACTACGCGCTGACTTGGGAGGGTCTGGCCGAAGGTTTACGGATACTGACTGTTGCCCGTGCTGGTCTTGCTGCCGATGCGCCGCTGATCGTCGTGCTGCACCCAATGGGCAGCCGCAAAGAAAAAATGCTTTCGGGGTTATATGCGTTCGCTCGCGCTGGGTTCCGAGCGGTTGCGCCGGACCTGCCCCTGCATGGTGATCGTATCGGGGCCGAATCACGGGAAACAACGCTGCAAGCTGACTTCTTTGGAACGTCGGCGGCGATTATCGAAGGTGCCGTCCGCGACGTGTCCCGCGTACTCGACGCGCTTGGTGCCGAGCGTGCGGGTATCCATGGGATTTCTTTGGGCGGGTACGTCGTGTTCGCGGCCCTGCTGACTGAGCCGCGTCTTGTCGCTGCCTCGGTCGCCATCGGCAGCCCGGACTGGGCCGGGCCGCTGCGGGCTTACGGCCTCGGTCCCGGCAATCCGCTGTACGACCGTGCTGCTGCGACCAGCCCGCTCAGCCTTCTGCCGGCTGTTCTGCCGCCGCGCCCGCTCCTCATGCAGCATGGCACACTGGATGAAACTGTTCCCGTCGAAGGGGTCATCGCGCTCGAAGAGCGCCTACAGCCTGCGTATGCACAAGCACCGGAGCGCCTGCGCTTAGAACTTTCTCCTGGCCTCGGCCATGTGTACCTCGACGACATGGAGCGCCGGGCAGTGGAGTGGATGACACGGTTTATGAGGGAATAGAAGGGAGAACCCTCCAGCCCCCAAGAATGGGGGCTGGGGGCTAGACTAAACCGCCGGTGGCTCGGCGGGCAAGTGGATAGAGCTGAAGTAGAGATGAGCGCCCTTGGACGCCAGCAAGGAGCCGGCGAGCGTCATCACACCGAGCAAAAGCAGCTCGCGGGCAAATCCGGCAAGGGACACGCCGATATTCGCGGCGGCAGGCGGAGTCGCCGTGGGTGTTTGAAGCGACTCCAGTCCCGGCACGGGCGACTGAAACAGATGCAGGGCGGAGACAAAAACAAATACGAGCATCCCAATACCGAGCAGGAACACAAGTAAAGCGACGAGGCGGCAGGAAAGATCGGTGTGAGAAAGGCTAGGGCGCGAACTCGGGACAGACATCGGGGCGGTTCCTGTTGAAATCTTGAGGCATATACTTATGATGGCACACGAACCGTGCCGTCGTCAAGCTTATTCAAGGGACGCCAACTTCTGCCGAGATGTTCCCAGGCCTTTCGCTCTAATCTATCCTGCCGTCCAATCTATCCTGCCGTCTAATCTATTCTGCCGTTCCCCACTTGAGGCCGGCCTTGACAATCAGAACGGCGACCAGAGCCGTTAAGGCGAAGCCAGCACTGAACGATCCCCAAAAGTGGCTGTTCATCGCTACTCCCAGCCTAGCTTAATCAGCACAAATGCCAGCAGCGCGGTCAGCGCCGCGCCAATCAATGTATCTCGCAGCAGACGGTTCATGGGTTTATCCTCTTTGCTAAATGCTCGCGCCGCATCGACAGCCAGGGCAGAAGCCCTAAGAAGCAGTGCCGCGCCCAGCCCGGCGGCCCAAGTATCTTACCACAAAGGCCGAGCAGTGCAAACAGCCAAAACCGCATTGATCCATCTTCGGAACCGGCACCGGATTGGAAAGTGCCGGTTCCTCCTCTGTGCCGGTTCCGCACTCTACCTGAGTGCAGCGGCTGTGAAGCCGGACGGGCCGAAGGCACGGAGGGTGAAGGCTCCGGACAGAGCTTTTCCCTTGACGGCGTGGATTGCGTGGTCGGCCACCCACTGCCGGCTGAGGCCGTAGTCGCCGGCCATTTCGCGGCTGGCAAATAGGGTGATGCCTGCCGCAGTCGTATCGCCTCGGCCAATCAGCGGCATATCTGCCGCCGGCAGCAGGGCGAGGCCCGCGCCGCTGCTGTTCGACAGCGTCATCCAGTGCAGGCCGCGCTTGGAGGCCCGGAACAGGGTGCCGCCGGCTTGTGCGGTTCCCGACGGCTCGCCCAAATGCCCGGCAGGATAGTCGGTGAAAAACGAGTCGCGCTGCCAGGCAATCTGCGTCATCCCCCCCGGAGCCGCAAACTTCATGCCTTCTTCCCACAAATTGGTGTCGGCGGCTGTCCAGTTCAGGGTCCATTTGACCGTCATCTCGGCATTTGGCTGGATGTCGTAATCCGTGGCAAGCATGCCGAGCGTCGTCCCCCCCGCTGCCGAAAGAACGGTGCTGGTGACGGCGACGTGCATTCCGCCGCCGGCCTCCGGCGTCGCCGACACTTGAGCGCCCGCCGTGACGGGCGGCTGGTCAGCGCGATAAAGTCCATTATCATCCCCGCCTTTGTTTTTCGCTTTGGCTTCGCCTAGATTGAGCGTCGGGCCGCCAAGCAGCAGGGCATGGCCGCCGCCCTGCCAGGACTGAATGGTTCCGGTATGCTTGTCAAAGACGATCTGCTGGACGGAATTGCGGACCGTCAGCGTGTCCAGGCTGTCCTGCGTCGCCAAAGCGCCGCCGGAAGCCAGTGCGGCGGGCGCGGCAGGAAGAGGAATACCGTCCACGGCGAGATTGTAGGCGATCACCGAAGAACCATCGGGATGCAGGAAGTCCAGCCGCAGGCTCGTCATGCCGGCAGGGGCCGGGAACGAGGCCGTGGCTGACTGCATCGGTGCACAGGGCGTACGCAGAACACCGGCTTGCAGCGGGGTCGTGCCGCTGAACGCCGTCCAGCGGCAGGTCAGCTCGCTGAGGTCTGTGAATGAGTAGTGGTTCGTGAGGGGAACGGTGCAGGTGCCGCCTGACGGGCTGACCGTGCGGGCCGTAATCACGACCGGGCTGTAAACGCTTTTGACGATCCACCATTCGGGCTTCGGATGGCGGTACCCATCCACGATGCCTTTGTTGTTTTCCTGGCGCAGATGGTCCAGGCCGTAGTAAAAGTCGGTCGTCTTGTCGTCGTTCTTGTCGGCGATGCCCTGGCTCTGCCATTCCCAGATAAACGAGCCGAGAATGTTCGGCGCGTTCCACAGCTTGTCCCAAGTTTTGATCAGTGCTTCCGACCACAGATCGGACATGCCGGGGTCGTAGTCCTGAACTTCCTTCTCGTAGAAGGTATGCGGATGCTCGGTGATGTTGGCACCCCATTTCGTATCCCGTGCGTAACGATCTATAGAGTCCGGGCCGGGATAGTGGTCATCCTTCCAAAGCTGGCCCTTGACACCGCCAGGGTCCTGCCCCGAAACGAACGCCGGACGAGTCGGGTCCATCGCGTTGACGAGGTCTAGGACCCTCTGCGAATCTATTCCATTCGGGTTTTCGTTGCCGAGGCTCCAGGCCAGGACGCAGGGCCGGTTTTTGTCCCGCGCGACCGTTTCCTGCCCGCGCTGCAACAAATAGGGCGCGTAAGCAGGGTCCTTGACCTGGTCATTGACCCAGCAGTAAGGAACTTCGTCCAGGATGTACATGCCCTTTTCGTCGCACAGCTCTAAGAACCGCTGGGCATGGTTGTAGTGGCTGGTGCGGACTGCATTGATATTGGCGGCCTTCATCATGGTAAGGTCTTTGACCCAGTTGGCTTCGGTCAGCGCGAAGCCGCGATCCGACCAGAAATCGTGCCGGCAGATGCCGGTGCATTTGATGGGCATTCCGTTCCACAGCACGACATTGTTCTTGATCTCGATCTGCTTGAAGCCAAACCGCTCCTCGACCCGTTCCACAGGTTTTCCCTGGCTCGTCAGGGAGAACACGACATAATAAAGGTTCGGCTTCTCCGCCGACCAAAGGGCGGGCGCTTTGACTGGAGCGTTCAGAGCAATCTGCGCGGTGCCGTCAGCCCGCAGGCGGCCCGTGCCGCTCAGCGTGACACCCGCCGGCTGACCGTTCCGGCGGAAGAGGCTCCCGGTGACGGCCACTGCCTGCCCCGGTGCTCCCGTGATATGCACCTGCGTCGCCAAAGTCGCGTCCCGGTAGTTCGCGGCAAGCGGCGTCCGCACGGCAATGTCGTCCATGCGCGTCTGCGGCACAGAAATCAGCGACGTGTCCCGGTAGATACCGCCCATCGCCTGGAAGTCGCCGGTCTCGCAGTCATCGGAAGGCGTGGTTTTCGAGACGCGCACGGCAAACAGATTTGGCTGACCAGGCTTGATCAGACCGGTCAGGTCTACATCAAACGCCGTATAACCACTTTCGTGATAGCCGGCTTTTTGGCCGTTCACAAACACTTCCGCGCCGTCGAGGGCGCCGTCAAAGTGCCAGTAGACGCGCCGACCCGCCCATGCGGCGGGGACAATGACGGTGCGCCGGTACAAACCGGCGGTGTTATCTACCGCGTCATAAGTCGGCAGCGAATAGCCCAGTAGTTCCCAGTTAGAAGGCACGGGAATGCTGCTCCACTTCGCATCATTGAATGTTGGGGAGGCGAATACGTTCTGCGCCGCCGCCGCGGAAAGAGTGATCGGCTTTGGAACAGGCGGATGCCAGCCGACTTCCTGCCCGTTCTCAGTGGTGCGGATTTGGAACTCCCGCAGCGACGCCCAGTGCGTGCCAGAAGTTCCAAGCACAGTGATACGGACATAACGGACATCGGCGGGCGTCAGCGTGACGGGGCCGTTGCCGATCCCCGGCGCGGCGACCGCGTTCGCCAGTGTCTTCCAGTCTCCACCTTTCACCCGCCCTTCCACGCGGCACTCGTAAGTATCGCCCGCGAACTCCCAGGTGAGAGAGACGCCTGAAACGTGCTGGACCTTTCCCAGATCGGCTTGAAGGGACTGTGGGTAATCGCCGCCGCTGGCGCACCAGCGCGTATCGGCGCTGCCGTCAAATGCATTCTCCGGCGGGTTTTGGGTTTCACTGCTTGAGGCGGCGAAGACGCCCCCGCCCTCAGCGGACGGCACAAACTGCTTCGCCTTGTTGATCTGCCCATGGGTGAGCTGAAAGCGCCAATTCCCGGTCATCGGCAGGTTCCATGGGTTGTGAGCGCGGAGCAGGTCCGGCGGCATCGGCACGGAAGCCGGCAGGGGCAGCGGGAGGGAGGCAGGCGAAACGCGCCCAATGTCCTGGGCGGCGGCGGGCATGGCAAGCGCGGCGAGAAGCGGCGGCAGGAGAAGCAGGGGAGATCGTGTCATAGTTACCCTTTCGTACAAGTATCTTTCGTACAGTCCCAGACCATGCCATAAATGGCACGGCTACACGGCGCGGACGCCAGGAAACACCCGCTTCGCGGGGTTCGGAACAATCTTCATCTAAGTCCCGCGAAGCGGTGCTTCGTAGCGCCTGCGCTGAATAGCCGTGCCATTTATGGCATGGTCCAGGAATTATGCAGCAACGCCCGCTAAGACTACAAGGCCGAATACTGAAAATGGGAGAAGCGCACGTTTCCGGTGCCGCTGGCCGCAAGCGCCGGACGCGCCGCTTGGAAGCCGCCATGCTGCCCGTTCTGGTCGAAGTCCGAAGCATCGAAGTCCGTCAATAAACTCTGCCACTTCTGCCCGTCCGCGCTCGCCAAAATCTCCACGCGGTTTCGGCGGTTCACCAGGCGGAGCCGGGAGGTTTCCGAGGCCCATTCGCGAGAAATGAGCTGCCCCTTTGGGCCGTAGACAGTCATCCGGCCGTTCTTCATCTCGGCAAACACCGCGACATTCGGATTATACTCTAAGCCCAGCGCCGCGCCGCTCTCGCCCTCGATTTTAGCCGTGACCTGCACGGCGTAACTTTCATCGCAGGCCCGGATGGTGAGCGGCGAGCTTTCCGCATAAGAGTTGCCTTTCGCCCGGACGAGGAGCACGCCGCCGCCTGCAGTGAAGCGGCTCATGTCGGTTTCTTTCCAGGCGCCCCACGTTGCTTTCAAGACAGGGGATTGGAAGTCGTCTGATAATGCAATCATGGGCCGCTGCGCCAATCCCATTGGGGCGGGCATCGGCTCGCCCCGGCGCGAACCCAAAGGCGCAGTCGGCCAGCCGTCCGCCGTCCACTCAACCGGCTCCAACAGCGTGTTGCGGCCCAGGGTTTGGAACTCCTTCCGGTAGCCGTGGTACACGAAGTACCAGCGCTCATCGGGCGTTGAGACTAGGGTGCCATGCCCCACGGACCACCAGGCTTCGTCCGCGCTGTAGGTGTGGATCAGTGGGTTGTGCGGCGAGTTTTCCCACGGACCGAGCGGAGATTGAGAGCGTGCCACGACCGCCATGTGACTTGTCGGCGGCCCGGCGGTCCCGCCCTCGGCGCAGATGAGATAGTAGTATTCGCCGCGCTTGGTCAATTTCGGGCTTTCCAGCCAGAAGCCTTCGGTTTTCCAACCCTGCGGGAACTGCCAGCCGTCGTAGACTTTCGTTCGCTCTCCGATTGTGGAGAGACCGTCGGGACTAAGCTCAACGACATGGCCCCCGGCCGTATACAGGTAGCGCTTCCCATCCGGGCCGACCACATGGCCGGGATCAATGTCGCCGATCTTCAGATCAACCGGGGCGCTCCATGGTCCGCGGGGATGCTCGGCATGGACGACAAAAATCCCGTCCATCGGGTAATAGATGAAGTAGCGCCCGTTATGCTCGACCAGGTCGGGCGACCAGACTTCTCCGTGCGTGTTATATCTCGCATCGAGCGCGTGTGAGATGGGCGTCCAGTTCACCAGATCGCGCGAGTGCCAGACCACCAGGCCCGGCGCATAGGCATAGGACGTATGGGTCATGTAAAAATCACTGCCCACGCGGAGAATGGTAGGATCGGGATAGTCGCCGGCGAACAGTGGGTTTTGGAACAGGGCCGGAGCGGCATGCTCCTGCGGTTTTTGTCCCCATGCCGCCGGCAGAAAACTCGCAAGCGCCGCTGCCGACGCGCCCGCTGCCACGCGAAGCAGTGTACGGCGCGAGAGCGGGACCGGGTCTTGCATCAATTCACTTTCCTTTTGGCCTCAAGCATCAGGCTGTGGGCAATGGGGGTTTAGGGGGTCGCGGCTGAATGGCTCCCTGACGAACCGCCGGCAACCGGGGTATGCTGATCCATCTGGTGCGTCTGCTGCATATGGGCGCCATAGTCAAACTTTTTGTAGGCAATCGGCGCCTGTGAGGTGGGATCACTCGCCCGGAGGAAGTAAATCAGAAGGCCGACAACCAGCACCACAGCGACCGCGCCAAGCCCCAGAAGCATTTGGGGTGACAGTTTTGTTTTCAATGTTTTAATCCTTTTGCTGCCCTGCGCTTAGTTGTCCCGTGGGTAAGTCCACCAGCGGCCCCAGGCTTCTTGAAGCTGAGATGCCTTGGTCCCGGTCCCACTCGCAGCGTTCGCACCAGGCGAAACATACATACCCTCGCAGGTGCCGTAAGAGACATCGCCGGCTATGAGTTGGCTGATATTGACTGATTTAGCGTGGTAATCGGCGTACAGCACCGGTAGGAAGCTGCGATGGTAGTCTTTGGCACCCTGGTAAACATGGTTGTAGTCCCAGTTGTTTGGGTCTTTGTAGTTGCCGACGTTTGCACAGGCGGATCGCGCTCCATCAACCCAATGCATATCGTAGAGATGCCCAGCAGGGGTCGCGTTGGTGGGGTCGCCTGTCGCAAGAAACGCAACGCGCGTCGCAGCGCTGTAGAGCTGATCCGGGAAGACGGTCCCGCCGGGGCCGTTCGCATCGGAAGTATACCCCCAGCGGTTAGCGGCAATGGTCGTACTCCATCCCCATTGACCGGCGGGGTCTATCTGGACGTAGGGAACCGAACGCTGGGCATCGAAGCAGACACTGGTGGACTTAATGTATGGCTGAAGCAAAAGCGCCCAGCTAGGATAACTCACGCCGGTTGGATTTCCTGACGGGTCGAGCTGAGTGTTCCAGAGCTGAAACGAGACACTGGCTCCATCGTAGTCCTGCTGATACTGCGCTGAGGCCAGCCCAAGCTGTTTCAGATTAGAAACAGTTGCTATTTCCCGCGCCTTACTCCGCACCTGGGAGAAAACCGGAAAAAGAATAGACGCTAGGATTGCGATGATGGCGATAACGACAAGCAATTCGATGAGTGTGAAGCCTTGAGGCTTGGAACGGTGTTGCATGATTCGGACCTTTCTCTTCAATCGCGACTTCGTGAGGCAGTTTGGAGCCATACGCGCATCGGCTTCAAAGCATCAGGAGGCACTGTTTGTATAAGTACCAAACGAAGTATATCACGCTCTGGAACATTTGTCAATGAATTCAATAAGACCGAGGAAACTAATTTTGGTACAAATCTCCCTATTTTGGTACCAAGACACTGCTTTCCCGCATGATCAGCCTCACCGGAAGCTCGACGGATTTTGCCGGTGCCGACGGTTCTCGGATGCGCCTCAGCAGCAGGTCCACGGCGGTCGTGCCGATCTCTTCGTAGGGCTGTGCGGCTGTTGTCAGCCCGACACCGTTGGGAAGGTCCGGGATAATATCGTCAAACCCGGTTATCGCCACGTCATGCGGAACCGAAAGGCCGAGAAAATCAAGCCGCTCCGCTAGGCTAACGGCCATGTAATCGTTGAAGCAGACGGCCGCTGTCGGGCGCTGGTCTTTCGGCAGACGGAAGACGGCGTCCACGACATTCCAGGCACGATCCTCATCGTAGGGCGGGATACTGAGGAGCATCTCTCTCATGTCATGGGCGTCTGCGCTTCGCATGGCATCGAGGTATCCAAAAATGCGCTCCTGAACGGAATGGATCGGCTCGATGCGCGTGACATGGGTGATCCGGCGGTGTCCTTGTGCGAGCAGGTACTGGGTCAGATCAAACAGCGGCTTGTGGTTCTCGATGCCGACGAAATCCACGTCAACTCCCGGCAGTTTTCGATCGAGCAGGACGAGCGGGATGCTCCGGCTGACTTCGCGCACCAGGTCATGGTTATAGCGGTACGCATAGGGATAGAATGCGACCCCGCCGAATTTCTGGTCCCGGACGTAGCGTAGGTGCGCGGCCTCCCGTTCTGCGTCCTCTTCTTCCAGCACACCCACCCGGCTGCCGACATCCAGGAACACCACATGGTAGCCAAGCTTCATCAGCGACTGGTTCATGCCCCAGAAGATGCGCTGCTGTGAGGTCCCGGCATGTTCCAGCGGGCCGCCGCCGTGCCACATGATCAGGGCGATGAGATTAGAAGCGGAAATTTGGCTGGGGGCGGAGCTGCCAGCAGCAGCCTCGGATTTCGCTCGTGTGGCGTCTGGCGGTTGAGAGAGGGAGCGGTCTGCGACAGTCGGACGGCAGTTTGGGCGGTGGGAAACAAGTCCCTCACGGACTAGATGCTCAATCGCGGTCCGTACAGAGCGTCGGTGAACGCGCAAGCTGGCGGCCAGCGCTCTTTCCGTCGGAAGCGGATCGCCGGCCTTGTAGACTCCGGCCCGGATTTGTTCCGCAAGAATGTCTGTAACTCGCTCCGAGGCGCTTTGGGATGGGGAAGTGCCTGGGGCATTTGGGACGGAAGACAGATTGAGCGCCATAAAGTTGTTCCATAGGGGACGCCAGATCACGTCACGGCTCTATCATACCAAATTCGTGGCTCCAAATACGAGGGGTAGACTGACACACAAAAGTGGAACAAAGCAGAAGCGCCCCCGCCCTGATTCTGATGCGCCGTAATCAGGGCGGGGGCGTCTCTGAGGCAAGAATGCTTCTACTGCTGTGTCATCGGTATCACGAAGCGGCTTGCGGCCTGCTCGATTGTGAGCGAAACGCCTGCCGGCGTGTGGCCGTCTTCGTCAAAGATGACCAGCTCATTCGCTTTTGCGTTCAGCCAGGGTTCCGGCAGATACAGGCCATTGACCGGGATTTTTTCCGGGTAGCGGCCCAAGTTATGGCCGTTGAGCCAGATAAAGCCGCGGGATAGCCCTGTTGTCGTGACCCGCAGGATCGGATGCGCTCCGGTCTCGGCGGGCGGGGCGGCGGTGAACGTCGTGCGGAAATAGGCGGGTGCACCGTCTGTGCTGGCTGAAGCCCCGGATTTCCACCCTGTCAGCGCTCCCGGCTCGGCAATACCGCCGTGCATTTTCCACTGGGTCACCGAAACCTCATCGCCGGGATGGACGACTTGCAGCGCGACTGCGCCTTGAATGCCGCCCCCGCCCGCCGTATTTTCCACCAGGACCGCCAGCGTGTTCGGCCCGGCAGTGTTCCACGCCGGGTCCACGTTGACATCAAAAGGCGTCCCCCAGCCGGTGTGTGCCCCAATTTGCTTGCCGTTTAAGTAGACCGTGGCATTATCATCCACGTTCTCAAAGTGGAGGCGGTGGTGCAGGCCAGCCAGGGCCGGCAGCGTGGTGACATACCAGGCAAAGCCGCTGCGCCCGTTAAAGATTTCCGGCCCCGTCGTGCCGTCGGCCCATCCTGCGCCGGTGGTGTCGGTCGGTGGTGCGGTGTGATCGTTTCCGGCGTCCGCCAGCACGCGCCAGCGGGTGACGGAGGCCGCCACTTCTTTGCCGGTATCCAGTGTAACCGGCCCGGCCAGTCCCTTGACATCTACGGTGCCCAGCGGCCCTAAGTAGTTGTACCGTTTGGGACGGCCATAGTGGGCGGTCAGGACCGCCAGTGAGCTTGTGCCGGCGGGCAGCGTGACTAAAACGCCTTGTTTGATCGGTGCGCTTCCGAGGTGCTGTCCATTGGCAAACACGGAAGTCCAGTCGCCGCCGTCGGCGAAGTGCAGCGTATACGGGCCGGCCTGCGGCACGCTGACGGTACTTCGGTACCAGGCATACGCGCTTGCATCCCCATCCGCGCCCATCTGCACCGGATCGGTTCCTGCGGTCCAGGCGGAGTCTGCGTAAGACGGCGCGGCTTCCGAGCTGCCGGGCAGCGTCTGCCATGGAGTAATGTTTGGAGCAGGAAGCAGAGCGTCGTTCGCCGGGGGCGAAGGCACCAGTGTCTGCGGCGCGGTGCTGGCCGGTCCGTACAAAGAAGCAACACGGTAAGGTCCCGTTTTGGCTTCTTCTGCGAACTGAGTTTTGCCGCCTACCGTTTTCACATCACCAACATACCCAGGGCCGGTGATGATTGTATTGTTCACAAACCAGGTCCGGTCGGATAGGTCGGTGGTCAAGACTAAAATTCGGACAGTCTGCGTGCCGATCTGGAAGGCGGCTTGCTGCGTGCTGGACGTGATTGGAAGCCGTAGCGTGAGCCTGCTGCCGCTGCTTGTGATGCCGCCCGTCATCTTAGCCACAGGCGCACTCGCTTGGAAATGTACCTCGGCGGTATCGCCGACAGGACCATCCGCCACCAGCGTTGTTGTGTTTCCATCATGCTGAATGCCCAGCAGCGGGGTTGCGCGTTCCAAAACAACGCCTGGCAGAAGTGGAAAGTCGCGGACCACAGGGGCGATCTGGCCGGGAGCCAGCGTCATTGATCCGGCAGAAGGAAACACGCTGCCGTCGGCTTCTTTAACCTGCGTTTTGACTGCGCTGCCCGTAGGATTATCCAAAAACAAAATCGTGCCGGACGGGGATTTGCGGGCAGTGACACGGACGCTCGAATCGGTGGCGGCGTTCTTGTATGTGTCCGTCGCATTGTCGCTGTCTTCTAAGATAGACTCGAAGGAGCGGGCGAAGAGGGCGGCCCGCTTGAAGCGGTAATATGTTGGGCGCAGGTCGCCGGCCTGGCCGATGGCTGCGCCGTAGTCGTAGGAAGAAGCGTCTTCATCATCGTTTGTGTACCCGAAGTTCGTGCCGCCGTGGAACATATAAAAGTTTAGACCGTTGCCGCCGTAGGCCAGCACTTTCCACATGCGCCGGTCGTAAGTATCGGCGTCGGCCTGCGTTTGGTTGTAGCGGTCGTACCAGACGGTCCAAAACTCGGTTGTCATCCAGGGGCTTTGGCGGCCCGCGCTGCTCCAGGGCGCGTCCCCGGCGGGGTCGCTTCCGTGGTGCAGGCCGCTGAAAAAGTAGGGGACTTCAAGGCCGAGCGCGACTGCTTTGTCGCGCAGGTGCGTGAAGTACGGGTTCGGCATCTCCGTGCCCCAGCCCTGCGGGTCTTCGTTCTCAAGCTGGACCAGGATGACTGAGCCGCCGTGGTTGATCTGGTTGGCGGCAACGATTGGGATCAACTTGCCCCAAAAGCGGTCCACGGCGGCGAGAAACTGCGGGTTGTCCTCGCGGACACGCACACCCGGCGCAAACCGGAGCCAGACCGGGTAGCCGCCGCTGTCCCACTCGGCGCAGTAATACGGGCCGACCCGGACAATCGCGTAGAGGCCAAGCGAGTGCGCTGTTTTTAAGAACGCATCCAAGTCGTGATCACCGGCAAAGTCGAACTGACCGGGGCTCGGCTCGTGAAAGTTCCAGAACGTGTAGATCTCGACGCAGTTGAACCCGGCGCGTTTGAGGCGCAGCAGGCGGTCTCGCCAGAGGGCATGAGGAATGCGGGCGTACTCCATGCCGCCGGACAGGAGGAATGTCCGTTTGCCGTGGATCATAAAGCCTCGCCCGTCAAAGCTGACGGCGGACGCGGCGGCAGGCGCAGGCGGAAAAATGCTGTCGTTGGCGGAAGCCGCTTGGAGGAATGCCCCCGCCAGCAGCAGAAGCGGGGCAAGCAAAAGACGTTGAATAGTCATGGGAGTTAATAGAAAAAATGCGGCAAAAAAAAGAGGGCGAGAATACCTCACCCGTTCATAACGACGATTGAAACAGGTCCTCAAGCAGCGGCGGCAGCGGCACGCTTCATCAGACGGGACTTGCGCCGGGCAGCGGCGTTTTTGTGGATGATGCCGCGCTTCCACGCTTTGTCAATGACGGAGACGGTTTTAGAAACGCTGGCGGCGACTTCTTCCGGCTGGGCGGTTCCGGCGGCAATCAGGTTCCGGCTCTTCTTCACATAGGTCTTGATTTGGGACTTCGTGGCCTGGTTGCGAAGCTGCCGCTGGCGCGAGCGCTTGACATCTTTGATAACGGATTTGATATTGGGCATGACGTAAATAGCTCCTCGAGATTACACTTTAGAAATGACACTTGGCGTATGGCGAATGCGTGTGAGTATACCCGACAAGACGCCGTTAATACAAGGCGCAGGATGCCTAGATGGCGTTAAGTGCGAAAAATATATTTTGCCGCTGTCTGCCTGCATGGAATACTTGGCATGGTTTATGCATTCAGTGTCAATAGGGATTGAGGTCGAAGAGGAGATAGGCACGATGATCAGTGGAAAAGTCAAGTGGTTTAATGACACCAAAGGCTACGGGTTTATTGAGCTGGCACAGGGCAAAGATGTCTTTGTCCATTATTCGGTGATTGAGTCGGACGGTTACCGGTCCCTGCGCGAAGGCCAGGAAGTGGCGTTTGAGCTGGAAAATGGTCCCAAAGGCGACCATGCTACCAAGGTCGTCATGGCGGAGCAGGCTCCCGCCGTATAGGCATTTTATTGGTGATGCGCCGGGTTTGCTGTTCCGGCCTTCTATTTCAACCTATCATATCTCAGCCCATTACTCTATAAGGCAATAATCTTACCGAAGCGCTCCGGCCTCAGCAGGCCAGAGCGCTTATTATGTCACAACTCTCCCCTCACAACTTGCTGTAATGCAGCGGAGTCAGAGGCGGGAACGTGTGGCCGTTCTGCAAAGCGGCAATGCGCTCCTGCGTGTGCTTGATCCGGTCGGATGTCAGCGGGTGATCCGAAAGAAAATCGCCGCCGACACCGCCGCCGCCATTCCCGCTGACTTTTTCCAGTGCCTGGAACAGCTCGATCATGCCCTGCGGGTTGTAGCCAGCCGCCACCATGTTTTGCAGGCCACCCTGGTCCGCCTGGTCTTCCTCGCCGCGCGAGAACTTGTTGCCGATGGCGCTGTCCGCCATCCCGGCGATGGACTGCGCGGCCTGCCCGGCATGAAAAAGGCCGAGCAGAAGACCAAGACCGGCCTGACGCTCCTGCTGCTTTGCATTCGCCTTTGCCCAGTGCTGCAAGCGCACATGAGTCATTTCATGGCCGGTCACTCCCGCCAGCGCGTCATCCGTCGGCAGAATTTTGTAAAGGCCGGTAAACATAAACATATTGCCGCCGGGCAGGGCAAAGGCGTTCACCGTCGGGCTGTCCAGCACATGGAACTTATAATCCCAGGTGCGGCGGTCGGAGGCAGACAGGGCACTGACCAGCCGCTGCCCAATGGCATTGAAGTGCTTCGCGCGGCCGTCGAACACTTCATGGTACTGCTGCAAGACCTGAGCAGCGGCCTGATCGCCGACTTTTTTTTGGTCGTCAGGGCTGGCCGCCGCGAACAAGCCGCCCGCCGACGCCGCCGGGGGCAGAAGCAGCGGAGCCGCCGCAACGGACAGGCCTGCTAGCGCCGCGTTCCGCAAAAACCGCCGCCGCCCATTTATGATTTCCAATTTTATGATTTCCAATTGGTTTTCTTGCTCGTGTGTCATATCATTGCTCCTCATGCCGAATAAGAATGGTTACTTTTACGACGTTGTACCCGCTTGCAAGGTTCCATTTCACCTGCTAAGTTCCGTAAAGCAGGAAAACAGCGAAGCAGTCGCGAACAGCGTTCTCACGATGTCTGATTTCAAGCTGTTCGAATCACGCACCGAAGAATTGGCGCTGCTTCAGGAAGCCGCCGGGCTGCTGGGCCGCACCCTTGACCCAACCGTCATCTACCGCACTCTCCAAGCGATGGTTTCCCGCGCGATGGAATGCACCAGCCTTCTGGTGTCCATCTACACGCCCGAAGACCGCCTAATCCGGTGCGTCTATGCGTTGGTGGACGGCGAAGCGGTGGACGCCGGGAAGTTCCCACCCTTGCCACTGGAAGTCGAAGGACGCGGGATGCAGAGCCGGGTCATCCACTCCGGGCTGCCGCTGATTATCGGGGATGTAATCGCTGCCGAAGAAACTCAGACTAGCCGGTTTTATGCCCAGAGCGACGGCACTCTGACGGCCGCGCCGGACCCCAGCAAGCCGCGTATTCAGTCGCTGATGATCGTTCCTATCCCGCTCGAAGGCCAAGTCCTCGGCACTGTCCAGGTGATGAGCCACGCGCGGGACGCCTACACATCGGACCATCTGCGCCTGCTGGAAGCCCTGCTGATCCAAGTGGCGGCGGCGACCCGCAATGCGTTTCTATTCCAAAAAATGAGCCGGGAGCTGGCCGAGCGGGCGAAAGTAGAAGCGGAAAACGCGCGTCTGCTGGCGGATGCCGAAGCCAATGTCCTGCGCCAGCGAGTGTTCCTGCGAGACGTTCTGGCGAGCGTCACCGACGGCCGCTTGCAGCTTTGCGACACGCCCGCCGATCTGCCGCGCCCGCTGCCCTTCTCTGCGGAGCCGGTGGCGCTGACGGCGACCGAGGGACTGCGCCAGCTCCGGCGCGACGCGCTGGCGGCGGCGGCGGCGGTTGGCCTGCCTGACGAGCGCGGATACGATCTCGCGCTTGCCGTCGGCGAAGCGGGCATGAACGCAATTGTTCACGCTGGGTCAGGGACCGGCCAGGTCTTTTGGGACAAAGAAAAGCAGTTTGTCCAGGTGCGGGTCGAAGACCAGGGTGAGGGCATCGCTGTCGAGAATTTGCCGCAGGCAACACTGAAGCGTGGCTACAGCACAAAGTCAACACTGGGGCATGGCATGAAGATGATGTTGCAGACTGCCGGCTGCCTGTGGCTCTTGACCGGCCCGACCGGAACCACCGTTGTAATGGAACAAGACGCTGTTGCGCCGGACCACGACGATGTTTCCGGCTGGCTCTCATCGGGGTAAAACCGTCTTAGGATACACCCGAAAGGACAAATAAACATGGCAAACGAAGATGTAATCGAAGGCAAGCTGAAGCAGACCGAAGGTAAAGTGCAGGATGCTGCCGGAGACGTCACGGGCAACACGAACGATGATGTCGAAGGCAAAGCCAAGCAGGTCGAAGGTAAGGCGCAGGAATTATTCGGCAAGGCTAAAGAAGCCATCCACGATGCCACCAAGTAAATTTATCGGCAACTGATGTTGCAGAGCGCTGATACCTAGGATCGAAATCCTGGGAACTACATCAGCAAAAACAGGTCCGGCATTGCTGCTGGGCCTGTTTTTTATGTGTTTCTGTGTTACAATTTGGGCAGGCGTTCTTGTTAAAGCCGCCAGAATAGAGGATACGGAACAATGAGCTTAATCACGGAGTTCAAAGAATTTGTGTTACGCGGCAATGTCGTAGATTTGGCTGTCGGCGTGATGATCGGCGGCGCGTTCGGCGGCATTGTGACAGCTTTGACAAAAGATATTATCACTCCATTTATTGGGATGTTCGGAAAAGTAGATCTCAGCAACCTGAATACCACAATCAACGGTGCCAAGTTTGGCTTCGGCGACTTCCTGAACGTCGTTGTCTCGTTCGCAATCCTCGCCATCGTTGTGTTCTTTTTTATCGTCAAGCCTGTCAATTTCCTGATGACACGCCGTAAAACTGAGCCGGCGGCGGCGGCAGTGACGCGGGAATGCCCACAGTGCCTCAGCAGCATCCCGCTGAAAGCAACCCGGTGCGCGTTCTGTACTGCCGAGGTCGTGCCGGCCTAATGATGTCCTCACGGCGCTTCTTCTGGGCCTGGCTGAAGCTCAGTGTACAATCGTTCGGCGGCGGGACGGCGACGCTGGCGCTCATTCGCCGTGCGGCGGTGGACGAGCAGCAGTGGGTTTCCAGCGAGGAGTTTGGGCGCTTTTGGGGCTTGGTTCAGCTTGCGCCGGGAATTAATCTACTGGCGCTGACGATCCTGCTGGGCCGCCGCGCTGCGGGAGCGCGAGGGATCGGGCTGGCCCTCGCGGGTCTGCTGCTGCCGAGCGTGGTTCTGACCGTGCTGCTGACAGCGATTTACGCCCAGATTCAGCATTTTGCGCTGGTGCAGTCAGCCCTGCGGGGGATTGTTCCGGCGGTTGCGGGACTTGGTCTGCTGACCGCCTGGCAGATCGCGCGTCCGCTGCTCATTCGTCCGGCCCGCTTCTTTATCTTTGTCGGCAGTCTGCTGGCCGCCTGGCTCGGCGTGGTTCCGGTGCTGGCGATTTTGCTGACCGGGGGGCTTGTCGGTGCGATTGCCGGGAGCCGGCGGCGCCCTTGACACACGCTGCGTCCTACTGGCTGCTGTTCTTTTGGCTGTACCTGAAAGCGTCGCTGTTTTCCACCGGCGGTTTTGGCAGCCTGCCGAGCCTCCATGCCGATCTGCTGGCCCGACGCTGGGCGTCGGAGCGGCAGTTCGCCGAAGCGCTCACCATCGGGCAGCTCTCGCCCGGCCCGAACGGCCTCTGGGTCGTCAGTCTCGGTTATTTATCCGGTGGCCTGCCCGGAAGCCTGCTGGCGCTGGTAGCGATCCTCCTGCCGCCGCTGTTAATCCTCGTGATTGAGCGCGGTTACCGGCGGGTCGAACACCATCCTGCCGCCAACGGCTTCGTGTCGGGCCTGAGCCTTGCGGTCGCGGGCGTGTTCGGTGTGGCGCTGCTGGGCATTCTCCGCAGCGCGGGCTTCAGCCCCCGCACCGGCATTTTAGCGGCTGGGGCAATTGCGCTGGCCTTGACCAAGCGTGTGCCGCTCTTCGGGATTGTCGGCTTGGCAGGTTTGGCGGGGATTGTTTGGCGTTAAGCAAAAGGGTGTATGGATAACCCGGCTTGAAATCCGGGTCTTCTGCAAAGTGATTGTCTGCCTTCGCAGACATAGGAAAGCAACAGCTTGCCGTACTGGGTCTTATGTCTGCGAAGGCAGACAGTCGCACTTTAGAAGACCTGGTCTTCAGACCAGGGAGTACCATGCTCACAGAAACCCAAACACAAACCCTGCAAGCTGCCGTCAACTGCATTGTCCCCGCCGATGACTCTCCGAATGCGTGGGACGCTGGGGCGGGCGAGTTCTTCCGGCGGCTGTTCGCGCGTGAGCCGCGCTTCCTGCCCCTGTACGAATTTGGGCTGGACGCGCTGGAAGCCGCGTCGCTTCAGGACGCCGGCGTGGCGTTTGCTGTACGGGATACCGACGCGCAGGATGCCCTGCTGCAACGGTTTGAGACCGCCGAAAACACGGCGGCGTTTTTTCGGCGGCTGGTGGAGCAGACGCTGGAAAGCTACTACGCCGACCCTGGCAACGGCGGCAACAAGAATGGCGTTGCCTGGGACATGATTGGATACAAAGTCACGGCATGACAAATAAATATGACGCCATTGTGGTCGGCGCAGGCGCGGGCGGCGGGGTCGCCGCCGGACTGCTGGCGGAAGCGGGAAAAACCGTTCTGCTGCTGGAACGGGGCCGGTGGCTGTCGTTTGCCGAAGTCGGACGGGACCACTTGCGGAACCAGCGCTTGTCCTGGTACGGGGTCAACGCCGGGCCGGACCTTGCCGGCAATCCGCGCGTCGTCGTCAGCCCGGAAGGCAGCATCCGAGTGGCCGGACCGACCGACAGCGGCTATCAGAACAACGCGGCGTGTGTCGGCAGCGGGACACGGGTGTACGGGGCGCAGGCATGGCGCTACCTGCCCGATGACTTTCAAATGGCGTCTCGCTACGGCGTTCCCGGCGGCAGCAGCCTGGCGGATTGGCCGCTGACTTATGACGACTTAGCGCCGTTTTACGAACAGGCTGAGTGGGAAATGGGCGTCAGCGGCGACGAAGCCGAGGCGGGCCTCAACCGGCCCCGGCACAAAGCCTACCCGATGCCGCCGCTGCCGCTGAACGCGCAGGGGCGGGCGCTGGAGGCGGGCGCGGCGCGTCTCGGCTGGGACACGCAGCGTGTGCCGCTTCTCATCAACAGCGTGCCGTACAATGGCCGTGAAGCCTGTGTTCACTGCCAGCAGTGCGTTGGGTTTGCCTGCCCGACTGATGCCAAGACCGGCACGCAGAACACGCTGATCCTCCGCGCCCTCGCGACGGGCCGCTGCAAAGTTGAAACGTCGGCAATGGCTGAATGCGTTGACACCGACGGCGCAGGCCGCGTGGTTGGCGTCACTTACTGGAACGCCGCAGGGGAGCGCGTTTCGGCCCTCAGTGAAGTCGTTGTTGTCTCCGCAGGCGCGGTTGAAACCGCCCGCCTGCTGCTGAACTCGCGCTCAGCGGCGCATTCTAATGGGCTTGGCAACGCCTCTGACCAAGTCGGTCGCCACTTACAGGGCCATTCTTACGCCAGCGCTCTCGGCTGGATGCCGGAACCCATCTGGGACGGCATTGGGCCGGGCGCGACGACCGCCACGATCAAATTTAACCACGGAAACGCGGGGATTATCGGGGGCGGAATGCTGGCTGACGACTTCATCGAGCAGCCGGTCCAATTCGCCAAGCGGTTTGTGCCGAACGCGCCGCGCTGGGGCCTAGCGCACAAGCAGTGGATGCGCCGTCATTACACGCGGATGCTGCGGGTCTGCGGCCCCGTGCAGGAAATCCCTAGCCCGGATGCCCGCGTCACGCTCGACCCGGACATCCGCGACCGCTGGGGCACTCCCGCCGCCCGTCTGTCCGGCACGACCCACCCGGAGACACTGCGTATTCATCAGTTTTTGAATGCCCGGTGCCGGGACTGGATAGAAGCGTCAGGGGCGCAGGATATTCTCTATGGAACCGGCCTTGCCAAACTGGAACTCAGTGCGGGCCAGCATCAGGCGGGAACCTGCCGGATGGGCCATGACCCGCACCTCTCCGTCACCGATCCCTTTGGCCGCGTTCACGGCCACGACAATCTGCTTGTCGCCGACAGCTCCCTGCACGTCACCAACGGCGGCTTCAACCCGGTCCTGACCATCCTCGCCCTGTCCTACCGCGTCACCCAGCATCTGCTGAGTGCTTGGTAAGAGTTCCCCCCAGCCCCCAATAATGGGGGAGCCAGACCAGAGGGCGCAGTAAGCAGCGCCCCTGCGGGTTCCTGTCCTGAATCATGCTCCCCCATTATTGGGGGCTGGGGGGAACTCCTACCACACCTTCGCCCAATCCGGCGCAACTACCGGCTCCGGCTGGTTCCCATTCAGATTGACTAACTCCTGCGACGGCTCCTGCCCGATAGAACCTGCGTTCTGCGCGAAAATACTGCCGTTTTGGGCGAAAACAAGCCGCCCTCGCTTGTCCCAATCTGTCCATTCTGCATCATCCAAGTATAGTATCTTGCCGTCACTCTGCCGGACGCTGTATCTATACTGAGGCTGATAGCCACTGAGGGTTGAAGTCATCACCAGCGTGGCGCTTTGGGAAGAATGCGGCTTCTCGTGAATGCCTGGCATGGAGGCATCGCTCCGTTCCTGCACACGCTGCCAGCCGTCGCGTTCCAGTCGGCGATGGAGCATAACTTCTTCTAAGACATCTTCGGGACTGTTGTAGGCATAAATCCCTTGCGGCAGATGGCTGGAATGCGGTTGTGGAAACCCGTAATGGTTGAGCCAGACCTTCGTATCGCTGAAAAACAAACCCCCGCCGACGGAAGAAAAGCAAGGCCAAAGCGCCAGTGCCGTCAAATAGGGCGGCCTGCTGATGGCCGTCCAGGATGGCATGTAGTCCTTGTCGCCGTGTATGTAGGGCTTCTCTTTCTTCGCGGCGTAAATCAGCAATTCGCCATTGGGCGACAAATCGCTGCGCCTCTCATAAATGCGCCCGTGAAACCACTGGCCCGGTGTGAACGTGTCGGTGTCCGTGTCCCAGTGGATAATCTGAACCCGCTTGCTGGGGCCACGCCGGAAGATGACGCCGACGGGTGCGTCACGCGCCAATATCACATAGAGGCGGCAGGGTGGGGGCGGCGTGGGCTTTGCTTCTGCTGCATCTACCACTGGAACTCGACGGCTTCCAAGAATGCGCGGGCGATAATCATGTGGCCGGTTTGATTAGGATGCACCCGGTCCCAGGCAAGCGTCGCCGGGTAGTAGGCGGTCAGCACTCGGTCGAACGCGGCCTGCGTATCCACAAACAGCGTGCCGTGCTTTGCCGCGATTTCTTTCATCAGCCCGCCGTATTCGTCTACCCGGCGGCGCATCGGGTCGGCGCGGTTCGGTTCCAAATAAAACGGCGTCATCAAAACGATGTTCGAGACGGACGGCAGGGTACAGGTCACCAATGCGTCCAGTGTCTGCGCGTACTCGTCCGGCAGGACATGGGTTTCCGGCTGGCGCGGCGAGTCGAACTGCCGCCAGACATCATTCGTGCCGATCATGACCGAAAGCCAATCGGGGCGCAAGTCTATAACATCCGTCTGCCAGCGGCGGTCCAAATCGCGGACGGTGTGGCCGCTGGTTCCCATGTTGACGACCCGGACGCCAAGCTCAGGATAGACCGTGCCGAGCAGGGCATCTACGAGGCTGACATAGCCCCGGCCCAGGGCGTCAAATAATCCTTCGCCGACCGGCTGCGCCCGCCCAGCGTCGGTGATCGAGTCGCCGATCATCACCAGTTTGCTGTTTGGCTTGATAAGCATCAGCGTTTGATCACCACTTCCCGGCCGGTTTCCGCCGATTGATACAGCGCGTCCAAGATTTGCAGCATGTGCAGACCTTGCGCGGCGGTCGAGATCGGCGTCTTGTCGTGAATGATGCAGTCGGTGAAGTGGTTGATCTCGCCCTGACGCCCGGAAACGTTCGGCACCCTCGGCGAGATGTCTGCCGGGGAGCCGCCCATGTCCGTATAAACTTTCAGCTTGCCGAAGTCGGGAATGTCCGCGCCGCCTTCCGTTCCCAGCACCGACGTGTAGAAGTTGTCGGATTGCGTGTACGAGGCCCAGGACGCTTCGAGAAAAAGTGTCGCGCCGTTGTCGAACTTGATGAACCCTGCCGCGAGATCTTCGACATCAAACGCGATAGGAGCGTCCGGGTCTATCTGGGCACCGTAAGTCGAGCCGCCTTTGCCGCGCGGGCCGAACTTCGCGTAGGTGCAGCCCGATGCCGAGACCGGCGCGGGATTCCCCATCAAATACACGGTCCGGTCGAGAGCATGGACCCCAATGTCAAGCAGAGGCCCGCCGCCGGAGCGCTCTTTGGTGGTGAACCAGCCGCCGAGGCCGGGAATGCCGTTGCGGCGGGTCCAGCCGGTCTTGGCGAAGTAGATTTCGCCGAGCCGCCCCTCGTCAATCAAGGCTTTCAACAGTTGGGTCTCCCCGGAAAAGCGGTTGTTCATCGCCATCATAAACTTCTTCGGACTCTTCGCTGCCGCTGCGACAATCTCTTGGGCATGTGCCAGCGTGTCGGTCATCGGCTTCTCGCAGAGGACATGCTTACCGGCAGCCAGCGCGTCTACCGAAAGCTGCGCGTGGAGGTCATTCGGCACGCAGACCGAGACCGCGTCAACGTCCGGGTCCGCCAGCAAATGCTTGTAGTCGGTATAGATCGTCTTGACTCCAAACCTGTCCGCCTGCTTTTGGGCGCGTTCCGCGACGAGGTCGCAGATTGCGACAACTTCTACCGACGGCTTCAAAGTGTCGTAGCATTCCAAATGCTCAATGCCGATGCCGCAGCCGATGACGGCGACTTTTACGCGCGGTGTCACGATTTCTGTCAAGTGTTTGTTCCTTCTAGTCTAAGAGGCCAATCAAGTCAAGAGGCCAAAAAAATCCAGTCCAACCGCCCGCGCGGCCCAGGGAAGGGCCGTACGGAGCTGGAACAAGTTTAACTGCCGCATTCGGGGGTCACGGTCCGGCAGGCCGGCACGCGCGGCCCAAAATCCGCTGAGCGCCGCCGCCAGCTCCGGGGCACCCGGCAGAAATGTCTCCGGGGCGGGGCCGCCTTCGGCCTGAAGGCTCGGCAGCCAGGCAGCGAGATCAATCAAACCATTGCCGCTACAGGCCCAGTTCCAGTCTACTAAAATCGTCCGGTCGAGGGTGAAGCAAAGGTTGTCGCTCCGAACATCCATGTGGAGGAAGTCTTTCCCCTCAAGCCGAACCGCGCGTTCAGCGTCTTGAAGACTCGGCAGCGCGGCTTCAAGCCAGTCGGCGGTGCAGAGGCCAAGCGACAGAAACAGGGCAGGGTCAGCGGCGATTTTCTGCCAGCCGCAAAAATCGTCCCGGTAGCTTTCCAGCGAGGTCATGCCCGGCATCGGCGGCACGCGGCGCAGCCGGGACAAGGTTTCGGCGATCCGTGCGGCGTGTGCCGGTTCCCAGGGAGGCGGCCAATGCGCGGCGCTCAGGTCTTCCATCAGGAGAAAAGGCCGCGTTCCGTCATCGTCCCATGCCAGCACGACGGGCAGGAAATCGGCGTCCGTTTCGGCATTCATGTAGCGGTAAACGGCATACTCGGCCCGCAGCCACTCAGCAGTCTGTTCCGAGACGGCGGCCTTGAGAAAAGCAGACTTGCCGTCTTCAAAAGCAACAACGCCGCGCTTCGCCGCTGTGTAGCCGCCCGACGCAGGCCGGAAGCCGGTCGGCTTTGCGTGCATTAACTCTGCTATTCGCTGCTCAAGTGCCGGATCTGCCACCTTGTTCATCTCAGTATTATACCTGACGGACAAAAGCGATTACCAAAGCGAGATGCCGAACTCGGTCAGCATTCGACCGAGCAGAAACAGCGGCAGGCCGACGACATTGAAGTAGTCGCCGCGAATGCTTGGGATGAACGAAAGCGCTTTGCCTTGAATGCCATAAGCGCCGGCTTTGTCGAGCGGCTCGCCGGTGGCGACGTAAGCGTTTATGATGCTATCCGTGAGCGTGTCGAATGTGACTTCAGTCGTGGCAAAGCCTGTCCGCAGGGCCGTGCCGTGCATAAGGCATAAGCCGGTATAGACTTCGTGGGTGCGGCCACTGAGCTGCCGCAGCATCCGGCGGGCATCGGCGGCGTCTGTCGGCTTGTTCAGATACGCGCCGTCCAGAACCACCGTTGTATCCGCCCCGATGACCAGCACATCGGCGTCCAGCCGGCCTGCGACCTCCGCTGCTTTACCCCGCGCGAGTGCGGTCACATACTCCGGCGGGGTGAGCGCCGACGGGTCAACCTGCGCCTCGTCATAGCCGCTGCCGATGACCTCAAATGGCAGGCCGAGCAGGCCCAGCAGCTCCCGGCGGCGCGGGGACGTAGACGCGAGGACAATCGAAGGCATCAGGAACTCGCTCCCGTACTCGGCCTCATGCCCCGCACCTTCGGCTCCGTCCCAGCCCGCAGCCGGGCGATATTCGGGCGGTGCTTGACCACGACAAACAGCGCGACCAGCGCGGCAAATGCCATGTGCGGCAGGTCGGGGAACAGTGCAATCAGTACGCCGGACGTGACCACGGCAGCAATCATGGATGACACGGAGATATAGCGGGTGGTAAGGAGGCAGACGCCCCAGACGGCAAACCCGACCGCCGCCGCGACCGGGGACAGGCCGAAGACGACGCCCAGTGAAGTCGCGACCCCTTTGCCGCCCTTGAAGCGCAGGAACGGGCTGAAGTTGTGGCCCATAATCGCCGCAAGGCCGACCGCCACCGGCAGCCAGGGAGAGACACCCGGAGTATGCTCATGCAGGCGTGTCGTCAGCACGGTCGGGAAGTAGCCCTTGCAGAAGTCAAACAAGAAGACGGCGGTCCCCCAGAGCGGCCCCATCGTGCGCCAGACATTCGACGCCCCGATATTGCCGCTGCCGTAGTCCCGGACATCAATGTTCTTGACCATCCGGCCCACGAGAAGGCCGATAGGCAGGGAGCCGAACAGGTACGCCAGCAGCAGAAGCAGCAGTGAATGCGAAAGTGTCATGGCGCTTCATTATACCAGTGAAACCCATCAAACTGCCATACAACTACACGATTCACAAAGTCATGTAGCGCAGGATACCCAAAATCTTGTCAACATCTTCAATAAAGTATTCCGATAAATCCGCCTCGGCATGAAGACCGCGCAGGCGCAGAAAGCGCCAGTTCGTGCCGCTCGTCACTGCGCCGTACAGCACGTCACGCGGCTTGCCGTCGCGGGCATTTATCAGCGCGGCAGCGTACATCTCAGCGATGCATTGGGCGACCCCGGCAGTGAGGTCTTCGCGCTTCGCTTCCACGACGGCCAAAATCGGAGAGGTAACAGCAAGCAATGTCGAAGAGCGGGAAACCAGAAAATCGCACAAGCCGTACAAGCCGAGGGCAGGATCGGCGCTCATCTCCACGCCGGAAAAGACGGCGAGCTGGTGTCCGGCCTGTTCCCGCAGCTCGACTAAAAGCGGTGCAACGATCATTTCTGACCGCGCTTTTTCGGTTCCTTGCCCACGTGCAATCGGCAGGTGACGCTTCAGGAGGGTGTGGAAGAAATCGGAGACGGGCAGTGGAGGAACATCGGCAAACAAATCGTCGGCGTCCGAGACCGTGATGCCGAACCGCTCGGACAAAAGCCGCAAAGTGAACTCGCTATAGGCCATGAGAGCTGCTCCTATTTAGCGTTGACGGGCATCTCCAAAGCGAATTTGGAGACGCGGACGTGGGCGGGGATTTCGATAGGGTAGATGCCGTCGAAGCAGGCGCGGCAGAACTTGTCTTTCTTGATGCCGATGGCTTTGGCGACACCGTTCAGGCTCAGGTAGCCGAGAGAAGTTGCACCGATCATCCGCCTGATCTCTTCAATGGAATGCTTGGCGGCAACTAGATCTTCCTGATTTGCCATGTCAATACCATAAAAGCAGGGATACTGGACCGGGGGGGCGGTGATGCGGACATGGACTTCGGCAGCTCCGGCGTCAAACAAGCGCTTGACGACCTGACCAGTGGTCGTGCCGCGCACAATGCTGTCGTCTACCATGACCACGCGCTTGCCGGCCAGCGCTTCTTTGATCGGCATCAGCTTCATGCGGACGCCCGCCTCGCGCATTCTCTGGTCAGGCTGGATAAAGGTGCGCTGGATGTAGCGGTTCTTGACGACGCCTTCGCCGTAGGGGATGCCGGATGCTTCGGCGTAGCCGATGGCGGCGGGTGTGGCGGCGTCCGGGATCGGCATGACCAAATGGCAGCCATCGGCGGGATGTTCCCGCGCCAGTTCTTGGCCCATCCGGCGGCGGCAGTCGTGGAGGCCGCGCCCATACATGGCGCTGTCCGGGCGGGCGAAGTAAATGAACTCAAACAAGCACATGGCGTGACGCTCTAAGGGAACGGCCTGGCGCTCGCGCAGGCCGTTTTTGTCAATCACCACCATCTCGCCCGGCTCGACTTCGCGCACATAGACCGCTCCGATGGTCTCCAAAGCGCACGTCTCGGACGCCAGCACGTAATGCTTGTTGTCCAAAAGTCCTAAACAAAGGGGGCGGACGCCGAAAGGGTCCCGGATGCCGATGAGGGCATCCTCGGTCAAAATCGCCACCGAGTAGGCCCCGCGCAGGCGGGTCATCGTGTGGGCAACCGCGTCTTCCAGCGTTTTGTCCTGCTGGGTCGCGATCATGCGGGCGATCACTTCACTGTCGTTGGTCGTGCCGAACGGCACGCCTGCCGCTTCCATTTCAGCCCTAAGTTCTTCCGTGTTAATGAGATTGCCGTTGTGTGCGACCGCGACCGTGCCGTCGCCCCACGCGCAGTGGAGAGGCTGGGCGTTGCGAAGAACACTGGAGCCGGTGGTGGAGTAGCGGGTGTGGCCAATGGCGATATGCCCCTGAAGCTGGGACAGCGTCTGCTCGTCGAAGATCTGGGTGACGAGACCCATTTCTTTGTACCATTTGATCTGGGTGCCATCGGACACCATGATCCCCGCCGACTCCTGGCCTCGGTGCTGCAGGGCAAACAGGCCATAGAAAGTCAGCTTGGCGACATGCTCGCCGGGCGCAAAAATGCCGAAGACCCCGCACTCCTCGCGCGGCGCGTCGTCGTCTGCCTCCCCAAATGCGGTACTTGCCAATATTTCTTCGTCGAACATATTGGCGCTAGTATACCTGATTGCGCCGTGCAATGCCTGCCGCAGCTTTCTAAATAAAGCTCAGTGCAAGCTGGCCGTTTTTGGAGACAATCTGCTGCCTCAAATAGATTTCGGCGTCTGCAGCATCGGTCTTGCGGAGGGTGTGGGTGAGAAAGCCATGTTCCCAGAGGTGGTCACGGGAGATCGGGTGACCCTGGAACGTTTCTGCTTGATGGGCAATGGCATTGCCGCCGGCCTCCTGGGCCATGCGGGCGACATCGGAAACAGATAGGGAAGGAGGGATTTGAGCGACAAGCTGGATGCGTCCGGCGGTCCCGCCGATGGCAAGGATGTGGCAGAACCGGCTGCGGATCCGGGCCGTAATCGCGAGGTACGCCGCCTGCCGCAGTTCTTCCGAAGCAAGCACGGGCAGTCCGCCCCGCGTGTCCCAAGCCAGATACACAAAAAGCGCGGCGTCCCGACTTTGTAAATGCGGCATGATTAGCCTCCCTGCTTCCTTTTGACTGATTGAATTGTGTGGGCTGCGAATGAGGCCGGACGTGCGTCTCAGACTTCATAGCACTCTGCACATTTCATGCCAAAAGCAGGCAAACATACCGTCTCGCGAAAGTTTATTTTATGAAAGCAGGCAATAATACCGACGAAAAGTAGTCAAAGATACAGAAGCAATATAAAAACAGCGATCTGGCCTGCGTTTCAGTCCATTATAAGGCTAAAGAACCCAAAATGAACAGTGTGGGATTGAAATCCTGCACTGCGGGGCGCAGACGCCCATTGATTGCCTCCGCGGGCAAAGAGTAAAATACCCGCGTTGTTCCATCTCGTACCCGCGCAGGCGGCTACTCGGCACTTCGCCCCACAGCGTAGAACTTCATCTCCACGCTCTACTCACCCCATCGCCGCCGGGATTGCCCCTTCATACGCCGCCCGCAAGTCGGTTACATTGATATGAAGATTGGGGCCGCTGTCGTTGATGTGAAAGTCAAGTACGCCTCCGCGAACAAATCCAAAAGGGCGCTGCTTGATAATCTCTTCAAACTGCTCTGCATGGATCGGCGAGACGCTAACGATAACCGAAGCCGTCATCTCGCCGAAAATGTTCTTCGCCTGATAGTCCGGCCAGTCAATCGTCGCGCCAATGTTGCCTGCAATACAGCACTCGGCTAGCGCGACGGCTAGGCCGCCGTCGGAAACATCGTGGGCAGATTGCAGCAGGCCCTGATCAATCGCATCGCGCAGAAATGCTTGCAGCTTCTTTTCGGCATCCATGTCGAGCGTGGGCGGCGTACCAACTTCCTGACCGTGAATGAGCGATAGATACTCGCTGCCGCCGAGGGTCGGCTTGCCATCGCCCACCAAGTAGACCAAATCTCCCTCGTTCTTGAAGCCCATTGTCACGCGCTTGCCGGCATCGGGCAGCAGGCCCACCATGCCGACCGTCGGGGTGGGGTAGATCGCGCCTTCCGGAGTTTCGTTGTAGAATGACACGTTGCCGGAGATGACTGGAGTGCCGAACGCTTCGCAGGCGTCGGCGAGACCCGCGACGGCCCGCTCGAACTGCCAAAAGCCTTCGGGCTTTTCGGGGGACGAGAAGTTTAAGCAGTCGGTGACGGCCAGTGGGGTCGCGCCGATGCAGCTTAGATTGCGGGCGGCTTCGGCAACGGCGATTTGTGCCCCCAAGTAAGGGTCTAAGTAGCAGTAGCGCGGGTTGCAGTCGGTCGTCAGCGCCAGGGCTTTGCCCCCGGAGTCGCGCAGGCGCAGGACAGCGGCGTCGGCAGCGCCGGGCAGGACAGTGGTCTGGGTTTGTACCATCGAGTCATACTGGTCATAGACCCACCGCTTCGACGCGATGGACGGCGACGCCAAAAGTTTGAGCAGCACTGCGTTGTAGTCGTCAGGTTCGGGTAGATGGGACAAGTCGGCGGACTGCACTTCTTTGATGTACGCTGGCTCAGATGCCGCCAGGGAGTACGTCGGGCAGTCGTCGGTCAGTGACTTCGCCGGGACATCGGCGACAACCACGCCGTTGTCTGTCAGGACCACCCGTCCGGTATCCGTGACCGTGCCGATGACGACTGCATTCAGGCCCCACTTATGGAACACTGCTGCAACCTTGTCTTCGTGGCCTTTGGCAATCACCGCCAGCATCCGCTCCTGCGATTCGGACAGCATGATCTCATACGGGGTCATGCCCGCTTCGCGCTGCGGCACCGCCCGCACGTCCACGTCCATGCCGACGCTGCCTTTGGCGGACATCTCGCAGGTGGAGCAGGTCAGCCCCGCCGCGCCCATATCCTGAATGCCGACAACGTAGCCCGTCGCTAAGGCTTCCAAAGTCGCCTCAATCAGCAGCTTTTCGGCGAACGGGTCGCCCATCTGGACATTAGGCCGCTTGCTTTCCGAGTCCGGCCCCAACTCCACCGAGGCGAAAGTCGCTCCGTGAATGCCGTCTTTGCCCGTCGCCGACCCAACATACAGCACCGGGTTCCCAATACCTTTGGACTCCGCCGACGCGATCTGGTCCAATGGCACCACGCCCACCGCCATTGCGTTGACCAGCGGATTGCCGGTATACGACGGGTGGAAATAAATCTCGCCGCCGACGGTGGGTACTCCGACGCAGTTCCCGTAGTGGCTGATGCCGCCGACCACACGCTCGAACAAGTAGCGCGTGTGGGCGTTCTCTTCGCCTTCAATCGGCCCAAACCGCAGAGAGTTCAGAATGGCAATCGGCCGTGCCCCCATCGTAAAGATGTCCCGCAGGATGCCGCCCACGCCGGTCGCCGCGCCCTGAAACGGCTCGACCGCCGACGGATGATTATGCGACTCCATCTTCATCACGACCCCGATATTGCCGCCGATGTCAATGACCCCGGCGTTCTCGACTTCGCCCGAATCCATCGCTTCTTTGTACTTCTTGAACAGCCGCAGGACGGGCTTGGAATACTTGTAACCGCAATGCTCCGACCACATGACCGCGTACATGCCAAGCTCGGTCATGCTCGGCTCCCGCCCCAGCGCCTCTAAAATCAGCGCATACTCTGAGTCGTTCAGCCCCATCTCACGATACATCTGCGGGTCGATCATAATTAAATCCTTCACTGAAGACAGGTCTCATGCTTGCCGCCGAGCAAGCTTTGCTGTGCGGTACTCGTCTATTGTCATGCTTCGTCCGGCGGCATGGTCTTCCACGCTTGCCCGCAGTTCCGCCACGAGTTCTCCTTCCGCCTTCGCGTCAGTAAGCGCTCGATTAAGCAAAACCATTAATGTTTCTTCTGGAGCTTGCCCACGCATCTCGGCAACGAAGCACACCCGCGCTTCCATGTCAGAAGGCAAAATCAGTGCCATGGATTCTGTCTCCAATTAGTCATAGAATTAGTGCGCCTGAACGGCCTGCTCAAGACGCTTGAACTCTTCTTCGGCCATGTGGTTTCTGGCAATAAAAGTAGTGCGCGGAAAGTTCAACTCGATATATGGATAATCCTTTAGCTCAGGAACCGCCGCTAGCCACATTGCTCGGCTTCTCATAATCACGATTTCTTTCTTGTTTTGAATGGCTTGGCGAACCAAATCAAACGAGTATGCTTGTGATGGCACAGATTGTGGCAGGGGTGCATACTTTGCCGAGCAATAAGGGAACAGTTGGACACACGCGAATTTATCGGCAACTGCTTTGAGACCTTGACGTTCTACAAAATAGCTGAGACGCCTGCGCCACCACTGATGCCCTTTGGTGTAAGTGAATCGGGGATCAAGATAGAAGAAGGGATAATCGCTCTCAAAGGTCAGACCCTTGCGCCGCTGGTCAATGTAGACAGGGTCAGTTCGCAGATAATCCAAGACTTCCGGCTTAAAGCCGCCGTTAAGAGCCAGCAGAAGAACATCGGCAGTCGCCGGATTGCCGAGATAAGGATAAGCCAGTGTATCCAGCCTGACAGCTACATCGCCAACTAAGCGCGGCATATATCGGTCAAGAATAGGCTTATCACATGGTAGAACATACGGCGGTGTAGTTGGCAGGTCAAGCCAGGGATTTTGCATGATTTTCAGGGCTTGTTTTTGGTCCACCAATGGCGCTCTGGTATCGTGCCTAAAACTATCCCAGTACTACCACGTTTTGCCTTGATGCGCTTTTCCTTATTTTCGTCGTTCCATTCTGCGACAATGGGCTGCTTGCCGTTCTTCTGAAATGCCGACAGCAGTTCGGCTTGTGCACGATAGATTTCCGGTTCTTTCTTTAGTGCTTGCTCTTCAGAGCTAGAAGTTTCGTAGCTGCCAATGTAAACGCCGTCCGTGTCATACATCTGCAACATGAACTTTTTCGACTTTTCGTTAGGCGGCTCGATCACTACACGCAATTTGTCTTTAGATGGAAGTGTTATAGGCAGTGGCACACCTGGGCCAGAAACCATGTCTTCAAGTTTTTCTTTTCCCTTCTTTAACTTCTCATTAATGTAGCTTGACTGATCAGGATGCTGGTCTTCAATTTGGGCTTTTTGGCTAGTAGAAGGCTGCTCGTCATCAGCATTTGCTTTCACTTCTAATCTTGGTACTTTATCCAACTCCACAACATCAATCTCAACCAATTTTGGGTCTGTAGAAAGGATGCGGTTGTCTAACACTTCGATTTCTTTTAGCAGACTTTCTTTTTTTATTTCAATGATACGGGAGATCGCCTTCGTAATATCCGATGTGGACGGAACAATGGATTCTAAGAGCTTAATCATATCATCAATGGCTTTATCCTTATCTGAGGTCTTAAAATCGGGATTATAATGGGTTGAATCATTACGATAATCTTTCAATCCCCACAACTCTTTCAAGTCCCATACCAAATCTCTACCTGTGGTCTGACCTTTTGCGATATTTGGAAAGCTACTTGAAAAAAGAGGCCAATTTTTGATTAATGTCCATAGCAAAGACAAGGGATCATTTAAGTTTGCCTGTTCGCTACCAATACAGTGTACATGCTTTTCCCACCCATCACTGTATTTAGATTTCAACTTAGCTTCTATGAGTGGGCGCAAAACTGATACCAGTTTCACAAATGCTCTATCTGACTGGTAGCGATCATTGGCTTGTCTATCCATCATTTCTTCATTAGTCAAGGTCTGCCCCCTTTATGCCGTCACCGCTTTTTCGAGGCGCTTCTCTGCGATCCGGGCTTCATAGTCCTCCAGCGAAATCCAGCGCCCGGCGGCATAGTCTTCTTCACTTCTCTGCAAGGCTGCTACGACCTGCTGTTTCTCCTCTTCATCCATCACGAGAGGGGCGAGGTCGGCTTCGGCGTCTGCAAGCGCTTGATTGAGCAGAGCAATCAGTGCGTCTTCCGGGTCTTGGCCGCTTTGTTCGGCGACTGAGCGTACCCGCGCTTCGATGTCTGGCGTCAAAATCAGTGTCATGGCGTACCTCCGGGGCGTCTTTCGCTTATTGTACCTCAATCAGCAACATGACGAAAAAAGAGCGAGGGAGTAAACTCCTCTCGCTGTTAATGTTGTCCTTCGGACAAGAGACAAGAAATACAATCGTCAGCAGTTCTTTCGTCCAAAGGACGACCCTATTCAGCGAGAGGAGTTCACTCCCTCGCTCCGCTCGCCTGCTTTCACAATTTCTTCCAGGATCAGCTCTGCCATACGTCCTAAACGCCAGTAGTAGGCTGAAGCCTCTTCATTCAGAATGGAAAGAACAAACTCGCAGCGGTGATACGATAAGCCAAGTATTGCTGTCCGCCAAACGTCTAAAGTCCCCCGGTCCAGATAAGCCAGGACACAAGCGGCAACGTCTGCATCCAGCATATCGAAGTCAATGCCGTTGACATCTTTACCTCCTACTCCTTTAGGGAACGGGCTGCTCTGATGTTCAGCCCACAGCCCCAAGATCATTTCGCTGTTTGTTTCTTCAACCATGATGGTTCACGCCTTTGCGTCGTCCAATGCCTCGAAGTAAGCGATTTCTTGAAAGGCGCGGTAGCGGGCGGCGATGTCGGCATCGGTCAGGGTGCGGAGGCGGTTTAGGGAGAAGTCTTCGACGTTGTAGGAGGCCATGACGGAGCCGTAGATGACGGCTTTGCGGAGGGTGGCGAATGATGTGTCGTTTTGGGAGGCGACGTAGCCGATGAAGCCGCCGGCAAACGAGTCGCCCGCGCCGGTTGGGTCGGCGATCTCTTCCAGCGGGTAAGAAGGGGCGGCGAAGTGACGATCTCCCTGGAACAGCAAAGCGCCATGCTCGCCTTTTTTGATGATGACGGTCTTTGGTCCGAGCGCCATCAGCGCTTTGGCGGCTTTGATGACCGACAGTTCGCCGGTAAGCTGCCGGGCTTCGGCGTCGTTCATAAACGCGATGTCCACGCGCTTGAGGACTTCCAGCAGCGCATCCCGCTTGCCTTCAATCCAGAAGTTCATCGTGTCGCAAACCGTCAGGGTCGGATTTTCCACCTGCATCAAGACTTCTAATTGCAGCGTGGGGTCAATGTTCGCGAGAAAGACATACTTGGCCTGTTTGTAGCTGTCGGGCAGGGACGGCTGGAAGTCGGCAAAGACATTAAGCTGGGTATCGAGCGTGTGGGCGATGTTGAGGTCGAAGTCGTAGTAGCCCGCCCAGCGGAAGGTCTTGCCGCCCGGCACGATCTGCACGCCATCCAAATTGATGCCGCGTGACTTGAGGAAGTCGAGATGGGCTTTGGGGAAATCGTCACCGACCACGCCGACAAGCTCTATGGGGGCAAAGAATGACGCCGCGACGCCGGAGTAGTCCGCCGCCCCGCCCAGCGTATCTTTGACTTCCCCGGTCGGCGTCTTCACCGAGTCCAAAGCCATCGAGCCGACAATCAATACAGACGCATCAGACATAATTTATTCCTCATCCCCTTCGAATTCCGAGACAAAAAGAAAGCCCGCCGCAAGGCGCGGTGGGCTGGTTTTCATAGTTCGTGTTGGCAGTTGCTGCTAGTTATTCAGTGACCTCGGTGCGATTCGAACGCACGACCACTTCCTTCGGAGGGAAGTACTCTAATCCGCTGAGCTACGAGGCCGGGTCATATGTTCGCCACGAAAGGTGGTTGTAATTCTTGATGCGATGGCAGTTGGAGCAACGCACATCGCACTTCTCGGTCTCTGTCTGAATCGCTTCCCAGCAGAAATGCATACTTTTCAAGTCGCTGACGTTGTGCTTTTTTATCCCGCGCACATGGTCGAAGTCAAGTACGCGCGGGTCTGCTATCCCGCAGTCTACGCAGGGGTGCTGCCGGAGATACTCCCAGACCAGCATCCGCGTCTTTTCCCAAAGCGCGTCGTTGTAACGCTTGGCTTTGTCCAAATAATACTGCTTGTTGTTCCGGTAGTGACGCCTACCATATTCCAAGTAGCATTTCTTGCAGGGCTGCTTGAGCTTGCCCTCTCGGACGCAAAACACGGACAACAGGCGATACTCGCCGCATTTCGTGCAGTGCATTCCCTCAAGCGCCGCGTTCTCTTCCATGATTGCGCCATTGTACTTCAAACCGAGAGCGCTTGTCAATCACTGCACAGATTTCGCTCATGGGATTTTCTTGACAAGTCGGTCTGATATGGGATATGATACAGTGTCGGCACAAGGCGGGCGGAGGCAAGGGCGTCTCTTTCTTACTCTCAGCGGCCCAAGAGAGGTTGGAAGAGGCTTTTTTGTGTCCCGCGTCTTTTGCTTTGGGGCTTTTGCCTCTTGGGTTTTCCCGGTAATTTGCCGAGGATAGAGTTACTATGACTCTTCGTTTAATTGACACGGCACAGGATAAACCAATCGCAGCACGCACAGGAGCAAGCATGAAACACGTCGACTTGGTCGTCATCGGCAGCGGGCCGGCGGGGCAAAAAGCCGCTATTCAGGCCGCCAAGCTCGGCAAATCGGTCACGCTGATTGAGCGCAATCGAATCTTAGGCGGGGCGTGTACCCATACCGGGACCATCCCCTCCAAAGCGCTGCGCGAGGCCGTGCTGCACCTGTCGGGAATCCAGCAGCGCGGGTTCTACGGCGACGGCGGCGGCGGGCGCGGCAAGCCGGAAATCACGATTGAAGATTTGATCGCGCGCGGCCAGCAGGTCATTCGGACTGAGATGGAAGTCATCCGGGAGCATATGGTCCGCAACGAAGTGGAGATTATCTGCGGCGAGGCGAAGTTCGAGGACCCGCACACGCTCTCCATTACCCGGCAGAACGCCACCGAGATGCTGGAATTCGGCCATGTCGTGATCGCTACGGGAACAGTCCCGGCGCGTCCGCCGAGCGTCCCGTTTGACCGGGACCATGTGCTGGACAGCGACAACCTGCTGGAGCTTTCGCACCTGCCGAAAAGCATGATCGTTGTCGGCGGCGGGGTGATCGGTACCGAATATGCCTGCATGATGGCGACACTCGGCGTCCGCGTCATTCTCACCGAAGCCCGTCCTTCTTTGCTTGATTTCGTGGACTCGGAGATCAGCGAAGCCTTGCAGTACCGGATGCGGGCGATGGGTGTCACGCTGCGCCTCGGCGAGCGCGTGGACGACATCCAGGTTCAGCCTGATGGTCTGGTGCAGGCAACGCTCCAATCCGGGAAGCACCTGCGGGCGGACACGCTGCTTTACTGCATCGGGCGTCAAGGGACAACTGAGACGCTGGGACTAGAGAGAGTCGGCATTGTCCCGGATAATCGGGGCCGGCTGAAAGTGAACGAAAACTACCAGACCGAAATCCCGCATATCTACGCGGTCGGCGATGTGGTCGGCTTTCCCGCGCTCGCTTCGACTTCGATGGAGCAGGGCCGGCGTGCCTCATGCCATATCTATGGCGAGCCGACTACATCCATTCCTGAGCTGTTCCCGCTCGGCATCTATGCCATCCCCGAAATCAGCATGGTCGGCAAGACTGAGGCGCAGCTCACCGCCGACGGCATTCCCTATGAGGCCGGCGTTGCCCAGTACCGGGAGATCGCGCGGGGCCAGCTTCTCGGTGATGAAGTCGGGATGCTGAAGCTTTTGATCCACGAAGAAACGCGGCAAATTCTCGGCGTTCATGCCATCGGCACCGGCGCGACCGAGCTGATCCACATCGGTCAAGCCGTGATGACATTTGGCGGTACGGTAGATTACTTCATCAATAACGTCTTTAATTACCCGACACTCGCCGAGTGCTATAAAGTTGCTGCTCTGAACGGCTCCAATAAGCTCCGAATGCTCTGGCACGATGATTACGAACTGCCACGCGGGCGTGAGACAGCGGTGGCGGCGTAAGTTAAGAACTCCTCCCGCTCGTTCCTATGCCTTCGGCATTACTTCGTATCTGCTCCCTTCCCTATGAGGAAAGGGCAAGAGCAAAGCAATACAGACGGCAAAAGCCACTACCTTTGGACAAAAAGCACGGGCGATTGTGTTTCTCCGACCCTTCCCTCATAGGGGAGGGAGCGAGCCTAAGCGAGCGGGAGGGGTTCTTAACTGCCTACACCCCTACTTTCACCCCCGCCGTTTGCTGCGACAGCCGGGTCAGAACATCGCGCACGACCGCGTCCGACCCGATGCCTTCCGCTTCCCCCTCAAAGTTTAAGATCAAACGGTGCCGCAGGGCCGCCGGGGCGACGGCGCTGATGTCGTCATACGCTACGTTGTAGCGGCCGTCTAAAAGCGCCCGGATTTTTGCCGCCAGCACCAGCGCCTGAGCGCCGCGCGGGGACGCCCCAAAACGCACAAATTGATTGACCATCGGTGTCGCCACTTCGGAGCGCGGATGCGTGGCGAGGATCACCCGGACGGCGAAGTCGCGGACATGAGAGGCAATCGGGACTTCGCGGGCGACTTGCCGCATCGCCATGATTTGCGCCCCGTCCAAAACTTTGTTGATCTGCGGCATGACCGCCCCGGTCGTCCGCTCCACAATCGTGGACAACTCGGCAAGCGTCGGCGACGGCACGATCAGCTTGAACAAAAAGCGGTCCAACTGGGCTTCCGGCAGGGGATAAGTGCCCTCCATCTCAATCGGGTTCTGGGTTGCCAGCACGAAAAACGGCTCCTGCAAGGTATACATCTTGCCGGAGACCGTCACCGAATGCTCCTGCATCGCTTCGAGCATCGCTGACTGGGTTTTCGGCGTCGCCCGGTTGATTTCGTCCGCCAGGACAATGTTGGCGAAGATGGGACCCGGCTGGAACTGGAAGATCTTGCGCCCGCTGTCGTCTTCCATCAGGATGTTCGTGCCGGTGATATCGGCAGGCATCAGATCGGGCGTGAACTGCACCCGGTTGAACGACAAATCCAAGACCCGCGAGAGTGTCCTGACCAGCAGTGTTTTTCCAAGCCCCGGCACCCCTTCCAGCAGCGCATGGCCGCCGGACAGCAGACAAATCAGCACCCCGTCTACAATGTCCGTGTTGCCGACAATCACTTTGCCGCACTCAGCCCGCACCCGCGCAAACTCGCCCTTAAACTGCGTAATCGTTTCTTCATTGATGTCCATAAAGTTCCCTTTGTGCTAAGTTCGTGAAAGCGATGCTTTCTCCCTGCTCGATATTTATCAACTTGATATTTATCAAGAGACCTACGACCCCGCGAAATGAAGGATGAACGAAGCAAGGTGGTAGGTCTCTTTCCAGGGATGCAGGAACATTCTGCCTGCATCGCGAATCCTACGCGCATCAGCCTTCCGAAGTTGGGAAAGGAAACGAACAATGCAAACACTTTTCACACTCACCGCCCTGCTGGCGTTGGGAATACCGGCGCTGGCCGCCGACACGGCGGTCTCGGTGCAGAAAATCCTGCAAGTGGACTACGACAGCCGGGACCGAGCGGTCGCACGGCGGGACATCGCGGCGACGCTGGCTGTGTATGCGCCGGACTTTGTCGCGGTCAGCCGTACCGGCAAAGCCCACGGTCTGCCGGAAGAGCGGACCGACTTTTTGAACACGTTCGCCCTGCCCGCACAGCCGGGCGTCACGCAGTCCACGATTGAAAAGCTGACGCTGGCAAAAGCCGGAACGGAGGCCGACGTGACCCTGCACCGGCGCGGGACGCTGACGATCATCGACGCGCCGACGCACACGCCGCGCACGGTGGTTCTGAACGGCGAGTATCAAGATGTCTGGGCGCGGCGTTCCGGGGCGTGGCGCTTGACCCGCGAGCAGGCGGTCTCGGTCATGGCGACGGTGAACGGCAAGCCGCTGTAGGCACTTTCTCTGCCACGAGTTCTTGGGTATACTGCCGACATGACTACTTCTACACCTCCGACGGCGAAAACTCAGCCGAAAATTGACACCCTGCACGGCGATACGCGCACCGATAACTATTTCTGGATGCGCGAGAAAAGCAGCCCGGAAGTTATTGCGTACCTGGAAGCTGAGAACGCCTACACGGACAGCGTACTTACGCCGACAAAGGCGCTCCAAGAAACGCTGTATACCGAGATGAAAGGGCGCATTCAGGAAACCGACCTGAGCGTGCCGTACAAGTACGGTGACTACTACTACTACAGCCGGACCGAGGAAGGCAAACAGTACCTGACGGCCTGCCGCAAGCACGGCTCGCTCGACGCGCCGGAAGAAGTGGTGCTGGACCTCAATGCGCTGGCGGAAGGGCATTCGTATCTCGGCCTCGGCGCGTACAAAGTCAGTGACGACGGGAGTCTGCTGGCGTTCTCCACCGATGTCACCGGCTTCCGGCAGTACACGCTGCAAGTTAAAGACCTGCGGACCGGCGAGCTGCTGCCGGACCGCATCGAAAAAACTGGCTCGGTGGACTGGGCCGCCGACGGCAAAACGCTGTTTTACACGGTCGAAGACGATGCCAAGCGCCCCTACCGCCTCTACCGGCATGTGCTGGGCGTCATGGAAGATACACTGGTTTACGAAGAGACTGACGCCCAGTTTAATCTGGAAGCGTCGCGCTCACGCTCCAAAGCGTTTTTATTCGTGACCTCGGAAAGCTCCGACACGACCGAAGTACGCTACCTGGCAAGCGATCAGCCAGGCAGCGATCTGATAGTCTACCGCCCGCGCGAAGACAAGCACCGCTACTACGCCGACCATCATGCCGACCAGTTTTTTGTGCGAACCGACAAGGACGCGAAGAACTTCCGCATCGTCTCTGCCCCCGTGACTGCCCCGAACGAGTGGACTGAGTTTATCGCCCACGATCCGACAATCACGCGCGAGGATATGGACTTCTTTACCGCCCATGCGGTCGTTTCGGAGCGGCAGGACGGCCTGGAGCAGCTTCGGGTCGTGGATATGGCAAGCCGCGCGGATCATCTCATCACATTCCCGGAACCGGCCTACACAGTATCTTTGGACACGAACCGGGAATACAACACCCGCATCCTGCGGTATCGGTACCAGTCGCCCGTCACACCGTCTTCGGTCTATGATTATGACATGGACACCCAAAATCGAACGCTGCTAAAGCAGACGCCGGTGCTGGGTGGGTACGACCCCAGCGATTATGCCGTGGAACGGCTGTACGCGGCCGCGTCCGACGGCACGCGAGTCCCGATTTCGCTGGTTTACAAGAAGGGCTTCGAGAAGAACGGGCAGGCGCCGCTGCTGCTGTACGGCTACGGCTCTTATGGCATCTCGATTCCGGCGGGGTTCTCGTCGAACCGTCTCAGCCTACTGGACCGGGGCATGGCCTTTGCCGTTGCTCATATCCGGGGCGGGGGCGAGATGGGCGAGGAGTGGCGGGACGCGGGCAAGCTGAAACTCAAAATGAACACATTTACGGACTTCATCGCCTGCGCCGAGTTCTTGACCGCTGAAAAGTACACGTCGCCGGAACATCTCGCCATCCAGGGCGGCAGCGCAGGCGGTCTGCTGATGGGCGCAACGATCAACCTGCGGCCTGGCTTGTTCCATGCCGTCTTGTCCCAGGTGCCGTTTGTGGATGTGCTGAACACAATGCTCGACGACACGCTGCCGCTGACGGTCGGCGAGTATTTGGAATGGGGCAACCCGAACGTTGACGCTGACTACGAGTATATGCGGACCTACTGCCCGTACACGAACTTGGAAGCCAAAGAATATCCCGCCATGCTGGTCAAAACGTCGCTGAACGACAGTCAGGTCATGTACTGGGAAGCCGCCAAATACACGGCCAAGCTGCGCTCGCTGAAGACCGATACAAATACGCTCCTGCTGAAAATCAACATGGGCGCGGGCCACGGCGGATCGTCGGGCCGCTACGACGCCCTGCGCGAGATCGCCCTGGATTATGCGTTCCTGCTCACGGCGCTGCGGGCGTAAGAGACCTCACCCCGCCGCAAGCGGCGACCCTCTTCTTGTTAAGGAGAGGGTGGCGAGGTACGAGCCGGGTGAGGTCTCTCTGCCCTAGTCGCTGGTCTATATCCGCTGCCGCATGATCTCAAAGGCGAGGATCGCCGCCGCTGAGGCGGTTCCGAGCGAATGGGGCAGGGGACGGCCATAGGGAATGCGGAGTTTAAGGTCGGCCTGATCCAAAAAAGAGCGGGTGATGCCGCGTTTTTCGCCGCCGATGAGCAGGAACAGCGGCCGGGTGAGATCGGCATCGTAGATTGAGACGCTGCCGGGTTCGTCGGTCGCACAGGCAATAACCAGGCCCGATGCGCGAAAGAAGTCGGCGGCTTCGGACGCGGTTTCAGCGATGGCCGTCGGGATTAGCTCGGACGCGCCTGCCGACGCCCGCGCGACAATGCCTGCCGCCGACAGCCAGTTGCGGGGACGCAGCACGAGGCCGTCGGCACCGGCGGCGTACAGGGCGCGGACGGAAGAGCCGAAATTGAAGGGGTCTTCCACGCCGTCAATCATTGCGATAAATGGCGCCGCCGCCGGCAGCGCCGACGCAAGGCTGCCGATTGGCGCAAACTGGTAGGGGCCGACTTGGGCGAGGACCCCGCCGTGGGTCTTGCCGCCCGCAAGCTGCTCGATTTCATCGGCAGAGACACGCGTGAGGGAAATGCCGCGCGACTTGGCGGTTTGTGCCAGAGACCGGGTCTGGCTGTCTTCTTTGCCGTTTCGCAGGGTAAGCGCGTGGATGGTGCGATGCCCGCCTTGCAGCGCAGCTTGGACAGAAATGAAGCCTTCTAAGTAGGCGGCGTCGGGCGGGAGTTCTTCGGGCATGAGGCAGTATACCCGGCACAAAAAGAAGCCGCGGCGGTGACGCGGCGGCTTGGAGGATTAGGGGATGAGCAATGGGAGGTCTTTCGACCTCGGCCATGCGCTTATTATAGTGCGTCTTCGTTAAGAGAATGTTAAGCAATGGTTAAGATTTGGTTAAGTTTTGTCCTGCTGCTTGCCCTGGCCGCTGCAAGTGCTCCTGCCGCGCGTTCCCAAAGCCGTCCGCCCACCTCAAGGCCGCTGGGAGACATCGTTGGGCTGAACGTCAAGTTCTCGCAGGGGCAGCCGATGCGCGAGTTGCCGGAGCTGAAAGATTTAGGCGTCCACTGGGTCCGGGACGGCGTCTCCTGGGCGGACTTCGAGCCGGAGCCGGGCCGCTACCCGGCCGCTTTTACCGGCGACTTTGCCCGGCGGCTGGCATACTACAAGTCCAATCAGGTCGGCGTCGTCTTTTTGCTGGCCTACGGGGACCCGAAAGCCTATCCTGACACCGCTCAGCAGCCGCACCATCAATACGACGCCGACGCTTACGGGCGCTATGCCGCCGCCGTCGCGAAGCTGCTCAAAGCGTCCGGGGTCCGGTTTGTGCTGGAAATCTGGAACGAGCCGCATAACACCCTCGCCCCGGCCTTCGGCGGGACATGGAACGGCAAGCCGCCCGCGCCCTGGCTGGACCAGTATGTCCAAATGGTGCAGGCTGCCGTTGCCGATGTGAAAGCGGTTAGCCCGAAAATCACGCTGCTGGACTGCGACGATATGTGGGTGGTCCATTACTGGCTATTAGAAAAAGGGCTGCCGGTCGCGCTGGATGGGTTTGCGTTCCACCCCTATGCGGCCCTGCCGGAGCGGGCGGCGGTAGATCAAAACACGGACTGGGTCAAGCCGTTCACGGCGGTAGACGCGGACGGGACATTCACGTCCGCCGTGCGCCGCCTGCGGAATGCCGGGCGGCGAAAGCTCGGCCATACGCCGCAGCTATGGGTGACCGAGTGGGGCTGGGAGACCGGCGGGAAATCAGCATCGGGACCGCTGACGGAAGACACGGTTGCCGCTTATCTGCCGCGTGCCTTTATCCTGGCTGACGCCGCCGGGGTGTCGGCGCTCTGCTGGTTCAGCGCGGAAGACAGCGTAGACGGCCCGATGGGACTGGAAGATAACGCCGGCGTCAAGCGCAAGCAGTATCAGGCGTTCAAAACGCTGACACGGCAGCTTGGGGCATGGACTCTCGTGCGGCAGGTGTCGGGCCAAACACACCTGACCTCCGGCATTCAAGCCTATCTGTTTCGCGGTCCGGGCGGCTACAAGCTCGCCGCCTGGGACATTGACGGCGGCCAAGCCCCTGCCGTTATCCCCGGCCTGTCCGGGGCCGCCCCCCGCGCGGTAGATAACCTGGGCAGCCCGCGAGCGCCGGTCGCGGTTCAGCGCGGCGGCGCGGCATTTTTGCTGGGGCCGGGACCGCTTTATATCAGCGGCGTCGGCCCGAACGTTCAGGTCACGGTGGGGGCCTTTGACTGACCGTGAATTGACTTTGCTGCCTTGCGTGTGCTACACTTTGCCGTCATGTCTTTATCCAATCCTCCGCTTACTTCACTGTCCATAGACGAACAGATTGCGCTGCTGTCGCGCGGAACCGCCGATATTGTGCCGCTGCCGGAGCTGAAAACAAAGCTCGCAAAGTCCGCCAAAGACGGTAAGCCGCTTCAAGTGAAGCTGGGGCTTGACCCAACCGCGCCGGACATTCATCTCGGCTTTGCGGTCGTTCTGCGGAAGCTGCGGCAGTTTCAGGACTTGGGCCATGAAGTCGTGATCATTATCGGCGATTACACGGCCCTCATCGGGGACCCGTCGGGCCGCTCGACGACCCGGCCCATGCTGTCTTCGGAAGAAATTGAAGCGAATGGCCGGACCTATGTAGAGCAGCTTGCCAAAGTGCTGGACCGCGAAAAAACAGTTATCCGTTTCAATAGTGAATGGCTGGGGAAACTTTCTTTTGCAGACCTTGTTGGATTAGCATCAAAGATGACCGTCGCGCAGGTGATGCAGCGCGAAGACTTCAAGAACCGGTTTGAAGAGGGCCTGCCGATCAGCCTGCATGAGCTTTTGTACCCGCTGGCCCAGGCGTATGACAGCGTCGCGATCCACTGCCGACATTGAGATGGGCGGGCAGGACCAGACGTTCAACAACCTGGCGGGCCGGATGCTGCAAAAAGAAATGGGGCAGGAGCCGCAGGTGGTTCTTTTCATGCCACTTTTGGTTGGGCTGGACGGTGTCAAGAAGATGAGCAAGTCGCTCGGCAACTATGTCGGCATTTCCGAGTCGCCCGCCGAGATGTTCGGCAAGCTGATGTCGCTGTCCGATGAGATGATGCCCATCTACTACGAGCTGTGCACGAATGTCTCGATGGACGAAGTGGCTGCTTTAACCGACTCTGTTCAAACGCACCCGCGCGAGGCGAAAAAGCGGCTGGCCCGTGAGATCATCACGCTGTACCACAGTACGGACGCCGCGCAGGCGGCGGACGACGAATTCGAGCGGGTGCATAAAGAGCATCAAGCGCCGGACGACATTGCTGAGTTTGCCGTTCCCGCCGAGCTTTGCGACGCCGCCGGCTATGCGCGTGTCACCGCGCTGCTGATGGCTGCCAAGCTTGCCCCATCGTCGGGCGAAGCGAAGCGCCTCATCTTAGGGGGCGGCGTCAGCATAGATGGCGAGAAAATCACCGATGCTGCCGCGACCGTGCTGGTGCAGACCGGGCAGGTGATCAAAGTGGGTCGCAACCGCTTTGTGCAGCTTGTGGCTCCCACCGGGGCATGACAACAATCGTAATGGGACAATAATCGTAACAGGAAGCTGCATGGCCGAACTGGAAACACAACCGATGGTACTTGAACAATCGCCGCCCGAAGAAGCCGCCTCGGCCGCGCCTCCCCCGCCGACCGACCCGGCGCTGTTTGAGGCGGAAATGAACCCCCACCTTGACGCACTGTACCGCAATGCGCTGCGTCTGACGGGCAACGCAAACGATGCCGAAGATTTGTTACAGGACACTTACCTTCGCGCCTATCGTTTTTTTTACCAGTATCAGCCGGGAACCAACGCGAAAGCGTGGCTGTTTCGGATTATGAACACGGTTTTCTTGAACGACTACCGAAAAAAGTCCCGGCAGGGCGAAACCGTGTCGTATGACGGGCTGGAAGATTTTTATCTGTACAACCGCCTGTCGGAAGACGGCCTCGGCGGGGACCACCCGGAAACCGAGAACCCGGAAAAAGCCGTTCTGGAAAAACTTGACATCGAGATTATCCAGCAGGCCATCCAGGCTCTGCCGCCGGAGTTCCGGGACACAGTTGCGCTGGCCACTGTCGAGGAAATGTCGTATCAAGAAATTGCCGATATGCTGGAAATCCCGGTCGGCACAGTCCGGTCGCGCTTGTCGCGGGGCCGAAAACTTACTACAAAGGGCGCTGTGGGAGTATCTCAGCGGCGAAGACGCCCGCGCTGAGACGCCCCCGAATGCGGCGGTGAGATGAGGCAAGAATGTGGAACAGGAATTGAACAAAGACGCCGAGATGAAGCGCGTGTCTGACTGCGTGAACGTGGATTTTTACTCCTGCGAAGAAGCCGTCAAGCGCCTCAACGAGTATTTAGACCATGAGATGACCCCAGAAGAGCGCATCGTTGTGCTGAAGCATCTGGAGATTTGCCGTCCATGCCTCGCACGCTTCTCGTTTGAGCAGACATTGGTGGTCACTCTGCGCCAAAAAGTCTCGGTCTTGTGCCTCCCCGAAGCCGTGCGTGAAAAGCTGTTCACGCTGCTGCGGGAAGAGTAAGAACCCCTCCCGCTCGTTCCTCGCTCCCTCCCCTATGAGGGAAGGGCCGGAGAGGAGTTTGCGAAAAGCGAAAGCCCCTGCCTCTTGATAAGAGGCAGGGGCTGCGTTGTTTCTGAAGCCATTCGCTTACAGGGGGGCAAGGGTTCCTAATTGTCTGCGAATGGATCGTCCAAATCGTCGTCCGCTGGGGGCTGGTAGCGGGAGCCGCCGGCTGCCGGGCGGGGAGCGTTGTTGTTAGCCGGGGCGGGACGCGGGGCGGGAGCGGCGGCAGGCCGGGCGGGCGCACGGGCCGGCGGCGGGGAAGCCGGGGCCTCGTCGCCGTAGCCGGTGTCACCGCCGGGGTCGGCATCGGCGTAGTTGTCGCGTCCGCGTCCGCCGCTATTGCTGTAGCCGTTCCCACCCCCGCCGCCTTCTTCGCCTTCTTTCGGGCGGTCCAGCGACTTCAAGTTGTCTACGACCACTTCAGTATCGCGGCGCTTCTGGCCGTCTTGGGTGACATATTCACGCACTTGCAGGCGGCCTTCGACCGCCACGAGGCGGCCCTTGCCAAGGTAGTTCGCGGCATATTCCGCCGACTGGCGCCAGGCGACGATGCTGAAAAAGTCGGCCTGCTTTTCCTGGCCGTTGGTCCGGGCTTCTGCCGACATCGGGCGGTTGACCGCCAGGCGAAACGAAGTCACGGCAATGCCGCTGGGCGTGTATTTCAGCTCCGGGTCGTTGGCCAGCCGGCCAATCAAGATCACGCGGTTCAGGTCCATTGTCTAAGCTCCTTTAGCTGTTCTCGTAAACCAATGCAGGTGTCAATGAGCAATAGTGATAACAGGCAACGTTAGGCGGTCGGCTCGTCGGGCGTCACAACGGGCATGGGTTCGGCGGCGTCTGCCGGAGCTGGCGTCTCTGCGGCAGGCGTTTCCGTAGCAGGCGTTTCAGTGGCGGGCGCGGCCGTCTCCACGGCAGCCGGGGTATCGGTCGCTTCGGCGGCTGGGGCCGCAGGAACCGGTGCGGGCGCGGCGACTGCCGGGGCCGGCGGGCTGACGGGAAGCAGGGCTTCGTCGTCGTCTCGGCGAATAATTAAAAAGCGAATCTGGTCTTCGCTGATTTGGAAGATGCGCCGCAGCTCGGCTTCGACCGGCGGCTTGGCCTGGAACTGCATGACGACATAAATGCCTTCGGTGCGCCCTTTGACTTCATAAGCCAGACGGCGGCGCTCCCAGACATCAATCTTTTCCAGGGTCCCGCCGCCGGTTTCGATGATCCCGCGATACTTCGCGGTCACAGCAGAAATGCGCTCGTCCCCTAAATCGGGGTCTAAGATGTAGACGGCCTCGTAAGGCTGTGTGATGGCGATGGATGGCATAAAATGCCTCCTCTCTGTGGGCTTGGATTTTTGGCCCGCGCCGGTTCGCCACCGGGACGGGCAGAGAGGAACAGAAAACAATTCCCGTTCAACAATCGGACTTCTTTAGTCAACAATCGGCGTATTATAGCATATATTCAGGTGTTATTGCGCGGCGTGGGGGCATCTTAGGACCGGCGGGCCAGCAGCACGCACACATCGTCTGAGAACGCGCCGCCGGCCCAGCCGCGCACGGACTCGATCAGTGCCTGCCCGGCCTCGCGCAGTGGCCGGCCGGGCAAAGAGGCAGCGGCCTGCACCTGCAAGCCGTCAAAGCCGAACACTTCCTTGCCGCGCCGGGCTTCGGTCAGGCCGTCGGTCACCAGCAGCGCTGTGTCCCCGGACGCGAGCTGCGCTTCGGCGGCGGTGTAAGCCACTCCCGGCTGCACCCCCAGCAGCAGGCCGCTGACGCCGACCGTTTCCGCCCCGCCGCTCTCCCGTACCAGCAGCAGCGGCTCGCCACCCGCCGTCACATACGTCAGGCGGCCCGTTTTTGGGTCAAACACGGCCAGTGACAGCACGACCTGGTAGTCACCGCCGAAATCGCCCTGGTGCTGCGCCTCGCAGACGAAATTGTTCAAGCGGGCCATCGCCGACTCAGAAAACGGATGCTCTCGGAAAATCACTCGCAGGGCGTACTTGACTTCGGCAATCAGCGTCGCCGCCTTCAGGCCCTTGCCGGAGATATCGCCGACCACCAGGGCGATTTTGCCGTTGTCATAGGTGAACACATCGGAAAAGTCGCCGCCGACAGCCGCTTCACTCGACGCAGCCTGGTAGAACGTTTCAATCGCCAGGCTGGGGAACAAGGCGGCGGGCGGCGTGTGCAGCAGGATCTCCTGCAAAGTCTCGGCGATGCGCCGCTCCCGTGCGTAGCCGGCCTGCAAGGCGGCTTCCGCTTCCTTGCGCTCGGTGATGTCCTGGGAATACACCGCGATGCCGTTTCCCTGCGAAAAGACGCGCATCTGGAACCAGCGTTTCAAGTCCTCGAAATAGGCCTCGAAGTTGACGCGCTGCCCGGCCCGAACCGCTTCCGCCATCTCGGCCTCGAACTCCCGGCCCCGCGTGGTAGGATACACTTCCCATAAATGCCGTCCGATGGTATCCGCCGGGTCACGGCCCGCCGATTCAAGGAGGCGAGCCGAGCTTGCATTCAGCGAGACGATGTGCCAGTCATGGTCAAGCGTGGCCTGCATGTCGGTAATGCTGTCCAGGACTTCTTTGGTTCGACGCCCCACTTCTTCCGCTTCGGCGCGGGCCGCTTCCGCACGGGCCAGGTCCGCCCGCGCTTCTTCCGCTTCCATGCGCCCCGTGATGTCCCGAATAAGCCAGCGCAGGGTGGGCGGCTCGCCGAGCAGGCCACGGTAAAGGACGGCGGTGACGGCGGCGGGAAACTGGCCCGACGGGCGGCGGCGCAGGCGGATCGTGATCTCAGCCGCCGTGTCCGCGCCGGGATGTGCCAGGTCTTTAAGGCGGACCTGGAACTCGTTCAGGTCGGACAGGACGACAAGCGTGCCGAGGCCGCGTTTTTTAAGAAAGCGCGGCGAGATGTTCAGCAGCCTGGACGCGGCCCGGTTGGCTTCCAAAATGACGCCGTCTAAATCGGTCACGAGGTAGCCGTCGGGCGCGAACTCGAACAAGTCCTGATACCGATGACGCTCGGCTTCCAGGCGCTGCCGACCGCGCGTCAGCTCTTCGTTCTGCACCCGCATTTCTTCTTCGGCGACTCGCAGCTCTTCCACGGAAGATTGCAGCTCTTCCAATGCCTGCGGCAGCAGGCCGCGCGTTCGCGGCGATTTTTCGTCGCTATTTGCCCCGTTTTCAGGTTTGGCCAGTGAAAAGTTCGGCATTGTGTTAGTATCCAGACCAGGAGACGTTAATGTCAGGCTTGCTGTTGGGTAAGAATGTCAGGCTTGCTGTTCCATCAGCAGAACGACGCCTTGAACGGTGCGGTCCGTGCCGCGCAGCGGCGTCACCGTGACTTTGCAGGCGAATGTCCGGCCGCGCCGGTTGCGCGTTTCCAGGGTCAAGTCCCGGTTTGCCGATGCGCCGGAAAGGCAGTCTTGAATTGGCAGCAGCAGCGCCGACACGGGCAGGCCGATGTCCAGGCTCTCAAACACCGCGCCCTGGACTTCTTCAGGCCGCAAGCCCCACATCTCCGACGATTGGGCGTTCCATATCTGCACCCGCAGATCGGCGTCCAGCACGATGACCCCGCCGCGCAGGCTGGCGAGAATGCTTTCCATGTAGGCGTTGACCTGGTTCAGTTCTTCCGAGCGCTGGTTCAGCTCCCGGTTGACGATCCCCAGCTCATCATTGGTGGACTGCGCTTCTTCCGAGGTCGTTTCCAGCTCTTCATTGATGGACTGAAGCTCTTCGTTGGTCGTTTCCAGCTCTTCCACCGTGGATTGAAGCTCTTCGTTGGTCGTTTCTAATTCTTCATTGGCCGATTGCAGCTCCGCATAAGCCGTTTCCATCTCGTGATTGGCCGACTGCAATTCTTCCGACAACTGCCGGTAGCGGGTGACATCGGTGAACGAGACGGAGATGCCAAGCAGGGCGCCGCTTTCCGATAAGGGAACGATCAAAGCTTCCAGATAAACCGGCTTGGCGGCGCCGCTGATCCAGGGAACGTCTTTGACGCTGACCGCCCGCCGCTCGGTCTGGGCCGTTTCGATCCGCGACCGCAGCTCGACCGGTCGGTACGAGATTTCCAGGTCCTGAAAGGGCCGTCCGATGTCGCGGGCGCTGAGGTGGAACAGCGCTCTCGCCCGCTCGTTGACCATCGCCAGCCGCCCGTTCATATCCAAAATGATCTGGGAAGTCGGGGCCGTCTGGAACGCCGCTTCCCACAGGCGCAGCGGGTTGTCCGGTGGCAGCGCCGCTGCCTCGACCCCTGACTGGGCCATCAAGAGAAGCTGGTCGCGCAGGCCGGGCCGGCTGACTTTGGCGAACACACGCCGCCGCAGATCCAGCGGCAGGAACAGGCCGGAATGGGCGAACAGCATTTCCGCTTTGCCGAGAAACAAAAAGCCGCCGTCGCGGATCGCAAAATGGAACCGAGCCATGATGCCCGCCTGCACCTCGGAATTGAAGTACATCACCGTGTTGCGGCAGCACAGCAGGTCAATGCGCGAGATCGGCGAATCCTGCAAAAGATCATGCCGCCCGAAGATCAGGGAGCGGCGCAGCTCTTTGGAGAAAATAAAGCGGTCGCCTTCCGGGTCAAAGTATTTCTCCAAAAGCGCGGGCGGCATCCCGGCGACTTCCCGCGCGGAGTACGACGCCGACCGGGCCTGTGCCAGCGCGTCCTCGTCAATGTCGGTGGCGTAAATCTTGACCCGTGCCTTGAACGCTTCCAAGCCCATCGCTTCCGCCAAGATCATGGCGAGGGAATACGGCTCCTGGCCGGACGCGCACCCGGCGCTCCACAGGCGAAGGGGATCGCCTTCGGGCTTTCCGGAAAGCAGCCGGGGAACAATCTCTTCCGTCAGATACTCCCAGGATGCGGTGTCCCGAAAAAACGTCGTGACATTGATCAGCACAGTGTTGAACAGCAGCGGAAATTCTTCCGGGTGGGCATCCAGATAATTGGTGTAGGCGGCATAATCGCCCGCGCCGACTTCGCCGAGGCGCTTGTCCAGCCGCCGCTGCAGGCTGGCTCTCTTGTAGCCGGTAAAATCGAAGCCCCGGCTGCCCTTCAGATATTCCAGCAGGCTCTCGAACTTGTCCGCAGTGCCGTTGCGCGTGTCAGCATCGGGTGCGGTGCCGTCCAAGGCCGCATCGTCTAAATCCGAGTCGTCCAAATTCGAGTCGTCCAAAGCCGCGTCATGCACAAGCACTTCCGCCGAAAAAGTGTTATCTTTGTCGTCACCGGCCATCAGACACTGCCTCCGCGAAACTCGCCGGAGTCGGCGACGATCTGGCCGCCTTGCAGCACGTCGTGGATAATCTGGGCGCGGTGCCGGGCGTCCTGCGCTTGGCTGCCGAACTGCTGCGCCGAGAGCGTGTGGCCGCGCTCGGCGGCACGGGCTTGCAGCCGCTCAGCCATCGCTGCGCTTTCTTCCAGCGCCCGAAGCGCGACCCAGAGAGCTTCCTCCAAGTTCTCCGACTGCGACGCCAGCAGGCTCTGCGGGGAGTAGGCATGGCCGACCCGGCAGCGGTATCGCGTCAGCTCGCCGTCGGAAATTTCCCACAAAACGCCGTGGCAGTCTGGGCAGCTAAAGGCCGACGGCCTGCCTTCCGTGCGGTTGTCAAGCCGGGAAAGATCCATCTCGGCGACGGCAACGTCTTCTTCCATTTTGGGGATCGCAGGAATCTTTTTCTCCTGCTGCACCTGTTTGCCTCCCTTGTTTTCTCCTGCTAAGTCTTTGCCTGCTAGGTTTTCTCCTGCTGAGTTTTCGCCTGCTAATCGAATCACGGTCTTTGCGAGTCCTGCCAGGGTTTCAATTTTGTCTACGGCGACATTTTCAATCGCGCTGAGCGGCATGCCGCTAAACAAGGCTTCGTTCGGGTCCTGCACCAGCGCCCGCCCGCCGCGCGATTTGATGGCCTGAAGGCCCGCCGTGCCGTCGTCGAGCGTCCCCGTCAGCACCACCCCGACCGTGCGCGGGCCGTAAGCGCGGGCGGCGGACCGGAACAGCGTGTCAATCGCCGGCCGGTGGTTATTTTCCGCCGGGCCGCGCGTCAGCAAAATCTTGCTGTCCCGCACCAGCAGATGATGGTCGGGCGGCGCGACATAAATGCAGCCCGTGAGAAGCGGCTCGCCGTCCACAGCGTGCCTGGCCGGCAGCGGCCCGCGCCGGCTGAGGATTTCGGGCAGGACGGAGTGGCCGTAGGCGGGCATGTGCAGGACGACCAGCACGGCGGCGGGCAGGCCGGGCGGCAGGGCGGCGGCTAGCTCGGCCAGCGCTTCGACGCCGCCAGCGGACGCGCCGACGACGACAATATCGTGCGTCTGCGGCATTTCAAGGGGTTCTGTTGGTTCTGACGACATGGTTTGGGTTCTAAAAACGCCGAACTTGCGTTTGTTTTCGTTCCATTTTACAATCTTTTGTCTTATCTGTCAAGGAAGAGGGATGGAACCCACCCCGGCACAAGTGCCTTCCCAGCCCGAAACGGGAAGGGTAAGAGATATAAATATAAGGCTAATTCCTGAACTCTTCGTCCTCCCGTTCCGGGAGGACCCCTGTTCGCAGAGCCTCAGCAGCGGGGTGAACCCCTGCGAAGCAAGGAGGTGGGTTCCTATCCCTAAGCTTATGTCGAGAGGCTAAATCCCGTACACGCCCCCGAACTTGTTCTGCAAGTAGGCGAGGTATGGGGCGGGGTCGAGCGGGCTGCTCGTTGCCCGGACAACCAGTTCTTTCGGCAGATACTTTCGACCCCACTGATGGACGTTTTCCCGGAGCCATGCCAAAAGCGGTGCGAAGTCCCCGGCAGCAATCTGTGAAGACAAAAGCCCGTCTCCGCCGTCGGCCTCCGCTTTCTGGTATAACTGCACCGACAGAATGTTACCAAGAGTATACGTCGGAAAGTACCCGATTAAACCTTCCGACCAGTGGACATCCTGCAAAATCCCGGAGGCGTCGTCGGGTGGGGTCAGCCCAAAGTACTCTTCCATCTTCGCGTTCCATGCCGCCGGGGCATCGGCGACCGAAAGCGCTCCTGACAGCAGGGCCGTTTCCATCTCGAACCGCAGCAAAATATGCAGGTTGTAGGTCACCTCGTCGGCCTCGACCCGAATCAGCGACGGCGCGACTTGGTTGATCGCCCGGTAGAAGTCCGCTTCCGAGACTCCGCCAAGCGACTCCGGGAACACCGCTTGCAGCTTTGGATAAAAGTGGGTCCAGAACGGGCGCGAGCGGCCCACCAGATTCTCCCACAGCCGCGACTGGCTTTCATGGACGCCGAGCGACGCCGCCTGCCCCAGAGCGCCGGGGTAGCGCAGGTTCAAGCCCTGCTCATACAGCGCATGGCCGGTCTCGTGCATGGAGCCGAACAAGGCTGTCGGCAGAAAATTGGCATCAAAGCGTGTCGTGATCCGCACATCGCCCGCCCCGAACGACGTGCAGAACGGATGCAGCGCCCGGTCCTGCCGCCCGTGCTCAAAGTCATAACCCAGCGCTTTGATGACCGTCTCCCCGAACGCAAGCTGCACGTCTTCGCCGTAAAACCGGGACAGGATCGAAGCGTCCACCGCGTCCGGCCCCAGCGCGGCAATCTTTCGGACCAAAGCGACCGTGTCCGGCTTGATCGCCTCAAACAGCGCCCGGACTTCTGCGGTCGTGGTTCCCGGCTCGTATTGGTCCAGCAGCGCGTCGTACCGCTCCCCGCCATGTCCGAGATGGTCGGCGATCTGCCGGGTCAGGTCCAAGATCTGTTCCAGGTCGGGCGCAAACTTGCCCCAGTCGGCGGACGCCCGCGCGTCCGCCCAGTGCGCGTGGGCCAGGGCCGTGACCCGCGCCGTTTCCGCGACCAGTGCGCCCGGCAGCTTTGTCGCCTGGTCAAAGTCCCGGCGCACCGCCCGCACCAGCGCGGCCTCGTCCGAGTCGGGGCCTGCTCCCCGCGCCGCTTCTTCCGCCGCTCCCAGCCGCCGCTCCGTTTCCGGGCCGGTCATCTTCTCATGGATGACAAAACTCAGCGCCGCCATTTGCGCCGCCCGTCCGTCCGCCCCGCCTGACGGCATATACGTCTGCTGGTCCCAGCCCAGCAGCGCGGCAGCGTCCGAGAGCGCCTTAATCTCCGCCAGATGCGTTTCCAGTGCGTCCATTTCGTGCATCAACCATTCCTATCTAAAAGACCTGCCACCCGGCGAAGCAAGGTGACTGACTTTCTTTTCTCCATCCCTGCTTTTCTCCATCCCTGCCTCAAAATCCTGCACTGCCGCCAAGCCGCGCCTCGCGGTTTTATATAAAACAAAAACTTAATCTTCTCTTAACATAAATTCGTTCAAGTGCCGTGTATACTAAGGCCGCTTTCCAGGCAGAGAAACTCGTTTTCTCTGCTGCGTCTTCATCAATCGCTCATAAAAGGACTCACTTATGCCGCACCTGTCAACCTATCGAGGCTCCCGAAAAGCCTTCACTTTGATCGAACTGCTCGTCGTCATCGCCATTATCGCGATTCTCGCCGCCATTTTGTTCCCCGTCTTTCAGAGCGTTCGCGAGAACGCCCGCCAAACCACCTGCCAGTCTAACTTGAAGCAGCTTGGCCTTGCTTTCGCGCTGTATTCCGGTGACTACGACGGCAATCTCCCTGCACCCATCACTAACTACGGCAGTGGTCCCGCTTTTAACCAAGTTCCTCCCACCTGGGTTTCCGGCGATCCTAACAACACGAAAATGTATGTTGATGTCGGCGGTATCTTTCCCTATGTCAAGCAGCGAGGAAATGGCGGCCTCGGCAATACCTTCGGCTGCCCCGATGGTGTCGCACACAGTGGCACCGGGATTAGCTATTCCAGCCCGCCCGGCCAGAACTATGTGATGAACCAATACCTCCAGATGGGTTGGGGCGGGTTGTACGCCGCAACAACAGTGAACAACAATACTACGCAAAAGAAGGCAGTGGACGACCCTAAAACTGGCCTGTATGCTCCTTTCAACCCTGACCAAGTCTCGTCGCCTGCAAGTTGCATCCTGTTGTTCGAAGCTGCTCAGGAAAGTGCCCCTGGCATGTCTTATGATGGCAGCGTCAACCGCTACGGCACGCCGTTCTTCCAGGGTTTTGGCGGTGCCTGCACTTCCTACTTTACCGACAGCTTCGGCAATGTCCCCTGCTTGCAGCCTGCCGATTACCACCACAGCATGTCCGACTTCCTGTTCATTGACGGCCATGTCAAAGCGATGCGACCAAGCTTGACCTACACCGCCGCGACCGCCGCCATTGTCGAGGCGCATACCTCTGGAAACTCCGGCATCCCAAGCGCGGTGGACTACTACACCTACAAGCATGGACAGGGTGCAGGCACCACCGATATGTGGAACCCACAGATCAGCTCGATCACCTTCCCATAAATCAACACCGACGGCGGCTGGCTTTGCCCAAAGCAAAGTCTGCCGCAAGAGGCGGTTCCAGAAAAACAATTTATTTTTTCGACTCCTAGTGCAGTTCCGCGAAATATAGTGTAAGATAAAGGCGTCTTTTATATAAAAGTGTCTGCCGAAATAAGGAGTCATCCATGCAATGTTCCCGCAAATCCGGTCTCAAGCCCGGCTTCACCTTGATTGAATTGCTCGTCGTCATCGCCATTATCGCGATTCTCGCCGCCATCCTGTTCCCGGTCTTCCAGAAGGTCCGCGAGAACGCCCGGCAGACCGCCTGCGCGTCCAACCTGAAGCAGATCGGCCTCGGCCTGCTGATGTACACGCAGGACTACGACGAGCACTTGCCGTCCCCGTATATCATGCAGTCTATTGACCCAAACACCAAAGACTTTGTGCTGGATGCCTACATCAAGAACTCTTCCAGCTCGCAGTCGGCGACTGCTTCTATCTGGACATGCCCTGATCAGTCTTTGTTTCCAATACCGGCTGCGGGTGGTGCGCCCATACTTGACCGCTCTTATGTCCTGAACCTGTACCTGGTTGGCGGCGGTCCTGCTGACTGCGGCCTTCCCCATACGAACGGGAACGTGTCTGCCCAGTGCGGCAAATATTTCAGCCAAAACCCGAATATCTCCGATCCTGACTCATACTACTCCCGCCCCTCGGATGACACGAAAAAGTGTTTCGGTGCGGGCGGAGTATGTACCCCGACCCCCGTTTACTATGACGATACGCCGATTGGGGCAAGTGTCATTGTTTCTCCGGCCCAAACAGACATGCTCTTCGAGTCTTTGTATGAGGATGCCAGCGGCGGTACCAAGTATCAGGGCGGCACGCCCAGCGACGGCGACTGGACCGTCGCGCAAGGACACTTCAACGGCGCGAACGGTGTGGCGGACGAGAAACTGCACTGGTATTCTGCCGTCACTCCCGGCACGGCTCGCCACGGCGCAAGTGGCCTGAACAACTACTTGTTCTGCGACGGCCATGTCAAAGCTCGCCAGCCGGAGCCGGAAGGCTATGACATCACCCAGCACCTTCAGGACAATATCTGGCTGACCCACGATGGCCGCGATGGAAGCGTCCTGCCGACGACACCCGGCTAATCGAACTCGTTTCCAGCCCGCAGGCAGATTGCCTGCGGGCTTTCTTTTGAGAGGAGTTTCTACAATGAAGTTATATCTCATTTCGCTCAGCCTTTGTTTTGTTTCGTTCGGAGCGGCGGCGGTTTATGCTGATACGCCCGCTGCCAAGCCCACCGCGTCTGCCGCCGCTCCTTCGCCGGCGCCTCCGGCAAAACCGGCGGACAGTGACGACAGCCCGCAGAAGACCTACCCGGCGCAAGCCTCGGTGGCGGCGAAGGGGAACGTTCGGCACGGTCGCGGCGACGGACAAATCTGTGACGGCGGCGCTTGACGCCAAAGCCCTGGCAGAGGCGAAGAAGCTGGCCGGCACAATGGGATCGTTCCAGGGAACGGTCGCGTCGGTATATTCGCCCAAGAACCACGGCTTTGCTTCCCTCGACTTTGCGGCGCATTACAAAGATGCCCTGACCGCCGACATTGCGCCTGCCGACTACGCGAAGTTCCCCGATTTAGCCCAGCTTGTCGGCAAACATGTCTTGGTTTCGGGCAAGTTTGTCGCCCACGGCGACCAGACCCAGCTTGCCGTGACCAGCCCGGATGGCATCAAGATCGTGCCGTAGGAACCTCACCCGGTCTCGTTCCTCGTCCACCCTCTCCTTAAGCAAGGAGAGGGTAAGAAAAGATAAATCAGCTTTCTTCGCCGAAGAACACTAGCTCTTTTGATTATCCTAACCCTCTCCTTGCTTAAGGAGAGGGTGGACGAGGAACGAGACCGGGTGAGGTTCGCAAACCCTCCCGAAAATTTAACATTCTCTTAACATAACTTCCTTCCGAAATCGTGTAAGATGAGACTGCTTTATATAAAAGTATGTTTCAGTGCCGATTCAAGGAGACTTTATGCCGTACGCCCACAAGCGCCGCCCCTCTCAGGGATTTACTCTGATCGAACTGCTCGTCGTCATCGCTATTATCGCGATCCTCGCCGCCATTTTATTCCCCGTCTTCCAGAAAGTCCGCGAAAACGGGCGGCGCACCGCCTGCCTGTCCAATTCCAAGCAGTTCATGCTCGGCATCCTGATGTATGTGCAGGACACTGACGAAGCCATGCCGATCTCGTATGCCGTCGCAAATTCCATCGGCCCGCAGACATCGCAGATCACCGGACTGCCCCAGGCGGGTGTCCCGGCGCAGATCATGCCGTATATTAAAAGCCAGGATGTGTTCCATTGCCCCGATGACAGCGGCGGAATGCAGGCCAACGGCGACTTATCCGGCGGCACCGGAACTCCCTATCCGGCCCTCACTGCCGCCCAGGAATCAGGCTACAACTATGCCCAGATTGTTGGGACATCTTACAAGTTCACCCATCAGAACTTTTCCAATCCCTATGCGGTCGGCAGCGCCGGCGCGACCGTCACCGGCTACACAATCCCCGGCAGCAAAGGCGGTGCCAAAGACACCGAGTACGCCGCCAGCGGCCAGCCCCTGAACGGCGCGTCCACGTTCACCGGAACCAGTGTTGCCGGACCGTCGTTCGGCAACCTGACCCTGGGGCAGTTCGCACGGCCCACGGAAACCCGTGTCTACGCTGACTTCCCCAAGACGTTCATGGACAAGCCGCTGGCCGCTGGTAAAGTAGGGTTCCACCCGGACGGCACCACCATCGCGTACATGGACGGCCATTCCAAGTTCATCACCCGCTACAGCGTCTATACGTCGGGCTGCGACGGCGTGGACTGGGCTTGGGATAATGCCGGAACCTGCAATACGCAGAACATCCAGCGCTCCGCTGATTAATTTCTTGTTCCTGCCCCGTGTTCGCCGCCGAACGCGGGGCTTTTTCACGCATCCCCAAATACTTATGAACATCAATTCGCTTTTGCTGACACTCTCGCTTGCCGCCGGGCTGACCGCTCCGGCCCTTGCGTCTACGACCGAGCTTCTCGCGCCTGCGCCGACGGCGTCCGCCGCCGTCTCCGCCCCCGCCGACCCAGACCACTTTCTGTTTATCGTCGGCGGCGACAACCGCTCGACCGGGCATGGCTACCCGATGCCGCCGGTCTGGGCCACTATCTGCCGCGAAATCGGCTTCATTCATCCGGCGTTTGTCCTGACCACCGGCGACGCCATCGAAGGCTACGGCGACACGCCGGCTGAGGCGAACGCTGAGTATGACGTTTTTCTGCAAGACGTTTCCCTGTGCGGCGTTCCTGTTTACTGCGCCCCCGGTAACCACGAGTTCAGCCTCGACTCGGCCCTCCTGCCCGTCTACGAAAAGCGCATCGGTAAGCTCTACGGCTCCTTCGACTTCGGCCACAGCCACTTCATCGCACTTAACTCAAACCCGGTCGGCGCGGACGGCACGATTAAAAGCGGCTCAATGGATGACGCCGAGTTTGCCTGGCTTCAGGGGGATCTCGAAGCGAACAAAAATGCCGCAAACACATTTGTCTTCCTGCATCATTATCTGTTCGGCCCGCCTGACCCCGACACGCCGGACGTTCGCACCGGCTTTGTAGACCTCGCCGCGCGGGATAGATTGCACGCGCTGATGGTTAAGTACAAAGTCAGGGCTGTATTCTGCGGCCACAACCATATCTACTACCATACGGTGCAGGATGGCGTGGATTACTATATCTCCGGCGGCGGCGGCGCTCCACTGGACGCCGACCCGGAACACGGCGGCTACCTTCATTATGTCACGGTGCAGGTGGACGGCGCAAAAATCGCGCCAACCGTGCTTCAGCCGGAGCATCTGGAAGTGGCGTACCCGGACGGCGGCAAAATCGGTTCCAGCCAGCGCGTGTGGGCAACCAATACAAACTTCAGCCCGGTCACGGCAAATCACATTACCTTCCATGTCACCGCCCCGCCCACCGGGCAGGTCCTGAGCGTGTCGTCCGTGCTGGCCTACAAAAAGAAGAACCGCCCCGGCACTGCGTCCATCATCTCGCAGTCGCCCGGCACTCGGCCCGGCACGGTAGACGTAGTCGTCTCAGCCCTTCTGCCGAAGGCACGGACGGCGGAGATTACAGTGGGGCCGAAGGAGAAATAACCAGCACTGGAAGTGCCGGTCTATTATTGAGTGAAAGTCGAAGCGACTACAGATCAGGAAGCTACAGGTTGCTGGTCCTTAGTCGCCTCGACTTCCACTACAAAATAGACCGGCACTTCCAGTGCCGGTTCCCCATTCAAAATCCGCGAATCCATGCTACAATAACAGCAATTCAAAACGCCTGAAATCAAAACGCCTGGAGACTGCCCCTGTGTTACGCTGGTCGCGTGTGCGGCTGTACCTTTCGATCCTGAGCTGCGAAGGACTGTTCGCTACCCTGCGTGAGCGAGTCCAATTTGCGCCGCCCCTGCCCCCTCTGCCGAAAAAAGAGCGTGGCGGGCAGACTCTTGCCATGCCGCGTTTCTACGATTACGCAGGCGCGATGCACATCCATTCGACTTACAGCGACGGCGCAGGGACCGTGGAAGAGATCGCGGCGGCGGCAAACCGGGCCGGACTGGATTTCCTCGTGCTGTGCGACCATTCCAGCTTGCAGGCGCACGCGGACGGCAAGGACGGCTGGCACGGACGGACCCTGGTTTCCATCGGAACCGAGATCACGACTGATGCCGGGCATCTGCTGGCCCTCGATGTTCCCGAAAGCTTCCTGCCCGCGCCCCACGACGCCGAGCCGGCGCAGGCCGCTATCCTCAGCAGCGGCGGGCTGGGGTTTGTCGCCCTGCCATGCGACTTAAAAGATCACTGGCGCGACTTCCGGCGGATGTCGGGCGGCATCGGCCTGGAAGTGTTCAACCTAAGCGCCATTGCCCGTACCAAGATCAACCTCCCGACACTGGCCGAGGTCTGGCGGCGCTACAACAGCCGCCACCCCCAGCGGGCGTTCCATCTCGTCGCCGCGCGTCCTGCCCCGGAGCTGAAGCTCTGGGACACGCTGACGGCCCCGCCGCAGCCGGGTCTCCCGGCCCGCCGCGTTGTGGGAATCGCGTCGCTCGACGCCCATGCCGTGATGAAGTTCGGCGGACGCTCGTATCCCTTCCCGACCTACGAAGAGACATTTCGGACGCTTCGCACCCACCTGCTCATGTCTGAGCCGCTGTCGTGCGGTGATGCGCCGGGGCCGAAGCGCAGGCTCGATAAAGACAAAATCCTCGCGAAAGACAACGCGCTGATCCACTCGGCGCTGGCGCTCGGCCACTGCTACATGGCGTATGACAATTACGCCGACTCGACCGGCTTCACGTTTGAAGCCAAGTCGCTGGCAGAAGATGCCGCACCAGCGGCTCTGATGGGGGATGCGCTGACATTCCCTTCAGAGGCCGCACCGGGCAGTCCGGTCTTTGCACTGACCGCCCAGACCCCGCGCACTCGGTCGCTGGTCCGGCTGTACAAGGATGGCCGCCTGGTTGCGGCTTCACGCGGCGGGCGCCTGGATTACTCGGTTAAAACGCCCGGTGTCTACCGTATTGAGGTTTATCTGTACCAGCGCCGCATCGGCAGCCTTTGCTTCGGTGCGAAGCCGTGGATCTTCAGCAACCCGATCTACATTCAGGCCGCCCCTGTGCCGTCCGCTGCTCCTTCCCCGATGCAGCGATCAGACGCTTCGGCACAAACCCGCGCGAATTAGTCTCCATTCGTCAAAAGTCTTAACACTCTCTTAACATAAGACAGGTAAAATCGCCGCGTGAGGAACAGAGTGCATCCCGGCTGACACCGGCTTTGTCCCGGCTACTGCACAGGCCTCGTCAAGTTTCAGCGAAAGTGCTCAATCACTGCCGAAGGAGAATACACCCTACAATGAAATCATTCACGAAAACACTCAATGCGGCGGCGCTTGCCGCGCTCGGCCTCACGCTTCTTGGCGGCGGGGCGGCTCATGCCCAGCTTAACGGCGCGGGTGCGACATTCCCGCAGCCTCTGTACCAGAGATGGTTCCAGGAATACAAGCAGGAAACCGGTGTCCAGATCAACTACCAGGCCATCGGGTCCGGTGGCGGGATCAAGAACATCACCGGCCACACGGTTGACTTTGGTGCGTCCGACGCGCCGATGAACGCTTCCGAGATGGCGGCGGCTCCCGGCGTTCTGCACATTCCGACTGTCGCTGGTCCGGTCTGCATCGCCTACAACCTGCCGGCGACCGGATCCACCGCCTTTATCAATGCCGGGCTTCACTTCACCGGTGACATCGTTGCCGACATCTTTCTTGGTAAAATCACGAACTGGAACGACCCGCGCATCAGCCGCCTGAACCCCGGCATCAAGTTCCCGAACCTGGCGATTGCAACGGCGCACCGCTCGGACGGCTCCGGCACGACCAACATCCTGACCACCTACCTGAGTGAAGTCAGCCCCGCGTGGAAATCCGATGTCGGCGCGGGCAAGGCCGTTCATTGGCCGGTCGGCCTCGGCGGCAAGGGCAACCAGGGCGTCGCCCAGCTTGTCCAAAAGCAGGACGGCGGTTTTGGGTACATTGAGCTGAATTATGCTGTGACAAATCATATTGCTTACGCGGCCATCCAAAATGCCAAAGGCAAGTTTATTTTCCCCAACGTAGAAACGACGACTGCTGCGGCTTCAGGCGTCACGCTGCCGCCGGACTTCCGCAAAGTCATCACCAACACCGAAGCGCCGGGTGGCTACCCGATTACCGGCTTCACGTTTCTCTTGGTTTACAAGAACGGGACCAAGCCAGAAATGAAGAAGTTCCTCCAGTGGATGCTGACGACCGGCCAGAAAGATGCGCCAGTCTTGCAGTATGCACCCCTGCCGGCGAATGTGGACAAGCGTGCGCTGGCCGCCGTCGCAAGCATTCAGTAATTGCCGCTTGCATTCAGTAATTGCCGCTTGAGATTGGTTTGTCTTCCCCCTGCGCTTCTCCGAGGCGCGGGGGCAGGACTGTTTTTGGAGAAGAAAGACCCATGGCTGACCGCGCTCCTGGCATTCCCCTCAGCAGTACGCCGCCCACCGCGAAAGCTTCTGCTCAGGTTCGCCCGAACCGGGTGCGTCCGGCGTCAGCGTCTGCCCGGATCGGCGACGCGATTTATTCCGGCGTGACGTTTATCGCGTCGCTCTCTATTTTTGTCATCATTCTTTGGCTGCTTTGGCAGCTTGTCGCCGCCAGCCAGCAGTCCATTCATCACTTTGGCTGGAGCTTCGTCACCGGCTCCGACTGGAACGAGGAGACCGACAGCTACCATGCACTGCCGTTCATCTTTGGGACGCTGTTCTCATCGCTGATCGCTCTGGTGCTGGCGGTTCCGGTTTCGGTCGGCGCGGCCATCTTTTTGTCTGAGCTGGCCCCGCGCTGGATTCGCACACCGGCCACATTTCTGATTGAGCTTCTGGCTGCCATCCCCAGCGTCATTTACGGCCTGTGGGGCATCTTCATTCTGATTCCCTTCCTGAAGGTCGCGATTGTCGCGCCGGTTGGGAAGGCAGACCTCGCGCACAAGCGGTTCATCGGCGGCTTGTTTGAAGGGCAGTCGGCAGGATACTCCATGCTCGCGGCGGGCGTTTTGCTTGCCATCATGGTGATCCCGTTTATCACGGCGGTCACGCGGGACATTCTGCGGGCGATCCCGCGCTCTCAGCGCGAAGGCTCGTATGCCCTTGGCGCGACCCAGTGGGAAACGATTTCGAAAGTTGTCATCCCCTACGCGAAATCAGGTATTATCGGCGCGGTTGTCCTAGGTCTGGGCCGGGCACTCGGCGAGACCATGGCGGTGACAATGGTGATCGGCAACCAGTCACCGAACACACCGTCAGGGATTTCGCCCTCTCTGCTGTCATCTGGGTATACGATGGCGAGTGTCCTGGCGAACAAGTTCAATGAGGCGACTCCCGGCCTGAATCAGTCGGCGCTGTTTGAGATTGCACTGGTGCTGTTCGGGGTTACGATTCTAGTCAACATCTGTGCGCGTCTGCTGGTCTTCTACACGGCGAAAGACGTACAGGGGCGCAAGTAATGCAGGGGCGCAAATAATGCAGGGGCGCAAATAATGAGTACGACAGTCAATCCTCAGCCTTCCGGGCGTATGATGACCCCGCGGTCCGGCAATGTCGCCGGGCGCAAACTCGTCAACCGCTTGATGCTGATTCTATGCATTCTTGCGGCTTCCCTCGCCATCGGCATCCTGGGTCTGGTACTGTATTTCTTGCTGTCGAAGGGCTTCAGCTCGCTGCATTTGCGATTGTTCACCCAGCTTCCGAACAACATTGACACAGCCAAAGGCGGCATGTCGCAGTCTATTTTCGGAACACTGGTACTGCTGGGGATTGCCTCGGTCATCGGACTGCCGCTCGGCATTTTAGGCGGCATTTACCAGATCGAAGCGCACGGCAAATTCGCGTTTATGGTCCGGTTCTTCACCGATGTTCTGAACGGCATCCCATCTATCGTCATCGGCATCTTTGCTTATGCCGCCGTGGTCTACCCCGCCGCCCAGCGGGCGCTCAAGTCCGGCGACGGCGGCTCCGGGTTCTCGGCCTATGCGGGGGGCTTTGCGCTCGGCATTCTCATGGTTCCGACCATCATGCGAACCACTGAGGAAATCCTGCGCCTGGTGCCACTGTCGCTGCGGGAGGCCTCGCTTGGTCTCGGCGCGACCCGCTGGCGGACCATGTGGAGCGTCGTGCTGCCGGCGGCGAAAGGTGGCATTATCACCGGCATCATGCTGGCGCTGGCTCGGATCGCCGGCGAGACCGCGCCGCTGCTGTTCACGATTTTGGGTTCGGAGTTCTTCGCGACCCATGCGATTCTCGGTGGCAAAGTGCATGTCCCGACGCTCAACGCGCCGATTGACGCCCTGCCGCTCCGCATCTATAATTACTCGCAGGACGTTGACCTCAACCACAACGCAGCGGCGTGGGCTGGGGCCGTCGTTTTAATCACGCTTATTCTCGTCCTCAGCATTGCCGCCCGGTTTGCAACACGCGGCAATGTCATGGAAGAAAAATAGAACAAAACTTGGAGACCTATTATGGCTGACGGCTACTCCACAGAACCGCTTTCTCTGGAACCCAATCGCGCTGGAACCGAAAAATCTGGCAGCATTGCCGACCTCGCCCGCACCCAGAACCCCGTGTCTACCATGCCGAAAGTGGTGGCCGATAATGTTGACTTTTATTACAGCGATTTCCATGCGCTCAAAAGCATCAACTTAGTCGTCCCCGACCGGCAGATTACCGCGCTCATCGGCCCGTCCGGCTGCGGCAAGTCCACGTTTCTGCGGACCCTGAACCGCATGAATGATTTGATTGACGGTACGCGCCTGACCGGCAAAGTCCTCGTGGACCAGGACGACATTTACGACCGGCGCGTGGATGTTGTGGACCTGCGGAAGCGGGTCGGCATGGTCTTCCAGAAGCCGAACCCGTTTCCGATGTCCATCTTCGACAACATCGCTTACGGCCCGCGTATCCACGGCATGACCAACCGCAAAAAACTGGCGGAGATTGTCGAGCGCACCCTGCGCGGCTCGGCTTTGTGGGACGAAGTCAAAGACAAGCTGAAAGCGTCGGCGTTCGCACTGTCCGGCGGCCAGCAGCAGCGGCTTTGTATCGCCCGCACTTTGGCTGTCGAACCCGAAGTTATCTTGATGGATGAGCCATGCTCCGCACTCGACCCGAACTCGACCTTTCGGATTGAGCAGCTCATGGAAGATCTCAAAAAAGACTACACGATTATCATTGTCACCCACAATATGCAGCAGGCCGCGCGGGTTTCCCAGCGCACCGGCTTCTTTCTGCGCGGCGAGCTGAAAGAGTTCGGCGACACGGACCAGATTTTCACCAATCCGAAGGACAAAGACACCGAAGCCTACGTTTCGGGCCGGTTTGGATGATGCGGACCGTGGCGCAGAAGGAACCTGTTCGGCAATAAGAACCGGCACTGGAAGTGCGGGTCTACTATTGCGTGAAAGTCGAAGCGACTACAGACTATTGATAGGATATTCTCTTATCCTTAGTCGCTTCGACTTCCATTCCATAGTAGTCCGGCACTTCCAGTGCCGGTTTCTGTTACCGGGTCTTTCATGCTATAATAACTCATGCCCGGCCTGCAAATTATTCTGTGCGATACTTACCTGCCGCTGGTCGAAGCCTGGCAGGTCTACTTCCCCGGCCTGCCCAATGTTTCCATCACCTGCGACAGCATCTTCACGCTCGAAGCCGATGCGCTTGTCTCCCCCGCTAACTCGTTCGGGCGCATGGACGGCGGTTTGGATGCCCAGATTGTCGAGTTTCTTGGCGAAGACGTGGAAATCGAAGTCCAGCAGATGATCCGGGACCGGCACGACGGCGAGCTTGTCGTCGGCCACGCCGAAGTCGTGATCACGAACGCCACCCAGTTCCCGTTTCTCGTCGTCGCCCCGACCATGCGCGTCCCGCAGAACATCAGCCGCACCGTCAACTCTTATCTTGCGTTTCGTGCCGCCCTGCGCTCCGTTCTCGCCTTCAACGACCTGCACGGCGACCCCATTCAAACTTTGCTTGTCCCCGGCCTCGGCACCGACAACGGCTTCATGCCGCCCCTCCGCGCCGCCCGCCAGATGCGAGCCGCCTACGAAGTCGTCATCAACGGTGCAGCCCCAAACTTAGATGTTTCTCTTGACGCCGGAGCCGACAGCGACGACAAAAGCAAGGTGCGGACGAGCGAGGCGAGGGTTTAGAGGAAAGGATTAGAAGAACCCGGATTGAAATCCGGGTCTTTTGAAGTGCGATTGTCTGCCTTCGCAGACAGGGGAAATGACGCAGAGGGCCGGTTCTGTCTTATGTCCACGCAGGTGGACAATCGCACTTCAAAAGACCTGGTCTTCAGACCAGGACGCAGAGTTATGACAGATCAGCAAGACCAATTTTCGCGGGATTTACTCGCGTGGTACGATGCCAACAAGCGAGACCTGCCGTGGCGGCGGCTGGGGCATGACCCGTATGCGGTTTGGGTCTCGGAGATTATGTTGCAGCAGACGACGGTGGCGGCGGTCATCCCATTTTACAACAAGTGGATGGAGCGGTTTCCGACAGTGTTGGCACTGGCGGAAGCGCCGCTGGACGACGTGCTCAAATACTGGGCGGGACTTGGGTACTATGCCCGCGCCCGGAACCTGCATAAAGGAGCGCAGCGCGTGGTGACGGAGTTTGGCGGGCAGGTGCCGAGCGACCCGAAGACGCTGCTGTCGCTGCCGGGGATCGGACGGTACACAGCGGGGGCAATTTTATCGATTGCGTTCAATCAAGACGCGCCTATTTTAGATGCCAATGTCATTCGGGTCATGGCGCGGGTTCATGCCGTGACGGGCGACCCAAAAACGTCCTCTGTGACGCAAGCGCAGCTTTGGCGGCTGGCGGAAGAGGCTATTCCAAGTGGCAGGGCAGGGGACTTCAATCAGGCATTGATGGAGCTGGGCGCTCTGGTTTGCGAGTCGGGAGCGCCGAAATGCGGCACTTGCCCGGTCAACGCAGAGTGCCGGGCAAAGGAACTTGGCGAGCCGACAGCGTTTCCGCAGTTTACGAGTGTCAAAAAGTGGACGGATGTCGAAGATGTCTCGGTGGCTTTGCGTGACCCCAACCGTCCTGGCGAGACGCTGATTGTCCAGCGGTCCCCCGACCTGCCGCTTTGGGGGGGATTGTGGGAAATGCCGCGTGGAACCCGGCAGGACGGCGAAAGCCTGGAGACCTGCGCCGCGCGGGCGGTCTGCGAAAGTGTCGGCGTCAGCGTACATGGAATCAGGCCCTTTGGGGTCGTGAAGCATGTTGTCGCCAATCGCCGGATCACGCTGCACGGGTTCGAGGCAGAGTTTACAGGTGAGATTTTGGGCAGTGTGCGTCATGCGTGGGTGTCGGCAGAGGGCCGAACCGAGTTTGCGCTGGCGACGCCGCAGGTGAAGCTGATGGAGCTTTTGTGGCGGCACGACGCGCAGGGGCGGCTGGACTTTGAGAAAGCTGAACTTTGAGAAAGGCTGCTGATGACTATTGCTCTTGCTCTCATCCTGCACCCTTCTGAGAACAGGCTGCTGATCGCTCAGCGAAAAGACGGCGTTCATCAAGGCAATCTGTGGGAGTTTCCCGGCGGCAAGTGCCTTCCCGGTGAAACGCCTGCTGGCTGCGCGGTGCGGGAGACCTTTGAAGAAACAGGTCTGGAAGTGACTGTTCTGGAAGCCTGGCCTGAAATCACGCATGCTTATCCCGACCGGACCGTGACCCTGCACCCGTTTTTGTGTCGGGCTTCCAGTGCTGCCGCTCAGCCCAGGGAAAGCAAGAATGTTGCCTGGATCACGCCCGAAGAGCTTTCGAACTATCCCTTTCCCTCCGCCAACGCGCCGCTCCTCAAGCGCCTGCGGGACAATCCACGCGGCTTTACCGGGTAACGCCGCTTTACTCGCTCTCCTATAATGGAGGAGTATGAACGAGACGCTTTCTGCAAAACCGCGCGTATTAATCGTGGACCACGAGCCGATGAGCCGGACCCTGCTGGACGCGGTCCTGCGAACCGACCACTGCTACGAGATTCTGACCGCATGTGAAGGCCGGCAGGCGCTGGAAATGGCGCGAGCGGCTCGGCCTGACCTTGTCGTACTTTCCCCGCTGCTGCCCGGCGAACTGAGCGGCCTCGCGGTCTGCCGGTCGTTGCGAGAAGAAAAGCGCACACGCCGCATTCCCATTCTTCTGGTCATGCCGCAGACGACGGCACAGGACCGTGTGGAAGGGTATGAAGCTGGAGCCGACGATTTTATCTCCAAGCCGTTCAACAGAATGGAACTGCTGGCCCGTGTTCGGTCGCTGCTCCGCATCAAAGCGCTCAACGATCAACTGGACGAAGCCGAAGACGTGATCTACTCCCTGAGCCGGGCGCTGGAAGCCCGTGAAGGGGAAGAAGAAGGCGGTACAGAGCGGGTCACTGCCTATGCCCAGGCTCTGGGACGGGCGCTGAATTTGCCCGAAGACGCCCTGCGGCTCTTGGGTCAAGCTGCGCTACTGCGCGATATTGGTAAGATCGGCCTGCCGGACCGCTTGCTGCAAAAGCCGGGAACGCTGGATGACGACGAGCGGCAGACCATGCAGGCGCATGCCGCGCTGGGCGAGCGGATCATGGCCCCACTGCGCTCGACGGCCGCTTTGCTACCGATCATCCGCCATCACCACGAGCGGTGGGACGGCAAAGGCTATCCTGATGGTCTGGCGGGCGAGCAAATCCCGCTCGGCGCACGGATTATCGCGATTGCCGATACGTACAACGCTCTGCTGTCCTCCCGGCCCTACCGAGCGGCTCTTTCGCCGGAGAAAGCGCGTCAGACACTGCTTGCCGGCGCAAGCCGCCAGTGGGACGCCCGCCTAGTGTCACTGTTTGTTGCTTGGGCCAGCCGTCCCCGTCCAATCCCCACCGCGAAATAGTCTGCCGAACAGTCTGCCAAATAAATGGTCTTCTCCGCTTCCGGCGCTTGAAAAGCGCCTATGGTGGGTACTAACCCAATTCAAGCGGTCAAGCTGGCCGAATAATTTTATATAAACGTAATTCATATTACTGAAAAAACTGAAGATATTTGTGACAATTAAGGGCTTGCTTCCGTAAAAGAAGAACAAAGCAGGGCCTTCAGTGGAACTCAGGCTGCGCTGAGTGTGTTTAATTATCAGTAACTTATTTTTTATGTGTTGACTGTGTGCGTGGGACAAAGGGGACATCAATGGCGAGCAATACGGCATTACGAGACAACTTAGAAGCGGCAGCGTCGCCGCACGGCCTGACCGGGTCTGGCGAGCGTCGCCAGGGATCAGAGTACGATGAATCGCCGCTGGCTTCCGGCGGGGCGCTGGATGATCCCGATGCTATCCGCTTTTTAGCGCTTGCGGCGGGTGGGGACGACGATGTCAACAGCCCGCTGATGGAGGCGTCGGGGGATGATGAGGCCGAAGAGCTGGCGGAAGACGAGCCGCAGGAAACGGTTTACGCTCCGGTCGAGGAGAACCCGCGCGACGAGTCGCTCCAAATGTGGATGCGAAAGACCAAAAGCACCAAGCTTTTGAGCGCTGCGGAAGAGATTGACCTGGCGCGGAAAGTCGCTGATGGCGACCAGCGGGCGAAGGACATTCTGACCGAAGCGAACTTACGCCTGGTCGTATCCATCGCACGCCGCTATTCGGTTCCGGGCATCAGCCTCGCTGACCTCATTCAAGAGGGCAACATTGGTTTGATCCGTGCTGTCGAGAAGTTCGACTATACCAAAGGCTATCGGTTCAGCACCTATGCGACCTGGTGGATCCGCCGGGCGATTGCCCGCGCGGTCATCAATCAGGGCCGGACGATTCGCATTCCGGTCTATGTCGCCGAGACGATTCACAAGCTGGTTCGCACCGAGGGTCTGCTGCGTCAGCAGTTATCGCGTGAGCCGACTCAGGACGAGCTTGCCGCCGAGATGGAAGTCCCGGTCGAGCGGGTAAACGAGATCAAGCGGATCGCGTCCGAGCCGCTGTCACTCGAAACGCCGGTCGGCGAAAAGGATTCGGCCCAGCTCGCGGACTTCATCCAGAGCAACGCCAATCAGTCCCCGTCGGATGCCGCCGTGAACCTCATCCGGCGCGAGCAGCTTGACACGGTTCTGGACAAGCTGACCCCGCGTGAGCGCGACGTTGTCCGCATGCGCTTCGGTCTCGACGACGGCTACGCGCACACGCTCGAAGAAGTCGGCCAGCGCTTCGCCGTCACCCGCGAGCGCGTCCGCCAGATCGAGCTTCGGGCGCTGAAGAAGCTCCGCCGCATGGGACCCGTAGACATTCGGGCCTAGCAGATAAAGAAAAGCCTCCGCTCCAAAATATGAGCGGAGGCTTTTTTCATAGGAAGAGAATACTCGGCAACCACCGAGTCCAGGAGTTTGGTTAAGCGCTCTTGCTACGGAAGAGAGTGTGCAGGGTGCTCTCGTCTCCCTTGACGCAAACCGAAACAAGGCCGGCTCGGCGGCTGCCTATCGACTCTTTTTCGAGGCAGTCCAATCCATCTGTGAGTACCGTGTTCATCCCTACACCGCAGACGCTGAGGATTGAATCCGCTGACAAAGGAAATCAGAAAGACAACGAAGAATAAGGAGCGGGAAGTAAGGAGAGAACTATGAGAAATCTTTTGTCAACCATAGCCGCGCTGGGTGTTGCTTTAGTTCTAACAGCCAGCGGCACAAAAGTGCTGGCTCAGCAGGCGCGAATGGCGGTCGCCGCCCACAAAGGCACGTTCAACTACCTGCGGACCGCGCCTGACAACCATTCGCACATTTTGGAGAAAATGCGTCAAGGAACCCAGCTTGAAGTGGTCGGGATGCAGGGTGACTACTACGCGGTTGTTCTCGCCGACGGTACGCACGGCTGGACTTACAGAACTAACGTCCGATTTGGGGCGATGTCTCGCTGAACGTCTTCCGCACCAACATCTCTGATAGTGCCGCCAGTGACCGCCCCTATGGGTCACGGCGACATCCGGGCATCATTGACGCATAGCAAAAGCCTGCATCCCTAGAGAGGAACAAAGGCTTTTTAGACGATCAAGCAACTATCGGTGTATATGAGAAGGCTGGCTCTGCCAGTAGCCATACAGTGCCGCCCGTGCTGAAATAGGCTTGTTCGGCCGTTTGACCAGCATCTCGCAGAACAAGGTTAGAGCGGCGTCTAATTCTGCGGCAGCATCGAAGTGAAACTCAACAAAACTGCTGCACTTGTCTAGCGGCTCGAAGGCATCCGCGCCCATGTCTGCTAGATCAATGTTACAGTTCCCTGTCTCCCAAACACAGATTCCTGCTTCATACTGACCGTAGCCGATATTCAAATTGCAGGCTTTTACGGTCTGTTCTGCGGTCTCGCCGTAGAACTCAAACACAATGCCCTGAGCTTCAAGTGAGCCGCGGTGTGCTTGAAACCAGCAGTCAAAGGCGTTGAGCATCTCGTTAGTTCCTTGCTTTGGCGGATTTATGCATTTAAAATCTGCAAACTAGGATGTGTACCGCAACGCCGCCAGTACCTGCGCGACTTGGGCATCTGCCGCCATGAGTTCCAGCGGCAGCCAGGCAACGCCGCGCAGGAGACACGCTTCACTGCTCAAATGCGCTTCTTCCGGGTCGTGTCCTAATTCTATCTGCTGATTGCTGTCTGCCGTCATCAGAAAGCATTGGCAGGTGCCATGTAGGTAGGCCTCGGCAAACAAGAAGCGAACGACTTCGGCGTCAAGGCCGGTTTCCTCGCGCATTTCGCGTACAACCGCCTGCTCCGGTGTTTCGCCCGCTTCAACCCCGCCGCCCGGCAGCGTCCAGTATTCCCGGCCGTTGTCCCGGTGCTGAACCATTAAGATCGCTTTGTCTCTCAATATCGCTCCGCATACCCGTGGCCGCATTTCTTTTCCTCATAAAACGAGCATTACAAATTCACTTGATCTAACACTTGTAAATAATTTTGACGCCTTGTCAGGACTTCGGCCACCTCGGACTGGTCTTTCCCTCAATCCCAGTCGTGACAATTAGCGTTCGGCTGCCGCGTCTTTATTGCCAGTCGGTTCTCTGACCGATACTAAAGTCTGCAACTTTCGGCTGCGATTCTCTTTGCAATATCTGATTCACCTGCGCGAGATCGTCACATTGATAGATAGCGTCTGCATGATGCCTGCGGACGAGAATGCCCGGTATTCCTGCCGCTGCCGCCCCGGCGATGTCGGCAACCATGCTGTCCCCAACCATCCAAACACTTTCGGCATCTTCAGTGGTTTCCAAAACAGCTTGATATGCTTTCAGGTGCGGCTTCTCATAACCTGTTTCCGCAGAGTTGAATACCTGAGCAAAGAAAGTGTTGATCTGGAGATGGTCCAGTATTTGGGATAGCTCCGGGACATGGTTTGAGAGCAGCAAATGCGTCCATCCCGCCCCGGAAAGCTGAGTCAGTGCGGGGATTACGTCGTCGTACAGCCGCCATTGCTTCGTGTCTGCGTAGGCGAAACGCACTTCTCGACCCATGCGCTTCGCCAAAGAGGCTGCGACGCCGACTGCGGCAAATGCCTTCTCAAAAATAGGGCTGAGTTCGTCCCACCATTGATCAGCCGTCTTAATTTCGTAAGGCTGATGCGGGTCATGCCACCGGAAACCGTCTTGAATATGCGGGCGGAGATGATCCGCTGTGGCCTCGCATTCCGGCGCGTACCGCCGCAGAACTTCCACCACCGCCCCGGTCCATCCGCCTTCTCGGTACCCCAATGTTCCGTCAAAATCCCAGATTAGGTATCTATGCACTTTAAGCTTTTGCTATCGTCAGCCACCGGTACAGACAGTATCCGGCGAATGGGCTAAGGACCCCAATGCCGCCGAACCAGAGCCAAAAGCCCAGCGGCGCATGAGGCGAAGCATTGATCATAACGAGCGTAACGCCTACCTCAATTAGCACGACCCATACTACGGATAACGTCAGTAGCTTCATCGTCTCCCCTTTTCCGAGTCCCACGCCCTCCGGGTCTACCAGTGCAGAAGCGGCACTTCCTGGCGTCCGCGCCGTGTAGCCCTGCACTTCAACATATGGTCCTACACTGTAGCCAGCGTTTCCAGTGTCGCAACGGCGTGGGTCTCGCGGATTTCCAGAGCTGTGATGTCCGGGACAGAGCGCCCTTCTTCCCGACGGAGATCAAAAATATCCAGAAGTGCATCGCGGAAGTCTTGAATGGCTTCTTCGTGTGTCTCGCCGAGGGCAATAATCGCGGCATTTAAACCAAGGGTATACGTACCCCAGCCGTCAGAAGCTTTTTCCACTCTCATATTTAATACCATTCGTTTGCTCCTTGCTCAGCGCAGCGGCAGTCATGGCTTTCGCCATACATCTTGAAGTTGACCTATTGAAAATTCTTTTAAACATGGGCCGGAGATAGCAATCTCATTCTGCATGCCTATTTTTTGTAAATCCGGTGGCTGCGGCTCCCATATCGGGCGAAAACCCAGCCATGCGCTCCAATACGCTTAATTACGTCCCGAACCTTCATCTTGAACTTCCCCTGCTGAACTTCTCTAGGCGTTAATACGTCTATTGTACCACTCGCTGCCCTCCTGTTTTACTTCATAAATACCGATGTTTAGGTATTAATAATAAATCGGTATACTGTTGACAACAATGGCGTTGATGTTGTATAATTATATCAATGCCGAAGAATGATGAACTGCAAAAGCAAACGATGCGTGTCTTGACTGAACTGGGAACCCCGGAAAAGCCACTCTCGGCGCGGGCTGCCGGGGAAAAACTCTCCATCGGCTACAACCAGATCGCCGACATGGCGAAGGGGAAGTCGCCGGGTGAGAAGACATTAATCAAGTTCGCGGGTGCTCTAGGCGAGTCCCCGGCAGACTGGCTGCGCTACGCGGGCAAGCACGATTTTGCCAAGAACATCAGTAACGGCGCTGCCGAGGAGATCGCCCCGGAGCAGCATTTGGTCCAGCAGATTGTCCGGGAGCTGGCGGAAGTGCCGCCGGAAAAACAGGCGCTGCTCCGAAAACAGATACTCGCGCTGATCCGGGTGACTCGGCAAGAGTGACTGGGAGCGAATGCTAGAAAGAAACAAGACCATGACCAAAGGAATAAATGCCATAGCACATCGTGATACGAATGCGCGTCTGGCAAAGATTAAGATCAGCCTGCGAGCGCTTTGGAACCACATGAACGAGGGGCCGCAGGCGGAATGGGACCGAGCGTACCTCTGCTCGATGGCTCCGATGAGCGCCGAAGCCCTGCGCGGAAATGTCGAAGCGGGCCGCAGCCACAGCTAGAATTACTTTACTCCAGCCGCTGTGACATAAGGGTCACAGCGACAGGCTGAGTTTGAGAGTATATTTGCTAGAATTGCAACAGTGTGATAGGAAGTAAGTAATGCGAAAGAGAGATGTGCCGTTTTCGGTTTATGGCGTTCCCTTGTTAGGACTGGCGGGCCTGCTGGTCTGCCTCTGGCATCCGCAGGGGCTAACAGCGGCGAATGGAGGGTCAGAAATAGGGTCGGAAATGCTGTATCTTGTTCATCCCAGCTCACGCCTTGACAAAAGCATGACCGTGTTTTTAAAACAGGAAGCAAAGAATGTCGCGTACAGTCGGCGGCATGATGGTCCGGTTATGCAGGCAAAAACTGTCGCTGATTACAACATGATCGCTGAGGAATGCACCCCGGCGGTCTTTGAGAAGACCCATCTGCCGCCCGCGATGGTGTTCTAAACCAGACCAATCGCAGATCCGCCCCCGCGTCTTGAGAACGCCGGGGCGTTTTTGTTGACGGGGTACTCTGTCCTATGTTATAATGACACTACATCTTGACGGCAAAGCGGAGCAGGGCGCGAAATATGGCGACAAGCGGCAGCAGTGGCGGCAATGGAAACGGCAATGGAACGAACGGCAGCGGCAGCCTGCGCTATGCCCTGCCTCCGCTGGATGCGGCCCCGCGTCCGCGTCTGATGATGGGAAGCATCGTGCGCGGCTCATTGCAGGCCGGAATGCAGATGAAGCTGACCGGCTCGGTAGAAGAGATTCGGGCGGGCAAGTTTGTGGTCGTGGACGGCGCAAAGCACGAGTTCTTTGCGATGATCACTGATGTCTCTTTGGACTGTGTCGCGCCCGGCGTCCTTGCCAACCCGCCGAGCGGCGCGGAACCGGAAAATGCGTTTCTGCGGCAAGTCCTGGCCGGCACTTCAGCCTACGGGACCGTCACGCTGAAGCCACTTCTGATGCGGGTCAAAGGCATGGGCGGCGAGTTTGAACCGGTCAAGACCGTGCCGACCCATTTCAGCGGGGTGGGGGAAGCGACCGAGGACGACATCGCGGACATCTTCGGCGCGGAAACCGAAGGCGGAAAGCACTTTCATATCGGAGCGCCGCTGGATATGGAAGAAATCCAAGTCTGCCTGGATTTAGAAAAGCTGGTGGAGCGCTCCAACGGCATCTTCGGCAAATCCGGCACCGGCAAGACATTTTTGACCCGCATTTGTCTCTGCGGCATGATCAAGCACAAAAAGGCCGTCAATCTGGTCTTTGACATGCACGGCGAGTACGGCTGGCAGGGGACAAGTGAGGAGCCGGGCAAGTCGGGCGTGGACGGCCTCAAAAAATACTTCGGCAACCGTGTTTCCGTTTTTACACTCGATAGAGAGTCGTCGGCGCGGCGCAAAGTGCCGATTGAGAACGATGTGCGTATCCCGTACAGCCAGATCAGCGTCGAAGACATTCTGCTGCTGGCCGACGAGCTGAATTTGAACCAGAGCGCTGCCGAGACGACATTCCTCTTGGAACAGCACTACAAACGCAAATGGCTGGCGACGCTGCTGAAAATGGACAGCGAGCAGCTGAAAGAGTTTGCGGAAGCGAGCGGCGCAAACGCCATGTCGCTGAGTGCTTTGAAGCGCAAGCTTGGCCGTATGGTGGACGAGTGCAAGGGCTTTTTGACCGAGGAAGCCGACGATGCCGACGATGCGGTCAAGCAGATCATGGGGTGCCTCTTAAAAGACATCAATGTCGTCCTAGAGTTCGGCAATTACCATAAGCCGCTGCAATACATGCTGGTCGCAAACATTCTGACCCGCAAAATCCATGCCGAGTATATCAAGCTCTCCGAAGCCGCGCTTGGCGACAAAGCCAAGAAACCGACACCGCTGGTCATCACGATTGAAGAAGCCCACAAGTTTTTGTCGCCGCATCTCGCCCACCAGACGACGTTTGGGACGATTGCCCGCGAGCTGCGAAAGTATAACGTGACGCTCTTGGTCGTAGATCAGCGGCCTTCGGGCATTGACTCGGAAGTCTTGTCCCAGCTTGGAACGCGCATCACTTGCTTACTCAACGATGAGCGGGACATTGATGCCGTGCTGACCGGCATCTCCGGCGCGTCATCGCTGCGAAGCGTCCTGGCATCGCTTGACAGTAAGCAGCAGGCGCTGCTTATGGGCCATGCCGTCCCCATGCCGGTCGTCATCCACTCGCGTACTTACGACGATCAGGCGTTCAAGGCCAGCATGAACACGGCTAAGTCTGCCGTCCCCGCGAGATTGGACCTCAGTGACTGGAAGTAACCCGGCCTCTTACCTCTTGCTCTTGCTTCTCCTGGCGCCGCCTGCGCTGGCCCAGCTTCCGAATGGAACCGCCGCCGGACCGGATGCGCCTCCGCCGCCGGCTTCCACCCCCGATAATTCCACGCCGGACACTGCCGCACCGGACGCCGCCAATCCGGCTCTGACGCCGGTGCGGCTGCCGCAGATCGTCCTTGACAGCGGCGGCTCGACTGGCCCCGCCAGCAAACCTCATATCATCGCCCCCCGGCTGACCTACGGCGGCGAGCTGACCCTGAGCGCCGACCAGGCAGATGCCGATCTCACCGCCGGGATCTACGATCTGCGCGGCGGTGTGCGTATCCACGAAACCGACACGACACTTGTTGCTCAGGAAGTGACGTTTAACGGGCGGCAGTCCAGCGGTGTTGCCACCGATGCCGCGATCTACCGCTCTTACTTCACCATCCGTGCGCCGCGCATCGAGGGAACGCCGGAGATGATTACGGCCTACGGCGGCGACTTCACGACCGTGCCGAACGGTGGGCCTGCCGATTTTTACCTGCGCTCCCAGACAACTACGCTTGACGCGGTGAAGCATCGAGGAACATTGCGAAATGCCACGGTGTACCTATTCGGTGCACGAATTGTCACGATCCCGCGTCTGACATTCGGCCTCGGCGGCCCCGGCGGCGGGACCCGGCGGGCGATCGCCATTCCAACCATCGGCTACTCTTCCCGCTACGGGACGTTTATCGCCTTCGGCAATAACACGCGCATCATGCGCCTGCCGCTTCAATACCGCCTGCTCCTGCCGACCCACCAAACGGCGGAAGCCGCCGTTACCAGCTCGCAGGCGCTGTATACGCCGCGTATGCAGGCCATGCCTCCTGCGCCCTCTACCGGTCCAATCACGCTTTTGGGCCGCCTCCGGGCGGCGGCGACCGTCTCGCCCGGCCCGCTGCCGGAGGGGGACCCGCTGCGGTTTACCGATTTCCTGCCTGACCCAAACCCGATCCAGCTTTTCAACACGCCGTCGCACGGCGGCTTGTATTTGGATGAAAACCTGTCCACGCATGTCGCGTCCAGCGGACGCCTCCGCAATGATCTGTATGTCAGCCGCCTGCCGGAAGTCAGCCTCAGCGGCGACATCCCGCTGACGCCCGTGCCGAAAGTGCCGGTTTACGGTGATCCGCAGGCGTTCCGGGCAAACTTGAAGCATATTGTTCTCTACGCTCAGGCACGGGAGACCATCGGGTACTATCAGGAGCAGCTCTCATCGGCACCCTACCATATTTACGCCCGGCGCATCAGCCATCAAGCGGGTCTTGCCACGCGCCCGCTCTTGATTGCGCCGAACACGGTTCTGCTGCCAAGCATTTCGGTTACGACAAACAGCTATAGCGGGGACAAGACCGCTTACCGCTACGGCCAGATCAATATCGCGGTTAATCACTACTTTTCGCCGCTCACGGCGGTCGGGGTGCAGTTCCTCGCCAGCAATACGAGCGGGAACTCGCCGTTTGACTTCGACGTTCTGGACACGTCCCGTGAGCTGGACCTGCGGTTCCAGACCGGCACGGCGCGTCTGGTTGCGGCGGGCCGCATCCGGTACGACCTGTCGCGGGGCGGCGTGATTGACTACCAGGTCGCGCTTGGTCCGGCCCTGCGTGGCTTCATTCCGGTCTTTTCCTACAACTTCCGCACCCGCAGTCTCGGCCTCGGCATTCAGGTGAAAGGCTTCACGTTCTAGTATTTTGTAATTTTGTAATGGCATAAGTTTGACAAAATCTCTGATTTTAGGGTATAATCGCATTAATGTCCTCCCAAATCAATCCATCTCTACGTCCTCGTGCCTGGACTGCTCTGCGTGCCTGGAGCAGTGCCTTTGTTCTCACTGTCTTTGGCGCTGCCGCCCTATATCTCCTGCCATCACCGCCGCTCTCTATTCCCTCCGCTCCTGCTCCTCCAGCTGCTGCCGCCCCGCCGCCCCAGCGTCTTCCCTTGCGTGAAGCGCAGCTTGGAACAGACCTTGCAAACCCCCAAGCGACGCTGTCAATTCTTCAAGCGCGAAAAGCAGGCGTCCCGTTTATCCTTGTCGAAGGCGGTGTCCCGCAAACCCGCCGCTCGGCGTTTCGGTGTGGGGTAAGCGAGATGGTCCAGGAAGCGGGGGCGCAGGCAGGTCTCAACGGCACATTCTTTGTAGATGCGTCCGTGGCGGGGACCGATAATGTGCTGATTGGGCCGTCGCTGTGCGGCAACGAGACAAAAGCCGTCTTCAACCCGGAAGACCGGACCGCACTTCTTGTCGGTCGTCCGCTAGTGCTGCTGTCCAAAACGCAGACCCGGCTGCTTCCGTACCAGCCGAACCTGATGGGGACTCAGCGCGATCTGGAGTCGTGGCTGCCGGACCTGACCGATGCGTTTCTCGGCGGCGTCTGGCTGGTGCATGACGGGGTTGCTGCCAGCCGCCCTCAGATTGACCAATTCCATGTTCACGACGCTGAAGACCCACGCCGCCGGGCGTTCTTCTGCCTCCTGCCCGATGGCCGCCCAGCACTCGGCGCGACCACCTATGTTACTCCGTCCGCCAATCTTGCACGTGCCTTGCAGGCAATAGGTGTTCACGAGGCGATCCTGCTCGACTCTGGCTTCAGCACGTCCCTCGTCTACGGCAGCAAAATCCTCGTTACTGGCCATACATCCCCAGGCATCCCCAGCCGTCCGGTTCCTCATGCCCTTGTGCTGTTCGGAAAGCCTGCTACGCCTGCACCCGCTCTCCCCCGCTCGGTGCTGGTCGCGAGTAGATAAGAACCCCTCCCGCCTCGTTCCTCGGCTCCCTTCACCCACAGGGGAGGGGTTCCTACAGCCCCTGCACCGCCTTTACCCTTTCCAGCAGCGCCGTGATGTCCGGCTCTCTTGCAGCAGCCGGCGGCGGGCCGAGCGGGTCGGCGATTTCGGTGTCGCCGAGCCAGATCCCCAGCGTACCGAGTACCCCATACGCCAGTGCTTCCAAGTCGTACCCGCCTTCCAAAATGCCGACTAAGCGGCCGGGGCAATGGGCACCGGCGATCTCCTGCAAGCTGCGCGAAAGCGCCGCGAGGCCGCGTACGGTCAGCCGCTCCCGGATGCCCTGGACGTAGCGGGAGTTCCGCCAGTGGGCGTCATAGCCTGCGGAAATGATCACGATCTCCGGCTGATACCGGCGAGCCAGCGGGCGCAGGATCGTCTCAAAGGCTTGCAGAAACCCGGCTTCTCCGACATCCGGCGGCAGCGGAACATTGACGGTATATCCGATCCCCGCATCAGCTCCCGTCTCTTCCACGGCTCCCGTAAACGGATACGCGGGGGATTGGTGAGTCGAGAAATACAGCACTTCAGGCGAGTCGTAAAAGCAGTCCTGGATGCCATTGCCGTGGTGCACGTCGAAATCCACCAGCAGCACACGCGATAGGTCGTGCGCGGCAATGGCATGAGCAGCAGCGACTGCGGCGTTGTTGAAAATGCAGAAGCCCATCGCTCGGTCTGGCGGCGCGTGATGGCCTGGTGGGCGCACCACGGCAAAGCTTGCATCCATGCCGCCGGTCATTACGGCGTCTACCGCGCCGATAGCGGCTCCGGCGGCGGCAGTTGCCGCCCGCCACGATCCCGGCGAAGCTATGGTGTCCCGAATGTCTAAGCGCCCGCCGCCCCCTGCGACTACACTCTCCACAAAATCTATATATTCCGGCGTATGCACCCGCTCAAGCTGCTCACGGGTCGCGGGCATGACCGGCAGTTGGGTCAGCCGGTCCAGCATTCCCGCTTGTTCCAGCAGGGCCATGACTTCTCGAATCCGCGCGGGCCGTTCGGGATGCCCTTCCGGCGGCCGATGTTCCAGCACGGCAGGATCGTAAAGCAGAGCGACTTTATTAGACATAGGGATGTTTTACCCAGAATGAAGACCATGCGTTGATACGAAGTAATGCCGCAGGCATAAACGCACGGCTCACACAATAAAAAAGCCCCACGCCATCCGGCGTGGGGCTGTCTGAACACGGAAGTCGCAGCTACTTGCGGCTTGTTACCAGCAGGTGGCCGGTGGCAGCGTCGAACTGGACGTTCGCATCAAGCGCGGCGGCAAAGAACGAAACAGGAACCATCGTCCGGCCCAGCAGAAGGTATGGCTTGCCGTCAAGCGTAATCTGCTTGGCGTTGACCTGTGCGTGGTTGTCTCCGAGCGTCAGCAGAATGTCTTTGGTCGCGCTTTTCGCCCGAACTGTGCCGGTGGACGACTGCCAGGTGAGTGTCCCGCCGCCCTGCTCGAAGATCTGGCGCAGAGGGCCGAACAGCACACTGTTCTGGGCGGTTAAGGGTCGGTCCATCGTCACCGTCGCATGGTCAAACAGGATTGTTTTTTGGCCTGCGCTTCGCAGCAGATCGCTCATCACGCCCATCGGCAAATGAACCCGCAGGGTGTGCATCTTCGGCGCAGCTTCCAGCGCCGGGCGCACGGCAGACTTAAGAACGGCAGTCTTCGCGGCGAGCGGCAGGGCATGGGGCAGAGCGACAAACGGCGACGATAAATCGTTGCCGGGCAGATGGATTGAGGCAAGCTGCGGCAGCCGGACTTTTTTGCTGAGGGAACGAGAGGGCGTCTCGGCAACAACGGCGGTGCTGGCGCTGACCGGCGCTGCCGTCTTTGCCAAGAGGGACTTCGCGCGGATCGGCTGCGGCTTGACAGCAGCGGCTTGAGTGGGAGCGGCCTGAACCGGCTTCAGAGCGGCAGTGGGCTTCGGCGCGGCAGTGGGCTTCGGAGCGGCGAATGGGGTGGACAGCTCGGTCGCGAAATCTAATCCGCCGAAGTGCAGGGCGCCGGCACCGGCGGTAAGCTGGCGGACAATCGCTTCGGGCGAGGTCAAGTGTGGTGTGAGCGACGCCATCTGGGCGGGCGCAAGCCGCTTCTTCGGGGCGACCGGCAGGGGACGGACTGCTCGGACGGCCTTTGGGGCCGTGGCTTTTGGCGCATCCAGCAGATCGCGGCGGATGCCGGTCTCGCCGCCGGGATTGTTCACATACAAACGCAGGGTCTTCGCGTGACCGACGGCGTTTGGCGTGTCGTTGTAGCCATACGCTTCAATCGTGTGGTAGCCGTTCGTGGTGGCCGTCGTGTCCCACTCGAATTCGTACGGGGCGTAGTTGCGGAGCGTTTTAAACGTCTTGTCAATAAACAGCGAGACATAAGGCGCTTTGCCGCTGGGGTCGGATGCTTCGACCCGCAGGGTCACGGTTCCCTGTACACGGCCGTCTGGGCTTGGGCTGACCAGCCGCAGGGTGGGCGGCAGGCCCGACGACAGCGCGGGGTCCGACGGCGTGAGGTTCAGCCCGTTAAGGCTCGGCGCGGCAAGTGGTGTCGCGCCGGGGTCCATGCCATTGAACGTGAACCGGCTCTTCGCCGACGACACTTCCTGGTCCGCTCCAGTCACGCGGACGACAATCGAGTGAGTCCCTGCGCTGACCTGCCCGGCGTCTACGAGAAACGACACGACGCCGCGAGTCTCCGGCGCGTCCAGCGTTTTTGTCGCCGCTTTTGCGCCGTCAATGAACAGCTCAATAGCGATGACCTGGTTAGCGGGGCTGCCCTGGTAGAAGGCCGAGATTTCCACCGGCTTAACCCCCGACAGCGGCACATGGGGATCGGGGCTAAGGATGGAAACGCCGAGGTCGCTTGCGCCGGGCGCGGCAAGCGGATTTGAGTGAGACTGATAGGGGGCGGCAAAGGCGCGGTGCGGGCCGAGCAGAGTGAGGCCGAGGGCAGCGGCCAGCACGGCGGCAGCGCCGGTCAGTCCCCGCACGGTTCCTTTACGAGCAGACGGTGTCAGTGGTGTCATCAAAGCCTCCAGGCAGGTGGTGTTACAGATGGTGCGCTCAGCAGCAGCGGGCGGCGGAAAAATGGATACACGCTACTTTAACATAGGTTGCGGGAAATGTCAAGTCGTTGTTTTGCCGGTTTGCTTGCTGCCATTGGGGAAACCTGCGCCGCGCCGCAGAATGGTGGCCGAGGTGGACGTGGGCGTGGGAACGCCGGCGTCGAACAAGCAGCGCTTGATGCCGGCCAGAGTGTCGGATTCAGTCTTGACCTGCGACGCTTTATGCGGCTTGGCCCAGTAATACATGCGCCAGCTTAACACATCATTGCCGCTGTCAACTGCGTAGGCCCGCAGGAACGGCGGCGGGTCGGCGGCAACCTCGTCGTTCTCGCTGACAACTTTCAAGGCTTCCCGCTCGACGACGGCGCTGTCGGCGGTCAAGCTGGTATCAAAATCCACAGAGTAGCGCCGCTGCCCCAAACGGGTATGGTTGATGACCGGGCCAGTGAAGACGCTGCTGTTCGGGATGACCACCATGTCCCCATCGTAAGTGTGCAGCGTCGTTGTGCGGATTTGGATGTCCTTGACCGTCCCCTCAAACGCACCGAGCGTTACCTGGTCTTCCAGCTCGAAGGGCCGGGCGAACAAGAGCAGAATACCGGCGATGAAGTTTTCCAAAATGTCTTTTAACGCAAAGCCGAGCGCGAAGCCGGCGACGCCGAGGGAAGCAACAACCGTGGTGACGTTGACGTTCGCCGCGCTTAAAGCCACCAGAATGCCGATCACGAGCGTCAGCAAATACACGGAGCGGGCAATCAGCGTTCGAACAGCCCAGGGAATGTGCGAGATTCTCTCCAAAACCTGCCGGGCTACCCGGCGGGCCAGCATCGCCAGCCAGTAAAACAGCAGAAACAAGATAATTGCGATCAGCAGGCGTGGGACAAATGAGACAATCCGGTGCAGCGTGTTTTGCAGGGGAATAAGAAAGGCTTCTTCGTAACTGTGCATAGGATTAATTTTCTGGCTGGCGAAAGTTAGTGATTGGTGTGACGCGCCACGGCCCCGGCATGACATCAATCACCGATTTGTCATGCCGCTCGGCGCGTTGCTCACTGAAGAATTCTCGTCGGCGGAGCTTGAACTGCCGGCAGGCTTGCCGCCCGATGCGCTGTTTTCGCCCCACAAAAACTTTTGATCATTGCACTCGCGGGTGAGGACAGAGCGGACGTGCAGGTCAACATTGCTGCGCCCGGTCTTCTTGCGGATGTCGCCTTGCAGCCGGGCGCAGGACTGCGGCGTGATGATCCAGGGAGCGCGGACAACGGCGGTCAGCAGTGTTCGGTCGCCGTAGCCGGTCGTGGTCAGATCAGTCAAAGTCGCCGCCCCATTGCTGCTGAGGTCGGTGCGAAGCAGCTTTTCCGCCTGCGAGCGCAGGGTCTCCTGCGCGATAGTTGCCTCAAAGCTGCGGCCCAAAAAGACCGCCAGCGCCACCAGCAGCAGGACGCTTGGGGCAAACGAGCGCACCATAGATTTCCTGTCCGTGTGGGATAAGCGGTGAAAGCCGCTCAGCCAGAACACCAGCGACGTTACCGACTGAATGGCGACGAGGTTTGTGGCGAACAGCAGAAACGCGCCGCCCCCCTCGCGGTACAAGCCGTGCGCGAAGCAGATGCCGCAGGAGCACAGCGGCGGAACCAGGGCCGTGGCGATGGCGACCCCGACCAGCCCGGCGCTCAGGCGCGGCGTCACCGTCGCATATGCCCCGGCCGCCCCGCCCGCCAGGGCAATGATGAGGTCCAGAATGCTCGGCGCTGTCCGTCCGATAATCTCGCTGCCGAGGCTCATTTCGGAGTGGATTTTGCCGATGAGGAAGCTGAGAACCAGCACCAGCACGGCCCCGCTGCCTTCCGCCAGCAAGGCGCGTCGGAGCAGCCGCTGATCGCCGTCCACCAGCGCCAGCGCAATGCCGGTGATCGGCCCCAGCAGCACGGCGATGATCATGGCCCCAATAATGACGGCGACGCTGTTTTCCAGCAGGCCGTAGCTTGCCACGATGGTCGCCAGCCCGTTCATCAGCAGGTACGGCACGTTCAGCGCGGCGTGGTCGTGGATGGAGCGCCGGATCACCTCCTGCGGCGTTTCTTCTTCTTTCCTGCTGCTCGTCCAGATGCGCGTTTCAACGCCTGCTTTGTCGGCTTTGTCTGTGGCAACTTTGCCTTGCCCGGTTTCTGAGTTCAGTACGCTGTTTCTGCTACGGCCATAAAGCGTATCGGTTCCTTCGCGCGTGTGCTGGCTGCATGCATTTGCTACCCTGCTGCCGCGGCAGTCTCGTCATAAGCTTTTACTGCAGAAGCACCGAGAGCGCTAATGAGAGCCAGGGAATTGTTCCCCTTGCTTCCGTCTCTTCCGGGTACTCGTAGCCTTCGAGTCCCGCGTTCCACGCTAGCCGCTCCGTCTCCAATGCCATCGCAAGGCAATCGTTTCCAGCCAAGCTCGGAAGCTTAGGCGCAAGCCAGCGCCGATAGGAGTCTTCGTGGTCAAAGTAAAATGATCTGCCCGATTTCTCCACCTGGCAGCGGATGGTGCAAAATCCAGGCAAATCCCGTCGCTGCCTACGTTGTCTGCAATGGCGACCCAAGCAGGGTCGCCGAAAAGACATGCTTGATACTCTGAGATCGGTGGCGGTCAGGATCAGGTGAGTCGAAGCCCGTCAATAATAAACTGCCAGCCTTCTTCCCATTCTTGCCGGAAGGTCTCCGGTACGGCACAACAGGTGGAAGTAGCCGGGGATACGCAAAATAATAGCTGCTTCATCTGCCTGGCCGTTATGCCGCAGATAGGATTGAGCGCACGTCGGTCGGGAAGGGGAAGCCACAGCGTTCTTCTGCGTCGGCGATCTCGTGTTGTGTCGCGCCGGGGGCGAGGCTGCCGTAAATCTGCGGGGCGTTTTGTTGAGAAAGATTTCGAGGCGGATCCAAATCTCATCCATTGTCTGGCTCATCGGTGCGGCTCCTGTCGTGGGTTGATGGGTTGGCGGCAGGATTGGGAACCATGACAGGTAAAGGTCACGGCGAATTGAGCGCATACGCCAACGAATACCGCTTCGCGGGTCAAGAGAAGAACTATCAAGATGAAAATCCGAGTCGCCGCGAAGCGGTACTTCTTAGTCGGCGCTTCGCCCAATAGCCGTGTGTTTCAACGCATGGTCCCTGTCAACACATCGTTCCTATGCAAGCCTATGCAAGAAATTGTTTTCCTCATTCTATTCCCTCGTGCTGCGTTTTGTCTGGTATAATAGGCAATCCTCGCGTAGACTTGCCGATTTTTCAGGAGAATACTTTTGACCGTCCGCCGCCGCTCCCATGCTCTGCTTGCTGCCGTGTCCTGCGCCGCGTTGTCCGCGCTTGCCGCCGGCTGCGGGCATCATTCGTCTTCTTCGTCTATGGCCCCGACGAACAACGTTTTCCGGTACGCAATTAAAACCTCGCCGACGACGTTTGACCCGGCGCTCGTGCAGGATGGCGACACGATTGATGTCTTGCAGCAGATGTTCGAAGGGCTGGTGCAGTGGTCCCCGGACAACAAAATCATGCCGTGTCTGGCCGAAAAATGGGAAGTCAGTCCAAACGGCCTGACCTACACGTTCCATCTCAGGCCGAATGTCAAGTTTCAGGACGGCTCGCCTGTCACGGCCTCCGACGTGCTGTATTCTATGCGCCGGTGTTTAGACCCCAAGCTTGGCTCGTCGGTTGCGCTCAACTATTTGGGCGACATTCAAGGGTCAAAAGAGCTGAATAGCGGCAAGACGACCGAGCTGTCGGGCGTGAAAGTCGTGGACCCGCAGACAGTCGCCATCACCATCACGAAGCCGAAAGCCTACTGGATTGACACGCTGACCTACCCGACCGCCTACGTCGTCTCACAGGCCGAAGCCAAGCCCGGCATTCCATTGTCTGCCGATGACGACATCAAGGGTGCAGGGACCGGGGCGTTCAAGCTGGCGAGTTACGTTCCCGACTCGAAAGCGACTTTGACCGCAAACGCTGCCTATTGGGCCGGGCCGCCGAAGCTTATGGGGATCGAGCGGCCCGTCATCATTGACGCCGGGACACGCCACGACGAGTATGTCCGGGGCGACTTGGATATGCTGCAATTCGAGTCGCCGGGCGACCTGGACAACGACTCGAAGGACCCCGTGCTTCAGAACCAAGTCAAGCTGTTCAAGCGGGCCTCCACCTATTATATTGGGTTAAACCAGAAAGCCTTCCCGGCCTTTGCCGATGTCCGTGTCCGTCAGGCGCTGGCCTATGCGACCGACAAGAACAAAATTGTCCAAGTCGTCTTTGCCGGCAAGCGGGATCCCGCGCAGGACATTCTTGCCGAAGGCATCCCCGGCTTTGACCCTAAGTTCCAGGGCCTGCCGTATGACCCCGCGAAAGCCAAAGCCTTGCTGGCCGCCGCCGGCCATGCAAACGGCGCGGGCTTGCCGCCTATCCCTCTGTACTACCGTCAGAGCCAGCCGGAGCTTCAAAAAACGGTCGCGCTGGTCCAGCAGATGTGGACTGAAACTCTCGGCGTCCAGGTCAAGCCGCAGGTTTTGGAATGGGGAGCGATGCTGGACCGGGAAGACAAGAATGCGCTTGAGT
>CBDCAE010000003.1:0-432395 GCA_965213825.1 Capsulimonadaceae bacterium
GAAGCTGCGCGACGGCTCCCCGGCGTTCGCAACCAATGGGACACCGTCGGACTGCGCGGCGCTCGGCATCCTGGAAGTCATGGGCGGGAACGTGGACTTAGTCGTCTCCGGCATTAACCATGGCCCCAATCTCGGCTGGGACGTGCATTATTCCGGCACGGTCTCGGCGGCGATTGAAGCCGCCATGATCGGCCATCCCTCGGTCGCCGTCTCTGTTGCGACGTGGGACAAAGACGTTCACTGGGAACCCGCTGCCAAGTTCGCCGCTGAGGTCGCAAGGCGTCTCCTGACTCAGCCTCTGCCGCCGCATACGGTGCTGAACATTAATGCGCCTAATCTCCCGCAGTCTGAAATTGCCGGCGTCGCGGTTACGACGCAAGGCCGGCGGCAGTATGTAGACCGCTTGGAAAAGCGTCTCGACCCCATCGGACGCCCATACTACTGGCTCGGCGGCTCATTGGCCGAGGAAGCGCGGGGCGCGGAGGCCGGCTCGGATGTCCGCGCCGTCGCCGACGGCAAGATTTCCCTGACGCCCATTCACCTGGACCTGACCGCCTACTCGCTCCTGCCGTCACTCAAAGAATGGGGCAGCAGCATTGGCTGATTACTGTTCTCGATTTTGTTCTTACTGGGCTGCAAATGACGAATGCTTCTCCACAATTCGAAGAACCAAGAATTTCGCGGAGCAAGACCGTTTGGCGCGTCGCCGTTCTTGCAGTCTGGACAAGCCTGCTCTTTGTCACAGTTCCTAAGCTATACACGATGAGCCAAATTAAGGGATGGGTTCCCGGTGCCAGAAAACAGACACATCATGTTACTCAGAAGCTACTAGAGAAAGGGCAGTACGGAGATTTTTACATGGTCTCATGGACCCAGCAGGATATTAGGCAGCCCAGCAAATTTAGGACCAACATCCCCTACAACCGATGGGTGAAGTCAAATATCGGTGACCCTATTGAGATCATTACCATTGGCAGCGACCCCTCGCCCTATGTCCAGGACGATATATTTGTGGAGCCGGGTAATTTTGTTTTCGATTTCCTCCTTTTGGCCACTGAACTTAGTGGTATCGCACTTGTGATCCGAGCATTTCTGCGCGAGAAGCCGCGCGAGAAGCGGAAACATTCTTACTGAATTAACACTCAGAAAGAAACACATTGATATGGCATTCACATTCACTGCTGTTCATCAGAAAGCCGACGAGGGTAGCTATACCGGATCCATTGAGAAGCTGCCCGGCACAATTACTCAGGGCGGAACTCTGGAAAAACGCGCAAGAACTTGCAGGAGGCAATCGCGCTGGTCTTGGAAGGCAATTACGTTTTAGCGGCGGAAAGACGAACCGGAACCATGTCCTGAATATCATGGCTGAGGCTTTGGTGGGGTAATCAGCGAAGACGCCAGAAAGCGCCGATGCTGCATCGGCAGACCTGGAAGGCGCGAGGCTAAGACCAATTTCGATCCGAGTGCCGCGAAGTGGCAGTTTACGGCGTCTGCGCCCAGTATCCGTGCCATTTATGGAGCAACTGCACCCGGCGGCATGGTCCTCACGATATGACCTCTACAAACAAGTCTATGACAGACACAGCTTCTCATCAAACACAGTTCCATTCATCTCACCCGCGCCCGATTGTGGCGAAGTTCGGCGGGTCGTCGGTGGCTGACGCAGACCAGATCCGCAAGATTGCGGCGATTGTGGCGGCGGACCCGCGCCGCCGGTTTGTGGTCGTGTCTGCGCCGGGCAAGCGCACGGACAAAGACAAAAAGATCACCGACCTGCTGTATCTGTGCCACTCGCTCGGCGAGCAGGGGCTGGACGCCTCTGCGCCGTTTGCGATCATCAAAGAGCGGTATCTCGGCATTGCGTCGGAGCTTGGCGTGGTTGGCGCGTGGGAATGGCTGCGGGACATTGGGCAGCAGATCGCGGCAGGGGCGGCGAAGGACTGGGTGGCGTCGCGCGGCGAGTATCTCAGCGGACGCATCATTGCCGAGTTTTTAGGGGCTGAGTTTTTAGACGCCGCCGATAGCGGTATCCGCTTTGGGAACGATGGCCGCTTTCATCCCGGCGAGACTTACGGGCGGCTGGGAGAACGGCTTTCGGCGGTCCCGGAAGGCAGGATCGCGGTCATTCCGGGCTTTTATGGGCAGGATACTCACGGCAAGATCAAGTGCTTCTCGCGGGGCGGCTCGGACGTGACCGGCGCGATTGTCGCCCGCGCGGTCCACGCGGCGGTGTACGAGAACTGGACCGATGTGTCCGGCCTGCTGATGGCCGACCCGCGTCTGGTGGACAGCCCAACCCCGATTGAAGAAATCACCTACCGGGAGCAGCGCGAGCTGTCGTACATGGGCGCGACCGTGCTGCACGATGAGGCGGTCTTTCCCGTGCGCGAAGCCGGCATCCCCATCCACATCAAGAACACCAACGCTCCCGATGACCCTGGAACGCATATTGTCACTGAGCGGGACTCGCGCATGACCACTGTGGTCGGGATCGCCGGGCGTAAGGGGTTCGCGACGCTGTTCACCGAGAAAGCGATGATGAACCAGGAGCGCGGCTACGGGCGCAAAGTGCTGGAGATTTTGGAGTCGCATGGCATCTCGTATGAGCATTCACCGACTTCGATTGATACGCTTTCGGTGATCTTGACCGATGAAGAGCTGGACGGCAAGGAAGCCGAGGTGGTCGCCGACATCCGGCGCATCGTCCAGCCCGACCGCATTGAAGTCCAGCGCGACATGGCGATGCTGGCCGTAGTCGGCCAGGGCATGGTCCACCGAGTGGGCATCGCCGCCCAGGTCTTCGCCGCCTTGGCCGACGCAGGCGTCAACATCCGCATGATCAACCAGGGTTCCAGCGAGCTGAACATCATCGTCGGCGTCCCCACCGAGCAGTACGAGAAAGCCATTCAGGCCATTTATGAAGCGTTTGCGGACAAGGAGTGAGCGATGCTGATTTGGGAAGAAGTAAAATGCGAGAAGAAGGAAAAAAGTTTCTTGGGTCCGGGGCTGGCCTCCATGTGGCGCACGAAAGTTCCCGGCGGCTGGCTTGTCAGGATTGTAGACGGCGCGGCGGACAGCGCGTTCTTCTACCCGGACCCGGAGCATCTTTGGGACAGTTCCTCGCTGTCGTAGGGGTACAATAAGAGCTGAGGGCAAAGCTTATGGCGAGGGTCGCAGAGTCGGTGGATTTAGCGCGTTTACTTCAGGAAAAGCGCGAGGATATTCTGCGGATCGCGGAAAAGCACGGCGCGTCCAACGTGCGCGTCTTTGGCTCGGTCGCGCGGGGCGAGGCCGGGCCGGACAGCGATGTGGATTTCTTGATAGACGTTGGCCCGGTGCATTCATCTTGGTTCCCCGGCGGCCTGATTGTTGACTTGGAAAACTTGCTGGGGAGGCGTGTGGATATTGCCGAGCCGGAGACGCTGCATTGGTTTATCCGCGACCAAGTGCTGAGTGAAGCACGCCCCTTGTGAACATTTACGGTAAACATTTATGAAACCCAACCGTGACGGGCTGTACCTTCTTCATATTCGCGAGTGTCTTGAACGTGTTGCCGACTACACGGCAGATGGCTGGGAGAAGTTTCAAACCGACCTTATGGCACAAGACGCTGTTTTACGAAATTTGCAGATCATGGGCGAGTCAACACAGCGTTTGAGCGCCAGCCTCAAAGCAGGTCGGCCCGACGTTCAGTGGCAAGACATCACAGCATTTCGTAACAGGCTTGTCCATGATTATCAGAGCATCAACTTGGAGCAGGTCTGGCAGATCATAACCGATGACCTACCGGCGTTCAAGCAGCAGATTGAGGAGATGATTGTGAGCATGAACCCCACGTGACACAAACTTCTACCCATATTGTTGTCGGCGCGTCCAGCGGGATTGGGCGGTCGGTGGCGCTGGCGCTGGCGCGGGAGCGGCGGCATGTGACGCTGGTGGGGCGGCATGAGGAGCGGTTGAAGCGGGTGGCGGACGAGGTGGCGATGTTCGGCGGGGAGCCGCTGGTAGCGATCTCGGACGTGCGTGAGCCGGTGTCCATTCAAGCGGCATTGGCGCAGATTATCCTCAGAAACTTACGCATTGAGATGGCCGTGCTGTCGTCAGGCGTAGGGCTGACGACGAATGCCGAGGAGTTTACGGCGGACACGCTGCAAACGCTGCTGGAAGTCAATGTCTTAGGCGCGGCGAACTGGCTGGAAGCCTTGCAGCCGCTTCTAATAGCGCAGCCGGGGGGTGCGACAGTGGCGGTGCTGTCGAGCCTGGCTGCCGACCGGGCTTACCCCGGCGCGAGCGCAGGCTACTCAGCGAGCAAGGCGGCACTGTCGCATTTGTGTGACGGCCTGCGGGCACCGTGGGCGGCGCAGAACATCCGGCTGATCACAGTCGAGCCGGGCTTTATTCGGACGCCGATGACGACAAATCAGTCTTGGCTGCCATTCCTGATGGAACCGGAAGACGCGGCGCAGGTGATCTTGAACGGCCTGCGGGCGGAAAAGCGTGTCGTGCGCTTTCCGCGAATGGCTGCACTGACGACCACCGCCATTCGTTTGCTGCCGCCGACATTGTTGGACCGGCTTTACGAAATGAAGCCGCCGGGCGGGGTTCGGGTCGGGAACGTCCGGGAATAAACTCTCGTAGAATTTGCCAGGAGAATTGTTCAAGAAATGCAGAAAAAGCTATTACTGACCGCATGTGCGCTTTTCAGCGTGTGCGGCGCGGCCCATGCGGATCTCAAAGTCGTGCAGACGACCCTGATTGATAACCCGCAGCTCAAAGCCTATGAAGAAACCATGACCCCGCAGCAGAAAGCACAGATGGCTCATTCGGGCAATCCGCTGTTTCAGGGCGGTCCGCAGGTGACGACGCTCTACACGCAGGGCAGCCGCACGCGCGTGGACCTCGGCACGACAACGTATCTCGTAGACAGCGCCGCACGGAGAACCGAAGTTGTGAATCGGCGTACTCACACCTACAGTGTCCAGCCGTATCACCTGCCGACCACCGGGCAGTCTGCCGTCACGGTCAAAGATACAAAGCAGACAAAAATGATCGCAGGCCATCTGTGCCGGCATTATTTTACGACCGCCACGCTGGCGTCCCAGCCCGGTACGCTCATTCAAGGCGACATCTGGGCAGCCCAGGACATTCCTCAGCCTGCTGCGCTGTCGGCAGGATCAGGGCCATTCGCAGCATTGCAAAGTCAGTTCCGCAAGATCAACGGCTTCCCGCTGAAGTCGTCGCTGACCGTCACCGGCAGCCCGCTCGGCAACACGACCGTACAGACTTCAGTGGTCTCGGTCTCCAAAGCGGCTTTGCCGGCGTCCACGTTCACGGTCCCGGCAGGTTATGCAAAGACAGCCGCACAAGGTGCCGGGTAAAAGAGGCGATTGCTGCCTCCGGCATCGTTTCGACCGCTCCGTCCCGTAAAGTCCTCGTTGCGGGATGATGGAAAAAAGCGGGAAGGCAGTGCCGGGGGTGGGGACCTGATCCTTGACGCATTCTCTTGACCAAAATGCCCGCCGTAAGCGCGAGGCCGCCCGCTGGTCCCTGACGGCCAGCGCTATCCTGCTCGGCCTGAAAATCGTCGTCGGCGCGGTTTCCGGCAGCGCGGGTATTCTTGCCGAAGCAGTCAACTCGGCGGCGGACCTGGTCGGATCCGCGCTGGCAATGCTGTCCGTCCGAGCCTCGGATGAGCCGCCCGATGGGTCGCACGCTTACGGCCACGGCAAGATTGAGAACTTGTCTGGGGCGGCCACGGCGGCGCTGATCTTGGTCGGCGGCGTCTTTGCTATTGGGGAAGCCGTGCGGCATCTGCTGCACCCGGACCCCCTGCCGGGGGTGGGGTGGGGCATAGGTGTCATGGGCGCATCAGCCGTGGTCAACTTCGCCGTCTCGCGGCGGCTGCTCAAGGTGGGCGGCGAGACGGACTCGCCGGCGCTTGCTGCCGATGGTCATCATTTGCAGACGGATGTGTTAACTTCGCTTGGCGTTCTCGTGGGGTTAATGTTGGTGCATCTCACCGGGAAGCTCTGGTGGGATTCCGTGGCAGCGCTCGCCGTCTCGTTTCTCATCCTGCGAGTCGGCTTCGGGCTGGCACGGGAAGCCGTGTTGACGCTTTCCGATGCGGCACTGCCGCTCGGCGAGGAAGAAGCGCTGACAGCTATTCTTACCGCTCATCCGGAAGTCCGGGGATTTCACAAGCTGCGAACACGAAAATCGGGAGCGCATCGGCACGTGGATGTCCATGTCCAGATTGCCGATACGCATACCTTCGTTGAAGCGCACCGCTTGACCGAAGAGCTGGAAGACCAGCTTCGTTCCGCCCTGCCGAACCTGCATCCGATTATTCATATCGAACCGAATGAAGAGGAAGCCCGGCATCAGCAGCATGAAATGGACAGCGTAGAGGTAGATGGCTTGAAGTAAATGCTAAGGCAAGCCGGCTTGGTTGGCTGTATTAGGGACCGAAGTGTCAGGAACCGAGGCATCTGCATCCGAAGTATTTGAGCTGGGCGCTGCGCTGGAAGTGTCATCGAATGCGCCGTGTGACGGCAGGAATGAGTAGCTGGGCGGCGGTCGATCTGGCCCGGTGGACCGGCTGGAAAGGCGCGAATAGAGGCCGGACAGCACTAAACCGACGTTCTCCGCGCGGAACAAAAATCCTGCTCCCGTGGAAAGCAGGAAAAGCAGGGTGAAGCCGATGAGCGCCTGCGATGGCCCCCGGCGGCGGTGAGCCTGAGCCGGCTGCGGTGCTCGCGCGGGGTTGTACGCGGCGGCACGGGCTTCAAACACTGTGTCATAAGCCGCTTTCCGGCGCGGGTCGGACAAAAACGCATAGGCGGCATTCAGCGCTCGCAGTGTTTCTTCCGCCGATGCCTCACGGTTTGTGTCCGGGTGATACTGCTTGGCAAGCTGCCGATACCGGCATTTAATGTCTGCCGCCGAGCTGCCCGGCAGGAGGCCGAGGCAAATATAAGGGTTCTCTTCCGGGACCATGAAACGTGCTTTCTGAAATCCTGTCCTAAAGTGTTTATCTTCTGTCAATATACCCGATTATGGCGGTTGGGGGCGTTCTGCTTGACTTTTTTTGCATGATGTGCTATATTGACTGTCAAGACACCGGACAGGGGCGCGACCCCTGTTCATTTTTTTGCCTGTTTCCACCGGCAGAAGCATTTTCAGAGGCATTGACATGGCGAAAAGCTACGACAATAACACGGAAACACCTAGCCCGAAAAAAGCGGCTCCGGCAAAGCCTGCCGCGCCCGCTGGTCCCGCCCGACTCACAGATGTTCAGCGCCGCGCCCAGCAGATGGCGAACAAGCCGCAGGTCTCGCCGACGCAGTTCTTCCAGGAAGCCTGGGTCGAGCTGAAGAAAACGACGTGGCCGAGCCGAGACGTCCTGACGAAGTCCACGTCGGTTGTTCTGGCGCTGGTGGCGACGGTCGCTATCTGGGTCGGCGGCTTGAATTACATCTTCGACATCATCACCGCGAAGGTGTTCCTCGGCCATTAAGCCTGAGAGATAGAAACTATGCTGAAGCACTGGTACGCGGTCCATACTTATTCGGGCCACGAGAAAAAAGTCAAAACAAACATCGAGCGCCGCGCGGACACGATGGGCCTCAAGAACAAAGTTTTTGACATTCTGGTCCCGACCGAAAAAGAGTCGCGCGTCCGGCAGGGCAAGAAAAGTGAGATTGACCGCAAGGTCTTTCCCGGCTACGTTTTTATTGAAATGGTGCTGGACGACAACACCTGGTACCTGGTCAAAAGTACGACCGGTGTGATTGGCTTTGTCGGCGATGCCAAGCCAACGGTGGTCAAAGACGCCGAGGTCCGGGACATCAAAAAGGCGCTGGAGGAGTCGGAGAACAAGCCGATCATCCGTCCGCGCTGGGAAGTCGGCCAGTCCGTTCGCGTCACCGCCGGTCCGTTCGCGGACTTCACGGGAACCATTCAGGAAATCAACGCGCCAAAAGACAAGGTCAAGGTGCTGATTTCCATCTTTGGCCGAGACACGCCGGTCGAGCTGGAGTTCGGCCAGGTCGAAAAGATTTCGTAGGAGACCTACCGCCTTGCTTCGCAGGGTCCTTCCTAAAGGAAGGATACAGACTATGTCGGAGGCCAGCTTGGCTTCTCCGAATCTTCCCTTCAGGGAGGACCCTGCGAAGCAAGGCGGTAGGTCAGTTCATCGCATAGGATTATATTATGGCAAAGAAAATTACCGGAGTCGTCAAGCTCCAAATCAATGCGGGCAAAGCGACCCCCGCCCCACCCGTCGGCCCCGCGCTCGGCGGCTACGGCATCAACATGATGGAGTTCATCAAGGGCTACAACGAGCGGACGGCATCACAGATCGGCTCGATCGTTCCTGTTGAAATCACCATCTACGAAGACCGCTCGTTCACGTTCGTCACCAAGACCCCGCCCGCCGCTGACCTCTTGAAGAAGGCTGCCGGCATTCCGAGCGGGTCGGGAACACCGAACAAGACCAAAGTCGCCAAGATCACCACCGAGCAGCTTCGTTCCATCGCCGAGATGAAAGCGCCGGATCTGAACGCGAACGACACCGATGCAGCCATGAAGATTATCGCCGGAACCGCCCGCTCAATGGGCATTGACATCGGGTAGACCCACCCGATTGCTTCGCATCGGCCCTCCCCAAAGGGGAGGGCGAAGAGTTAAGGCAAACCTAATGCTTTAAGCTCTTCATCCTCCCGCTTCTGCACTGGCAGACCCGGAGGGCGGGAGGACCCCAGCGGAGCGGGGAGGTGGGTTCTGCTGTGGGAGGGCCTCGAAAACCCGTTAGCACCACAAGGAGACAAAAATGCGAAAGCAAGATCGTGTGAAGACTGTCGGCAAGCGCTATCAAGAGATCGCGAAGAAGACCGACGTTGACAATTTACTGGACCCGTCCCCCGCGCTGGAGCTGGTCAAAAGTCTGGCGAATGCGAAGTTCGACGAAACCGTCGGCGTCGCGTTCAATCTCGGCGTTGACCCCCGCCACGGCGACCAGATGGTGCGCGGCGTGACCACCCTGCCGCATGGCACCGGCAAGAGCCGCAAAGTGCTAGTCTTCGCCAAAGGTCCGAAAGCCGCCGATGCCGAAGCCGCCGGTGCGGATTTAGTGGGCGCAGAAGACTTAATCGAGCAGGTCCAGAAGGGTACTTTGGACTGGAAAAGCTACGACCTGATCCTGGCGACCCCGGACATGATGGGCCAGGTCGGACGCCTCGGCGCAACCTTCAAGCAGAAGATGCCGAACCCGAAGGCCGGCACCGTCTCGCCGAACATCGGCCAGGCCGTCAACGACATCAAAAAGGCCACCCGTGTCGAGTACCGTGTCGAAAAGGCCGGCATTGTCCATGCGCCCCTCGGCAAAGCGTCGTTCACCAACGAGCAGCTCTTGGAGAACTTCAACGCCCTCATGGATGCCCTGCAAAAAGCCAAGCCGACAGCGTCTAAAGGCCGCTATTTCAAGAAGATCGCCATCTCGTCCTCGATGGGACCGAGCGTCCGTATTGACCCGATCCGCGCCGTCGCCATTGCCGCCGGCAAAGGCTAACTCGCAGACAACCGAATAAGTTTTCACCGCAGACAGCCGGTTTCCTGAACAAAAACAGGGAGTAATGGACACCCGTCCGCCAGCCGAGGTAACAGGAACGCCCGCGAGACGCGCTGAAGAGCGCCGTGCCGTGACCGATGCGCCCTGCGACCTGCCTCCCGTCTGTGGCAGTCGCAGGGCGTATTTTGTTTTAACACGCAAATCACTCAAGAGGAGGTGAATATCATCGCAACTGACTATGTCACAGAACCTGCCGGCGCGAAAGTCGAAGTCGTCGCCGAGCTGCGCGAGCTGGTCGGGCAGACTAAAGCCGCCATTCTCACCGATTATCGCGGCCTCTCCGTGGCCGAGCTGACCGAGCTTCGCAAGAAGCTTCGCGAAGTGGACGGCGAGTATCGGGTCGTCAAAAACACGCTCTTTAAGCTGGCTGCCGACGGGTCCATGCCGGTCGCAGACATGACTGAGCACTTGACCGGCCCGACCGCCATCGGGTTCGCCAAAGGCGACCCGGTCGCCGTCGCCAAGATCCTGCTGGACTATGCTCGCGAACACAAAGCGATGTCGGTCAAGGCTGGCGTTATGGATGGCCGTGTACTGACTACCGACCAGGTCGAGGCTTTGTCCAAGACTCCGCCGCGCGAAGTCCTGCTGTCCCAGATGCTCGGCTCTTTGCAGTCGCCCATCGCCGGATTCGTCGGGACCCTCGGCGGCATCATTTCGAATTTCGTCTTCACGCTGCAAGCGATTGCAGATAAGCAGGATGCCGGCACAGAAGCCGCTCCCGCCGCTTAATTTCGCCCCCCCGCCCCCAAGAATGGGGGAGTTGGAGAGGCTTGTCTTCCGTCTGGTTCCCCCATTATTGGGGGCTAGGGGGATTCGTTACACTTTAGGAGAAACAATACTATGGCCGATACAGCCGCAATGATGGAATCCATCAAAGGCATGACCGTTCTCGAACTCAGCGACTTCGTCAAGCAGCTCCAGGAAGAATTCGGCGTCTCTGCCGCCGCTCCCGTCGCTCAGGGCGGCCCCGCCGCTGCGCCCGCCGCTGCGGTGGAAGAGGCTCCGACCTCGTTCAACGTCATGCTGATGGCCGCCGGTGACAAAAAGATTAACGTCATCAAAGTCGTCCGCGAGATCACCGCGCTTGGCCTCAAAGAAGCCAAAGACCTGGTAGACAGCGCCCCGAAGGCTGTCAAAGAAGGTCTGAACGCCGAGGACGCCGCCGCCCTCAAGGCTAAGATCGAAGCCGAAGGCGCGACTGTCGAAATCAAGCCCGCCTAGTTCCGCTGGGTGAAGCCGATAAGAACAAGCCTGCCTCAGAAAGAGGCAGGCTTGTTCGCGTTCCTATTGACTATTTCGCCTAAATCGCCTATAATAAACGAAACAAACCGGGTGAGGCACGAAATGGCAACAGCAACAGAAGTCAAAAATCGCTTCGGCGAATATCTTGAGAAGGCGCGTCATGCGCCGGTGACTGTCGAGAAGACCGGGCGCAAGTACGTCGTCATGGTGAGCTATGAGGAGTACGAGCGCTTGCAGGCTATTGAAGATCAGCAATGGGCAATGGCCGCCGCCGAAGCGCAAAAAAGTGGATATATTGGGACGGAAGAAACGATGAAACTCCTGACACGCCTCGCGGAGTAATAAGCCGTGAGAAAACTCAATATGGATCGGGATGCAATCAAGTATCTTCAGGGTTTGGATGCCAAACAATACAAACAAGTTGCGTCCAAAATGCTGTCTCTACTGGCTAATGTTACTCCCGGTGACTATAGCCAACTAAAGGGCAGCGCCTACTACCGTGTTGACAGCGGCGAGTACCGCATTATCTACTATTTTGATGCTGACACTGTTTACGTCGACCTGATTGGCAAGCGGAACGGTGATGAAGTCTACGATAAATTGAAGCGAAAAGGCTGACCGAAAGCAACCCAAAAGAAAACAAGCGTTCGGGGAACAAAAGGAGCGCAGGAGTCGTTTAACTTCTGTGAGCCGCCGCCTAGCTTCAGCGTTGCAGCCAGGCGGCAGCCCCTTGCAGGCTTCCGTGAGAGCGAAACCTGCGTCTTACGAAGCGGCCCCGGCGGGCGCAGACCGGCCTGCCGCATTTCCGCCTGACATCCAACGGCCCGCGCAGATGTGGGCTGGCGCAGGCGGATCGTCCGCTTCGTTTTTGCGTTATTCCATTGACAAACCCATCGCGTATCCGGGTATAATAGCGCCGCACCCCAAGCCGAAGTGGCGGAATGGCAGACGCGGAGGTCTCAAAAACCTTTGGGGGCAACCTCGTGGGGGTTCGAGTCCCCCCTTCGGCAGTGAGCAAAAAAATCAGCCGGTTCTTTCACAGGAACCGGCTGATTTTTTGCCGTCTATGCCCGCTCCCGGACGTCGCGCAGGTACTTCACATGGCCGTCGAAAAAGACCCGGTTGCGCCCGCCGAAATGTACCGCCAGCCCCCGAAAGTTCAGCGGCGACGCGGGGATGTCGGGGAAATAGGGGTCCACAGCCAGTTCCAAATCCGCCTCGCCTTGCGGCACGGCGGGGTTGATGGTCGAGTCCTGCACGACCGGGCTGTTGTAGGCGGCGATGTCTGCGACGCACTGCCCTGGCTGCTTGCCCCAGCATTCCGATGGCTTGGAGAAATCGGGCCGGTCGAAGCGCCACATCCAGTACCGGGTCGTCAGCCCCGCCGGAGCCGGTAAACCGGATGGCGTCGTCTGCGCCACCCGGTTGAAGCCGTTCGCGTCCGGCATATCCAGTGCCGAGCCTTTGACACTCGGACAGGACCAAATCCCATCGCCCTGGATGTACGGGTTCAAGACAATCGCCGCCCAGCCGGCTCGCGGGTCGGAGCCGGGAAACGATCCGGTTCCCCACGGCAGGTAGCCGAGCGACGTTTTCAAGTCGCGCCGGTCCGGCAGGCGCTCGTCGTTGTCCCCTTCGTACTGGATCATCGCCAGCCCGATCTGCTTCAAGTTAGACTGGCAGGCCGCCCGACGGGCGTTCTCGCGCACACGCTGAAAGACGGGAAACAATATGGCTGCCAGGATGGCGATAATGGCGATGACGACAAGCAGCTCGATCAAAGTAAAAGCTTTTGCAAACGTGCGTTTTTGGGGCATGTGTTTGAAACGGAGGGCAGGCGTGGAAGGTTCCGGGGTAGGAGGAACCCACCCCGCCGCAAGCGTCGGCCCTCCCGAAGCGGAAGGGCACGGGGTTCCTGCACAGACTCTCCCCTCTCCGCTTCGGGGAGGGACCCTGCGAAGCAAGGCGGGAGGGGTTCAATGATCCAAAGCCAGCACCAGGCACTTGGCCGAGCCGCCGGACTTCAAGAACTCCGACAAGTCGGTATCATAGACCGTATACCCGCGCGATGACAGTGCCTCAGCCAGCGCATCGCACCCGGTGTTCAGGACAACCTTGTCTCCGGCCACCACGGCGTTGCCACCAAATTGGAGAGCATCGTGTTCCGAAATCAAAATCTTCTCACCCGGCAGGGCTTCCAGTGCCGCATTCGCCGCGGCATCGAATGCCGGAGGATAATACGCCAGCAGCTCCGGCGACACGGGAATTAAACACGTATCCACATGGTACCACCGCCCGTCGGTGAGCCTCAGCGGCAGAACTTGGACGCCCAGCAGCTTCCCAACGCCCAGACACGCGGACTCCTCCGAACGCTGCCCGTAGCCCGTGAGCAAAATGTCGCCGTAAAAGAGCGCGTCGCCTTCCCCTTCAAACGATCCCGCGACTTCCTCCGTCAGCGGCTTCAAGTGGAACCCATTTTCCAGCATCCACTGCACAAAAAACGCCACTTCCCCCTGCCGCTCGACCGGCCGGAAGCGCGACGGCACAAACCACTCGCCGCGGGTCAGCCCCGCATTCGCCGTGAACACCATGTCCGGCAGCCCCGCCTGCGGCGTGATCAAATGCACATCCGCCCCGACCTCCTCCCGCAGGATGTCGTACAGCGCCGTCCACTGCCGCCGTGCCTTCTCCGGGTCCGGTCCATTCGCCACCCGCATCCAGTCATTGATCTCATACGAGACATCAAAATGCTCCGGCGCACACATCAAAAGCCGCATGTTACTTGCTTCCGTTCTTCCATTGCTTGTAGCGCTGTGTTATCACCGGCGCTATCTTGTCGTAGTTCTCTCAGCAGTCCACGGCTGCCCAAAGCTCTTTCTGATCAGCCCGCAGTACCTGCGCGTCGTCTTTGAAGTCGCCGCCTTTCTTGCAGCGGCTTGACAAGGCTGACCCGAACTACTTCATCCCAGATTGGACCACGCCGCACCTCACGATAACCGAGTTTGAGGTTCATCTCAACCACATGCGTGTTGCGTTCTTCTGTGTGCGTGTAGAGGAGGTTAACACCGCGCCGTAAGGCTTCCGCTTCCGCTTGCTGCTTCAGGCGAGTTGCCAAACCCTGACGCCGGTAATCAGGCGCTACCCACAACTGAAAAATCTCGCAGAAGCCGCCATCCGTTGGAAACAAGTCCGCAGGCAACTGCGGGAAGATGCTCCACCCTTCAAAGTTTTCGCTCAGGCGATTACGGTAGCGCCAAAGAGTGATTCCAATTAAGCGTCTGGTTCCCGTGTCCTCGTAAACCCAAGCGGCTTTGTCATCATCTGAAACGAAGGCGGTGATTTTGCTCCGATGTTCCGCCAACTCTTCCGGCCCCGCCTCGGCCAGATGAGGCAGAGTAACGCCTTCGTCTTTGAGGTCAACAGCGACAAGAAAGTCAAGGTCACTCGGCACAGCCTCCCTCAGTAGAAGCATTGCGTTTACTCCGTCCAAACGGCCTGAGCGCTTCCAAGTAGGGAGCGCAGGTAGTCTACCATGTGCTCGTCGGGGGTGACGGTTAAATTGGGCTGGATGCGGCGGGTGCGCGGGCCGTCGGCGACGTGGAGCAGGAGGCGGCTGCCGTTTTGGGTCTTGTGTTCCACCAATTTACGCTGCAAGGGGCGCATCATGCCGGACATGGTCTCGTCGAGGCGGATGTTCAGGCACGCGAATGCTGGGCGGGTCTCTTGAACGAAGTTTGCGCCGTTGCCTAAAAGCTTTTCAGCGGTGGCGACGGGGACAATCGAGTCGGCGGAGATTTCGACACTTGCGGCGGTCCCGGCGTCGTCCTCGCCGCCTTTGTTGATGCGGTCTCGGTGCGAGGTTCTGCCTTTCACTAAGACGACGCTGTCTTTTTGCGGAACTTCGGAAAGCGTGGCGGCGGAGCGCGGGAAGACGGAAACGCTGATGGTGCCCGACTTGTCTTCCAATGTCAGGAAATACATCAGCTCGTTCTTGCCTTTGGTATAGTACGGGCGGACGTTGGTGAGAACACCAGCAATGGTGATCTCTTCTTTGTCGCCTAAAGCGCGGCAGTCGTCAATCGTGTGCGTGATGTGAGACTTAACGGCGTTCGCATACTGATCGAGCGGGTGGTCGGAGAGGTACAGGCCCAGCAATTCTTTTTCCATCGCCGTAATCTCGTTCGGCTTCAGCGGCTCGGCGTCCGGCAGGGGCGGGGCGACATGGGCCAGCGACTCGGAGTCGCCGTCGTCGCCGAACATCGAGACTTGGCCGCTTTTGCGGTCGCGGGCGATTGTCGCCGCGCTCGACATCGCCCCTTCGAGGCCCGCCAGCAGCCGGGCGCGGTTCTTTTCGAGGCTTGCCAATGCCCCCGCTTTAATCAGCGTTTCAATCGCGCCTTTGGACGTTAGCCCAAACTCATGCACCCCGGCGCAGAAGTCGTGGAGACTGGTAAAGCGTCCGCCGTTCTTCTTGCGGGCGGCCAGCACCGCTTCAATCGGGGCTTTGCCGACGTTCTTGATGGCGAGAAGGCCAAAGCGGATGGCGGCGTCTTTGCCGACAAAGTCGGCGTCGCTGTCGTTGACATCCGGCGGCAGGATTTCGATGCGCTCGCCGTGTTGCCCGACAACCGTTCGCTTCGCGTCCTCAATAAACGCGACCAGCTTGTCCGTGTCGTCGGCCTGCACGGCCATGAGTGCCGCGAAGTAGTCCACTGGGTAATTGGCTTTGAGATATGCCGTCTGGTAGGCGACCAGCGCGTAGCAGAACGCATGAGCTTTATTGAACGCATACCCAGCGAACGGCTCGATCAAGTCGAACAAGTAAGCCGCCATCTTCTCGTCCACAATCCCCTTCGCCGCCGCGCCCGCCATGAAGTTCTCGCGCTGCTGGACCATCTCTTTCAGGCTCTTTTTGCCCATGGCTTTCCGCAGAATGTCGGCCTGGCCTAAGCTGAAGCCGGCAATGGCCTGGACAATCCGCAGAACTTGGTCCTGGTAGACGATGACGCCGTAGGTCTCTTTCAAGATGGGTTCAAGCGCCGGATGGGGGTAGACAATCTTTTCCATGCCCAGCTTGCAGCGAATGTAGCGTGGGATTTGGGCCATCGGACCAGGCCGGTACAGCGCGACCATCGCGGCGACTTCCGCAACCGTGTTCGGCTTCAGCTCGGCGACATAGCGGCGCATCTGCCCGCCTTCAAGCTGGAAGACGCCGGAACATTCGCCCCGCCCCAAAAGATCGAAAGTGCGGCGGTCGTCCAGCGGCAGCTTCAGAACATCAATGTCAATGTTATGGCTACGCTTGACGTTCTTGACGGCTCTGGCTAAGATGGTCAGGTTGGCAAGGCCCAAGAAGTCCATCTTAATCAGGCCGATTTTCTCCAAAACGTTCGCCGGGTAGCCTGTTACCAGCCCAACACCGTCATCGGCGCGTTGGACGGGGATATTGTCTACTAATGGCTCCGCCGAGATGACGACGCCTGCTGCATGGACACTGTCATGCCGGGTCAAGCCTTCCAGCCGCAGGGCCGTGTCAATCAGCTCTCTCGCCTGCGGATTGCTTTTGACGGCGGCGCTGAACTCCGGGTTGACTTCCAGGGCTTTGGAAATCTTCATGCCGACGGGCAGCGTCGGGATCATCTTGCAGAGCTTGTCCACCTCGGCCATCGGCATCTTGTTCATCGCCCGCCCGCAGTCCCGGATGGCCGCGCGGGCGGCGAGTGTCCCGAAGGTCACGATCTGTGCGACATGCTCCCGGCCATATTTGGCGACAACGTAATCTATGACATCCTGACGCCGGTGGTCCTCAAAGTCCATGTCAATATCCGGCATGGACAAACGTTCGGGATTAAGAAACCGTTCAAACGTCAGGCCGTATTCCAGCGGGTCTACATCGGTAATGCCGACGCAGTACGACGCCATCGAGCCTGCCGCCGAGCCGCGCACCCCGAAGAAGATGCCTTCGCGCCGGGCAAAATTGGCGAAGTCCCGGACAATCAAGAAATACTGGCCGAAACCGGTCTGTTCGATGACGCTCAGCTCAAAGCGCAGCCGCTCTTCATGCTCTTCGGTAATCTGCCCGTAGCGCTTCTTCATGCCTTCGAACGCCAGCACCGACAGATACGACTGCGCGTTCATGCCTTCCGGCGTATCGCCCGGCGACGGCATTCCCAAGCGCCCGAACTTCAAATCCAAATTGCACCGCTCGGCAATCTCCACCGTCCGGGCCAGCGCGTCAAGTTGTCCGGGGAACCGCGCCGCCATCTCCTGCTGACTTTTCAAGTAAAAATCTTTTGATCCGTAGTTCATCTTCTTCGGATCGTCCATGTTCGTGCCGGTCTGCACGCACAGCAAAACTTGATGCGGGTCGGCATCGGCGGCATCCAGATAATGCACATCATTCGTGGCAACTAAGGGCAGCTTCAGCTTCGCAGCCATTTGGATAAGCTGCTCGTTGACCCCGCGCTGCTTGTCTAAATAATGGTCCTGCAATTCCAAATAATAGCGGTCGCCGAAGATTTCCTTGAACTCGCACGCCGCGTATTCCGCCGCCTTTACATCGCCGTTCATCAAATGCTGCGGCACTTCCGCCCCTAAACACGCCGACAGGCAGATCAAACCCTCGTTATGTTCTTGCAGCAGTTCTCGGTCAATGCGCGGCTTGTAGTACATGCCTTCCAGCGACGCAATAGACGTCAGCTTCAGCAGGTTCTTATAGCCGGTCTCGTTCATCGCCAGCAGGACCAGATGCCGGGCGTCGTCGAGCTTTTTGCTTTCTTTGTGATGGCGTGTCCGGGTCGCGACATACATCTCGTTGCCGACCAGCGGCTTGATGCCCGCTTTTTTGCACTTCAAGTAGAACTCCATAGAGCCGTACATGACCCCGTGGTCGGTCAGTCCAATCGCCGGCATTTCTAAATCTACGGCTTTCTTGACAAGATCGTCAATCCGGCACGCGCCGTCAAGCAGGCTGTATTCGGAATGCAGATGGAGGTGGACAAAATTGGAAGGCGTGGTGTTCATAAGGCTTCTTTGATAATTGCTGGTACTTACCGTTAGTCGCTCACTGCTACTATATGTAGATGAGCGCACTTGCAGCAGGGCGAGATATTGGGGGTAACGGATTTCATTCTAGCAGAAAGCGGGGGATTTGGCAAGGGGGATTTTGGCCTGAGAAGAACCCGGCCATTCATGGCTGGGTTCTCCTCATGGCTGGGTTCTCCTCATGGCTGGGTTCTCCTCATGGCCGGGTTCTCTTCATGGCCGGGTTCTCTTCATGGCCGGGTTCTCTTCATGGCTGGGTTCTCTGGCCGCCATCACCCTGGCCCTTGACAAAATCACTCGTATCCATTACAATCATTGTTATGTCTGACGGTATATTAAACAGCGCCATCGTCGGCTGCGGCGTGATTGGGCCGACCCATGCAAACGCGCTCAAATCCCTGCATTCGGAAGGGGCGCGGCTGGTCGCGTTCGCCGACGAGGTGCCGGAACGCGCGGAAGCACTGGCGGCACAATACGGCGTCGAAGCGAAGTCGTTTGAGGCGGTTCTGGCTGATCCTAACATTGACGCCGTCCATGTCTGCGTACCGAGCGGCTTGCATGCGGCGCTCGGTGTCCGTGCCTTGCGGGCCAGCAAGCATGTCGTGGTCGAGAAGCCGATGGATATCACGCTGGAAGCCTGCGATGCGCTTCTCGCCGCGCAGCGCGAGTCGGGCAAGCGTCTGGCCGTGATCTCGCAGCACCGGTTCGACAAAGCGAGCATTGATGTTAAAGCGGCACTTAACGCCGATCTGCTGGGCCGTATGGTCTTTGCCGAGGCGCAGGTGCCGTGGTACCGAACCCAGGGGTACTACGACTCCGGCGACTGGCGCGGGACGTGGGCTTTGGACGGCGGCGGGGCTTTGATGAACCAGGGCGTTCACACCGCCGACCTGCTGCGCTGGCTCTGCGGACCCGTCGAAACTGTCTACGCGCAGGCACGGACCCTTGCCCACGAGCGCGTGGAGACCGAGGACGTGATCGCCGCGACCCTGACATTTGTCAATGGAGCCGTCGGCATACTGACGGCGTCTACGGCGATTTATCCCGGCTTCGGTGTCAAAATCGGCGTCTATGGCGCGGACGGCAGCGCGATCATTGAAGGCGATATGCTCCACACGCTGACCACCCGGAGCGGCGTCTCCGGCGGCGGCGAAGCGGCCCAAGCCCATGCCCTGCAAGTGGCGACCGGCGGCACGAAAGCCGCGACAGAAGGTACGAAAGCCGTAACCGAAGGTACGAAAGTCGCGACAGAAGCGTCGGCCCAGGCCACGGCGTCCGACCCGGCGGCGATTTGGGGCGGGGCGCACGAGGCGCAAATTGCCGACTTCCTTCAGTGCTGCCGCACCGGTGCGACACCGAAAGTAGACGGTGTCGAAGGCCGCAAAGCCGTTGAGCTGGTTTTGGCAGTTTACGAGTCGGCCCGTACCGGCCAGGTTGTTCATCTATGATTTTGGTTGGCATTGACCCCGGCACGGCGACGACAGGGTACGGCGTGATTGAAAAGCGGGGCGACAAAGTTTCCTATCTCACCTGCGGCGTGATAATCACGCCGCCGAGCGATGATGCCCCGGCACGTCTGATGCAGATTTACGACCAGTTCAACGCGCTTTTGGACCGCTACACCGTGGAGCAGGTGGCGACTGAGCGGCTGTTTTTTACGAACAACGTCACGACCGGCATCCCGGTTGGACGCGCCCTCGGCGTGATTTTGCTGACACTCGCCCAGCGCGGCCTGCCCTGGACCGAGTACACGCCGACACAGGTGAAAAGTGCGGTGGTCGGCACGGGCCGAGCAGACAAGAAGCAGGTGCAGTTTATGGTGACGCGGCTTTTGGGTCTGTCCGAAGTCCCGAAGCCCGACGACGCCGCCGATGCTCTGGCGATTGCCATCTGCCATGCCCATTCGGTCCGGTTGGGGTCGCTGGTGAAGGCAGGTGTGCGGGGCTAAAAGAGGGCACGGGGGTTCAGGAACAGGGTACTAGGGAGAACAGCACATGGCGGGAACAGTAGTGGCGGTTTTTGATGACAATGCCGTCGCCGAACGCGCGGCGCAGGCTTTAGTAGACGACGGCGTGCCAATGGCCGACATCACTCTGGTCTTCCACGGCGCGGCGGGCGCGACCGGCACGCCGCACGATGAGTTCAGCGCCCCTGACCACGGCACCCTCGCCACGGGTGTCCGTGAAGTGGAAGAACACGATGTCGAGCGGCCTATCAACGCCGTAGACGAAATGGCGCCGCGCGGAATTGTCGGCTTTGTCGTCGGGGCACCTTTGGGGTCGCTTGCCATGTCCCTGCTGGTCTTCTATGAGCCTTTTCTGCCGTCCATCGCCGCTCATGCTCTGCTCTGGCAGCTCACAAGCGCAATTATCGGCGGCATTCTCGGCGTCGTCGTCGGCGTTGTGACCGCCGGCGGTATCCCGAAGGAAGCGGCACGCGGCTATCACAAAGAAGTCCAGCGCGGCAAAACCCTCGTGACCGCGCTGGCATCCAGTCAGAACGCCTCCCATTTCCAGGAAATGCTCCGCGAGCGCGGCGGCCGCCGCCTGGGCTACTTCCCGCGCTTTTTGGATACGCTTCAGAGCATCGAATCCTAGGAACCCCTCCCGCCTTGCTTCGCAGGGTCCCTCCCCGAAGCGGAGAGAGGAAGCGGAGAGAGGAAGACAAGAACGTGGCCCTCACTGGCCGAAAGCTCCTTCCTGAAACTCTCTCCCCTCTCCGCTTCCTCTCTCCGCTTCGGAGAGGGACCCTGCGAAGCAAGGCGGGAGGAATTCCTAGTCCTTAAACCCTAGCCCCATGCCGAAGCCCACCCAAACCATGCCGGAAGCCGTCAGCCGGGTGCTTGTTCACATCGAGCGCCAGGCGGGACGCACGAACGCCGAGGCCGCTTACGACGGCCTTCTGGCCCTGCCTGAGCTGCCGCTCGATGCCCTCGCCGAACTCGGCCCTTTGGTGCGCCTCGACCCGCCCGGCGTCCCCGACTCCGTGCCGTCCCTGCTGCTGGAGTCCGGCGGCGGCCAGATCCAAATCGAGTTCTGCCCCTTCGGCCCGCTGGCCCTCTTGTCGTCCGACGGCGCCGCCGACACCGACCCCGCCGCCGAAGCTTTGTACACCGCCGGCCTCTACCCCTTGTTCCCCGCCGACGTAGACGATGCCGCCGCCCTCTGGCACGACGCCCCCCTTACCGACTGGCTCTTCCCCCGCCGCCTCTCGTCCGCGTTTCAACTGTTCGAGACCCTGCGCGGCTAACCAAGCTGTCCCTCTTGGCTGGCAAGCTTAGACGTCGTTTCATGTAACCCGCGAAGCTGCTCGTAGCTTAAAAACTTGACCCGCGTGGCGATGTCAGAGAAGGCAGACGCTTTTTTCTTGCTTTCAAACTCCGCTTTGCGTACTTGGTCGGCGACGATCCAAAACTCGACACGAAAGTCCTGAAACTCGACGAACTTGTGCAGCGAGTTGATAAAATCTGTGGAATGCTCAACCTCATAAAATGCTTGTGGGAAGTGACGGGCGTTGTACCAAGCAACGTCTATCGTTCTGGCTTTGCTCATTACTTCATCAAACGTAAAATGGTAAGGCTTATCAAGGCTTGCAATTTCAGAAAGCTTGCGCGTTAGAAACTGCCGGTTTTTGTCCTGTGCTGGAACGGCCGTTTTGAACTGCTTCAGGTTGCCGAGTTCAAGTAGTAATCCTTGATAATAGCCGTGGTTTTGCTCCGCACTCTTCTGCGGCGGGGCATACTCCGGTAAGGCAAGTTGCTTTCCAATAGCCTCTTTCTTCGCTTGCAGCCCCCAAAGACCTGGGTGGATCCGAAAGAACAACTCAGGATGCAATTGTACAATCTGCCGGATACTAGCATACGGCGTTGAAGAGTTCGACTTCCACTGCGGCATCTTTGTGACTACGGAATAAAGCTGGTCGAGTTTCGCGTAGCCGCCACTTTGCTCCATTGCCAGCCGGACAACTTCATATTGCTTCATGCAAAGCAGTTAGATCAATGCTGTGTGCTTTCCTGCTTACTTGTTCAGGCCCAGCAAAATGTTGACGAAGTTTGCCTTAGCATAAAAGGCATAGGTGTGGCTATTTTTCTGGCCTTTGGTGCGGATTTGAATTAATTCTCCGCTGATGGTGTGCAGAGGTTCGCCAAGAGATAAAGCCGCACGGATCTCCTCATAATCTTGTTGGACTTGACGATAAATTGCGGCGGCCTCCATTGATATATCGGCGGGGCGGACGATAGCGACTGGGGAGGATGTTTCGGCTTTGTCCACATAAAGACGTGCGACAATGATAAAGCGCCCAATTTTATGCAGAACATGGCTTGTCTCAAACGCATTGGCGACTACATGAGCGCGGTCCAGCATGGTTATCTGCATTGTTTCTTTTGCGGCATACAGGCCGGACTGCTGCTGCTTAATAGAAACTTGTTTTAGCTCCCAGCTTCCGCCGTTGGGTTCCCGGCGTGAGTTCTTCGGCAGGCCCAGGTAGGCTTCCAGGGTCAGCCCGGCCCAGCCTTTGTTGAGGGTCTGCTTGATAACACCTTCCAGCTCTTTTTCGTGGAAAATCTTTTGGCCGTGCTTTGCTGCAATCTCGACAAGGTCTGCACCTTTAATGGCTTCCAGCAGTTTGAGTGCTTCTTCACGCTCCATTATTGTGTATCCCCCCCCCCCCCCCCCCGATCTTTGTAGCCTCGGCTACATCTAAACCAGAGGTCATGTCGAAGGCGGGCTGCTCATGGGCGGTGTCATATGCATCCTGGAGACGCAGCAAAGCGAGTGCAATATGCTCCGGCTCGCGCTCGATGCCGATAAACCTACGCCCCAGTCGGGCGCAGGCGACGCCGGTGGTGGCGGAGCCGCAGAAGGGGTCCAGGACCAGCTCACCAGGGTGGGTGGAGGCTTCGACGATGCGCTTCAACAGGGCTTCGGGCTTCTGGGTGGGGTGCTTGCCGTGCCTCTTTTCGGACTTGCCGGGCGGCATGATCTGCCACAGCGACTGCATCTGCTTGCCACCGTTCTGCTCCTTCATCAGCGGGTAGTTGAACGTGTGGCGGCTCTTGACGCTTTTGGCGGCCCACAAAATCGTCTCGGTGGCGTGGGTGAAGTAGCGGCAGGCGAGGTTCGGCGGCGGGTTGACTTTGTACCACGCGATGTCGTTCAAAATCTTGTAATCCAGCACTTGCAGGGCGTAGCCGACGCTGTGGATGTTGTGCGACGTTCCCGTGACCCACACCGTTCCATTGGGTTTCAAGAGGCGGCGGCACTGGTCGAGCCAGAGCAGGTTGAAGTTGTGGTCGCCGATGATCCCTGTGCTTTTGTCCCAGCCGCCTTTGTCCACTTTGACCATGCGGCCTCCGACGCAGGTGATGCCGCCGTTCGACAGAAAGTACGGCGGGTCGGCGAAAATCATGTCTACTGATTCGTCGGCCATCCGGCGCAGAAGCTCTAAAGCATCGGCCTGGTAGAGACGCAGGGCGTTGTCGGGGCTGGCGTAGTAGGGCGGGGGCGGGTCGGCATAACCGGGGCGGGCCTCGTGGACAGCGGCAGCTTCCAAGCCGGGGACAGGCGCGAGCAGTGCGGCGGCGCGGGGAGACGGATCGGCAGGGGTCGGGCGGTCAAAGAGGTCAAGCGTGTCGGAAGCAGGCAGCAGCAGGTCGGGCAAGAGTCGGATTTCCTCTCCAAATGAAGGCGATCCGATCCTACCCGATCCGTGACGGGGAGATCAAGAGGGGGAGACCTACCGCACCGCTTCGCTGTGGTCCTTCCTAAAGGAAGGATACGGAGTGGAGACGAAGGGCTTACTTATCTTTTCCTAATCCTTCCTTTAGGAAGGACCCTGCGAAGTCACTTGTGACGAAGCAAGGTAGTAGGTCATCTTCTCAGCAGCCCGCTCAAACGCCGGGTGTTCAGCACGACGCTTAAACTGCTGATGAGCATGGCGGCGGCGGCGAAGATGGGGTTCTTGATAACCCCGACGACCGCGAGCGGCACACAGACGGCATTGTAGAGGCAGGCCCAGAAGAGGTTCTGACGGATGATTTTCGCCGTCCGCCGGGCCAGCGTGAACAAATCGGCGAGACGCATCAAATCGTCGCCGATAAGGGTAATGTCGGCGGCCCGGCGGGCAATCTCCGTGCCGGACCCGAACGCGATCCCGGCGTTCGCCTGGGCCAGCGCGGGCGCATCGTTGATGCCGTCACCGGCCATCGCGACGACCTGAGTTTCCTGAGCTGCGCGGACCCGCCCCACTTTGTCGGCGGGGCGCATCTGCGCCGTAGCGTCTTCGATGCCGACCGACCAGGCGACGGCATCCACGGTCGCGCGGGCATCGCCGCTGACGACTTCCAGCGTCAGCCCTGCCGCACGGAGCGCTTTAACGGCATCCGCCGCGCCGGGCCGGAGTGCGTCGCCGAGCGTCACCAGCCCGCGCACGCCGGCGTCGGTCCCATAAAAGAGTGCCGTCTGCGCCGACGCTTCGGCGTCCTGCGCCGCTTTCTCGACCGCGCTTGGGATGGCGGCGTTCCGGGCCGCGCACAAGGCGCGGTTGCCGATGAACCAGGGGACACCGCCGACTGTCCCGGTAATTCCCTGCCCCTCGTGCCGGGCGAAATCCGACGCCGGCAGTGCCGCCAGCCCCAAAGAACGCGCGTGAGCGACCAATGCACGGGCCAGTGGATGCTCCGATGCTTCTTCGAGTGCCGCAAGCGCGGCCAGATCGCTTTCCGTTCCGGTGAACTCACGCACGGCAAAGCGGCCTTCCGTCAGTGTCCCCGTCTTGTCCAGCAGCAGATGCGTGACGCGCGGCAGGACTTGCAGGACGTCCGTGTTGCCAATCAGAATGCCCCGCGATGCCGCCGCACCGACGCCTGTGGTCACGGCCAGCGGCGTCGCCAGCCCCAGCGCACAGGGGCAGGCGATGACCAGCACGGTCACGGCCCGGACTAGGCAGTCGGCGGCGGGGTGGCCCAACAATCCCAGTACCAGCGCCGTGCCGACCGACAGCGCGATCATAGCAGGTACGAAACGGCGTGAGATGGAGTCCGCCCACTGCTCTACTGGTGACTTCGCCGCCAGGGCTTCTTCCACAAGCGCGATCATCTGCGAAAGGGTTGTGTCTGTGCCGATGCGCGTCACTTCCACCAGCAGCGGCGCATCGGTCGCGACCGTGCCGCCGGTAACGTCATCGCTAACCCGCTTCGCGACAGGCCGAGCTTCCCCGGACAGCAGGCTTTCATCCACCAGCGCAGCGCCCTCGCTCACCCGTCCGTCACACGGGATGCGCTCGCCGGGCCGGACTATAACCATGTCGCCGACGCCGAGCTTGCCGAGGGCGACCAAAACTTCCCGTCCATCTTCCGACCTTACCAGGGCCTTGCTCGGCAGCAGGCCATACAGCAGCGCAATCGCCCCCGTGGCATCGCGCTTTGCGCCCGCCTCAATGTGCTTCCCGACCAGCACCAGCGCGACCAGCATATCGGCAGTGTCAAAGTAGACGTGTGTACTTAAGATGCCGCCTTGCACCACGACCCATGCGCTGTAAATAAACGAAACCGCAACGCCGACCGTGATCAGCGTCTCCATCACCGCCGCGCCGCGCCGGGCTGCCCCCCAGGCTTTGACGAACAGCGGCCAGCCCGCCCACAGCACCGGCAGAGACAGCGCGAATTCCGCACGCGGCAGCCAGTGGATAGCGTCGGTGACGGCGTCACTGTTAATGTTCTGCTTCGCGAAGAAATCCGCATAAAACGGGAGCTGAAACATCCCGGCGTTAACCGCAAAAACGACCGCAACCACCGCCCGCACAAACAGCGCACGGTTTGCGCGTCTCTGTGGGCTGTCTTTTCTACCGTCTTCCCCGGTGTACGGCTCCGCAGAATACCCCAGCCGCTGAATTGCCACTCCGAATGCTTCCGGTGCGATTTTGGCAGGCTTGTACACGATCTTTACTAAATCAGACGCGAAGTATACCCGGCAGCGCTCGACGCCCTTCATCTGCCCGACCGCGTGTTCAATCAGCCACGCGCACGACGCGCACCACATCCCACCGACTTGCAGCCCAACTTCCCGCGTCGCTTCCAGTCCGTCCCCTTTCGCCGCGGGGAGCGGCCCCGGCCCCCCAGTCCCCAATAATGGGGGAGCAAGAGGAGAGTCATTGGGCCGCGCAATTAGACCCAATTCCAGACACTGCCGGTACAGCGCCGTCTGCGTTGGGTCCTGCCCGCCACCAATCTGATCGCTCTCTGCCAGGATTTGGTAGACCTGACGGCAGCCCGCACAGCAGAATGTGAACGCCTTCGCACCGATCTCCGCAGCGATTGGCGCTCGTGCAGGCAGCCCGCATAAATCACATGACACTTGGTTTTGAATGGCAACCGCCATAGTTCACTTGGTTTCTAAGAAAAGACGTAAGTTACCAGGCCGTCATGCGGCTTCATTTCCGTCGCCTTGAACCCGCCGGCTTGAAAACAGCGCAGGCTGGCCGTGTTGTCCGTTTCAATACACGCCTCGATTTCGATCAAGCACCGCGCTTCTTCTCGTCCCAGAAATACGCTCAGAATACGCCTGCCGCAGCCGCAGTGCCGCAGTTTCGGGTTGACGACAAGGCTCACGCTGCCGGTTTGGTCAGTCTCCGTGTCCAGTTGAATCAGCCCAATGGCTTGATTCTCTTCACAAACGAGCCAGGCAAAGTTGCCTTGACCCGCGCTGACATAATCGAACCACTGCTCAGTCGGCGCGGAAATGCGTCGGCCTAGCTCCGAGTCGGCAAACCAGGGTCTGATCAATGTCAACCCATCACGGGTCAGCGGGCGAAAGAAAAGGTCATGCATCGTCTTCTCACTGGTCCTTTGGAGGATGAGCCAGGTTTGGGATTTCGGTGACGGGGTGGCGCAGCACCGTGTTCATGGTGTAGGCGATCAGGCCGCCGAAGAGAGCCAGGCAGAAAACGATCAGGAATACGAACAGGGTCAAACTCGACGGCTTGTTTTTCTGCTTCTGTGCTGCGCTCTGCGTTTCCTTGTATTTGATGTTGCTCCAAGTGCGTGGCATGATGGTTTGACTTTCTCAGCAATAGGAAGAGGGCGCAGCAAGCAGCGCCCCTACAGGTTACCTGCTGGGCTTCGGCGCGTAGAAAATTGCGTCGGCTTGGCTATCCTTCGCGACGCTGACGGTAATCGCCGTGCGCCCGGCCGGCGTAGACCCGGCGGGGCTGATAATTGTGATTGGCACCGTCACGGTGTCGCGGCCCGGCGCGACAAGGCTGCTCGGCTCGACGCGGCCCAGCGGCAGACCGGACACCGTGAGCGAGACGCGCGTCGGCTGCGGCTTGCCGCTGCTGTAAGTGAGGGCATAGCTGTTGCGGACAGTTTGGGCGGTGCGAGCAATCGCCCCGTTCGCGTTGAGGCTGGCCGACGGCGGGAACGAGCCGTAAATGAGGAACAGGACGACCGCGAGGCAAAGCGGAACCGTGGCGACGATACCCCAGCGGCGACGGTCCCAAAGGCCGAGGCGATGGGTGAGGGTGAGTGCTTTGGTGACGCGGTCTGGGGCGGTGCCGTAGCGGAACTCGATCAGCCCAGCTTTGCCGCGACGGCCTAACACGTCGTTGCAGGCGTCCACGCACTCGCCGCAGCCGATGCAGCCGTGCTGGCCGACGCCCTGCTTGATGTCAATGCCCATCGGGCAGGCGGTCTCGCACTTATGGCAGTGGATGCAGTCGTCATCGCGCTCGTCTAAATACCGCACGGCCAGCGTGTTTCGGTCGGTCAGTGAACTGAGAAGCGGGCCGTAGGGACAGGCACGGGAGCAGAATGTCCGCCGCAGCCAGAGCATGTCGGCGGCAACAAGGAGCGCCGTCAAGTAAACGGTCAGCCCGGCGGGCAGATCGTGCCAGGGGGCGGCAGCCGCGCGAATCACCGTCGCCGGAGCGAGCCAGTAGGAGGCCAGCGTGATGCCCGTGCCGAGCGAAACGGCGAGAACACCGGCGGTCCAGACGGAGCGCGAGAGCAGAAAGCGCGGCCTGCCGGGTCGAGTGCCGAACGCTTTATCGAGACGGCTTTTGAGTGAGTCGGCGAAGTCCGATGCCAGCGTCTGCGGGCAGACCCAGCCGCACCAGAGCCTGCCATACAAAAACGAGACGGCGGACAAGAGCGCGGTTCCAAGCAGAGCGATCCACAGCAGCAGAAACAAGTCGTGACCGGCCATCTTGTGCCAGGCAAAGTAGAACTCGTCCCGGCGCAAATCGAGCCGCAAACCGTTCGTGAACGGCAGGACGACGAGTAGCGCTCCGCACCCCACTTGGAGCAGACGGCGCGGCGCGTGCCATTTCACGTTGCCGTTTGCGGCGTGTGTCAGCGTCGGCGTCTGGATCGGCTTATTCTGGATGATGCGGTCGGTGAGGTCGAGCATAGATTGTGCCGAACGGGAACCCAAACTCGGCCTTTCAAGGCCGGGTTGTCGGTCAAACAAAAAAGGCGGGCGCGACTGCGCCCGCCTGTCTCCATTATACCAGAAACCTATCCTACAGGGTTCCGCCGGGAACAACCCGGTTGGTTGGGGAAACCTGATCGCCGCCGCGCACCTGGCCGCCTTTGCCGCCGTTGACGCGCGGGTCAATCCGCAGGACTTGTCCTTCGCCGGTACGCTGCGTGTACTGCTGGTCTTCGGGCTTGAGCCAGGGACGCCAGCCGCCGTGGCCGTCGGGAACCTGCCGGCCATAGCCGAGTGTCTGGACGTAGGAAACCAAGTCACGCGCATCTTGTTTTGGCTTCGGATTGACTTTGTCCGTGTCGTCAAACAGCCAGGTGAACGCGGGCATGATGGACCCCGGCACCATCTGGCGCGGGTAGTAGAAGTGCGAGTAATGCCAGTCGTCGCTGTACTTGCCGCCCTCGCGGCTTAAATCCGGGCCGATGCGCCGGGTTCCGAGGAAATGCGGCTGGTCCCAGATATACTCGCGCTCGTCGGCAATCGGCGCGACCGACGTGCCGATGGAATAGCGCTTGATTTCGTTTGCCAGTGGCCGGATCTGCTGAGAATGGCAGTACATACAGCCTTCACGCTGGTAGATACGCCGTCCGCGCTCCTGCTGGGCCGTGTAGCCAACCAGCTCTCCATTCGGCTGGGTGGAAAGGTCTCCGGTGAATGTCGCCGGGGTGCGGCTTGCCGCTTCCGCCGCCGCAAGTTCGGTTGTCGAGTAGATGGCGTGGTAGCGTCCAGGGTTCTTCGCGGTGTTCTGCGACCAGTTCTCGTTGAACGAGGGGATGAGCATCGTAAACGTCAGGCCGATCACGAACGTCATCAAAATGCCGAGGCCGGTCAGCATCGCGCTTTTTTCGGGAACCTGCTTTAAGATGGCAAGAAGTGTCCCGACAAGCACGACAAACAAAATTGGGATCAGGATTTGCAGCATGATAGTTTTCTACACCCGCGCCGTCAGTGTGCTGGGTGTGCGCGACGGGTCTTCAATCCCGAGTTCGGTCTCATCCGTAGTTGTCGCTAGCGGCATGGTGGACGTTTTATACAGATTAAACGCGAACAAGAACATGCCGATCAGCATGAACGTCCCGCCGGCGGCGCGAACGTGCCAAAATGGCTTCATATCGTTGACGGTTGTGATAAACGGCAGGTTGGGGTTGTTCCACTCCATGCCCTGATTGAAGCCGCCGATCCACAGGGCCGTGCTGAACAGGATGAACCCGATAAACGACAGCCAGAAGTGCCAGTCAGCCATCCCCTCCGAATACAGCGGGCGCTTGTACATGCGCGGCAACGCATAATAGCAGCCCGCATACGCATAGAACGTCACAAACCCGAACATCGCCATGTGCGAATGGCCGATAACCCAGTCCGTGAAGTGCGTCACGGCATTCAAGGAGCGCAGCGCCTGGAACGAGCCTTGCGTTGACACCAGGAGGTAGAACACAGTCGCGGCAATGATGAACTTTAGGGGAACATTCGAGCGAAGCTGATGCCACTCGCCGCGAATGGTGCCGAAGAAGTTCGTGACCGCCGACAGCACCGGCACGAACAGCAGGAACGAGAAAATGGTCGCGACGGTTTGCAGCCAGTACGGGATCGGCCCGTAGATCATGTGATGAGCGCCGTTCCAGATATAGATCGAGCCGAGGGACCAGAACCCAATCAGCGACAATTTATGGCTGTAGAGAGGTGCATTGGCGGCTTTCGGCAGGAAGTAGTAGGCGACAGCAAGCGCCCCCGGCGTTGCGACCAGCCCGACCACGCTATGCCCGTAAAACCAGTTCGTGTTGGCGTCGTTCAGGCCCATAAATGCCGCCGAGTGGATAATCTGCGACGGCCAGTTGCCGATGAGGTACACGAACGGCGTCCACATCAGCATCCCCATGATATACCACAGCGCGACATACATCTGCGTGTACGTCCGCCGGGCGAAGGTCTGCAAGAGGTTCACCATCAGCATGATCCAGCCGCCGAAGATGAAGATGGACGCCAGAACCGGCCACTCTTCATACTCTTTGCCTTTGGTCATGATCCACGGGTTGACCGAGTCCATCGGGTTCAGGACACCCAAAATCATCACCAGGACACCGACCGAGTAAAACAGCGTCGTCGCGATGCCGAGCTTCTCGCTCCACAATCGCGTCCCGCACAGGCGCGGGACCATGTAGTAGAACAGGCCCATGAAGACCGGCAGCAGCCAGCCGAAGATCATGCCCTGCACATGCACGGGCCGGATGCGCGGCCACGACAGCCAGTTGAACCCGTAAAACAGGTCCGGGATGATAAACTTAAACGCGGCGATGACCCCGAAGACGCCGAACAGGACCAAGAACGCGACGCCCGCCCAGATCGCCCACTTCGCGGCGAGGTCTTCGTGTTCAATCCGCTCGGCCCCGCTTTCGGTAGGCCGCATCTTCATAATCTGCTGAACTGCCATAATTGTTTGCTTTCGGAACCCAACTTAAAGCACGGATTAAAACACGGATTAAAACACGGAAAGAAGGGCGAACACAAGGTTCGCGCCCTGCATTGTCCAAATCTGCCCCGTAGGGGCGAACCTTGTGTTCGCCCTTCCTTTCCTGCTCTGAGCTACATCCCGCCGCCCGGCACACCCGTGCCGCTGGGGACGTTCTTCTTCAGGGACTTCGGGTTGACGCCCGTGGGCTGGCCGGATTGGGACGGCGGGGCGGTGGAGGTGTCCGCCGCCGGGTTGCCTTCTACGGTCGGCGTAATCGGCGCAGGTGAGTTGGAAATGCTGCCGCCGTGGACCGTGTCACCACCGGGCGTTCCCGTCGTCGAATCGCTCGATGACTTCTTGGCCGACGGGGTCTGAAGCTGGGCCGTGGTCGTGTCCATGTCGGAAGATGGCGGCATGGTCCAGGTCAAACTCAGGGCATACGAAATGACTTCCTGAATCTGATGCTCGGACAGCGTGTTTTCCCAGCGCGGCATGGCAGTCCCATGCACGCCGTAATGCAGCGAGTGGTTGATCCGGTGGTAATCCAGTGTCTCACGCATGAACGGCGCATCGTGCAAATTGCGCGGTTTCGGGTTCAGCGACGAGGCGTTGACTCCGTTGCCGTCCTGGTTCGGGCCGTGGCAGCCGATGCAGTACGACTGGTAGATGTTGGAGCCGTTCGAGACAGCCGTGGTCAGTGTTTCACCGCCGAGAAACGGCACAAGCTGGGTCATGTCCGCCTGCTGAGCGGACTCCGCACTGCCGTTCGCGTTTTTGTTCAGATCGGTCTGGATCGCTGCCAAGCTTGTCGCGGAGCCGGAAGACGGCTTGAAGCCGCCGGTAAGCACATGCGGACCGAGGGCACCGCCAAAGATGAGGTAGCCGATGGCACCTAAAATCACGACGCTCCATAGGCCCCACAGAAGAGGGCTGACCGGCGTGTTTTCCAACTCTTTGACTTCGCCGCCGGCGTAGTAATGGAAGCCGGAAGACGGCGGCGCGGGCGTCGGCGTTTCCGGGGCTTCGGGATCGGCGTCACTCTTGTAGCTCTGTGCCATAAATGCTGTCCTTCGCTAAGGCCCCCCAGCCCCCAATAATGGGGGAGCAAGAATGGGCCACTTCTTTGGTCGTCCAGTTCCCCCATTATTGGGGGCGAGGGGGTCATCTACTGCGGCTTGTAATCTTTCGGCAAATCCTGGTCGGGCGAGACAGGCCGGGCGCTGGCATTTGCCGGGCGCAGGGATGTATCGTACATGGAAAGCGCGGCTCGCTGCGTGTCCGAGAACGGAAAGATCGGCATGATGGACCCCGGCACGAACGCCTGCGGGTTCTTGTAATGCTCAACCAGCCACTTCTGCGAATGGCGCGTCCCTTCCCACGAGAGTTCGGGTCCGAAGATGCCGCCGTGGCCGAACTTCGGGTCGCCGGTGACATGGGCCTTGTTCGGGTCGCCGATGTAATGGCAGGCATAGCAGCCGTTCGCCGCGAACAACTGCTTGCCGATCTGGACGCTCGGCACGACATCCGCTGGGCGCGAGATGTCATACGCGGCGATGGTGGAAAACCGGCTGGCCTGGCTGGAGGCATAGTTCTGGCCGGTCTGCGAGGCCACGAAGGTCACGAGCGCATCCACATCCGCCTGCCGGGAGCCGTCGGCGATGTAGCCGTGCTGTTTCAAGCTCGCCGCCACGTCTTCATCGTAAGCGTCGGAGCCTTCGGTCGTGACCGGCGCGGCTGACACCTTCAGCGAGCGTGGGTCAACCGTCTCGATGCCCGCGTTCGGGCTGCCGACGACGCCCGTAGACGGCAGATCGGTGTTTGTCTTTCGGTCCGCGAAGAAGTAGGGCATGACGCAGCTATCAGTCAGATAGCGCGGGTCCCAAAGCTGATGAGCGATCTTGGTGGTGCCGCCCGCAACATAGCCTTCATAAGTCAGCTCCGGTCCGATGTTGCCTTTCGAGAACCCGGCGATTTTGTGGCAGCCGTAGCACGCCTGCGACGCAAACAATGCTTCGCCGCGAGCGATTGTAGACATCTGGGGGGCGTCGGCGACATACTTCACCGTCTCAGCGGTCGCCGCATTCTTCGGATCGGCCAAATATGCCGGAATCTCGTCGGGGGTGACATCCGCGCCGTCCAGCAGCTTGATGATACGCTCGGCAGTCAGCGGCTGCTGATACGAAATCTTGAAGGTCTTCGCGCTGTACTGGGCATGGCACTGGGCGCAGGCCGCTTCCATGTACTTCGCGGCCAAAAGCGGCGTCTGCGAGTGTTCGGGGGAGCCGTGCGCCGAGTTCTGGATCAGCTCGCGCCCGGTGCCGTAGTGGCAGGTCGTGCAGCCGAATGTCGGGAACGGGTGCTGTTTCAGGTTGATTTTCTGCGTCTGGTAGTCGGCGCTGTCGTCCGAATTCAAGCTCGCCTCGGTCGTAATGCCGTAGGAGAACTTCGCACCGTGAATGACGCCGAGACTGCCGGTCCCGGACTGCATTCCGGGGTGTGCGCCGAGGGTTTTAACCGCTTCCAGCGTCTTCGCATGGGCCGGGTCGCTCAAGTAATCCGCCACTTGGGCCGTCGCCACATCTTTGCCGTCCAGCACTTTAATCAGCTTTTCGGCGGTCATGTTCGGATCAAGCATTCCCACATGGCAGGACTGACAGCGGTCTACCCGCTGCTGCTGGGTGCCGTCAGGGAGAATTGATGGGAACTGAAGTACCGTCACCTGCTTGACCTCTACCGGCGCCTCTTCAGCGGCTTCTTTCGCGGTTGAGTCGGAAGCCAGCGTCGCCGCCGCATTCTTATACTGCCCCTGCCAATAGGTAAAGTCCGGCGTCGCCGCGTTCTGGTTGTTCCAGATGGATTTGACGCCGGTGACGACGACCAGCACCAGCAGTACGACGCTCCAGAACGCGAACTTCCCGACCATTGACTTGAAACCGAACATAGCTTACTGCACTTCCTTCGGCATGTTGCCCGGCCAGAACCAGGCCCAGTTCGGGCCGCGGAAGTAGGTGCCGATGATAATCAGCACCACGACCGCAATCACATACAGCGTCCAAAGCGTGCAGGCCGTCCGGCGGCTTTTCGCGAACCAACGCCCGATGCCGCTGTGATGCCTATCTATATAGGGAATTGCCATCAGGCCGATGACGACCAGTCCCGGAATGCCGAGACCGCCCCAGAACGCATCATACGCGACCAGCTCCTGCAAGCCTAAGAAGTACCAGGGCGCTTTGGCCGGGTTTGGCGGCTTTTGCGGGTTTGCTTCCAGCTCCAGCGGCGGCGGGGCGAAGACGGCCAGCGCGAGAATAGCCGCAAAGCAGGCCGCAAACAGCGCCGCTTCCCGAATAAGCAGATGCGGCCACGACGACACCATGTCGTCGGGTCCCCGGTCAACGCGCGTGGACGATCCTTTGACTAGCTCCATCAGGCCGTAGGTCTTGTTCGGGTTGCGCGGAAAGATTTCTTCTTCGCGAATTCGTTTCATAGTTTAGGAACCTAATCCCGGCTAAGGGCGCGGCGCGTTCGGCGCAGGTAAACAGCAAGTAAAGGCAGCATCAGCAGCGATAAAGCGAGCGTATGGGTCCAATAAACGCCGAGCAAACCACCTGCCCAAGACGGCAGCCAGTATGTGAGCTGGTCCCACGGCAGCAGCATTCCGGTAAACCAGAACAGCCCGGTCAACACACCAATCGCTAAGGCACCTCCCGAACGCCGACGGTTCGTTTTGACAAAAATAGTTCGCAAGAGATGTGCAGCGGCGGCCAGGACGATAAGGTTGGAACCCCAAAAGTGGAGGCCGCGAAAAACGCTTCCCGGCGTTATACTTGCCGGCGCAGGAGAAACATGAGCCGGCTCTGCGTACTCAGGAACGTACAAGAACATCAGTGCAAGGCCGGTCAGCGCGAGAAAACCCGCCACCCACATGACGGCTTGAAGCGAACGCATGACAACCTACTCCGGCGACTCTTTCGGGCTGGAAATGCCGCCGTCCTTGCGGATGCGCCACATATGGTACAAAATGAACGTGAACATGATCACCGGCAAAATCGCGACGTGCAGGACATAAAAGCGAATCAGCGCTTCCTGCCCGACTGTATCCGCACCTAAAAGGCCCCAACGGGTCAAATCGCCGAGCGGCGGGACTTGAAGCTGCGGCGGAACGTGCAGGGCGGTCAGCGCGGGGTTGATATGGTCGGGAATCCAATTAGCTTTCCCAGCAATGCCCGCGCCGACCGTGATGGCCCAGAACGCTAATTGGTCCCAGGGCAGCAGGTAGCCGGTGAAGCCCAGCACCAGAGTTAAAACCATCAAGATAACGCCGATGACCCAGTTGAACTCGCGGGGCGCTTTGTACGCACCGGTGTAAAAGACCCGGCACATATGGAAAAAGACGACCGCGATCATGGCATTGGCTGACCAGAAATGCATTCCGCGCAGGATGCCGCCGAACGACACCGACGAATGCAAATCCAGCATTCGGTTGTATGCCTGCTCGGTGGACGGCACATAGACGAACATGAGGAGCAGGCCGGAGACGGTCAGAAGGGCGAAGAGGTACAGCGACAGCAGGCCCAGCCCAAACGTGTAGGTGAACCGCAAGGCGTGCTTTTCAATCTTTGCGGGCTGAATGTGGAGCAGGAACGAATTGAAGAACGCTTCCGACCGCTCACGCTCGGTCTTTGGGAACGCGGTCGTCCGGTAGATGGACTTGTAGACGTTGTGGCCGAGAACACGCGGGTTGAGGTTGTCCCACACTTCCGGTGCCTGCCGATAAATGGCTTTGCGAAGGCGGGTTACGGGACCATCTTTGACCGGGCGGCGTCCGTTGCCCGTGCCGTTCGGCGGCGAGGGTTCGGAAGGGCGAAGTTCTTTGACGCTCATTGCGCTTGGCTTTCTGCGGCCTCGCGGGCCGCATCAGACGGATTTCCCGGCCTTAAAAGGCCGGTTTATGTACCTATGCCACCGTGTAATAGTGGCCTTCGGGATCGCTAAACTTCTTGGTTTTGTCCACTTCCAAATCACCGCTTGGCGTGGGATGGATGTCAAACCAGAAGAGCTGAACCAATGCCGGCCCGTGGGTGACATTGCCTAAGTCGTCATATTTGGAGCCGTGGCACGGGCAGTCGTAGCCGGTGGGCGACGCCGCGACGGTGCAGCCGAGATGCTGGCAGACCATCGAAATCGCGCCGATTTTGTCGCCGTGCCGGATAATGGAGACTTTCTGGTCGGCGATGTTCTGCTTCGCGCCGTCCGGGAAGTTCGTCGGCTTGCCGATGGAGAACTTCGACGGTGGCCCGTAAGAGACGTTCGGCCAGAAGAAGCGTCCGAAAACGCCTGCCGCGCCGAGTGTCCCGACACCGACTAGCCCCCAAGTCGTGAGAGACAGGAAGTTGCGCCGGGTCAGCTCCTGCTTTTCTTGTTCGTAATTGATAGCCATAGGAACTTCCTGAACTAGAACGTAAGATTCTGTCGCAGCGGCACAGGAAGAGTGGGATTAAATCCTGCGCTCTTTATTCTTATTCGCTACTCGTCGTCCTCGTCGCGAAACACAATGTACTTGGCGTCCTCGGCATTCTCAAAAACGCCGTTTTTGACGCCCCACAGGAATGCGATGAGTGCCACCAGCCCCATTGTCCCGCCGGCGATCAGCAAAGACCAAACACTGCTTAACATATTTGCCTCTACCTTGAAGGCGCTTTTTTGTTCCTAAAGTGATTATCGTTAGGAACATTATACAAGTGACTTCGCGGATTGTCAAGAAAAAAGCGGACCTTTGTGAAAATAATCGCAGGTGGGGAACCTGCCGCATCAAGACTGTGTTGCGTCGCCATGCCGGCCCGGCCTGCCGACCGCCGACAAAAAGATGGGCCAGAAGACGCGCCGCCGCCGGAGCAAAACCCGGAGCAAAGCACAGACGCGCCCGCGCACGAAGCGCCGGATCCGAACCGCTGGTTTATTCTGGTCGGCCTTGTCCTGTCGGTCATCATGGAGGCCTCGGCGAGCGGGGGCGACCGCATCGCTTACTGGCCGCCGGCTCACTGTTTGATTCGATGGGACCGGTCCTGGCTTCTCCCGTCAAAAAAGAGCAATGACAGACAGCGCTTAATGCTCACCTGCGCTTTTCAGGCATCCGCAGAGGCAGGAAAATCGCATGTATCTGCCGAATGACTGTGCTTAACAAAGGCGGCGAAGAGTAATCGGAGGAAAAGGCAATGCTGACATCGGAGCAGCGCGAGCAGTTTCTCGCGGAAGGCCATATCGTGATTAAAGGCGCGTTCCCGCGCAAGCAGTCTTTGGAATGGGTGCGGGACGAGTGCGCCCGCGCGGGTTACGATGTAGACGATCCCCAAACCTGGCGTAAGCCTTATGAGCGGATGGAGCTGCATCACCAGGAGAAGCTGGAAGAGTTCGCGCCGACGGCCTGGGAGGCCTCGGTGGATTTGATGGGCGGGCGGGAGTGCGTCAAGAACAGGCCGAAAATCAGCTTGTTCGCCATGAACTTTTCACAGGGCGCGGACCAGCCGTATCAGCCGCCGTCGGCGGCGTCGCGCGGCTGGCACAAGGATGGCTGGCACTTCCGGCACTTTCTGGACAGCCCGGAACAGGGCCTTTTGGGCATTCCGCTGTTTACCGATGTTCTGCCGCAGGGCGGTGCGACTTTCCTTGCCGCCGACTCGGTCCCCGTCGTCGCTCGCTTTCTGGCAGACCACCCGGAAGGAGTCCTGCCGGACGACTTTGACCCCAAGATTCTGCTTGCGGAGTGCAGAGACTTTCGGGAAGCGACCGGCGACGCCGGGGATGTCTACCTGCTGCATCCGTACCTGCTCCACGCAGTCGGGCAGAATGTCCTGCAGCGCCCCCGCGCCATCACCAACCTTTGCTATGAGCTGACCGAGCCGATGAATTTTCATCGCCCGGACAGTAGTTATTCTCCGATAGAAGCCGCCGTTCTGCGCGGCCTCGGCGTCGACTCCTACGACTTCCAGCCCACCGAGCCGCGCTATAGAACGCCTGACTACGGTCCGATCAATGCCGCGCACCGCTGAGACGCCCCATCAGGACACGGCGGCCTCAAACCGCGTTCTCAAACCGCCGTGTCCCTTCCTCTTCGCCCGGTCCGATGTCACGGAACCCGCTCTTCTCCAGCACCCGCACCGAGGCAGTGTTCTCCGGCAGGGCCTCGGCGATCACTTGCAAGACGCCGGGCTGGGTCAAAGCCCAGCATGTCAGCGCCGACACGGCCTCGGTCGCATAGCCTCGCCCCTGAAACTCCCCCAGCGTCCCGTACCCGATTTCTACCACACCGCCTTCAGCCGGCCTACCCATAAAGCCGCCGCTGCCGACCAGTGTGCGTATCGCATTGGTATCACCGAGCGTCACCCAGTAGTAAATCCCCCAGCCGTCCCCGGTTACGCCCGCGTCCATTTGGTCCGCGAAGAAGCCGAGCACGTCCTGAACTTCCTCCGGCGGCCAGCCGGCGGGGATGCTTGCCTTTAGGATCTGTCCCAGCGCCGACGGCTCGCTAATTTCCAGTCGAATAAGTTCCACCGTCGCCGGGACAAGCTCCAGCCGTGCAGTCTGTAGGTTCATGCTGCCGTAAGCGTCAGCGCGAAGCAGTTTGTTCCCGGCGGAGCTGCTCGATTTTCGCCTGCACTGTTTTGTATTCGCCGCTTCCCTGCCAGTTCAGCTCTCCGGCGTATTCGGCCCGAACCTGCCCGCGCTTGTCAATCAGTATCTCCGTCGGCCAAGACTCGACCCCAAACGCACTCCAAGTCTTTTCCTCGTTGTCCACCAAAATCGGGAATTGCAGGCCGTGCTGGGCGGCGAACCGGCGTGTCCCATCCACACTGCGCTCAAAGCGCGTTTCCGGCGTATGCACTGAGATTACCGATACGTCCGTTCCCTGATAGGTCTTGGCCCAAGTGTTCCAGTAGCCCAAATTGTGCTTGCAGTTGATACAATCGCGCGTCCAGAACAAAAGCACCGTCACTTTGCCCCGCTGCGCCGCCAGCGTCATCGGCGCACCGTTGACCCATGTTCCGGTTGCCAAAGCCGGCGCAGGATGCGCCGCTACTGCCACCGGGTCTGCCTGCACTGAAATTGCTAAAGCCAAGCAAATAAACGCCGTATATGCAAGTGTCGGCACCAGCCCAATACCGGCAGCCAGTGCCGCAAAAAGTTGTTTTATTGTGATCTCCTCCGCTCCCTGCGAATAGTTCTATCCGCGTTTACAAAGAAGAAGACAGAGAAGTTCACTTCCCGAAAGGGCGAAAAGCCCCGGTTTCCGCGTGAGACCGAGGCTTTTCTGCCGCATCACTGAGCGTTCAGCGCCTTGCGTCGGCGGGCACTCACCGCCAGTCCGCCGAGGCCGAGCGACATCAACACGCCCAGCGAGACGACCGATGAGGCTTCGGGAACAGCAGCAGGCATCAATGTTGCAGAGATGCCTGTGGAGTCATCGGAAAAGTTGCCATTGGCACCATAGCCGACCGCGAAATCCACAACATCCCCGGACTTCAGGCTCAAGGAATCCAAAAAGGAAGGCGCACTGCTCGGAGCGTTGTAGGTGCCTGTGACGAAACCACTAAAAATCGAAGTACCGTTCTCAAGGACATGGACATCAGTTGTCGTGCCGTCAGTCGTGACCGGGGTGAAGGCAGCGTTGAGGTTATAAAGACCGTTTGTGGAGGCCGTAAAGCGAACGATGCTGAACTGGTCTTGAGGGCCAGGATGGAAAGCGAGCTGCCCCGGCTGAAGCACGACATCGGCAAACCGGCTGTCTGGAGCAGTGCCGAAGTTTTTTAAGACAAACGGGACATCTAAGGCAATGTTCTGATACCATCCGGCGATGCTCGCTGTCGGCGCAAACTTATCGGTGTAGAGAATCAGTGTTCCGCCGAGGGTATTCTCATAGCCATAGCTCCAAACGCTGTTTGGGTTGCTTGCGGCGGAGAAGTCTTTGGCGGCATCATAAGATTGTGCGGACGCCGCAGGGGCGGCAGCGGCAAGAATGAGGGCCGCAATTACGGGACCGGCTTTGTGCGTGGGACGCATAGAAAATTACCCTTTCGCGTAGTCGTGCGCGGGAACGATGGAAAACGACTTGGAACAGCGTAAGTCGGGTAGAACACGGCGAGGTGGTGCAGAAGGACGCCGCAAGAGAGGTATTGCATTTTTTCGGCTCGGCTGTCAAGAAGACGCAAAGATTCTTCAAGCCGCTATCTGCACCGGCACCTGCATTCCCAGCACTCTGGAGATGCCGGGTTGGGACATGGTGACGCCGTACCAGACGGGGGCGGCTTCCATCGTGGTCGGGTTGTGCGTGATGACGATCATCTGGGTTTTTGACCCGAACTCACGCAGCAAGTCGGCAAAGCGCTCGACGTTTGCGCCGTCAAGCGGCGCGTCTACTTCGTCCAAAACGCAGAAGGGGCTGGGCTTGACAGAGAGGAAGGCGAAAAGGAGCGCGGCGGCGGTGAGAGCGCGTTCGCCGCCGGACAAAAGCGCGAGGTTTTGACGCTTCTTGCCGGGCGGCTGGACTAGAATATCCACACCGGTCTCTAAAATGTCATTCGGCGTCGTGAGGACAAGCTCGGTCTGGCCGCCGCCGAACAGGCGCGTCCAGATGGTCTCAAACGCGGCGGCGACGGCGTGAAACGTCTCCAAAAAGACTTCGCGGGTGCCCTCATCTATCTCCTGAATGGCCGCCAATATCTTAGCGCGGGACTCTTCCAAATCCGCGGCCTGGGTCAAGAGAAACTCGTGCCGCTCCCGGACTTCGTCGTACTCGGCGATTGCGGCGGAGTTGACGTCGCCAAGAAGCCGCAGCTCGCGGCGCAGGCGGGTGACTTCGGCGGGCGTGCCGTCAGTGACTTCCGGGTCTTCAGGCAGGGCCAGCGCGTCTTGCAGCGAGACTTCGTACTCCTCCCAAAGCCGCCCGGCCAGCGTGTCCCGCTGCGCTCCGAGCCGTGCTTCCTGCACCTCGTTTTTGCGGGCCTCGTCCAGCGCCTTCGCCCGCGCCTCGCCGAGCGAGCGCATCTGCGCGTTCGCCGCGTAAGACTCTTGCAGCAGCGCTTGACGGGCCGCTGTCTGCGCCTCTAACGCCGCCAGCGCGGCGGCACGGGCCGCACGAGCTTCAATCACATCCTGCTCCCGTGCGTCCGCCTGCGCCGTGAGGGTTTGGAGTTCCGCCGCGCCGCCCGCGAGCTGCTGCGCTTTGCGCTCCTCCGACGCCGTTAATGCCCCTAAGTCGCCGCGAATGCCTCGCAGTGCCCGGTCCAAGCTGCCGGTCTTCTCGCTCTCGGTTGCCAGGCTGATTCGCACCGAAGTTAAATCGGCTTGCAGGCCATCGCGCTCGATTGTCAGCAGTGCAAGCTGCTCCGCTTCCGCCGCCTGCGTTTCATCGGCCCCGGTTGTCTCGGTCGCGCCCGATGCCAGTGCCGACTGCGTCCGGGCGGCGTGTTCCTGCGCCTGCGCCAGTGTCGCTTCCGCCGACTCCCCGCGCCGGAGACTCTGCGCGTGGGCGTCTTCCGCCCGTCGCGCCTCCTGCGTCGTCCGCTCCGCCCGGCGCTCCGTGTCGGTCTTCGCCGCCGCCGCCGACTGCCGCCCTGCCTGCGTGTCCGACAGCGCCCGCTCGGCGGCTTCTCGCTCGGCTTCGGCGTTTTGGAGTACCCGGCGGCCTGCATCCAGCGCCGACTCTTTCGCTCGAAGCTCGGCCTGCCCAGACGCGATCTCGGTCTTGCGGCCCAAGATGTTCGCCGTCCGCCCGCTTTGCCGTCCGCCGGACAACGCCCCGGTCGGCAGGACAATCTCGCCGGTACGAGTGACGACTCTGCTCCAGCCTCGCGCTGCGCTTGATGCCCGGAGCGCGTCGTCGAGAGTCTCGCAGATGAAGACGCGGCCTAAAAGCACTTCCAGCGCAGGGCGGAACTTGGGGTCGAATGTGACAATGTCCAGCGCTGCGCCCAGAACACCGCTGAGACCCCGCGCCTGCCCGATGTCCAAGCTGTCCCGGCCCGGCCTCATTCTGTTGAGTGGCAGAAACGTCGCCCGCCCGGCTCGGTGCTCATGGAGATAAGCAATCGCCGCTTTCGCCGCGTCCTCGGTGTCCGTGATGATGTCTTGGAGGCTTGCCGCAAGCGCGGTTTCCAGCGCGACTTCAAAGCCCGCCGGTGTCTGGAATGCATCGGCGACTACCGTGAACTCGCCCCGCAGCGTCCCGCGCTTTTTGGTGTCAAATACGGCTTTGACGCCCTGGAAATACCCTTCCTGCGCGTCTTCCAATTCCTGCAAAGCCCGCAGGCGCGTAGACAGCGCGACGGACGCCGACTGCGCCGCGCTTGACTCCGCCGATGCCGCCTGCACCGACGCCCGCGCTGCGTCGCGCCTGCCGAGCGCGTCTGTGACGGCGAGTTCTGCTGCGCCGAGTGCTGCCCGTACCGCTTCCACAGCAGCTCGCGCCGCCGCCGCCTCGGCCTGCGCGTCAGACGCCGCCGCCGCCAGCCGCACCGACTCCGCCGCAACCCCCGGCAGCCCCGCTTCAAGCTCCGTGACCCGTGCGCCCGCCCGCGCCGCGTCGGCCTCGCGCGATGCCTGCTGCCGTGCCAGAGTCAAGCTTTCGGCCCGGCGCCGCTCCGCCTGCCGGGTCAAGCCTGTGATACGCTCCGCCAGTTCTTGTACCGCCGCTTGCCGGGTGCTCACTTCCCGCCGCAGGGCCGCTTCTTCCATCCGCGTGTCCGCAAGCTCTTTTTCTAGGTCGCCTGCCTGCCGCCCCAGCCGCTCCTGGCGTTCGCCCAGCTCTTCTAACTCCCCCGCCAGAAGCCGCTGGGACTGACGCAGCCCGTCCGCCCGCTGCCCGGCCAGTGCCCGCCCGCTTTCTGCCCGCTCCGCCGCCGTGATAGCCGCCCCGTGTGCCTGACGCCCGGCTTCCAAAACCGCTTCCGCCTCGGCATGACGCGCCGCGATCTCCTGCGCTAATGCCTCGGCGTCGGCCAGCCGCGACGCATACTTCAAGGCCGCCGCCTGCTGCTCTTCGCGGGCCTGACGCGCCGTGTCAAACTGACCCTCGGCACCCCGCAGGTCGCGGATCAGCAGGCTGCTCTCGATCACCTTCAGCCGGTCTTTAAGCGCTTGATGCTTCTCCGCCCGCTCCGCCTGCCGCCTTAATGGCTCCACCCGGCTCGTAATCTCACTCTGAATATCCCGCACCCGGAGCAGGTTGGTTTCCGTTGCTTCCAGCTTCCGCAGGGCCTCCCGCTTCTTGACCCGGTACTTCTTGATCCCCGCCGCTTCCTCAAACAGCCCGCGCCGGTCTTCAGCGTTCACCGACAGCACGGCGTCAATTTGGCCTTGATTGACCAGTGAATACGACTCGCGCCCGACCCCCGTGTCCAAAAACAGTTCGTAAATATCTTTCAACCGACACGCCGTTTTATTGAGAAAATACTCACTCTCGCCGGTTCGGTAGGCCCGCCGCGTCACCGTCACTTCCCCGAACTCTAAAGGCAGCCCGCCGTCCGAATTGTCCACCGTCAGCGACACTTCCGCCATGCCCGACGCCCGGCGTCCGTCGCTCCCGGAGAAGATTACGTCGGACGCCTTCGCCCCGCGCAGAGCCGATGCCTTCTGCTCGCCCAGCACCCACAGCACCGCATCGCCGAGATTGGACTTGCCCGACCCATTTGGCCCGACAATCGCCGTGACGCCGGGGGCGAACTCAATCTCCGTCCGCTCCGCAAACGTCTTAAACCCCTGTAATTGCAATCGTTTCAGCCGCATCTAGTATCAATTATAGCAAATTACGTGGAGGGTTGTCAAAGCGAATTGACTGAGTCCTAACAAAACGATATAATTGTGTTAAAGGCGAGGGACAGAATGATACCGGAGTTTCGCAGGGATGAAATGCTGCCGCGTGGGAAGGTTCTGGCAGTCGCGACGCTCGGCGGTTTTGTGTATTTTTGGAACCTGAACACGGGCCGTCTGCTGGCGAAAACCCACTGTGCGACTGATGTTCTGCGCTGCCTGGCGTTCTCGCCTAATGGCCGCGTCTTGGCCGCCGCCGGAGGAATGGCATACGGCACGCGCGGCGGAGACGGGGTGCGGCTGCTGGACACGGCGAACTATAAAGTGTTCGCCGTGCTGAAGGCGGCATTTCCGCAGACGGAAAACGAGAACCGCAAAGACTGGAGCGCGGATTACCCGGACTGGCTCGCCGCGCTTTCCGACTTGTCGTATCTTGCGCCTGCCGGTGTCGTCACCAAGATGCGGACGCCGGAGCGGGTGCGGAACCCCGCCGTAATAAGACAGTTTGACCGGCCCCGACGGGTTCAGTCTGCGCTGCGGAAGTGCTGGCAGCCGCGCTAGTGGCTATGGGGATTGTCCACAACCAGTCCCTCGACCGTGGCGGCAGTGTTGAGTTCGGCGTCGGCGGCGACGAGAACGGGCGCAGGCAGGCCGGACGCGAGGCACAAATTGCGCAGTTCCAGTGCGGCGGCAAGCTGCACCGAGTCATAGCCGCGCAGGCCGTGACGCTCCACAATGTCCATTGCGCTTTCGACAAGCAGCGGCGTGACTTCGATTGTCAAATAACCGAGCGGGAAATCATGGCGAAAAGCCGGGAGTGTCACTGCGGCATCTGCTGCTGTAATCTGGCCGCGCTTCTGCCGTCGTGTCACTGCCGAGACGACTTCTGCGCCGGTGATGCGGGCGACATACAAAAGATTGCCGGCAGTAGGGGCGGTAATGCCCTGTACCCAGGCGAAGCCTGTTTCCGGTACATAGCGCTTGACAATGGCGCTGCTGTCAAAAAGGTAAATTGCCATGATTTAGTGCGGTTCCTGATCCTCTACAAGTGTCTGAGAGACAGGCGGACCGAGAACCGTGATCGGCCTCGGAGGCGGACCGAGCGGATGCGTCGGCAGCTTGGTCAGCAGGCCGGCGGCTTGCAGGCGGCGGATAAGGTCGGCGTGCCGGGGGTCGTTCATCGTCGGAGTGCCGGCAAGGCCGAGGCTTGCCGAGAGAATCTCGTGCGCCCGGTCGGCGATTCTCTGATGGCTGGCCTCAGCCTGCGCGGCAAGGGCGGCTTCTTCGGCAGGCGAAAGCTCCAAAGTCAGTGTCATGGCAGTTTCCTTTGATTAGGATGATAGCCGATTGGGAAACTTTCTTGCGTTCAGTGGAGTTAAAGACGGCGAAGACTGACGGTGAAAGAGATACAAATTTTATGAGTAACACTAAAGGGTACGCGGCCCAAAGCAAGACGGACCCGATTGCCCCATGGGAGTTTGACCGGCGGGAAGTCGGGCCGGCTGATGTGCAGGTGGAGATCGCGTACTGCGGGGTCTGCCACTCGGACCTGCATCAAGCCCGCGACGAATGGGGCGGCTCGGTGTTCCCGATGGTGCCGGGGCATGAGATTGTCGGGCGGGTCAAAGCAGTCGGCTCCGACGTGACCAAGTTCAAGGTCGGCGATCTTGCCGGGGTGGGGGTCATGGTGGACTCGTGCCGCGAGTGCGAAAGCTGCCGGATCGGCTTGCAGCAGTACTGCGACCGGGGCAAGACTGTGTTTACCTACAACAGCCGCTTCCCCGACGGCTCGGAGGCTTACGGCGGGTATTCGGACAACATTGTGGTGGACGAATCGTTTGTGCTGTCCATTTCGCCGAAGCTTGACCTGGCGGCGACCGCGCCGCTGCTCTGCGCGGGCATCACGACCTACTCGCCGCTCCGGCACTGGAATGTCCAGCCGGGCCAGAAAGTCGGCGTCGTGGGCCTCGGCGGCCTTGGCCACATGGGCCTGAAATTCGCCCATGCATTCGGCGCTCATGTCACGCAGTTCACGACCTCGCCGGGCAAGGAAGCCGACGCCAAGCGTCTTGGGGCGGACGAAGTGGTTCTGACCCGCGACCCGGAAGCGCTGAAGCCGCTGGCAAGCACGTTCGACTTCATTCTGGACACGGTCTCCGCGCCGCATGACATCAATATGTACCTGAACCTGCTGAAGCGCGACGGCGCGATGGTCCTGGTCGGCCTGCCCGACACCCCGCCCACCGTGTCCGCATTCCCACTGGCCGGGAAGCGCCGGACGCTGGCCGGCTCGAACATCGGCGGCCTCCCCGAAACGCAGGAAATGCTCGACTTCTGCGCCGAGCATAACATCGTCAGCGACATCGAGCTGACACCGATCTCAAAGATCAACGAGGCCTACGAGCGGATGCTCAAAAACGACGTCAAGTACCGCTTCGTCATTGACATGGCGACTCTCAGCGAGTAGAAGCTAAAAGAACCTCACCCGGTCGCTCCGCGCCCACCCTCTCCTTGTCAAGGAGAGGGTCGCAGCTTGCTGCGGGGTGAGGTTTTTCTTTGCTGTCAAAAATAAAATGACAGATAGTGTATTTTGTCAGTTGATAGGGTAGAATAGGAATGTGATGAGCGAGACGACGCTGACGCGGGAAAAGATTTTAGAGGCGGCGGAGGATGTCCTGCGGCGCTATGGACCGGCCAAGGCGACCGTGGTAGATGTCGCCCGCGCTCTCGGCGTCAGCCACGGCAGCGTTTACCGGCATTTCGCTTCCAAAGCCGACCTGCGGGATGCCGTTACCCAGATTTGGCTGGAACGGTTCCTTGTGCCGCTGGAAGCGATTGTCGCCGAAGACGGCCCGGCAGAAGACCGGCTAGGGCGCTGGCTGCGGGCGCTGACCCGCACCAAGCAGCAGATCCTGCTGGATGACCCGGAGCTGTTCGCGGCTTACGCAGCTTTGGCAGCGGAAGCGCGGGACGTGTTCAGCGGGTATCTGAGCCACCGGACAAGTCAGCTCATTCGGCTGATTGAAGACGGCAATGCGCGGGGCGAATGGACCGTCGCCGACCCGGCGGCGGCCAGCCGGGCCATCTTCAGCGCCACAGCCCGCTTCCACAACCCCGCCCATGCCTCCGAATGGTCCCAGCCCGGCATGGACACGGCGCTGGAAGAAGTCTGGTCACTTCTGTTGAAGGGCCTCAAAGCCACTTAATTTTACGCATCGAGAGGAAATGACACTATGAAGATGACAGGCAACACAATTTTGATCACCGGCGGCGGCTCCGGCATCGGACGCGCGATGGCCGAAGCCTTTCATCAGCTCGGTAACCAAGTCATCATCTCAGGACGCCGGCAAAGCGCCTTGGACGAGGTGACTTCGGCAAACCCCGGCATGAAGGCTCTGACGCTCGACATCGGCGACGCCGAAAGCATTACCGCATTTGCCGCCAATCTCACCGCCGAGAACCCCAGCCTCAATGTGCTGGTGAACATGGCCGGCGTGATGAAAAATGAGAACCTGAGCCATGCTGTCGGCACATTGGAAACCGCCGACGAGACCGTTGCGACCAACCTGCTCGGACCCATCCGCCTCACGGCTGCCCTGCTGCCGGCGCTGATGACCCAGCCAAACCCGGTCGTGATGACTGTCACGTCCGGCCTAGCGTCCGTGCCGCTCGCGATGACCCCGACCTACTGCGCGACCAAAGCGGCGATCCATTCGTACACCCAGTCCCTGCGCTACCAGATGAAGGACACGCCGCTCCAAGTCATCGAGCTGGTCCCGCCGTATGTCCAGACATCGCTGATGGGCGACCGCCAGGCAAACGACCCCAACGCCATGCCGCTGGCCGACTACGTTGCTGAAACGATGAGCATTTTGACCAACTCACCGGATGTCACCGAAGTGATCGTGGACCGGGTTAAGCCCCAGCGCACCGCCGAAGCAAGCGGCGATTATGACACGTTCTTCAAGACCTTCAACGACCGCATGTTCGCCGCCCGTGCCGGCGAGATGTAGCCGCACGGCCTTCTTCAGCGAAAAAGCCCTGGCAGAATATCTGCCGGGGCTTTTCTGTCTGTGCTGCCGAACTAACGTGCACAGAAAATGCCGTTTTCTAAACACGTCAGGTATGCTCTGTATAGAAACTGAGGCTTCCCTATACACGTTTCTCAAAGGCTCAAGCCTGCTACTTTTCTCACAACCAACACAGACTGCTTCCGGTCAGCACCCTGTTCTCAGATAAGGTCTTTGGAACCGCTTGTCATCTTGTCTTGGCAGCTTTAGCAGCGTCGCCTGTCTTCATAGGCTTGCTCAGACAGGTCAGCCTGTAATCACTGGCCTGGAACACTCCCACAAGAAGCATTGCTGCTACCCGGCGCAAATCTCTGACTTGTCGCCCAATTACTATAAGGCGCGAAGAACACAGTGATATTACGAGGAATGGTTAGATACCCGAAACGCACAGCAGCACGACATCTCCATCTTGCCGGGACCAGGACATGATCCACTTCTGCAATTTCATCGCAGCGCGAATGGAACAGGCCACTGGGACTACGACCCAGGAAATGGCAGCCCAGAGACAACGCTTTCCTTTTCAATCCTGCCGTAGCGCCCCGCTCCCTAACGAACCGCGCTTACTCTGCCATAATTGGGTGTGGAGGCGGCATCGCGAAAGGAGCGAGTTCTATGACAGCTATGTCTGTCTCCCCAGGAGCAGTTTTGGGCCAGAAGGTCCCCCTCTCGGTCAACGGAGCGTTAAGCGCCGATGAGTCGCATCTTGTAAAGCTGACCAAGCGAGAGATCGAAGTCCTGACCCATGTCATCCAGGGCAAGTCAAGCCGGGAAGTGGCCGACCAGTTGTTTGTCTCCAAGCGCACGGTGGATTTCCACTTGGCGAATGTCTACGACAAACTGCATGTCAACAACCGTGTGCAGGCGTTCCGCCGCGCCACACGGCTCGGCCTTATTCCCTACGAAGCGCAGTTTGCTGATTAATTTGTTCGCTTGTTAATTGGTAAAATGTAAGAATGAAGCCCTAGCACGCCGCAGGCAACCCAAACTAAGAGCGGGAGACGCAAGTCTCCCGCTCTTTTTTCGTGATCGGCGCACACAGTATCCTCCGAATTGTTCTCAGGCGGCCAGCGCCCGGCTCTGAGGGCGCAGAAATGCCCTCATGAATGCCGCGACGCACCCTGGGTCCCACTGGGTCCCTGCCCCTGCTTCCAGGATGGAAAGCGCCTGCCCCGGCTCCATGCCCTTGCGGTACGGGCGGTCCGTCGTCATGGCCGAATACGCATCGGCGACCGCCATTAAACGCGCCGTCAGCGGCGTTTCGTTTCCCCGCAGGCCGAACGGATAGCCGTCCCCATCCCAGCGCTCATGGTGGTGGCGCACGGCGTCAAGGGTATCTTCCAGCCCGGTGACCATGGAAACAAGCGCCGTGCCCATTGTCGGGTGCTGTTTGATCGCGGCAAACTCTTCCTCCGTCAGCTTTCCCGGCTTCCGCAAAATGGCGTCGGGAACACCGATCTTGCCCACGTCATGGAGCAGCGCCGCTGTCCCAATCGTCCGCAGGGCCTTCTCGTTCATCCCCAGCTCGCGGGCGATCAGCAGGCTGAACTCCATGACCTTCTCCGAGTGGCGGCAGGTATAGCGGTCTTTGTTATCCACGGCCGTCACCAGAGCGTCCAGCATGGAAAAGCCCTCAACTTGGGCGAGAGTGTCCGCGCGAACCCGGTGAGCATCGTCTTCCGCGCCGCCGCCGGTCTTCGACCAGAGCAGACGCTCGTCGGCCTGCCGCAGCACCTCCCGGCAATCCGGGCTGGCTTCTGGAAACAGCGCCGCGCCGAGTGAAACCGCGATGGGAATGCTCGTCCCCTGATCGTCCGCGCGGTAGAACAGCCCGTTCAGAGCTTCATGCAGCCTCGCCTCGACTTTGTCTCTGCTCCTGCTGCTGACATCCGGCAGGAGCAAAGCGAACTCGTCCCCACCAAACCGTGCCAGGGTGTCATAGGGCCGGCAAACTTCTTGCAGCTTCCCCGCCACGAGGCGAAGAACTTCATCCCCTTGCAGATGGCCGTAAACCGTATTGAAAAACTTGAATCCACTCAAATCCAGCATCACTACGGCAAAGACGGCGTTCCCGCGCTGGGCACGGGCGGCTTCCGCGTCGAGCTTTTTGTAGAAGGCACGGTGGTTGAGCAGATTCGTCAGCGGGTCCCGATCCGCCCGCTCCTGTGTCTCGGCCAGCAGCTCTTCCTTTTGCTGTTCGGCTCGCTTTCGCTCGGTGATGTCGCGGATGTTGCATTGGATGACCGTGTAACCGCTTTCACGGTAGAGGTTAGAAACGAACTCGACTTCCCGCCGCTCGCCTCGGCGGGTCTCCAGCGGCAAGCTCTCGTAGCGGATATAGCCGTCCTGCTGCAATCGCTGAAACGCCTCCTGGCTGGTTTTTTTGTCCCGCAGCAGGCCGATCTCCCAGAGTTCCTTGCCCACAAACTCGTCCTGTGGGTAGCCAAGCATCTCCACCATAAAGGGGTTTGCATTGATGATTTTTCCGGTTTGAGCATCCAGGATTAAAATGCCGTCTCGGGCGGTCTCGAACAAGCGCCGATAGCGTATCTCCGACATCTCCAGGGCATTCCGGGCCTGATCCCGCTCAGTCCGCGCTTCCTCTTGGACCGTGATTCCCTGCGCGGCTTCACTTTGATCGGTAGTTTGGCGTGCGAGCGTCTTCAAAGCCGCCTCCTGCTCAGGCGTGAACTGCCTCGGCCCGCTCAGGGAAAGAGCAGCGAGGCGCACGATGTCATCGAACGGGCTATCGGGCGGAGCTTCCTGGAGAGGATGTTCATGCAGCGCGGCAGGACGCTGAGTTTTGTCATCTGGGGGACGAGTGGCCATAAGGTTTTCCTTCTTCCGCAACGAGCGGGCAACTGGAACAGAGAACCTGACTGAGTGCACAACCTGAACACAAAATCTGAGCAGTATCGGCTGCCGGTAGAGGAGCCGCATTCTCTGTGTTTCTGTAAGGTATGCATCATTATTCCATGCTCGCTGCCGATTTTCATAGAATTTTTAATTTCATAGAATTTTGTAATTTCTAGAGTTCCAGCTGGGTGATTGTCAAGCAAGCTAGGCTTGGACAGAAGCTTGGAAGAGGGGACTAAGAGAAACAGTGCGGCTTCGCTGAGATTTGTGGTATATTTGCCGCAACGCCGAACAATGGGACACTCGGCGCTGCACTGTTCGAGCCAATCTTGCGACAAGTCTCCCATCAATGCAGCGTTCAAATGAAAACAGAGCGTTCTCATTAAAGGAAAAACATTATGATACTGCGCCTCTCATTGGACCTGCCCGAAGACGCGACTTATGTTCGCACGACGCGGCTTCTCAGCCGTACTCTTCTGGAAGATATGAAAGTCAACAAGAGCGACATTGACGACGTAGAAACCGTCGTCGCAGAACTCTGCACCAACGTCGTCCGGCATGCCCAGTCCAAAGAAACCCACTTTCTGGTCACTTTGGAATACTACAAGCCCCAAGTCGTCATCACCGTGACGGATGCCGGGGAGGGCTTTGTTCCCAAAGATGTGGCTTCGATTGGCAGTGTGCGTGCTGACTTTGAGGGCGGCGAGCGCCTGGGCGGCTGGGGGATGGCGCTCATCGAAGGATTGACGGACAAACTCGACTTTACTGCGGCTGACCCGCACGGAACGACTGTCCGTGCGGAGAAAAACCTGCACTACGAGACCAAAGGGGATGCTCAGGAGGCCGCTGAACGAGATACGAACAGCGGCGGCGAAGTAACGGCGACCAAGGAATGATCAATTTTTTCACTTTCGTGACGTTACCGCCTGCGGGCGAGCAGCAGGCAGGCATCGTCCTGCAATTGACCGCCCGCAAAGGCCCGCGCCCCGCTGAGCATGACGTGGCTCATGCCATAAAGAGACGCCTCGTTCCGCGCCACCTTCATCAGCGCGATCACACCCTCATGCCCCAGAAATTCCTTTCCTCGGCGGGCCTCGCTTAGCCCGTCCGTGGTCATCACTAGAGTGTCGCCTTTGTAAAAGTGGACCGTCGTCTCCTTGTACACTTCATGAGGGATAATTCCCAGCGGCAGCCCCCCTCCTGTCACGACATCTACTTCCCCATTCCCCCGCAGCAGCATCGGCGACTCAATGCCCGCCCAGGCAAGCGTGACCTCCGATTTTTTGGTGTCTACCACGGCCAGCATCAGAGCCATGAGTTCGCTCCCGGAACGGTGGTCCAGGGTCTGGGTGTCACAAAGGTAGTCGTTGAGCCGAGTGAGCGTCTGAGCGGCATAGTAAGGATAGACGCGCAAAAATGCCCGCAGCACGTCCTTGACCTCCGCACCCCTCGCTGCCGCCGTCAGTCCCTTGCCTGTGGCATCTCCCAGCACAAGCGCAACGCGGCCATCGGCCAGCGCGAAGCCGTCAAAGAAGTCCCCGCCGACCGCTTCGCCCTGGTTTTCCTGGGCTGCGGAGTAGAGCGTTGCCACCGAGAGGTCGCTGAAGGCGTCTTCCGCGATCCCCAAGCGGAGCGGACGCTGCAGGGCCAGAGCGATTTGGTGCTCCCGCTCATAGGACGCCTGAAGTTTCTCCTGCGCTTCTTTGCGCTCCGTCACATCTTCCAGCACCAGGACCAGCAATTCCGTGGTGTTGCCGGGACTGTAGACCCTGCGGGCATTGAGGATCATGATTTTACGCCCGATGTGCGGGAAGGTGTGTTCCACCTGGAAGTCGTCAAAGGTGGTGGTTTCGGGAATAATTTCCTCCAGCAGAGTCCGCAGGGCGGGGATGTCCCACTGGCCGTCGCCGAGATCATAAACGCATTGGCCCATCGTTTCGGCAACGTCCACTTGGAAGGTGCGGTAGAAGGCGCGGTTGGCGGACTGTACACGCAGGGCAGTATCCAGGATGAGCAGCGGCTCACGCACGGTGTCCACGATGCTCTGGGCAAAATACTGGATGTCCCTAACAAATGTGTGTGTGTCTGGCATATCAGGGTGACTATGCCATGTTTTGCGCCGCTTATCACATGCTCATTGCTGGTGTCTGCCGGGACAAGGGGAATGGGAGGAGAAGTGCCTTTTTGGGTCTTTCTGCTCACCGTCAGAAACGCCGCCGCGACCTCTCGATCCTCTTGTATGCCCGGCCGGGTTCTTGTGCCGGCGGCTTGATCTGGCGGTTTGATCTGGCGGCTTGATCACGACCCAGCGCTGTAATCCAGCGCTTTCGTCATGGATGCCCCGCCGCCCGGCGGAGTCACCGTTACACTGACCCGCCACGGGCCGGGCATGGCAAACGAGACGGCGGCCTGATAGCGGCCCGCGCCGGCCTCTCGGAACGCCGGGTGCGATGTTCCCATGTCCATGGAAGTCATGGCGACGGAGGCTTTCACAGAGGCACCGACAAGAGGCTTGCCGTCCGACCCGGTAACGGTCATTGTCAGGACATTCCCCTGACGCGCCTTCGGCGGATCAGGCGTCATCGTCGCCGTGACACTTGCCACAGTGACGGGTGCTGCTTTTGGTATTGCCATTTCCGGCATCGGCGCAGGCGGCGCGGGAGCAGCCGGAGCGGGAGCAGGCGGCGCGGGAGCGCTCATGTCCATGCCCTTCATGTCGCCGCCCGTGTCCATACTTCGCATATCCATCTTCATATCGCTGTTCTTCATTCGCGACGGGCGCAGTCGCAGGTAGATTTGGAACGACAGCGGAGTGCCGCTGCCGTAATCGGCACTCAGGGCCGACGGGTGCTGATCAGCGGTCACGGCAAACCCGATGCCGGTGTCAATGCCCGTGCCGTGGGTGATGTCGCGCACATAGCCGAGCGTATACGCGCCCAGTGTGAACTTGCGGCTTTGGAAGCTGTCTTCCGGCAGAAACAGCTCGCGGCCTGATTTCTGGATGTTTTCAAGGCGCGTGAACAGCGTGTCCCGCCCGCGCTGGTAGTCGGCTTCGGCGAGATACGAGTTTGTCTTGCCTTCGGTATTTAGATTATTTTGGCCGAAGACAAGCGCTGTCGTGAAGTTGGCGTCCTCCCCCAGAGGCTTGTTATACAGCCAGGAAGCCGTCATGCGGTGCTGGTCCGCGCCGTCGCCCTCGGCGTTTTTGATGAAGCCGTAAGAGACCTGGTAAGCATTGTCGGCATTCGGGTTGAACGACACGCGGCCGCTGGAGCTGTCGAACCGCGCTTTCTGGAACGACCAGCGGTTTTCGTCGGGTTCCCGGCCTGTGAACTGGCTTCCCTCGAACTTCAGCCGGCTGCCGAAGTTGACTCCCGCCGTCGTCACCCCGAACTGAATATGGGTCGCATCCTGCCAGTGATGTCCAATCGGGGCATCGGCCAGATCGTAGGCCAGCAGGCGGTGCATATAGGTGGGCGGGCCGAGTGCCGGCTCGCCGGGATCAGCCAGGTACAGGAACGCGGAATTCCCGCCGCCCAGCCGCCGCGAATAGGTCGCTGACAGCTCGCTTTGGAAGTTGTGCGGATGCTGGCGGTCATGGAGCGGCTCATGGTGCCATGTTTCGCCGGTCTGAAACAGCAGCGGGTAGCCGTAGCCGCCTTCGGTGACGGGGTCGAGGGAGAGCATCGCCCGCAGTCCAAGCTGCGAGTTCTGCGTCAAGGGGTGGCTGAACATGCCCATGAACCAGTTCGGCGCATCGAAGCGCTTGTCGCCGCGTTTCGAGCCGACATTGGTATAACGCGGCATGACTGCGCCGTGCAGCATCAGCATATTGCCTTTGAGCATGAACATTTTGCCGTACATCGGGGACGATGCCGGAAGCCAGGCCGTTCCCGACGCTTCCTGCGACATGGGATCGTTTAAGTCCACCGACGACGACATGGTACTCATCCCGGCCATGCCGCTCCTATCTGCCTTCTTGTCGGTGTTCGTTTTTGGAGCCGTTTTCGGGGCTGTTTTCGCCCTTGCGGGCATCGTCATTCCCGGCATGGAATTGTCCTGGCCCAGTGCAGGGGTCGCAGCCAGCAGGCTGAAGGCAAGCACTGTGAAATATCTTTTCATGGGGTTCTTTCTTAGGTTTCTTTCTGCTTGGCGAGGTGTGTGCCGGCCAGAAGCCCGGCGACCGCGAGGGCCGGCAGGTCCAGCCAGGTTGTGTAGTTCCAGGCGAACCGAGCATGAGCGAGGGCGCTTGCGGGGCGCGGGCCGGTCGGGATCAGATGCAGCAGGCTAAAGAACAGGTCTACAGTCAGGCCTGCGACAATCATCGAGGCAAACAGCACCAGCGTAATGTAAATCGCCGCCCTGCGCCCGTAGTATTTGCCGTAAACGATAATCAGCGGAACAATAATGAGGTCGGCGTAAATGAACGCGATGACGCCGCCGAAGGAAATGCCGCCGGACCAGAGAATGCTGGCAAGCGGGATGTTCCCAACAGAACAGACAAAGGAAGCGACCGCGATCAGCGGCCCGACCACGACGTTCTCCAGCAGCTTCAGCGCCGGGGACCCGGAGTGGGTCAGGAACAGCGCCCGCCAGGTTCCGTCGGAAACCAGCACCGCCAGCAGTCCCGAAATCACAAAGCCTATCGTGATTTCTTTCCAAACCATGCGCCAGTCCATGACAAAGGCATCGGCGACCGCTCGGAGCCTGCCGCCGCCCATCTCCATGTGTCCGTGGCCGCTATGGTCGTGTCCGCTATGGTCATGGCTGCCCGGCTCCTCATACGCGCGGGCCTCTTCTTCCAGTCCCTTCGGCAAAGTCAAAGACACGATCAGCCACATCACGCCGATCAGCACAAAGGCCCCGATAAACTCGGCCAGCACAAAGCGCCAGCCCAGCAAAAGCCACAGCACGAACCCCAGCTCGAAGACCAGGTTGGTGGAGGCAAACATAAAGGCAAGTGTCGGCACCAAAGCCGCGCCCTTCTTGAAGGCGGTCCGGGCCGCAGCCACGGCGGCGTAGGAACAGGAAGAAGAAGCCGCGCCCAATGCCGTCGCCAGCGCGACTTCCCGCAGCCCCGGTCTGCCCAAAGCCTGAGTCATTCGATCCTTGCTGACAAAGACTTGCAGCAGGGCTGAGATGGTAAAGCCGAGAACCAGCGCCCAAAGCACGTCCCAGAACATGGCCGCCGACTCATAGAGGCTGCGCGAAAGCCACTCGAAACTGTGCATCATGGTTTCCCCCCGGCCTGCCGGACAATAACTTTGCCGGCCATGCCGCCTGCGGCGTGGCCGCGCACGGTGCAGAAGTAAGCGTAGGCGCCCGGCTGAACGGGCATTTTCAGTGTCAGCTCTTCGCCGTGCAGGACTGTCTGCGATTTATGGGGCAGCTCCGGTGTTCCGCCCGACGCTTTGGCATAATGAGTCATGTCATTGGGATACGCGGTGTGTGAGGCCGCGCCGAAGCGCAGATTGTGCGCCATGTCATCATCCGTGTTGACAAACAGCACGGTGACTGCCGCCCCTTTGGTGAATGCAAGCGTAGGATTGCGGACACCGCCAATTCGGTACGAGAGCATGTCGCTTTCCGGCCCTGTCACGGCGACAAGCCGGACGGTTTTCCGCGTAAACGTCAGCGTTTTCCCGTCTGGCGACAGCACGCCCGGCATCTGCGCCGCCAGGGCAGCTGTCAAAGCCGCCGGTGTCAGCGTCTTCGGCGTCTCCGAAACAAGCGTAAAGGGAGCAGGCGCGGCGAAAGCGCGGCCTGTCGAGAGAAGACAAAGCAGGGCAGGCGCAAGCAGACCCGCGGCGCGTAATGGCGCAAGTGTCATAGGAACTCCTTACAAAATAAAAACAAAAAAGAAGAGAAAAAGCGTGGAATAAAGCAGGTGTGGAGTTAGGCGGCAGGAGGAGCGCGAAGGCCGGGCGTGCGTAGGCGCAAGGATTGCAGACTGCCGAAAGTCGGCGGCGGACGCTGTTTCCAGGAAAGCGTATCCGGCACCGGCGGCAGGCAGGACGCAAACAGCGGCAGGGCCGGAAGAACAGCCGCTGTCATAGCGCGGTGCCGAGGCGGCTGCGCCTCAAAGATGCGGGCGCAGGGCAGGACAGCCAAACGCAAAAGGGTCGGGCGGCAGGGGGGCGGCGTTAAAGAAGCGTGGTGCCGGGAAGTGCGGGGCATTGCGGCTGCCGGTGCCGGACAGCAGATCATGCGCGGCATCGGCTTGCCGCCTGGGCGGCAGGGCATGGCAGCGGCGGACGCTGTAAAGGCGGCACCGACGATCCGCGCGGCATGACGGCACTGCCAGAGTGCCGCCGAGGACGGTACGGCTCCGCTGAGGAGAATCAGCGCAAGAAAAACTCCCAGAAATTTAAGCCGCCGCAATGTCGCCATGTTCTTGCAGTATACCCGGCAAACTTCATGCAATTTTCATCAATTTTTAATCGCCGCCTATGCTATAATACTTTGATGTCTGTATTCTTCTTACTGCGCCGCCGATTCTTGCTCTTTCAGACCGGCCTTCTGCTGTCGGGAGCATTGCTTGTGTCCGGTTGCGGGACACAGGCCCAGAACAGCTTGAAGGTGCAGAATGACCTGGATAGCTGTCTGAGCAAGGCCCAGTTGGGAGATGCCAAAAGCGAAGCGGACGCCCGGCACTGGGCCGATCTGGCGATTGCCGTCGCGCCATTGGACCCTGACACCTATTTTGGGCCGGCAGTGCCGAACCCCAATGATCCCCTGCCGCAGTTGTCCGTGTATGTCGTCTTCACCGCCGTCGGCGACACCCCCGCCGTCGCCTACTACATGGCGCAGGCGGTCCAGAAGTTCCCCAACGACGAGCGCGGTTACGAGCTGCTTTCCGAAGCCCAGAACAATCTGGGACAGGCAGCGGCTCAGAAAGCAACGGCGGCCAAGCTGGTGACTCTCCTAAACTCGAAGCTCAAAACCACCGGTGCAACCAACATCCGCCCTTTGACCGACGCGCTGGGTCAGGCGTATTTTGATGCTGGCGATACGGTCAACGGCACCGCAACTTACAAAAAAGCGATTCAAGCCTATCCGACCGAGCCGGACGCCATGAACGGTCTGGCGTATGCCGAAGCCGTGCGCGGGATCAATCTGCCGGAAGCGCTGGGGCTGGCCCGCCAAGCGGTCGCGCTGGCCCAGAAGCTGCCCGATGACGACAACAAAGACGGCACACTCGCCGCGTATCAAGACACGCTGGCCTGGGTCTTGTACCAGCAGGGGAAATATCCTGAAGCCGAGCAGAATGCACTGGAAGCCGCCAATGCCGTACCGCGCCTCGCGGAGATTCGCTACCACCTCGGCCTTATCTACATCGCTGAGGGCAAGATGGCAGCCGCACACTCGGAATTGACTCATGCCACGCTGCTGTCGCAGGGTTATACTGCCGCCGAGCAGGCGCTGGGCAGTCTGCCGAAAACCGTTGTCGCCAAGTCGCCGTAGCCGTTGTCTACGCCGTGACCCAGCCGCCACCTGTCAGTACTGGCTACCCAGAGGGCGTGACGGCATCGCAGCTCACGGCATCGCGCTCTACGGTATCGCCGTTTCCGCCCACGAAAGACAAAGCCCCAGTTCCACGCGCTGTGCCCCGCGTGTTTTAGATAGGTAATTCCACCATGAAAGTCTATTCCCGTTTCCTGCCACTTGCTTGTTTCCTGCCCGCCTTTGCGCTGGCCCTCAGTCCCCCCGCCGTGGCGACACCCAAAACTGCCGAGCGATCCGGGGCAATCCAGAACGCGGCGGCAAGCCAGGCCGCACAGGCGGTTCAGCCGCGTCTCGCCGGCCATGTTCCTGTCGCCGCTGTCGCGCACGCGCACCTCATGGGCCGGGTTGCGGCAGCGCAGCCGGTCGGCCTGGCGCTGACCCTGCCGCTGCGAAATCCGGCTGACCTCAGCGATCTGCTGTCCCGGCTTTACACGCCCGGCGACCCGCTGCACGGGCAGTTCCTTACCCCAGCCGAGTTCACCGCACGCTTCGGACCGACTGCAAGCGACTACATGGCGGTCGCGGCGGCGGCGAAAAGCGTGGGCCTGCAAGTAACGGGGACGCATCCGAACCGACTGATTTTGGATGTCTCCGGCCCGGCGTCGGCGGTCGAGGCGGCCTTCGGTCTGCATCTGCAAAACTACCGAGCCGCCGATGGCCGCGTGTTCCGTGCGCCGGACGCCGGGCCGCTGCTGCCGCGCGGCATGGCTGGACGTGTTGCGGGGGTCGTCGGCCTGGACACGGTCCTGCGCCTGCACTCGCATCTGCACCCGCGCCTGGTCCCGTCCGTCCTCAGCAAGCACGATGGGTCCGGGCCGGCCGGCGGGCTGGCACCGTCGGATATTAAGACTGCCTATAGCCTGAACGCAGTCGGCGCAAACGGATCGGGGCAGACGATCGCGCTGTTTGAGCTGGACGGCTACACCGCAACCGACATCGCCGCTTATGAAGCAAACTTCGGCCTGCCTGCCGTGCCGCTTCAAAAGATTTTAGTAGGCGATGCAACAGGAGCCGCCGGCAGCACCTCGGATGAAACCACACTGGACATCGATCTCGCACAGGCGCTGGCCCCAAACCTCAGCAGGATTCTCCTGTATCTGTCGCCGAACACGGACCCCGGCGTGATCGATACCTTTAACCGAATGGCAACCGACAACAGCGCCAAACAAATCAGCACGTCTTTTGGCGAGGACGAGATTTCGTCGGGTTCGGCATTTACGGCTCAGGAAAATCCAATTTTTCAAGAGATGGCCGCGCAGGGGCAGAGTATATTTTCCGCGACTGGCGACTACGGGGCTTACGATAACGGCACGACCCTGACCGTGGATGACCCCGGCTCCCAGCCGTATGTCACCGGCGTCGGCGGCACGAGCCTTGCCACGAGCGGCACCGGCGGCCCCTATGCTGCCGAAAGTGTCTGGGGGCTGTTCTACAATGTTAATGACCCAAACAGCACTGGCGGCGGTGACTTCGGAGTCGGCGGCGGCGGCGGCTTCTCGGCGGTCTGGCCGACACCGAGCTATCAGACGGCGCTTGTCCCTGCGCCGGCCATGCGAAGTGTCCCCGATGTCGCGCTGGAGTCGGACCCGGAAACCGGCTATTCCGTCTATATCGGCGGACAGTGGAACGTTTACGGGGGTACATCGGCGGCGGCCCCGCTCTGGGCGGGCTTCACGGCCCTGGTCAACCAGCAGCGGACGGCGGCGGGCGAAGCACCGGTCGGTTTCCTGAACCCGACGATTTACCAAATTGGCGCGAGTTCGGTTTACACAGCGGACTTCCATGATGTCACAAATGGAAACAATCTTTACTACCCGGCGACAGCGGGCTATGACAATGCGACCGGCTGGGGATCATTCAATGGCAGCGCACTTCTGAGTACGCTCGTCAGCGGCCTGCCGGCAGCCTCTGCGGCGACTTTGACGGGAACAATTACCGCCGCCGATACCGGCGTACCCTTGCCGAATGTCACGGTCAGCGCTCTGTCGTCTCCCGGCAGCGTCTCGGTCGCTGCGGCCACCACGAACGCAGCAGGCGTTTATACGCTTCCCGTCCCCGCCGGGCAGAGCCTGACCGTCACGGTCAGTGCCTACGCGGCGACCAGCGGGGCATATGCCGGCGCGAAAGTGCCTGCTTCCGCCGTAGCCGCTGGGGCAGCCGAGACAATAAACGCCGCTTTGCAGCCCGCACACACGTTCGCGGCGGGCCTTCAGATGATCTCATCGCCCTATGATTACACCGGCCTCGGCGACTTCGCGGCGATTTTCGGTCTGTCCTATCCGTCCGCCCGGCTGATCGCCTGGGATGCTTCGGTCGCCGCGTATGCATTTTATCCCAGTGCCCCGGCCAACACGCTGACGCCCGGTTCCGGCTACTGGGTTTCGTTCCCTGCCGCCGCGTATCCGCACTTCGACGGGGCGCTGACGCCGGCAGCGCCGTTCTCCGTGCCGATTGCGACCGGCTGGAACCTGATCGGCGACCCATTTCCTGTTGCTGTGCCGCTGTCCTCCGTCACGGCAAACGGATCTGCCCTCACGTCAAGCCCCGTGTCGCCGAACTTGTACTCGTACAGCACGGCAACCGGCCAGTACGTCTCGGTGTCCGCCGCCACAGATTCTGTCCAGCCGTATGCGGGTTACTGGGTCTACACGGCGTCGCCGGTGACGCTCGTGTTCACCGCGCCGTAGAACCCACCCCGTCGCTTCGCGCCGTAGAACCCACCCCGTCGCTTCGCGCCGGAGTGGGTTCCTTGACCCCGCCCCTTGGAACGTGCTAAAATAACGTCAGTTCGCATCCTATGCCCTTCAACGGAGAAAACACGATGACACAGACAATTTCCGCCGTGCTGTCCGCCGCCGCACTCGCCGCCGTTCTTGCTTCCAGCCTCAGCACCGGCGCGTCGGCCCAGTCCGCGGCTCCTGCCGAGAAGCCGATCACGATCAAGCTGGGCGTCTTCCTGCCGAGTGGCAGCACTCTCAAGAACGCCGCCAGCGACACCTGGTTCAGCGCTGGAGCTGAGTACGCCTTTGTGCCGAAGGCCGATGCACAGACCGCCGCCCAGAGCTTTGTTCCTCTGGCTTATATAGACTATGCCGTGAGCAACCGGCACGGGGTCAACGCCAATTATGTCGGGATCGGGCCGGGCTTCCGCTACAACCTGGCCGCACCGGGCAGCAGCAGCTTGATTCCGTATGTCGGGGCAGGAGCAGGGGCGTACTTCCTGCATGCCAATGGGATCGGTGGATCGTCCAACAAGACGAACTTCGGCTACCGCCTGAACGCCGGGGTCGAGTTCAACCAATCCTACTTATTTGAGGTTAACTACACCGACGGCAATAGCCTGAGCGGTGCCCGGTTCGGCGGCTTCAATATCCAGGCCGGCCTCAAGTTTTAGGCCGTCCAAGAGAGTAAGAGAAAAGCAAGACATTGACGACTTATGAAGACGTGGGCCGCTCCGAAGACGCGGATCAGGATGTCCGGGAAGACCCGGTTTCACACGAGAAAATAGACCCGCGCACGTCCCCGCACCAGAGCTTTTACGCCGGGCGGCACTACCACTTCGTCAGTATCACCAACAAACTGGTCTTCGACGAAGACCCGCAGCTCTGGATTTCGACGCCCCATGCGTCCGAAACATCAGCGTCGCTCTCGCCTATCGGCGAGCCAGAAAACTAAGGCTCAAATACTCAGCAATGCCGAAAGATGCGCTCCGCAACCCACACAATCTGCCGACCAAAGTCTGCCCGGCCTGCGGCAAGCCGTTCACTTGGCGCAAGAAGTGGGAGCGGGACTGGGTCAATGTCGTCTATTGCAGCGATAAATGCCGCCGGGCAGGGAAGTAAGAGACCTCACCCGGCTCGTCCCTATGCTCTCGACACTACTTTGTATCTGCCCCCTCTCCTTCCGGAAGGAGAAGGTGGCGAGGAACGAGCCGGGTGAGGTTTCAACTCAAGAAAGCTAATCTATGACTATGACTAATTTTGCCCGCTGTTCCACAGGATCGGTGCTCTTCTTTGCCGCTCTTGCGCTTTCGAGTGTCAGCCGCAGCAGCGCTGAGCCGCCGAAGCCGTTCCTGCACCCGCTGTTCACTGACAACATGGTCTTGCAGCGCGGCATGGCTGACCCTGTCTGGGGCTGGGCCACGCCCGGCGAAAGTGTTTCCGTCAGCTTCCACGACAAGACAACAATCGCCGTTGCAGGCAAGGACGGCAGGTGGACCGCCAAAGTCGGCCCGTATGCCGCCGGCGGCCCGTATGTGCTGACCGTGACTGGAACGCAAACGGCAACACTCAAAAATGTTATGGTCGGCGACGTCTGGCTCTGCTCCGGGCAGTCCAACATGGAGTTTGGGGTCGGCAATCTCTTGAAGCCTGAAGAAACCATTGCGGCGGCGAGCGACCCGGAACTGCGGCTGTTCACAGTCCCAAAAATCACGGCGACTTTGCCGCAGGAGACATTGAGCGCCGGGCAGTGGCAGGCGTGCAGCCCTGAAACTATCAAAAATCAGGGGACGTGGAATGGCTTCAGCGCGGTCGCCTACTTCTTCGGACACAAACTGCGGCAGGATACTCATGTCCCGATCGGTCTGCTGCTGTCATCGTGGGGCGGAACGCCCGCTGAAGCCTGGACAAGTGAAGCAGGGCTTCGCAAGGACGGCCCGGATTTCGGCCCCCTGCTCGATCAGCTTGATGCCGCGTCAGGCAGCAAAGTTACCCTGGACCAGCGGCTGGCCGACTGGTATACGAAAAACGATCCCGGCACACCCGCGAACTGGCAGGCTGCGGGCTTTGACGACTCTTCCTGGAAAACGATCCCCGCGCCGGGTTTATTCCAGGATGCTGGTGTGCCCGAACTCAGCGCCGTCAACGGCGTCGTCTGGTACCGCCGGACATTCGATCTGCCGGCCGCAAGTGCCGGCAAAGACGCCGTGCTTCACCTCTTAGTGGATGACAACGACACTACCTGGATCAACGGGAAACAGGTCGGCGCGACCCAAGGTTTTCAAACGCCGCGTGCCTACGCCGTCCCGGCGGCTCTGCTGAAGCCGACCGGCAATGTCGTGGCCGTGCGGGTGCTGGACACCAGCGGCAAAGGCGGGATTTATGGCGACCCAGCCGGCCTGAACCTGACCGTCCCCGGCAGCGATCCTCTGCCGCTCGCCGGACCCTGGCGCGTGAAGCTCGGCGTTGCCTTGAGCGCTGCTCCGCCGCTGCCGGTCACGATTGAGAACAACCAAAACTTCCCGTCGGTGCTCTACAACGGTCAGATTGCCCCGCTCGCAACGTTCGGCATCAAAGGTGCGATCTGGTACCAGGGAGAGACGAACTCTGACCGCAGCGCCCAGTACCGTCGCCTGCTGCCCGCGCTGATCGGCGACTGGCGCACGCATTGGGGGGAAGGTAATTTCCCCTTCCTCATTGTCCAGCTTGCCGGCTGGCAGCCCGGCGGCATGGACTACGCCGCGCTGCGGGACGCCCAGTGGCGCACATCGAAGACAGTCCCAAATGCCGGAATTGCGACAGCGGTGGATGTCGGCGATCAGTCGGACATCCATCCGAAGAACAAAGAAGAGGTTGGGCGACGCCTGGCCCTGGTCGCTGAAGCCAAAGCCTACGGCGAGAAAGTCGCGTTTGCCGGCCCGGTCTACCGCTCGCTGTCCGTTTCCGGCGCGTCGGCGACACTGACTTTCACCCACGCCGACGGCGGGCTGGTCTCCCACAGCGGCCCGGCATTGACCGGCTTCGAGATCGCCGGAAGCGACGGCAAGTTCGTTGCTGCCACCGCCCACATTGTCAAAGATACGGTGGTCGTTTCCTCTCCCAAAGTCCCAGACCCCTCCGCCGTCCGCTACGCCTGGTCCGGCTTCCCTGAATGCAGCCTTTACAGTGGAAAGGACCTGCCCGCGTTCCCATTCGATACAAGCGGGAAGTAGGAAAAAAAGCGGAAAACGTAAAGAAGCCCGGCACTGGAAGTGCCGGGCTTTTGAAGTGCGATTGCCTGCCTTCGCAGACATAAGAAAAAGGGCGAACCTTGTGTTCGCCCCTCTTCCATGTTCGCCCCTCTTGCTCATGCCAAATTCGCTCATGCCGAATTCGCAGACCTCTCCTACTGCCCCTCCATCGGCAAGATCGCTTCTTCCGCCGTGCGCTGCCGCTCCAGCACCACTTCTTTGCGCTGCACCGGCATTTCGCCGGGCGCGAAGACGCCGACGATCACCTGGTCGCCGATGACTTCTAAAATCTCGACTTCCACGGTGTCCAAGCCTTCCCCGATTTGAATGATCGAGCTGCTGCCGTCGTGCGGGCGGCGGTTGAAGAGGTGCATGATAGTCCTTAATGAAAGCAAGCGTCATTACCAGCCTTGCAGGAATCATGCCAAGTACTTATGCCGTGTCAATCAGGAGTTTTGGGCGCGGTCCACGCCCCGTTTTGTGCGCCTGCGTACAAGGCTTCCATGACCGCGCTCCGGGCCGCGGCCTCGCGGACTGTGACCAGTGCGGCTTCTTTGCCCTCGATGGCGTCTAAAAAGGCATCCAGGCTGGCGGGCTTCGCGGGCGGCAGGTCCGTCCAAGGCGTCTTACCGTCCGCGCCGTCCACATGGCTGCTTTTAAAGTACAGATCGCCTCGGATGATGACCGCATGGCCTTCCGTGCCGCAGATTTGAAGTGTCACAGGGTCGGCGACATCGTCCCATGCGGCGGCCAGCGTCCCGATGGTCCCACTCGTAAACCTAAGCAGCCCCTCGCCGGTTTCGTCGCAGCCCTCATATGCGCCGGTGCCGCGATCAAGCTGTGCCGTGACTTCCGAAATGTCGCCCGTCAGCCAGAGCAGAATGTCCAGCATGTGAGCGCCGAGGTCGCCGAACGCCCCAACCCCCGCGATCTTCGGATCGGCCATCCAGCGCCAGTCCGTGTCGAACCAATGGCCCAAAGCGCCGGAATGGCAGTTCGAGCCGCGCACCCGCGTGATTTTGCCGAATGCCCCGGCTTCGACCTGCTGTTTTAGGAACACGTGTGCCGGATAGCCGCGCATGAAAAAGCCCGTGCCGTAAATGATTCCTGCCGCTTCAATCACTTCCGCCATTCGAAACGCATCGGCGGACGCGAACCCCAGTGGCTTCTCGACAAACAAGTGCTTGCCTGCCGCCGCCAGGGGCAGAACGACCTGCTCATGCAGATTGGTCTCGGTGCATACGATGACCGCATCAACCTCCGGGTCGGCGCAGATCGCGTCCACGCTGCCGACGACTGCCGCGCCCAGTTCCCCCGCCCGGCGCTCGGCGCGGGCCGTATCGTGGTCCCAGACCATCTTGCAGGCAAAATCCGGGCGGTTTCGGAGCGTGTGGATAAAGCCGCCGATATGGATATGGGCGCACCCGGCAATGGCAATCGTCGTCATAGAAATCGTATCCTTTATATCTTCGTTTGATTTGAGGGTGCTTACGGCAATAACTGCATTGCGATTATTCCATTTGTGAGGAGAAACCATGACTGACAAACCAACACGGCCGACGACCGCCGATATTCCTGCCCAGACAATTCCCTATCCCGGCAAGCAGACCGACATGAAACTGCCGCCGCAGACCGATCTGGTCGGTTACAAGCCTGCCGGCAAGCTTTCCGGCAAGAAAGCCATTATCACCGGCGCGGACTCCGGCATTGGCCGCGCCGTCGCCCTCGCGTTTGCACTGGAAGGCGCAGACGTCGCCATTGTCTACAACGAGAACGACGGCGACGCGGACGAAACGAAATCTCTTGTGGAAGCGCAGGGCCGCCGCTGCCTCTCGCTGAAAGCGGATGTCCGCGACCCCGCCGCCTGCCGCTCGGCGGTCGCCAAGGCGGTCGCTGAGTTTGGTGGCCTTAACATTTTAGTCAACGATGCGGCTTATCAGGCCGTGCAGGACTCTTTGGAAGACATCAGCGACGAGCAGTTCCGGCGGACACTGGAAACAAACATCTTCGGCTACTTTTACATGGCAAGAGCCGTCCTGCCGCATCTGACAAAGGGGGATGCCATCGTCAACACCGGCAGCATTGTCGGCCTGGTCGGCGAAAAGCATCTGATTGACTACTGCACCAGCAAGGGCGCCATCCATGCGTTCACTAAATCTCTGGCGCTTAATCTAGGACCGAAAGATATCCGGGTCAACTGCGTTTGCCCCGGCCCGGTCTGGACCCCAAATATTCCCGGCACGATGCTTTTGGAAGACGTGAAGACTTTCGGTGCGGAGGTAGCTTTGGCCCGTCCCGGCCAGCCTGACGAGCTGGCCCCCATCTATGTCTTTCTGGCCTCCGACGACGCCAGCTTTATGACCGGGGCATTAGTAGAAGTCACCGGCGGCAAGATGTCCAGCAGTTAGAAAGTGTACCCTGCCCTGAACGGCAGGGCTTTGAAGTGCAAGCTCCCGCCTTCGCGGGCGAGGAACCAAATAGAGATTTTCGACCGCGTCCCTCCGGGCCTGCCAGTGCAAAGGCGGGGGCTTGCTTTGTTAGAGCACGGGGGTTCAGCCCCGTGGATTCGTAAACCTGTTTAGACCAGCGCGTAGCGGGCCAGCAGGGCGTCAATCAGCATCGCGGTCCAGAGGTCGTGGTCTTCGGAGTCGGAAAACTCGAAACGCAGGCCCGCCGCGCCGCTGATGCCATCGCGCCACATTAGATCGCCGAGCGTCAGCACCGACGGGCCGGAGCCGCGCAGGCGCACCGGAACCGGGCCGTCCAGCCAGGCGGGAACTGCCGTCAGCCGTGCGCCGCCGACGCCCAGGTCGCTGGAAAGGACCGGCTGCCAGCCGCTGCCGTCGTGCATCTCCACCGTGATACCTTCGGGCGCGGGCCAGCGTCGGAAATCTCGCCGCCCGCCGCCGGGCGCGTCCGCCGGCTTTGGTCCTGACCCCTCGGCGATCCGCAGGCGCTCCAATAAAGCCAAGGCTTCGTCCTGCTTTCGCAGGGCAGCGTCCATCTCATTTTCGGCGTCGAGCAGCTCGTCTGCGCCCATGTCTTCGTAGTCGCTCATGCGGTTTTCCTCTGCGGCACGTCATGCAGCGCCGCGATCATCCGGTCAATCTCTTCAGCCGTGTTATAATGCGCCAGGCCGACCCGCACCGCGCCGCCGTGTCCTTCCAAGCCTAACGCTTCCATCAGCCGCAGGGCGTAATAATTGCCGCTCCAAACGCAGATGCCATGCGACGCCAAATATTCCGCCGTCTCGCGGGGTGTGAGGCGCGGCCAGGTAAATGCCACCGTCGGCAGGCGCTCGTCTAAGCGATTGAAATCTGTCAAGCCGTAAATCTTAATGTCGGGGATGCTTTGCAGGCCCATCAGCAGATGCCGGGACAAGGTCTGCTCGTAGGCTTTGATCGCCGCCATCGCGGTTTTAAGCGCCAGCCGCCGGCCTATGTATCCTTCCTGCCGATCACGGTCCTGGAACGACGCGCCAAAGTGGTGGCCGACGCTTTCTAGATAGCCGACCGCCGCCGAGACGCCCGCGAGGCTTTCATGGCTCAGCGTGCCAAGCTCCCAGCGGTAGGGAATGGCGTCTTTAGACGGCTTGACTTTGTGCGGGGTCAGCCGGGTCAAATGCTCCGCTTTGCCGTACAAGACGCCCGCGTGCGGCCCGAAAAACTTGTAGGGAGAACAGGCCAGGAAGTCGCAGTCGAGTCGCTGCACATCAATCGGCCCGTGCGGGGCATACTGCACGGCGTCCACAAAGACCAATGCGCCGTACTCGTGCGCCATTTGCGTCAGACGCGCCACGTCGGGAACCGTGCCGACGGCATTGGATGCATGGGTAACGGCGACCAGCTTTGTGCGCGGCGACAACACAGACGCAAAGCTGTCCATGTCGAGCGTGCCGTCGGCGAGATGCACCTCTACGACCCGGATCACCGCCCCGGCGGCTTCAAGATCGGCCCACGGCGCGACATTGGCGTCATGGTCCAGCGCCGTGACTACGACTTCATCGCCGGGCTGAATGGTGGCGGCCAGCGAGCGGGAGAGGTGAAACGTCAGCGCAGTCATGCTCGGCCCAAACACGATTGTTTCCGGCCCCGGCGCGTTCAACAGGTCCGCCACTGCCATCCGTGCCTCGGCAACGACCGTGTCTGTCCGGCGGCTTGTTGCAAACGCCCCGCCGACATTGGCATTGGCAGTTTTGTAGTAATTCGATACGGCGTCAATCACCGCCGACGGCACTTGCGTGCCGCCGGGATTATCGAAAAAGACGGCGGGGTGGGTGTCGAGAGTTAGCGCAAGCGATGGAAACTGCTCGCGCAGCGAGCCGGGGTCAAACTCAAAGTTAAGCATAGCCTCTTAATTCGCGACTTCCGGCGTTTCTCCTGCCGAGATTTGTGGCTCGTCCGAGATTTGCTGCATGGCGGCGTCTATCCACCATCTTCCCAACTCCGACGCCCCCGGACGCGCGGCTTTCAGCGCAGGCAGGGCGGCGGCAGGCTGTTTGGTCAGCCCTGCCACGGCGATTTCGCGGGCGTCATCCGGCCCGGCAGACAGCGCAGAGACCCAGCGGGTAATCTGTGCTTCCGGCGCGACCCGGATACTCCACACGGCAGCCGCACTCGGCGACGCTTGCAGTCGGGAGTCCAGCGCCTGCACTTCCAAGCGGTAATCGCCGCGCGGCAGCGCTGTCAGCGCCAATGTCTTTTCCGTCGCTGGAGCGCTCCATGCGCCGCCGTTGACCCGCCACAAAAGCCAGTGCAGCCCCGGCAGCGCCGACTTGAAGCGCACCAAGACCGAATCTTCCGACAGCGGTGTTACCGACACCGTCGGCTTCGGCACAGGCGGCGGGGACCAGACAACGAATTCATAGCGGCCCGCGGGCCGGGACACGAAAAAGAAGCGGCCTGCCGGGTCACGCAAAACATCCTCGATGCCGAAACCCTGCGTGAACGGCGAGCCGGACGCAGACAATTCTGGCTGCTTGGCCCAGAGGCCGTAGCCTGCCGCGTAGACCATGTCCTGCCATACAAACCACTTGACGCCGAGGCTGTCCACACCGGGATTGCCCCAGAATAGCCCTTTTGGTCCGCCCGGCGGCACCGGGTTTTGGTATTTGACTGCTTCCTCCTGCCCATCCTGCTGCCAGCCGGTTTCAGGAGTCCATTCGCATTTCGGACCGCCGAAGCCGACTTCCAAGCAGCGGTCGGCATTAAAGTGTACGAGATTCGGGATATTGCCGCCGTAGTTTCGCAGAATCTCTCCCGTGCGCCAATGATGCCAGGCTTTGCCGTCGTATAAAGAGACCTGCGTGTTATCGGACAAGTAAGCCACGCGCCCGTCGCCGCTGAACACCGGCAGGTTAGAGGTATCGCGGTACGGCAGGAACCCCATGCCGGGCAGGGACGCGGCGGCACCCAGCGCGTCCGTGTCGGTCGCATAATTCGTCCAAGCGTCGTGGGCTGGGTCATACACGGCGTAGCTGGAAACCGGCTGCGGCTCGGACGGCGTATTCCAGCGAGTCGTCGTCATCCAAATCCGCCCCTGCGTGTCGCAGGCATACAGCCCGGTCACTCTGGTCGCCATTTTTGGAATTGTATGGATTCGCCATTGCCGCCCATCCCATTCGTCCAGCGATGGTGTCCGGGTTTCATAAATCTGTGCCGCCCACAAATGCTGCCGGACGTCGGCGAGAGGCCGCACGATATTTATTGGAGCGCCCAGACCGCCGACGATGACACCGGGCGGCAGCGGACGAGACGGCTCCGGCGCGGCCGCAATCTCAGCCGCGCCGCCGGTGTCGGACACTGCCAGAAGCCTGCTGCCGGCCAGCGGAAACAAGGCGCTGATAACGCCCAGCGGCGGCAGCCCGCGCTGCCAGTTCACCCACAGTGGGGCGGCGTTCCCGCGCGGCAGCCACCACGCGCCGCCGCTCGCGCCGATCCATAGTCCGGACGGCTCAGCCATCCACGGGTGCTGTAAACTGGGGGCGTAATAGCCGCCGGGTTCTTCCAGCGGGGCAATGACCGTGTGCCACCCGCCGCGTCTGCGCCACATTCCAGTGGCGAAAGAGCCGAACCTCGGCGCATCCAGCGCATACCACTCACCGCCGGCTTGGAAGAGCTGAACCGGCGATTGAAAATCCGCCGGCAGCGGCTCCCGGACAGCCTGAAACGTGCGCGTGTCAAGCCGGTACAAAGCGCCCTGCAACAAATTCCCGTCCACTCCTACCCAAAGGTGATTTGCATCGAGCCGGGCCATACCGGAAATCCGCCCGTCCGGCAGGTTTGTCTTAACCAAGTCCAACGCTTTGCCGTTCCAAAGCAGGGCGCCGCGCAGGGGATTCCCAAAACCGAAGAACGGCTTTTCCGACCAGAACCAGCGCCTCCCGGCGCTGTCGGCTACCGAGCCGATTTCCACGTCCTCAAACCCTCGCGGGGACGCGCTGTAGGTGAACCATTCGGGCTTAAGCGTCAGGGTCTGCACCGCGCCGTCCGAGGTGATATGCCGCAGCTCCGGCTGATACCCGGCGATCCAGACATCGCTGCCGGTCCCAGCATAGATTTTCGGCGTGTTCGGGAATCCATTTTCTTTCAGCACTGGCCCGTCAAACTGCGCCAGCGCCTTGATGCTCGTGCCGTGCTGCACCGTGACTAGACACGCCGGGAGCGTGTTCTGCTCCTGTCCGTACTGCCCTTGCGCGGGTTTCTGCCAGAGGCCGTAAACATTGCCTGCGCCGCCGGTAGTCAGGGCCAGCAGGCGGAAGCCGCGCGCTTCCGGCACGGCGACGCTTACCCATGTTCCGGCCTGCCACTGTCTGATCTTGTCGTCTCGGTTGGAGGCATCCGGCAGCGCCCAGACTGTTCCCGTGCCGTCCTGCGCCGCCGTACTTGTCGCCGTGTCATAGCGTGCTGCTGTGGCAGAGGCTGGAGCGGCATGAGTAGACTGTGCGAGGCCGCCGGGCAAGAGCAGAAGGAAAATCGTGAGAAGCGTTTTTGTCATTTGCTTCCTACCAGGTATAGTGCGCGGTGTAGCTGAGAGTTTTGTCTGTGTCCGGCGGCAGCGTGACACGGAACTCGATGGTGTGGGCGTCGGTCTTCAGGAACGTGTTTGTCTTCGCCGTGATGGTCCATGTCGCACCCCGATACAAATGCTCGACGACACGAATTTCGGTTGGGGTTGTTTTGTGGTTGTGCAGGGTGAGTGTGAAGCTTTCGTCAATGGTGCGGCCGCTGCCGTCCACGTTGTAATTGGTCTGCTTGCGGTCGCCGGTCAAGTCAAACGCATTGCCGGTGTAGACGCGGACGGTTTCGTCTTTGGGTGTATGGTCTATGTCGTTTTCGCCGACAAACTCAAGCTGTCCGTCGGTATCGCGCCGATAAAAGCGCATCCGGCCTTTGGGCAAGGGAATGCCGAGGCCGTTTGCCATGGAGTTGACAAACTCGCGCATCGTGAACACTTTGCGGTTGGACTGCGTCCCGTAATCGGTGACGTTGCGGAGGTTGTCGTAGTTGTAATTGCTGTAGCGGTCGTCCGGCTGAAACCCATCGTAGACATAGATGACGGTAGACGGGACATGGGCGGCGCGGGCGAATTCGACCTGCTTGATTTCCCGGTCCCGCAGTGTGGCTGGGTTTGCCAGCGTGTAGAGGTGGTACTCGTCGAATGCTTTCTCCGTCACTGCCGGTCCGACGGCATCTGCCGCAAAAGAATTGTTGTTTTGCAAGGCGAAAATCTTTTCGTACCCTTGCTGACCATTCTGAAGCTTCGACACGTCACCGGCCATCAGCTTGATGCGGGCGTTCTCGAATGTCTTGCCGCTTTCATTGTCCATCGTTACCCACGCGGACAAGTCCAAAGCATCGCCGACTTCCGGGAAGACGACGTTGTACGCCGCCTTCCAGGTCATGCCGCCGGTGACATACGCCAGCTCTGCATTCACCGGCCCGCCTTTGTCGGTGATGAGCTGCCAGTCCAATGTCGGCTTGAGAACGCTGTCATCGGGCAGAGACGGGAATAAAGGCAGGCCAGGCAGAGCAAACTGCAATTTGCCGCCGACTTCAATGATTGGCTGACCGCTCGCGCCGCCATAGGACTGCTGCTGATACTGGTACTGCTGTCCAAACGTACTGTACGCTTCCGTGTGCGGGACATAGCCGCTCCGAACAATTTTGCCCTGGACTAGGGAGATTTGGTCACCATGCGTCACCTGGAAGTCAATCGTCTTGCCCTCGTTCAGCGACAAGAGTAAATCCTGGGAAATGGGATCGGCCCGGTAGTTCTGCTCGCGTATCTTCAGAATGCGCTTCTCGGCGGGGTCGCGCAGGACCACCGAGTCGGGTTCCAGATGGAACGTGATGTCACTGACCGACACATGGTTCAAGCCGGGCTGCAAGTTCAGAGGCACGGTCTGGCGCACCACGGCAAAGTTCTGGTTGTAGATGGTCAGCGCGGAGCCAGGTGCGGTTTGGGCAGAAGTGGTTTGGGCAGAAGTGGTTTGGGCAGGCAGGCCGGCAGGCCGAGCGCGGCGGCGTAAAGGGTGAGAACACCGAAAACGGGTAGGGGACGCATGAGAGAACTCCTTGAAAGGAAGCAGTACGCAGTGTAGGCATTGTACCTCACGGGGAACTAAAGCGCGAAAAAAGTCAGCATTCACTTGCATTTCCCCGCCGGCGTAGGTATAATACGCATCACAGGGAGGTGTAGACCATTACGGAACGCGATAACTCAAAGAGAATGGCTCCTTAGCTCAGTTGGTTAGAGCAGGAAACTCTTAATTTCAAGGTCCAGGGTTCGAATCCCTGAGGGGCCATCCAGGAAAAAGTCTGAATACAAGTAAGTATTCAGGCTTTTTTTGCTTTCTTGGACGGTCCGTCCTTGACAGAAGCCGCGCGGTCTGCTACAGTAAATTCGTATGAAGAAGTGCACTGCGCCGGCTGCGCGGCGGCACCATACTCCCAGCATCCGTATACCAGACTCCTCTGCCCTGATAAGGAAACCCATGCAAGAAATAGAAATCACAGAAGACACTCAAGCCGAACCTAAGCCTGAATTAACTCGGTCCAAATTAACCCGGCGGGCATTTGTCAAAGGCGTCCTCGTGACCGTCGGCGGGGCGGGCCTTGCGCTCGGTGGCCTGCGCCTGCCCGGCGCAAGCGCTCAGGCCGCAGCGGATGCCGCTGACAAGCCGACTTTGTACATGGTCGCGACGGCGCACATCGACTCGCAGTGGAACTGGACCGTGCAGCATGTCATCGCCCACTGCATTCCAAACACGATGCGCCCGAACTGGGAGCTATTTGAAAAGTACCCGGCGTATACGTTTAACTTCGAGGGCACGATCCATTATCAGTGGTTTAAAGAATATCACCCGGAAGACTGGGCCGAGCTTCAGTCGTGGGTCAAAAAGGGACGCTGGAAGCTGTCGGGGTCCTGGGTCAATGCCGTGGATGTCTGTACGCCCAGTCCAGAATCTCTGTTCCGGCAGGCGCTCTACGGCCAGCAGTTCTTCCGGCAGGAGTTCGGCATGGTCAGCCGGGACATTTATCTTCCTGACTGCTTTGGCTTCCCGTACTCGCTGCCCGCCATCGGAAAGCATTCGGGCCTCCAATCGTTTTCGACGCAGAAGTTCGCTTTGTGGGGTGGCTGGTTCCCCGCGCCGTTCTCAGTCGGACGCTGGGTAGGCGTGGACGACTCGGAGCTTGTGACCGCGCTGCGGCCTGGGTCCTACAACCATGATGTCCGGTCAAATCCGGCGTCTTCGCCCGACTGGAACAGCGACCTGGCCGATGCGGGCGGCAAAAAAGTGGACCTGCGCTACTTCGGCACCGGCGACCAGGGCGGTACGCCCGGCGACTCAACCGTTGCCTTCGTGCAGCAGGGCGCAGACGATGCGAACGGCACCGTGCGGGTCATCAACACGAGCGCCGACCAGATGGCGAAAGATTTGACCCCCGCCCAGATCGCGGCTCTGCCGTCTTACCGGGGCGAGCTGACGATGAAGACCCATGGAGTCGGCGGGTACACGTCCCAGGCTGCCCACAAAAAGTGGAACCGGATGAACGAGCAGATGGCCGACGCCGCCGAGCGGGCGGCGCTCGCCGGGGCGCATTTGGGTGGCCCGGCCTACCCGCATGATACGCTCAGCCAAGCCTGGGTGCGGACGCTGTGGAACCAGTTCCACGACACGCTTCCCGGCACCTGCGTCCCGCAGGCGTACACGTTCACCTGGAACGATGATTTACTCAGCCTCAACCAGTTCTCGCAGGTCGTGACCACCGGTGTCGCGGCGATGGCCCAGCACTTAGACACTGGTGTCAAAGGCGTGCCGCTGGTGGTGTATAACCCGCTGGACCAGCCGCGCACCGACTGCGTGGAAGCGACCGTGACTTTACCCGCCGGGACGCAGAATGTCCGCGTGTACGATACCGTCACAGGCCAGGAAGTACCGAGTCAAACACTGGCAGCGAGTGGCGTGAGCATGAAGATCATCTTCATCGCGTCCACACCGTCGGTCGGCAGCCGCGTCTACGACGTCCGGTCTTCCAAGTCGCCGTGTTCGATGAAGACCGGCCTAAGCGCCACAGCGGCAGGGCTGGAAAGCGACCGCTACAAAGTGGTTATGACCGCGTCCGGCGACATCGGCAGTGTCTACGACAAGTCGGCGAAGACCGAGCTTCTGCAAAGCGCCAGCCAGCTTCAGCACCTGCACGACTCATCGCCGACCTGGCCGGCGTGGGAGATTTTGTACGAGACCGACCATGCCCCGATTGAAGGCGTGATCGCCGATAATGTTCAGGTGCGCGTTACTGAAGCCGGCCCGGCTCGCGCCACGCTGGAAGTGACGCGGACGCTCGGCGAGACGACCTGGGTTCAGCATATTCGCCTCACGCCGGGCGGCGACTGGGTGGAAGTCCACAACGATATAGACTGGCAGACTCCTGGAACGCTCATCAAAGCCGCATTTCCGATGACGGCGTCCAATCCCGTCGCGACATTTGATCTCGGACTCGGCACGATCGAGCGGCCTAACTCCGAGCCGAACCGCTATGAAGTCAACGGCCAGCAGTGGGCAGATCTCACCGATAGCAAGGGTGAACACGGCCTTGCTGTCCTCACCAAATACAAGTATGGCTGGGACAAGCCCGCCGATAACCTGCTGCGTTTGAGCTTAATCAGGACGCCAGAAGGCAGCAACTATCCGTGGCAGGATACCAACGACCTCGGTCGTCACCATTTCCCGTATGCCCTCGCCGGCCATGCCGGGGACTGGCGCACCGGCAAAGTCGTCCAGAAAGCCGCCCGGTTCAATCAGCCGCTCCTGGCATTCCAAACGACGAAGCACAAGAGCGTCGGCGGCAGGGAGTTCTCCCTGCTCCAACTCAGCACCGACCAGATCGGGGTACGCGGCCTGAAACGGGCTGAAGACAGTGGCGAGATTGTTGTCCGTGTCCAGGAATTGACCGGCCACCCCGCGCGGGGCGCGGCGATCTCGTTTGCATCGGCGGTCACGAGTGTCCGGGAGATCAATGCTGCCGAAGAAGCGGTCGGCGCATATTCGCCTCAAAGCGGCAAGCTGGTGTTTGATCTGACAGCCTACCAGCCGCGCTCCTTTGCGGTGACGCTGGCTCCGGCCACGCAGGCCATCACACAGCCATTGGGGACGCCGATTGTCCTGCCGTACAACTTCGCGGGCGTGACCTCGCGCACCAACCCGAAGAGTGTTGCGTTTGACCAAACCGGCGGCTCGTATCCCGCCGAGCTGTGGCCGTCATCCGTGACCGCTCAAGGTATTCACTTCACGCTGGCCGGCGAGACAGGGAACAACATGGTTTCGTGTTCGGGTCAGACGGTGGCGCTTCCGGCCGGAAGCCACAATCGCCTGTACCTGCTGGCGGCGTCGGCCAACGGCGACCAGTCGGGAGGCTTCACTGTCAATACGGCTTGGCAGGAGGACCACCGGAACATAACTACGCTGAAAGTGCAGGACTGGCAGGCGCTTACCGGACAGTGGTACTCGCGCGTCCTCCATAACGATCCCGGCGACCCGGCGACATTCGGCCCCGGCACCGGCTACCCCGACCCCAACTGGGACGGCAACCTCATCCTTGCCGGCATGGCGGTCAAGAGCGTGCGCGGCGGACGGGTGACGCACATTGAAAACTTGAAGCCGGGCTTTGTCAAGCGTGACCCCGTCGCCTGGGTCGGCTCGCACCGGCACAACAGCGATGGCATTTTGCCGTACTGCTTCTGCTACCTGTTCTTGTACTCGCTGGATCTGCCGGAAGGTGCAGTCAACGTCACACTGCCCAATAACCCGAACATCCGGGTCATGGCGATGACGGCGGCCTCGACCGCGCTGGCCGATACCCAGCCGGCTGGCGTTCTGTACGAGCCGGACCCGTTCCCACCGGTGACGCCGCGCACCCCGCCGCCGGTGGTCAAGCGGCTCCCTGCCGGAACCGAAGTCTTCTCGCTCGCCGCCGTGCAGACCTTTGATGGCAACCAGTCGGGGATTATCCAGAACGCTGTTCCCCACCTGCCTGTCGAGGGAACCGACCCGTGGACGATCAACCAGTTCGTCTATCTCACGGCCCAGCCTGACGAGCTGACCGTTCTCAGCGGCTTCGGCGACGGCACGGATACGGGCGGCGAGCAGCGGTACCTCATCAAGTTCCATGACGGCATTCACTTCTGGGGGAGCGACATTGATGTCACCACGGGAGTGCCGTTCGACTTGAACAAATGGCAAATGGTGACGCTGACGTTTGACGGCACGACCCTGACTATCTACAAAAACGGAGCAGTCATTAAGACCTCGCCGGTGACGCTGAACGACGCCGCAGACACGGTAAAAATCGGCACCACGGGCCCGTGGAACGGGAATCGCATCGCCGGCAAGATCGCCGGGTTCGGCATCTGGAACTCCGCCCTCGATCCCGCCACCGTCAAGGCGCTGATGGCCCAAATGCCGCAGTAGAACAGAAAGGGAAGCCCCCAGCCCCCAACAATGGGGGAGCAAGATCAAGAGCGGCCCGTGTCTGTTCTGTATTGCTCTCCCATTATTGGGGGCTGGGGGGCCTTTTTATGACCAACAAACAGCGCTGGTTTCGGGACATCTTTCGCGCCCTGCGCTCGCTTGAGTCGGAGGACGCCTTAACGCGGCACCTGGCGGATGAAGACCGGCGCACGGAAACGCTCTATGCCGCTGAACCGCTGGATGCCGCACTGGTGCGCCATATGTACGCTCAAAACGACGCCCTCGGCCTGGTCCTGCGCGGACGCCTGTACCTGGAAGAATGCCTGGATGCGGTCATCGCCAAGAAGTTCAAGCACCCCGGTGTCCTCCTCAGCGGGCGCTTGTCGTTCTCGGCAAAGATGGACATTCTGCGAGCCGCGAACTCTTTAGACGAGAAGACATACTACGACCTCGTTCACATCAGCCGCCTGCGAAACTCATTCGCCCACCACCTCTCGTCCCGCCTCGGCGTCTCCGACCTCGGCGCGTTTTCCGGCTGCGAGGGCCTGAAAGCTGCCGCGTTGAAGATTGAAGCGCCCGAAGCACGGGCACAGATTGCCGTGTTCATCTTCCGCCAAATCGTCTTGCAGCTTCTGCTGCGATTGGTGACCCGGCACAAGCTGACCGGCAGTGCCGGAGACGAAAGTCCCAGTGAAAGCAGTTAAGCTCTTGACATTAGAACAAACACAAAATGCTTTAGAGGAAGCAATAAAGGCAGGTCAAGAAGAGCGCGGTTCTGTGGAAGAAGTGCTGCGTGTCCTTGTTAAGGCGTTGGTATTTGTTCCCAGCCTCACCCCCTGGCCGCAGGTGTCGCCTGTATTCCTTTGGCGGGGAAACGCGGACTACTTGGCGGTCTTTAGTGCAGGCGAGCAGGAAGGTTTGGCTGCGCTCGAAGCGCCGCACTTACTGCAAATGACGGCAGGAGACGTGCTGGCGCATATGCCGGCCGGCTTCGGCATGGTGGTCAATCCGGGCGGCGAACCCGGCATGCAGATTGAAGCGCAAAGCGTTCCGCAAATCCTCGCTGATTTTGTTCCTTTGCAAACAGTTTCGTCGGACACCTACGTGAAGTGTCTGCAATTCCTGCCGGACGGCGAGACGGTGGCCTGCATTCAGCTTCAGGAGATCAGCCTCTGGCGGGCTGCCGGGCGGCAGATGGTTCGGCAGTTGTCGTTCCAGGCCGGGTTCAAGCGCTTGTACGGCCTTGCGATCAGTCCGGATGGAACCCGGCTGGCGGCGGTCGGACAGCCGCTGCCGGGCGCAGGGCAGCTTAGCCTGTGGACGCTGCCGGAGGGACAAAAAGAAAAAGAGTTTGTCTTTCCCGACACTTACCTGCTGTCGGCGGCGTTCTCGCCCGACGGAGCGCGACTTTTGGCAGCAGGAAACCATGAAGTGCTGCATGTCGTGAACCTGCACACCGGCGAAATCGAGCCTATGCGGGAATATGACGACGAAGACGAGGATTACTGGGGCCTAGGCGAGCGCAATACGTCCATTGTGTCTCATCCCGACGGTAAAACCGTCTTGATTACGGCGTGCTTCCAGGCGGGGACGCAGATTGTGTTCTGCGAGCTGGACACGGCGCTGACGCCGCGCTCCGACCTGACGATCCGGCTTCCCGCCGATGAGATGATGGGGGCGGCGTTCAGTCCGGACGGGCGCTTCTTTGCCTGCGCCGACTGGGATCTGCATTTGTATCAGTTCCCGTCGCAGGAGCGTTTGTATTACTTTGACATATTCGGAAAACGGCACGCCGGAGCGCCGCCGGACCGAGGCGGGAAGAACGTGGAGCAGTTTTGGACCGACGCCCTGTTCACCCCCGATGGGCAAACCCTGATCTGCGGCTCTCCGACCGGGGCGATCTACTTCTGGGACGTGCCGAGCGGCGGCCTGCGCCGGACCCTGACCGGCCACGACGGCGGCGTTCTGGCGCTTGCCCTGAACCCTGCCGGAACACAGCTCGTGTCCAGCGGCCTGGACAAAACCCTGCGGCTTTGGCAGATGCCCGCGTAAAAGAAGCAGGAAAAGTAGAGGCCGCCGGCCAGACGATGACAGACCGGCAGAAACTCCCTTAATGACACCGGAACACTTTTCACAGGCATGGGGGCCGGGACTAGTTCGCACAGAGCCTGACGCGCTTTTGGGCATGAACATTCCTGAAGCATCACGTCGCTTCTTGATTGAGGCAGGTTTACCATCCGAGTCCGAATGCATGTGTTTTGGACCTGTCGAAGAAGAACTCCCAGAGGCTTGTCGAGATTTCCGGCCGATCGGAGTGGATGGGGCAACGCTGATTTGCGTGCAGGAAGAGACAGGTCATGTCTACAGCATAGATGTGGACGGGCTGGGTCTTCCGACAAGTTTTGTCAACTCCGGGGTGCCGGAACTTGCGGAGTGCCTTTTGATTTACCGCATTGATCCCCGCGCAAAAGCGGACGAGGAGGAAGACGCGGACGAAGCCGCAGTCAACTTTGCCGCGCATCTCGCAGCCGCTATGCGCCGAGTTGACCCACAAGCCATGCAGGATCGCGACAACTACTGGCCGTCCATCCTCGCAGCGGGGCTTGTCTAAGAAACTGCATAGAGACTAGCGGAAGACAAAGAGCAGGGCGAGAAACAATGAAGCCGACAAAAGAAGCCATGACTGCCCAGGTAGGGAAGTTCAATCGCAATTTTACGCTGCTGACTTTGCCCAATGAAGTCTCGCCGGAAGACGGCGTGCCGGACGGTTGGGTCGAGATGCTGCGTTCTCAGGAAGCCGGGAAAAAGACATGGGCCGAGCCGTGGGAGCCGCACCGGCAGCTTCTGCCCTTCGTACTGAGTTTTTTAGAGCAGAGAGTCCACGGCGTTTGCGTGCTGCTCAGAGCCGAGATGCCGCCGATGCTGTTGTATTTTTTCAGCGACGACGGCGAAGACTACTACTACGAAGCCGGACCGCCGCTCGGCGACACAGCGCCGGATGACCCGCGCCGAATCTGGGCGCGGCTGCCGCCAAATCTGCAAGCGTTTTACAGAAACGTGCATGACGGCTGGGCGCACCTTTCCGCCCTGGGACCATTGCCGTTCGGCGACATTGAGTTTTTGTCGGACGGCACTTGGGGCGACGACACAACGGAGGAGCTGAACCGAGTAATGCCGTTTCGGCTGGAAGACGTAGCGATGGTGTTTGGCAACGGCGGCGGGGATTACATCGGCCTCGACCTCAGCCTGGATGCGCCCGAAGACCATTCGCTTGTTTGGTGGCATGAGGATACTCTAGAGCCGGACTTAGACGAGAACTTCTGGACGCGGATGGACGGCTGGATTTGCGCCCAGATTGAAGATGTAGATTTAGCGGATTAAGCAGGAGAACCCCATGTACCGAGAACTTGTCGCGCGGGCCGCAATTTTACTCCGCAAAGATTACGGCAAAGACCTTGCGCCGCCGGCAACCGAAGAAGCATTGGCGCATCTGTGCCAAAGAACGCGCGACGAGCTGCATGAAGACCTGCCCGACGGGTACTTGGACTTCCTGCGTCTCACCGACGGCCTCAGATACAACGGCCTGTTTCTCTATGGCACGGACGGCGACGGGGTCGCCGGCAATTCGCGCCCGTCCAAAAACTCGTTTGTGGAAAACAATTTGGACTGGCGCTCCTACGAGGAGCGCAACAAGTATTTGATCTTCGGCGACGGCGACATCAGCCTGTACGCGCTCAATCTCATCACCGGCCGCTACGAGCTGCAAGACCGCCCTTCGGGAAGCATCATAGAGGCGTTTGATACGTTCGATGCGCTGGCTGCCGAAGCGCTGAGGCCGTATGTGCAGGATGACGCGGAATATGAGGACGAAGAGGATGAATAGCGGCGGCAAAATTGACGAAGCGGGAGCGCGGGCGGCGATTGCGCGGTGCCGGCAAATCGCCTGGCAGCCGGACCCGCGCCGCCTGGGGTCGCAGGCCGCTTTGATGCGGGAGTTTTTGCGCCGGGCGGCAGTCGTTTCCCAAACGATGGCTGGGAACACGGACTGGCGCTGGGATGACTTTACCCAACTGCTGCCGCTGCCGCTTTCGGTCCGGCGCTCGCTGCCGGCGTATGTCTTCTTAGACAAAGAGCTGCGCTATGAGCAGCCCGGCGCGGATCCGCTGGAAGACGAAGTGATTGCGCTGAACAAGGAGATGAACGAGCGCAGGATAAACGCTGGCTGGTACAGCCGAAAAGCCTGCTGGTGGTCTATTCGGTGGGCGTCCGTGAAGACCCATCGGTACGTTGTCTCCCTGGGCCTGCCGGACCCGTATGAGCCGCTGATTGTGTTTTACGAGCGCGGCGGCTCGTTTTATCGCGAACAAGGCATTTTATACATGGACGGGGCCAATGTCATGGAGCGAGCTTACCAAGACCTGCCGCCGCTGCCGCTTGACCCGGCGGCGCTGGACGCTTTGGACACGCTGGAGCCGTATGCGTGGATTAAAACGCCGAGCGCTTGATGGGGGAATAGAAAAAATGAACTTATCTCATGCTGAGGTTGACACTCTTGTTAAGGCGCATGGCAAGGACGGAAGACAGGCGGATTTTTCGTATGCCGTTATCCGTGACTTTGATTTCAGCGATTTAAGGCTGGACGGCATTCACGCGCAGAACACCGTGTTTGAGCGCTGCCGGTTCCGGCGGACCGACTTCTACGGAGCCGATTTTTCCGGCACGGTCGCTTTCGGCGGCGATTTCCGGGGAGCAGTTCTGGCGAAAGCGGAGTTTCACCACGCAGACTTGCGGGAAGCGAACTTCGACGGAGCAAACTTAGTTCGGACGTTCTTTCTCGGCTGCGACCTGCGGGGCGCGACATTTCGCGGCGCGGAGTTTGCAGCGAGCAGCTTTAGCGGCAGCCGGATGGAAGGCGCAGTTCTTGATTTGTCGGCGCAGTGGCTGCTGGAAGACGGGGACTGATGAGTGATTTTGTGCGCGTCCTATGCCGCTCGCCCGGCGTCATCATGCGGTCGCAGATCACGGAATTTATCACCGAAGGCGTTTACTTTGACGCGCCGCGATTTGAAGCAATACCTAGCATAATAGAACACGATTGGCGGACGCTGACAATTTTTTATCAGCCGGAGAAGCGGCCCATCGTGCTTCACAAAAGCGTCGGCGATACGCTGATGCACGCGGAAATTGCGGAGATGAGCAGGGAAATGTCAGAGGGCTTGCGGAGGCGGCTTCAAGAAACCGTTCAGACAATCGCGATAGAGATTAACTCGTCTTCGCTGACCGAAGAGGCTTGGCAAATGCTGGATAGCCTGGAAGCGTCTCTTGCCCGGTCTTATGACGGTGTTATCTTCGTGGACGGCGAAGGTTTCTACGACGCCGCGCTGCAAAAGATTGAGCCATGAGCTGGGGATAAAGAGCAGGAAAACAGGCCGGCGGCAGCGAACAGGCAAGCGATGGCACATCAGCGAGGAGACTTAAATCATGCCCGGTATCCGCAGCGTCATTTCCACACTCGACCCGTCGGGGCAGGAGGTCATGGGACCGACTGTTCTGCTCTGGCACTACCCCAATAACGACATCGTCAACGGCTCGCTTCTCACGGTCGAAAGCAACCACTTCTGCGTGTTGAAGTCGCGTGGGGCGATCATCAACGTCTACGAGACCGGGCAGTACCCGATTGACACGCCTCAGAGCGTTCTGTTCGGCTCCATCCAGCAGGCATTCTACGGCGGCACTAGCCCGTGGCAGTACGAAGCGCTGTATGTTAACCGGGCCAAGCTTGTCGTCAGCGCGTCGGGTTTGGCCCTCTCCCGCGAGATGGCCGAGATGACCTACGACGTGGATTACTACATCCATGTGGATACCCGCGAAGACGCGGTCAAGCTGGTCCAGCACATGCCGTACAGCGGCCACGCGCTTTTAACGGACAATTTGAACGCCTACGCCGGCCCGGTGGTCGAGCAGGCCATTAATCAGCTCATTCAAGCGACCCCGCTGGAGCAGGTCAACGAGAAAATCCATGACCTGACCGAGCTGGTCTACGGCCATTTGCAGGAGTTCTTGTCCGTCTACGGGATTACGCTGAACACGGTCAAAGTGCTGGTGCATCCCGCCGACCCACGCATGAAGCAGCTGATCTCGCTGAAAGCCTTCGGCCTGAGCGAGATGGACGCCGTGCGTTACTACACGGCGATGGTCATGGCCGAGCGCGGCGTCGTGTCCGCCCCGAACATGGCGGTCGGCCAGCCGTTCAACATCGGCGGCGTCACCCCGACGGTTGCCGAGGACCAGTACCTGCGCCCGGCTGCCGCGCCTGCCGCCCCCGCCGCGCCGGAGCCGGCGCGTGCGGCGATGCCGCTGCGCGAGAGGTAAGCCCTTCGGAACCGGCACTGGAAGTGCCAGTCTACTTCGGAATAAAAGTATGCCTGCGGCATTACTTCGTATCGAGGCGACTGAGGAAATAGGATTGCGTGATTTGTCCGCAGTCGCTTCGACTTCCACTCAATAATAGACCGGCACTTCCAGTGCCGGTTTCTCTCCCCGGGACTCTCCTCTATGAGCGACACGCCCAGCTTAAACCCCGTCACCCAGCGCCTGCAAGTGCTGCTGTCGGGGGGCGGCTACAACTTCTACGACAAGGCCAATCTCGCGCGGGCCGATGACCTGCTGGTGCGCCAGCGTGCTGGTCATTCGCTCACCGAAGCCGCCGCCCGTCTGCGGGCGCTGGAAACTGAGTACCGTCAGGACTACCTGCCGCCGGTTACGCGGGACAATCCCATGCCGCCTGCCGAGGTGATGGCAAAGCTGCGCGGCTTGACTCGTCTCGCGGAGCAGCTTCGCGGCCTGGAAGGAGACATCCGGGGCATGGCCGCCCCCGCGCAGGACAAGTTCTGGTGGCGTCTGCGCTCGGAAGTGAGCCTGCTGAACGCACTAATCGCGTTTGATGACGGCCTGCTTCAATCCTCGGCACAGATTGGGCAGGTAGTGGCAGGCTGGACGGCGGGTCGCTGGCAGACAGAAGACTTGGCCGCAACTCTTGCGCCGCTGGTCTCCCAGCTTGCCCAGCTTGCGCGAGACCGGCAGCAGCTTTTGCTGTCGCCAGTGTAGGCAATTCGGAACGCAGGCATTCGGAACGCAGGCATTCGGAACGCAGGCATTCGGAACGCGGCAATAAATTGCGACGCGCCTTCTTCACTCACCTCACCCGGTACACCGCAATCTCCGATAGTCCTGCATTCTCTGTGCTGGGCTTAACGGCAGTAACAGTGAACATCAGCGATGTAATCGTCTTCGGCGTAAAGTGCAGCATCAGCGGCGTCTTGCCGTCGTCCGGCAGAGCGCCGAACGTGACGCTTGAGCCGTCGCTGAATGTCAGTGTTCCCGCCGTCACCTGGTCGTTGGTGTTGGGCCGGTCGTACAGCGCGATATGGTCTATCGTCTGCGGTGTGTCCCAAGTCAGTGTCAGCGACGCCCCCACTTTGCTGCCCGCCGACCACTCGTTGTCTTTGTTGTCCGGGTAGCCGCCCGCAATCCCGTCTACTGCCCCTTCGACACCGTAGCCGTCTTCAAAGCCGCTGGCAGTCACTTTCGCCGTTCGCGCCACGTTGTCCGGGGTTAAAATGTCATTCGTCCGCGGCACAAGCGGCAGAAGATACCGATGTCCGCCGAAAGTTATAGGCGCTTGGACCGGCAAAGGAGTCGGGTGGCCGCGCCAGTCTAGTGTTGGGGTCGAGAGGGCAGTTGGCGCGAGGCCGGGCTGATACAAGTAGTCTTGGATCGAGCCGTGATACAGGGTCGGACTCTGATTGTGGGCGACCAGGCCAATCCCGGCGACCGCCAGCAAGGTTTCCTGCTGGGACGGCGTCAGCAATGGGTCAGTTAGGGCCTCTTGGACTGTCGCCGCAGGCTTTCCTGTGACCGCCGCGATACGCCGCCGGACAGCCTGGGTCTGCAATTTGGCGAGGTGCGCGGGTTCTTCTTTGAGCGTGATGACCGTGGCTTGACCGATGGGACGCGCGGGAACAGTGATGCGGTTGGTACACGTCGCAGCATCATAAGCTATGACGCCCGGCTTGCCGTAAATGGCCGTGGTTGTTCCCAGTCCCGTACCGGGAAGCTCTACTATGATATTTCGGGACGTCGGCTGCCCGGCGTAGTGGCCGCGAGCCGCGCCGATTTTCACGGTGATGACGCTGCCGTGGCGCGTGTAGGACAAGGGTGTCACGGCAAACTTGCCGCGCTCATACCCCGTCGTCACGCCGTCGTCCTCGTACAGCGTGCTGCGACCTGTGATGCCATCGGGGCCGGGATAACAGCGGACGCGCAGGGTTGTCAGCGGCGCGGTTGCCATGCGCGGCGTGTACGGCTGTAGGGAAATTGGGACGCCACCTCTTGCGTACAGCGGGAACTCGTTGATGTCGGCGGCGACCACTTTGTTCGTGCCGCCGGGAAAATTCTCGCCGGTGAAGACGCTGTACCAAGTGGCATGGGGCGGGAACCAGACGGTCTGTGTTCCGACCCGGCCCGGTCCGACCCCGGCGCTGACAACCGGTGCGGCCAGCAGATTATCCCCAATCAGATACTCCTGGCCGTTATGGTAAGCGGCCTCATCTTTCGGATAATCAAAATAGAGGGGCCGGTCGAACGGTACGGTGTCGCGGCAGGACTGTGCCGCGCTTGTATAAAGATAGGGGAATAACTCGGAGCGCAGGTGGAACGACGCCCGCATCGAGTTTGTCGCCCACACTGGATACAGCCAGGGGCGGCGGTCCATCGTCGCGTCGCGGGTGGAATGGGAGCGCAGGACGGGGCTTGTCGCGCCGAACTGCACCCAGCGTGTGTACGATTCTTCATTGCGGCCCCGGTTATGCCCGCCGATGTCGTGGGACCAGAAGAAGCAGCCGACGTTGCCTGCCGTAGACGTGAACGGCACTTCAAACGCCAGCATGGAAAAGCTCGTGCTGGCGTCGCCGCTGAAATGGATTGGGTGCCGGTGATCGCCCCAGCCCGCCCAGCGCGAGAACGACAAGCCCCGCTGTCCGTTCCGGGCCGTGCGGTCGTACAGCAGCGTGTTCAGCCAGAACAAGTTGGTGAGGCTCGGAATCGAGCGCGTGTCCGGGTACTGCTGCCAGTCCAGCCACCAGAAATCTACGCCGTCTTTTTCGAGCGGCGCGAATACATCGGCAAACAGCGCATGCATATATTTCGGGTCGGCGGCATCAAATGGGATCGTCTGCTTCGTCGCCGGGTCCGCGCTCATACTCTGCATGAACGCCGCGTACTGGTCTTCCTGAGGCCCGACCCCGTCGGCGGGGTGCAAATTGAGCGTCACATGCAGGCCCTGCGAATGGAGCCAGGGCAGAAGCGCTTCGGCATCCGGCAGGAGTGTCCGGTTCCAGGACCAGCCGGTCCAGCCATCCTTGTGCCAGTCCATGTCCAGCACCATGTTGTCCAAAGGGAAATCGTGCTGGGCGTACTGCTGCACGAGAGTATGGTAATCGTCCTGCGTGTAAGGCCAGAAGCGGGAGTACCAAACGCCGAGGGCGTACTTGCGGGGCAGGGGAACCGGTCCGCCGGCCGCCGCCAGCGATTTCAGCGCAGCCCGGTAATTGTCGCCATAGCCGAACAAGTACCAGTCCGTGCGTCCGGCGACGGCAGGCCGGGCCTCAACCCAAGTGGGCGTCAGCAGCGGCGTCTGAGAATCGTCGAGCAGAAACCAGCCGTCCCGAGACAGCAGCCCCTGCCCCAAATCTACCGGGCCGTCCGCGCCGTCCAGCGTTCGAATTGTTCCGCCCAAGTTGCCGGGGTTCGGCATCCCCGGCGCCCAAGTCACCGTCTGCGTCCCCCGCTTGATTTCGGCGCGGAGATTAGACGCCGAGAACGGCTGTCCGTTCGGCGTGTAGACCAACGAAATCGCGCTTGTCGCAATCGCTGTGCTTGCCGCGCTTTGCGTCACCCGCGCGGAATTGTCTCGTGCGGAGCGGTTGGCGGCGAACAGTGAGGGCGCGTCTACAAACTGCCCGTTTGGCGCATACTCAATGCGAATACAGCTTGGCGTGATGACCGTAAAGCGGGCATTACCCGCGACAATGGAACCAGGTGAAGTCGCGTAGACCGGGAAGATTAGGAGAGAGAGCAGGAGAAGGATGCCCCCTAGCCCCCAAGTCCGGGGGAACCGGAGAAAAGCAGGTATCATAAAGCGATTTTAGCATAAACTGGGGTTAAAGAGATACAATGCGGGAGATGGCCGAATGCACGAGGGAGCACGGCCTTAAGAGCGTGAGAATCTACTCCCACGCTCCTGTAGAAAAGAAAGAAGACCTAACATGTCGCGTCCCGAAACCGACAAGCGCTGTTTTTCCAGCCCCGTCATTGAACAAGTCATTGAAGAGATGCGCGGGAAGATAAACGACCCGAAGCTGGCGGAGCTGTTTGTCCACTGCTTCCCCAACACGCTCGATACGACTGTGACGCTGGGGGCCGATGACGCAGGGAGGCCGGACACGTTTGTCGTGACTGGGGACATTGACGCCATGTGGCTGCGAGACTCGACCAATCAAGTCTGGCCCTACCTGCCGTTTGCCGGGCAAGACCCCACGCTCCAGCGGCTCTTGCAGGGCGTCATCAACCGGCAGGTCTACTGCGTCCTCGCCGACCCTTACGCCAATGCGTTCAACCGCGTCCCGCATACAAGCCACTGGAAGTCGGACTTTACGACAATGACCGACGACCTGCACGAGCGCAAGTACGAGCTGGACAGCTTGTGCGCCGTCCTGCGCCTGTCTTACGGGTATTATGCAGCGACAAGCGATGCGTCCTGTTTTGATGCCCGCTGGAGCGAGGCGATGCGGCTGATTATCGCGACGATCAAGCACGAGCAGGAGCCGTCACACGAAGAAGGGGCTGGGCCAGATGCCCTTGAGTACCGCTTCCAGCGTGCCTCGCCTCGCCCGACTGAGACACTGATGGAGAACGGTTACGGGCAGGCGGCGGCCCGCTGCGGCCTGAGCAAGTCCCCGTTCCGGCCCTCCGACGATGCCGCTCTGCTGCCGTTTCTCATCCCGGCCAATGCGATGGCGGTTGTCGGTCTGCGGCAGCTCGCGCTCATTTGGAGCGAAGCCTTAAACCAGCCCGAAGATGCCGCCGCCGCGTCGGCACTGGCGGAGGAGATTGACCAGGCTATTCGCACCCACGCGGTCGTGCCGCATCCGGTGCATGGGGAAATTCTCGCGTATGAAGTGGACGGCTTCGGCTCGCATTACTGCATGGACGACGCAAATGTCCCCAGCCTGCTGAGTTTGGCGTATTTGGGCTACTGCCGCTCTGACGATCCGCTGTATTTACGAACACGGCAGTTTATCCTGAGTGACTCCAACCCCTATCACACGGTCGGGTCGGCAGGCCGGGGCGTGGGCAGCCCGCACACCGGCAAAGGCACGATCTGGCCGATGTCTTTGATGATGCAGGTGCTGACCAGCCGGTCGGAGGAAGAAGTGCGAGAGTGTTTAACGACTTTAAGAGACACTGATGCGGGCCTGGGCTTCATGCACGAGTCGTTCTGGAAAGACGACGCTTCGCGGTTCAGCCGGAGCTGGTTCGCCTGGGCGAATACGCTGTTTGGCGAGATGATCCTGCATGTAGACGCAGTGTTTCCGGGGGTGCTGTAGGGAAGTGCGACGGCAGATTAGAACCCGGTAATAAACTACCGGGCTACTCGGAGAAAGTCACTGTGTGACTGAAGATGAATACGCTGCTGGTTCTTCAGTGTCGAAGACACTTTCTCCGAATAGCCTGGCATTTCAATGCCGGGTTCTTCTTGCTTCTCAGCTACCCTAGCCGCCAGCGCAGAATGCCGCCGGAGAAGCCGGGCTGAAGCTGGACTTCTACCCGGAATGCCGATGCTGTCACCGGCGCGAACGAGACGCCGTTGTACTTGTTCTGGTCCGTGCCGTAGAACGCCGCGCCTGAAACGGGAACCCATTCACCGTTTTGCTGGTACGCCAGCCGCCAGGACTTCGGGACCCGGCACTCGCCGCCGCCGGTGTCATCGTACCAGTAGACCGATGCTGACGAGACTGTTTTCGGATGGGCGAAATCGTACTGCACCCATTCTGAGGTGCCTTTGTGGTCCCACCAGGTAAAGCGGGGCGTTCCCGTGTCAAACGACTTGGATGGGTCGGAGACGCTGCTGAGAGCGTCCAGCGAGTTGCTTTCATGCGAGGCGGACGCCGACAGCGCGGGCAGAACCGGCGCGATCCAGTCGTGCGCGTCCGGGCCGGCACCGATAGTCGGGAACGAGGTCAGGCGCAGGCGGGCCGCGCCCATTGGGATCAGCATCACGGTCTCGGCGGCCTCTTCCGAGCGGACCGGGCTGGGCTGGAGCGGCGTGATGACATGCTTGATGTCGGTCTGCCAGTTCGGGATTTTCTTGGCTTTCGCCGTCAGCGTGATTGGGGCTGTTTCATGCGTGAACGGGTTTGTGGCGACCGGGCCAGGCTTATGGGCAACCGTGAACGAGTGCGCCGGGTGCGCTTCGTCCAGCACTAATCCGTAGTTCCAAGCCGACTGCGGGTAGACGGCGTACTGCGGCCACTGGGCAGTCCCGGCGTAGCGGTCCCATTTCTCGCCGATCAGCAGCGAGTAGGTCAGCGGCCCCCGGTCTACGGAAACGGCATTTTGGTTCGTGGTCCACTTCCGAACTTTCACCGCCATCGGCAGATGCAGGGCGACTTGGTCCCCGGTGTGCCACGTCCGGCGAACAATCAGATACGACCCAGCGGCGGCCTGCGCCGCGACCGGCTTGCCGTTGACCTTGACTGTGGCCCTGTCGCACCAGCCGGGGATCCGCAGGTACAGCGGGAACGCCGTCGGCTGCGAGGCGGAAACGGCGAGATGCACGGTGTCGCCGAAGGGATACTCGGTAGTCTGCGTGATTGTCACCGGATGGCCGTGAGCGCCGGCTTTCGCCGTCACGGAGGACGCCGCATAGAGGTTCGCCGCGAGGCCGTTATCGGCGGTCGCGTGCCACAAGTTTTCGGCGAAATAGGGCCAGGCCATGCCGTAGTTGTGCGGGCAGCAGCGGTAGTTATGGACACCGGGCATAAACGCCTGCATGGCCCAGGGATTGTCGAAGTCGCTGTCTTTGGCGGTGTTGTCAATCTGCGCGATGTTCATGGAAGTCACATAATGGAGCGACTTCTGCTGCGGGTCATACGACGCCGGAAGCATATTAAACGCCAGCTCCTCGCAGCGGTCCATCCAGACCGGCTGGCCGGACTGCCGGGTCAAAATCTGGAACGACAGCATATATTCGGCAATGCCGCAGGTCTCAAACCCCTGGCGCGGGTCGCGGTAGCCGTGCCGGGCGTTCTCGTCGCCCGCAAACCCGCCTCCAGCCATCTGCCCGAACTCGGCCATGACCGTGTGATATTGCCGCTCGCTCGCGCTGAAGTATTTCGGGTCATGGGCCAGCGCCGCATACTGCGCCGGCTCGCGGAAGCCCTGCGCGAAGTTGACATTATGCAGGTTCGCCGGACCGTTCGTCCAGTCGTAAGCGTTGGCATGGATCTTATGCACTAGATCGAGCAAAAACATATCGCCGGTGCGATTATACAGCCAGTAAACACTGTCAATGTTGTCGCCCCAGCGGTAGCCCGCCCAGCTTTTAGAAAAGACTTCGGGTTTCTGCGCGTTCTGGAGCGCAAAGTATCTGGTCAAAAATGGCAGGACGCTTGGATCGCCCGTCACTTCGTGGTAAGACCGAATGGCATACAAAACGGGCATGTGCGGCCAGAAATCCGGGTCGCCGTCAAGCGATGTCCGCGCCCCCGAAGGTCCAAACCAGCCGTCGGGCTGCTGAGACGCGATCATGCCTTTGATCCATTTTTCGGCTAAAGCGATAGTTGGCTTGTCGCCGGTCACATACCCTAAGTCAGTCAGGCCGCGCAGCCAGTACGTCACTTCTTCCCAGCCGGAGTTCGTGTTTGGCGTCACCCAGCCGTTGCCGTCGTACTTCAAATAATCGGAGACTTCCGGGTAGCGCCCGCAGAGGCCATTCACCTGCAAGTCAAGCTGCGTTTTAAGCCAGCCGTGCGGCTTGATGCTGCCCGGCGGCAGCTTCAGGAACGGAGCGGGAGCGAGTGGCGCACGCGGCGGCGTGTACCAGCCGCCATTCGTGCCGACTGGGCCAACTGGAGCGGCCGGCGTCGGCGGCGGTAGGGCTGCGGCCAGAGCGGCCCCACCGGCGACGGCCAAGCCCGTTTTCAGAAAATCACGTCGTTTCATAGATTGCACCTCACTCGATAAAAGACATTGTATAATAGCATAACGCATTCTTTTCGGCAAGGGGATAAACACGCAAGTTACCATGAAAATCGTCACCGGAGAAGATCAAAGCCGCAGAGATGAGCTTGCATTCCGGGCGGCGCTTCCGGTGCAGCCGAGCTGGGCAGGGCAGCTTGTCTCGCGCGGCGTTGGGCGGCATCCCCGGCGGCGGATGCAGGGCCACGAGCTGATTTTCGTGCGGGAAGGCGTTTTAGAGATCGCGGAAGACTCGACGAAGTTTCGCATAGCGGCGGGCCAGACCCTGCTGCTGTTCCCGGAGCGCCTGCATTACGGCACGGCAGAATATGGGCCGGACTTGTCGTTCTTCTGGGTCCATTTTACGCTGCGTCCCGAAGAACCCGTGCCCGCCGAGTCGGAGCTGGGATGGTTCCAAATTCCGCAAGTCGCGACCGTCAGCCGGCCCGATTACCTCGCCGAGCTGTTCCGGCGCTACATTGACGACTTCGCGGCGCACCGGCAGGACCCGGTGGCGGGAGGCTGCTTGATCCAGCTCATGCTTCGCGAAGTGTCGCGGCCTGAGACCGTGCCGACCAGCGGGGCGTCGGTGCGGGCCGCGCAGGCCGACAGTTTCATCCGCACCCACTTCCACCTGCCGCTGTCTGCAAGCATCGTCGCCGCCCAGGTCGGCTGCCATCCGCGCTACCTCAGCCGGGTCTACCGTGCGGCTTATGGCACGACGCTGACCGAGGCCATCCAGCGCACCCGGATTGACTACGGCTGCCGCCTGCTTTTGGACAGCGACCTGCGGGTCGGCGAGATCGCCCGCGCCTGCGGCATAGACGATGCCGACTACTTCCAGCAGGTCTTCAAGCGCCGCAAGGGCCTGACTCCCAGCGCCTACCGCCGCCTCCACGCCCCGGCGAATGTCAATACGGAGTAGTGCAATAGAATGCGTGGAAAGGGGATCAATAAAGGGGCAGCAAAGACAAAAGGGGCGAACACAATGTTCGCCCCTATAGGGTGTGGACAAGGAGCTGAGGGCCGATTACTTCGACATCATGCCCATGATCGCCTGCGCGGCGATCAGGTGGCCGGTCTCGGCGCTGAGGTACGCTTTAACAGTCGGCAGAACTTCCGGGTCAGTTGTTGCGGCCAGCTCTTTGTTGGCGTCGCTGATGTCCTGCTTGTTGGTCTTGATCGCCTGCTGAAGCCACGCGCGGTCAAAGGCGTCGCCCTGCTTGCTGGTCAGCGTCGTCAGATCGGACTGATCCGATGCGCTCAGGGTCAGCGGCAGATTGATCCCGCGTACCCCGGAGAGCGCAAACAGGGAGATGTTCAGCCGGTCATGGTCTTCCATGATCCAGATGCCGAGCTGACGAATAGCGGGGTTTGAGGCCCGGTTGACTGCCGCCGCCCCGTTGGCGTAGTCGGCAATGCTGCCCTGCGCCGCCTGCGTCAAGAACTGCCGGTCGGTTGCTGTGGTAGGGGGCGGGGTGTCCTGCGCGAGCGCCGGGACAGAGAGGGCGAGAACCGCGCTGAGGGCGGCAAGTGTCGAAAGTGCTTTCATTGTCTTACTAGGTCCGTTTCTAATCGAGAGCGTCACTTCAAAATGTCTCGGCTTCGTTGTACCCTAGTCAAAATAGGAGTAAACGAGTGATTTGTAGGATAAGAAGTGCTGCCGGGTTTGCAGACGCGGGCGGCTGGGAACAAACTTTCCAAGAACTACCCAAAAGTGACAGGCAGACGAAGACGCCTCCTGTCGCACGCCCAACCGAAAAACAAAATTCAAATCGAGGAAAACCCCCATGTCTAAAACAGTCGTTGGTTTATTTGATGATTTCCAGGACGCGCAGAGTGTCGTCCGTGATTTAACCACCGCCGGCTTCGGCCGCGAGGCTATTTCCATTGCCGCGAACAAGACGGCGTCGGGCTACACCGGCGACGGCTCCGACTTCAGCACGACGGGCTACAATACTTCCGGCACTTCCGGCTCTCCCGCCGCCAATGCCGCCGGGAAGGACGCTACCGTCGGCACCGGCATCGGCGGCGTTCTCGGTCTGGTGGTCGGCCTCGGCCTGCTGGTCATCCCCGGCGTTGGCCCGGTGCTGGCCGCCGGCCCCATCGCCATAGCCCTCGGAATGGGCGCTGCCGGCGCCGGGATCGGCGCGGCGGCGGGCGGCCTCATCGGCGGCCTGACCCATCTCGGCGTCCCGAAAGAACACGCGGAGTATTATGCAGAAGGCGTCCGCCGGGGCGGCACGCTTGTGACGGTAGATGCGCCCGACAACCAGGCGCAGCAGGCCGTGGACATTATGAACGGCAACAACGCAGTAGATATTGACACGCGCGGCGCGGCCTACCGCACCGGCGGCTACACCGGCTACAGCGAGTCGGCGTCTCCTTATGCAATGGAAGACATCACCCGGGAGCGAGACACCTACCGTCCCAAGACAATGGAAACCGTCATGGCGGCGAACACCGGCACTGTCGACAGCGGTGAAACGGTCATCCCGATTGTCGAGGAAGAGCTTTCCGTCGGCAAGCGAACCGTGCAGAGCGGCGGTGCCCGCATTCACACCTACGTCACTGAGCGCCCGGTCGAAGAGTCCGTGACCCTGCATGAAGAGCGTGTGACCGTGGACCGCCGCCCGGTGGACCGTGCCGTCACTGACGCCGACATGGCCTTCGGCGAGAAGTCGTTTGAAGTCACCGAAACCGCCGAAGAAGCCGTTGTCGGCAAGACCGCCCGCGTTGTCGAGGAAGTCGTCGTCGGCAAGACCGCGACCGACCGTACTGAGACCGTCCGCGATACAGTCCGCCGCACGGATGTCGAAGTCGAAGAATTGACTGATACCAGCCGTACCACGGGAACTACCGGCACCGACCGCCTCTAATCTCACAGCAATTCAGCCGCCTGTCCCAAATCGAGACAGGCGGCTGTTTTCATGACAGAACCAGAAAGACCAATCCATGCCGACCCACTTCAAAGGCATTTTGCTCGACATTGACGGGACGCTGATAGACAGCAACGACGCAAACGCCCGCGCCTGGATGGAAGCGCTTCTCGCGCACGGCTTGGAGATTAACTACATCAATCTGCGCGAGTCTATTGGCATGGGTGGTGACAACCTCTTGCCGAAACTGGCCCATTTGGATGCCGATAGTGAGCAGGGAAAGGCGATCAGTGAAAGCCGCAGTCAGATTTTGAAGTCTCAGTACCTGCCAAACTTGAAAGCCTTCCCCCAGGTCAAAGCTTTGCTGACTCGTCTCCATGCCGACGGCCTTAAACTTGTCGTCGCCACCTCGGCCAAGTCCGATGAAGCCGAAGCGCTGCTGGCGCTGACCGGCGCACGCGAGCTGATTTCCGAGATCGCTACCACCGAGGACGCCAAGAACTCCAAGCCGGACCCGGACATCCTGCACGCCGCCCTGCAAAAGTCCGGTCTCACGCCTGACACTGTCCTCATGCTCGGTGATACGCCCTACGATGTCGAAGCTGCCCAAAAAGCCGGCATTCCAAGTATCGGAGTCCGCTGCGGCGGCTGGTCCGCCCCCGATTTGAAGGGAGCATTAGTCGTCTACAACGACCCCGCCGACCTCCTGGCTCATTACGACAAGTCGCCGCTTCGTTCTTCGCGGGGCTAACTGTCGCTTTGAACATAAATCGGTTCTCGGACGCCGGCCAGAACCGCGTAATTTCTCAGCTTTTCCAGTGTCACTTCGTTCAGCCGCCGTCCTGCCGTCAGCAGCACTTTGCCGTCGGCGCTTTGAACGTCTTGTGTCAGAACTTGTCCGGCACAGAGATCCTGAAGTGGTTCTGGAATTGAGGGAACTGCCGGGGCAGGCGACTCGGTCTTCACGAAGCAGCGATAGGCGGCCGCGAGGACGACGGGGTCATAGCGCCTGCTTTGACGCTGCATCAGGGCAAATGCCCCGGAGCGGCTGATAGATCGGCCTTCTATCTCCAGCAAATCCAGCAGCACTTTGAGGATGCGGCTGCCCGGCGGGATCAGCTCTCCGCAGATCGGGCCGGTGGGAGCGCCTGAGCCGTCGAAGTACTTGTGCTGGTACCGGATAATCTCGGCGACCGGTTCTAAACGTGGGATACTGCGAATCAGGTTGTGGCTGACCTCTGGGACATTTTGCCACATCCCTTGTTCCGCCTCCGTCAGCGGTGTGCCCTGCCGGACCTTGCCGACAACAAACGCAGGCACGGTGACGGCGCCGATTTGTGACAGCAGTGCCGCCAGCTCCAGCGGCCACAGTTTTTCCGCGCTGAAGGTGCCCTGCGCCTTCAGCTCGGCCGACAAGCGGCGCATGTGGAGGCGCAGGGTCTGGGAGCGTCCGAACAGCTCCGGGTCCACCAGAGCTAAAATCTCCATCAAGACACGGATCGTCCCGCCCAAAGTTTTTTCCAGCAGTTCTTTTTCGGCAGTGACCAGCCGGTATTGTTCCAGCCCGGCGGTGAGCGCCTGTGACAGCTCTTCCGCCCCGCATGGCTTGTTGAGAAACCGAAACACTTGGCCGTCATTGACGGCGCTTGCCGCTGTCTGCTGATCGGCATTGCCGGTCAGCATAATCCGCACTGAATCCGGCGCTGTCTTCTGCGCTTCTTTGAGAAAGGAAACCCCGTCCATCACGGGCATCCGCATATCTGTGAGCAGAATGGCAAACGGTCCGGCGTCTTCGATTTTCTGGAGCGCTTCCGCACCGCTGAACGCGATTTCGATCTCAAACTGCTTTCGCAGGCTGCGCTGGTAGCCGGATAGAATGTTCGGCTCATCATCCACACAGAGGATTTTCGTAGTCATTTATCTTCCTTGGTCGTTTTCCTGTATTTCTTCCGGCGAAAGCGGCAGGCGAATGGTGAACGTGCTTCCTTCCCCCGGCGTGCTTTCCACGGTGATCGTCCCGCCATGCTTTCCCGTGATGACGCCATGCGAGATTGCCAGACCCTGGCCCGTGCCGCGTCCCACAGGTTTTGTGGTAAAAAACGGATCGAAGATATGGGATTTGACTTCCTCGGTCATCCCGGTTCCCGTGTCCTGAATATGCACTTCGACATGCTGTCCGCAGGCGTGTGTGCTGACGATGATTGTGCCCTTTTCCCCCTCAGCGACCCGGTCGGCGATGGCATGAGCTGCATTTACCAGCAGATTAAGAAAGACCTGGTTCAAGTCCGCCGGCAGACAGGGAACCAGCGGCAGATCGGGATCAAACTCCATCACCACCTCGGCCACATACCGCCATTCGTTGCGTGCCACGGTGATGGTGCTGTCCAGCGCTTTGTTAAGATCCGTCGCTACCTTGTGCGCCGTGCCGGGGTGGGAAAATTCCTTCATGGCATGGACAATATGAGCGACGCGCTCGATGCCGCCGATGGCCTGCTGGATCGCACTAGGGATTTCCGCGGCGAGATACTGCGCGTCGGCATCATCTTCCGCCTGCCGGATCGCCGCCTGTGCCGCCGGGTCCATTGTTCCGACCGCTTCCTTATAGGCGGCAAGAACACTCTGCCTTGAGTCAAACGCTTCCAGAAGGAAGCGCAGGTTGTCGCCGACATACTGAATGGGCGTGTTGATCTCATGGGCAATTCCCGCGGCCATCTGCCCGATGGATTCGAGTTTTTGGGCATGAGACAGTTGTCTTTCTAAAACGCGCTGTCCTGTAACATCTGCGGCAAGCAGCAGAAAGCCCTGTGGCTCCTCCGTGTAGCTGCGAAGGGGCGTCAGTGTCACCCCAAGGCATCCCTCTTTGCCTGCCGCCGTCAGGTAACGCATGTCCGCGAGGCGGACCGGCTTTTGTTCGGTCACGCATTCCTGAACTGCTTCCAGAATGCTGTCCCAACTCCACTGGATGGCACAGTCTCGAAAACGCTGTTCCAGCACCGTAGCCCGCTCCAGGCCAAAGGCCGCGCCTGCGGCGTTATTCCATGTTGTCACCATGCCGTCGGCATCCACGCCGATAAGGATAGACGTAATTGAGGCGAGGACTTGTGCGCTCTGCGTCAGAGTTTGATGCAGCTCTGTTTCCGCCCAGCGCCGCTCAGCGATCTCCGATTGGAGTTTTCGTTCCGTTACTTCGCGCTCGGCCATCAGCTGCTGCTGAACTGTCAGATACCGTTTCAGCTCAAGCTGTCCGGCAACCTGATTTCCTAGCGCCCGCAGCGCTGTCTGCTGGCTCGTGCTGAGCTGCCGGGGTTTTTTGTCAAGGACGCAGAGCGATCCGAGGGCGAAGCCCGCCTGTGTGATTAAAGGCATGCCGGCGTAAAACCGAATACCTGGATCGCCCGTGACAAGGGGATTCTCCGAAAAGCGCGGATCGCTTTGAGCATCCGGCACAAGCATCAGATCCGGCTGAAGAATGGTGTGTGCACAGAAAGACACATCGCGCGGGCTTTCGGAAAGTTCCAGTCCCACTTTGGACTTGAACCACTGCCGTTCTTTGTCAACCAAGCTGACCCCCGACAATGGAACATCGCAGATCTGTGCGGCAAGCAGTGTCACATCGTCAAAGGACTGCTCGGACAGAGTATCGAGAATACGGCATTCATGGAGTGCGATTAATCGCGTGTCCTCGTTTGCAGGAAGGGGAGCAGACATAGTTTATTGAAGCACTCTCTTGGCTGGCAGTCCGCAGAAACACGAGCCTATTTTTTCATTGTCGGAAGTTCTTCGTAAATCTTCAGCAGCGCAGGTCTGGTACAATGAGCGGCAATGGAAAGATCTCTCGGCATCATTCGTACCGCAGACACCCTCACAGCGCGGCAGGTGCGTCAAAACCGCACGGTAGACTTTGAAGACTGCGGCGCGGTTCTGGACGCCTTTGCGGAAACCGATAATCTCTGGTACGAGTTCGCCAACAGCCCCCTCGTGTCGTCACAGCATTCGGCCCTGCTCGCCGACTGGGATGCCCTGAGTAGTGCAGGCGTGCCGGATGCCGAGGCAGTGCAGCGGGTGCTGGCGCAGACCGTGCTGGGGCAGGCTGCGTCAAGCGCAGTACCGCTGCCAGCAATGCAGGCGCAGCCTGTTCCCGTCAAGCCGACTGCCGCACATCCCCGCGCTTATTCGGGAACCAAGTACAAGCCGCCGAAACTCAAATCTTCCACCGCGCAGGACTGGCGGCCGCTTCTTTGTGATCCCCGCAGCCTGGAAACCGTCGCGGCGGAAGTGCGTCTGCCCGATACGTTCCGTGTTTCTCTGTATCCATTGGTCAAGGGACAGGACACCGAAATCGCCGACTTGCTGGCGCTCTACTGGGCGCTGGGTTTAAACAACAACGCTGAACGGCGGGCGGCGGCGGCGTATCTGTTCAGCCTCCAAAGCACACACAACAGCTGCAACTGGTGCCGCCTAGTCGTCAGTCTGCCGCCGCAGCATTGGACGCTCTTGCTGACGCTGGTAATCGAGTCAGACGCGTATGTTATCCAAGTCCCGCCGTCGTTTGATGCACTACTGGCGGAAGTGCTGGACGGCAAAGATGCACCCTACCGCGCCTACTGGCTTCTGCATGGCCTCGCCCGTGAAATCTCCCCGGAATATCTGCTGGCGGGCTATCGCCTGGCCGATGTCTGCGAGGTTTCCTATAAGTTTCACGCCGTCCGACGGAGCGGTGACTTCCCCTTGTCAGCTGTCGTAAGCTGGGGCGAGTATTGTCAAGGCGTCGAAGATTATTATGCGGGGATATTACTGTCTTTCTGGGAGCAGTGCGGTTTGCGGGACGGTTTGGGTGAATGGCTGGAAAATACCGATTTTACTCAGATGACGCCGGACGCGGCCTCTTACTGGCTTCGGCTGCTGGAAAGTCCCTACTGGAACGATTGGGGAGATTTGCCGGATGCTGAGGCAAATGCCAAGTGGACAGCAGCGCAGCCGTGGCTGGAGCCGATGACAACGCTATTGCAAGAGGTTCCGCCTGCATATCAAGACAAATGCCTTCAGCATCTAAAGGAGTACATATCTCAATGTGATACTCAGGAAGAAATGCAGACCCACTTGCCGACAGCGTTCACACTGACGCGCCGCCTTTGCGGTCCGCCGTTCGCCGAGGAAAATGACTCCATCGGAGCCATTGCCGACTTCTTGACCAACCTCTCTTCTCCACTGCGCGAGCGCTTCCTGTCGGCCCCGGATACGAGCTTCAAGCGTTTAGAGCAAGCCTGCCGACGAGGCAACGACACGCGGCTGATTGAAGGCGGAACAGAAGCAGTAACCCGGTATCAGGCCGAGTTTTCGGTTCGCTGCTTTGAGAATGACCCAGTGCGCTTCTTCCACGCGGCAAAGCTGTTGGGGATACTGCCCGCGCCGATGCGCGACACTGTAGCGCAGGCGTTCACAGTTTTACCCGACGAGACGCCGCGCGTGGCTTTGGCACGTCTGGAAGACGCCGTCACAGCGGCGCTTGCGTCCGGGTTCCCGCCGAATATCCGCCCCCATGCCGAAATCCACGCCTTGCAGATGCAGCAGCTTATTCGCGACAACCGGAAAGCCCTACGGAAGTTTCTGGCCGCCCACTGGGAAGGACGCACCGACTACCGGCAGACGCATCCCCTGACCCGCCGCTGGCTGGCGGCGCACCCCACGCTAAATTTGGAGACATGGCAGACGGGAATTGCCGTAGAAACTGAACACGCGACGCGCGGGCCGCTGACGCTGGCGATTGAGCGTAACCCGCTGGAAGCCCTGAAGCTTGGCACCTATGTCGGAAGCTGCCTCGGCCTCGGCGGCGCGTTCACCCATTCCGCCGCCGCCGTCGTGCTGGACATCAACAAGCAGGTTGTGTATGCTCGCGACAAGCGCGGCACGGTGGTCGGGCGACAGCTTGTGGCCGTTTCGGAAGCCGACCATCTTGTCTGCTATGAGGTCTACCCGCTGAGCGCCCAAAAAGACTTAGGCACGGCCTTTCGGGAGTTCGACATGCAGCTTGCGTCCGCGCTTGGCCTGCCAATCTACAGCCGTGAGGAAACCGAAGACTACGACATCGCGCACATTTTGTCCCATGACTGGTGGGACGATGGCGCTTGGGATGCAGCAAACGACGACAAGCCGCCGCTCCTATCCGCAAAATAGGTCAGCGCCACCGAATGCTGGCAATGACTTGATTGCTGACGGCCTCATACTTGGCCCGCTGCTGAACGGGGAACCCTGTCGTGATGATGTAATCTTTCCCGTGATGCGTCGTGAACAATTCACGGATGGAAACGATCCGGTCTCGCCGGGGGTAAGTGCCGCGAATTTCATAGGCAGGAATGCCGTTCAGCGAAGTGCGAAATGCTGAAGTCTGGTGGAAGTGAGGGTATGTCCCGGCGACCATCCAGGGGGCATAGGAGATCAGCTTGTTCATCGTCATCGCTTCCATCGGCCGTGCGAGAATGTCAATGCCGGGTAGGGCAGGCTGGCCGTTTTTTCCTGCCGCGCAGTAAAAAACCATAGTTGATTTGCCCTTGCCCGGCACCGGCTGCATGATCCAGCTCTCAGGAGTCGCGAGCTGATAGCCGGTCTGACTCACAAAGGTCTTTGCCTGAACAGAAGAGGCAGTGGCCAGCCCGGCGACAAGAAATGCGGCAGCGAAAAGGCAGAGATTACGGTACATAAATACTTTCCTTTGATGAAGAGTGGAAACACCTTATTTGTCGGGTCGCGCGGCCATGATCTGTATCCATGCAATTGTCTCTGGTACAATAATTCTGCATGAAACTCACTTTCTTAGGAACCGGGGCGGGGTCGCCGAGTTTGACGCGCAATGTATCGTCGCTTGGGCTGCAATGGCCGCAGCGGGCAGCGCTGTGGCTGTTTGACGGGGGGGAGGGGACGCAGCAGCAGGTGTTGCGGTCGCCGCTGAAGCTCAGTCAGTTAGAGCAGATCTGGGTGACGCACCTGCACGGGGACCATGTCTTCGGCCTGCCGGGGCTGCTGGCAAGCCGGTCGGCGGCGCAGGACGTGGATACGCCGGTGACGGTGTTCGGGCCGGTTGGGCTGGAAGAATGGCTGCGGACAACGCTGCGGCTGACGGCGACGGGTCTTAAGTTCCCGCTCTTGTTTGAGACGGTTTCGGAGGGCCTAGTTTACGAAGACGAGACGCGGGAAGTTCACTGCCGACGGCTCAATCACCGGGTTACGTCTTACGGCTATGCGGTTTGCGAAAAGCCGCGCCCCGGCACATTTGATGCCGCGCAGGCGTTGGCGCTCGGCGTCCCGTTCGGGCCGCTCTTCGGGCGGCTGAAAGCGGGCGAGACGCTGACGCTGCCCGATGGCCGCGTTGTAGATGGAACCGCGCTGGTCGGCCCGCCGCGTCCGGGCCGCAAAGTTGTCGTGTGCGGCGACACGGGGCGGATCCCTGCCACAGTCGAGCTTGCACGGGGCGCGGATGTCCTTGTTCACGAGGCGACATTTCTCAGCGACCAGCAGGACCGCGCGGTCGCTGCCGGGCATTCGACCGCCGCTGAAGCCGCGATTGTTGCCCGTGACGCTGGGGTTGGAACCCTAATTTTGACCCATATTAGTGCTCGCTACGAAGGCGAAGCGCCTCCCCACGCCGCCGACCTGCTGGCCGAAGCACAGGTGATTTTCCCAAACACGCGGCTTGCTCACGATTTTTGGGCGTATGAAGTGGCGGACGCCAAAAGCGAGGAGTTGAAAACTCCGCGCTAGGAGAAGCGTCTTTCAGACGGAAGATTAGCAGCGTTAGGCTCTTCTCTTTCATTCGTAGGACGCCTTTCCTAGCGCGGAGTTTTCAACTCCTCGCTCCCGCGCTCCATTTTCTGCTTGCTCCCCCTTGACGCCGCCGTGCGTTTCTGCGATAATCGTGTCCCATGAACACGACAAATACTCCCGAAGAAAATCCCCACGCCGGTTATGACCCGTCGGCCTTCCCGCGCCCGTCCGTCACCGCTGACATTGCGCTGTTTACCGTCCGTGAGCGCACCTTGCAGGTGCTGCTGGTCCGCCGCAAAGAATGGCCGTTTGCCGGACAGTGGGCCGTGCCGGGCGGGTTCGTCCGGCCTGATGAGACTTTGGAAGACGCGGCGCGGCGGGAACTCGCCGAAGAAACCGGCGTTTTCGACGTGCTGCTGGAACAGCTTCGCGTATTCAGCGAGCCGACGCGGGACCCGCGCACCTGGGTCATCACCGTGGCGTTCACGGCGCTGGTGGCAGGTGACACGCTGACCCTTCGCGCCGGGACCGACGCCGCCGAAGCTGCCTGGTTTCGGGTGGACGCCCCGCCAAGCCCGCTGGCGTTCGACCATGACGCCATTCTCGCCTATGCCGTGGCGTCGCTCCGGGCGCGGCTTGAGGCTGACCTCCAGATTGCCGCCGCGCTGCTTCCCTCCCAGTTCACGCTGACCCGGATGCAGGAAGTCTACGAAACGATTTCCGGCGATCCGCTCGACAAGCGCAACTTCCGCAAATGGGTCCTCGGCACGGAGGCAGTCGTCGCGACCGGCGACGCACAGCGAGGCGCACACCGCCCGGCGCTGCTGTACGAGTTCGCGCCGAAAAAAACTTTTCCAAGTTAGTGTCAATTTTACATATCTTCGGGTATAGTGTCATTAATACACTATAAGGAGATTGTGATTATGTGGATTTTGATGAACGACTCGATGCTCTCGGTGGTTCGGCACAACACGCTTCCCCAAATGCTGCTGGTCCGCGCCCGGCTTGCGGGCGACATTGAGCAGGTGTTCCCCTCGGCGCAGGTCGTCGAGAACGGCGGCAGCGACTACCTATTCCGCGCCGTCGTCCCCGAACAAGAAGTCGCCGAGGCCGTCCGCCGCCGTGTGCTGGACATTGACTACGGCAACTTCAAGTCAAGTGTCCCGGAGCCGAAGCGCCACCAGGCGTACTTGAAGGTCTGGGATGTCCTGCACCGAATGCAGGAAGCGGCATACGGCAAGTAGAGAGAAGAGGAGCGTAGGATTTCAATCCCACGTTTTACACAGATCCGAAACAAAATGGCAATCGAATTTTACCGGGAGCGGGACGCGCCTTACGGCTGCTTCTCGAACTTCTCCAAGCACAGCTTCACCCTCGGCGGCAAGCCGTGGCAGACCGTCGAGCATTACTTCCAGGCGCAGAAGTTTCCCGGCACGCCGCAGGAACACGCGGTCCAAATCGCGCCCGACCCGATGACTGCCAAGCGTCTGGGCAACAGCCGCGAGTATGCGCTGCGGCCCGATTGGGAGACAGTCAAAGACAGCCTCATGCGCGACGCCGTCCGGGCCAAATTCACCCAGCACGAGGACATTCGGGAGATACTGCTCGGCACCGGCGATGAACTGTTGATCGAAGCCGCCCACAATGACAGCTACTGGGGCAGCGGCCCAGACGGCAAAGGTCAGAACAAGCTGGGTCTGACGCTGATGGAAATCAGAATCGAGCTGCGATGAGCGCTCAAAGACAAGCGATTACCGGCTGCCTGCTTGGGACGGCAGTAGGGGATGCGCTGGGACTGCCGGGCGAAGGCTTGTCCCGGCGGCGGCTGGCGCGTGTCTTTCCCGACATGGCGTGGATGCACTTTTTGGGACATTGCGGTATGGTGTCCGACGATACCGAGCATAGCTGTTTTGTCGCCCAAGCGCTGATTGAGTCGGCAAGCGAGCCGGAGGCATTTGTGCGGGCGCTGGCCCGGCGTCTGCGCGTCTGGCTGCTGGGCGGGCCGGCAGGGATCGGCTGGGCGACGTTGCGGGCGATCTTGAAGCTGTCGATTGGAGTACCGCCGGACAAAAGTGGGGTCTGGTCGGCGGGCAACGGCCCGGCGATGCGAAGCGCCTTGCTGGGCGTCTGTTACGGAGACGACCCGGCGATGCGAAGCGCCTTGCTGGGCGTCTGTTACGGAGACGACCCGGCGCGGCTGCGTGCGCTTGTCCGGGCATCATCACGGCTGACGCACACAGACCCTCGTGCCGAAGCAGGCGCGTTGGCGGTCGCGGTCGCCGCGCATTGTTCCAGCCGCCATGTGCCGGGTGAATTTTGGCCGCCACTGAGGCCGCATCTTGGCGAAGGTGATCTGGAAACGCTGCTGCAAAAAGCTGTTGCGAGTGCCGACAACGCTGAGACGACGGCGGCTTTTGCCGAGGCTGTCGGCGCGGGAGAGCGCGTCTCCGGCTATGTCAACCAGACCGTGCCGGTAGCGGTTCATGCCTGGCTGTCGTTTCCGAACGACTACAAAAGCGCGGTTTTGGCAGTCATTCGGTGCGGCGGGGACACAGACACGACGGCAGCCATTGTGGGAGCGATTGTCGGGGCAGGGGTCGGCAAAGAGGGCATCCCTGCCGAGTGGCTTTCGGCACTGGCCGAGTGGCCGCGTACAGTAAGCTGGATGGAGCGATTGGCGGCTCAACTGGCGCAAGTACAGGAAACGCAGACGATGCAAAGGCCGCTGGGCCTGCCGTTTCTGCCGTTGCTGGGGCGTAATCTGCTATTTACAACGGTGGTTCTGGCGCATGGTTTTCGCCGCCTATTGCCGCCGTACTGAGACTTTTAGGAGGGTAAGGCAATGTTTGGGATTGCGTTTTTCAAGGGGCAGCCGACCGATTACATTATCAAGTATGCCGGTGGGCGGGCGGTGCGGCAGGGATTGGGCTTATCGTTCTACTATGTCACGCTGAGTACGCAGGTGGCGGTCATCCCGACGAGTACGCGGGATGCGAGCTTTGTGTTTAATGAACTGACCAACAATTTTCAGTCGGTGACTTTGCAGGGACAGTTCACTTACCGCATCACCGATCCGGCGCAGGCGGCGACGCAGTTGAACTTTGCCTGGAACACGCGGCGTCAGGAATATGCCGCGAAAGACCCGGACAGCCTGCCGCCGCGCATCGCCAATGTCGTCCAAATGGAGACCCGGCGCGAGCTTCAGCAGCGGACATTGGAACAGACGCTGCGGCAGTCCCAGGACATCGCCGGGGCCGTGCTGGCCCGCCTTCGCGACGCCGCGCTGCTGGCTCCTCTGGGCGTTGAGTTGACCAATCTCTATTTTCTGAGCGCGAAGCCGACCCCGGAAGTGGCAAAAGCGCTGGAAGCCCAGTACCGGGAAACCCTGCTGCGTCAGGCCGACGAAGCGATTTATGCCCGGCGCGGGGCGGCAGTGGCCGAGGAGCGTAAAATCAAGGAAAGCGAAGGGGCAACGCAGATTGCGCTGGAAGAGCAGCGCAGCTCGCTGATTGCTTTGGAAGGCGACAATGCCCGGATTGAGGCCGAAAACAAAGGCCGGACTCTGGAGACGCTGGCAGGCTTCGAGGCGCGAGCCTCGGCACAGAAGCTTGCGGTCTACAGCGGCATGGACCCGCGCTCGCTGCTGGCTTTGGCATTAAAAGAGATGGGCGAGAACGCCCGCAAGATCGGCGCTCTGAACATCACGACGGAGACGCTGGGGTCGCTGCTGAGCGGGGCGGAGTAAACCATGCTTTATGAAAAAGTAGTGGTCGTCACGAAAAAGACGGCGCTGGAAGAGTTAATCGAGCGGTTCAACACGCGCGATCAGGCGAAGTTCTATCTGGAACACATGGGCGTCTCGTTTGGGGACTATGAGGCCGCGCACGCCGCGTACTATGCAGCGCTCGCGAATATTAAAGAGGCGCTGCCGCCAGGAGTGCGAACTCAGTGGATCGAGCGGGCGTTTGTGCCGAACTTTACGTTTGGCGAAGATGATTTCATAGTCACGGTCGGGCCGGACGGACTGGTGGTCAACACGGCGAAGTACCTGGCAGGGCAGCCGCTGTTTGCTGTGAACCCGGACCCGGCGCGGATTGACGGTGTCTTGATCGCGTTCGCGGCGAGCAGTGCGGCGGCGCACCTGCGGCCTGCTCTGCGCGGGGAGTTTAAGCGCAAGCGGGTCACGATGGCGCGGGTCTCGCTGAATGACGGCCAAACGCTGCACGCGGTCAATGACTTGTTTGTCGGGCAGCGAACGCATCAGTCGGCGCGGTATCAGCTGACGCTGGGGCGGCAGACCGAAACGCAGTCATCGAGCGGAATTATCATCTCAACCGGGGCCGGCTCGACCGGCTGGCGTCGCTCGGTCTTGACCGGGGCGTCCGGAATTGTGGAAGCGTTCGTGCCGGGTGACGAAACCCGGTCGGTTCGGGACCGCTATGCGTTCGACTGGGAAGCCGATTACCTCGGCTACAGTGTCCGGGAGCCGTTTGTCAGCCGGGCGTCCTCAGCGCAGATGGTCTTTGGGCGCATTGACGCCGGGCAGCCCTTAATGGTCACGTCGCAGATGCCGACGAACGGCGTGATCTTCAGTGATGGAGTCGAAGAAGATTATCTGGAGTTCAACAGCGGCAGCATCGCGCAGGTTAGCCTCGCCGAGCGGCGGGTGAACTTGATTGTTGCGGGTTAGACCGAGGAGTTGAAAACTCCTCGCTAGGTCAAACGTCCTGCCGGACGGAGGACAAGGTACCATTGTTCGTTATCCATCGTCTGAAAGACGCCTCTCCTAGCGAGGAGTTTTCAACTCCTCGTCCCTTTCTTCGCGCTCTGCGTGTTCACGTCTTGACCCGCCGTGCTATACTTATCTCATGCACTCATCCAAGCGTTTTGCCGCCGCCCTGACTTTTTTCGCTCTTCTCGCCCCCGCCGCCGCTCAAACTCCCGCACCGACTGCCGTTCCGCCGCCAGCCATTCCCACTGCCTCGCCTCTCGTTCCGCCGCCCGCGATCGTGCTGGCTCCACCCTTGACCGTTCCGCCGCCGACCTCTCCCGTTCCTGCCTATGTGCCGCTGAAGTCTCTGCCACCGGCGGTGTTTGACGACACTGACGATGCAGTGGGTCTGGCCCAGCAGATGACCCGCGACCGGGGCTTGCAGGCCCGGATTATTTGGATCGACGGTACGGCGAACCTGAACCGGGTCAACACGGCAGACAAGATCGTGGCGCTGACGGCGCAGATCAAAAAAGCGGGCTTTAACACGATTGTCTTTGATGTCAAGCCGATTGTCGGGTACACGCTGTATCCCAGCAAGTTCGCGCCGAAGCTGACGTCCTGGCTCGGTGGGAAGGCGCTGCCTGCAAACTTCGATCCGCTGGCGGTCATGGTCGCACAGGCGCACGCGAACGGCCTGCAAATCGTCACGAGTATGAACGTCTTCAGTGAGGGCCACCGGGACGTCAAATATGGCCCTGGCTACAACCACCCGGAGTGGCAGACGACGCTCTGCGAGCCATCTTTGAGCCTCATGTCAAGCGCGTCCGGCGCGACTCCTTACGCGCTTTCCGACCGGGCGAACCTGCCTGCGCGTCTGCCCGGCCAGATTACGCTCGTCACCGACGCGGCCAATCTGAAAGCCGCGCCGGGGACGCTGGCGGCAGTCTTAGATGGGAATATGCGGGTGGTGGCGGTTGCCGACGGCGCAGTCCTGCCGGCACTGTCGCTGTCGGTGCCGCCCGGCGGGAGCGTCCTCACCGGCGGCGGCCCGGCGGGGGACTGGCTGCGGTCGTATGCGGCGCTGGGAGCGCAGCTTTCGCTGCTGACCAACTCGCAGTTTGTCCCGATCAGCCAGCGCCCGGAGCAGCAGGTGCCGCTGATGATGAACCCGAACGACCCGGCGGTGCAGACACGCATTCTGAGCATGGTGGCGGAAATCGTGCGTGGCTACGGTGTGGACGGCGTGATCTTTGACGACCGCCTGCGCTACGCGGGGACAAATGCTGATTTCAGCCCGATCACCCATGCTCAGTTTGAGGCGTTTATGGGGCATCCCGTCAAGTGGCCCGACGATGTGCTGACGTACACGGTCGCTTACCCATCGCTGACCAAGCGGCTCATTCCCGGCCCGGACTATGATGCCTGGAACGTCTTCCGCACACTGACCATTCGGAACTGGCTGGCTTCGGCGTCTGCGACCGTCAAAGCCATCCGGCCTGCGGCGACGGTCAGCGTCTACGCGGGGTCCTGGTACCCCGATTATCCTCAGCTCGGCTCCAACTGGGCCGCCGACGACTTTTCCGCCGGGCTGCGGTTCCTGACACCGAGTTACCAGAAGACAGGCTTCGCGGGATTGACCGACTGGATGACGACCGGCTGTTACTACGGACCGGGAACCATTGCCGATGCCCAGGGCCAGGGGAGAAGTGCCGGGGAAAGCGTCGAGGCTGCCGGGCAGTTCTCGAACCGTGCCGTCAACGATCAGACGTTTGTCTACGCGGGCATCGCGCTCTCGAACTACAACGGTCACCCGGAGCAGCTCTTGAACGCCTTGCAGGGGGCGCTGGCGTCCACGCAGGGAGTCATGGTCTTTGACCTCTCGCACAACATAGACCAGTTCTGGACGACGTTTGCGACCGCGTTTTCCAGCCCCGCAACGCCGCCCCAGGCCGTGCCGGGTCTCTTGGATGACCTGCGCCGCCGTCATGCCGCCCGCAAGGCCGCCGGCACTCCCGATCCGCCGGTCATTCTCTATAACGGGACATCGGGAACAGGGCTATAGGAACCCGGCGAAGCAAGGCGGAAGGGATTACTTGCTCACCCGCACAAACGAGGAAAGCAAATCTTCGTAGCCGCCGAACATTCCGGGCGGACTGCCCGCCGATGGGCCGATGCCGTAGCCGCTTCGGAGGCGGGCTTGATGCTGCTCGACCGCGCCTTCTAAAAAGCGCATCATGCGGCTCTCAAACACTTGGACCCCAAACTGGGAGGCGTACTTTTGCAAAGCCTCCGGTGCCCAGTCAACCGTTGACACCGATTGAAGCGCCGCCGCCAGACACTCCGGCGTTTGGGCATGAAAGAGAACCCCGGTCTCGCCGTCCACGACCGTTTCCAAAGCGCCGCCGGCGGCGAATGCCACCACTGGGCGGCCGCTTGCCATGCACTCCAGCGGCGTCATGCCGAAATCCTCTTCGCCGGGGAAAATCAGTGCCTTGCAACGGGCGAATTCTTGTGCTACTTCGGCGTCGGACAGCCGGCCCAAAAACTGGATTGTCGGCCCCGCGATGCGCTTCAGGCCCGCAAGGTCCGGCCCGGTCCCGACAATCCGCAGGGGGATTTGAAGCTGGTTGCAGGCATGAACCGCAAGGTCAATCCGCTTGTAGCCGACGAGCCGCGAGACGATCAGAAAGTGCGAGCCGACTTCAGACGGCGGGGCCGGAGCATACAAAGCGGTGTCAATCGGCGGCGGGATGACGGCGGCGACATCCCGCCGGTAGTACTTGCGGATGCGCTGAGCGACGTTGTAGGAGTTCGCGACATAGTAATCAGGCCGCTGGGCGCTTTCAATGTCCCATGACCGCAGCCGCCCCAGCATGTTTCGCAGCAGCAGGGACGCCAGCCGTCCGCGCCGGCTTTGGGATAGATACTCGTGCTGACGCCAGGCAAACCGGGCCGGCGTGTGGCAGTAGCAGACATGGCAGGTGTGCGGCGGCGTGATTACGCCTTTGGCGAACGAGGAAGAAGAGCTGATGACCAGATCATAGGTGCTGAGGTCGAAATGCTCAAACGCCGTCGGGTACAGCGGCAGGGCGAACTTGTGCATCCGCTGCGACGACAGGGGCCAGCGCTGCAAAAATGAGGTCGCAACCGTGACGTTGTCAAAGTAAGAAAGTGTCGCTTTGGGGTCATACACCGACGTGTAAAGCAGCGACTCTGGGAACAGCCGGTGCAAAGTCGCGGCGACCCGCTCGGCCCCGCCGGCCTGGGTTAAATAATCGTGAACAATTGCTACTTTCATCCGTGAATCCATAGTTTTCTCCCTCGCTTGCATTCCTAATGCCGACCGCTAAAAATCTATGACTCAAAGATATGACAACGCAATAAATAAAAGCGCACCCTTGCTTCCTTTATTATACAGCAAATATCATGCCAATCTGCGGTTTCCATAAAGAAGCAGGGAGGGATTATTCTACAAACAGAAGAACCATGCTTTTCAAGGCATGGTTCAAGATTTACACAGCAGGACCAACAACCGGCACGGAAGCAGGCAGGAAATTGGGGGCGGGGGCACGAACTAGGCGCAGGGCTTGGCTTTATCATCCCCTGTCAAGGAGACACACGCATTTGCAAACGAAACAACTGACCGCCGGAGTGGCGATTTTGATCGGCGTCCTGCTTCTGGCTGCCGCCGTCCTCTACTTTATCACGCCCGCCGGGAACCTGCCCGGCTTCCTGCCGGGCCACGAAGCGGGAGTCACATCCCCGCACACAAAGCACGGCATTCTGGCGCTGGCCCTGGCGATCTGCGCCTTTGTCGCCGCTCGCTTCCTGTATGGCTCCGCGCCTGACACGACCGCGTGAGGCTTCAGCAGAACCACATAATCCGCCGCAATCGGCGGGACCAGTACGGCTTCTCCGGCGGCAAACGTGCGCCGGTATAGGGCGTAGGGAACCAGGTTCAGCGCGTTGTCGCGCCATGTTCCGGTGACGCCCGTGTCGGTCCATCCGGGCGGGATCGAAAGTGGCCGTGAAATCGCCGTCAGCATCAGGAACACATCGGTCTGCCCGCCGCCGGGGGCCAATGCAAACGAGAGCGCTGCTTGCGCTGAGGCTTCGGGCGGGCGGCTGAATGTGATCCACTCCGCGCCCTCTAAAGGCGCCGGAATGGCCTGGAACGTGTTGTCGCCGGTCCCGTCGAAGTTGTCGTAAAATGGCTGCTCGGCTTTAATCGGTGCAGCGATAAAGTAGGCCGGGTTGCCGGGATCGCTGGATTGCAAGCTCCGCACCAGGCCGTCTTCTTCGCCATGTTCGGTATAAATCACTGCAGTATCGGAATGGCCCGCGCCGTCGCTGACCGTGACCACATTGCGCCCCGGCGTCAGCGCGTCGTCCCAGGCAAACACGTTGTCGGATTGCGTCCCGTTCGGCAGCATATATGCGCCGTTGAACTGCATTCCGACAACTTTCCCGTTGACGGTCAGCGTCAGTGACGGTGCATTGGAATAGGCTTTCACGCTGTAGGTCTGCGGCGGCAGGGCGCGGCGCAGGAACCAGGATTTGCCACACAGATGTACTACTGGCGTCTGGGGCTTCAAGAACGACTGATATAAGTACCAGATGTCCTTGCGGAAGCCGCCGAATGTCTCCATTCCCTTCGAGTTGACCCCTTTGTAGCGCGGATCGCTGAAGTCTCGAAACGTCCACCAGGTAAACAGCGGGATTTGATCGCTGAGCGTTCGGAAGACCGTCTCGCACCGGCTTTCGGCGACTTCCTGCTGGTATTCTTCCGGCTCGTATCTGTTGACGCTGTGGGCCGGACGCTCTGCCGCGCTATGCACTGAAATCACCCCGCCCGCGCCGGTCTCCGAGATGTTGTGATAGTAGGCTGCCTGAGCATCGAACCCGGCGATAGTCCCGCCGTACCAGCCGTTGTAGCGGTTGACGGCGACAAAGTCCAGCGCATACGACTGGCAAAAGGCTGTGCTGCTGGCATAGGTAATCAGTCGGGATGGGTCTTCGGCCCGCGCGACCCCAGCATAGTCTGCCAGCGTTCCGATGTCGGCGAGCGTTTGAATGGCCTCGTTGCCGATACTCCAAAAGCAGATGGACGGGTGATTGTAGTTCTGCCGGACCATCTCGCGCGTGATCTGCCGGCCTGTTTCGGTCGGTGGGGCGGGATTGGAATGGCCGTTCTCGGCCCAGACCACAATCCCGCGCTCGTCCGCGAGGTCATATTCTAGTTTAGCATGGGGATAATGCGCCAGGCGCACGAAATTGACGCCCAAATCGCGCAGGTCGTCCCAGTCCCGCCGCAGGTCGGCGTCGGTGACGGCGCTGCCGTGTTCCTCGGTTTCCTGGTGTTTGGCAACCCCGCGCAGCGGCGTCAGGACGCCGTTCAGAAAGAACCCATTTGGTGTCATTTGGAAAAAGCGGAAGCCGGTGCGCTCCGTGACCGTGTCGGTGACTGCGCCGCCGGCCGAAGTCGTTGTCGTGACTGTGTAGAGGTATGGGTCAGAAGGACCCCAGAGATGCGGCTGCGCTATCTGCGCTTGGCGGCTGACGGTGCCGCGTGTCCGGGCGGGCAGCAGAATTTGGCCGGAGAGAACGGCAACTGGGCTGCCGTTCTGGTCTCGGACAATGCTTATCACCATCACAAGTGCCGGATGCGGGCCGTCGTTACGCACCAGCGTCTTGATATCCAAAGCAGCGCTGCCGGTGCTGACCGCCGCCGGCGACAGAAAGGTGGGTGTCAGAAAGACGCCGGACGCGGCGCAGTCGGTGGGGTCAATGTGAACGGGAGCCGTTTCCAGCAGATACGCCCGCCGGTACAAGCCGCCGGGGACATGGTAAAGCTGGTAGCCGTCGCCGCGCGGCAGGCAGTCGTCGGTATCGCCGGGATCAGTGTCGCAGCACACGGCCAGCACATTGTCACCGACGCGCACGGCGCGAGTGGCATCAAACAGAAACCGTGTGTACGCGCCTCGGTGCGAGCCGAGACTGATGCCGTTGACGTACACGGTGGCGGCCGTGCCGGCACCGTCAAAGCAGGCGAAAATTTCTTTGCGGGTCTCAGCATTTGCGACAGTAAAATGTGTTCGGTACCAGGCCGTCCGGTGGGTCTGCGTCTGTGTCTTCGAGTTCCAGGTATGCGGGACCGTGATTGTCTGCCAGCGGCTGTCGTCACATGTCGTGCGTTCCGGGCCGACCTGTCCGGGCGACGGGGCGAACTTCCACTGCGTCAGCGGCACGATTTCCCGTGCCTTAACGGGAGCCGAAAAAAATGCCGCGCACAGAAGCGCGGCAGCGTAAACAAAAACCGAAAATCTCAATTTGCGCGTCCGCCTGTCTTGTGGTACAATGTCCCATCATGCTTTCATCTTACCTACTGCCGAACAATCTTTGGAAGCTGGCGGTGCCGACGGTGGCCATCGCCGGTCTGATATTTGCTGGCGTCGCCGCTGCCCGGCACACGCCGCAGACGACGGCACACGCGGTGGCCCCGGTACAGCGCCGTGCTGGCGCCCGGCGAATGCCTGCCCTCAGCCCCATTCAGCTCGCCGCGCTGCACGCAGACGAGACTGGGCATATCCCCATTCTGATGTACCACTCCGTCGGCGCACCCGCGCACGGCGGCAAGCCGCGTTACGACTCGCAGGGCCTGAACATCGCCCCGCAGACGTTCCGCAGCCAGCTCGTGCTGATGGAAGCCGACCATTGGTATCCGGTCAACATGCGCGACATTCTTTCCGCTCATTTGAACGTTCCCGCAGGCAAAACCCCGGTCGTGCTAACGTTCGACGACGCTCGCGGAACACAATTCCACTACCTGCCGAATGGGAAAATTGACCCGAACTGCGCTGTTGGAATCATGGAAGCCTTCCACGCCAAGCACACAGACTGGCCGCTGAAAGCAACGTTTTACGTCCTGCCGAAATCCGCCTGGAACCCGGTTCCGTTCTGGCAGCCCGGCAAGGAAACGCTGAAGCTGAGAACGCTGGTTGCCGACGGCTTTGAAGTCGCGAACCACACGACGACGCACCGCATGATGACGCACCTCTCAAAGACGGAGCTGTGCTGGGAAATGGCCGAGTGCCAGGAGTATGTCCAAAAGCGTGCGCCCGGCGCAACCATGGATACGATGGCCCTGCCCGGCGGCGCGGCCCCGAAAAATCACGCCCTCTGGAACACGCTGCTGCGCGGCACCCTCGGTCAGGTCTCCTACCACAACCGCTGTATTCTCATGGCCTGGGGCGGGCCGAGTCATTCCTGGGTAGACCGCGCGTTCAACCCCGATAAAGTCACCCGTGTCGGGTCCGGTCCCGGCTGGATCGAACACGCCCTCAAGGAAATGACCACGGGCCGCCTGCGCCCGTATGTCAGTGACGGCAACCCGGACACTGTCGCTGTGCCGCGTGCCGAAGCGGCGATGGTCAACCCAAACCGTCTCGGCGGTGCCCGCCTCGTCCTCTACGGCCCGGCGGCACAGTTGGTAGCGTCTCAGCGTATCACGCGGCGCGGGTAGAAGATGAAAAAGCCAGGGAGTTCGCTCCCTGGATTTTTGCCTTTAATCGTCGCTTTCCATACTCAAGCCATAGGTCGGCGTGATGGCCGTCTCCGTGACAACCACCGTGTATATGCCGCCGCTGCCGACGGAGATGTTCGTCGCTGGGACCAGAACGGTCGAGCTGCCGGCGGCGTTGACCTGGACCGATAGCGTTCCCGACGTCAGGGCGACATAGGGGGTAACCGGGACCGCGGCAGGAGCGATCTGCCCGGCAGTTCCTCCCGGCTCGGCAATTCCTGCCGGGATCAACGGATAGGCTACGGCTGGAAACACGACTTTACCGCCGATGAGGACATCCACTAGCCCGGCATCGGGCGCCGCGTTCAGAATGCGGATGTTCGCCTGGCCCGACGGCGGATCCGTGTAAGCGGTCGTGCTGGATGTATAGCTTGCCGCTGCGCCTCTGTCCCCAGTCACGACCGTCTGCAAAAAGCGCGGATCGGTCTTCGCAGGTGCCAGCGGCTGGACATCCACACGGCCAATCAGATACGCCGTGTAATGCGAGCCGTTGTTGAGCTGGAGCTGGGGGTTTGGGGGGAACAGGATGCCGGTCGCCGTTCCGGCAATCGTCGTGGTTGCGGCAGTGCCGGAAGATGTAAAGCTAAATGTGGACACGCCTTGTCCCACATAGTTGTACGAGCTGGCCTGGCCGAACGAGAGGTCGCCGCCGACGGCGGTTAAGTTGACCAGAACCCCCGTTGTGGCACCATTGACGGAAAAATCCGCCCCGCGAATCCGGGCCGTTGCCGACGTGTTGCTGCTGCTGCCGCAGCCGGCGGATAGCGCGGCCAGCACGCCGCCCAGCCCCAGCAGAATGGGCGCGGCATGGCGGCGCTTCAATAAAAACATGCTCTGTTCTCCTGTGGTTGTCTACACTCTCAGAGTGAAAAATTGGGAAAAGGTTTCAGGAGATTTGGAAAACCCAGGATTGAAATCCAGGGCTGAGGAGCCTTCGGCTGGTTGTCCTGCGGACAAAAGATAACCCCACTGTCAGCATCTTCTGTCCATAGGGCAGCCGGCGCGGAGCGCCCATCACCCTAGTAAGGCCTTAGCCCAAGATTTCAGCCCCACACCTCAATCCTGGGCATTCCCTGCGTGATATCTTTAAGAAGAAGCCGCCGGAAGAGGCTTAGCGGGTCGCCGACGCATCGCTGACTGCATAAATCCAGTCGGCGGCTAAGATGACCAGCACGGTCCAGAAGGCAGGGGTAAAGTACCCATGGCCTGTGCCGTGTACCTGGGTCAGCAGTACGACGCCCAGCAGGAAAACTCCAACAAGCACTCCGCCCTTGATCGTCTGGCCCTGCACGATCTGCCCCAAACCGGGACAGATCGCCGAGCCGGCAATCACAAGCCACCCGCTGCGCTCCCCGCCGGAGCGGCGCATTAAAGAAGCGTCGGTCGCGGCGTAGGCGACGCCGAGTGTTTTCTGCCGCTCCTGCTCCGCCCGGCGCAAGACCGCTTTTCCGATCTTGGCCTCGGCGGTCGCCCGGCCCGGCTCGGCGGACAGCGCGGCCTGGTAGGACGCAATCGCCGTGTCCCAATCCCTGCGCGTTTCGGCGATGTCGCCGAGCAGCTCGGACACGGCAGCGTCTTGGGGTTTCTCGGCCAACAGCGCCTTTGCCGCAGTTTCCGCCTCGGAGACCAGCCCGCGCCGGAACTGGATATTCGCCGCCGTCACCCGCCGGTTATACTCTTCTTCCGCCGCATAGTCGCGTGCCGGGCGCACCGAAGGCAGGATTGGACGCGGACGGTTAGGCGGCGTGTCCATGCGTCTTCTCCGCCTCGATTTTATTCTCCGCCTCAATCGTGCCCGGCTTCGGCTCGTCTACAGCGGCGTCTTCCATCTCCTCGTCTTCCGAGTCTTCTTCCTCATCCAATTCATCGCCTTCGTCATCGTACTCGTCGTCCATCTCGTCTTCCTCAAACTCGCCGATGCCCATGCCTTCCAGCCGGTCCGGCTCGCGCTCCGGCGGGGCTTGTCCGGTCCAGAGCTTTTCGAGGCCGTAGAACGAGCGCTGTTCTTCGGACATGACATGGACAATCGCGTCGCCGTAGTCGAGCAGCACCCAGGTCGCTTCCGAGTAGCCTTCAATGCGCCGCTGCCGGATGCCCTGCTTCTCCATCGACTCCATGACGCCATCGGCAATGGAGCGGATATGGATGTTGGACGTTCCCGAACAGATGATAAAGAAGTCGGCGATGAGGGTCTTGCCGCGCAGGTCGAGCGCGGTGATATAATTCGCTTTTTTGTCGTCCGCCGCCGCCACAATCGCGTCCCGCCGCTCTTCGGAGGTCAGTTTGCTTTCTTTCAATGCGTGTTTCCTTCAGTCTTGTCGAGAAAGTATACCCGACTTGCCGAGAAAAGCCGTACTTCTAGATGTCGCCGCCCTCTGTCAGCGCAAAGCGCAGGGCGGCGTCCAGCGTCATTGCCTGGCCTGCCGCGAAGGCCGGCGCAAAGACTTCTTCTCCCAGTGCGTCTCGAACCGAGGCCATCTGCCTGGCTTGTTCCGCCTGCTCAACGGGGACAAGCGGCACGGCGCAATCCTGCCGGACCGCCTGCGCTGCGCCGCGCAGGAGGGCCGCCCGGTGAAACTGGCGCCGGCTGTGCGCGAGTTCCGCAAAATCCTCTAAACTGGATGCGCTCGCCGGCGCGTTGCCGGTCTGTCGCCGCAGATTGAGGCTTTCCGCGTACCGCGTCCAGGCCGTGCGATCATCTCCCTGCCCCGCGCTTACCCGGCCGAGACCGGCCAGCGCGGACGCGGCGTCTTCCAGCAGCCCAAGCTGCTGGGCGACCAGCAGCGCTTCTTCCAGCAAAGGCTTAGCCCTGTCCAAGTCGCCCTGGGCAAAGGCCGTCCGGCTGAGGTGAATGAGAGTGCCGACGACAGCGCCCTGGTCTCCGATCTGCCGGGAGATCGGCAGCGACTCTTGGGGGAAATTCCAAGCCGCGCTGAGGTCGCCCTGCGCGTAGGAAACTCTCCCAACGCTGAGCAGCGAGCCTGCAATCCCATGCTGATCGCCCTGCTGACGCGCGAGCATCAAGCTTTCGGCATAGTAATTGCAGGCGGAAGGGTAATTGCCGTCAGAATACGCTAGATCGCCCAAGTTCCGCAGCGAAAATGCGATTCCCCGCGCGTCCTCTTCTTGCCGGAACAGCAGCAGGCTTTCCTCGAACAACGCCCGGATCGCCCCCTTGTCCGGTGTCTTTTGGGACATTTTGCACCCGCCGACGCCTCGAAGCGCATAGGCCAGCGTGAGTGTCTCGTTTGCGGCCCGCGCCACCGCCGCCGCCTGCTCGAACAGCGCCTCGGCAGCGCTGATATTTCTTTGTTCCGACGCAAGGCCGGCGGCCAGCGTACAGGCTTTGCCGCGCCATCTGCACAGCTTCTCCCGGTCGGCTTCCGGCAATTCCGCCGTCAGTTCCAGCGCCCGGCTGAGCCACCGCCAGCCGAGAGAATAATAGCCGTGACCAATCCAAAACGATCCCAGCGCTCCCGAAAGCCGCAGCCCGGCTTCAACTTTCGCTTCTTTGCTTGCTTCTCTTCTTGCTTCTTGTCCCTCTGCGCCTTTTTCGCCCAGGCACCATTCCAAAGCGCCGCGCAGGTTGTCATGCTCGGCCTCCAAACGATCCAGCCAGACCATCTGCTCCCGCCCGTTCATCCGCATCTCGGCATTCTCCGCGAATGCCAGAAAGAACGCCTGATGCCGCGCCTGCACTTCGTCCGCCCGGCCGCTTTCATCCAAGCGGTCGCGTCCGTACTGACGCACCGTCTCTAAAAGACGATAACGGTCCTGGCCCTGGTCACCGTCTTCATAGACGGCCAGCGACTTGTCTACCAAGCCCGCCAGCAGGTCCAGCACGTCCATCGTGTCAATCTTTTCCGGCGGGTCACTCCCAGCGTCGGCGCAGACAGCTTCGGCGGCGGCTAACGTCCAGCCGCCGGAAAACACGGACAGGCGGCACAGCAGGGTCTTCTCGCTGGGCGTCAGCAGATCATAGCTCCAGTCAATCGCCGCTTTCAATGTCTGCTGCCGGGGCAAAGACGTTCGGCTGCCGCCGGTCAGCAGGTGAAAGCGGTCATCCAGGCGTGTCCCGATCTGCTCGGCGCTGAGGACCTTGACGCGGGCGGCCGCCAGCTCGATCGCCAGGGGGATGCCGTCCAGCCGGGCGCAGATTTGGGCCACGGCCGGCGCATTCTGACTGGTCACGGCAAATGACGGATGGCTGAGGCCGGCCCGGTCAATAAAAAGGCGGACCGCCTCATACTGGCTGAGCGCTTCTACAGTGTATGTCCGCTTCGGGTCCGGCAGCGAAAGGGAAGGGATACGGTAGGTCTGCTCGCCCGCCACGCCGAGGGCTTCGCGGCTTGTCGCCAGGATCACGACGCCGGGGCAGGCACGCAGCAGATCGGCCACGAAAAACGCGCACGCGGCCAGAACATGCTCGCAGTTGTCCAGAACAAGCAGCAGGTGTTTCTCCCTGAGAGAGCTGACCAGCGTCTTCGCAATAGGCTGATCCGGCTCCTCACGCACTCCCAGCACTTCCGCGACGCTGTGCGGGACCAGGCCGGGGTCGGTGAGAGACGCAAACTCCACCAGCCAGACTCCGTCGCGGACGCCGTCCAGCAGGTCTGCCGCCGCTTGAAGCGCCAGCCGCGTTTTGCCGGCACCGCCTGCGCCGGCCAGCGTCAGCATCCGGTGGCTTCCCAGCAGTGCTTTGATGTGCGCGACTTCGGCTTCCCGACCGATAAAACTGGTCACCTGCTGCGGCAGGTTGTTCGGGTACTCCGGGTTGTTCAGGGAGCGCAAGGGGGAGAAGTCCGTCGGCAGATCGGGGTGAACGACTTGAAAGACCTGCTCCGGGCGCGACAGGTCCTTTAAGCGATGCAGTCCGAGATCGCGCAGCGTGATCGAGGGGGGCAGAGTGTCGCGGGTCAGCTCCTGGCACGCGACCGACAGCAGAATTTGGCCACCGTGTCCGGCGGCCATAAGGCGGGACACGCGGTTCAGCGGCTGACCGTAATAGTCGCCGTCCCGGGTTTCCACCGCGCCGGTATGCAGACCCATGCGGACTTTCAGAGGAGCCAAGCCTTCTGGCGAGGAGGCCGCGCCTTCTTCGCGCTCCGCATGCAAACCGATCTGGGCGGCGATGCCGGCTGCCAGTGCTTCCGGCGCGGTGGCAAAGGCCGCGCAGAACGCATCGCCGACGGTGCGGAACACGCAGCCGTTTTGAGACGCAATCGCCTCACGCATCAGGGCATCATGGCGGGCCAGCGCCACGCTCATGGCGTCCGGCTGCGCTTCCCAGAGGGCGGTGTTGCCTTCAATGTCCGTGAACAGAAAAGTGACCGTGCCGGAGGGCATGGCCGAAAATGGCAGAGTGGAGGAAGCTGGTTGCATGACGGCCTCGCGTTATCTAAAGAAGATACATTAAAACGGGTACTGCCGGCAACAACTAATGCCGGTCCCATTGTACCTGATTTTCTGCGAAGACAAAGCGAAACGCGCATTTCAGGAGCATGAGAGTGAATGGAATGTCTGTGAAAAGCCGAAGAAGCGGCAGGCCGAATGGCCTGCCGCTTCGCGCTTGCACACGGGGAACGTTTACGGGGTCGCTGGGGCTGCGGGCGCGGCGGGATGATGCATCATCGCATCATGCTTCATCATGGCATCGTGCTTCATCATGGCATCGTGCTTCATCATGGCGCTGTGGCTCATCGTTGAATGTTTCATCATCGCGTCGTGCTTCATCATGGCCGAATGCTTCATCATGGCGTCATGCTTCATCATGGCGCTGTGCTGTGCTGAGGTCTGAGCGATGCCAGCGGAAGCCGCCGCCAGAGAAAGAACGACCGCTGCGGCGGTCATCAGTTGCTTTGTCATCTTGAGTATCTCCTCTGAATGTGTCTGTCACAGGGAAGCACAAATGAGGCGCGGGGAAAGTTCCATCAGCCTAAACCCCTGTCCATCCGCGCCACAGGAACGCGGCACCAAGGGCGGCCAGGCAGAAAGCGGACACGCGGGTCATCGCGACCCGGAACGGCAGCCGGGTCAGCAGGCCGCCGAAGAGCGTGTTTCCGAATACGGCCAAAGCCAGCAGGCCGGGGATTGTCCCCAGGCCGAACGAGAGCATTAACAGCGCCCCGAACAGCGGTGAGGGCTGGGTGAATGTCGGCAGGAGCGCGTTGTATGTCAGGCCGCACGGCAGAAAGCCGACGAAGACGCCGACCAGCAGCGGCTTCAGCGCGTGCTTGGATTGCAGCGCCCGCAGATAAGCTCGGCGCAAAACCCCACCGCCCGCGCCGAGAACGTCCGGCTCCGGCAGGCGGAACTTCGGAATGAGTCCCGCCAGCCCCAGCGCGAGACCGACCATAACAGTGCCGACGACGAGGCTGACTGCGCTCTGCGCCGACGCCCACCGATGGCCAAGGACACCGATGGCTCCGCCCGCCAGCCCCAGCAGCATCAGCGCCGCCAGCCGCCCGCCGTGGAACAAAACGTGCCGCCCCGCGCCCCGCGCCTGCCCACCGGCATAAGAGACAACAAAAATTCCGCACATGCCGATGCAGTGCGAAAAGCCGCTGGCGAGACCGAGAAGAAAAGCGAGGGTGTAAGCAGTATGGAGAAGAGGCATCATAGATACAAATGCCCGGCACTGGAAGTGCCGGGCTACTCGGAGAAAGTCCCTGCGGGACTAAATGCCGGCGACCGAAACCTGATCTTCAGTGCCGGAGACACTTTTGCTCAATAGTAGCCCAACACTTCCAGTGCCGGGTCCAGCGGCTGCATCTGTCTAACCCAGCCGCACGACTTCGCGGACACGCGGCATTTCCCACACTTCCTCGGCGTCTTTCGCTGTCTCGTCTTCCGCCGACAGGCCGTGGTCCGACCAGGCCCGGCGGGCATCCCAAACGCCGTGAGCCGTCCGGTTAATCTGCCAGGTCCCCGCCATCGTTTGGCCGTCTTCCGATAGCGTGCCTTCATAGGAGACCGGTGGCAGCTTGCGCTCATTGTAAAGTTTAGAAAACCGGACTCCCTGCCCGCTCCGCTCACCGCGCACTACTGCCTCGCCGAACGCGCCGTCATCTAAAATGGTGCCGGCAAAGCCGCCGCCGTCGCCGGTCTCCGTCAAAGTTGCCTCAAACCGCACTGGCGGCTGGCCTTGCAGACGGCCTTTATAGGCATAAGTGCCGAGCCAGCCGCCGCCGAGCGTGCCTTGTGCCGCTTCTTGTTCTAAATCGTGCATGGTATTTTCTCCGGCCCTTATCGGACCGAAACGGGAAACGTTTGAGAGTAGTGGGCCGTGCCCTTGTCCGCCGACACCGCCGCCTCCCAATCACCCGGCATCGTGAACCGTCCGGTGCCGGTGTATGTCCCCAGCGGCGCTTCGTGGAGAGTCACTTCATTCCGGCCCATGTCCATCGCCGGCATCGCAAGCTCGACAGTCAGTGCCGCCCCCGACACCCGCTTGTTCTTGCTGTCCGTCAACTGCACCTGAAACTGTGCCGGGTCAAGCTGGCGCGGCTGTTTCGGCGTTACCAGAAACGCGATCTGCCACTGCGCCGTATCGGCGGGTGGAAGCGGGCTGGAACGAGGTGAGCAGCCGGCACCGAAACACAGCGCCGCCAGGCCAAGCACAGCCCGTTTCGCGGCTGCCCTCATTTCGCCGGAGGACGCCGCAGATGCGCGGGCGGGCGGGTTTGAATTTGCACTAAGACCGGCGCGGCCTGCGCTTTACCTTCGGTCTTAGTGCTCGCGCAGCCGTCACACCCGCTGCCGCCGGACTTGCCCGGCTTTACCCGGAACGCGCCGATTTGGCCCCACAAGCGCCGTCCGACCCCCAGCATCGCCCCGGCGACAATCGCCAGCGCCCCAATTTGCTGCCAATCAATGTGCATACTTACTCCCTGCCATTGTTCACTCCTCGCAAGAACACTCGCCCGTCACCGCTTCCCGGCCTTCTTTGATCAAAAATGGAACCAAAACCAATGCTGCTGCGCTGTCCAGCCACCACCATCCCGGTAGGACACGCGTCACAGCCAGCCCGACCATCAAAACCACCGACAGATAGCCGCAGGTGATCGCTTCCATCGCATCCGCCCGGAGCGCTCTGGACTGAAGCTTGGCTGCAACCTTGAGCTTCCACCCGGCCAAAACCGGCATCCCAATTTTCGCTGTCAGCCCAATTCCAATGCCCCAAACACTTTCGCGCGTGTCCGCCCTACTATGTATAACGAAAATTCCCACAAAAGAGTTCACGGCGACCAGCGCCGCCAGCACACACAGCGTGTAGCCGACCAGCCGTGCCGCTTGCCTCTCCACAGTGTCCATTCTTGCCGCGCCAGCCCGCCCGGATGCCTCGGTTCGCAGCCGCCACAAGAGAACGCCCGCACTGAACAGCTCAATTACGCTGTCCGCGCCAAACCCTTCCAGCAGCAGGCTGTGCGATTTTGCTCCCAGCCAGAGCGACGCCGCGCCTTCAACAGTCATCCAGCCAAGCGAGAGGTAAGTCAGCCGCAGGGCCAGCCGCACATCGGCAGCGCGTTCGGCTGTGGCTTGGATCGTCATGGAGTTACCCTTGTCTCGGCCCGCAAGCGCAGCGCGGCGGGAATACCGGAAACATCATGCGCCCAGCGCGGCAGAATCAGCACCATCGCAAAGCCTTCCAAATGTCCAAGAATGCCGACCACAATCGCCAGCCAAAGCCAGATGCCTGCATACGAAAATCCCAGAAGGGAAACACTCGCCGCAAACAGCGACAACCCCCACAACTTCGAAGAATAAGCATGAAAGCTCATGGCTCGCTGAAATTTGATCATCGCGACAAGCCAGTTGACTGCCAGCAGAGCCAGAACAATCAGCAGAGGAACCGTAAACGGAGATAACAGCCCCCGATGAAGCAGCAAAACGGCAAGGGCGACACAGAAGTAAAAGCCGGTGTCCGCCGCGCTGTCGGCAATTCTCAGTTGCGCCGTTACGACATGAAGCCGTCGTGCAATGACGCCGTCGAAAACGTCCGCGAGAAAGACAGACACCAGCAGACCAATAATCCACCCTCTGTCCTGCCGCGATAACGCTGCCCAGAGGAGCGCCGGTCCGGCGAGGAACCGCAAGACAACAAGAGCCATCGGGATTGACCGCAGCATTATTTAGATCGCCCTGCGATATTCGTAGATGTCGTCCTCAATCGCACTGATTGCGGTCAGCTCACGCTGCTCCGGCGGGAGTGCGAGGTCTGCCTCATAGCGCGGGGCGGCATGGGCCGCCGCTTCCGAGAGAATGCGGTTTCGGTCGGCTTCCGGCATGGCGAGAAGCTGCCGCGCCATCGGATAAGTTTCCGGGGGTGCAAAGCTCACGCGCAAAGTTTCCGCCGCTAACTGCTCCGGTGTTTTTCCCTGACGCCGCGCGGCTTCCGCAAGTCTGCCTTCTACTTCTGAGGGAATGTCCAGGGTGAGTGTCATTATCGTTTGCCCTTAATCTGCCAGATGCGACGCCACAAGCTGCGCCAGCTCGCCGACGGTTTCTCGGTCGAACGCGAGGCGGGCGCCTGCCGCCGCGTAGAGGTCAGGCAGCGGGCGTGTGTTGCCCAGCGCCAGCGCCGCCCGGTAGTTTTTGACCGCCTCGGCCTGATCTGTAAGCGCGTTGCGCCAGACTTGCAGCGCTCCTAATTGGGCCAGGCCGTACTCGACATAATAAAACGGCACGGTGAAAATGTGCAGCTTGCGGTGCCAGCCGGAAACGCGCTCGGCATCCAGCCCCGACCAGTCGACGCCGCCCATGAAGCGTGTCCAGAGTGTGCCCCACTGCGCGTCCATGTCGGCAGCCGTCACGTTTTCCGGTGCGTCGGCATAGACCCAGTGCTGGAAACCGTCTACGACCGCCATGTACGGCAGGAACAAGACGATCTTTTCAAGCTGCTCCCGGCGGGCGCGGACGGCTTGTTCTTCCGTATAGAACCCGCCGCTGTCTTTACTGAGGTAGGGCAAAGCCAGCAGTTCCATCGCCATCGACGCCACTTCATTGAACTCCATCGGAGCGCCCCGGTTCCACAGCAGCGGCTGAGTCGCGCTCGACGCCAGCCCGTGGAAGGCATGGCCGCCTTCGTGGAGCAGTGTGCGGACATCGCTGTCGGTGCCGACCGCGTTCATAAAGATGTACGGCAGGCCGGTCTTCGGAAAGAACGAGCAGTAGCCGCCGGGTGATTTGCCCTTGCGCGAATCGAGATCTAAGAAGCCGTGCCGGATTTTCTCGAAGTCTGCGCCCAAAACTGGGTCCACTTTGCCGAAAATCCGGGCCGTCACGGCTTCCAGCTCGGCGACATCGACGAAAGGCCGCAGCGAGGCTTGACCCGTCGGGTCAATGTCTAAATCCCATGGGCGCAGTGCCTCGACTCCCAGCGACTGCCGCCGGGCGTCTAAAATCTGCCGTGCCAGCGGCGCGACTTCGGCTTCAATCGCTGCGCCGAACGCCAAACTGTCTTCGGGGGTGTAATCAAAACGCTTTAAGCTGCGCCACATATAGGCCCGGTAATCGGTCAGCCCGGCATTCTTCGCAAGCTGACGGCGCAGGGGCAGCATCTGCAAATAAAGTGCGTCCAAGTCGCCGCGCGACTGAAGCCAGCGGTCTTGAACGGCTCGCCAGCCTTCTTCCCGAACGGCCCGGTCGCTGTTTAAGCCGCTCTGCTCGGCCTGCGGCAGTGTCAGCTCTTCGCCGTTCAGCGTCACCGTCATCGTCCCGGTGATCTTGCTGTAGTCATTCGCCAGCGTTTGAAGCTGGGCTTGGATCGGGACATTGTCTTCCCGGAACAAGTCAGCGTCATTTCGCAGGCGGCGCAGAAACTGCACCTGATCCGGCTCCGGCGTGAAGTCCGGGACAGCCAGCAGCTTGGTTTTCAGCTTCTGGGCGGCGACGGTCCACTGGGGGACAATTTGCTGGACAAAGTTCAGATACGCTGCTTCGGCCTCAGCATTTGTCGTGTCTTCCGACTTCGCCCGCCCGGCTTTCGCGCCGGCCTCGCCGAGCGTTTTTTCCACCTCACTCCAGCGTGTCAGCCAGTCGCCGACCCCGGCAGCGGTCAATTCTTCCGTTTCCAGGGCCGCAAAGTGAGGCGCAACTGTTTCCCACTGCTGCGGGTTAATCGTATCAAGTTCAGGCATCTTTTGTTCTTTCTCGTTAGTATTCTACTGGGCGGCAGCTTCCCATTCATGCTGCGGATCGGGATAAAACGTCGTTCCATTCGCCGTGCCGTTCTGCGTCGGCATGACGGTCAGGATGATCCAGCCGCCGGGAACCTGCGCCCGCCAGGTTTCCACTGTTTTGGGCATAAACGTCCCCGGCGGCAGGGCTTCTTTTCCGAGATATTCCCAGTTCATAATTGCCGTGCCTCCACTCCCTCATTCGTGATTACAATCGGCACGATGTCGCCGTTCTTGTCGAAATACAGGCGGTCAATGCAGGTAACGCGGTGGTGCATATTCGTCTCGTCAGCGGGTCGGCGGTGGTAGGCGATGTACCAATCATCGGTGCCGGGGATGTTCAAGACGGAGTGATGGCCTGCACCGTTTCCGACGTTCGGATCGCTCTGCATGACCGAGCCGGTGCGGACGAACGGGCCGACGGGGGAGTCGGACTTAGCATAGGCGACGCCGTAAGATGAGTCGGTCCAGCCGCCTTCGGACCACATGAAGTAGTAGACGCCTCGGCGCTTCAGCATGAACGGGCCTTCGACATAATGGTCGGGCGTGATTTCGGTAAAGTCACTCGTAAAGCTGACCATGTCGCCCGCGAGCTTTGCGACTACGGCATGAGACCAGCCGCCGAAGTAGAGGTACGCCTGCTCGTCGTCATCCAAAAACGCATGGGCATCAATCGGCTGTGCGCCGTGCGGGTACTCGGACACCAGCGGCCTGCCCAAAGCATCGGCAAACGGCCCGGTGGGATCGTCGGCCACGGCGACGCCGAGGCCCGCCCCGTCACCCGCCGAGAAGTAGAAGAAATACTTGCTGTGCCGCTCGATGACCGACGGCGCCCACGCGCATCGATTGGTACTCCACGGCACATCAGCAAAGTCCAAAATCTTGCCGTCATTGCGCCAGTTTACAAGATCATCCGATGACCAGACTTTAAAGAGCGTTTGCTCATCATAGGGTGCGGAATAAGTAGGATAGAGGTAATAGCGGCCTTGAAAGATGTGCAGCTCCGGGTCGGCGTACCAGCCGGGAAAGACGGGGTTCATAGACAGCTATTTCGGGAGGTGCGGCGTATTTTCCTGCTTCGCCGAGAGGGAAATGAAGACGGACAGGAACCCGGATTGAAAATCCGGGTCTTTTGAAGTGCGATTGTCCGCCTGCGCGGACAGAAGAGCCGATACAAGAGAAGAACAGCCTCGGTGCAACTCTGATGTCTGCGAAGGCAGACAATCGCACTTCAAAAGACCTGGTCTTCAGACCAGATGCGGAAGCCTTACAAGCCATCCTGCCGAAAAATCGGGGCCAGCACCTGGGCGCTGCGGCTGGGCAGGTAAATCTGGATGCTCTGCTCGCGCCCGTACATCGGCACGGGCTGGCGCGGATAAATGAAACCCGGTGTTCCCCGGCCCGGCCCGCTGAACTCGGCGTCGTCGGTGTTCAGGATGACCTGGTAATCGGCGGCGTCGGGCGTTGGGAAGCGCAGGTCTTGGTAAGAGCGGGTGGGGTGGAAATTGAATGCGAACACGAGCGGCCCCCGCCGGTAGGCAAGCTGCTTAGTGTCTTCGTGCAGGGCAAGCTGCTCAATCAGCGGGTCCGAAAGCAAACTGTACGGGGCGTCTAAACTCAGCATGGCCCGGTCAAACGCATTGAGGCCGCCGTAGCGCAAATCGGGGTTGTCGGCGAGTGACCACTGACGGCGGGCGTAGTGGTAGGAAAAGCCGTTGCCCTCGCGCGGGAAGTCCACCCATTCCGGGTGGCCGAACTCGTTGCCGATAAATGATAGCCAGGCCTCCCCGGCAAGGCTGAAGGTCAAGAGCCTGATCATCTTCAAAAGGGCAATGCCGCGCTCAACGATGGCATTGGTGTCACCCTGACCCATATGGTCGTACATCGCCGCGCCCATGAGCTGGAACGCTAATGTCTGGTCGCCGACCAAGCTTTGGTCATGGCTTTCGACGTAGCCGACCCGTTTCTCGCCAGGCCGCCGGTTCAGCAGCTCATGGTAGACGGCGCTTAGATTCCAGTTTTCGTCGGGGACTTCTTTGACGAGCTTAGTCCAGTAGTCGGGGATGCCCATCGCAAGCCGGTAGTCGAAGCCGATGCCGCCTTCGGACACGGGCCGGGCGAGACCCGGCATCCCGGACACGTCTTCGGCAATGGTGACAACGCTCGGCGAGACTAAACGCGCCAGATCATTTGCCGCCGACAAATAGGCCAGCGCGTCGTCGTCTATCCCGCCGCCGAAATAGTCTTCATAACCCGAAAAAACGCGGTTCAAGCCGTGGTCACAATACAGCATGCTGGTGACGCCGTCGAAGCGCAAGCCGTCGAAGCGAAACTCTTCCAGCCAGAACCGGACATTGCTGAGGAGAAACCTCTGGACTTCGTACTTGGCGTAGTCGAAGACGAGTGAGTCCCAGGCGGGATGCTCCCCGCGCGGTCCCGCGTGAAAATACTGGAAATCCGTGCCGTCGAACTGATTGAGTCCCTCTAAGACGTTCTTGACGGCATGGGAGTGAACAATGTCGAGTAGCACACGCAGGCCGAGCTTGTGAGCCGCGTCTATCAGCGCCTTCAAATCTTCGGGCGTGCCGAAGCGCGACGAGACCGCGAAGAAAGAGGAAACATGGTAGCCGAACGAGCCGTAGTACGGATGCTCCATGACGGCCATCAGCTGAACGGCATTGTAACCGAGAGACGCGATTCGCGGCAGGACGTTCTCAGTAAACTCCGTGAATGTCCCGACCCGGCCTTCTTCGGTCGCCATGCCGACATGGGCTTCATAGATGCAGAGGTCGCCGGTGAGCTTCGGCACCGAATGCTGCCACTCAAATGCGTCTGGCGGCAGCCAGACCTGCGCCGTGAAATCGTTCGTTTCGGCATTCTGGACCACGCGCCGGGCATACGCCGGGATGCGGTCCTGACCACCCAAGCGGCTCTGAACATGGACTTTGACCAGGCTCCCGTGGGTTAGCCTCCCGGCGTACTCGCTGTCTGGAAAGAACGCGCTCCAAATCCCATACTCGCCGCGCGTCAGCGGATGGCTGCTTCTGTCCCAGCCGTTGAAGTCCCCAAACAGCGAAAGCTGCGAGGCCCCCGGTGCCCATTCGCGATACCAGACCCCGTACTGCCCGTTCTGCGCGCCGCGCGTGAACCCGAAAAACTCATGGCCTCGGCTGATCGGGCCTAAGAGGCCGCCGGTTTCATCCATCGCCGCCCGCAGGCGCTCGTAATAGGTGCGGCGATGCCGCAGTGCGTCAGCGAACGGCGCAAGCCACGGGTCAAGCGAAATCAATCCGAGCGGGTCATCGGTTTGCATAAACGTAGTATACCCCCGTAAAGACTGTGTGTTTCAATCCCGGCATGGCATGGTAAGAGCGACTGAAGCGAGAACCATTATGACAACGATACGCGAAGAAACTTTTCGGCTGATGCGGGAGCTGAAGCTGACCACGGTGTTTGGAAACCCCGGCTCGACCGAAGAGCCGTTTTTGACTGAAATGCCCAAGGATTTCACTTATGTGCTGGGACTTCAAGAAGCGTCGGTCGTCGCGATGGCTGATGGCTACGCACAGGCAATAGGCCGCCCGGCGTTCGTCAACCTGCACACCGCGCCGGGGGTCGGCAACGCAATGGGCAACTTAATCACGGCGTGGCACAACAAGACGCCTTTAATTGTGACCGCAGGCCAGCAGACCCGCGAAATGCTGCTTTTGGAACCCTGGCTGACCAACACGAGCGCCGTCGAGCTGCCGAAGCCGTATGTCAAGTGGAGCTATGAGCCGACGCGGGCGGAAGATGTTCCCGCCGCCCTCCTGCGCGGCTACGCCGCCGCGCTCCAGCCGCCTGCCGGGCCGGTCTTTTTGTCTATCCCGATGGATGACTGGGAAAAGACCGCCGAGCGCGAGACGCCGACACGTCAAATCAGCACGCGCATGGCTCCCGACCCCGATCTCTTAAAAGAAGCCGCATCGGCGCTGTCGTCCGCCAAGAACCCGGCGCTGCTCTTCGGACCGGGTGTGGACCGCAGCAGGGGCTGGGACGCCGCTGTCCTGCTGGCCGAAAAGCTGCGGGCACCGGTCTATGCCGCGCCTGCCGCCGAGCGAGCGGGCTTTCCAGAAAGTCACCCGCAGTTTATGGGAGCGCTGCCGTTTGCGATCAAGCCGCTGTCCGAAAAGCTGGCTGGGCATGATGTCGTGCTGGTGGTCGGCGCACCTGTCTTCCGCTACTACCCGTATGTGCCGGGCGAGTACCTGCCGAATGGCCTGCACTTGATCCATATCACCGACGACCCCAGTGAAGCCGCCCGCGCCCCGGTTGGTGACTCGATCTTGGGCGACTCTGCGCTGGCCCTGTCGTCTCTTGCCGAGATGGTCTCTCAATCAGAGCGGCCCTTGCCGCCGCCGATGCCGAAGCAGCCGGTGCCGGAGGCCAGGACACCCGTCACGCCGGACTACTTATTTTACGCGCTGGCCGCCGCAAAACCCGATCAGGCCGTATTGGTGCAGGAATCGCCGTCGAACATGAAGCCGTTCCATGCTCGTCTGCCGGCGATCTATCCGGCATCGTACTTCTCGATGGCGTCGGGCGGCCTCGGCTTCGGACTCCCGGCGTCGGTCGGGATTGCGCTGGCGGAGCGGGAGACGGGCCGCAGCCGCCCGGTCATCGCGGTCATCGGCGACGGCTCGTTTTTGTACTCGGTGCAGTCACTCTGGACCGCCGTTCAGCAGAAATTGCCGCTTGTGGTGATTATTCCGCAGAACACTGAGTATGCCATCCTGAAATCGTTCGCCGAGTTTGGAAAAACGCCGGATGTGCCGGGCTTGGACTTGCCGGGGCTGGATTTGGTGACGCTGGCGCAGGGCTTTGGCTGCGAGGCAAAGCGGGTGGAGAACCCGGAAGAAATCACGCCGTCGGTTAAAGACGCCTTGACGAACGGCAAAGTCTCCGTACTGGTCGTCCCGACGACCTCCGAAGTACCGCCGCTGCTTTAGGACAAGCAAAATCTAAGACAAACAAAAAGCGCCGGGAAGCCAATTGGCTTCCCGGCGCTTTTTGTTTGGGTCTAGTAGCCGTGCCGGGCGGCAGTCCGCAGGTGGGCGGCATGGTGGCGCAGGCGGGCGGCGCGTCGGTAGTTGCCGTTGTAGGCGGCATGAGCGGCCTGCCGGTCCAAACGCGCGGCCTGATGGCGCTGCGTACGAATCGGATGGGCGTACTGAGCGCGGGCGGGAATGGACGCCAGTAGGGCCAGAGCAGCGGCGGCTAGCCCGAAGCCAGCCAGTGTCTTGCAAATGTTCATAGAGTGTTCCTTTCAGCGGGGAAGGTCTTGCGGTCCCGCGTTTCCAAAAACGTGTTACCCGCACTTTTAGCCTGACAAACGGAACAAAAAAAGAACCCGGCGCGGGAAGCGCCGGGTTCTCTCTCTTCAGCTACTTGGGCATCAAAACCGTGTCTACAACATGGATCACGCCGTTGGACTGCATAACATCGGCAATCGTGACATGAGACACGCCGCCTTTGGCGTCCACGATTTCCAAGCTCTTGCCGTAGGGCTTGACCGTCAGCGATTCGCCCTGAACCGTCTTGACGGTAGCCTTGCCATGGCCCTTTTTGACCAGGGCGACAAGCTCGGTCGCTGTGTAGCGGCCGGCGACGACATGGTAAGTCAAAATCTTCACCAGAGTCGCCTTGTTTGCTGGCTTCAGCAGGGTGGGGATCGTGCCGGCGGGCAGCTTGGCGAAGGCTTCATTGGTTGGGGCGAACACGGTGAACGGTCCCGGCCCTTCCAAAGTCGGCACAAGGCCAGCAGCCTTCACGGCGGCAACAAGGGTCGTATGATCTTTCGAGTTCAGGGCGTTCTGAACGATGTTCTTCGTCGGCAGCATCGCTGCGCCGCCGACCATCGGGTTCTTGGCCTGGACCGCAACTGGTGCAGAAAGGGCGCAGACGCCGATGGTCAGGGCTGACGCGAGGCCGAAGAATGCTTTGGTGTTCATGAGGTTCTTCTCGTTTCTAATTCAAAAGGCAGCTTAATAGCAGCCGCTCTCTTAGAATACACGCTTTTCCGCTTTTTTAACCAAGTGAAGATTGACGAAGGGTTACAAAAACAAAAAAGCACTCCGTGGGGAGTGCTTTTCGTCTTCTATCCAAATCAGTGCGCCCGGCGGGGCTCGAACCTGCGACCTCTTGGTCCGCAACCAAGTGCTCTAATCCACTGAGCTACGAGCGCATTTTGTCTAGCGGCGAAAAGAAGTATACCTAAAGATGCGCGGCGTGTCAAGGGCAGGACGGCGAAAAATAAGTCAGCGCGAAGAAATGAACCCGTTGACATTGGGTGCGTCTAGTGCCATAATAGGAATTAACAAACTCCGACCAATTTAGTCGGGGTTAAAGAAATGAGCCGAACCGTAATGCCGGACAAAATTAACTGCGTGCAGTCTGCTTTCTGCCGCTGGCGTGACTGCCGCGACGCGAACCGCTGCGCCGCCCGTGCCGACGCGCTGGCGGGGTATGCGCCCGACGAGACCGGCCACCGGGAAATGCCCCTGAGCCGGATGGCGCCGGGCGAGTTCGGTCATGTGCTTTCGCTCGGCTCAGACTGCGAGAACCGGGCGCACCTGCTGGAACTGGGCTTCACACCGGGAACGGAAATTACGGTTGTGCGCATTGCCCCGCTCGGTGACCCGCTGACAATCCGCCTGCGCGGCTATCAGTTGTCGCTGCGCCGGCGCGAGGCCGATGCGATCTTGATGCGCCGCTGTCCGCCCGAGTTCAACCTAGACGAAGACGTGGAACTCGGCGAGGATTTGGAATTGGATAACGAGTCATGACTGCGGCTGCGGCCCCTGCGCCTGCCCCTGAAACGCGCCCGACGCGCATCCCTCTGTATGCCCTGGTCGGCAATCCGAACTGCGGCAAGACGACCGTGTTCAACGCCCTGACCGGCCTGCGCCAGAAAGTCGGCAACTACCCCGGTGTCACTGTCGAGAAAAAAGAAGGCCGCCTCCGCCTCCCGGACGGCTCCCTTGCGACACTGATTGATCTGCCCGGTCTGTACTCCCTCACGCCCCGCTCCCCCGACGAAGCCATTGCCCGCGATGTCCTCATGGGACACCGGACGGACGTGGCCCAGCCCGACGGCATTGTTCATGTTGTGGACGCTGCCAATTTGGAGCGCAATCTCTACCTCACCGCCCAGATTCTGGATCTCGGCCTGCCGACGGTGATTCTGCTGACCATGACCGACGTGGCCGCGCGAACGGGCCAAACTATTGACACCGACGCGCTCTCACAAGCGCTCGGCGTTCCCGTGCGTGCCGTGTTAGTCTCAAAAAAGCAGGGTCTTGATTCCGGGCTGGAAGCGATTGCCGCGCTCGGCGAGACGCCGCTGCCGCCGCGCCGGGATTGGGCTTTGCCCACCGATGCCGAAGCTGAAGTCGCCGAACTGTCGGAGATGCTCCAATCGCTGCACGGCACGAAAGCAGCCCAAAGCCATGAAGAAGCGGTCGGCCTGCTGATGGCGGAGGGGCCGCGCCCGGAAGAGATCAGCCGTTGGTCTCCAGTGATTTGGCAGCACATAGAGGCCGACAAGGCGAACTTCAAGCGTCTCGGCATCGACTTCTCCGCCGTCGTGGTCGAGTCGCGCTATGCATGGGCAGGCCGGGTGGCCGCGAAGACAGTCAAAAAGCCGCGCCGCGCCGCCGAGACGATGACTGACAAGATTGACCGGGTGGTCATGCACCCGTTCTGGGGCTATGTGCTGTTTTTTGCCGTCATGGCGTTTGTCTTCCAGGGCATCTTCACCTGGGCGCAGTTTCCGATGAACTGGATCGGGGCAGGCATCGCCGATCTGCAAGCCTTTGTCTCGGCGCACCTGCCGGCTGGCGACCTGCGGGATTTGCTCGTCAATGGCATCCTGGCGGGCGTCGGTACGACTCTGACGTTTCTGCCGCAGATTTTACTGCTGTTCTTCGTCATTGCCCTCTTGGAAGACACCGGGTATATGGCCCGCGCGGCGTTTCTGATGGACCGCATCATGTCTAAAGTCGGGCTGCACGGCAAGTCGTTTATCCCGCTGTTGTCGTCGTTTGCCTGCGCCATTCCGGGCATTCTCGCGACCCGGACGATTGATGACCGTAAGTCGCGCCTCGTCACCATTCTAGTCGCCCCGCTGATGTCCTGCTCGGCCCGCATCCCGGTCTACACCCTGATGATCGCGGCGTTTATCCCGAACCGGCATGTTCTGGGCATCTTCACCCTTCCGGGCCTCACGATGATGGCAATGTACTTTTTGGGGACGTTCGCTGCGTTCGGCATGGCCTGGGTTTTTAAGAAGACTCTCTTGAAAGGCTCCGCGCCGGTCTTTTTCCTGGAAATGCCGCCGTATCATGCCCCGAACCCGCGCACGGTGCTGATGGCGATGCTGGAACGGGCGGGATTGTTCATCAAAAAAGCCGGCACGGTCATTCTCTGGGTGTCTATTGTCTTGTGGTTCCTGTCTACTTATCCCAAGTCTCCTGTCAATACACCCCCCGCGCAGCGCATGGCGGCGACTTACGCGGGCCACGCCGGGCAGGCTTTAGAGCCGGTCATCCGGCCCCTGGGTTTCGACTGGAAGATCGGCATTAGTTTGGTCTCGTCGTTTGTCGCCCGCGAAGTCTTCGTGGCGTCAGAAGGCACACTGCATGGGGTCGAAGAAGGCGACAATAAAAGTTTGGTGCAAAAGCTGCGGGCCGACACGGGCCTGTCCCCGCTGATCGCCGTCTGCGTGATGATCTATTACGTGCTGGCGATGCAGTGCTTATCAACCGTCGCCGTCGTCAAGCGCGAGACCAACGGCTGGACCTGGCCGCTCTTTATGACCGGCTATATGACCGCGCTGGCGTGGGGAACTACGTTTCTCGTCTACCAAATCGGCACAGCGCTCGGCTGGGGCGTCCGCTAGGAGACAACAGAAAATGGCGACTGCCGATACTCCTTACTCTGCTGCCCGCACCGCCTGCACGAACGCTCTCATCTTGGCGGGGTCTTTGACGCCCGGCTCGGACTCGACCCCCACTGTCACATCTACGGCGTAAGGCAGGGCGCGGGCGATGGCCGCGCCGACATTCTCCGGGGTCAGGCCCCCCGCCAAAAAAATCCTCTTGCCGTACTGCCGCGTTTCCCGCACCAATTCCCACCCATACGCCTCGGCGTCCGCATAGCCTTCAGGGGCGTTCGTATGAACATTGAGCAGATATGACTGCACGGTGCCGTTGAAGTTTGCAATCGCCCGCAAATCCCGGTCGCTGCCGAGATGAAACGCTTTGATCTTTTTCTCCATCGCCCAGTTTTCGCGGATAATGTCGGTCCAAACACTGTCCTGGTAATACTGGATTTGCCCGAACTGCCGGAGCAGGTTGCGGCCTTCGATGCGCCACCGAAAGTCCGTTGTCCGGTCGAACACCCCGACCGTCCTGATATGTGCAGGCAAACGCGCGGCAATGCCCGCAAAGTCCATCGGCTCAATCACCCGCAGGCTGTTTTCATCGCCATGAAACCCTAAAAGGTCCGCCCCGGCCTCCACCGCCGCGTCCGCATCCCGCGCCGTCGTAATCCCGCAGATTTTCACCAGTGTCACCTCCTTAGTATACCCGTCAAAGCACACGCTGATTTCCGCCAAGCGAGTATGAACAGTTCACAGGCACTAGCGGGTATTCTGACTGCAAGCGTGAGGTACAAATATGATCCACCTGTTGCTATCACTACTTGGCGTTTTCATGGCTCTTTGGGGCATCATCATTTGCGTTCTGCTTGTCACTTTCAGCCGTAAAGGGCCGAAATGGATTTGGCTAGTCACGGTTCCCGGCATCCTCTTTATTGCTTTTACAGGATTTGATTTAGCCTTTCCGTCGCCACGTTTGTCGGTGGTGCTTCCGCATGAAACACAAATTGCAGAGGGGGTTCACTGGGCGGGGTGCAGTGCCGTTCTGCTGCTGATTACCCTCAGAGTTTACGAGTGGCGGCAGAAGCGAGCAAAAGCCGCGCTGCTCTCCCCGCAGAAACCGGAGACTTTATGAACATCTTAGCGCTGAACGCCGGCAGCTCCAGCCTCAAGTTTCGCTTGTTCCGCATTGACGCCGGCACGGAAACGGTGCTGACGGAAGGGGAGGCCGAGCGGGTGGGCGATGCGGCGCTGTCTGCCGCCGCCGCGAAAGCCGTTGACCAATGCCGGCCGTTCGGCATTGATGCGGTCGGGCACCGGCTGGTGCATGGCGGGAGCAAGTTCATGGCGGCGACTCGCGTGTCGCCGGAAATGCTGAACGACTTAAAAGCACTAAAGGGTCTGGACCCGCTGCACAATCCCGGCGAAATCGGGCTGATTGTGGCGACGCAGAAGCTGCTGCCGGGTGTCCCAAATGTCGCTTGCTTTGATACGGCGTTTCACCGGACTTTGCCCGAAGTCGCGTATACCTATGCTTTGCCGAGTGAGTTGTCGGAGCGCTTTGGCCTGCGGCGGTACGGTTTTCACGGCCTGTCGCATGAATATGTCTCCGGGCGGCTTTTGGAGTGTTTGGGCAGAGACGCCGAGGGAACCCGGCTGGTGACCTGCCATCTCGGCAGTGGGGCCAGTATGTGCGCTCTTCAAGACGGCAAAAGTGTGGACACGAGCATGGGCATGACGCCGCTGGAAGGGCTGGTCATGGGAACGCGCTCCGGCGATGTGGACCCCGGTCTGCTGCTGTATTTGCTGCGCGAGCAGGCGATGACGCCGGAGCAGCTTGATGACGTGCTGAACAAGCAGAGCGGCCTGCTCGGCGTGTCAGGCGTCGGCAGCGATATGCGCGACTTGGAAAAGGCGGCGGGGGAGGGGAACGTGCGGGCCGAGCTTTCGCTTTCGCTGTTTGCGTACCGAGCGAGAAAATATCTCGGCGCGTATGCCGCCGCGCTGGGCGGGCTGGATGCCGTCGCGTTCACCGGCGGGATCGGGGAGCGCTCGCCGTCCATGCGCGGGCGTATCTGCGCGGGCTTGGAGTTTCTGGGCGTTCGGCTGGACGCGGGTGCCAATCAAAGCGCAAGCGGCAAAGAGGCGGTGCCAATCAGCGCGGCGGGCAGCGCCGTTTCGATCTGGGTCATCCCTACCGACGAGGAGCGGCAGATGGCGCGGGAAGTGGTAGGGGTTTTGGGATAGGAACCCATCCCGGCGCTCGCACCGGGGTGGGTTCGCCGGGTATACTTCCCTTATGCCTCTTCTCGAACCGCCGCTGCTCAAAATCAACGGGGCCACCGTAGTCAAAAACGGAACGCGCGTCTTGGACGATCTTTCACTGGAAATCGCGCCGGGCCAGCATACCGCGATTTTTGGGCCGAACGGGTCTGGAAAATCGTCGCTGATTAAGCTGCTCACGCGGCAGCATTACGCTTTGGCGAAGCCGAGTGGGGAGCCGAGCGTCACCATCTTCGGCCAGGCACGGTGGGATGTGTTTGCGCTTCGCAGGCAAATGGGCATTGTCTCGGCGGATGTGCATCATGCGTTTGTCTCGGACAGTGCGCTGACCGGCTGGGAAGCCGTCCTGTCGGGCTTTTTTGCCGGGCATGGCCTAGCTGCTCACCATGAAGTCACGCCGGAGATGGAACATCGGGCTGACGCCGCGCTGCGGCTGGCGCAGGCCCAGCCTCTGGCGGGCAAGCCGATGGCCCAGATGTCTGCGGGCGAGGCGCGGCGCATCCTCATTGCCCGCGCCCTTGCGCCGGACCCGCAAGCGCTGCTGCTGGATGAGCCGACGACCGGGTTGGACTTGTCCGCCCGGCGGCGGTTTTTGGAGACGCTGCGCGGGATTGCACGGGCGGGGAAAACGATCATTCTGGTGACGCATCATGCCGAAGAGATCCTGCCGGAAATCCGGCGCGTCGTGCTGCTGCAAGCTGGCCGGGTCTTCCGCGACGGGCCGACCGAGAACGTGCTGACTTCGGCCAATCTGTCGGCATTGTTCGGCGAAGCGGTGGAAGTGCGCTATCAAAACGAAGCGTATTCGGCGGGAATTTGATGAACGGTATTCTTAACGTAGACAAGCCCGCCGGAATGACCTCGCATGATGTGGTCGGACGAGTCCGGCGGCTGGCGCATCAAAAGCGTGTCGGCCACGCGGGAACACTCGACCCAGACGCGACCGGCGTCCTGCTGGTGTGCTTGGGGCAGGCGACCCGTCTGTCCGATTATCTGGCTGCCGAAGGCAAAGAATACCGAGCCGTGCTGGCGCTGGGGCAAACGACGACGACCGAGGATGCGTCGGGGGAAGTCTTGACCGAAGCCGATGCGTCGGCTATCAACAAAATCGAACTTGCCGCGCTGCTGCCGCGCTTTACCGGCGATATTCAGCAAACTCCGCCGATGGTTTCGGCAGTTCACCACGAAGGTAAGCGCCTCTACGAGCTGGCCCGCGCCGGGATCACGGTCGAGCGCACGGCTCGCACGATCCGCATTGACCGTATTGATCTGTTAGACTTTGTGCCCGGCACCATCGCTACGGCGACACTCGATATCGCCTGCGGCAAAGGAACCTATATTCGAACGCTCTGCGCCGATCTCGGTGCGGCGCTCGGAGTCGGCGGCCATATGCAGTCCCTGCGGCGCACACAGGTTGGTATGTTTACTGTGGAGGCGGCTACTCCGCTTGATGCGCTGACCGAGGAGAACCTGCCGGACCTGCTGGTTTCTTCGGCGGCGGCGCTCGAAAGCTGGCCTTCCCAGACGGCTCTGGGTGCCGAGTGCAGCGACATCAAAGCGGGCCGTGCCCTGCCGTCGAATCTGCCGCCGGAAACAGTCGCCTGTGTTCTGGATGAGTTCGGGGAGCTGATTGCGCTGGGCCGAGCCGATGGGGAACACCTGCGCCCGTTCAAGGTGTTCGTTTGAGCAGGACGAGGAGTTAAAAACTTCTCGCTAGGTCAAGCGTCCTGCCGGACGGAAGAGAAGAGCATCAGCGTTGCAGTCTTCCGTCTGGAAGACGCCTTTCCTAGCGAGGCGTTTTCAACTCCTCGTCCTGCTTGGGTCCGCTATGGCGCGGGGCTGATCAGGGCGGCGGCCTCGGCCTGACGCTCGGTTTTGGGATGGCCCGGCATGAACGGGCGCTCGAAGGCCAGATGAAATAGATAGGCCAGTCCCAAACACAGTGGCACACCGACACATAGCAGGGCGAAGAACTGAGCCAGATGGGACGCGCCGTGCTTGTGCAGGATGTCCTGCATCTTGATAAGAACGGGAAAATGGACTAAATACAGGCTGTAGGAAAACGCGCCGAGCGTCATCAAGGGGCGGGACTCCAGCCCCCGGACAACCATGTTCAGCGAGTTTGGCTTGGACAGGTGGGCGCAGGCCAAAATCAGCAGCGCGGCGAAGAGGCCGATATAGAGGTCTCCCAGCCAGTTAAAGCTGCTGAACCAGGACGGCTGCACGGTTGCCAGCACTACCAGTCCGGCCGCGAGAAGGCCGGAAGAAAGGGACAGGAAACGGGTGTCTTGCAGCCGTCGGAACGGCCCGCTGTTCGGGCAGCATAAAGCATCCGCCGCCGCCATACCGAGGGCGAACAGCCCCAGGTACCAGGGAGAAGTCCAGTTGAGATTCGATGCCGCCGGCAAGAGCGCCATCGGCAGGAAGCCAAGTGTAAATGCCAGCGCGAGGGTCCAGACACTGCCGAAGCGCCGCCAGACCGGCAGCAGCAGCAGCGCAAAGAAAAAGTAAATCTGCCACTCCCATGCCACGCTCCACATGGGGATGTCAATCTGCATGGTATAACGTGAAAATAGGTTGTGGATCAACAGAAAGTGCGTGCCGATGTCCGCCGCCGATAGGTCGGTCGCCCCGCCGCCTGTGTGCTTGACCAAGCGGTGGGACGCGAACAGAATCGCCAGCACGAATGTCAGTGCGACATAATACGGCGGCAGGATGCGCCGTGCCCGCCTTTTGGCGAAGCCGAGCAGCCCGCCAGGCAGGCTCCGGTCTGTGGCACGAGCCACCGGCAGCATCAGGCAGAAGCCCGACAGCACGATGAACACGGCGACGGCGTAGTGCGGAAAGCACAGCCCGCGCGTTGCCCACACGAAGGCCGGCGGCAAAGACGTGCTGATTTTGCCATCATCACCGTAGGCTGTGATGGAGAACACATGGGCGAGCATCACGTACAGCGCCGCGAGGCCGCGCAGGCCGTCCAAAAAGTTCAGACGAAGACGCGGGGCCGGCGCTGCTCCTGTCATCAGCGGGGGCATGGATTGGGGTAAAATTGCCATAAGAGAGTCGTTCTTTCCGCGAACCGTGCGGACTTATGTGTGCTATCCTGCAAAAACCATGCCAATCTCGGCTTGGTGTCTGTTCGCTCTCGTTCTTCCAGTTCGCCATGCGTATCATCAACCCGCTCCAAGAGGCCCCGGAAACACTGCAAAACACCGTCGTCGCCATCGGCGTCTTTGACGGTGTTCACCGAGGCCACCAGGAAATCTTAAAGCAAACCGTTCGGGAAGCCAAATCGCAGGGTCTCAGGCCCATTGCGCTGACTTTCGACATCCATCCCGGCGAGCTGTTTGCTCCCGGACAGTCGCCGCCGTATATCGCGTCGCTGACTCAAAGAGCCGCACTCATAGACGCTTACAGCGGCGGGATTGAGATCGTCGCCGTTGTCCGGTTCGACCGAGACTTTGCTGCGCTGTCCCCGGATGCTTTTGTGTCCGACATCTTAGAAACCCGTCTTGGCGCAAAGCATGTCCTCGTCGGCGCAGACTTCCGCTACGGCAGCAAGAGGGCGGGCAGCGTCACGGATTTGCTGGGGGCCGGGGCGAAGTGCGGCTTTACCGTCACAGTTGTGCCGCCGATTCTGATCCACGGCCACCGGGTTTCCTCCACCCAGATACGCGGCCTGATCGCCGACGGCGCTCTCCCCGCCGCGCTTGACCTGCTCGGCCATCCGTTCGTCGTCGAAGGCACGATTGGCTACGGCAAACAGCTTGGCCGGACGCTCGGCTACCCAACTGCCAATCTCCACCTGACCCAGCCGCGCCAGCTCCTGCCCGGCAATGGTGTGTACGCCGCCTACGCCCGTTTAGAATCGGGCCGAACCGTCCGCGCCGCCGTAAGCGTCGGCACCAACCCCACCACCGACACTGATGAAGGCCGCAAAGTCGAAGCGTTCCTCATGGACGATTTCAGCGGCAATTTATACGGCCAAACATTCGCGCTGGACTTCCGCGAAAAGGTCCGCGATGAGCAGAAGTTCAGCGGCTTGGAAGCGTTAGTCACCCAAATGGCGCTGGACGTGGCTGGGATTGCCGACCTCCTCAAGTAAAACCGTGATCAGTAGGTATAATCGCACGCAGGAAGCAGCCATGACTATTGCCGCGCGGATGTCTCAAATACTGAATAAGTCCCACAATGGTCGTCCCCTGCTTGCTGTTCTCTCCATGCTTGCCGTAGCCTCCGCGTTCGCAGTCTGGATTTGGCCTACTCCCTATCGGGAATGGGCGTCACGCGGCGGGAAATACCATAACCGGTGGGTGCATCACCGCATCAACCGACTTGACGGCGCCAGGGAATACGGTTCTCCCGGTTTCTTCAGCACAGTGAATTGGCAGCCGGAAAGCAGTTCGATGCAGCAAACTGAAACGGATGCAGCGTCAAGGAGAAGAATATGACTGATCAAAATTTGCTCGCCCGCATCGTTTCGCGGCCTGGCATCTTGGCAGGGAAGCCGACTATCCGGGGGAGACGGTTGAGCGTAGAATATATTCTGAACTTGCTGGGGCATGGCGCGACGCAGGAAGAAATTTTAGCGGAATATGATGGCCTTGTGCCGGAAGATTTAACCGCCTGTCTTTTGTTCGCCAGCAAAACTCTGGAGAACACAGCTTTTATGCCGCTGGCTGAGGCGGCTTGATGCGCTTCATTGTGGATGAGTGTACCGGGCCAAACGCGGCGGAGTGGCTTCGCGGGCAGGGGTACGAAGTGTTCTCGGCCCATGAAGAGGCGCGTGGGGCTGAGGATGATGTCCTCATCCGAAAAGCGTTTGCGGAAGATTGGATACTCATCGCCAACGACAAAGATTCTGGCGAGAAGGTGTACCGAGAAAGGCGTCCGCATCGCGGGATTGTCTTCCTGCGATTGAGTGACGAGCGAGCCGCTAACAAAATCCTCGTTCTAGAACGACTGCCGGCACAATACGCAGATCAATTAGTAGATCGTTTTGTCGTCGTCACCGATGAACGAGTTCGTTTCGCCTCTGTAGTGCTGCTTCTGCCTGAGCGGCCAAACTAAGAAGTGGAACTTTTCTCCTCTGTCTGCGTCTCTATCTTTATAGAAGAATTTCAGACGAAAGGCACATGAGATGAGAACGACTCTGCGAAAAGCAGTTTGGATAGGAACCGCCTTGCTGGCGCTGCTGCCCGGAGCGGCGTGGGCGGGATATCAGATTGGGGAAACGACACCGCTGGGAGCAGCCACTGGGACGACTGCGGCGGGAACGCCAGGCGGGACCGCCGGGGCAGGGCCGATCCGGCTGGCCCGGTTTTCCTATGTCCAGGGTAACGTGACCTGGCGGGAAGGCGACGGCGCGGCGTGGTCCCCGGCCTCCATCAACCTGCCGATCCGGCAAGGGGCGCAGGTGTGGGTAACAAACGGCGGACGGGCGGAAGTGCAGTTTGACGACGGCAGCCTGCTGCGCCTGGGAAACGGCGCAGTGGCGACATTGCAGACGCTTTACAGCGACCAAAACGGGGAGTTTACCGAGCTGAACCTCTCGGAAGGTCTGTCCACTTTGGAGCTGCGCGGCACGGAGTCCATTTACCAGATTGACACGCCGTTTGTGTCGGTGAAGTCCGAAGGGCCGGCGAAAGTGCGGGTCGGCGTGGACAGCAATGTTGAAGTGGCTGTGCGTCTCGGCAAAGCAACGGTCGAAGGACACGGTACGAAGACGACACTTGCCAATGGGGATTACCTTGATTTGGCCGAAGCGACCTCTGCCTACAATGTCAATGCGCTGCCGGATGAAGATAGCTGGGACCACTTCAACGATGACCGGGATCAGCAGCTTGCTGATGCCGAAAGTGATCACAAGCTGCCGTCGGATATTGCGCTGGTCGCGGGCAACCTGGACGACTATGGTGCCTGGCATGACGACCCCAAGTATGGACAGGTCTGGTGCCCGCACGAGACCGACGCCGATTGGCGGCCTTACCAGCATGGCCACTGGGTCTGGGTCGAGCCGTTCGGCTGGACCTGGGTGGCTGACGAAGCGTGGGGCTGGGCACCGTACCACTATGGAACCTGGGTGTCTGAGCCTTACGGCTGGGGCTGGGTTCCCGGCCCGGCCCGGCAGTATTGGTGTCCGGCGGTGGTCCACTTCAGCGAGTACGGCGGCGGCATCGCATGGGCACCTTTGGCTCCCGGCGAGGTGCGTTACCCGCCGACTTTAGCCATTGGCTTCCGTGGCGGCAACTGGTCGGCGTTCTTTTCCATCGGCGGTGCGGCGGTCTACTATCCGCACAACAATTTCTACTGCGAGCCGCGCCCGTTCAACAATGTCACAGTGAACCGCATCACGTATGTCAACAACGTCACGAACGTTTATGGCCGCCGGAACTTTGACAGCACTGTTGTGAACCGCAACATCTCGCACAACTTCGGGTTTGTGCCGATCAACGCCCGCAAGGCGTCGGGCGTGACCACGGCAAGCGCGGCGGAGTTTGGCGGGCGTGGGCAGTATCATGCCCAGGCGGGCGGGGCGGCGTTCTTCACACGGGGCCAGTCGGTGGGTGCGCCGCGGGCTGGCTTCGCGCCGGTGGCCGGACCGGGATCGGTCCATCCGACCCTGCTGGCGGCGACCGCTTCGAGATCGTTTCTGCCGGGGGACCGTTCAAGCACTTTTGCCGAACAGCGCCCCGTTTTCCGCGCCCCGCTGCCGCAGCGCGTCGCCCGGTTTGCCCCGTCGCAGCGCTTCTCGGCTCCTGCATCGGCAGGATTCCAGTCCGGCGGAGGCCAGCGAAGCTCCGGTGCCCAGCCTGCATTCGGCGGTCAATCGCGGCAGAATCCGCAGGAAGGCCGGCAGGGCTTCGGCCAGCCTGATGGCTTCCGCAGCGGGAACCCCGGCATCATAGACAACAGACAGCCGCGTCAAGACAACACTGCGCGCCAAGACAACACTGCACGCCAAGACAACACTGCACGCCAAGACAACACTGCACGCGAGAACAACCAGCCGCGCGAGAATAATTCGCTGGGCGGGAACAACAGCCAGCCGAGCGGATATGGCGGATCACGCGGGTATCGTTACCGCGAAAATTCCGGCTCCGACAACAGGCCAACAGGCGGGCGCTCCGAGACCCGTAGCCAGGGCGGGCGTTCCCAGACCTCCGGCGGAGGCTCTCAGTCGTCCGGCGGGCGTTCTCAATCATCCGGTGGGCGCTCCCAATCATCCGGCGGCGGTCGGTCGGACAGCGGCGGCGGGCACGACAATGGCGGCGGACGCGGGGGAAGGTAAGCCGTCGTGCCTCTGTTTCCCGGCCTTAAAAGGCCGGGCTATCAGGGCACAAAGCCCCTCCGGGGGTGAGGCAAACACCAGATTACCGTCGAATGATTACTCAGCATCGAAGGCATGGGCGAGGGAATTCACTCCCTCGCCCTTTTCCCTTCTTGGTCCTCCGTTGACTTTCCTCCCCCGAAAACGCTATAATCAAGGGCAGAAAGTACCTAATTATGGCTGAACTGATCCAACTTGATGTCCTGCCGTCGCTGCCCGCGTCCTCCCTCAGCAGCGGCCCGCGCGTCCTGAACCGGCGCATTCCCGAATGGCTGACGATTAAGCTGCCGAAGCGGCAGGGAATTGAAGAAGTCGAAGGACTGATGCGACGCGCCGGACTGGTCACGGTCTGCGAGGAAGCCCGCTGCCCGAATCTCGGCGAATGCTGGTCCAAAAAGACCGCGACGTTTATGATTCTCGGCGACACCTGCACCCGTGCCTGCCGCTTCTGTGCGGTCAAGACCGGCAAAGGCGGGCCGCTCGATCCTGAAGAACCCCGCAAAGTTGCCGAAAGCGCAGCAGCATTGGGCCTGAAACATACGGTCGTGACGAGCGTGAACCGGGATGAGCTGCCGGACGGCGGCTCGCGGCACTTCGCCGAGACTATCGGCTGGCTCAAGAAATTGCTGCCAGAAACGATTGTGGAAGTGCTGACGCCCGACTTCCTGGGGAACAAAGCGAACATCCAAAACGTCGTGGATGCCAAGCCGCATGTCTTCAACCACAACATTGAAACTGTTCCGCGCTTGTATCGGCAGGTGCGCCCGCAGGCGCGTTATGCGCGTTCTCTGCAATTCCTGCAATATGTGAAAGCCTCTGATCCCGAAATCTACACGAAAAGCGGGTTCATGGTCGGCCTCGGCGAAACCAAAGACGAAGTCACGGCACTGCTGGAAGACCTGAAAGCGCATGATGTAGACGCGGTAACGATCGGCCAGTATTTGAAGCCGGGCAAGAACTATCTGGACGTGGTCGAGTATGTTCATCCGGACGTGTTTGCCGAGTACAAAGCCATCGGCGAAGCAATAGGGTTCCTGTTTGTCGCGTCCGGGCCGTTCGTGCGGTCCTCGTACAACGCCAAAGAGTTCAGCGACATGTTCCTGGCGAAGCAGGCTGCGGCCAAAACTTAGGAGCGTCCGGCCAGGACGGTCGGCACCCGGTAGTTTATTGCCGGGTGCCTGACTGAGTGACCCTCATGATCAACTTGCATGAATGAACGACGCTTACGACAGCAGCAGCGGCGCACTCACCTGCGAAAAGCCGCGCCCTGCCTGCCCACCAAACAGCGATGGGCCGTGCGCGGGATCGCCGCCCTGCCCCTGCTGTGTCTGACCGTCTCCGCCACCGTTTACTGCGACCGTCTGTATCATCTCCTCCATGCCCATCTTATTCCCATCGCCGAAGCCGAACTCACCCGGCAGTACGGCCATGAAATCCGCATCGGCCGTGCAGACCTGAAGCCGGGAGCGCTCGTGATCGGCAACCTGGCTGTGTCCAACAAAGCCACGTTCGCGGTGGGGAACGGCGAAGCGTCGCTGACCGCAAAGCGCGTGACCGTTGCGTATAACCTGCACTCTTTGATTTTTGACAGCGGCAATGCAGCACACGCCATCGGCGATGTGACGATTGAGAAGCCGGTACTGCTGGTTGAGCGGCTTTCCAACAAACAGTTTAACTTCTCCGACTTCTTCAAGCCGACCAAAAAAAAGAAAACCAAGCCGTTCTCCGGGCGCATCCTGGTCCATAACGGCTTTCTGCGCTTCCGAGACTTCCAAGCCCCCGACCGAGGCAAGCGGCCCGCGACCAACACGCTGGCGAACGTGGAAGCAACAGTGGATTTTCAGCCGCAGCGCAACATTTACTTTGACGTGCGCGGCGCTAATACCGCAGGCCGGTTCAACACGCTGGCTGTCAGCGGCGACGTATCCCGGCAGTTTGCCGGGCGGTTTCAGGGCCGCGTTGCCGCCATCAACGCCGATGCAGCGTACTGGACCGACTACTTCAAGGCCTTCCCGCAGGCCCGGATTACGACCGGCCGGGCTGACGCCGATGTCTCTGTCGCAAAGCTCGGCGCGAAGCCGCCGCCGGGCCTGCCGCTGGACTTGTCCGGGCGGATTACCCTGCGCCGGACGACCGTGCTGGTGTCCGACAAAAAGCTGCTGCGGCAGCCGCTGGTCAATCTGAACGGCACGGCGGTCTTTACCGGCGCGGGCGCGTCGCTCGATGCGTCGGTCTTGCTCGGCGGGCAGCCGCTGTCGGCGTCTGGGACGGTCTTTGATTTCAAACATCCGCAGGTCGCGTTTACCGTGAAATCCGCTGCGCTCGACCCGGTGACACTGGCCCGAGCCGTTCCCGCACTCGCGCTGCCGGCGGGGCTGCGGGCCGCACCGGGACCGGTGACGGCGGACTTCACAGGGTCTGCCGCGAACCCGACGATTACGCTCAATGCTTCCCTGCCGTCGGTGGAATATCAGAACAACGCGATTTCCAATCTCATGGCGTCGGCGACTTACGCGAACAAAGTGCTGACCGTGCCGTCGGCGACGTTTCACTTCAACGGTTCCGGCGCGGGCGTCGTCCGGGCCACCGTAGACACGCGCCCGAAAAAGCCGATCGTTCTGCTGGCGGGGACACTGGCGAATGTCAACCTAGCGGCGGTGCATTTGCCGTCGTCGGCGAGCGCCAAAAAGCTGACTCTCGGCGGCACGGCAAGCGCACAGTTTATCGCAGACAACTTCAACCGGCCCTTCTCGGTCGCCGCCGATGTGCAGGTGCAGCATCCGAAGTTCCAGAAGACGGCGCTGAACGCGCTGGATGGACGTGTGACCTGGACACCCGGCAAGCCGATTACACTGGTTCATGCGTCGCTTGCGGCGGGAGCAGGCCGGGCGGCGCTCAGCGGAACCATTCCGGCGGGCAGCGGGCAGTGGAATCTGCTGGTGCGGGCAGCGGGCCTGAACTTAGGGACGCTGCTGAAGCCGTACACGACTTCAGCCATCAGCGGGGCGGCGGCGTTTAACGGCACGATTACCGGGCCGTTCGCCGCGCCGTCGGTCTCCGGTGCGGTGCGGGTGCTGGAGCCGCAGTACGGGCGGTTCTCGGCGAACCTCGTGACAGGAAACATCAGTGCAAGCCTCAGCGCCCTGCATGTGCAGGACATGACGGTGCGCCGGTTCCCAACTGTGGCCGGTGTGGATGGCAGCGTCACAAACCTCGCGTCAGGCAATCCGAAGCTGGCGCTGAATGTGCGCTTGTCGGAAGGCGATGTCAGTGACTTTTTGAGCTTGGCCGAGCAGGCATCGGCCCCGTCAAAGCGGACCGCGCGGGCGCTTTCCGCCAATCTGACCAATCTAACCGGCACGGCGCAGGGGATTTTCCACGTCGGCGGAACCGTGAAGGCGCTGAGTGCCTACGGCCATGCGGTCGTTACCGATGCGACAGTCGCCTCCTACCGGATCGACCGGCTTGCCGCCGATGTGCGCTATGCCAATGGAACGCTGGCTGTCGCAAACGGATTGGTCAAGTCCGGCACGGCGACGCTGACGGCGCACGGAACCCGCACGGCGTCAGGAAGCATTCGCGCCGACTTTGCGGCTTCGGGTTTGGACTTAACCCGCTTCTACCAGCTCACCGACCCGTTTGCCGATGTTCAAGGCACGCTGGCGCTGTCTGGCAGCTTTGCGGGGACGCCGGAGAAGCCGCTGGTGACCGTCCGGGCGCTGACCCTGCCGGATTTGGTCGTCAACTCACAGACATTTGCGCCTTTGACGCTGGCAGGCCGCTACGATGACGGCGTTTTCACCCAAACCGGTGCCCCGTGGCGCTTTGTCGTCACGGTGCCGCCGGAATATGCCGCCGAACCGGGCGGCCTGGTCGAGTATGACATTGACCGCCTGCGGCTAAATCTGCCGGTGGGAGCACACAAGAAGCGTCCGCTCGCGCTGGCACTCTCGGCGGCCATTCCGGCGTCCGCGCCGGAGCGGCTGTCGCATGTGTTTCGAACTATTCGGCAGACTCAGTGGGCACGGACCCCTGCCGGGCAGAAGTTCCTGGCCGGGCTTGCGAAGCTGCCGCAGCCGCTGTCGGGGACATTCGCCCTGCCGCGCGTGTCCGTGTCCGGGCCGGTGAGCGCCCTCACGGCCTCGGCGGACCTCAGCGCCGACAATCTCGTGTTCGGCGAGTCGACACTGGCGGGCCTGACCGCCCATGCCGAGTACGGCGGCGGCAAAATCCCGTCGGGCCGGGTCACGGCATCCGCGCACGATCTGCTGGCCGCTGGAGTCCCGGTCGGTGCGGCTTCGCTGGATGCGTCGCTGCTGAACCGCACGATCACTGTCCAAGCCCTCAAAGCGACCAGCGCACGGGCGTTTTTAAGCGCGTCGGGAACGGCAAATCTCGATGGGGACATCAATGCTGGGGTAGACGCTTCCAACATCCCGCTGGCGCTGCTGCGGTCGGCGGTTCCAAGTGCCGGCCCGTACCTCAACCTGCTGCCGGCTGAAATTTCCGCGCTGTCGGTGAACGCTTCAGGACCGACCCGCTCCCCGAACTATGTCGGCTCAATCAGCTTGGCGAACCCCGAAGGTGAGAAGCCCGGTAGTGCCGGTGTGCCTTCTCTGGCGTTAGACCGTGTGCGGAGCGGCACGATCACGGTTTCCTCGCCCAACCCCGAAACGCCGAAGATGCTGACAGTCAGTACGCTGTCAGCGTTCAAGAATGGGCGTTTAATTGCGACCCTGTCGGGAACGCTGCCGCTGTCGCTGCCGGAGCTGACCACGCCGGATGCCGTGCCGACAAACGTTCCCGACCAAGATGACCTGCACGCCGAATTGAGCGTTCAGGACTTGTCGGCCCTGGCGGGCTTCAGCCCCGCGCTGGACGCCAAAAAGACGGGCGGGGCGCTGACGGCGACGGCAAATTTCGGCGGAGGGCGGCTGTCGGGTCTGGTCAATCTTCAAAATGCGTCCTTCGGTCTCGCGGGTTTCGACACCTACGCGAACAAAATCAACGGAATTGTTGTTCTTGCAGAAAACAGGGCGTCCATTCAGTCATTTGAGGGCCAGTCCAGTAAAGGCGGGACATTCGCGCTCTCCGGCGGCGCGGCGCTTTCCAGCGCCAAGACTCTGAATTTGAAGCTGACGACCACCGATTTGACCGTAGACGAAGGCGGCAAGCAGAGCCTGCTGTATAAGGAGTTCAACTCCGGTCTGAAAGCTAAGATCAACGGCTCCGTGTCTGCTGTCGGCCCCTGGCTGACCCCGCGTATTGCGACGCCGCCAAACGCGCCGATTGTGATCAGCGATGCCTCAGGAACCCTGCCGTCGGCTTCGAACGCGGCAGCAGCGCCGGGTCCGCCGTCGGCGTTCGACCCATCGTTTGCCGTCGCTGTCCAGCTCGGCGGCGGACGGACGCGCACGATCACGGTCAGCAACGCGCTGTTGAAGGTCGAAGCGGGAGGCTTGGTGCAGATCGGCGGCCGGCTGTCCGCCCCGCAGGTCCGCGCGAACCTGACCGTCGCCAAAGGCCAGTTTACGCTGCCGCCCTCGACCGTGCTAAAGATCGTCAAGCCTGTGACCGGCGATGTCAATACGGTCCGCGCGTCCTACCCGTATACCGGCCCGGACGGACTGCCGGCTCTGCGGACTCAGGTGGATTTGTACGCGCAGGCGACCGTGACTCCGTCGCAGTCGTCGCTTGCCCAGTACCGCTCGGTGGCGAGCGGCACGGTCGGCGAGTCCGCGCCGGCGGTGTCCGAGTTGAATACGACGCCGTTCGGCGGCTCGCGCCAGCGGTATACGATTACGGCGCACATTCACGGGGTTCTGAACTCGCCGGACCAGCTTGCGCTCGACTTGACCTCGTCGCCCGGCGGCCTGTCGCGGCAGCAGATGCTGGCCGCGCTTGTCCCAGCCAGCGCCCTTTTGGCAAGCGGCGGCAGCAGCTTAGAGGCGGGCTTCAAGCAGGCGCTGATCTCTACCGCACTCAATCCCTTGACCAGTACGCTTGGGGAGGCGCTGGGATTATCCGACCTAAACGTCGCGTATGACCCGAACCAGCCGCTTTTAGTGACGGGAACGGTAGATTTAGGCCCGCGCCTGAGCATCACCTACTCGCGGTCATTCGGCGCACGCGGCACGACCGAAACGTCCTTGCAGCCGCCGCAGTATACAGTTCAGCTTGGGTATGACCTGACGCGCCGCTTGCGTCTTGGAATCGGAACGGACGACCAGAAGAACAAGACCGTGACGCTGCAAACATTTTTGCGGTTTTAAGGGACCTCACCCGCACCCTTTTCACCCAATCCGATTTCACCAAATCTGAAACACCCGCCGAAAAATTGTGAAACATTTGACCCTGAGCTTTGTCCAAAGGAATAACACACCGGCGCTGATGCCGCGTGAGCAGTCCCTGCCGCTCGCGGCGGCGGCGTCCGAGCGCGTGGGCGCAGGGCAGCGGGACGATATTGCCCTGGTGCAGAATTTCGATGCGCTCTACGCCCGCTACGGCAAGCAGGTTTACAACACGCTGTACCAGTGGATCGGGGACTACGAAGAAGCCGCCGATCTGACCCAGGAAACGTTTTTGTCGGCCCACAAAGCGCGGGAGCAGTTCCGGGGCGACTCCAAAGTTTACACCTGGCTTTACCGAATCGCCCACAACCACTTCAAGAACCGCCTCAAGCAGCGCGGGCGGCAGCGTGAAATGGAAGGGCCGTCGCTTGACGCGGGTCTCGGCGACGGTGGGGACTTCGAAGAGAATGCCGGGACGCGCGAGATCGCCGATTGGAGCTTGTCGCCGACGCGCCTTTTGGAGCAGAAAGAGCTGGGAGCACAGATCAACCGCGCCGTAAACGCGCTGGCCCCGGAATACCGGGTCGTGCTGATCCTGCGCGAAGTGGATGGTCTGGCCTACAACGAGATTGCAGACGCAACCGGCTTGACTTTGGAAGCCGTAAAAACGCGCCTGAACCGGGCGCGGGCGATGGTGCGGCAAAAAGTGGAGCCGTATCTTAAGATTTGATGCCGATTTGGTGCTGAGGAGCGTTTGTTTGACACTTTGGAATAAAAATCGGGCGCAAGTGAAACGGACTTGCGCTCTTGCTTTGTCTACGACAGTAATATCGGCGTCGTTTGGAATGACCCCGCCCGTGCTGGCGCAGGGCGGCGGGGCGACGCCGGGGAACGCGCCGGTCAGTCCCGTCACTCCGTCCAGCCCGGCGGCCCCGCCCTCGGCCAATCCCTCACCGGAAAATAGCCCGGCCACCAACCCGGACAACCCGGCCGCCAGCACGGGCGGGGCCAACACGCAGAAGCTGCCGGTCCCATCGCCAATTCCGGCGGCTCCGACTTTCACTCTGCCGCCAAACCTTACGTCGCCGGACGCCGGGGCGGGGGGCGATACGGCCCCCGACGCGCCGCAGCTCACCGGGCGTATTTCGCGCATTTTAATCGTCGGCAACAAAAACATCAATGACGCCGCCATTCGGGGGGTCATCACCAGCGCGGGCCTGAAGCTTGGCGACACCTACACGCCGGAAAATGCGGCGACGGCCCGCGATGCCGTGAAGGCAATGGGCTATTTCAACGGCGACATCGGCTTGTCCGGCGGGCAGGACCCGGCGGGCGGGGTAGATGTGACATTCACGGTTCGAGAAAATCCGGTGATCAAGACGATCAAGTTCACGGCCAACACGCCTACCGGCGAGCCGACGATCCCCTCGGATAAGCTGAAGTCGCTGATGACGACCAAAGAAGGCCAGGTGCTGAACACGAACATCCTGGTGCGTGATTTGGACAGCTTATTCAACCACACGACCAGCTATGTGTACCAGCAGGGCTACATTTTCGATGTCTCTTCGGACATCAACATTGACCCGATTTCCGGGGTGCTGAACATCCCGCTCGTCGAAGCGCATATCAACTCGATCAAGATCACAGGTCTGAAAAAAACAAAGCCGACAGTTATCACCCGTGAGCTGCACACACAAGTCGGGGATGTTCTCGATGAGAAAAAGCTGCAAAAAGATCTGACCCGTGTTTACAATCTGGGATTGTTCGATGAAGTTGGGCCGTTCGATCCGTCTTCCACCGATGTCGGCAAAGTGGACATCACGATCCCCGTGACCGAAAAACGCAGTGGTCAGGTTTCGGTCGGGGTCGGCTATTCGTCCACGCAGAAGCTGGTCGGGCAGGCGGAATTAGCGGAAAACAACTTCCGCGGCCTCGGCGAGCGGGTCAGCTTGCAGTGGCAGGTCGGCGGCGTCAACAGCCAGAGCAGCCTAGAGCTGGGCTTCTTCGAGCCGTACCTCGACAAGCGGCACACCTCGCTTGATGTAGACATCTACGACAAGGCTGTGTACCGCTTTAACTCCAGCGGCCTGTCCGGCGGCAGCAGCTCCGTCAACGTGTCTGGCGACACAAACACTTATATCGAGCGGCACCGGGGCGCGACCCTCGGTATCAACCGGCCTTACGGCGACTTCCTGACGCTGGGAATCACCGGGCGCAGCGAGACCGTCAGCACCGACAATGTCAACGTCGGCGTTGACCAGTATATTCGGCAAAAGGGCAGCGTCAGCGGCCTCGGCCTGCGCGGCATTCTCTCGAACCGGGACAACGAGTTCGCTCCGGCCGCAGGCGGCCTGACTTCCATCTCGTATGAGTTCGTCTCGGCCAGCACACAGCCGGTGAGCAGCCTCGCGGTCAGTCCCCTCGCGCCGGGCCGAGAGATTTTCGGCAAGCTTGGCCTTGACCTGCGGCGCTACAACAGCTTGCAGGGGCCGCGCAAGCCCGGCAACTTCACCCAGCCGAAGCGGGTTCTGGCAACTCGCATTTTAATCGGAGCGACGGCCAAGAATGTGCCGTTCTTTGAGCAGTACTTCTTAGGCGGCGCGGACTCCCTGCGCGGGTTCGACCAGGACCGCTACTGGGGCAGCAACCTGGCGCTGTTTCAAGCCGAACTGCGCGTTCCGGTCGGCAAGGACAACAACTTCCAGGGTGTCCTGCTGTTTGACGGCGGCGATGCCTGGAACTCGATTTATCAGGTGCAGGGCTTGTCACAGGACACGGCGTTCAAGCTGAGATACGACTACGGTGTCGGGATCCGGCTGGTAACACCTATCGGTCCGATTCGCCTGGATTATGCCATTCCAAACGGCGGCGGCAGCGGGCGCACTCAGTTCAGCATCGGCCAGTCTTTTTAATGACGACAGGCATTATCCGCAAAAGAAATCATATCTACAGAAGGAACCTATGACACGCATTTGGACTTTACACAATACCACGATTAAGTGGACGGCTCTCGGCATTGCGGCGATGACACTTCTGTCTTTGGCCCCCGTAAAGCCTGCCGCTGCTGCGCCCGCCGGAACACTGGTCATCGGCAGCGTGGACATCGCCCGGCTTTCGACCGGCTCGACCCGCAAGGCGAAGTATGACACCGAGCTACGCACTCTGGCTGACCGGCTGGACGCGACGTTTAAGGTGCAGGCTCAAAACTTAATGCTGGCGGCCCCTGACCAGAACGAGCTGGGAACACTGCTCGCAGTGCCGCGCCCGACCGACGCGCAGCGGGCCAGGGTCACGGCGCTCGAAACCAAAGCCGTTGCGAACGCCCAGCAGCTCGTGGACTTGCAGCAGAAGAAGGACCCGACGCCTGCCGATACGGCTCAGCTCGGCGCTTTAAGCGACATGAACGCAAACGGGCAGAAGATTGTTCAGGATATTGGCGCAGGCTACCAGACCCAGCTCAAAAAACTGAGCGACGACGACAATGTCGCGTTCACCCAAGCGGTCAAAGACGCGATCAACGCTGTCGCCGTGCAGCGCGGCCTAACAGTCGTGTTTACATCCGACGTTGCCGTCTACACGACAAATGACATTACGGATGACGTTATCAAGCGCATCAATAAATAAGTGGGCGCGAGTCAACAGACTCGCGTTCGCCGGACTGGGACTGCTCGTGTGCGGCGCCGGCTGTGCCGTCCACACGGCGCCGAAAGCGCCGCGCACGGTCTATGGATGCGTAGACCTCAACAGACTGGTTCGGTCTCGGCCCGGCTGGGACGGGCTTCAGCGGTACGATGCCGCGCTGGCGCGGCTGGATGCAGAAGCGCGGGACTTGCCGCCGGCGGGGCAGCCGGACCCCAAGCTCGCCGTGCTGCCGGCGCTGTCTGCCGGGAAGGGAACAGAGACCACCGGTGAAGACACGGCTCAAATCGGGCGGCGTCTCAGCGCCGTGGAAACGTCTCTTCTCGCCAGCCTGGACAGCCGCCGGAAAATGGCGCGGGCCGAGCAGGTCCGGCGGCAGCAGGAGCTGTGGCGGCGCAGCGCCCGCCGCTTATTTCCGGTGCCGGCTCGAACCGCTGAAATTGGTTCGGATTTGACTCTGCAACTGCTGCAAGCCAATGTCGCTACACTCACACAGACGCTTTTGCACTGGGATAATTCCGTGCCTCCGGCCCCAAAGCTGGTGCGGCTCCGAAAAAAAGTGGAAGCGGACCGGGCGCGGCTGGAAGCGCTGATTGCAGCCCGTATCCAGATGCGTGAAGCCGCGCGAGTGGCGCGGGCAGATGCCATCAAGCAGAACCGGCAGGCGCGGCTGGATTACGTCGCGACGCAAGGCGGGGCGCTTGAGGCTCGGCTGCAACAGGAAGACATACGGGCGCTGAGTTCCCGAACAAGGCGTTTAGGGAGCGAGCGGCAGGCGCTTCTTCTTGCGCTGGCCGCGCCGGAGTCGATTTCGGTCCCGGCGGCAGGCAATGCAGGGGCGCTGGCCCTGCCGCGCTCATCCAACGCTTTACCGCCGTCGCTCTCGGCGGACAGCCTGCGGGCGGCGCGGGCCGGTCTGCTCGCGCAGCGGGGCCGCTGGGTGCAGTACCTGTACGACGACACGCGGGCCTCGGCGCTAGACGCCGCCGAAAAGAAGCACTGGAATATCACATTCGGCCCGCCCCGCCCCGGCGACCGCGATCTGACCACCAATTTGGAGCAGGCACTGTCACAAGGGTAAAGAGGAAAAGACATGCAGACGACTGTGGGACAACTGGCGGCGCTTTTGGAAGGCGCCGTGGAAGGTGATGAAACCATTGCCATTCGCGGCATTTCCAGCATCGAGGACGCGCAGGACGGCGACATCACGTTTGCCGAGACCGATAAACTGCTGTCGAGCGCCGGTCGCTCCCGCGCGTCGGCGGTCATCGCCCCGGCGAACAGTCCGAAGCTTGAGGGCGTTCTCGCCAACAAGCCGCTGATCCGTGTCAAAAACCCACGCTTCGCTTTCGCCCAGGCCCTGCGAATCTTCGCACCGGAGCCGAAGGCTTATCAAGGCATCCACCCGACAGCCGTGATCGGCGAGAATGTTTCGCTCGGCCACAATGCCTCGGTCCACGCGCTGGCGGTCATTGGCGACAATGTCTCGCTTGGCAAAAACTGCGTTGTTTACCCGTTCGTCTACGTGGGCGACAATGTCTCCATCGGCGACAACTGCGTCATCTATCCCCATGCCGTCCTGCACGACAACACCGAAATCGGCAACTCCGTGGTCATCCATAGTGGCAGTGTACTTGGCACGGACGGCTTCGGCTATATGTTTATTGAAAACAAGCACTACAAAATCCCGCAAATTGGGCGCGTGATTGTCGAAGATGATGTCGAGATCGGCGCGAACGTGACGATTGACAAGGCGCGGACCGGCTCGACGCGGATCGGGGCCGGCACGAAAATTGACAACTTGGTGCATATCGGCCATAACGTCACTGTTGGCAAGAACTGCGTCATTGTTGCCCAGGTCGGCGTGTCGGGCAGCGTGGACATCGGCAGCGGCGTCATCTTGGCGGGTCAGGTTGGTGTCAAAGACCATGTGACGATTGGCGACGGCTCGATTGTCGCGGCAAAATCAGCGGTGATCGGCGACCTGGAAGCGCATTCGTTCGTATCGGGGATGTACGGACGTCCGCACGGCAACGAGATGCGGGCACAGGTGCTGTACGGCAAGCTGCCGGAGATGCACAAGCAGATCAGAGATTTGGAAGCGCGTCTGGCCTCTTTAGAAGAAAAAAAGGACGACAAATGAGCGGGCGGAGGCGTCAAACGCTTGCGTCGCCAAGCGCGGTCCTTTCCGGCGTCGGCCTGCACTCAGGGGCCGGCGCTTCTGTTCGTCTGCTTCCCGCGCTGCCGGGAACGGGCGTGGTCTTCCGGCGGCAGTTCGACGGGCAGGAATTGCCCGCGCTGGCGTCGAACGTCTTCGACACGTCCCGCTGTACGCGCTTGAAACTGGGTGATTTTGAGGTGCAGACCGTCGAGCATGTCTTGTCGGCGCTGGCGGGCCTCGGCGTAGATGATGCCGTTGTTGAGCTTGACGGCCCGGAAGTCCCGGCTCTGGACGGCAGCGCCGCGCCGTTCGCTCAGGCGATTTCAGATGCCGGCCTGCACGAGCAGCCTGAGACTGTGGCAGTGATCACACTGACCCAGCCCCTATTTGTTTCCGAGCGCGGCAGCACGATCATTGCCCTGCCGTCGGAAACACTGTCATTCACAGTGGTGCTGGATTACCCGCGCTATCCCTATCTGGGAACATCAGCGGCGGCATTCAGCGGGATGGGCGATTACACCCGTGAAATTGCGCCTGCGCGGACTTACGGCTTTCTGTCAGAGATTGAAGCGCTGCGGACCGCCGGCCTCGGCCTCGGTGCGTCGCGTGATAATGCCGTCGTGCTGGGCGGGACGCAGTACGAGACGCCGCTGCGGTTCGCCAATGAGCTGGCCCGGCACAAGGTCTTAGACTTAATCGGCGATCTGGCACTGGCGGGCCGCCCCCTCTGTGCCGAGATCATCGCCGTGAAGCCCGGTCACACTTTGAACGTGCGCCTCGCGCGGCTGCTCGCAGAACACGAATTTTAGGAGATCATTTTGCCTGAATTGGACATCGAAGCAATCAAACAAATCCTGCCGCATCGGTACCCGTTTCTGCTGGTAGACCGCATTCTCGCGCTGGACCCCGGCAAGCGGGCGGTTGGGCGCAAAAACGTGACATTTAATGAGCCGTTTTTTCAAGGTCATTTCCCGCAGCGGGCAATCATGCCGGGCGTGATGATTATTGAGGTCATGGCCCAGATTGGCGGCGTGATGATTTTGTCAATGGGCGAGCATCAAGGCAAGCTGGCGTATCTTGGGACGGTAGACAATGCCAAGTTCCGCAAGCCAGTGGTCCCCGGCGATACGCTGGACGTGGAAGTGGAGTTGCTGCGGCTGCGCGGCAACATGGGCAAAGTCAAGTGCATTGCGCGGGTCGGCAGCGATGAGGTCGCCGAAGCGGAGATCATGTTCGCGCTTGTCATGCCGCTGCCGCCGGTTCCGGCCGTGTCCACTCTTTAATCTACGAAAAGATACCCATTCTGCATGAGCATTCATCCTACAGCTTATATTGATCCCAGCGCCCAAATCGGCAACGATGTCGAGATTGGGCCGTATGTCGTGATCGGCGAAGAAGCCGTCATCGGCGACAGCACACGCCTCCGTGCCCACGCCGTCATTGAGGCCTACGTCACCATCGGCACGGGCTGCGATGTATTTTCCGGCGCGGTCCTCGGCGGCATCCCGCAGGACCGTAAGTTCAAAGGCGAGAAAAGCTTCCTCGTGATCGGCGACAACAACATCATCCGGGAACATGTCACCATCCACCGAGCGGCGGGCGCGGGCAACGAAACACGCATCGGCGACAACAATCTGCTGATGGCCTACTGTCATATCGGCCACAACTGTCAGATTGCAAGCGGCATCACAATGGCGAACTCTACAGGCATTTCCGGCCACTGTTTGGTCGAAGAGCGCGTGAACTTCGGCGGCTTTGTCGGTGTCCATCAGTTTGTCCGCATCGGGCGGCTGGCGATGATCGGCGGCTACTCGAAAGTCGTCCAAGACATCCCGCCGTTTATGATGGGCGATGGCCGCCCCTGCAAAGTGATTGACCTCAACATCATCGGCCTGCGCCGCTCCGGCGTGTCGTCCCCTGTCCGGGCGGATTTAAAGCAGGCGTACAAGCTCTTATATCGATCGCAGATGAACATGACGCAGGCGGTTGAGGCGATTGAAAACGAAGTGGACGCCAGCCCGGAGCGTGACTATCTGCTCGACTTCATCGGCTCCATCCGCTTCGGCTCGATGGGCCGCGGGATTGACGGGTCCCGGCATTAGTGCCTACAAGAGACCCCTCACCACTGCGAATCATGATGCTGGCCGGGGAGCCGTCGGGAGACCGGCAGGGGGCCGCGCTGCTGTCCGCGCTGCGGATACTGGCTGCCCCGCGTCCTGTCGAAGCGTTCGGCATCGGCGGGCAGTTCATGGCCGCCGCCGGCGTCAATCTGCTGTACAACAGTGAGCCGTGGGCCAGCATCGGAATTGCCCAGACCCTTTTCAACATCCCGCGCCTGCTGCAAGTGCAGGCCGAGATGAAGCGGGTCGCGCGGCGAGAACGTCCTGACGCGCTCGTACTGATTGATGCCGGCGGGTTCAACGTACCTATCGGGCGGGCCGCGAAGCAGGAAAAGGCCTGCCCGGTCTTTTACTACTTTCCGCCGGGGTCGTGGCGACGCCATGCGGCACGGGGGCAAAGCACGCCGCTGAAAAAGAACGCGCAAAAGCCGAGTAAAAAGAGCTTGAGCGACTGGGCTGACCGGATCGTGACCCCGTTTCCGTGGTCGGAAACAACTCTTAAAGAGCGCGGCATGGACGCTCATTTTGTCGGCCATCCGCTGCTGGACTTAGTCAAGCCGACGCTGACAGATGAGGCGTTCTACGCGCAGTTCGGTCTGGACCCATACCGCCCGATTGTCGCGCTGCTGCCGGGAAGCCGCACCGGGGAGATTCGTCACATCCTGCCCCGGCTGGTCGGGGCGGCAGGCGCGATCTCGCAGCGCATTCCGGGCGTGCAGTTCGTGGTCGCGCTGGCATCGCCTCGCGCCCGCGCTCTGGCCGAAGAAGTGGTTCGCGCCGAGCAGAAGTCCGGCGGACAGGCATCAGGCGTACAGCCGTTTCTGACGCAGGCAGGCGAAACCCTCACCCAAATGGCGCATTCGGCCCTGCCGTCTGCCTCGCCGCAGCTTGTGACTAACGAAGGCATTGTAGTGTCGGAGTCTGAGACGCCTTCTGTCAGAAGGGCGGCGAAAAGCTTTAATCTCGCGCCGCTGGTCTTGTGCGAGGGCCATACCTGGGACGTGCTTTCGCGCTGCGACTTGGTGCTGACCAAAGCCGGCACGGCAACGCTGGAAGCGATGATCCTGCGGAAACCGATGGTCATCGTGTATAATGGCCCCAAGACAATGGCCGTGGAGTGGTTCCTGCGAAAGCGGAGCCTCAAAATCGCCCATATCGGAATGCCGAACATCTTGGCCGAGGAGCGTATTTTTGCGGAGCTGATCGGCAAAGAGGCAAGCGCGGAAGCGATTGCCGATTTGTCGGTGGATTTGCTGATTGAGCCAGGCCGGATTTTGGCCTTGAAAGAGCGGTTAGCGGAGTTAGTTCCTCAAAGCCTCGGCGAGCCGGGCGGCGTAAACCGCGCGGCAGCGCTGCTGCTGGATTTGATTGAGACAAGGTAAGGCGTAGGAACGAGCGGGAGGGGTTCTTAACGCCGATTCACGCTGACAGACTATGATAGACACTGACAACAATTTATCTTCCGACAGCCTGCCGCCGGTCGGCCCGCCGCCGTTTCTCGTGCGGCGGCGCACCGTCTTTACCTGGCTCATTCCGCTGTTTTTGCTTGCGCTGTCCCTGGTGTTTCACCGGCGCGACGGCGGCTGGGCGGCTTACGGCATCGGCATTGGCTTTGTCGTGCTGGGCGAGATTGTGCGGTTCTGGTCGGCGGGATACATCGCCAAAGATGCCGTGATTGCGACCGGTGGACCGTATGCCCATGTGCGGAACCCGCTGTACTTTGGCTCGCTGCTGCTGGCGGTCGGTTACGGCCTGGTGTCCGGCCTCGGTGTCTGGGGCGTTCTTTTTACCGTCGTCCTGTTTCTGGTCTTCCACCTCGCCGCCATTTTGTACGAAGAGAAATTCTTAACAAATAAGTTCGGCCAGCCCTATTTAGACTATGTGCAGCGTGTTCCGCGCCTTTTGCCGTCGCCCTGGCCGCGCACGACCGGTACGGGCAGCTTTACCTGGGCGCAGTCCCTCAAAAACCGGGAACAGACCTCTGCACTGTTCGCGCTGATTTTCGTCCTGCTACTCAGTTTGCGCTTTGTGATCCCCTGACCGAGACTGTGACTATGAACAATTCACGAGATGTTTTTCGGCGGCTCTGGTCCTACGTCAAGCCTGACCAACGGTATTTTTGGGGGGCGGTCATTGCCGCGCAGGTTGCCGGCGGGCTTGATCTGGCGCTTCCTTATCTGCTCAAAGTGTTTTTCGACACCACAACTGCTTCAATGGGAAAAGCGGTGACGACTGCGGTTGAAGTGGCGACCTTGAACGAAGTGTGCCTGTCTTTGGTCGCACTGTTTGTGATCCGCGCAGCGTTCACTTATGCAGACACAGTTTGGTTTGCCGAGTCCGGGCAGAGACTGGGTGTGCGTCTGCGCCAAGACATCTATCGTCATCTGCAAGGGCTGTCACTGAGCTTCTTTCATAAGCAGCGGACCGGGGCGCTGATGTCCACTATCAACAACGACGTTCCGCTGCTGCAAGGAGTCTTGGCAGGGTTAAAAGACGTGGCTGCGGCGCCTCTTCTGGTCATCGGCGGCATTATTTACATCTTCAAGATTGACTGGAAACTGTCCCTGGCCGCGCTGTTTGTCGTGCCCCTGATGGCTTTTACGATAGGTCGGCTGACGCGCTTAATCCGAGGCATGACGACGCACACGCAGGATAAGCTGGCTGATGTCAACAGCATCATGGAGGAGGCGTTCAGCGGAATCCGAATCATTCAGTCGTTTTCCGCAGAGCAGCAGGAAATCCGCCGGTTTGGTGCGGAAAATCAGGAAGCTAAGAACCGAGCGATGTCAGCGACCCGGCAGGGGGCTAAAATCAAGCCGGTGACTGACGTACTGGGTGCTGTCGGCATTGCACTGGCCCTCTGGATCGCAGGGCATCAAGTGATCAGCCACACACTTACCATCGGTCTGCTCGGCCAGTTCATTTTGCTCCTGAACAAAATTGCCACAGGAGTCAGCTCGCTCGGCAACGTCAAAATCGTCTGGGAACAAATCCAAGCGGGGGCTGGGCGAATCTTTGACAAAGTCTTAGATGTTCGCTCGGAGATTGAGGACGCGCCGGGGGCGGAAACGCTGCATGAAGTGGACGGCAAAGTCGAGTTTGACCATGTCGCGTTTTCTTATAGCACGGAAACGCCGGTCCTGCGCGACATTTCGTTTACGATGAACCCCGGTGAAGTCGTCGCCGTTGTTGGGTCGTCGGGCGCGGGTAAAAGCACACTGGCCGACCTCATCCCGCGCTTCTACGACCCGCAGGCGGGAGCCATCCGGGTAGACGGCCATGACATTCGGGAGGTCACGCTGGCATCGCTCCGGCGGCAGATCGGCATTGTGCCGCAGGAAACAGTCCTGTTCGGCGGAACTATCCGGGACAACATCGCCTACGGCAATCCGCTTGCGACCGATGCCATGATTGAAGCGGCGGCCCGCGCCGCGAATGCTCACTCGTTCATCTCGGATCCGGCGGTCATGCCCAGCGGCTACCAAACGATGGTCGGCGAGCGCGGCAAGCAGTTATCGGGGGGGCAGCGCCAGCGCGTTTCCATCGCCCGTGCCCTGCTGAAAGACCCGCGCATCTTAATTTTGGACGAAGCCACATCGTCGCTCGATGCCGAATCCGAAAAGATCGTCCAGGAAGCGCTCGAAATACTGATGCGCGGGCGGACAACGCTTGTGATCGCCCATCGCTTGTCTACGATTATCAACGCCCATAAAATCCTGGTCATGCAGGCCGGTGAGATCGTGGAAAGCGGGACGCACGACGCCCTGATGCGCCTGCCGGACGGACACTACCGGCATCTCTACGAGCGGTTCCATGAGAAAAGGTATCCATGGGACCATTCCAGTGAGGATGACGCTCAGGACCCCAGCTTGGTTCCGGCCAGTGCGCTGCCGGGCTAACATCAACCCATAAAACACTGTGCCCATGAAATATCGCGTTGTCTCATTTCTGGTCTACTGGTTCGTCCGCCTCCTGACACTGACCCTGCGGGTGCGGATCGTCGGCGGCGAGCGCGTCCAGGCGCTTCAGGACACCGGCAGCGGCGTCATCCTCGTCACCTGGCATGGCCGGACCATGCTGCCGATCTCGCGCTTTCGCAAGCGCGGCTACTGGGCCATTATCTCGACTTCGCGGGACGGCGAGTACCAAAATCAAATCTTCCAGCGCTTCGGCTGGCAGACCGTGCGCGGCTCCACGTCGGCACGCGGCGCGGTTCAGGCCGCGCTGACCGTCACCAAGCAGCTCAAACGCGGCGCGACTCTGGCGTTCACCCCTGACGGCCCGCGCGGCCCGAGCCATGTGGTTCAGCCCGGCGCGATCTTTTTGGCCCAGAAGTCCGGCTCTCCGATTGTCCCTGCCGGTATCAGCGCGTATCCCCGCAAGCTGTCTTCGCGCTCCTGGGACCGCTACATGATCCCCCGCCCCTTTTCCCGCGTCGTCTGGATCTACGGCGACCCGATTTACATCCCTGCTGATGCCAAAAGCGAAGAAGACCAAAGAATATGGGCCGACCGCATCGGCGCGGCGATTGACGCGTTGGAAGCCCAAGCCGAACTCGAAGCCGGCGCGACTTCCGCCGCCGTCTCCTCGCACCTCAAGCCGAGCAGCAGTGAAGGGGTCAATTCAGGGCGGTGACATCAAACCATGTGTTGAAACACACGGCTACATGGCGCAGACGCCACGAAGTACCACTTCGCGGCACTGGGAAAAGCCTCTGGATTGACATGCTCCTAACCTCGCGCAGCGAGTGTTTTGTGGCGTCCGCGTCGTGTAGCCGTGTGTTTCAACACATGGTCCTAATCTTACCAGGAGCAAAATATCACCAGTCTGCAAGAATATATTTTAGCGGCTATCGCCGAGCCGGGGCGGCGTGGGGTGGGGGCGGGCCTGACGCGGGGCGTGCTTGGCGGGCTGGCGTCGCTGTATGATGCCGGGCTGGAAGCGTATCTGGCGGCGGAAGCGGTCGGCCTGCGGCGGCGGGTGCGTCTGCCGGTTCCTGTGATCAGCATCGGCAATCTGTCGGTGGGCGGGACGGGGAAAACGCCGATGACCCAATGGCTGTGCCGCCGGCTGGTCGCCGAGAGCAGGCGGGTGGCAGTATTGAGCCGGGGACACGGCGGGGCAAGTCAAAGTGTCCGGCTTGTCTCGAATCAAGAGGGGCGGGTGCTGCTGTCTGCCGCCGACGCGGGGGATGAGCCGAGCCTGCTGGCGCAGACGCTGCCGGGGGTTCCGGTGCTGGTCGGCAAGGACAGGCGGCTGTCTGGGCGCGAAGCCCTGCGATTGTTTGATCTGGATGTGCTGCTGCTCGATGACGGCTTTCAATACTGGCAGCTTGCCCGTGACTTAGACATTGTGCTGCTGGACGCTAGGCGTCCGTTCGACAACGGCTTTCCCCTGCCGCGCGGCCTGCTACGGGAGCCGAAGCGGCATTTGGAACGCGCGGGGGTGGTTGTGGTCACTCGTGCCGGGCGTATAGCGGCGTCCGAGCGGGATGCGCTTGCGGCCCAAGTCGCCGCGCTTGCGCCTGCCGCGCGGTTGTTCTTTGCCGACCACCGAGCCGCCGGCTTCGTGCCTGCCGACGCGCTATCCTCCCTATTGCTGCCGCTATCTTTGCTGTCGGGGCGGCACGTTGCCGCGGTCTCGGCGATTGCCCAGCCGCAGTCGTTTGTGGATATGCTGACGGGTCAAGCCGGTGCAAATGTTTTGTACGAAAAAGCGTGGGCGGACCATCAAGCGCTGACGGTTGCTGAGGCGCAGGCGGTCGTTAAGGACGCGGTGCAGGCCGGGGCGGAGGCACTGGTAATGACCGAGAAGGATGCGGTCAAGTGGCCGCTCTCGGCAGACATGCGCCTGCCGCTCTATGCACTACGGGTGGAGATGGCGGTGGACGATGAGGCAGGGCTGATCAGTACCCTGCCCTGAACCCCCGTGCTTTCCACCCATCCCCTTACGCCTCAAACTCGCCCGGCGGGCGCTGACGGTGCCAGTCGGTTAGATGCTGGTAGGCCGTTCCAAGTGACAGCAGCGTTCCCTCGTCATAGGCCGCGCCGACGAACTGCAAGCCGAGCGGCAGATGGCCGGGGCCGAAGCCCATCGGAACGCACAGCGCGGGCAGGCCGCACAGGTTGCCCATACCACTCAGGCCCTTGTCGCTGCCGGCAAAGTAGTCGTCCAAACTCTCCGACAGCGGCAGGGAGACTTGCAGCATCCCCGGCGCGACAAGCGCGTCGTAATGGGTCATAAAGTCCGCCATCGCCCGCTGGGCGACTGTGCGGATGCGGAGGGCGCGTATATAGTCAACACCGGGAATGACTAGGCCCGCCAGCAGGCCGCCCTGCTGCTCATCGTCGGCGAGCTTTGCAAAGCGCGGCTGGTCGCGAATCAGCGTCTCAAATGCCCCGGAGCCTTCCACGCTGATAATCATACCCGCCGCCTCGCTCATCGGGATCTCCGGCAGAGATGCATCGGACAACACTGCGCCGAGGCCGGTCAGCACACCGAGCGCTCCCTCAAACGCCGTTTCGGTCTCCGGCTGCGCTTTGCCGTGCTTGTCATCGGCATGGTAGTCCGGGCGGATGACGCCAAGCCGCATTCCCTTAATGGAGCGCGGCTTGCCGTGCTTGAACCGGCTGTGGTCGGAGGTCGTCGCGTCGGCAGGGTCTTCGCCCGAAATCGCATCCAAAATCAGGCCGCAGTCCTCAGCAGAGCGGGCCATCGGGCCGAGCTTGTCCATCGTGTACGACAGCGCCATCGCGCCGTGGCGGCTGACCCGGCCAAAGGTCGGGCGCAGGCCGGAAACGCCGCAGAAGGACGATGGGCAGACGATGCTGCCCCAAGTCTCAGAGCCAATCGAAAAGCCGACCAAGCCTGCCGCCGTCGCCGCGCCTGGTCCCGATGACGACCCGCCAGCCCAGTGGTCTGTGTTCCACGGGGTCCGGCAGGGGCCAGTCGAGGAGGCGTTGCCGTAGCGGTAGCCGCCGCCGCCTGCAAGCTCAATCATGGACAGCTTGCCGAGCAGTACCGCCCCCGCCTCCCGCAGGCGCGTCACCGTAAACGCATCGTAATCGAACACCTGGCCTTTATGCGCCGGGCTGCCCCATTCGGTAGGGTCGTTCGCAGTTGCCAGCAGATCTTTGACGCCGAATGGGACACCGTGGAGCGGGCTGCGGACAATGCCGGCTTTGCGCTCCCGGTCCGCCTGCGCTGCCTGCACCAGCGCCAATGGACGGGTTATGTGGGCGACTGCGCCAAGCGCCGGACCGAGTTTTTCCATTCGGTCTAAATACAGCGTCGTCAGGTCCACCGACGACACTTGCTTTTTGTGCATCGCCATTTCCAGCTCGGCCGCCGTGCTGAATACCAAGTCGCTATCGCTCATTTGACACGCTCCTTCCGGATTGGCGCGTCGGCGGCGAACGCTGGGCCGACCGAGTCGGGCAGCGGATACGCGCGGGCTTTCGCAAAGCCGCCGGGATAGTCTTTAAGCTGGGCGGCGGCTTCTTTCGCCTGGGTTTCGGACAGCGTGTAGCCGGCGGCGACCGGCACAAGCTGGGTCAAAAGCTCGCCTTCGGTCTCCGCTTTACCTTCGGTGTGTGTTGTTGGCATGGAAGTCGCATTCTGTGCTGAGTTTTGCGGAAGCGGCGGCGCGGCGGGAGCCGGGTCTACCACCTGCGCTTGCGCTGGCAGGGCGGATGCCAGCAGGACACCGGCGGTCCCAGCGAGTGCCTGACGCGCCAGCTCGCGCCGTGTGAGTGTAAAGGCGGGAATGAGCTTGGTCATGGGAGTTGGTTCGGCAGGGCCGCCCAAGATTCCTGCCTGTATGGAAAAGAAAAAGAGGCAGGCTCGCTGAAGCCTGCCTCTGGAAACATCTGCTGTTACTCGCCGTGAGCAGCGATGCTGGACAAGTCTACCGAAGCGCTGCTGGAAGCACTGATGGATTTGTCGGACCAGACGCTGCTGGTGCTGTAGGTGGTGCTGACGCCGGAGATCGCTTTGCTGGCGTAGATGGTTGACACGCCGGAGATGGCTTTGCTGCCGTAGACGGTGCTGACGCCGGAGATCGCTTTGCTGCCCCAGATGGTCGACACGCCGGAGATGGCTTTGCTGGCGATCACCGACGTATCCACCGTGACCGTGCCGGAGCTATCTATGATCAGTGCCGGACTCAGCGCAGGCAGAGTGGGTACCACCGTGCAGGCAAGCGCGGCGGGGATGTTGAGGTAGCCCGCGCCGAAGGTAAGAGGGTCGGACTGGGTGACAGCGATCCGGTCAATGTCGGGAGCGAGACAGAACGGATTGGAGAATTTAATTGTATTTGCGCCTGATTTTAGGATGATCGGAACCTGAACTGTCGTGATTTGGTAGCTGAACCAATTCCCCAGCGGTGAAAATGAGACCGTCTGTGGGCTGCCGCCATTCACAGACACCATGGCCGTCCGTGCGTTCCAGTCGCCGTTGATATAAGCAACCGTCATTGTGTAGGTGCCGGCGCTAGGTACACTCACTTGATTGAACTGAAGCGCCCCGCTGAAGCCGATATTGTGAACTGCCCCTCCACTTGAGAACAGCGTGTTGTGATATGCCTGCGCGGTGCCACTGATCGTATTCCCCGATGCCTCGGCTTCGTAGGTGCCGAGGGGGGCTTCCCATTTGTCGGCGGAGACCATGAGCCGCGCCTTGATCGTATCAGGCGTCAGTGTCGGGTCGTTTTGCAGCATCAGGGCGGCGGCGCCGGCCACCACGGGCGCTGCCATGGAAGTGCCCGATAGCACAAAGTAAGCGTTGGAATCGCCCACACCCATCTGGTTGCTTGTGCCGTTCACCGTAGAATAAGCGCTGTAGGGGAGCAAGTTAGTGGAAGCATAGGCAGCGTTCAGCAAGCTGTAATCTTCGTCCAGTGAAATGATTTTATTTCCGGGTGCGATGATGTCTGGCTTGAGGATCAAATCCACGCGGCTGGGTCCCCGGCTGGAATACGTCGCGATCTTGTCGTCCGCCCGGTTGCCGTCCATGTTCTTGGTCGCACCCACCGTGATGACATACGGGTCGTTAGCCGGAGACTGGATGGAGCCGTAAGCGGTTCCCCAGCCTTCATTCGTTGCGCCTGCTGTGCTGGTGCCACTTGCGCGCCCGTTGTTGCCGGCGGCGCAGACGACGACGATGCCGGCTTTCCAGAGGCTTTCGACGGCCTGGCAGAGGGGGTCGTTCTTGTAGGTATCGCCGACGGGATGGCCTAGCGATAGATTGACAACTCGGATATTGTACTTGGTTCGGTTGTTGTAAATCCATTGCAGTCCGGCAACAACCGTTCCGACATCACTGGCGCCGTTTTGGTCCAGCACACGCACACTCACCAGCTTTGCTTGAGGCGCGACGCCATAATAGGTGTGAGTATAGGTGGAACCCGTCGAAGAAGCACCGTTGCCGCCAATGATGCCCGCGACATGCGTGCCATGGCCGCAGCGGTCCCAGTCGGCTTCCGGCCCATTTGCATCGTAGTAATTCGGGTTGCTCGTGAGGTCAGGATGTGCCAGGGTACGCAGTGAGCCATCGGAATTTTTGAGGTCGTAGTGCCCCGTATGGATGCCGCTGTCCACGACGGCGACGGTGACGCCCTGCCCGCTGAGGCTATACTGCTGGCGGGCGTAAGCTGCTCCGCTGGACGCATCAGTGAAGCCGTCGCTCTTCTTGACGGTGCCGTCATAGGACAGATGCGTGATGAAAGGCAGCGCTGCGAGCTTGACAAGGTTGTGCTGGGGCAGCGTGAGCGCAGCCGAGTGAATAAAGCCGAGGTGGCGGGTGACATCGGCCCCGAGCGCCGCAAGCTGGGCTTGGCGCGTCGGAGTCAGGTCGCCGTCAAGGCAGGCAATCACCGTGCAGGAGCCGTGAGCGGCTTTGGCGGACAGCATCTGCGCGACGGCAGTGTCGGTTTCCGGTGTCTGGGCATTCACTGCCAAAGGAGCCGTGCTGAGAATGGCCGCCGCGCCGGCCATTGCAAATAGTTTTGAGCGGTTTTGTGAGATTTTCTTCATTAGGGTGCACATAGTTTCCTTCGTAATCGCCGCAGTTCGGCAGCTCGGCGGCCATTTCCTTGTGTCGCAGGAGGAAGGCCCGTAGCTTTGCGTCCCGCACTTTCGCGCGGTTTGCCTTTGTCGAATGCAAAGGATGTTTGTTCGACATTTTGGATTATGCCGTTCTTCGGTACCCTACTCACTGTAAAAGATGCCGGACTTCATGCACCGCCACTTTTCTCTGCATATCCTGCGGTTATCTGCCGATAATTAAGTGCAAATGCCGCCGCTCTTGACAAAATACCGGGCTTACTTGTTGCTGCGTTGGACGGCGCTTCTTGGCGGGGTCGCTGTCTGCGCCGTTGTGCTGACCCGTCACTTCGGCGAGATCCCCTGGCAGGAGACGGTCCTGCTGAGCGCGGTCATCGTGCTCCTGAACCTGCGGGGGGTTGTGATGCAGCGGACGGCAGACGGCAAGCCGACCCTGCACCAAGCGTCGGGCGAAGCTTTGATTCTGATCGCGATGCTCCACGGCGGGCCGGTCATGGTCCTGATGGTCTGTCTGCTGTCGAGCGTGGTCCTCGCGCCGATCCACTGGCGGATGTACCAAACTAATTTCCTGCCGCCGCTCTCCAACTTTTTTTATGTGCCGACGCTGTACTGGTTCGGCGGCTGGCTGTACGGGAAACTTGGCGGGGTGCCGCTGACCAATCCTGCCGACTGTGCGAGCTTCTTTCTGCACCCGGCGGTAATTCTGCTGCCGGTCTGCGCGATCTTGGTGATCACCGGCGAGTTGATCAACCGGCCTTATCAGGCGCTGCTGCTGTACACGCGCAGCGATGTTCCCGTGAAGCAAACCCTGCGTGATCCCATGTTTTCGTTCTTCGATTATGTGGAAAACTTAGGCGGCCTCGTCATGCTGCTTTTTTGGACCCAGTGGGGCTGGCCGACACTCCCGCTGACATTTTTGATCTATGAAGCGCTCTTGATGAGCGGCAGCAACTACTTTGAGAACCTGGAGTCGTCGCGCCACGCCGAGTCCGACACGCTGACCGGGCTGGCCTCCTGGCGCAAGTTCAGCCATTACCTGCACCGGCATACTCAGCAGCAGCAGCCGTTCGCGCTGCTGTTCCTCGATGTGGACGGCCTGAAGCGGGTCAACGACAGGTACGGCCACGCGGCGGGCGACGAGCTGCTGCGGACCGTCGGCGAAGCCTGCCGCCTCCATGCCCGCCGGGGCGACATCGTCGGGCGGCGCTCCGGCGACGAGTTCCTGCTGGCGCTGGAAGGTCTGGGCCGCCCGGAGGCGGAAGCGGTCATGGCACGCCTTCAGCGCGGCATTGAGGCCGATCTTGCCGCCCACCCGGAGTTTTCCGCCGCCGCCGCCGGGGCCAGCATCGGCCTGGCGCTGTATCCGCAGGACTCGCAGTCCGAGGCGGACCTGGTGGAGATCGCCGACCACCACATGTACCGCAACAAACGCGCCCGGAAAGCCGGACGCAGCTCTGAAGCGGAGCCGGACTCCCGCCTGCAATCCGCCCCGCTTTCCGTCCGGTAGGGGCGAACCTCGTGTTCGCCCTTTCGCTCCTGCCTTCTTCCCCACGCCTTCTTCCCCTTGCTTGCATACTTCTTCACAATCCTGCAACAGTGGGTATACTAAACAAAAGCCTAAGCCCCAATGAAAGCAGGTTCTTTTTTGATCCTCGACCGCTACAAAACACTTTGCCTGTACGCCTTCCGGCACGGGGTCAGCCTGCGGGCGCAGACTCCGAACGCGCCGCAGAACACCAAAACGCTTTTTGACAGCGGCCTCCTTTATTTGACCGCCATCTACAGCCAGGAGCCGGGTTTCCTCAGCGAAGTCACCGCGCTTGCCCTGCCTGACGACATTGCGCTTGCCCTCGGCTCTAAGTTTCCGGCGTTTGACGCCAAAGCACATTTGAGTGCGCGGGCCGAAGCCAGACGTCTGGAAGAAAAACAAAAGGCAAAAAAGCCGTTCGGCGCCGCCGCGTGAACACCCGCAAACTGGGCAAAACGGGCTTGCGGGTCTCGGAAATCAGCTTCGGCGGCTGGGCGGCGGGCGGAAATGCGTTCGGCAACTCCTACGGCGACACCGACGATGCTGTTTCCCGTGCGGCCATTCGCCGGGCATTGGAACTGGGCGTCACGCTCTTCGATACTGCCGATGTCTACGGCCACGGCCATTCAGAGGCGCTGCTGGGTGAAGTCCTTGCGGACTGGCCCGGTCCGCCGCCGGTCGTCGTCACGAAAGGCGGCATCAACTTTTACCGGCGCGACGGGACATTGGAGCAGGATTGGACGCCGCTGGCGCTGGCCCATGCGGTGCAGCAGAGTCTGGTCCGCCTGCGCCGCGACGCTTTAGATGTGTTTCTCTTGATGAACCCGCCGCCGGAATACTTGGAGCGCTTCAAGGTCTGGGACACGCTGGACGCCCTGAAACGCGCTGGCAAAATCCGCTGGTCCGGCGTCTCGATCGCCGAACCTGCCGACGGGGTGTGGCTGCTGCAAAATGGGCTGCCGATAGACGTGCTGGAAGTCGCCTACAGCGTGTTTTACCAGGGTGCGAGCGTTGATCTGCTGCCGCTGGCGCGAGAACGCAAGGTCGGAATACTCGCCCGCGAGCCGCTGGCAAACGGCTTTTTATCGGGCCAATACGCGGCAGATGCCGTATTCACGGACGGCGACATCCGGGCGGCGCTGCCGCGCGAATATGTCCTCGCGATGGCTGAGACCGCTGGGCGCTTGGGCTTTCTGCGGCGCGGTGAGAAACGGACTCTGGCGCAGGCCGCCCTGCGGTTCGTGCTGGACGACCCGGCGGTCGCCTCGGTTGTCGCGGGGGCGAAGACGCCGGCGCAAGTGGAAGAAAATGTCGGGGCGGTTTCGGTTCCGCCCATTGACGTGGGTGAGCGGGAACGGATTGCGGAGGTATTTGTGCAGTCGGAACCGGCACTGGAAGTGCCGGTTGCCTCAGAAAGATAAAGCGATGCAAAAACTCGTCACAGCCGCGCAGATGCGCGAAATGGACCGGCGCACCATTGAAGACTACGGCGTTCCCGGCATTGTTCTGATGGAGAACGCTGCCCTGCGCGTCGTAGATGTCATTGCCGAGCGCTTTGGTCCGCTGAAAGGAAAGCGAATTGCGGTCGTCTGCGGCAAAGGCAACAATGGGGGCGATGGCCTCGCGATTGCTCGGCATCTGGCCGTCCGGTTCGGCGCGAAGGTGTCGGTGCATCTGACTGCCGAGCCTCCCGAATACGAAGGCGATGCGGCCGAGAATTACAAAATGGCGGCGGCATTCGGCCTCGACATTCGGCCTGTGTTTCCCGACCTGTACCGGGGCATTGATCTCGTTGTAGACGCGCTGTTCGGCACCGGCATTCGTGGTGGCGTCGAAGGCGATCTTGCGGAAATTATTTCGGCGATGAACGATGAGCATCGCCCAATAGTCGCGGTAGATGTGCCGTCTGGACTGGACTCCGATACGGGCGATGTTCAGGGCGCGTGTGTCAAGGCGACTCTGACTGTCACGTTCGTCTTACCAAAGCTGGGGCTGATGGTCTATCCTGGCGCGGAATATGTCGGCGAGTTGATTGTTGCCGATATTGGAATGCCTCGCGAAGTTATGGCGGCGAGCGAGGTCAAAGTCTCGGCAACGGAAGCCGCTGACATCGCCAAGTGGCTGCCGGCGCGGCTCAACGGGCGGGACAGCAACAAAGGAAAGTTCGGCCATGTCTCCGTCTTCGCCGGCTCGGCAGGATTTGCCGGAGCGCCGACGCTGTCCGCTGAAGCAGCGGCGCGGACCGGGGCGGGACTGGTAACGCTGGCAGTGCCGCTCGGCATCCAAAAGGCGGTAATGGCAGGGGTCAGCCCGGTCGTGATGACGCAGGGTCTGGCCGAAACGGATACCGGAACGTTCAGCAAAGAGGCTGTGGACGCGGCGCTGAAGATTGCCGCCAAAGGGACGGCGGCGGCGCTGGGGCCGGGTCTTGGCGGGACGGAAGACCCTGGAACGCGGGCCTTTGTTCGAGAGTTCGTGTCGCGCTGCACGGTGCCGCTCGTCATAGACGCCGACGCGCTGAACTGCCTGGCATTGGAGCGTGACCGGGGAGCATCGGTTGTCAAGTCGCGCTCGGCGGCAACGATTTTGACACCGCATCCCGGCGAGATGGGGCGGCTTTTAGGAACCGATACCAAGGCCGTCCAGGCGGATCGGCGGGCGGCGGTGGAACAGGCCGCGCATACTTACGGCTGTGTCGTGCTGCTGAAAGGCGCACGGACACTGGTTGCCTCGCCCGATGGGCGGCTGGCAGTCAACATGACCTCAAATCCCGGCATGGCAACCGGCGGGGCGGGGGATGTGCTGACGGGGCTGACGGCCACGCTTCTCGGCTCGGAGATTGCGGCGTTTGAAGCGGCGTCGGCGGCAGCCTACCTGCACGGCTTGGCGGGTGATCTCGCGGCGGCGAAGCAGGGCGGCCCGGCGGGACTGATCGCCACTGACTTGATTGACTTCCTGCCTGCCGCGATTGCCCATTGCCATTCGGAGAATTCTTAGTTTATGACAAAGCTTGTTGCTGTCTTCTGCCTGCTGTTTTTGACAACCGCCGCCAGTGCTGCTCCGCCGCTGGCGCTGACTTTGCCGAGCGCGGATACATACTGCTACTGGGTGCAGACCAAAAGCGGCCCGGTCGGCGCTCTGCCGGTCACGGTCGCGCACAAGAAGACCATGCAGGTAGCCGCGCCGGTGACGACCGGGGATAAAGTGTTTGTTTTGGACGCGCACACCGGTGAAGTAGCCTCGCACCCGGTCTCGATTGGGCTGAATGGTGCGCCCCTTCCCATCTCATTTGTCATGGCCGACTTCCAGCCGGTCAGCGTACCGGCCCCCGCCGCGCCGCCGCCGGCGGCTCTTGTCGTGCCGCCGGTGCAGGTGCAGGAAGGCAGCCAGCCGAGCAGCTTGCAGAAGCTGGTGACAGGCTTTTTCAGCCTGCTTCTCGCGGGCGGGGTCGGCTGGGTCGTCGTGCAGCTTGTCAAAACGCGCGGCGAGCCGCTGCGGGCATTGGGCCGCCGGGCAGGCGTGGAAATTCCTGATCCGAGCGCAGCCGCAGACGCCGCGGCCGCTGAAGACAAAGAACCGCCGGTGTATAAAGCCGAGAAGCGAGCGCCGGAAGCGGTCCCCGACGAAGCGGGCCTGCCGCCTAAAGAATCCTATTCTAAAGACATTCCGCCCTTGGCGGCAACGCTCGGACGCGGCCCCTCCCTGCCGCTGTCGGACATCCCGGCGCTGGTCGGTCTTCAGGGACTCGCCGCCGGCAGCACGTTCGCCCTGACCGGCGGCGACGTGATCATCGGGCGGGACGGCGACAACGGGATTGTTCTCGCCGAAAGCACGGTTTCCCGCCGCCATGCCCGGCTGCTGCGGGATAGTCAGGGCCAGTTCACTGTGTCCGACCTCGGCAGCGCGAACGGCATCTACATCAACGGCACGCGCATTCAGCGGGCCATTCTGTCGCCCGGCGACGAGCTAAAAATTGGCGACAACTACTTCCGCTTCCAAGCGGCGAGGGAGACACTATGAACACCCGGATTATTCTCACGGCGGCGGCCTTGATGGCACTCAGCCCTGCGCTTTCCGCCCAAACACCGCCGCCCGTCCTCACCACGCCTGCCGCGCCGGTGTCAGTCCCGGTCACGCTGCGTTACCAATTCACCGCTGGGCAGGTACACCGCTACGAGTACGACATGGACATGAACACGCTGATGCAGACCGGGCAGACCGGCGCGGGCATTCCTATGGATATGAGCGTACACGCGGTGATGCGCCAGACGGTGAAGTCCATCCGGCCTGCTGATGGCGCGGCTACGGTGGAGACGCAGATCGAGTCCGTGCATCTGCTGCGGGGCGGTCAGGAAATGCCGCTGCCGGAAGAAATACAAGCCAAACTCAAACAGCCGTTCACCCAGGTCATGATGCCGACCGGGAAGATCCTATCCGTGGAAGCGCCCGGCATGAGTGGTCTGGGTGCACCTGGAATGGAGTTCGGCAAGAGCTTATTCAGCACGACCGCACTGCTGCCGGATGGCCCGGTTAAAGTCGGGGACAACTGGAAGGGGATGATGGATGCCTCGATGGGTGCCCAGACCGCGTTCACAGCGACCCTGACAGGTGTGGATCAGAAGGACGGCGCGGCTCTGGCGACGATCCAGCAGACCCAGACCCAGACGTTCAACCAGCCGATGACGGAAAACGGGGCGACTGTTCAGGCCCAAATTTCCGGCAAGGCAACCCAAGTGTTCAACACGACCGCCGGGCTAGTCCAAAGCGCGACCGGCAACAACGACACCGACATGACAATGACATTTGCTAAAAGCGCTGATGCGCCCGCTGGCATGCCGTCGGCCATGAAAACGCACACGCAGATGAAGTTCACGATGACCCGTCTCCCGGATACCGCCCCAGTGACGGCTGCTCCAGTGCAGTAGGAGTCATGTTTGGTCGCCTGCAACCTTCGGACAGCCAGAAGAGCCAAAATGAATGAGTTTCACAGGGCGGCTTACGCGCCGGTCATCACCACTGCTGTGTTCGCCTTTCTCTTGGTTCCTGCCGGAGCGCAGGCTCCTCCGCCGGTCGCCCCAGCCTCTCCTCCTGCTGCTCCCACTGCCACGCCGCGCCATGAGCTGCTGCGCTTAAAGTTTCCGGTGGGGCAGACACTGTATTACCGCCTGACGGAAGACACCGTCGGTTCGTACAAGGAGCCGCAAGGGCGGCTGACTCCTATCAAGTCGCATCTAGAGATGCACCAGCATCAAACGGTAACCGACCGGCGCGACGACAGCGCGGGGCTGGTGGATGTCGGCATTGACTCAATGACAGTCACCGTAGACGGCAAGCCTTCGCCATCGTCGGACGACACCGCGGCAGGGCAGGCAAATGCCGCCAACCTCGTGGTCATGGCGCATCTGGCCCGATTGATCGTGCTGCCAAATGGGAAGCTGGAAGCGACCGTGGTCAATCCGGCGCTCGATGCCGACGAAGTCCTTTTAGGCGAAGACCCCGCACACATGAACGCGCTGTCTGGGCTGGGCATCTTTCCAGAGATGACGGTGCAGGTGGGAGATAAATGGAAGAGCTTGGTCCTGACCGGCCTCATCGGCGAGCAGTCTTCGGCAAATTTAGTGCTGACCGCCTGGGAAACCAAAGATGCCGCCTCAATCGCCGTGATCAGTCAGAAAATCCGAGGCACATTCGGCAGCCCGCCCGGAGATGCTGCCCATCCGGCCGGGGACATGAAAATTAAAGGCTGGATCTCCGGTACGCGGACCGTGCGGCTGAATGTCGAAGCAGGAACCGTGGAAAGCACGGACAGCGTGGTTTTGATGACCGTGCTGCTGACGCCAAAAGATGCGGACGATAAGTTTTCCGGGCCGCCGACCCAAATGTGGGTCAAAGAAACGTCGGCGCTGACCCGCACTGCCGCGCCGCCTGCCGCCAGTACGCCTGTTGGGAGTCCCTCTGTCTCAAAGCCAGCCCTGGCTCCCTGAACAGGACCCGCTCATGATGCGGTCCGAACTCCCAAGCGGCGGGTTCTTTTTTTAGACTATCGTATCTAAGATGCGCTCGGCAACTTCGCGTTTGGTCAGCAGCGGCAGGGCGATCTCCTGCCCGTTCGCGCCGAGCAGGGTGACAATGTTCGTGTTGCCATCGAAGCCCGCACCTTCCGCCGAGACATCGTTTGCGGCGATCCAGTCTAGGTTTTTAGACGTGAGCTTGAGCCGCGCCTGCCCCAGCAGGTCTTCAGTCTCGGCGGCAAAGCCGACCAGCGTTTGGCCGGGACGCTTACGCCGACCCATTTCGGCCAATACGTCGTCAGTCTGTTCCAGAGCCAGCGTCGGCACTGAGCCTGTCTTTTTCATCTTCTGTTCGGCAAAATCGGCAGGCCGGTAATCGGACACGGCGGCGGCGGCAACGATCACATCGGCGGTCTCGGCAGAGAAGAGCGCCGCGTCATACATCTGCGCGGCGGTCTCGACCCGCACTACCTCTATGCCTCCCGGCACGGATAGGGCCGTTGGGCCTGACACCAGAACGACTTCCGCGCCGCGTAATCTCGCGGCTTCCGCTAGGGCGTAGCCCATCTTGCCCGACGACCGATTAGACAGATAGCGCACAGGGTCTATCGGCTCGCGGGTTGGTCCGGCAGTCACCAGCACACGCTTTCCGGCCCAAGAAGTCTTGCGAGACAGCATTTCATTGATGGCGGCAAAGATCGTCGGCACATCTGCCATGCGTCCTACCCCTTCGGTCCGGCAGGCCAGTCTTCCCGAAGTCGGCTCGATAAAATAGTAGCCATAGTCGCGCAGCTTTGCCAGATTGTTTTGAGTGGCGGGGTTGTTCCACATGCCCGTGTTCATGCCGGGGGCCAGCAAAATGGGAGCTGTGCAGGCCAGCGCCGCCGCCGAAAGCATGTCTTCCGCCAGGCCGTTGGCGAGCCGGGCGATGACGTTCATAGACGCCGGGACAATCGCGAACAAATCACAGTTGCGAGCGAGCCAGATATGGGCTATCTCGCCAGGAAACGGCTCTTCAAATAGGTCAATGGGGCAGGGGTGATGGGTCAAGGCGCGGAAGGTCGCCGGCTGGACAAACCGGGCCGCTCCGGCGGTAAGCACAGGAAAGACTTCGATGCCGCTTTTGACTAATTGGCTGGCGAGGTCGGCAGCTTTATAGGCGGCGATGGACCCTGAAATGCCCAGCACCACTCGTTTAGGGGCAGTTTCAAGATTGGGAGCAGTCTCAGGCACTGGGCTTCTCCACACGGATGCGGCAGTGCTCGGCCCGCAGGATCGCAACAATCGCGTCAACTGCATCTTCCACGGCATCATTGGTGACCGCATAATCGTAGTGCGGGCGCTGGGCCATTTCGCGGCGGGCGTTTAAAAGCCGCCGGGCGATGTCTTCCTCGTTCTCAGTCGCCCGCCCGCGCAGACGGCGTTCGAGTTCTTCCAATGACGGGGGCTGCAAGAAAATCAATACGGCGTCGGGCATCTTCTGCTTGACCGCCCTCCCTCCCTGCACATCAATCTTGAGAATTACATCCACGCCCTGCGCCCGTGTCGCCGCAACTTCGGCACGAGGCGTCCCGTAGTAATTGTTGTGGACTTCGGCGTATTCCAGCAGCTCATCACGCGCGACTAAATCGTTGAATTTCGCGGCGCTGACGAACCGATAATCCACGCCGTCGGTTTCCATCAAACGCGGCTCGCGGGTCGTGGTCGTGACGCACTTCTGAACCGGCGTCGGCAGTGTGCCTTCGGGGACTGCCATTAAAGCATCCAAGACCGTGTCTTTGCCGACCGCCGACGGACCGGAGACCACCAGCAGCAGGCCATTTCCATCAGGTTCCCAGGTCTTCGTTTCAATCCGGCGTTCCTGGGAGCTAGTCACGCGGTTGTTGGAGTTAATCACGGGTTTATTATAGCAGAGCGGGGAAGAGGGTGTCAAATGGGCTTTTAGGACCATGCGTTAAAACGCACGGCTATACAGCGAGGACGCTACGAAGTACCGCTTCGCGGCACTAAGACTAGAAGTGTCTTCTCCTAACCCCGCGAAGCGGTGTTTTGTGGCGTCTGCGCCGTGTAGCCGTGCGTTTTAACGCATGGTGTTTTCCGGCCACGCCTTCAATGCAACCTCCGCCACGCGCCGCAGATCGTCCGCCCCTGCGCCGCCTGCCGCCTGGACAGACATCCCGTTCATCACGGTCACAACGTAGCGGGCCATATCGGCAGGTTCGGCCTCCGCCGGGAAATCCCCTTCCGCCTGCGCCCGCTCAAAACGCACACGCAGAGCGGCTACCATCGCTTCGCGCCGGGCCGCCAGCTCAACACGGACGGCGTCCGACTCGTCGCTGCACGCCAGCGCCCCCTGCACCAGCAGGCAGCCCGTCGCCCCTGGCCCCGCCCGCTCACACGCATAGGCGGGCGTCGAAGACAGGAGCGCCTCGGCCACGCCCCGCGCCGTGGGCCGGGCCAGGGCTGCTTCGACAGCCGGGTTATGCTGGGCGGCGTAGCGGTCCAGCACCTGACGGAAGAGTTCCTCTTTGCTGCCGAATGCCGCATACAAGCTAGGGCGATTGATGCCGATGGCCTCGGTCAAGTCCGACACCGAAGTGCCTTCATAGCCTTTGTGCCAGAAGAGATGCAGGGCGGTTTCCAGCGCCTCCTCCAGGCAGAACCCGCGCGGACGCCCGGCTTTCTTCGATAACTTCACCTCATCCATACCTAGTAGTATACACGATAAGTCAAATTATTTACCATTAGGTAAAAAATTGCTTGACAAAATAGGATGCGATCGGCTATAAATACATACCGAGCGGTAAAAAATAGCCGGCAGCCAAAATAGGAGAAGACACAATGCCTAAGCTTGACGGAAAGATCGCCCTCATCACCGGGGGAACCAGCGGAATCGGCCTTGCGACCGCCCAGCGCTTTATCGAAGAAGGCGCTTACGTCTTCATCACCGGGCGGCGGCAGGCAGAGCTGGATGCCGCCGTGCAGCAGCTCGGCGAAAACAGCCGGGGCATTCAAGGCGATGTCGCGGTCGCCGCCGATCTCGACCGCTTATTCGAGACCATCCGGCAGGAGAAAAGCCGCCTGGATATTGTCTTCGCGAACGCCGCCGCTGCCGAGTTTGCTCCGCTCGGCCAGATTGACGAGGTCCAATTCGACCGGCAATTCGGCAGCAATGTTAAAGGTCTGCTGTTCACCGTGCAGAAAGCCCTGCCGCTGATGTCGGACGGTGCGGCGATTGTGCTAAACGGCTCTGTGGTCGGTTCCATGGGATCGCCGGCGAGCAGCGTATACTCCGCGACCAAAGCCGCCGTGCGCTCGTTTGCCCGCACCTGGACGACAGACCTGAAGGCCCGTAGAATCCGGGTCAATGTCGTCAGCCCCGGCCCGATTGACACGCCCGGAATGCGGAATCTGACGGGACACGACGAGGCGGGGAAACAGCGCCGCGAGGGATTTAGCCAGATGGTTCCGCTGGGACACATCGGTCAGCCGGAAGACATCGCTAAGGCTGCCCTGTTTCTCGCCTCGGACGACAGCAGCTACGTCACCGGCATCGAGTTGTTCGTGGATGGCGGCATGGCACAGGTTTAGCTATCTCAAAGGAAGACAAGAGTAACAGCATGAACACAGACATTTTATTTCAGCCGTTCCGCATCAAGAACCTGACCCTGCCGAACCGCATTGTCATGGCTCCGATGACCCGCGCGTTTTCGCCGGACGGTGTGCCGGGGGAAAACGTTGCCGCCTACTACCGCCGCCGTGCCGAAAGCGAAGTCGGCTTGATTTTGTCTGAAGGCACGGTCATTAACCGCCCGGCGTCCCGAAACGACCCCGGCATTCCGTTTTTCCATGGCGCCGCCGCACTGGCCGGCTGGAAGCACGTCGTTGACGAAGTCCACGCGGCGGGTGGCAGAATGGGACCGCAGATCTGGCATACCGGCTCGGTGGTCTCGTTTCAGACCGAATGGACTCCCGACGGCCCGGTCGAAAGCCCATCCGGTCTGGTTGGACCCGGCGAGCCGCGCGGTAATGCGATGACGGAAAAAGACATTGCCGACACGGTTGCCGCCTACGGTCAGGCCGCCGCCGATGCCAAGCGTCTTGGCTTTGATGTCGTCGAGATCCACGGCGCTCATGGCTACCTGATTGACCAGTTCTTTTGGGAAGGCACCAATCAGCGCACCAACGGCTACGGCGGCCCGACCATCAAAGAGCGTTCCCGGTTCGCTGTCGAAGTCGTGAAGGGCGTTCGGGCTGCCGTCGGTCCTGACTTCCCCGTCATCCTGCGCTTGTCTCAGTGGAAGCAGCAGGATTACGCGGCCCGGCTTGCACAGACGCCTGCCGAAATGGAACAGTGGCTGATGCCGCTGGTAGATGCCGGGGCGGACATCCTGCACTGCTCGCAGCGCCGGTTCTGGGAAGCGGAATTCCCGGAAGTGGACAGAGCGGATGGCCTGAATTTCGCCGGCTGGGCCAAAAAGCTCACCGGCGCGGCGACTATCTCTGTCGGCTCCGTCGGCCTGTCCGGCGACTTCATGGCGGCGTTCGCGGGCGAAAGCTCCACGCCCGCCTCGCTCGACACGCTGGTTCACCGGATGGAGCGCGGCGAGTTTGATTTGATCGCCGTCGGACGCGCTCTTCTCAGCGACCCGCAGTGGGTGACAAAAGTCCGCGCGGGCGACACTCTGAACCTGCGAGACTTCACCGCCGCCGCGCTGGGCGAGCTGGTGTGAGGGAGCGAGTGACTGAACTCACTCGCTGGAAGGCAATCGGAATTGCCGTGCGTCCGGGAGACGTAAGAGCAAGAGTATCCCAATCTGTATTCTGCCGCCTAGACTGCACTGGCAGACCTGGAAGGCAGGCGGCGTTTCTGAACGCCTTCCAGCGAGCGACTTCAGCCGCTCGTTCCCAAAAAATGCGGCACACGCAGAAAAGCGCGGCAGAGACTGGGTCTCTGCCGCGCTTCTTGGTGCTGTTGGCTTAAGTCTATCGGCTCGTCAGCGATAAAATGGAAGCGAAAGGCTTAGTAGCGGCTGCTGCCGCCACCGGATCCGCCGGAACGACCACCACCGCCACCGCCGTATCCGCCGCCACTGCCGCCGGAGCGGCTTCCGCCGCCACCGCCGCCGTAGGAGCTGCCGCCACCGCCGCCACGGCTTCCGCCGCCGCCTCCGCCTTCACGCGGGCGGGACTCGTTCACCACAAGGGCACGTCCGCCGACGTTCCGGCCGTTGATGGCCGCGATGGCCTGCTGCGCTTCGTCTTCGGTCGCCATTTCGACGAACCCGAAACCGCGTGCTTCGCCGGTGTAACGGTCGGTGACGACCTGGGCGGATGCGACGTTGCCGGCTTCGGAGAACAGCTCGTGGAGCTGCTGGTCGGTGGTCTGATAGCTCAGATTGCCGACATAGAGTTTGGTTGCCATAATAGGGAATGGCTCCTTTCGAATGAAAAGCCCAATTCGCAAAGAGTGAGGCCTCACTGTAACATTCGAAGACACGACGGAAACGAGCCGAAGGAGCCGGGGAAATCGCAGAGGAAGGCATCAAGCCGATGCAAAGTAGGAAGGTTGCCGGGGGAAAACCCGGTGCTTCGATATTATACCCGCAATTCACGATAAATCTCGAAATTGAGCAGAGTTTGAAAATATAATTTGCACTTTTGCCGCTATTGCCTTTTTTGCCCCGATGTGATATGATAAAGATGCCGCTGAGTTAATCTTCTCTTAACATTACTCGCTTTCTTAGCTCTATTTTTAGCACTTGTAATCTTTGCTGAAGGATCGTGCCGCATGAAGAGTTTCCGCCGCCCCGCCGGCGTGACCATGTTTGCTTCCCGTGCGTTTTCTGTTCTCTGCCTGCTTTCTGCATTGCTGCCGGCACAGGCTCAGGACACCAAGATCAAGGTAGATCCAGACGCCGCGAAGAATTATGTCGCCCTGGCAAATGGGGTCAGCCCGGCGCGTTTGTCCCAAACCATCGCAGACCTGTCAGGCATCCATTATGCCGTGCCGAATCAGCCCGCGTCCGCGCCGGTCATGGCCTACTCGCGCGTGGCCGGAACGCCTGGTGGGAATACCGCGCGGGCGTATGTCCGGGGACAGTTCAACGCAATTTTTGGGGTCGGCAATGTCGCCGAAGAGCCGTTCGCTGTCACCACGCCCATAGATAACGGCGCGTTTGTTCAGGGCACGGGCCTGCCAAAGCCCTTTGCCTTGCAGCCGTTGTGGCCGAACTTGGTGCGGACATCTACGCTTCCAGCGTCAGGCATCAGCGGGCCGCTGATCTATGCCGGGCGCGGCGAGCTGTCGAACTTCCGCGGCAAGTCGGTCCAGGGCAGCATTGTTCTCCTTGATTTTAACTGCGGCACGGACTGGCTGAATGCGGCCCGGCTCGGCGCGAAGGCGATCATTTTCATCGCGCCGACCCAGACCATGCGTGGCGAGGGCGAGTCCAAGTTTATCGGTATCCCTGTCGCCGTTCCCCGCTTTCTCATCTCCCGCACCGACGCCGCCGCGCTCCAGTCCGCCGTACTGACGACGCCAAGCTTCCAGGTCCAACTCTCGTGCGATAATCCGTGGCGGACGGCAGCCGCGGCAAACATTGTCGGGACGATCCACGGAACTGGGCCGATGGCCGACCAGAACATCGTCATCGAGTCCTATTACGACTCCATGTCCATTGTGCCGACCCAGGCACCCGGCGCGGAGTCCGCTGATGGGCTGGCGTCGCTGCTGGAAATCGCGCGCGCGTTCAAAGCCCACCCGCCGAAGCGGACCGTACTGTTTGTCGCCTGCGGGGCGCACTTTCTCGGCATCCAAGGCGCACGGGCGTATGTGGACCACCATGTAGATGACTGGCGGCCGATCTCGGCGCTGGACACGCTGGAACACACCGTCTTTCACAAGGCGCTGCCGAACCGGACCAATGTCCTGCTGTTTTCGGGTCTTGATTTGACCTCGCAGACGGGCACTGTCGGAGTCTTCTACAAAGGCTACTTCTACGATTACCGTGAGGACATTCAGAGCGACTTCTCCGATATCGGCCGGACGTTCCGCGAAAACGCGGAAAAAATCGGGCAGACACTTGGCTTCGACCCGGCGACGGCGTTTGCCGACGGCGTCAACGGTGCGGGCGGTAAATCCTGGCGAAACTACCTGCCGGGCCGGTTCGCGTTTGACGCCGAAGCTGCGACAATGGCCGGCGGCAAAGGCGTGACGTTCGCGACGACTGACGACGCCCGGCAGCAGACCGACACGCCGCTCGACACGCCGGACAAAGTCAATATCGTCAATCTCGCTGCCCAGACCCGTCTTCTGACCTGCGAATACTGGCATATACTCAACGACACGAATGACCCGAACGCGATCACGCCGACTTCCACCGCGTCGCTGATGCCGGTCCCAACCTGGCCCGCCTGGACCCGGCAGGGCTTGCGCCTCGGCTTTTCCAAGCTCACCGGGCGCGTCCTGCTCTTCGACCCGAAAAAGAACTTTGTCCCCGACGAGCCGGTTGCCAGCTCGCTGGCCGTGGTCCAAAACCCGTCCAAGACCATGATGGGCGTCCGGGGAAACCTCATTCAAGGCACCGCAGGCGGCCCAAACCAGGCGGGATTTGAGTTCGACGGTCTGCCGCTGGTCATTTCCAACGGCACTGGCCTGCGCTTCGCGCCGACCAACAACATTTTCATCGGCGCATACCATATTCACCAGACCGATGACGCGGGCGGCACGCGCGGCGACATTGACTTTGCGCCTGATCAGGGCGTCAACGGCGCGGCGAACTACCCAACCCAGTTTGACCTGACGGGGAGCGCCAAAGAGACGCAGGTAATTGTTTTCCCGTGCGTCGCGACCTCCATCTATGACCTCATTGACCAGCAGGCGCTCACGTCCCTGACCAACGTGAGCGTTTATGACGGCGCTTCTGACGGTGAGCCGCGCCAGTATGGGTTTATCTTGTCAGGAGCCGAGCCGGGCGTCTCGTATGTCGAAGACGTGGCCGTGCTGTTTTCGACGCCGGGGCCGGATACCCGCCTGAAAGTCGTGATGAGTTCCGGCATCAGCGCCCCGCGCTTCCTGCTGATCAACTCGATTCCGGCCAATCCTCACCTGTCCCTGTCGGAGAACCAGCGCAACGCCCAGGGCGTCGGCTATGCCGTCGGCGTCGAGTCGGCCCGCTACGGCAGCACGGATAACCGCCCGCCGGATCCGAACAATCCAAACGACATTGTCAGGAATGGCGCAATCACGAATACGGCTCTGCGCGTCGCCAAAGACATGTGGAACCTGGACGAGTTTCGGATCGGCAACCTCGCCAAGTTCCGTATTGTGCAGCTGCACGACCCGCTGAATCCGCTCACTCATCTGCATGATTTAGCCAAAGAAGACATTGACAAAGCGCTTGCGGCCTATCAAGCCCAGAACTACGAGGAGTTCGACGCCTACAGCCGGCAGGCATGGGCCAATGAGGCGCGTGTCTATCCGCAGGCCCAGCAGACGGCAAACGATGTGGTCCAGGGCGTCATTTTCTACCTCTTCCTCTTGATCCCATTCGCCTACTTCCTAGAGCGCCTGCTGTTCGGCTATTCCGACCTGCGGCGGCAGCTCACAGCAGCGTTCGGCATTTTTTTGGTGATCTTTTTCATCTTCTCGCAAATTCACCCGGCGTTCTCCATCGGCTCGGTCAACCCGCTGATTATTCTCATCGCGTTTGTCATGCTCGCGCTGTCGGTGATTGTCTCGCTTTTGGTCTGGGGCAAGTTCGAAGAGCAGCTCAAGCAGTTCAACAAATCCGTATCCGGGGTTCACAAAGCCGATGTCGGCAAGGCCAGCATTGCGTTTGCGGCGTTCGCGCTGGGCATTTCCAACATGCGCCGCCGGAAAGAGCGGACACTTTTAACGTGTCTGACACTGGTGCTTTTGACGTTCACTGTGCTGTCATTTACGTCCATCGTCAACACGATTCGGTACAACGATGTCGCCGCGCCGGGGACCGCCATCTACAACGGGATACTCCTGCGCCTGCCGACATGGGACTCCTTGCAGCAGCCCGCGTACCGACTGCTTTCCGACGAATACGGTTCGCAGTTCCCAGTCGCGCCCCGCGCCTGGTTCTTCGGAACCACGCAGGGGCAACAGTCGTTCCTGCACCTCACCCGCGCCCATTATGCTACTGATGTCAAGGGCGTCAATGGCCTGACCCCGCAGGAGTCGCAGGTCACGGGCATAGACAAAGCGCTGACTTCGGGCCGGTGGTTCAACCGGACCGATACCTATGCGGCGATCATTCCGCAGGGGATCGCGACCAGCCTGCAAATCACGCCGTCGGATGTCGGCAAGGTGACGATCAATTTCAGCGGCGTTCCCTACTTGGTGATCGGTATTGTGGACCCTGCCAAGGTTAAGACGATCAAAGATTTGGATAACGAGGCGCTGACTCCGGTAGACTATCAGGCCCAGCAAAATCAAGGTGGCGGGGGCGGCGCGTCCGGGGGCGGCGGGGGCGGCGCTCAGGGTTTTCAAGAGTACCTGCATCTTGATCCCGATAATGTCCTGTATGTCCCGTACAACACACTGATTAACATGGGCGGCGATTTGCGCTCGGTGGCGATCAACATGGGCAGCGCGAAGACCACGGCGACGCAGCTTCAAAGCCTCATGCCGCGTCTTGACCTGAACCTTTACGCCGGCGAAAACGGTGCGAACCATCGCTTCTCAGCGATTGGCGCGACATCGTCCCAGGGCTTGATCAACATCATCATTCCGATTTTGATTGCCGCGTTGATTGTCTTGAATACGATGCTCGGCTCGGTCTTCGAGCGGGTCAAAGAAATCGCGATTTTTTCGAGCATCGGCCTCTCGCCGAGCAATATCGCGATGCTGTTCATCGCCGAGTCGCTGGTCTATGGCATCATCGGCGCGGTATCCGGCTACTTGATTGGACAAATTCTCGCCAAAACGATCAGCTACTTCCATATCCTGCCCGGCCTCTATTTGAACTTCTCGTCCACGTCCGCCGAGCTTGCGATTGGGCTGGTCGTCGCGGTTGTCCTGCTGTCCACCATCTTCCCAGCCCGCAAAGCGTCCGAAGTGGCGACCCCGGCGGTAGACCGCACCTGGAAAGTACCGGAGCCGGACGGTGATACCTGGAAAATCACTCTGCCGTTTGCAGTTGCCGGGGCGCAGGCGACAGGCATCAACCAATTCCTGGCTGAGTGGTTCCGGGCATATGAAGAGCAGTCGGTCGGCGACTTCTTGACCCAGGGCATTGCCACCAGCGTCGAAAACGCGGACGGCATTCAGTCGTACCGTCTGTCGGGCCGGATTTGGCTCGCGCCGTTTGATCTCGGCGTCTCCCAGATGATCTCTCTTGATACCACGCCGACCGATCTGGAAGACGTCTACGAAGTGCATTTGACGCTCACCCGCGTTTCCGGTGACGTGTCCAACTGGAAGCGCGTCAACCGCCGCTTCCTGAACGTCATCCGCAAGCAGTTCCTGATCTGGCGGACCCTGACCGATATGCAGCGCGAGCGTTATTTGGAGATCGCCGGAACCCCCGTCGCCCCGTCGGCCTCGGAAACGGTTGGGGCGGCGTTGTAGGAGAGCAGAGATAGGGAACCGGCACGGCGGAGAGGAACCGGCACGGCAGAGAGGAACCGGCACGGCAGAGAGGAACCGGCACGGCAGAGAGGAACCGGCACTGGAAGTGCCGGTCTACTATTGAGTGGAAGTCGAAGCGACTGAAGATAGTGAAGCGAAGATAATACGGAGAAGGCCAGGGAGGGTACTATGGCGGATGTTTATGAAGAAGCGTACTGCCATTTGATATGGGCGACAACTAGGCGTGAAGCGATGATCATGCCAAGCATCGAAAACACCCTGTACGATTATATCAACCAGAAGTGCCGTGAGAAGAAAGCGTTCGTATACGCGCTCGGCGGAATGCCGGATCATGTGCACCTTGTTTGTTCGGTTCCCGCAAGCATCTCCGTTTCCGACTTCGTGAAGCTCATTAAAGGCAGTTCGTCCTATTATGTCAGTCATTACTCTCAACATGATGCCTTGCGCTGGCAGCGCGGCTATGCCTATTTGACCTTTGCCAAGCACGACCTTGATGCTGTCGTCAATTATGTGCAAGGGCAAAAGAAGCATCACGCGGAAGGCAAACTCTGGGCGAGCTTAGAGCATTTGCCGGAAGTAGAATAAAGCGGCTGCTTCCACAATCCGCAGTCGCTTCGACTTTCACTCAATAGTAGACCGGCACTTCCAGTGCCGGTGGATCATCGGGGCCGGTGGATCATCGGGGCTTCGCAATCGCCGTTTATTATTCACCGTTTCAGCATCATCGCATCGTATCACTGTAAGGAGACCATGCCCCCGTGGCAGTGCAGCAAAAACCAAAGCGCAGACGAACCCCGGACAGCATTGAAGCTGAGCGTGACCGCTCCGTAGATACGTCTGGCGACGAAGCCGGACAGCAAATCCAATTTGAAGACGGCTTCACCGGTAAAGTGATGATCGGCACACTGTTTGTGTGCATGATCATGCTGCCGGGTTCCATCTACCTGGGACTGCTGGCCGGGCAGGGCCTCGGCGCGGCGGCCCAATGGGTCACGATTGTTTTGTTCTCCGAGATCGCCCGGCGCTCGTTCCTGCCATTAAAGCGCCAGGAGATTTACTGCCTGTTCTACATGGCGGGAGCGCTGACATTTACCGGGTTTGGGCAGCTTCCTGGCATTTCCGGCGGACCGTTCGGCGCGTTTATCGCCACGCAGTATATCATGCAGTCCCCGGCGATGATTAATGTCGTGCATCTGCTGCCGGCTTGGATCGGGCCGCAGCCCGGATCGCTCGCGTACACGCACCGCTCGTTTTTAGACAGCGCGTGGGTCTTTCCGATCATTGTTCTGCTGTGCCAGCAGGTGCTGGACCGCATGAAGTGGATGGGCCTGGGCTACCTGCTGTTCCGGGTGACTTCCGACATCGAGCGGCTGCCGTTTCCATTTGCCCCGATTGCCGCGTCCGGCGCAACTGCGCTTGCCGAAGCCTCGACCAAAGAAGACTCCTGGCGCTGGCAGGTCTTCTCGACCGGAACCATTGTCGGCCTGATTTTCGGCTTCTTTTACCTCGCGGTTCCGATCTTCACCGGCGTGACCATCGGCAAGCCGCTTTCCATCCTGCCGATTCCGTTCTTTGACCTGACCCCGAATACCGAAAGTGTCCTGCCGACTTCGCTGACCGGCTATAACCCCGACCTCGGTCAGCTTCTGCTGGGCTTTATCCTGCCATATTCCATTGTGCTGGGCGGCTTTGTGTCCTCGGTCGGAGCGCAGATTGTCGCGAATCCGATTATGTACCACTACGGCCAGCACCATTTGGGGGCGGACGGCTTGAACGGCATCTTCCCGCACTGGGTTCCCGGCTCGCCGACGATCCAGACTAAAGCGTCCATTGACTTCGACTTCTGGATGTCGTTCGGCATCGGCACTCAGCTTGCCATCGCCGCAATCGGTCTGACGTCCGTGCTGCTGATGGTGCTGAAGGGACGAGGGGCGGAAAAGAAGGCCGAGCGCGGGAGCTTGGGGAAACTGCCGGAAGGGCGCGGCGACTTCCCCTGGCAGGCCGCGCTCGGCGCATGGCTTGCCGCGACCATCGGCTATGTCATCTTGAACCATCAGCTTGTGCCGGCGTTCCCGATCGCGATCATCATCTTCTACGGCCTGGTCTGGACCCCGCTGAACTCGTATGTTTCGGCGCGGCTGATCGGCCTGACCGGGCAGGGCGTCAACTTCCCGTTCCTGAACCAAGCGGTCGTGCTTCGCAGCGGCTACCATCAGCCGGATATCTGGTTTGCGCCGCTGCCGCTGAACGACTACGGCTCGCAGGCGCAGAAGTTCCGCGAGATCGAGCTGACGGGGACCAAGTTCACGTCTATCGTCAAGCTGGAACTATTCATGCTGCCACTGATCCTGCTGTTCTCGTTTGTCTACTGGGGGTTCCTGTGGCACACGAACGATATTCCATCGTCGCAGTTCCCCTACGCGCAGAAGTTTTGGCCTCTTTCGGTCATTCAGCTTTCGATTTGGACACAGATCAACTCCGGCAACGGCGCGACTTGGGCCTTGCACGCGATCAAGCCGCCGATTATCGGCATTGGGGCCGGGGCGGCGCTGGCGCTGTACGGGGCAACAATGGTGTTCAAGTGGCCGCTGTTGTTCTTCTACGGCTTTCTCGGCGGTATCGGCAACCTGCCGCATAACACAATCCCGACCATGATCGGTGCTCTGCTGGGCCGCTATTATTTTGCCAAGCGGTTCGGTTTGGAGCGCTGGCAGCTCTACACGCCAGTTCTCTTAGCGGGCTTCGCCTGCGGCACGGGCCTCATCGGTATGGCGGCGATTGCGCTGGCTTTGATTGCAAAGACGGTCAATTACCTTCCGTTTTGACCTACCCCAGCTCGTTCCTCGCCACCCCTCCCTAAGAAGGAAGGGTTAAGAGACGAACCCGGAAGGCTTTCTTGTGGAACTCCTTCTCCAACTCCTACCCTTCCTTCTTAGGGAGGGGTGGCGAGGAACGAGCTGGGGTAGGTTCTGCGTACATAAACTGTGAAAACACTCGTCAGACATGAAATCGGCAGCCACGGCGCGGCCCGCAAAGGCTGGAAGACCGTCGGCTGGCAGGGACTGACCGTGCAGACCCCGCCGGCCTGGAACCTTGTCGGCTATGGCGGGGACGCGAAAGCGGGCAATCTGCGGCTGGACAATGCGGAGCTTCAGGCGCAGGGCGTTCTGGGCATGGACATCCGCTGGATTCCCGTCAAGGGCAAAGTTTCCGACACCGATCTCGAAAAGCGCCTGCGGCAGTATCTGGACAGCGTGGAGAAAAGTGCCAAGCGGCAAAAGATTTCGGCGATGGTTCAAATCAGAGCGCTGACGGACGACACGCACCCGGAGCGGCTTGGACTGCGTGGGTTTACCTGGAAGGCAGACAAGCGGGCGGTCGGGCGCATCTGGCACTGCACGGACTGCGGGCGAGTCATGATCGCGCAGGTGCTGGGCGGAAATCGCGGTGATTTTGCGGCGACAGCCGCCGATGTCCTGCATACGCTTCAGTGCCACGCGGAAAACTCAGACTGGCGCGTCTGGTCGTTGTATGACCTGCATACGGAAGTTCCGAGCGATTACACCCTGTCCGGCAAATTGCAGCTTATGAACATTTATGTTCAGCTTCCGTTCAGCCGCGCGAACACTCTGGACTTGATCACGGTCGAGCAATGGGGCGTTGCGAATGTCCAGCTTCGGAACGCCTACTTAGACCAGTGGTTTCGGGACAAAAATCGCGCCCAAGAAGGAATGTTAAGCTACACGGGCCGCGAATCAGACGCGCAGGGGCATCCGGCGCTGGCGCTGACGGGCCGCAAGACAGGGCTTTCGTACTGGACCGCGCAGGCGATCCCGCAGATCACGCGCCTGCAAAAACCGGCGACCTACTTTGAAGCGCGGGTCTGGGAATGCCCGGAAACCAACAAGATTTTTCTCGTCCAAAGCGTTAGCCGCCGCCCTCAGCCGGAGATCGTGGACGCGATAGTGGAACGTACCCAATGCCACGGCTAGACCTAAAAGCGTATTTCCCGTTTCTGAACCGGAAGAACAGCAGCCTGCCGCGCGGCGAGATGCTGGCTTTGCGGCCTGTCCGCACGGCGTCGGTGGCTTGGGAGCCGAAGGCTGATCCCGATGCGCCGGGGGTGCAGATCACGGTGCCGCGCCGGGAGGATAAGATGGGCCAGCTTTTAAGCCGCCTGTTCCAAATCCCGGCCACCAAGACAATCGAGCTGGATGAGTTCGGCGCGGCGGTCTGGGAAAAATGTGACGGCCAGCATTCAGTCGAGCAGCTTGTCACGTTTACAGCGGGTGCCTACAAGCTGAACCGGCGGCAGGCGGAAGTGAGTGTCGTCTCGTTCATGCGGATGCTGGCCCAGCGACGCCTGATCGGCCTCGGCAAAACAACAAGCAGCGCAGCTCAAGGAGAAAAGGGTATAGCATATGTCCATCGAAGCGACCGCACCCGGACGCCGTCCAAACGCGGGCGGCGGCGGCATTAAAACGCAGATCAATCTGCCGTGGAGCAAGGCGGTTCAGATCGCGATGAACTCGCTGAAGATCCGTTTCTGGCGTTCCATGATCACCGGCGCAGGCATCTTCTTAGGCATTGCGTTTCTGTGTTTCTCCGGGGTCACCGCCCTGCTGGAACTGAAAACTGGAAACCAAGCCGCGCTCAACCGCCAGATTTGGCTCTGCGTCATGGCGCTGCTGGTCTGCACGGTCGGCATCACCAATTCCATGCTGATGTCGGTCTCGGAGCGGTTCCGGGAGATCGGCACGATGAAGTGCCTCGGCGCTTTGAACTCGCTCATCGTGCGCTTGTTCTTGATTGAAGCGTTGTTCATGGGCTTTGTCGCCTCGTTTGCCGGCTGGATGTTGGGCTTTCTCGGCGTCTTTTTGGTCCGCTGGGCGTCCCTCGGCTGGGCCGACGGGATCGGGCATCTGACTGCCGGGGTCATCTTCGGGTCACTCGCCGGCTGCGTTTTTATCGGCGGCTTTTTGACCCTAGTGGCCGCCCTGCTGCCTGCCCAGCGTGCCGCCCAGATGCCGCCCGCCGCCGCACTGCGGACGGAAGTGTAAGAGAACCCACCTCCTTGCTTCGCAGGGGTCCTCCCCAAAGGGGAGGACAAAGAGTTTTCGACAATCACCCACCGGCCCCCCATCAACCTTATGCTCCTGGTCCTCCCCTTTGGGGAGGACCCCTGCGAAGCAAGGAGGTGGGTCTCTTAATCTTGGAGAAAATTATCCGTGTCAGCCACAGAATACATTGTTCGGACCAAAGATGTTGTCAAGGTCTTTACGCTGGGGGAAGAAAAGCTGCGGGCGCTCGATGGCGTCAATGTAGACATTCGCCGGGGTGAGTATATCTCCATCATGGGGCCGTCGGGGTCGGGAAAGTCCACGCTGTTTAATGCCATTGGGGGCCTCGACAAGCCGGACAGCGGGAGCGTGTTCATCAACGATGTGGACATGGCCCAGCTTGACGCCGGGGAGCTGGCCTACCTGCGCTGCCACACCATCGGCTATATTTTTCAGACATTTAACTTGATTACGGTGATGACGGCTTTGGAAAATGTTAGTCTGCCGACGATTTTTGCCGGGACACCGTCGGAAGACGGGCAGAAGCGCGGCATGGAGCTTCTCGACATTGTCGGCCTCGGCCACCGCTACCATCACAAGCCGTCGCAGCTTTCCGGCGGTCAGCAGCAGCGCGTCGCGATCGCTCGGTCATTAGCAAACAACCCCAGCATTATCCTGGCCGACGAGCCAACGGGAAATTTGGACTCCAAAACCGGCGAAGAAATTATTGCGCTCCTGCGCCGCCTGAACAAAGAGCAGGGCGTGACCATCATCACGGCGACCCACGACTATAAAATGGTGGACGTTTCCGACCGGGTGATCTGGATTAAAGACGGCAAAGTGGAGAAAATCGAGAACCGTGCCGACATCAAGATCAATATCGGCGGCATGGCCGGTGAAAGCGACCACCTCGCAGGCAGCATTGACTCGATCAACATTGACGCCCCACTGCTGGTGTAGAAAGTCCCCCCAGCCCCCATTAACGGGGGCTGGGGGACTTCCTCTACCCCAGTCCAAACAAGCTCAAAGTGCCGTCGCCCGTGTAAACCAGAAGGACGCGGCCATCGGCGGAGACCGCCGTTTGGCGCAGAGAACCAGGGAGGGAATAGCGGCGCAGGATGTGGCCGTCGTGGCGCAGGACATACAGCGCGTGTTTGCCGTCAGAGACGATGAGCCGGCTGCCGTCGGGCGAAAGCGCAACCAAATTGGGCGGGAACAAGAGGCCGCCGCGCTCCCACAGCACGTTCCCCGCATGGTCCAAGAGGCGCAGGTGATGCTCAGACAGGCTTTGATTGCCGCGCACGATCTGCCGCAGATAGGAGACCGCCACAAAATCACCGTCCTGCGTGATCTGGGCAGTCGGGTAGAACGCATCTTCCCCTAAGCTCATTTTCCACAGTGGGTTCCCGCCACCGTCGCTGCGCCATAAATACAGCGCCGGATCGCTGCCCCGAACATTCCCCGACGAGACCCCCAGCACGTAGCGGCCGTCGCCGGAAATCTGCGCCGAAAACAGCCGACCCGCCAGCGCGTGACGCGCCGCCGCGCCTTCCGGGTACTGCCACAAGCTTGTTCCGCGCGGCGTGTAGCACGCGACACTGCTGTCGTTCCACGCGCCGGTCACGAGAAAAGAGCCGAGCGTCGGAAATGCCACCGATGTGCCGATGCCGCCAAGCGGCCAGTGGTGAATGCGCTTGTCCCCTGACACATACGGCTGATCGCTGAGGCCGTACAAATACAGTGTCTTACCGCCCGTCACAATCCCTGCATACGCCCCATCCTGGGAAATGTCCGCGTCCCACACCGCCCCGCCAAGCGACTGATGAGCCAGCGTCGCGCCGTCCGCCCCGCGCAGAATTGTGATGTTCGGCTGGTCTGGGTCCAAAGCGGCCCACGCCAGCACGGTATCCCCGGCGGCCCCGACGGCGACGCTTGAGGCATTAGTCGCAGTATGGGTCCACAGCGGGTGGTCCGGCTGTGTCCGCCAGTGCCACAGCGAGACATTTCCTTTTGCACCGCTTGACAGCGCAACCAGCTCTCCCTGCGGCGACAGCGCCGCGCCATGGAAGCCGGCAATCGAATGACGCCACAGCAGGGTTAAGGGCTGCCCCGGCGGAGCGCTTTGAGCGGCGTGCATGCGGTCGGCCCGAAATCCCCAGATGCCGATTAGCACGAGACAAAGTGCCACCCCGCCCGCAAGCCAGAGGCGCTGTGTTCGCCATATCATGATTTTATCGAGCCGGTGACCATTGAGAGAAACAATTCATGGACTCGATGGTCACCGGTGATCTCAGGATGAAAGGCGCTGCCGAGCAGTGTTCCCTGCCGAACAAAAACAATCTTGCCGTCGTGCCGCGCCAGCACGTCTACGCCCGGCCCGGCCTCCACCACAGACGGTGCGCGGATGAAGACCGCTCCCAGCGGCTCCGGCCCCAGCGCGGGAACGTCCAGCATCGCCTCAAACGAGTCCACCTGCCGCCCGAAGGCATTGCGGGCGACCACCACGTCCAACAGCCGCAGTGTCGGCTGCCCTCCGCGCTCCCCGGTGTCCGCCGTGACTTCGCGCGACAGCAAAATTAGCCCGGCGCAGGTGCCGTAAATCGGCTTGCCCTGTGCATGGGCGGCTTTGAGGGCGTCATCCACGCCGTACCGCGCCAGCAGCCGCCCGATGGCCGTGCTTTCCCCGCCCGGCAGGACAATCCCATCGGCCCCCTCGATATCGCGAGGCAGCCGCGCGTTGAACGCTTCCGCGCCGAGGCCATTCAGCATATCAATATGTTTCTGGAAGTCGCCCTGCACGGCGACCACCGCGATTTTCGGTTTTGCTTGCATTTGGGATAGTATAGCACACAGGGAAGCTGGTGATGGAGGGAAACTAAGAGAACCGTGTCCTAAAGGACGTGGTTCTCTCAGCTGCTCCCGATACTAACTACTCCTGATACTCTGGCGGCGGCGGCCAGACCCCTTCCTGCGGCCCTGACGCCGCCCCGCGCTGTGCCTGATAAGACGCCAGCAGAGCTGCGTGACGCCGCGCCGCCCGCACCCGCAGCCACCGGATAAGCGAAACTGGGCCGGAGGAGATGACCCAAGCGCAGCCCAGAACAAGCAGGATGGGCCAGAAGGCGCTGCTGAAGCTGTTCCATCTATGATCTAGCTCTACCTTGATGCAGACCGCAGCGAGAAATAAAAACAAGGGGATTATTCCCCAAAAGAAAGTCCAGCGACGAGCAATTCCACTGAGAACCGCCGGAAGCAGCAGCACACTCAGCACCGCAAATACTATATCTAGCCAATCGCTACTGTTCGGTACTACAGCATTAAGCCGGGTCCCAACACGGGGTGATAGAGACACAACAAGACAGGTGACGCTCGCCGTGCCTCCAAGAAGACTGACGAGCCAGGCCCGCGTGTCCCAGCCGCGATCGTGCTGTCTTTGTGTCATCGGTGTCGTTCGCCCGCGTCTGTCGGTGGCGGAGGCCAGGTTTCTTCTTTAGGCCGACGCGCCGCCTGCCGCTGCTCCCAGCGTGCGTTTTCCTCCGCTTCCCGGCGGCGGCTGTCCAGCCCTAAACGGATGAAAGCGACAGGGCCGGAAGAAACAAGGAGACAGGCGGCAATAATGGCCGTCGTTTCGGGAAGAGTACGGAAGACACTCGCGCTGCCGAGTTCATACCACTGCTCAGCGTTGATGGAAACCCAGAAAAAGGTCAGCGGCAGCAGGCCCCAGGCGAAGGGCCGGTCCCGTGCTAGCGCCGTCACCACCGCCGGTGTGACGAGGCAGCCCAGAATGCCCCATAGGAGCAGGTAATCGTAAGCCCAGCGCTGCCCCCAGTCACGCAGCAGGACATTCCACACCGGCGGATAGTAGCTCCAGGCCGGGATATTAGAAAAGACCAAACCCCCGACGGTTCCCACGGCCAGCGCACGTTTATCCCAAAGTATAAGCGAGCTCATAGCTTAAAAATGCTTTGTGTCATGGTCCCAGGCGCTGGTCTGCCAGTTGTCGGGACTATTGGGAGCGGGCAGCCAGTCGGGCAGCGTGAACAGCAGGAAATCGGAGAGGGAGTGGACATACGGCTCATAAGACTCGCGCATCTGAGTCAGCTTTTTATCGTCTTCGGGACCGTCGCACAGCGGCAGACCTGCCCCGGCGAGAACGCCGCGCACGGTCGCAAGGCGGTCAATCGGCAGCCGGTCCGGGTCCAGCGGCTTCGGCGGCAGGTTAAAGACATACGCGAGGTCCACGACCATGTGGCGGCACATGGCGAAGGTCATGCGGGCCTGCCACTGCAAGGTGGGCTGCCAGTCCGGGCTGCCTGCCGCGCCGACGACAACTAGCGTGCAGGTGTCCATAATCACGGTGAGCGCTCCCAGCCAGGATTGATGGTCGTGCTGCGACCGGTAATAAGTGAGGACAGGGTAGGAAAGATGGCTTTCGAGCTGCTCCGATGCCCATTCTTCCCATTCCTGCATCAGCGGCAGCAGGCTTGCCATCTGCCGGCCTTCCGCATGACGGCGCAGCATTTCGGTCGCCGACGGCGGCGACCCGGCTCTGGAGTCGAGCAGCGAAATAATTGCCTCGCGCTTCGAGAACGCCTGGTACAGCACCGGCAGGTAGCCGATCACAACCGCCAGAAACCCGAAGCCGAGGCCCGCTTCCGAGACCGCAAGAAAGCGGGCCAAATTCGTGCGTGGTGTGACATCACCGTAGCCGAGCGTGAAAAATGTCACGCCGCTTTGGTACAGAGCCGTTCCAAAGCGATTCATGCCGGGAACACGCTCCAGACCCGCCGGCTGTGCCCATTGCAGGAGCGCGTAGCCCGCGATGAGGCCGAACGCCCACAGTACGAGCAGCGCCGGCAGAGACAGCGGTCCGAAATACGACAAAAACAAGTCCCGTCGGTCTTCGGGAACAAGCCGGGCGGCCCGGCCCGTGACCGGCCACAGCAGCTTGTAAAAGCCGCGCGTTACCCGCAATGAGCGTGTTACCGACCGGGGCAGGATGATCGTCTCAAAGCTTTCCCAGACGATTAGTCCGATCAGGAACAGTCCGCCGAGCGCCGCCGAAATTGTCAGGAGAAGGGTCATAGTGTTATGAACGCCGGAAGCAGCAGAAGGTTCCAAAGAGTACCTGATCCGGCTCAGGTACTTATAAATGCGGCGCGGGCAGGGCAAAGGCGGTGCGATCAATCAGCCACAGCAGGGCCACACCCACCCCGGCTGCAAGCGCGGCCTGCCCCAAACGCGCTGGAAGAGGCAAGGCGCTGTACGCGGCGGAGCGGTGCCGGTGTGCGGTTTCCGACGGACGAGTCAGCGCAGCCGTGAGTCCCAGCATAAGCCACAGCGGCAGGGCGACTTGTCCAAACTGCCACGCCGGGTTCGCGAACGCATCCACCATCTGTCCGACAATCGCTGACAGGCACCCGACAAGGACCCATTGCGCCGGACTGCGGGCCGGATAGCGTATCAGCGCCCGAACTCCGCCGACCAGAAATGCTCCCAGTGCCGCCAGCCAAAGCGCGAGACCAACCCCGCCCATTTCCGCCCAAAGCTGCAAATAAGAGTTGTGCGCCTCGTCATCAATGTGCGGCCCGTCCACATAGACTTCGCCCGCTCGCTGGCCGGTGCCGGTGAACGGCTGATGCGTGACGGGAAAAGAGCCGATGCCCCAGCCCCACAGCGGCTTCTGAGCGATCATCTGCCGTGTCCCGGCCCAAACCTGCTCCCGCCAGACACGCGAGTCAAATCGACTGGCCGGTGCCTGCGCGACTGACTCAAGCCGCGCAAGCGCTTTGTCCCGGTCCGGAGACAGCCAGATCACCCCCAGCGCCGCCGCCGCGACCAGCAAGGCGGGAACGAAAACAGCGGCGCGTCGCCCTGACGCGAACTGTTCAGTCACACTGCGCGGCTTCACCCAAACCGCCAGAACCGCAAAGACAAGCAAAGACGCTGCGAGTCCCAGCCAGGCAGAGCGGTCCTGTGCTTCCCACGCGCCGGTCAGGCAGAGCAGCAGCGATGTCTGCCCCGCCAAGCGCTGCGAGGGTGTACTGCCCCCGAAGCTCAATGCAAGACTGAGCAGCAGCGGGAGAATCATAAATGCTCCGAACAACTGATGGTCGTGCAGCGGGCCGGCGGCAAGCGCCCCCGCCGCGCCTCCCAGCCCGATGAGGCCCAGCCCGCAGACAAGCACAGCGGCCAGCAGGAGCGCGTAAACCAAAAAGGCCATGCGTCGATGATCGGTGGTTTGTACCGCGATGACATTGACTGCAAGAACCCCAAAGCCAAGCATCAGCAGGCTTTGGACCGCAAATGGGTTCGGAGCACGCAGGCACGAAACGAGCGCCCAAAGCAGAAGCCCATGCAGGCAAAGCACAGAAACTTGCTTCAAGGGCGGCGGCAGCCCAAACGGTTTCGGCCACGGGCGGCACAGCACCGCCAGGAGCAGAACAACCCCGCCGACCTCGACGCCCAGCGTCTGCATCCCATGCCAGTGCGCACTGTCCATTGGGACCGGCAGGAGTGGGGCAAGAACAACGGTCGTCGCAAGAATCGGCATCCGGCCCAAGCCGCGCAGGAAAATCGGAAGTCGGAATGGCATATCGGTCATCTTACCATGAAACCTGCCTCACTCGTTTAAGACTTGGCATTTATTATCGGGTTCCAAATCGCCGTATCGGCTCCTGAATGCTTGCTCCCGAATGACTCCTGCTCCTGCGGTTCTTACCCTTGACCCGCCATGCTATACTAACCGTATATTATGAGCATTTTGACTGTGACCAACTTAGGAAAAAGCTACGGGACCGACCTGCTGTTTCAGGACGTGAACTTCTCCATTGCCGCCGGGCAGAAAATGGGACTGGTCGGGCGCAACGGCTGCGGCAAGACAACCCTGCTACGCATTCTCATGGGGCAGGAGCTGGCGGACACCGGCAAAGCGTCGCTTGCCGCCGGACGCTCGCTCGGTTATCTGCGGCAGGAAGCGCCGGTTCACCCGGAGCATACGATTTGGGAAGAGATCGAGACGGTCTTTGCGCCCCTCCGTGCCTGCGAGACTGAGATGCAGCGCTGGGAAGAAGCCATGTCGGCGGCGGAGACCGATGGGGCTTTGGAAACCGCCATGGAAGAGTACGGCCACGCTCGCGAAGCGTTTGAAGCGGCGGGTGGCTACCGGCCCGATACCGATGTCCCGATGACTTTAGAGCGCCTCGGCATCACCGAGGCGGATTACGGAAAGCTCGTCGGCGCGTGCTCCGGCGGTGAGCAGACCCGGCTTGCCCTGGCAAAAATTGTTCTAGCCCGGCCTGACCTCTTGATCTTGGACGAACCAACAAACCATTTGGACATCGCCGCGACCGAATGGCTGGAAGGCTTCTTGAAAAGCTATGAAGGCGCGGTGCTGTTGGTGTCCCATGACCGGTACTTTTTAGATGCTGTTTGCGACACGATTGCCGATGTCGAGCAGCAGCGCTTAACCACTTACAAAGGCAACTACAGCCACTTTCGGCGTCAAAAAGAAGAAAAGATGGCCCGTCAGCAGGACCAGTACGACATCCAGCAGGCGGAGATCGCGCGTCTCGAAGCGGTCATCAAAAAGAACATGGGCGGCGACTCCGTGCAGAGTAAATTACGCTCGCGGATGGAGACCCGCATTGAGCGCATGGACAAAGTCGAGCGCGTCTTCAAAGACACCACGACGGTTCGGGCCTTGTTTGATGCCGACGCCGCCGGGCGCATCGGGCGCGACGTGCTGCGCTCCGAAGAGCTGACCAAGACGTTTGGCGACCGCACGCTCTTTCACAACCTTAGCTTTCTCGTGGAGCGCGGCGACCGGGTCGGGCTTGTCGGCCCAAACGGTGCGGGGAAAACCACTCTCGTCAAGATGATTTTGGGCATGGAGCAGCCGACGCGCGGGTCCGTTGGGCTGGGCCACAATGCCCGCGTGTCCTACTTCTCCCAGCACGCTGCCGACAGCCTCAGCCAAAACTTAAGTGTCATTGACTCGATCCACGACATCGCCGACATGACCGAGACCGAAGCGCGAAACTACCTGGCCCGCTTTTTGTTCACCGGCGACGACGTGTTCAAGAGTGTCGGAATGCTTTCCGGCGGCGAGAAGAACAAGCTTGCCCTGGCCCGCATGATCCTAGAGCCGTGCAATCTCTTGATCTTGGACGAACCGACGAACCACTTAGACATCGCGAGCTGCGAAGCCTTGACCGACATGCTTTCCAAGTACGACGGCACCCTGCTTCTGGTCTCCCATGACCGCTACCTGCTGAATGCCACGACCACCAAGACGCTGGCCTTAGACGGCCACACCCACGGCACCCTCTTCGAGGGTTCCTACGCCGCCTGGCGCGAGCTGCAAAACGCGCCCACGCCGCCGCCTACCAAGAAAACCGCGCCTGCCGCTGCCGCGCCGCCGAAGATCAATGGCACTGCGCCAAAGCCCGTCGCCAAGCCTGTCTCCGCTGTCAATGGCAATGGGAACGGCCACAGCACCTTGAATGCCCGCGACCTCAGCAAAGCGCGGGTCCGTGCCAGGGAGCGCGTTCTTACCACCGAAAGCGCCGTCAATGCGATGGAAACCCAAATCGCCGACACCGAAGTCCGCCTTGCCCGCCCCTCCGAAACCGTCGCCGACATGGTTACCCTCGCCGCCGAGCATACCCGCCTCCAAGACGACCTCTTGACCGCCCTCGCCGCCTGGGAAGCCGCCGTCGCCGAACAAGAAGCGCTGGAAGCGTAAGCGGGACAGTAGAATGACCCAGATTGGAAATCTGGGTCTGTAGAAGCGCGATTGTCCACCTGCGCGGACAGAAGATACGCGCTGTGACCCACTCCTGTGTCCACGCGGGTAGACGACCGCACTTCTCAAGCCCTAGTCTTCAGGCCAGGGTAATCCATCAGCGCATCGAAATCCTTGGCGGCGTAAGTAATGATGCTAATCGCGCTTCCCGGCTGACGGGGCGGCTTCACCTGTGAAAGCCGTGCGACTGGCGCATCACCCTGCACGATGACGAACTCCTTCCCCCGCTTGACTTCTTCCAGCAGTCGGTCTAAATCCGATGCCGCTTGTTCCACTGTAACTTGAACCATATTCTTAGTGTACCTCAATGAAAAGGTGACCCACTGCCGAACGTCTGAATCACCCATTGATGCCGTTTGAGGTCATAGTTGATGGCGCGGAGTTGTGCTGTATCCACCATGACGTGTATCCCAGTCTCATGGGCCTTAATTGCATAGATGTGAACTTGGTTCAGATGCTGGTGAGTGTCTGCTGTCGCCGGAAAGAGACGCGCTTCTTCAGCGAGCAAGGGTTTAATTTCTGCTTGCCGCTCTCTAATCTCAGCAAGATGTCTTTGATTTGCCTGCGCGTACTTTTTCGCTATGGCCGCAGAAGCGTAATGCTTGTGTTTCTCAACGTAATGTGTTACTTCTTGCTGGATAAACTGCCTGCTTGAGATCAGCCCGCCGAGGCCCGACTCCAAATTGCTGGCTTTCGTCAGGGTTGCTGCATCGGCTTCTGGAAGCGTCTGACGCAGCTCTGCTTGAAAGCTGTGTTCGTACTGGTCAAGCGAATTTTTGTCTGCGTCTAACTCTGCCTGAGTTTTGTCCCGGAACTGCAAAAACCCTTTCTGCACTTGCACTGAACTCTGTCCACTGTCTGGAGCCGCAGCCCCCGCGATCTGCTGTTCTTTAGTAGGCCTGCCGCTATCGTAGGTTTCAACCGTTCGTCTTAAATTGTGTGTTGCTTGCAGAAATTGTAATTTCTGCCGAATAGGGTCAGCTACATATTCTGCCGTTCCTCCCACCGGCTTCGCATAGCGCGGCTCGCTGCTGCCAGAGTAAGCGGGGAGAGTTAGTGTCACGGCCTGCTTAACTGAGAACATGGCCGGGTCGAACTGTTTAATCTGGTCCGCTTCGCCGCCGCGCATGGTCAGCATAACTGTGAGCGCTCTCGGATTACCGATGGCTTCAATAACATAGGGCGGTACCTGTGGCGTGTTGTTGATGAGAACAGTCTGCCCCTCATGCCGGATGGCGCTGGTCGCGACAAGCCGCTGGTTGTTGACGGAAAGCGCTTCCGCGCCTGCGGCTTTCAGCTCATTGATGACTTGGTTGATGTCACTGTCATGGATCAGGTTCGGTGCAGCCCAGCCCGCTGGCATGGGGGCGGAAAACGGCTTCTTGCTGTCGGTCAGCGTCACGATTACGCCGGGACCCTGCACAGGTGTCAGACCCGCCAAAAACTGGGCTTGATTTAGCGGTCCGTTTGAGGCGTTAGCGATAGGTTGCTTCCCAGAACGCTTCGCCAATTTCTGGGTCAGTTGCCGTAAATAGGCGGCGCGATTCACTGCCGCAGCAGTAACGGGTGTACCTATAGGCGCTGCGCCCTTTGGTAAGATCGCGTAGATCGGCACTTGTTTGGTTTCCCCTTTTGCCACTATGACAGGAAACCCGTGATCATAGACCGGATATTTTAGGTTTGTGGACATCGGCGAAACACTGATCTGACCAGACATATACCCCTGGTTGCCCCCAAGGCCGGAAATATAGAGCCAGTTGCTGCCGGGAGCGACGCGCATTGAGTATTTCCCGTTCTTGTCTGTCTGAGTCTGTGATGCGCCGCCGGCTGAGGCTGGGTAGCGTGGGCCGAGGCTGTAGACATACATGCTGGGCATCGGCTTCCCAGTCTTTTTGTTCGTGACAATTCCTTCAATGACTGCACCGTTGGTAAGTATCAGATTGGGAACGCGGGTAACGGCGTTAGGCAGTTGGACACTCTCAATAGCAGCGGCAACCCACTTCCCTGATGCCTCCTGCTCCACAATATTGTAGTGATAGCTAGGCCGCAGGCCGCTCAATGTATAGGAGCCGTCGGCCCGCGAGATTGTCTGCGCTCCAGTTCCCTTCACTTCGCCCTCGTGGTAACGTATGAACCATCCTCGGCTGCTGTTCGTCATCCCCGCGCTGATGTTGACTCCAGCCGCCGGCTGGCCGTTCTCGTAAACAATTCGTCCGACAAACTGCTGGGCCGCATAGCCTGGGTGTGCTGAATCCCCGTCTGAATGCGCGGAATTCTTTGCGGGCGCAGATGAGATTAGGAATACACCGCTTAATGCGGCAACAAGAGTGAGAACAGCGACCGAAAGCCGCAGGCGGAGCGTGAGCGGGAGCATGGGAGGGACTCCTTGTGTGGTCAGAATGTGTCGGATGCGGCGGCCGATGGATGACCGGAAGGGGGCGACGCCGGCGGTCAGGGTGCGCTGAGACCGGGCAAGCGGCGGGCGCTCGGCCAGCGATAGGAGGCAGGCGGCGTAGGCGCGGGGCGGACACTGGATGAGAACAGCCGCGTCGCAGGCGTCTTCGCTGATCTGTTCGAGCTTGCGGGTCAAGAGCCAGAGCAGGGGCTGGAACCAGAAAACAGCGGTCAGAAGGCGGGTCGCGAGGGTCCAAAAGTTGTCACGGCGGTCCCGGTGGGCCAGCTCATGCAGGAAGACGGCACGAAGGGCGTCAGGCGCGAGGTCGGCGGCAAATGTCGGCGGCAGGAAGATCGCCGGGCGGCGGACTCCCGCAAGAAACGGGCTGTGAACAGACGGGTGGGTTAAAAGCGCCGGCGGATTCGGCGTGAGTTCGGCCAAAAGCGCGGCGGCTGGCCCGGAGGTGACAGGCACTGCGCTGCGGCGCAGGCGTACCAAGTGGAACTGGCAGACAGCGAGCCAGAGCAGCAGGGCGAGGGTGACGGCGAGGGAGAAAGAACCCACTTCTCTGCCCGCTCGTTCCTCGGTAGCGGGTACAGCGGGAGGGCGAGGAGCGGGTGGCGCAGGAATTGGAACTGGAGAAGCGCTGCTTGCCGCCCCCTCTTGTTCTGCCGCGCTTTTTTGTCCTAGCGCAGTTTCTTGTTCTGCTGCCTCTGCCGCACTCACCTTTTCAGCAGGTACTGCATTTGTCTTCGGGAGGCTTCCACCCGCTATGCCTTCGTCTCTAACTTCTTCACCCTCCCTAACAGGGACGGCCGCAGCTTGCTGCGGGGTGGGTTCCGACACACGCACCACAGGCCGGATATGGCCGGTCAGCGGGGCGAGCAGCAGCAAAAGCGCGACGCCGGCAAGTGATGCTCGCCCGACCAGTGACTGCACGGAAGGGCCGAAACGGCGGGTCAGCCGCAGGGCAAGCAGGCCGAGCAAAAGCAGTGCGGTGGACTGGCACAGTAGACACAGTGTGGTCATTTCAGTTCCTCCGCCGAGTCAGCCAAAGGTGCGGCGTCAATGAGTTCGCGCAGGCGCTGCATCTCGTCGTCGGAGACGGCTTCGTGCTTCAGCAGATGGGACACAAGGCCGTAGACCGAGCCGCCGAACACGCGGGTCAGTAGATCGCGGGCGACGGACTCGCGGGTATCGGCTTCCTGAGACAAAGGCCGGAAGACGAACACGCGGTCGCGAACCGTGTGCGTGACGGCGTTTTTGGCTTCCAGCTTTCGCAGCAGCGTTTGGGTGGTGGAATGGGCGACCGTCTCCGCGAGGTTCAGTGCGTCGGTAATCTCCCGCGCGGTCGCTTCCCCGCGCTCCCACAAGATCTGCATGATTTGGAGCTGGACTTTGCCGAGCTTTGGAATCGGCGTCTTCGGCAATAACTTAGGCATGGCTGCTCTCCATTTACCGTGGTAGATGATAGGCAGAGTTTACCACGGTAAATGAATACTGTCAAGAGCCGGGCAGAATTATTTTCGCGGTGGAATCGTGAACGGAGAGGCAATTGTCACAGACTGAACTCCGGCCTGCTTTACCAAACCGATCATATCCGAGACCCGGCTAACCATTTGGCCTGGATCACACCGGATGACGGCGACAACAGACGGGTTTTTGCGGACGCGGGCAGCCAGCCGCGGCTCAATCTGGGCTTTCGTGACCCGTTTGCCGTCGAGGAAGTAGACGCCTCTGCGGCTGAGCGTGATGATGACTTTTGCCTGGCGCGGGGCAGCCGCCGAAACAGGCGGAACAAGGTACGCCGCAGCAAAAGCAAAAATGGCGAGAACAAGAAAGCGGTGAGTGAAGGCAGACATAGCGCAGGTTCCTTTCCACAAACAGATCAGCTTTTCGCTGAGTATACCCGCGCGTGAGAATGAGGCAGGAGGAATGCCGGCGCAGCGCGAACTAAGCTGCATGGAATTGACAAATGTAAAATATGAAGGCTGGGACGCAGTGCGTCTTGCAAACGCCGAGGCCGCGCTTGTGGTCACGACTTCGGTGGGACCGCGCATTATTCATTACGGCCTGGCGGGTGGGCCGAACGCCTTTCAGGTTATCCCGGAAACGCGCGGGCAGAGCGGCGGCGAGGAATGGGTTCCCTACGGCGGGCACCGATTGTGGATCGCGCCGGAAGTCATGCCGCGCTCGTACTTTCCCGATACCGGCGCTTACGGGACACCGGTGATGGATGGTGACACACTGGTTCTGACAAGCCCCGTCGAAAGCACGACGGGCATTGGGAAAGAAATGCGGGTGACGCTTGCGCCGTCGGGTTCTGCTGTGACCGTGCAGCACACGCTGACCAACCACACTGTCTGGCCGGTGACGCTGTCGGTCTGGGCTTTGTCCATTGTCGCGGGCGGCGGGAAAGCCGTGCTGCCGCAGGAGCCGTTTGTTCCCCACGGCGAAGAACTGCTGCCCGCCCGGCCTTTGGTCTTGTGGAAGTTTACCGACATGGCCGACCCGCGCTGGCGCTGGGGGACCAAGTATGTGACTTTGGCCCAGCACGATGACCTCGACACGCCGCAGAAAGTCGGGCTGTACAACGCCCAAGGGTGGGCGGCGCATGTCACCGACACGCAGGCGTTCATTCTGAACATCAAGCCCGCGCCCGGCGGGCCTGCCATGCTGGCCGACATGGGCTGCAATTTTGAGACGTTCACGAAAGGCCCGTTTCAGGAGCTGGAAACGCTCGGCCCACTGACGACGCTTCAGCCGGGTGAGTCAGCGTCGCACACGGAGCAGTGGTATCTCGCCGCGCTGTCCGGGCCAACCGACACCGACGAGGCTTTAGATGCCGCGCTTCTGCCGGTGGTCCATCAGGCGCAGGCCGCTCATGGATAACCCCCTGCATGTCGGCACGTTCAACGTCCGCTGGGCCAATCCTGACGACGGAGAGCATACTTGGGACACTCGCCGCGACCGGCTGTTCGCACTGATGAACGAATGGAGTCCCGATGTGGTAGGCTTGCAGGAGCCGCGAGCCGCACAGCTTGACGACCTGCGCCACGCCCTGCCCGCCTACGACTGCGTCGCCGTGGGCCGGGACGACGGTTTAAGCGGCGGCGAGTTCTGCCCGATTTTCTATCGCCGCGAGCGTTTGGAGCGAGTCGCCGACGGCACGTTCTGGTTCTCGGAGACGCCGGATGTGCCGGGGTCGTTGTCGTGGGGGAGCAGCCACCCGCGCATCTGCACCTGGGCTGAATTTCGGGAGCGGGGCAGCGGCGAGACGTTCCGGGTCTATAACCTGCACTGGGACCACGAATCGCAGGCGGCGCGTGAGAACAGCGCTTTGCTTCTGCGGGGACTTTTGCGGACCGTCAGAGGCCCAATTATTGTGCTGGGTGACTTCAACGCCCATGCCGACAACCCCGCCGTCGCGCATCTGACGCAGCCGGGGTCGCCGGTTTCGCAGAGCGTATTTTCGCCGGAGCAGCAGCGGCAGCCGGGAACATTCCACGGCTTCACGGGAACACCGACCGAGCCGCCGATTGACCATATTTTGCTGTCGCACGAATGGGAAGTTGCAAAGGTTGAAATGCTGTACGGTAATGGCACCCGTCCGTTCTTGTCTGACCATTTCCCTGTCGCGGCGACGCTGAAGCGGCTATAACAGCGTTGCCGTAAGCTGAATGGTCTGCGGGATTTTGCCGACGACAACGCCGCCGAGCGTGACTGTCTGGCCGCTGGCAACACTCCGGTTCAGCAGGAGCGAGTTGGAGACGACCGGCAGCGGCGCGTTCGGGGGAGCGGTCGCCGTGGCCTCTTCAAACTCAATCTTACCGTTTAGCCGAATGCGTCCATCTGCCTCAACTGTGGCCGTTACTGTCAGCTTCGGGCCGTACGCCTGCGAAGACACTGTGTTATCGGCTTTATTCTCGCGAAACGTATACATTCGCAGGAACATTGCGTCGGTTGCGATGCCTTCTTCCGTGCTGAGAACAATTATCTGCGCGTTCGTCTCGCCGAGCGTGAGGTCCGGCTTTAGCAGGGAGACTTCAATGCGAATGCGTCTCGGCCTAAGTGCAGGCGTGTTCTGAGCAGCGGCCCGCAGCGCGGCGCTTCCGAAGAAAAAGGGCAGGGCGGCGGCAAAAAACCGGCGGCGTTTCATGTGCAATTTATTCCTTTGACTGATCTGCTTCCGCCAGCAGCGCCCGCGCCTCCTCGGCGTCGGCGACGCGGACGAAAACTTGAACGCCGCCCGTAGCATTAGATACGGGACTGTCGGCGGCGGCGAAGAACTCGTTGCTGATGACGCACTCAATTCCGGCGTCTTCGAGCATTCCGCTGATGATGTGGGCCTCAATAGGGGAGTAGGTGCTATAGACGGAGCAAAGTGGGTCAGGCATAACGGGCCTCACAAGGGGAGTTATCACAAAGAAAAAGGGCAGGAGTGAACCCTGCCCCAAACACAGACGCATGAATGAAAAACGGCGCTAGTGAGCAGGTATCTGGCTGACGACGGCGGCAGGGCGGTGGGCGGTGTTGCTGCTATAAAGGGTCGTGCCGATGACCACGGCCGCAATGACGAGAACGAGAACAATGACAAGGGTACCCCAGTTAGCATTTTGGGTGCTGGTATCAGCGGGCGTAGGCGTTTGGACAGGCATGGCGGGCTTCGGTCTCCTTTGGAGTAGACTGAGAGGAACAGATACGGCAATTATACCACTGGTTTAATCGCAATGCAAGCATTGATACCAATGCCGACAAAATACTTGTGCGCCGGGCTGGGGACAAAGGTATAATAGCGGCGGGGACACAGTTATCGGATTGACACTTGACCGGACGATTGTTCTGCTGCTGATCGCTGTGGTCGTGGCGCTCCTCGCCCGGCGGCTGCGGCTGCCGTATACGGTCGGGCTGGTGCTGGCGGGGATTGGCATTCGGCTGATCCGGGTCGGGCCGGGGGCGCTTCTGACCCCGCATCTGATTACCGAGGCGTTCCTGCCGCCGCTGCTGTTTGAGGCCGCGCTGTCTTTGCGCTGGCGGGACCTGCGCCGGGACGGCCTGCCGATCTTTGTGCTGTCCACGGCAGGATCTGCCATCTCGGCGGCGCTGGTCGCCACCGGTATGATTTATTTCGCCCACTGGCCGAAGACGGCGGCGCTGTTGTTTGGTGTACTCATTGCCGCAACCGATCCGGTCTCGGTCATCGCGACGTTCAAAGAGAACAAAATTCACGGGCGCTTGCGGCTCTTAGTGGAGTCGGAAAGCCTATTTAATGACGGCGTCGCCGCAGTTTTCTTCGCGCTTGCCCTCACGCTTGCCCTTGGAGAGCCGCTGACTCCGGGAGCGGCGGCGCTGGATCTTGCCAAGATCTCGCTCGGTGGAATTGCTGTTGGAGTGGCCTGCGGCGGGATCGCGGTTGGGCTGGCGGGACGCACCGAAGACCATCTCATCGAAACTGCGCTCACGGCAGTCGCGGCTTACGGTTCATTTCTTATGGCAGATCACTTCGGCGTTTCGGGTGTCCTGGCGACGGTGTCGGCGGGCCTGCTGCTGGGCAATGTCGGGGTGCTGGGCAGTGACGAAGAATCGGTTTTGACCCAGCGCGGGCGTGAAGTCGTGATCGCCTTCTGGGACTTCGCGGCGTTTGTGGCAAACTCTTTGATCTTCCTTTTGATCGGCTTGGACGCCGCCCGGCGGTCGTTCGAACACCTCGGCGTGACGGCATTGGCGCTGGCAATCGGCCTAACTGTGCTGGGCCGGGCAGCGGCGGTCTACCCGCTTTCGCTGCTGTTCGCCCGAAGCCGTCTGGCGATTTCGCGCCCGCATCAGCATCTGCTGTTTTGGGGCGGAATGCGCGGCGCACTCGCGCTGGCCCTGGCTTTAAGTCTGCCGGGGACAATCGCCTACCGGACCCAGATTGTTCTCGCAGCGTTTGCTGTCGTTGCGTTCTCGGTCGTCGTGCAGGGCATCACCATGCCGCTTCTCTTGAAGCGGCTGAAGATATAAATTGCAAGGGCGCAGCAAGCGGCGCCCCTACAGTTAAGAAAATACCTCCCGTAAGAAATTACCTCCCGCGCCGGGCATGAACTCAGCGGGGGCGGTACAAGTCTTTGATTTGCCAGGCGATCAAGTATGACGTGGACGGGCCGCGCGTGACCATGCCGGTCCTTCGGCCTAGCAGCAGCGTGATTGACCCTTTCACGCTGGGACCGAAGTGAAGCAGACATTAGGACAAACATTGAGCGAAAAAGAGGAAGCCAATCTGCCGGACCATGTCAGTCAGCAGGTAGACACGATTGCTGCGCTTCATGCACGGGGCGAAAGTGAAGTCAGCATCCATCAGCGCACGATAGAGAAAGTCACGGCGTTTCTGGGGCGGCCGCTGTTCCTAAACCTGACGATCGCCTTGATTGCTGTGTGGATTGGCCTGAATTCCTCTGCCGGTCGCCTTCATATTTCCCCGTTTGACCCAAAGCCTTTTCCGCTGCTGGCGTGGCTGGTCTCTACCGGCGGTCTGCTGCTGACCATTGTTGTGCTGATCACGCAAAACCGCCAGGCCCGGCAGGCCGAGCGACGCGCCCAGCTTGATTTGCAGGTCAATCTGCTGTCGGAGCAGAAGATCGCCAAAGTCATTGCGCTGATGGAAGAGCTGCGCCGGGACATTCCGAGTGTCAAGAACCGGCACGACCCGGAAGCCGAAGCCATGTCCGAAGCCGCCGACGCCCATGCGGTCCTGGACGCTTTGGAAGAAAAGCTGGACGAAGCGCAGGTAATCATCGGAAACACTTCTGCTGACTGACACTTCCGCCGATTGACACTTTCGCCCGAAATTCGGTAAACTCTGGACGAAATCATCTTCCGAAAAGAGCCAAACCTTGAGTGAGTCATCTTCCAAGCCTGTGATTGCCGTTGTCATTCCCGCCGGGGGCGGCGGAACGCGCCTGTGGCCGCGCTCCCGTCAGGAAACGCCGAAGCAGTTCTTGGACATCGTCAGCGAGCGCACGATGCTTCAGGAGACGACCGACCGCGTAGAAGCGCTGGTCCCGCCGGAACGACTCTATGTCATCACCAACGCCCGCCATGCGGATGGAGTTCGCTCGCAGCTGCCCGAAGTCCCCGCCGCAAACATCGTCGGCGAGCCGGAAGGCCGCGACTCCGCGCCGGCCATTGGCTTAATGGCGGCGATTTTAGAAAAAACGCTCGGCCCGGACGCGGTCATGGCGACCCTGCCCGCCGACCATGTCATCTTAAATCCCGGTCAGTTTGCCAAGATTTTGGAGTCCGCCGCCGAGTCCGCCGCCGACGGCTACTTAGTCACGCTTGGCATCCCGCCGACCGGCCCGGACATCGGCTTCGGCTATATTCAGAGCGGCGAGACACTCCGCGCCGAGACCGACGCGGGGGTTCCGGTCTACAAAGTCAGGCAGTTCCAGGAAAAGCCGAAGCTTGAAGTCGCCGAGCGGTACCTGAGAGATGGCGGCTACTACTGGAACGCCGGCATGTTCATCGCGTCGGTGAAGACACTGCGCGATCTGTACAAGACCCATCTGCCCCAGATGGAAGCGACATTCGCTCAGCTTACTGCCGTCTATGGCACAGACCAGTTCGACGCCGTAATGGCCGAAGTCTTCCCAACTCTGGAGAAAATCTCGGTAGACTATGGCATCGCTGAGAAGGCTGACCGTGTGGCCGTCATCCCCGCCGACATCGGCTGGAACGATGTCGGCTCCTGGCAGCGTCTGGCCGAAATTCTTTCCGAAGAAGGCAAAGAAGCGGAAAACGTCGTCATCGGCCACCATGTCGGCGTGGACACGCATGGCTCGCTGATCTACAGCCCCAAGCGGCTCATTGCCACCATCGGCCTGGACGATCTGATTATCATCGACACGCCCGACGCGACGCTTATCTGCCCTAAGTCCCGCTCGGAAGAAGTCAAAAAGATCGTAGACGAGCTAAAGGCGCGGGGGCGCCACGAGCTTTTGTAGGCGATTTTTGCAACAATTTGGGGTTTCGGTTGTCAGAATAAGAAACCTGCCACCTTGCTTTGCAGGGTCCTTCCTTTAGGAAGGATACGAAAAGAGGCAAACGCCGTATCTGTGTTCCTAATCTTCCCTTTAGGGAGGACCACGCGAAGTGACTTGTTACGAAGCAGTGCGGTAGGTCATTCTTTATTTAGTTAAGGTTTTTCCATGAACGTTCCAATGGCGGATTTGCAGACGCAGCACCGCGCCCTCAAAGAAGAGCTGTCCCAGGCGTTTGACGAGACAATGGCCGCCTGCGATTTCGGCGGCCTCGGCGCAGCCGCAAGCGCGTTTGAGCGCGAAACCGCCGACTACTGCGGGTCCAAATATGGCCTCGGCGTGAACTCCGGCACCGACGCGCTTTTGCTGGCGCTGCTGGCGATGGGAGTCGGGCCGGGCGATGAAGTGATTACGCCCCCGTTCACGTTCATCGCGACCGGCGAGAGCATCTGCCTCGCGGGTGCGACCCCAGTCTTCGCCGACATTGACCCGCGCACCTACAATTTAGACCCCGACGACACCGAAGCGAAGATTACGCCCAAAACGAAAGTGATCCTGCCTGTTCACCTGTTCGGCCAGCTTGCCGACATGACACGCTTCGCTCAGATTGCCGAAAAGCACAATGTCGCTATTCTCGGCGACGCCGCTCAGGCCATCGGCGCACTCCATCAAGGCAAGCCGCTCGGCGCCTGGGGCGACGCCAACACGCTGTCGTTCTATCCGACCAAAAACTTGGGTGCCTGCGGCGACGGCGGCATGGTCCTGACTGACAATGACGCGCTGGCCGAACAGGTCAAACTGCTCCGGTTCCACGGCAGCGGCGGCAAAGGGTACTTCCACAAAGAAATCGGCTACTGCTCGCGTCTGGACGGCCTCCAAGCGGCATTACTGCGGGTCAAAGCCCGACGCCTGCCCGACTGGAACAACCAGCGCCGTGCCAACGCCGCCTTCTACGCCGAAGCGCTTTCGGGCCTCGATGATTTGATCCTGCCCTGCACCGAGCAGAACAATCACCACATCTTCCACCAGTACACTACGCGCGTCTTGAACGGCAAGCGCGACGCCCTGCAAAAGCACCTCGCGTCGCACGGCGTCCAGTCGGCGATTTACTACCCGCTTCCGATCCATTTGCAGGAAGCCTATGCGTTCCTCTGCTACAAAGAAGGCGACCTGCCTGAAAGCGAGCGGGCGTCTGCGGAAGTCCTCTCTCTGCCCGTCCATCCTGAGCTGTCCCGCGAGCAGGCCGAGTTTGCGGCTGACGCGGTGCGGTCGTTTTTTGGACAGTAGATGCTTCTCGCAGTGCCAGCCTCTGTTCAGGCCATGATACAAGAGATGAATAGATGACACCTACAAAGAAGGCCCGCTATGGTGGACACACCAAATATCACCGACCGCCGTGGAGCAAGCTGCAACGGGCTGTTTATCTTGTAGTAGCCCCTGGCCTACCACTGCAAATTCAATGCCGCGTTTATCCAATGGATGCTGTTTATGGCGACAGCGGTATCCCGCGATACTGGATAACATTAGGAAAAGAGATTATTTGGGATTATCCCAAGCAGTTCGTCAGCCTCGGCTGTTTGGAAAGGCATCTTCCTTCTCAGTGGCTTTATGCGAACGACATCAGCGACATTTCCTGTGTCATTCGGGAGTATTTAGACACACCGCGCGATGAGATGCTGTCAAAACCGTTCGAGCATGATGTATGGGACATTGTCAATATCCTTCGGGCGGCTGACCGCCGTGTCGGGAGCCGACAGTGGGAAGACTTACGACACAGTGCCAACAGCCAAGCGGTGAACAAAATACTTGATATGCGAAAAGCACAAAAGATAAAAACAGTTTCGGGTCACGGCGCAGGTAGTATGAACACCATGACATGAATGTCATGGCTATTCAGCGCGGACGCTAAGAAGTGCCGCTTCGCGGCACTGGGAATTGTATTGTCTTGAACTTATTTTCTTAACCCCGCGAAGCGGTGTTTCGTAGCGTCTGCGCTGGTTAGCCGTGTGTTTTAACACATGGTTCCTAATAGCACTGGACCGCATATTTTCAAGGCCCCGTATTCCTAACAGGAGACACACATGAAGGCGATGATACTGGCGGCGGGGGTCGGCTCCCGCTTAGACCCTCTCACCCGCGCGATCCCGAAACCGATGGTGCCGATTGTCAACCGGCCCGTGATTGAGCATATTGTGCTGGATCTGAAGAAGCACGGCTTTGACGACATTCGGGTCAATGTTCACTACTTAGGCTCCGTGATTGAAGAGGGCCTCGGCGACGGCTCGCGGCTTGGCGTCAAGATTTCGTATGCCCACGAAGACAAGCTTTGGGGCGATGCGGGCAGCGTCAAGCGGTCGGAAGACTTCTTTAACGGCGAGACGTTTTTAGTCGTTGGCGGAGACGACATTTCGGATATTGACTTGTCGGGGCTAATGGCGCTGCACCGGGAAAAGAACGCCGCGTCCACGATTGCGACGACACTGGTAGATGACCCGTCGCAGTTCGGGATTGTCGTCACCGATGACGACGGGCGTATCACCCGCTTTCTCGAAAAGCCTAAAGGCGGCGATGTGTTTTCCAAAATGGCGAATACCGGCGTTTATGTCTTTGAGCCGGGCGTGTTTGATTTGATCCCGAAAGACACGTTCTACGGCTTCGGCAATGAGGTCTTCCCAAAATTACTCGCCGAAGGCAGGCCATTGTACGGCTTTTCGACCCGCTCGTACTGGAAAGATGTCGGCAACCTGCAAGTCTACCGTCAGACAAACTTTGATGCGCTGAACGGGTTGGTGCATCTGGAATTGGGGCTGGCCGAGACCGCGCCGGGCATCTATCAGGGCGAAGGTGTTCAAATTGACCCGGCGGCAGAAGTCACCGGCCCGGCGGCGATTGGCAATGGTGTCACGATTGGCGCGAGCGCAAAGCTACTGGGAAATGTAATTCTGGGCGACGGCACCGTCGTCGAGCCAAATGTAACACTCAAAGACACAATCACTTGGAAGAATGCCCATGTCAGCGCCGGAACCCACCTAGAGCGCTGCGTCGTCGGCACGAACGCTCAGGTGCAGTCTAATGTCGCGGTCTTTGACGCCAACATCGTAGACCCGACCCGGCTGATGACCGCGAAAACGTAGGCAGACCTAGTCTAAAACGGCCCGGCGCTACTGCGTGGGCTGTTCTTGCGCTCCTCCGCTTCATCCACGTCACCGTGTTGTAATATAGAGTGGCCGCCTTGTGGGACGGGAAAACTAGGGGACAGGACTATTTTGCTGTCATTTTTTGCAGGCAGCGCAGGCGAGATGAGGACCGCGAGGCGATGAACTCAAAGGACATTGGGGTCGTATCTGTGATGAGCTTGGCGGCGTCAGCGCTCGCCGTCATCTGCTTTGTCAGCGGACGCACGAAGCTGTCAGACTTTGTCGCCCCGCACTCCGCCCCGGCTGCCGCTCCCCCCGCACTCAGCAGCCCTCCTGCTGCACAGAATGCTGGCACCTCACCGGCGGAAACGGAGAAGATGCTTTCTCAGGCAGCCTTTTTCGTTCACTACGGCCATCTGCCGGGACACGGCACAGAGGACTACGATGCTGATGACACCGAGCAGGACCGTCAGATTTTGGTCAGCAAGTTGGAAACATACATTGCTTCTGCACCAGACCAGCCGCAGGAGAAGAAACGGCTGGCACACGCTCAAAATCTATGCCATCTCCTCGGACAAATGCATCCGGCTAACGCCGCCAATTGATTAATTCCTCCCAGTTCAGGTATACTTACGCGATTATCTTTTTGATTTGACGTAAGTTTGGGCAGGGGAATAACACGTTTTGACGACCAAAGTGGGTCTGGTGCAGCTTGGATGCGCGAAAAACCAGGTGGACGGCGAGGAAATGCTGGGGGCGCTGGCGGGGGTGCGCGGTGAGTCCGTGCAGTTCACGGCGGACAAAGCGGACGCAGATGTGCTGATTGTCAACACCTGCGGCTTTATCGAGTCGGCGAAAGAAGAAAGCATTGCGGCGATTTTGGATGCCGTCCGGCGCAAGCAGCGTGGGCAGGTGTCAAAGGTGATTGTGACCGGGTGTTTGGCCCAGCGCTACGGCAGTGACTTGGCGAAAGAAATCCCGGAAGTGGATGCTTTTTTGGGCATCGAAAGCGGGCCATCCATCGGCAATGTCGTGTTTGGCTCCCGGCCCCGGCAGATCAACTTGGTGGAAGCGGTCGCCGACAAGTATCCTCTGATTCCCCAAGCACGTCTGCGGGCCACGGCGACGCCGTGGACGGCGTATTTGAAAATCTCCGAAGGCTGCGACCATACCTGTACGTTCTGCGCCATTCCCGGCATCCGCGGCAAGCACCGCTCCAAGCCCATTGAGCGGCTGGTTGAGGAAGCCAAGCAGCTTGCCGCGTCGGGCGCGAAAGAACTCAACCTAGTTGCCCAGGACACGACCGCCTATGGCATGGATTTGTATGGGCGTCTCGCGCTGCCGGAGCTTTTAACGGCGCTGTCGGATGTGGACGGTATCAAGTGGCTTCGGCTTTTGTACTGCTACCCGACCATGGTGCGTCAGCCGCTTTTGGATGTTCTGCGCGATTTTCCCAAAGTTATCCCCTATATTGATATGCCGCTTCAGCACAGCGATGACCAAATGCTCAAAGCCATGAAGCGCGGCGGGTCGGTCGAGCAGTACAAGCGATTGTTCGGCAAGATGCGGGAAACACTGCCGGATTTGACCCTCCGGACGACGTTTCTTGTTGGCTTCCCCGGCGAGACCGAAGTGCACTTTGAAAACCTCTTGAACTTCGTGACCGAGATGCGCTTTGACAGATTAGGCGTCTTCACCTACTCGGCGGAAGAAGGCACCCCGGCGTTCGCCCTCGAAAACCCCGTATCGCCGAAAATCATGCGAGCACGGCGGGATGCGCTGATGGCGGCGCAGCAGGAAATCAGCCTGCAAAGCAACCAGAAATGGCTTAACCGTGACCTGCCCGTTTTAATCGAAGCGCGGCGCGGCGCGGATGCTGTCGGGCGGTCATTTCGTGATGCGCCAGAGATTGACGGCATGGTGACGGTGAAGGACTGCGACGCCGCGCTTGGGACATTCATCAATGCGCGTGTCTCTGCCGCATCGTACTATGACTTGGAAGCGACTGCGATTTAAGAACCGATATAATTCCCTCCAGCCCCTAATCACGGGGGAGCAAGAGTTAAGAAGTTTAGCCTGTTCTTTTCCGGCTCCCCCATGATTGGGGGCTGGGGAGACTCTGATCTGAAAGATACCTGAAGGAGACCGCATGGCGACACCCCGCACATCTGAGAAAAAGACGACGACAAAGAAGGCCGCGACCGTAGCGGACCCGCACGAGGCGCTGGCGTCCGAGCTTTTGACGACCTTGCTGCACCGCGCTCTGGTCCGGCTGGGCGAGCCGGCCCGGATCGGGGACATTGTCCGGGAAGTCGGCGATGACGCCGTGACCCCTGCACTAGCCCGGCGGCAGATGGAAACAACGCCCCGGCGCTTTGTTGCCGTAGACCGGCGCTGGGACATTACGAGCCGCTACCTCGACAAAACGAAGCCGCTGGAGCGGACGCTGGAAGAAGTGATTGCCGTTTACGCTGCACCGATCCCAACGGATGATGTTGCTGGGGAGCTGGCCCAAATTACGGGGCGTGTTAAAGAAGCCTACACCGAAGTCGCCGCCCGGCTGCTGCGGGGAGCGCCGTTCTTTCCGATTGCCGGCGGCCTCGCGTATGGCCTGCGGTCGTGGCTTCTCGACCTGACCTCGGAGCGCGAAGACGATGTACTGTTCTACAACTATTTGAGCGCTGACACGCTGGCTCCGTTCCAGGCAGCCGCAACCGGCCTGGACTGGGACGGCAACCCGACAGGAGCGGCGCACACACTGGTGTCGGCCTCCGGCGGGCAGCCGGTGGACAACCGCATTTTGCAATACTTTGCCTGGAAAGCATTGGGCGAGGAGTTCAGCGGCGCAGCGATTTACGACGCGATTGCAACAGACCGCGAGACATTCCTTGCGCTCTCGGATCACCGCTGGCTGCTGCGCGAGTCGCTGGCCCCAGTGCAGGCGCTATGGCGGACGCAGGCTGAGGCCGCTGCGCTGATGGCACCCGATGAGGCGGCAGCCCCGGTGGAAGCGGTTGCCACGATTGATGTCCCGGCGAAGCCGCTGGACGTGACCGATGAGGACGCCGAAGAGCTGCGGAGCTACTTCGACGGCCGCGAGGAGTTTGCCCGCACGGGCGACCTGCTGACCCAAATCTTCGAAATCCGGCCCGGCAGCCCGACGTTTGCCGCAGACACTGAGACGCTGACGGCCTACCTGCGAACCCTGCCGAGTGATTTCCAATGGGTCGGAACCGATCGATTCCGTGCCCCCGGCACCTTGCCGCCCTATATCGGGCAGCTCCCGGAGTCGCTGACGTTTCCGGCCCTGCCCCAATTCGAGACCGCTGATGGCGAGATTTTGGACCAGATGCTCTCAGACGCAGGTTTGGAACCAGGCTTGCAGGAAGAGATTTTAGATCCGGTTGCCCAGGACGTCAACGACCAGGATCCCGCCGATGCCACGCTTTGGCCGGAAGGTGCGACTGCTGGTGCGGGGCGTCTGCGACTTGTCGTCAAAGCGCATCACAAAGAAATCGGCACGTTCCCGCTGGCTCAAATCCCGGCTGGTTTCTTCCCGGCGGAGCCGAACATCGTCGAGCTGACCCTGCGCGACGCTGCGGGGGGCGGTTACCCGGTGTATGTGGATTACGATGTCCAGCTTGTCTACGGTCTGTTCGATGTCTACTCCGAAATCGCTGCCGAGTCCGGCGCAGTCGTTTATTTGGAAAAGACCGATAAGCCGGACGAGTACAAGTTCACCGACGAGAACGAGACCGACGCCAACGTCTTTGTCAGCCCAGCCCGGATGGAAGAGCTGCTCGACTTCCGCACCGAAGTCGAGGGCGGCGCACCGATTTCGACCTATGACATTGCCCGACGCATCTTGTCGAATTACGGCAAAGGCTGCTCGTTTTTGACCCTGCTTACGGAAGTCAACTTGGTTCGGCGCACGCCCCGCCGCCTGCTGGCAAGTGTCTTGTCCGGGTACTCGGCGTTCCACCGGGGCGCGAATAAGTGGCGCTTCGATGCCAAGAAAGAGCCGGAAGGCTTCGACACCGGCAAGACCGAGTTTATCGTCAAGAAGTAGCCGGAGCTTGGACAACCTGGTCTTCAGACCAGGCATCTCACGCACACAAAAATCGGCCCGGCGCATCTGCGCCGGGCCGGCTACTTTTGCCAGCGCGGAACTTGACAATGAATGCCGTTGTTGCCCATAATAGAGGCTGATTTCAGTAAAGTGAGTTGCAATTTAGAAGCGGAGCATGAGTGTGAGTGAAGTAGGTCCAGACGAATTATTGAAAAAAGATGTGTTTGATGTCGCGATTATCGGCGGCGGGCCGGTGGGGCAGTACGCGGCGTACTATGCGGGCCTGCGCGGCATGAAAACCAAAGTTATTGACAGCCTGCCCCAATTAGGCGGGCAGCTCTCGGCGCTGTACCCGGAAAAGCTAATTTTCGATGTCGCGGGCTATGCCAAAGTTTACGCGCGGGACCTTGTGGAAAACCTAAGCGAGCAGATGATGCAGTACGGGCCAACTCTCGCATTAGACGAGAAAGTCGTCAATTTGACTTCGAACGGCGTCGTGACGATGCAGACCGAGAAAGGTCACACGCACTACGCGAAGTCGGCGATTATCGCGGCTGGGGTCGGGGCGTTCATGCCGCGCAAGATCGCGCAGGCGGGGCTGGAAGAACTGGAAGGACGCGGGGTGCACTACTTTGTCACCGACAAGAGCATTCTTGCTGGGAAGCGCCTGGTCGTCGTCGGCGGCGGCGACAGTGCATTTGACTGGACGCTTAATTTGTATGACACGGCGGCAAGCATTCTGCAAATCCATCGTTCCGACAAGTACAAGGCCCATGAAGATACGATTGACAAAGTCATGGCTCTGCCTGTCGATTTCAGGCCCTTCTACGAAGTTAAGCAGGTGCATGGCGAGGAGCATGTCGAAGGCGTCACGATTTTCGACAACCGGACCAAAGACGCAAACGGCAATTACAAAGAAGAATACTACCCCTGCGATGAACTTCTTTTGAACCTCGGCTTTTTGACCAATCTCGGCCCAATCAAGCAGTGGGGCTTCGACATTGTCGGCAACTCCATCGGCGTCAATACGCGCATGGAGACCAACATCCCCGGCGTCTACGGCGCGGGCGACATCGTCACCTACGACGGCAAGCTGAAGCTCATCGCCACCGGTTTCGGCGAGGCGGCCACGGCGGTCAACCATGCCAAAGCGCATGTGGACCCGACCGCAAAAGTCAACCCCGGCCATTCATCGGAAAGCGTCCCCGACAAAAAAGCGCATTGACCTCAGCGTGACTGAGAGCTGAATTGTGAAGGCCGACGGCTAAAGAGCCGCCGGCCTTTTCTTTTTGCACGTTGGCACTGTTTATGCAGTGAAGTTTGCTGGGACAGTTTGTATGGAGCTTTTCTTTCCACTTCTCGCGCTGGCTGTGGTGTACCTATTTAGCTGGACCGCCAGTCTGTACCTGCTAGTACAGTTTATTCTCGGTATCCGAGCCAGGCGCCGCCTCGCGCCGTGGTGCATTCTGTGGCTGTCTGTGTGGCCCTTCTTTGCCCTCGGCGTTGCGGTTGACTGTCTTCCCTGGGGGCGTACTTACTCGCCGCTGGCGCTAGTCGGCAACTTCTGCACGTTCTTTGTCCCGTTGCTGTGGCTGTCTGCGTTGGGCCTCTTTCGAAAGGCTGCCGCCGCCGAGAAGCGAAAAGGCGCCGAACAAGAGCGTCAACACATCTTAGACATCCGCTCCCGCGATGATGTCTGGCCCCCGCCGCCGACAGGATAACGAAAACCAGGATAAGGAAAATAAAGATGCAAAGCAACAAACTTTTGACACTGCTTTCGATGCTGCTCTTGTGGCAGGCGCTTGGCCCATGTCACGCAGCGTCGGACCTGAACCGGAATGGGCAAATGCTGAAAGCCGTCTCCATGATTGAGCTGATTGCCAACCCGGAAAAGTTCGACGGGAAGCAGGTGATCGTCAGTGGCTTTGTGCATTTTGAGTTTGAGGGCAATGGCCTCTACATGCATGAAGAGGATTTTGTGGACGACATGTGGGAGAATGGGATTGGGATGAGTGTGACAGAGGAGCAGGAGAAACAATATGCAGACCGCGATGCGAAGTACTGTTTTGTCATCGCCACGTTCCACGCGGTCAAGCCGGGGTATTTTAGCCTGTGGAGCGGTCATCTCACTGACATCACGACCATAGGGTCTTTGGCAACTTCCGCCAATAAATCTGCTTCCAGCCCAGCTTCTGCTTCCAGCCCGGCTCAAACGCACAAGGCACAAGCAACACTCTATTTCGTGAACATTCCAACGAATGATCATGCGATCTACCCAAATACGATGAAACGGGATGCGGACAAAATTGCTTTTCTGGATGCCCACGACCTGACGATCTTTTACCGCCTTCTCAGTGGCACACAGGAAATCGGTACGCCAGGAATTGGCACCTTTGATGCGGCGGACTTTTCCCGCGCCCTCAGCAGTCAGAAAAAGACGCAGAGCTTTGCCCCTGACTCCACCCGCCTGCGCTTAGAGGATGGCGATGAACCGCCTATTTTAGTTGACCAGCAGGGGGTTGTCCTTTACGGTAACAAAGAATACAGTCTCGCGCCGCTCGTTTTTGTTCGGCTCGACCATTTTGTTGCCAACCTCAAGTAGCAGCAGGTAATATCAAAAAAGAAGGGTGTTTTGGAAATGTGCGCTGTGTTTTGAAACATGGCGCACTTTCTTTTTGTGTCTTGGGCGTTTGTGTGTTATACTAAAGAAGGCCGCGCCGATGCGATTCCGCATTGCGGCGGCTTTCTTTTGAGAAAGGCTTGCTGTATATGTCTATCTCCATTTATGCACCCGCTCTGCCGCGCCGTATCCGCCCCCGCGCTTTTTGCCTGCGTGGCTTCACTTTAATTGAGCTGCTCATCGTGATCGCCATTATCGCGATTCTCGCCGCTATTCTGTTTCCCGTCTTTCAAAGCGTCCGCGAAAACGCCCGCCGGACGACCTGCCAGTCCAACATGAAGCAACTGGGGCTGGCATTTCTTCAGTACGAGCAGGACGGCGACGAGCGTCTGCCAATGGGCCAGTCCAAAGGACGCGCCAATTACGGCTATGGTGACGGCTGGGCAGGACGCATCTACCCGTATGTCAAAAGTACGAGCGTATTTACCTGCCCCGACGACACGGCGCAACCGGTCACAAACAATGGCGTGACTTTGTGGCCGGTGTCATATGCGTACAATGCCAATCTCGCCGGCTCAGACCTGCCGGGGGACAGCGGGGCGGCCATCGGCTGGGTCGGCATCAAGGGCATGACGACCAAGCTGAACGCTTCTACCAAGACGGTCATGCTGGCCGAAGTAACCGCGCTTGGCTACCCCGCCGGCCTCTCCGACGGTCAGGCCGCCGCAGATATGACCACGCCCAATGAAGATGGCGACAGCGGCTTCGGCGTACCGGGCTGCGGGGCAGGGTCGCCGTCCGTCTTCGGGACTTCCGCCGGGATCGGCCCGGTCGCAAGCGGCAGCGGCGTGTGTTCCATTCCGCTGGCAACCGGCTATTTAGGCCAGTACGGGCCGCGCTCAAAGAACTTCAATTCTTCGCTCGGCAACTATTACCTGGCTCCGACCGGACGGCATTCGGGCGGCTCGAACTTCTTGTTCTGCGACGGTCATGTCAAGTGGCTGCGCGGCTCCCAGGTCTCCACCGGAGACGTTTACACAGCGGACACAAAGGACGCTGCTAAGAACGAGACGCCAACCGACACCCAAGACCAGCGTGTCCCGACCACCGGCAGCGCTGCCGGGACCGAAAGCGCCGAACCCTGGGCCGCGACGTTCAGCCCGATCTAAGAGAACCTGCTCGGCTTTTATGAATAGCATTAACCAAGCACTGCTTGCCGAGTATGAAGCCCGGCTTGCGGCCCTGCGCTTTGAGACGGTCGGGCTGGTCGAGGCCCTGTTTGTTTCGCCCTGTCCTGATGAACACTTAGCTGTCTCTAGCTTGCGTGTCATCCCGGAAGTCGGGGTCGAAGGGCAGTATCCCGGCAAGCAGTGGTGGCAGGGGCGGCGCGTGCCCGGCCGGCAGATTTCCGCACTGAACGCTGAAGTGCTGGACGCGCTGGAAATCGGCTCCGGCGTTCCCGGCGACAATTTGGTCATTCGCGGCCTCAACTTAGAACTCTTCGAGCCGGGCGATACACTGCGGGTAGGCGACGCGCTTCTTGTCGTGACGCCGACCCCACACCGGCCCTGCGGAAAGCTGGCGGTACGGACGACGCTGACTAAAAAAGCGGCAATCAGCGTAGGCAAGCGGCGCGGCCTGCTGCTTGATGCGCGTTACCTCGCGACAATTTCGGTCGGCGATACGGTCGAGCGTCTGCTTTTTTCTGATGGAGATGCCGGGTAGCAGTTTGGAGTCGCCGCCGCTTCAGGTATACTGAGGGCGGAAAGTATCACGACCCATGTTTTCATTGCCTCTGCTCCGCACACGCTTCTGGCTGCTCCTGCCTGCGCTAACTCTGCTGGCCGGCTGCTCCCGGCCCCAGCCGACCGCCGAACAGGTCGCCGGACCGTCAACGCCGATGACCGCGCTGCACCTCGGCAAGACCCCGGCGGGCGGCGCAAGCGAAGCGCCAACCGGCGCCGGCGCGGGCGGCTCGGCGGCGGGCGGCTACCAGTTCGGACGTATCGGCAGCACGATTGAGTCCCCAACTCTGCCCCCGCAGCCCGCCGGGATCACCTACAGCCGCATGTCGCCGGTCGGCTCGTCCGGCTCCGGCGACGGCGACCGGGGCAACCCCATCCCGCCAGATGTCTCGCTCGCCGCTCCACCTGACCCTGCGACCAGACAAGCGCCGAGGCTTGCGCCCGGCATGAAGCTGAAGACGCCGCCGGCAGCGACAGCCAAAGATATTGCCAAACTGCGTCAGGGCATGACAGTCACGGCGACGATTGACTCCAGCAACGGGAAGCGCCCTCAGTAAAACAGGAAGCCACGGAACAAATTCCGAGGCCCATTGGAACAGTGTCGCCGCGACGCTGTTTTATTTCAGCCCCGCATTCCAATGCGTGGCGTTTGTCGTGACAAAAGAGTCAAGGAAACTTTAATGCCCTACGAAGGACAAGCCGCTCTGCTGAATGAAGCAGGGTGTGATGCGGAAGTGGAAGACGTGACGATTGACGATCCCGGCCCCGGCGAAGTGCTGGTCAAGATCGCTGCGTCCGGCGTCTGCCATACCGACCTGACCGTCAAGAATTTGAACGGCAACGGCATGGCGTTCCCGATTGTCCTGGGCCATGAAGGTGCGGGCTATGTTGAGGCGATTGGTGAGGGTGTCACGGGTTTAGAAATAGGGGACCCGGTCGTGCTGGCGTACCGTGCTCCGTGCGGGCAGTGTCCGAGCTGCCTGCGTGGCGACCCGCGCCACTGCTACGCGGCCCTGCGGCCCGGCCAGCGTATCCGCCGCAAGCGCGACGGTGCGCTCTGCTCGCAGGTACTGCGGTGCGGAACGTTTTCGACTTACACGGTCGTCCATGCCAAAGCGGCGATCAAGATGCCGAAAGAGATGCCGCTCGACAAAGCGTGTTTGATCGCCTGCGGCGTCGTCACCGGCGTCGGCGCGGCCATGAACACAACCCCGGTCTTTGCCGGGTCGCGGGTTGCCGTCATCGGCTGCGGCGGGGTTGGCTTATCGGTCATCCAAGGTGCGCGGCTCCAGCACGCCCGGCAGGTCATCGCAGTCGATGTCAGCGATAAGAAGCTGGCGCAGGCCAAAGAATTCGGTGCGACACATACGGTTAATGCGATGGACAGCGACCCCGTTGCGGCAGTCCGAGCTTTGACCGAAGATGGCTGGGACGGTGGGGTCGAGTTCGCGTTTGAGGCCACGGGCATTCCGAAATGCACTGAGCAGGCGGTCCAAATGCTGTCGTACGGCGGCACGGCCACGACCATCGGCTTCCCGGCGGCAGCGGACAGCGTGACGCTCAATCTCGGCGACATGGCAACCGGCGTTTACTGGAACAAAGCCGGGCTGCGAGTCTGCCACTGCGGGGATGCCCTGCCGTCGCATGATTTTCCGCTGCTGGCCCAGCTTTACCTAGAGGGCCGTCTCAAACTCGACGAGATGGTAAGTCAGACAATCACGCTGAACGACGTGAACGAAGCATTTGAGGCCATGCATCATGGCGACGTGATCCGCAGCGTCATTTTGTTGTAGAAAGACGAGGAGTTGAAAACTTCTCGCTAGGAGAGGCGTCTTTCAGACGGAAGACTACGAACGCGGCATGGATTGTCTTCCTGGATTGTCTTCCGTCCGGCAGGACGCTTTTCCTAGCGAGAAGTTTTCAACTCCTCGTCCTCTCGTTATCATAGAAAACACGCAATTATGCCGGAATTGCCGGAAGTTGAGACTCTGAGGCGGGGTTTAGAAACCCATTTAGTGGGCCGCAAATTCGGTGAAATCCGTGTCCTCGTGCCGAAAATGCTCAAGGGAACGATTATCGAACCGGGTGTGTTCCGTAACAGTCTGCGAAATACACGGGTCGAATCTGTGGGGCGGCGCGGCAAGCACTTGATTATAACGCTGGATTCGGGGTATTATCTACTGTTCCACATGAATATGCGCGGTCAGCTTCGAATTGTCGAAGCGGACGCGCCGGAAGAGAAGTATTTAGCCGCCGCGTTTCCTTTGAGCGATGGCCGCGAACTGCGCTTCCACGATATCTGGCGCTGGGGCGAAATGCGGCTGGTGACGGCGGATGAGCTGGCGTCACATCCGAGCCTTGTTGGCATGGGGCCGGAGCCTTTACTGGCCTGGACCCCGGAGCATCTGGCGGCGGGTCTAGCGAAGCGTCCGAAGACGGCCATCAAAGCAGTTTTGCTGGATCAGGCGGTTGTGGCAGGGGTTGGCAACATTTATGCAGATGAGTCGCTGTACCGGGCATGCATTCACCCGTTGCGCCCGGCAGGCTCACTGAGCGAGATTGAAAACGCCCGGCTGAACACAGAAATTATTGCGGTGCTGACCGAGGCTGTTGCCGGCGGTGGGACGACCAGCGATAATTATGTGAATGCCGAAGGGCAGATCGGGCAGTATGTCCCGCGTGTGTACGACCGGGGCGGACAGCCCTGCGTCTCCTGCGGCGGTGCGCTCGTCAAGATTCGTGTGGCAGATCGCGGAACAGTGTACTGCGAAACATGCCAAAATTAAGTTTAACTCAAAATCTAGAAAACTCGGGGCAATCGTGTCCCACTGCTGAGGAGCATTACGTAATATGTCGGTCGCACCTGAAGATGTCATGACCAGTGAGCAGACGGCTGCCCCGGAGATCATTGCCCCGGCGGCGCAGCTTGCCCCGGAGACCGTTGCTCAGGTTCCTGCGCCTGAGACAAACGGAACCGGACAAGCGGCTGCAAGTCGTCCTGCCGCCGCCCCGGCGCCTGCTGCGCCTGAGCGCGAGGACCCAATGGCAGACTCGATGATGAGCCAATCGGACTACGAAAGTATGTTCAAAGAGCTTTCGGAAGGCGACGTCGTCGTTGGAACCGTAGTTCATATTGACAAAGACGGCGTTTTGGTAGATGTCGGCAGCAAAAGCGAAGGCGTCATTCGCCTGAACGAGCTGTCACGTGAGCCGTTCGACGCAGTCGAAGATGTCGTTCAGGTCAATGAGTCTGTCAAAGTGGTGGTCATCGGCCGCACCGATGAGGGCCAGCTTCTGCTGTCCAAAAAGCGGGCGGACTTCGAGAAAGCCTGGGACAAAGTCATCGAAGCCATGAATGCAGGAACGATCCTGCAAGCCTTGGTGACGGAGCGGGTCAAAGGTGGCCTTGTCGTTGACCTCGGCATCCGCGGTTTCGTGCCGGCATCGCATGTCGGCTCCGGTGACTTCAAGCATCAGAACCTTGACAAATACGTCGGTCAAAGCATTCCGCTGAAAGTTATTGAAGTGGACCGTGACCGCCGCAAGGTCGTTTTGTCCAACCGGGAAGCGACTGAAGAAGAGCGCAAGCAGAAAAAAGAAGTCACTCTGGCGTCACTTAAAGAAGGCGAGGTTCGCAAGGGCATCGTCCGGCGCGTCACCGATTACGGTGCGTTTATTGACCTCGGCGGCATTGATGGCCTGCTGCATGTCTCTGAGATGTCCTGGTCCCGGATCAATCACCCAAGCGAAGTCTTGCGTAATGGTCAGGAACTGGATGTCATGATCCTGAAGCTGAAACTGGACCAGGGCCGGATTTCACTGGGTCTGCGGCAGATTTTGCCCGACCCATGGACGGAGATCGGCGACAAGTACAAAGTCGGCGACCTGCTGAAAGTAGAAATATCCCGCTTGGTGCCGTTTGGAGCATTTGTGACGCTGGAAGAAGGCGTCGAAGCTATTATCCCGACTTCTGAGCTGGCGGAGCGGCGCGTGATGAAGCCGTCGGATGCGGTCAACCCCGGCGATCAGGTGGAAGCGCGGGTCATCGAGATGCGGCCTGACGAACGCAAGATGACACTGTCTATCCGCCGAGTTGTGGAAACGCCGAATGCCGTGCCGCAGCCGTATGTACCGGAGCCTGATTTTGGTGGCGGGCGCGGCGCGGATCGTGGCGGACGGCCTGCACGTGGCGGTGAGCGTGATGGGCGACCGATTGTCGGCGGTGAGCGTGAAGGCGGAGCGGTCAGCCCGCCGCGCGAGCGGCCCCGGCGCGAGCGCAGTGGCGGTGGCGGCGGTGGGCGCGGCCGAGATACCGGCTACGGCGGAGACTCGGAGGACGATTACAAAGAGTTCAAGAACTACCGTGCCAACCAGCGCGAAGAGACGTTCGGCACCAGCCTGGCAGACATCTTCGGCGAGCATTTTGGCAAGGAATTGTCGGAAGCCGCCGAGCCGGAAGCCGAAGGGGCCGGGACCGAAGCTTCCGGAACCGAAGTGGCTGCGGAGTCGAAAGAGTAGAAACGATTGGAAAAGCCCCTGCACATGCAGGGGCTTTTTTGTTGAGAACCTACCCCGGCTCATTCTTCGCCACCCCTCCCTAAGAAGGAAGGGTTAAGAGTAAGAGGTACAGAGCTGTGTTCGCAGTGTTAGTTCGCAGTCTTAGTTCTTTATCTTCTACCCTTCCTTCTTAGGGAGGGGTGGCGAAGAATGAGCCGGGGTAGGTCACCAAGGCAACTCCCATGCAAATCCTCGGCATCACCGGCGGCATTGCTACCGGCAAAAGCACCGTTACACGAACATTGGCAGACCTCGGCGTGCCCACGGCCAGCGCTGATGCGATCGCCCGCGTCCTGCTTGCACCGGGAACACCGACTACGGCGGCTGTTCTGACAGCATTCCCCACCTGTGTAGATGCTGATGACCCACAGAAAGTCAACCGGCGAACGCTGGCGCAGATCATCTTCGCCGATGCCGATGCCCGGCGGCAGCTTGAAGCGCTGACCCACCCGCCGATTATCGAGGCGCTGCGGGCACAAATTGCCGAATGGAGAGCGACTGGCACGGCCCGTGCGGCGGCGGCCGAGATCCCGCTGCTGTTTGAGGTCGGATCAGAACACGACCTGGATCAAGTGGTTGTCGTATCCTGCTCTGGGCCGGTGCAAATTGCTCGCCTCTGCGTTCGTGATGGCATTACCGAGGAAGAAGCGCAGCGTCAGGTCTCTGCACAATGGCCGCTGGAAGAAAAAGTCGCGCGGGCGGATTACGTGATTTTAACTGATGACGGTTTAGAAGACACGCGCCGGCAAGTGCTGGCGCTTTGGGAGAGCTTATGACCGAACAAAAAACGCAGCAGAAGGGCTTCACGCTGTGGATGACAGGGATGTCTGGGTCGGGAAAGTCCACGCTCACGGGACGCCTGAATGCGATTTTGACAGAGCGCGGTCTTCAAGTTGAGCTTCTGGATGGGGACGAGGTGCGGACACATTTGTCCAAAGGGCTGACGTTCACGAAAGAAGATCGGGACATCAATGTTCGGCGCATCGGTTATGTCGCGCGTCTTCTGGCTCGTAATGGGGTGATCGCTCTCACGGCGGCGATTTCCCCGTACCGGGAAGTCCGCGATGAGGTCCGAGCCGAACACGCCGCCGAGGATGTGCCGTTCGTGGAGGTGTATGCGGAGGCGAGTGTCGAAGCGCTGGCCGCACGGGATGTAAAGGGACTGTACAAGAAGGCGCTGGCCGGGGAGATCGCGCATTTCACCGGCATCTCCGACCCTTATGAGCCGCCTTTAACGCCGGAAGTCACGGTTCACACCGACCGGGACAGCATCGAGCAGTCGGTGTCGGAAATACTTGTGGCGCTGACAAGGCATGGGCTGATTTAAGCGGGGATGCGGCATAGAAAGAAGCGGCAGCCGATTGGCTGCCGCTTCTTGGTTTCCTGCTTCATAGCCCCTACCGGTCTCGAACCGGTGATCTTCCACGTGAAAGGCGGACGTCATAACCACTAGACCAAGGGGCCGCACGGGAGAAACTATACCCTAAGCATTCTTAATTTGTCAAGCCGCACACCAACCAAAATTATTTCAGCGCAGGCCGGCCGCTCGCATTCGGGCCGGGAGGACGCGCCGGATGCCGGCAAAATGCGCCTGGTAGTAGGATGAGTTCAGGCTGTCGGCACGAACCCCCTTATGGGCGTTCGCCGCGTGGACAAACTGGCCGCCGCCGACATAAATGCCGACATGGGAGATGCCTGATTTGTAGGTGTTCTTGAAAAAGACGAGGTCACCCGGCTGGGCTTGAGCTTCTGAGACCGGAGTGCCATGCTCGTACTGCTCAATCGCCGTGCGCGGCAGGGCGACGCCGTCGGTGGCGCCGAGAATGAAGCGGACAAAGCCGGAGCAGTCGAAGCCGGAGCGGGATGTGCCGCCCATCACATAGCGGGTGCCGCGAAATGCATAGGCGGCCTGAACGACACTGCCGCTGGCGAGGGCTTTATTCTGGGACTGAACAACCGGAGACGGCGCGGAATGACTTGTCTGGGGATGGTGCGCGAATACCGGGACGGCAGTGAGGGAAAGGAGCGAAAGCGCACTTGCGGCGCGAACAGCGGGAGCGCGAAAAGACAAAACTGACAGCAAAAGCACAAGTTCCTTTCGAGGAAACGCCTGGTAAACGTACCAGGCAATTTTTCGGAGACAAGGCATCTTAGCACAGGTTTGTCGGTTTCGCAAGGCAAAACGAAAAAATAAGCCGAAAAACTTGTTCCTAATGGAACTATCTTTTTCAGGAAAACGCTGTAGCAAGCGGAGGAACGTAACCATGACCAACCGCAAGACAGTCCTTGCTTTAATTCCCGCCGCCCTTGCCCTGATGGCCCCGGCGCTCGCTCAGACCCCGATGCACCGGCCGAACCTTATTCAGCGCCACCCGACCGCAACCGGCTTCGCTGCCGGCGTCGCCACCCATCACGCGCTCAAAGTCGCCGCCCGGAACGCCAAGATGCACGGCAAGAAGCTGAATTTTGCTGAGCGGCATCCGACCATGTCCGGCCTCGGCGCGGGCCTGCTCACCCGCCACGAGATCAAAGCGCACACCGCTCACTAATTTCTGATTTGCTGCCTAAAACGCCCGCTGCTCTGGAAGCAGTGGGCGTTTTGTTGTTTCGCCGAATTCTCAGGCACGGCTGACATTGTCTCTGCGTCGCCTGATCCTCATTCTGCTACCGTGACGCCAATCTTGCGCTGGACATCATCCAAGATCGTCAGGCCGGAGCGCAGCTTTTCGAGGCCGTCGCCGATCATGGGGATCATGCCGTTCTCAATCGCGGCTTCGCGCAGAATATGAGTCTCCGCAGACTCCATGGTCAGGCGGTTGATGCGCGTGTTCGTGACCAGGACTTCATGGACCGCCACACGGCCCCGCGTGCCTTTGCCGTCGCACTTGGGGCAGCCGGGGGCTTCCCAGAGGCTTTCACCAGGCTCCAAGCCGCCGCCGAGGGCGCGGTATATGGCAAGCGTGTCGGCATCGGGAACAGCCTCCTGGCGGCAGTGGGGGCAAAGCCGCCGAACCAGCCGCTGGGCGACAACGCCGGCGACCGTGGACGCAATGAGAAACGGCGCGACGCCCATGTCAAGCAAACGGCTGACCGCGCCGGCGGCCTCGTTGCAGTGGAGCGTGGACAGAACCAGGTGGCCCGTGAGCGCAGCCCGGAAAGCGATTTCGGCGGTCTCGGCGTCGCGGATCTCGCCGACCAGCACAACGTCCGGGTCCTGCCGAAGAATGGCGCGTAATTGGCGGGCGAACGTCAGCCCGGCCCGCTCATTGACATTGGACTGGCTAATGCCCTCAAGCTCGTACTCGACGGGGTCCTCGCAAGTGATAATGTTGGTGGTCGGCGAGCGCAGGGCGTTCAGCGCGGCATACAGGGTCGTTGTTTTTCCCGATCCCGTCGGTCCCGTGACCAGAATAATTCCGTGCGGCTTTCTGATCAAAGAGTTAAACGACAGCAGATTGTGCGCCGAAAAGCCCAGCTCGTCAAGGCTCATGGACGCCGAGCTGCGGTCCAAAATCCGCATGACCACGCGCTCGCCGTACTGGGTCGGCAGGGTGGAAACGCGCAAGTCAATGTTCTTGCCTTCAACCCGCATGGAAATGCGTCCGTCGAGCGGCAGGCGGCGCTCGGCGATGTCCATTTCAGCCAGGATTTTAATGCGCGAAACGGTCGCGGCCAGCAGGGTGCGCGGCACCGTCTTGATCGTCTGAAGCTGACCGTCCACGCGGTAGCGGATGAGAAAATCTTTCTTGCGCGGCTCGATATGAATGTCCGACGTGCGGCGGCGAACGGCTTCCGAGAACAGCGTGTTGACAAAGCGAATGACCGGAGCCTGCTCACCCTGACGAATGTGATCGCCGAGGTCTAGCTCCTCAGCGTCGGGAACGGCAAGATCGAGTGAGTCAAGACTTGCCAGCTCAATTGTTTCCGACATCTCCGACGAATGGGCGTCATTGCGCGACGATTGATAGGCTCGCTCCAGCGCCGCCTGGAGGCCCGTTTCCGATGCCAGCAGCGGCTCGATCCGGCGGCGGGTCTCGCGCTGCACCCAGTCGGTCGCCTCAACGTCCCATGGGTCTACCATCGCGAGGTGCAGCCGGCCCGGCTTGCCATCGGTGCCATCCTCTATCGAGAGCGGCAGCAGCAGATAGCGCTGGGCGATCTCCGCTGGGACCAACGCGACTGCAAACGGGTCCGGGACTGCCTGAGTGATGTCAACGTAGCCGACATCCATCTGAACCGAGCGGGCTTCGGTGATCTGCTCTTCCGTCGCCCAGCCGCTGCCGATGAGGACTGTCCCCAGCCGCTGCCCGCTGGACGCCTGCATTTCCAGTGCGTGCTTGATCTGGTCCGTAGTGGCGATGCCGTGTTCGATTAAGATGTCGCCCAGTCGAGGAATAGTCGCACGTGGGGCGCTGAATGTCTGCATGATGTTGTTGGTTTCTACAGTGTACAAAGAGTAAGGCTATTGAAATCCGCTTTAAATCCGCGATCCTGTTAAATCCGCGATCCTGTGACGGTTGGCGAAACGCGCCCGCCTGCCGTGACCGTGATAGTCCCCTGGGTGTCGGTGCGCCAGACAGCAGCGCCAGCAGCCTCCAGCGTGTGCAGCGTCGCCTGATCCGGCGCGGTGGCCGGGCTGCATGACAGCACAACAATCGCCGGGGTCGCCCGGCGCAGCATCTCGGCGGACGGCGAGTCTTCGGCATGGGCCGCCGCTTGCAGCACCAAGTCCGTACACGCGCCGCTGCACTCAATCTGCGGCCCGGCCTGGCTGACCAAATCCCGCTCGGTCTGCGCTGAGGCCGGCGCTTCCAGCAAAAAAGCCGTGCTGCCGTAGTTAATCCGGCACAGCAGCGGATCGCGGCGAAACGCCTCGCCGCTGTCGGGTGGCCAAAGAGTCGAGATAAAGAGCCTCGCCCCAATCTGGAGTGTGTCGCCCGCACCCGCGACGCTCGACGGCACATGGCGGCGGCGGATAGCTTCCAGGGCGGCCCGGCGTGTTTCTCCGGTGTCCGCCACGGAATTGTCCCACACCTGAGATACGGAAACCCCGCCGGCCAGCAGGGCCGGTACGCCGCCGGAGCTGCCGGGCTGCGGTGATGTCAGAATCAGCAAGTCAATCGTTTGTATCCGGCGCCCCGCGAGAAGCGCCGCGACCGCCGGGGCGGCGTCCGCCGATCCGGTGTCCACCAGAATCGTGCGCCCATCCGGCGACTGGACCAGAGTACAGTCACCGTCGCCGACATCGAGAAACGTGACAGTCAATCGGGACGCGCCCTGGCTGGGATGGCTGCGCCGCCAGGCAATCCCGAAAAGTATCCCAACCAGTGCGAGAACGACAAACAGCAAAACTGCGCTGCCGCGCCAAAGAAGCTCCGTGCTGCGTGGTCTCATTCGTGTATCCTCATTGTCGGCAGATTCCCAGTAAATAAGAGGGGGAATAATCGTTTCATGGGCGGATTATGCCATAAAAACCTAATCTGTGAAAAAAATCACAAGCAAGGTTGATTCACGTTTTGCCTTACGGTATAATAAGAAGACAACGCCGAAGCGGCTGATCCGAAGATGTCAACTCAGGAGTTCCTCGCTCGGAAAGAAATATCATGGCGATCCAAGAGCTGACGCTTAATGGTGTGGCGGATTTGCCGCAAAAAGAGACGCTGGAACGTGTCACAGCGCGGCTGTGGGCTGAACCGGACGTTGCCGCTTTATGGCTCGGCGGCAGCTTTGCTCGCGGTGCTGCCGACGAAAACAGCGACCTCGACCTGCGCGTGGCTATCCGTCCCGAAGCCTTGCCGCGCTGGCAGAAGGCTGAGATGACCGCTCAGGACCTGTCGGCACACATCGGCGAAACCGTAGCTGGAACAAATCCAATGCGCTGGGAAGGCACCGTGCTTTACCATTTGCTTTTGACCAACGGCCTGATCATGGACTTTTTGGTTCAGAGCATCGAGCGGGATCCGCCGGCAGACTGGACTCTCGTTCTCGGATGCCGCGATGCTGCATTTGGGCAATCGTTAGCCTCCGCCCATCTTCCGCCGCTTGATGCTCCTGCGGATGCCGACCCAGGCACGATCTGTCAGGTCATTGCCGATTTTTGGATCAACTCGCACAAGCATATTCGCGTTCTATCTCGTGATTTGGACCTCTTAATCCTGCACGGGTTGAGCTTGGAGCAGTCTGTCTTGATGCGCCTCTGGTATGTGGACGCAACCGGGCGGGACCAAGCAGCACAGCGGCCTACGATCCACAGTCTGACACAGGTGGTACGGACCGTAGCGGAATCTGTCGGCCCGCACAGTCTGGAAACACTCGGCCTCGCACGGACAAATCGGGCTGAAATCGAGCGAGCCATCGAAACAAACCGAAATGAAGTCGCAGCAGTAGGCCGTCGCCTCGCGGTACGTCTTGGCTTTGCCTACCCGAACGTTCTGGAACAGACGGTGCGTGATTGCTGGCGCGAATATCACGGCTAGATGGAAAAGACAATGCCGAATACGCTGCGCCTGCATGATTTAACGATGGCCTACGGGCGGCGGGCGCTGTTTTCGGGCGTGTCCGCCGAAGTTTTGCCGGGGCGCTGCCTAGTCGTCGCCGGGGCGAACGGGTCGGGGAAAAGCACGCTTTTGAAGATTATCGCCGGGCTTCTGCGGCCTGAGTCGGGGCGTGTCGAGTTCGCCGGTGTCTGCGGCTATGCCGCCCCCGATGTGCAGCTTTACGGCGAGCTGACCGCTAGTGAGAACCTAGCGTTCTTCGCCCGCCTGCGCGGCCTGCCGCTCACCAATGACGCCGGACTGCTGAGGCAAGTCGGCCTGCCGGCGGCGCGGGGCCGGGATTTGGTTTCCGCATATTCGTCGGGAATGCGCCAGCGGCTGAAGCTTGCCGTGTCGCTGCTCGGCAACCCGCCGCTTTTGGTGTGGGATGAGCCGACGCTTGCTTTAGACAGCGCAGGCCGCGCCATCACCGATACGCTTCTGGCAGAATGCAGAGCGTCTGGCCGGATTGCGGTTGTCGCGACCAATGACGCTGCTGAAGCGGGGCGCTGGGGAGATGTATCGTTAACCATTGGCCCTTTAATCACTGGATAAGCTGCGCGGGAGCGGTCTTTCAAAAAGACCTGCAAGTGGAGCTGCGGACTAAGTACGCGGTCGGTGCGACCCTGCTGTTTGCGGTCTCGACGCTGATTGCCGTGTCCGCCGCCCTCAGCACGGCGACGGTGAAATTGGAAGTCAAAGCCGCGCTGCTGTGGATTATCCTGCTGTTCGCCGCACTGTCGGGTCTGGCCCGCGTTTTTGTCCGCGAGGAAGAAGCGGGAACCGCGCCGCTGCTTCGGTTATATGCGCCGCCGACGGCAGTGTACGCGGGTAAGTGGCTCTTTAACTGTGCGCTGGTATTCTTGGTCGAAGTTGTCAGCGTTTCGCTGTTTCTGTTGGTTCTGCCGCTGGATTCGGTGAACTTCGGCCTGCTGTTTGGTGTTCTTTTACTGGGTGGCCTCGGCCTTTCGGGAGCGTCAACTTTCGTCGCTGCGCTGATTTCGCAAGCCTCTTCCGGCAAGAGTGCGCTGTTCTTTGTGGTTGCGTTCCCGATCCTGCTGCCGCTGCTTTTAATTGCCGTGCAGGGAACAGTCGGGGCTTTTGACGGCCTGCCGAGCCACGTCGCGAAGTCGCGCGGCGACATTGAAATGCTGGCGGTTTACAGCCTGGTAATGACGACGGCATCGTTTCTGCTGTTTGAGTATGTGTGGAATGACTAACATTGATAAGACTAGCAAAATCGCGCTGCTGCTGCTGCTCTGCGCGACCACAGCCGGAGGATTTTTGTGGCTGCCGCCGGCTCGCTCCTTCGTGAACCCGGCTACGGCACGGATTGTCGTCTTCCATGTGCCATGTGCCATTGTCGCCGACATCGCCGCTGTTGTTGCTGCTTGGTTCGCGATTGCCTACCTGCGCCGCCGCCGCTCTACCGATGATCTTAAGTCCAGCGTTTCGTTTGGGCTGGCCTTGCTGTTCTCGGCGCTGACGACCATCACCGGCGCAATCTTCGCCAAGTCACAATGGGGCGGCTACTGGAACTGGGACCCAAAGCAGACCGCGATTTTGATGCTGCTGTTAATTTATGTCGCCTACTTCGTACTGCGGGCTGCCGTTGATGATTCGCGTAAACGTGCAGCTTTGAGCGCCTCCTATGCCTTGTTCGCTGTGGTCGCCGTGCCGTTTTTGACTTACATTCTGCCGAACGCAACCGACCTGACACTGCATCCAAAAAATGTGATTAATACACGTGAGGGTTTAGACTTTTCCTACAAGGTCGTACTCTGGGCGGGTGTTTTGGGTCTCTCGCTTGTTTACTTATGGGCTTTCCGACTGCATGTCTCGCTTGGTATGGTACAGCTTCGGCTGAATGAACGCGCCCGTTCTGCCTCCCAAACACGCAGCCTCCTCCGGCCCACAGTCATCGAGGGGCAACGCTAAAATGCCGCCTTTGCTGCCGCTGATGCTAGTACCGCTGCTGGTTTGGGCCGCTGTGTGGGGCTATCTGTGGAACCTAGACGGCAAAGTCAAGCGTCTAGAAGAGGAAATGCGGCGGCTGGAAGACCCGGAAAGCGAAACATGAAAAATAAAGGGGCCGTGATTGGCCTGATCATTATTATTGGAGCGCTGGCGTTCAGCGCGGTAGCCTTCAAAAACAATTTGGTCAATGCCGTGCCGTTCCAAGAAGCCATGAAAGCAACCGACTCGGACGTGCAGATCATGGGAGCGCCGGTGGCGGGGACGATGGCGTATGACAGTAATGCCCATGCCCTGCACTTCACGATGCGTGACACGTCCGGCCAAGCGCTTCCCGTTGAGTACAAAGGCCCGAAGCCGGAAGATCTCGACTCGGCGATGAGCAAGGCCGTCGCCATCAACGCCACCGGGACCTATGACCCGGCGCAGCGCGTCTTTGTCGCCGACAAGCTGCTGGTCAAATGCCCGTCGAAGTATCAGGGACAGACGACCGACCGAAGCTATGGGGAATAAACCACCTCAGCTACGGGGGACAACCCACCTCCTTGCTTCGCAGGGGTTCTCCCGCAGCGGGAGGACGAAGAGTTTCCGACAATGACCTACCCGTCTTCTTGCCTCCTAGTCCTCCCGCTTCGGGAGGACCCCTGCGAAGCAAGGAGGTGGGTTCTTAGAACCACATCACTATGCCGTCACCACTACTACCGTTAGTCGGAACTGCCGCCATCTGGGTTGCCGTTACTGCGCTGCTCGTCTCGATAGGCAGCTATCTCGCTGCCTGCGTCCGGCGCGATGCGCCCGGCAATGGGGCTTCGCTCATGCGTGTCGGACGCGCGGCGTTCATGCTGGCGGCGGCGGCGACCCTCGGTACGGCGGCGGTGCTGGGAACACTCTTGGTCACGCACCGCTTTGACGTGCAGTACGTCTACGACCATTCTGCACGGGCGATGTCGCCGCTGTATTACTTTCCGTCGTTCTGGGCCGGACAGGAAGGCTCGTTTCTGCTGTGGGGCTTTTGGATCGCCATTTTGGGCGTCGTGCTGGCGTTCACGTCAGGCCAGGCCGAGCGGCGAGTGATGCCGATTTACGGAGCTGTGCTGCTGTTCCTGGTAGGAATGCTCGTCATCAAGCCGCCGTTCCTGCCGACCACCGACGGGTTTGGAATACAGGTCACGCCGACCGAAGGCTTGGGACTGAATCCTAATCTTGAAAACTACTGGATGGTCATTCATCCGCCGACGCTGTTTCTCGGCTTCGCCGCGCTGACCGTGCCGTTCGCGTTTGCATTGGCAGCTTTGGGATGGCGTGAGTGGGACGGCTGGCTGAAACGCGCCCTGCCGTGGGGCTTGTTCGGCTTCGCGGTCCTCGGCCTTGCCATGATGATGGGCGGCTACTGGGCCTATGAGATGCTGGGGTGGGGCGGCTTTTGGGAATGGGACCCGGTTGAGAACGGCCCGTTTGTGCCGTGGATGCTGCTGCTCGGCTTTCTGCACGCCGCGCAGATCCAGCGCGTCCGGGGTGCGTTCCTGAAGCCGACCCTGCTGCTGGCCCTGCTGCCGTTTTCGGGAGCGCTGTATGAGACTTTTCTCACCCGCACCGGCGTTTTGGACAAGTTCAGCGTTCATTCGTTCTCGACGCTTGGCGGCCCGGCCAACAATGTGCTGCTCGGCGTCCTGCTGGCTGCTGTAATTGTCTCGGTTGGGGCGCTGGCCTGGCGCTCGAAAGCCATTCCGAGAAGCGAAAGCGCGACCGAAGACATCTCCTCGCGTGAGTTCGGCTACACGATGGCGATTGTGCTGCTGACCCTCTGCGCGGGAATTGCCGCCGCCGGCTTGTCCGCGCCGCTGCTGACCGGCATCGGGGTCAAGCTGCATCTGGCTGATTTCCAGGGTGCGGTGCGCGAAGATTACCACAACAAAGCCATGTTCCCGCTGGCCGTGCTGATCGCCCTCGGCATGGGGCTGGGGCCGCATCTCGCGTGGCGCGGCAAGGGCGGGGCGAACGGCGTCAAGCTGGTCTGGGCCTATGCGATTTCCGTGATTGCCGCCCTCGGCTTCGTGCTGGCGGCGAAGTATCTGGGGACGCCGCTGACCGGCGGCAGGCTGATCCCAGAGCTTCTGCTGTTTACGGCGTCGGTCTTTGCCGTCGTCGCGAATGTCTTGCTGCTGTCCCGGCTGTTCCCCCGAAAAGAGCAGGCAAAAAGCATCGTGCGCCCAGTCTGGACCCTCGGCGGGACGCTGTCGCACCTCGGCGCGGCAACCATGCTGCTCGGCATTGTCTGTTTAGTTGTCTTCGTTCGAAAAGACCCGGACGTTCTGCTCGTTCAAGACAGGCCGACCCAAATCTTGAACGGCGCGTACACGATGGTTTACCGGGGTATGTCGGGTGATTGGCAGAACGACCGCGACAATATGCTGCTGTTCGATGTCGCATCTACATCGGGCAAAGAACGGTTCACAGCGAAGCTGCCGTTCGCCATGCGGCCTGTGGAGGGCGGCGCAAAGAAAATCTTCGGCCATCCGGCGATTGTGCATCATGCCGGAGAAGATTTGTACTTTGCGCTGAAAGACGGCCCGGATGAGTTCTACAAAACCCCGGTCATGCAGCCCAAGTTCAAGCTCGGCGATGTAAAGACAATCGGCCCGTACACGATCGAGTTTATGCGCTTTGACAACCCGATGGGGCCGCTGGTCCGGGCGACCGGACAGGTTCCTGATGTCTTCCCCGTGTCTGCCGTCCTGCGCGTGACTTACAAGGGTGTGACCTCACTGGTCAAGCCGCAGTTCATTCAGTACAAGAACAATCCGAACCCGAAATCGCCGGAGCTGAAGCTGCCCGGCGGCTGGCTGGTCGGCTTTGCGGGTATGAACGCCGGGAGCAGCGATCAGGCCAATCCGGGTATGGGCGCGGCCAATGAAGCGGCGACAATTACAATGCGCGAGGACAGCGGCCCGCCGGCGCAGGCATTCGAGCTGGAAGTGACGACGCGCCCGATGATCAGCTTTGTCTGGATTGGAACTCTGCTGCTGTTCTTCGGCGGCTTGATTTCCATGCGCCGCCGGATTTTGGAGAACCGTTTGGAGCCGGTGGCCGATCTTGCTGCGGCTATAAGACCCCTCCCCAACTCCTCCCCCAGAGGGAGAGGGGCAAAACGGAGCAGCCGCCCCTTCCCCGTTGGGGAAGGGGTTGGGGGCAGGTCGCGTGGGCTTGTGGGCAAAGGCGGAGGCCGGTAATTTTCCCATGCGCCTGCGCCAGATGCTGAAGTCTAAAATCCACCGGGCGACCGTGACCGAGGCCGATGTCAATTATATCGGCTCCATCACGATCGACTCGGAACTGATTGAGCGCGTGGATTTAGTGCCGAACGAGCTGGTGCATGTCTGGAATGCCACGAACGGCCAGCGCCTGGAAACCTATGTCATCCCCGGCCCGCCCGGCTCCGGCGTCATCTGCATGAACGGCCCTGCTGCCCATCTCATCCGGGTCGGCGACGTGGTCATTGTCGCCGCGTTCACCTTCACCGACGAGTCGATTGTGCCGAAGCAGATACTGGTAGACGAGCGCAACCGCTATTTGAAAGAGTTATGACCTACCACCTTGCTTCGCAGGGTCCTTGCTAAAGGATATGGAGCAGAAGCAAGTCCTCCGATACGCTGTCCTAGTCTTCCCTTTAGGGAGGACCCTGCGAAGCAAGATGGTAGGTCTCTGAGAAAACCCTATGTTTGAAGTCCGCGTTGAAAAAACGATTGCCGCCGCCCATCGCCTTTACAATTACAATGGCCCCTGCGAAGCCTTGCACGGCCACAACTACCGGATTGAAGTTGCCTACACCGGCACCGAGCTGGACAGCTTTGGGATGCTGGTAGACTTTACCGACATCAAGCGTGCCTTCAATGCAGTGCTGGACACGATTGACCATACTTATCTCAATGAAGTCCCTGGCTTTGAGGGCGTCTCTCCATCCGCCGAGAACATCGCTGCTTACATCTACCGTGCCTTAAAGCAGACAACGTTCGACCGGGCCAAGCTCGACCATGTTTCCGTTTGGGAAACTCCAACGCAAGTCGCGAAGTATTGGGAGTAGGACAAGAGAAGGGTACGAGGACGTAAGCTTCCTCGCTGGGGAGCGCAGACGCTAAGGTCCCGCCTGCGCGGGACAAGATTTTCTTATTCTTCCGTCACGAAGGTGGCGGCTTGGCGTTTCGCCCTCGTTCCTGTTCTCAAGCTTCTCCCCTGAACAAGAAGGGAGAAGGAAAACTCTGCTTCTAGCGCTCGGTCAGCGGCGTGAAGTCCACGCCGGGGCTGTAAGCGGAGTCGGTTCCGTAGACGGTACCGTCCTGGCCCTGGTAGTAATGCTTGCTGCCGCTCTGGACGCTGTGGGTGACGCCGTCTTCTCCGGTGACATGGGTGCGGTCCCCCATATAGTCAGCGAAGCCCTGCTGTCGTTCGTTGTCTGCGTTCACATGGCCCCAGTACGCGCCCATACTGGCCTCGCGCGCGGCGTCAATGCTGCGCGTCGTCTGTGCTAGCTCCTGCCGATGCTCCGCGCCTGTCGCGGCTCCCGCCTGTGACTCGCGGCTCGCCCAAGCGGGGTCTTCGCGGTAGCTTTGCAGGAGATGGGCGAAGACGGCTTGGACGACCTGTTGGCGGCGGGCTTTATCGACGCCGTCGTTGCAGGTCAGGACCATGACCGTCGGAACCCAAGTCGTCGTTCCCCCGCCCATGCCCATGCCGGGCGAACTCATGCGCTGGGTCGTGCCGATGACCATCCCCGTAATCGGCTTGCGGGTTACCCTGCTCACGCCGGAAAACTCGGTAATCCCAACACTGACTTCCACTTCAGCGCTGTTGCCGAACATTTGCTGTGCTTGGATGGTCCGCTGGCGCGAGACTTCCGGCAGCGGGTGGTCGGCCACAACGGTAAGAGAGTCCACCATCGGCCTGACCAGCGTGTCCAAATACCAGTGGTTGAACTCCGGCGTGGGCATATAGCGCATACAGCCGGCCATGCCTTCCTGTAGGCCGAGCATCTCGTTTGGCGTAACCAGCGTACTAGGCAGGCGCGGGTCGCCCATAATGACCTGCATATCTTTGGCCGGTGAAGTCACCAGATAGGCAATTCGCAAGTCGGTCGGCCCGGTCTGGAACACGCCGCCGTCCGGCGTCCAGCCTTTGGGAATTTCCACCCGGAATCCATGCTGATGCGGCTCCGTCCACGAGACAAAGTGCAGGCCGCGGACGGCTGCCGCCGACCGGCCCGCCACGCCCTTCGCCGATGCCGCCGTGTGTGCTGCCGGCACCGTGAACCGGAGTGACTTGAGAATATGCGCCAGAACCGGCTGGTCCGCCGCAAAACTGTCCGCCGGCGCGGCCAGCACAAACAGCAGCCCTTTCCCGTTGACAACCGAGCAGAGGGCGCGTCCCTGCCCCGCACCGTTCCCGTAGGTCAGCGACGCCGCGACTTCCTCCCCTTTGGACTCCTGCGGCGACACATCGCTGATCTCTGCACCGGGAAACAGCGCCGCGTGGTCCTCCGCCAGCTGGTTTAGGTGCGCTTCGGCAGAGTCGCCGGGCGACGCTGTGAACACCTCCATCAGCGCCGTCTCCCGGCGGCCTGGGTCCTGAACCATCACCGAGCGGCTGTCCGCCCGGACCGTCCAGCCCGCAGGCCGGCTGACCAGAAAGCCAAGCCGCGCGTCTTTGACTGTCTGCCACCCGCTTGACCGCGTGAGTTTCGCCGGTGCGGACAACGCGCTCTGTGTCCCGCTCATCAAAATCAATCCGCCTACTAAAACCGACCCGCAGGCTCCCCCCAGCAGGGTTCCAAGAACAACCACCCCCATTTTCTTCTGCATTTGAGACCTCTTTCTATCGCGAATTTCTTTGGATAGATTGAGCATAGCACCCGACCGTTAAAGCAGCGTTAAATCTTCTGCCCTGAAAAATTATTTCACCGCCGTCAGCCGCACCGTGAAAGGCTTCGCCACGCCTGCCCGCTCTACTTGTAATACCAGCGTCGGCTTTCTAAACAGCTCCGAGTAGCGATCCAGCGGCAGGCTCGCGGTATCCTCTCCATCAATCTGTGTAATTTTATCACCCATCAGCAGCCCGGCAGTGTCGCCGGGACAGCCCTTTGTCAATCCCAAAACTACCCAAATATCACCGGGCCTTTTGTCCATCGCCAAGCCATTCATCACATCGGGCGGCGTGCTAAATTCATCAACCGGCATCCATGACAGCATCATCTCTTTGCTAATCCGTCGCACCTGAACGTATATGGGGACGCCGACAATTCCTGAAATCAGATGCCCGACTTGCAACTTGGAGAGTCCTCGAACACTGATCCCGTCCACTGTGACCAATTCATCATTCAGTTGCAGCCCCGCCGCCTGTGCAGGAGATGTGTCGTGAAACTCGCTGATTGACCAGGTCTCGCCTGCCGGCTTGATGTCTAATCTCGACTTTCCGTAAACATAACGCCCGCCTTTTGTGGACGGCTCCAGCGTAAGCTGTCCGTTCGGTCCATCGAGCGTCAGCCGATAACCCGCCAGAATGTCTAAGCCAAGAGACGTATCGCCATTGCCGGAAGAGGGAAGAGTACCGACAACTGCGTTCGGCACGTCAAGCGATCCAATCTTCAAGTCTGTGAGGCGCAAATCCGGTCCGAAATAAACGCCCTGAATCCGAATCGATCCACCTGCGAAAGCGACTGCTGCCGGGTGAAGCGCTGCTAGTGCCGAAAGCGGGATTTGGGTTCCCACGCTGCCGGTATCTACAGTGAGGTCTGCATCTGTGCCGGGAGCCAGATTAGCGCGAACCGCAAATGCCGCTCCATCGGAAACCGTGTGCAGCGGCAGGACGATGCCGCCGGGCGTACTCAGTGGAGGGTGCGGTGCCGTAAAAAGGGTAAGTGTTTTGGCGGCAAAATCAAAGCATGACGTAATCGGCGCAAGCAGTCCCAATCCTATCAGTCCTGCCATACGCTGCCCTGGAAAAGCCTGGTCCATGAACTCAAAACTGACAATCTGTGCTGTCTGAGCCTCAAGTTTGACATCGTGGGCGCGGTCAGCTCCCAACAGTACAAGGTGCTGACTGGGTAGTTTGGTAGACGTAAAACCAATTCCCTTTTCTTTTTCTCCGTCGGCCTTCAGTCCAAGCTGCTGGGCCGCCCAGGGATTAAGCGACAAAGCCGCAGTCGTGCCGGTGTCCACAATAAACGGAAGCGGCGGCTTGCCGTTGACGCTGACTTGCACGACAGGATAAGGACTCGTGATTGGGTCATAAAGAAATGGGATGACCTTGCCCTGCTTTTCGTCCAAAGTTCCTGTTGCCGGTGCCTGCTCCACTACCGGAATCGTAACGTTGATCCGACCCCTTGTGCTTACTTGTCCTACAGGAGGCTGCACTTGCCGGAACTGGCCCATCTCAAAGATGGCAGCCTCATCGTTGTTTAGAACGTTTTTATCAAATATGTCACCGACTTTGGTGTGCATCTGTGCCAGAATATCTTCTGTTTTGATGCGGCTGTTTCCAGTGACTTGGATGGATTGGATACGGTACTCGGTGAGCGGGACGGTAATGATGCCATCTTTAGGATCAATGCTGAGGCTACCGACATCGGCGAAGTAGCCACGCTTTGCGTAATAGCCAGTGCTGAGGTTAAATAGCCCCTGCAAATCGCCGACGAGAAGATTTCTATTAAGCACCTGTCCGACGCGGGTCTTCATCTGGGCGATAAGGTCCGCCGCTGGGACCGAAGGCTTGCTCGTTGGCGTAGTATCTGTAAACTGGATGCCTTGAACGATAGGATATTCTGTTATGGTGTAGATGAGGTCTACGCCGCTTGGGGGCGCGGGCTTCGACTCAACACTCACGGTTTGGAAGACACCTATGCCATTAAGCGCAGCAGCATCCTTTGCAATCGCACCCACGGTATAGGCATCGCCGGGCTTCAGGGTCAGCTTTGCCTGGACCGTATCGAGGCTGATGTTTTTGAGGCCGACAATGCTGATTTTAGTTATAGGGCCGGTCAATGCTGGGACGGTTGGACTAGGCGCTTTCGACGGGGCCTGCGCGAACACAGGATAAGCGGCGAGAGGAAGGAGGGCCAGGCAAGCGGCCCAGAGACGGATGTGTTTCATAGGAATAATTTCGCGCCTCGCTGCTCGAAATCCTGCTTAAAATTGTCGTCAAACATCCCGGTAAAAGTATGGTACAAGTCTCCTTATAGAAGGAGGCCAGGAGATACTCATGCAGGAATTACAGGCGATGGATTTGGCGCGGCATGCCATGCTGATTTCTCTTCAAATGTCCTTGCCGATCTTGGTTTTGTCGCTGGTGATCGGCGTCGTTGTCTCTTTGTTTCAGGCCGTGACGCAGATTCAAGAACAAACGCTGACGTTTGTGCCGAAGATCATTGCTTTAGTTACTGCGCTGACCGTGCTGGGACCGTGGATGCTGCACACGATTGTCGGGTTCACAGCGGGCTTGTTCGGCAGCCTGCCGACAGCGATTCATTAGGACAGTTATGTTTGACTTGGCCGCGTTCTCCGCCGATTCGTTCTGGGCTTTTTTGCAGGTCTTCGCCCGCGTCTCGGCGCTGTTCGTGTCTGCGCCGGTGTTCGGGGCGCAGGAGATCCCGGCGCAGGTGAAGATCGGCCTGTCGGCCATTCTGTCGCTGGTACTGCTGCCGCTGGTGAAGGCGTCGGTCACGGCGTCGGTGCCGGGAACGGTGTTCGGGATGGCGGCAGTCATTTTGGGGCAGGCGCTGATCGGCCTGCTGATCGGGTTTGTCGTGTCGCTCTTGTTTGTCGCGGTCCGTATGGCGGGCGCACTCATAGACTACCAAATGGGCTTTACGCAGGCGGCGACATTTAACCCGCAGTTTAACGAGTCGGTCGCGCCAATTTCGAGCTTTCAGTATCGCTACGCGATGGTGCTGTATTTGATCGCAAACGGCCACTGGCTGCTGCTGGCGTCGCTGGAGCGGTCGTTTGTGAAGCTGCCGGTGTCGCAGATTTCGGTGACGGGCCTGACGGGGTCGTTTACCGACATCACGTTTCAAATGCTGCTGGCGGGGCTGCAAATCGCGGCCCCGGCGGCGGCGGTGCTGATGGTGACGGATATTGCGTTTGCGTTCCTAAACCGGGCCATGCCTTCGATGCAGGTGTTTTATGTCGGGATGCCGCTGAAAGTGCTGGTCGGCTTCGTGGTCGTGATTGCCGCGCTGCCGCTCCTCACAGCGGTGGTGACGCAGATGACAAATGCCTCCCCGGACGGCGTGGCGCTGCTGCTGAAGGGGATGCACAGGTAACCCAGGATTTCAATCCTGGGACACATAATCTATGGCAGACGGCGAAGAAAAATCATTTCCGGCAACACCCAAGCGCCGAGCGGAAGCGCGGAAGCGCGGGCAGGTGGCCCGAAGCGCTGAGTTCGGCGCGGCGGCAACACTGCTGGCGGTGGTTACCGCACTGCATCTGCTGCTGCCGGGCGATGCCGGGACAAGCCTCATCCGGGATTTGCAGTCGGCGTTCCGGTTTAACCCCCACGACGCGGCGTTCACATTCGAGACTGTTCAGCAGTGGCAGCTTAAAGGGCTGACGTGGGGCTGCCGTATTCTGGTGCCGGTCGCCTTGCTGGCAGTTGTTCTGGCACTGGTTTCGGGCATCGGGCAAGTCGGCTTTGCGGTGACGCCGGAAGCGCTCGCTCCGAAATGGGACCGGCTGAACCCTGCCACGGGACTCAAGCGCTTGGTGTCCCTGCGCGGGTCGGTGGAGGCGCTCAAAGGGCTGCTGAAGATGGGCCTCGTCGCCGGCATCTGCTACACGGCCATCCGAAATGGCATTCAATCCGGTGAGCTTTTGGCGATTATGCGTGAGCCGCTGCCGCAGACAATGGCGGTGGTCGGCAGTCTGCTTTGGACCATCGGCCTGCGGGTCAGCGCCGTGCTGCTAATTTTGGCCGTCGCCGACTACGCCTACCAGAAGTACGACTTTGAGAAGTCTCTGAAGATGAGCTTGTCAGAGATTAAGCAGGAAAATAAGCAGTCCGACGGCGACCCGCAGATCAAGGCGCGGGTGCGGCGGTTGCAGCGCGAGATGTCCAAAAAGCGCATGATGGCGGATGTCCCAACTGCTGACGTGGTGGTGACAAACCCGACCCACTTTGCGGTCGCCTTGAAGTACGAGCGCGGCACGTCGGCCCCGAAAGTGGTCGCGAAAGGCCAGGATGAGATGGCCGCCCGTATCCGCGAGACCGCAAGAGAGCACAAAGTCCCCCTGGTCGAGAACAAACCCCTGGCCCGCACCCTCTACGCGACGGTTGAAATTGGCCGCGAAATCCCTCCTGATTTGTTCGAGGCCGTCGCGCAGGTGCTGGCATTTGTTTACCGTACCCACGGGCGTCGGAAGTAGGAACCCACTCCGCCGCAAGCGGCGGGGTAGGTTCCAAAAAAGCAGGAATTATTTTCCAAGACCGCGAATAAAACCGGAACATTTACCAGGCGAGCGTCGTCAACAGAAAGGTTTTAACTTATGATCAACGGACCAGGCGCAATGCAGCAGGCAGTCGCGGCGCGACGAACACAAATTGGAGGAGACTGGTTCTTCTGGATTGCTGGAATTTCGGCGCTCAGCACCATTTTGGCACTGATGGGACAGCACTTTTACTTCGCGCTGGGTCTCGGAACGACAGAGTTTATAGACAGTCTTGCTGCGAATGGGGTCGGGTCGAACTCTCCTGCCTTCGGCAAGGGGGCGGCCATTGCCTTCAGCCTTGTTGCCGCCGCGTTTTATGCGCTGTATGGCTTTTTCGCCCGCAAAGGCGCATTGTGGGCGTTTATTGTCGGCGCTGTCTTTTATGCTCTGGACGGCGTCCTGCTGCTCACATTCAAGGACTGGATTTCTGTCGCTTTCCATGCCTACGCGCTATTTCGCATCTTTCAGGGCTTTCAAGGCGCACAGCAGCTTGCGATTCTGCGGAAGCAGTCAGTGGGCTTTGCGGCGACCGGCTATGTCCCGCCGTCGTCGAGCCCGTCGAATGATGTCTGGCCCCCGCCGCCGAGCGCCTAGCCGCCTGTGCTATACTGAGCGTTATGGAATTGATTTTATTTATTGACGGTGCCTGCAAAGGCAACCCCGGTGCAGCCGGCATCGGGGTCCTCGTGACGGACGAGGGCGGCGTGACACTCGCCGAAATCGGCGAAGGCATCGGGCAGACGACCAACAATGTCGCCGAGTACAAAGCGCTGATCCGGGGCTTGGAAGAAGCGAAGGCACGGGGCGCGGCGCGGGTGACGGTGCATACCGACAGTCAGCTCATGGCCCGGCAGATGGAAGGGCGCTACAAGATCAACGCCCCGCATCTCAAAGCGCTTCAATTAGAGGCGCAGGCGCTCTGCCGCTTGTTCCCCGGCGGCGTGACCCTGACCCATATTCTGCGCGAAGGCAACGCCCGCGCTGATGAGCTTGCGAACTTAGGCGCACGGCGCAACTAAAGGCGACGGAACGATGCGACTGTTTTCACACTGGGGTTATTGGCTATTCTTAGCAGTGTTCGCCGCCGGCTGCATCGCCTTCTTCCGAGACTTCGTAGGCGCAACCGTGATGTTTAGCTTTTTGCTCAGTCCGGTCATCTATCGCTATATCATCCAGCACGGCCTAAAAAGGTGGCTGATTCCGTATGGATTTGTGTTTGCCCTATTCCTCGGCTGCCTGTATTATGTTGCGGACTTGTTAGTTTTCTCACATTCGCCGCGAGCCGCGCATCGCTTGCAAGATGCGTACAGCATGGGGCCGATTTTTGCATTTTGGGGCCTCCTTACTGCGATTTGGTCGCCTGCTGGAAAGCGTACCGTTCAAGACCATGCCGTGAACGGCACGGCTATTGAGCGCAGACGCTGAAAACTACGAGGTCGGCGCACTCGGATTTGTGTTATTCTCTGTTCTATTCTTAGCCCCGCGAAGCGGTGCTTCGTGGCGTCCACGCCGTCTAGCCGCGTGTATCAACACACGGTTCTTCTCTTCCTCATAGATCATATATACTATGTGTCCTTATTGCAGCCATAAAGATTCTCCGGGTACGCCAGTCTGCGGCCAATGCGGTATTCTCCTGAAGCTCGGCAAGACCAGCAAGGCGGTTCCGGCGACCGGGACCCACGGCGGCGGCTTATCACTGCTGCGCGGTATTCTGCCGGGGAACAAGACCAAACACCGGCACGGCGTTCTGGTGTCGCAGATCGCCGAGACGGGAACGCAGGTGCAGGAACACGCGGAAGGGGAGCTGAAAGATGCCGCGCTGGCCCCTGCCGCCCGGCTGCGGCTGGCGTCGCTGTTTCTGCTGCAAGGGGAGATCGAAAAAAGCATCCACTGGTTCCAGCAGGCCCGGCAGCTCGGCAGCGCCGATGCTGAGTTCTTCAACAACGTCGGGGTCGCGCTGGCAAAGCGCGGCGCGGCGGCGCAGGCGGGAGAAATGTTTGCGCGGGCCGCACAGGCCGGTCCCAAATTTGTCGCGCCTGCGGCGAACCAGGCCCATCTATTCGCCGCGCACGGCGCGGAGCCGGACCCCGCCGGAGAGCCGGCAGTGCTGGCCGAACTCCAGCGGGCCTTAAAGCTGGAGCCGAAGAACCCGACTTTGTACAACTGCGTGGGGCTGGTGTTCTGCCGTGACAATCGCTTTGAAGAAGCTGTGCCGCAATTTCGGCAGGCGCTGCTGCTGGCTGGGGACGTCCCGGCGCTCAAAGCCGATGCTCACAACAATCTTGGCTTGGCGCTGACTTTGTGCGGCGACGACGGCGCGGCGGAGTTTGAGGCCGCCCTGCAAAGCGATCCGTCTCATGCTCCCGCGCTGGCGAATTTGGCATTGGTGCAGATGAAAGCGGCGGGCGGAGCACCGGAAACTGAGAAGCTCGCGCGGGCGGCCCATATCGATCCGGCCCATGCCGCCGTTCGCGCCGACTACGGTTACGGCTTGTGCCGCGTGGGGGCAGTAAACGATGGCATTCTCGTGCTGCGGGAAGCGGTGGACTTAAACTCCCAGTTATGGGAGGCCTGCGCGAACCTCGGCAAAGCGTATGCGGACGGTGATGCGATGGACAGCGCGGACCGTTATGCCTCCCGTGCCGCCCAGTTCAGTCCCCATTCGCCGGAAGTGCTGATGACCCTCGGCGTCATCAAGACCCGGCAGCATCTTATTCCGCAGGCAACCCAGTATTTTCAGGCCGTCGTTAAGCTCTGGCCGCAGTCGGCGCTGGCGCACACGAACCTTGCGGTCGCGCTTGGATTATCGGACGAGTTTGGCGAGGCAGGCATCCACCTGAAGCGGGCTGCCCAGCTCAAGCCGAAAGACGCTCATATTCCCGCTCAGGTCGGCTGGCTGCATCTGCGCCGGGAAAGCATTACTTTGGGCTTGGAAGAACTTGGCGTTGCACTGAAGCTTGACGAGCATATCCCGGAAGTCCACAACAATTACGGGGTCTGCCATATCGCTATTGGCAAGCCGGAACTGTCATTCCCGAATTTTGCACGGGCGCTGGAGCTGCGCCCCGACTTCTACGCGGTCCACTACCAGTGGGGCTACGCCCATGCGCTGCTGAAAAACGAGGGTGCCGCTATGCGTGAGTGGGACCTGTCGGTGCGTCATGAGCCGCAGAATGCCGACTGCCGCTCGAACCGGGGGATTATCTTCTACCAAAAAGGCCAGATGGACGAAGCCATTGCTGAATTCCGCCACGTTGTCGGTATGCGCCAGACCCGCATGGAGGATTATTCTAACTTGGGCCTCGCCTATGCGAAGTCCGGCAAGGCGATGCAGGATATTGTGAAGGCGTCGAAAAAGACAAGCGACCCGCGCGGCAAGCTGGCTTTGGAGCGGCATAAGCAGGCGATTGACATGTTCGACCGCGCCCTGGTGCTGGACCCGCGCAATGTCATGCTGCACTCCAACCGGGGGCTGGCTTGCTTCTTTGCGTCCCTGCCGGAAGAAGCGATGAAAGAATGGGGTCTGGTGTCGAAGCTTGACCCGGCCTACGCTAATCGGCGCGGCAAGCGGCTCCAATCGGAGTACGACGACTCGCAGATTGCGTTCGTGCCGTTCTCGGTCCCCGACCGCGCGGTGCCGATTGCTCCGAAGACCGCCGGTTTTCTGCCGCGTTTCGTGCCGGGCTACGACACGGACGAATGGAACCTGATTCTCAGCGACCCGGCGCTGTCTCGCTTGTCGGACCTGCGCCGTGAGCTGCGCCAGGTGGACCGTGCCCTAGCCGCCCAAAGCGGGAAGTAGAACCTCTCTCTCAGACTAAAAAACCAGCCCTGGTACACTCTGTACCGGGGCTGGTTTTTGTCGGTCTATGGAAACGGGCCGGGCAGGCCGCGATAGGGGAGGCGGCCCGGCGTCGCCCTTGACACCGAACCGTTCCCACGGATTACGACGGCGTTTCTGTTTCGTTTGTTCCCCTATTCTCACTCGGCCCCACATCCAGTGTCACGACCATATCCAAGCGCAGCGCATGCAGGGCAAGCGAAAGCGCTTGCCTTTCTTCCAGTGTTCCCGCGAGACCTCCTGGCTCAAGCCAGGAGGCCACCAGCTTCCCCAGCCGCTTTTCGGCGTAGTCGTCGGCCCAGCGCTCGATCTTCTGCTCCACCAGCGCGGCTTTTCGGGGCGGGGCGGCGCGTTTGTTCAGAAGGCGGGTGACATGATGCCCGACCTCGTGAAAGAGTGTGTACCCTAGATGCAGCCGAAGGGTGAGCGCCCGCATGTCCGGCGGCAGGCGCAGCAACGGCCGGACATGCGGCTGGGCATAGAGCGCTATTCCGGCTCCCCGGTGGTCCAGCCGCCAGATGCCGAGCGCTTTACCGCGTGGGTCTTCATCTTCCACCGCAATCAGCGCAAGCTGCCGCAGATGCTCGCGCGGCAGAACCGTCAGCGCATTCTCTACGGCGGCCCGAACAAGCTCCACGCCGCCGATTTCCGCATAATCACCCGTCAGTTCCCATTCTAACTGCATACTGTATGATAGCCGCCCACACCGGATTTTGGAAACGTTTGGGAAAAAATCTTTGGTGTATTGTGAATTTTTGCAGGATGGGCGCTTTTTGGTTGACAAACGCCGAAATTGGTGTCATTATAAGTCAAGTTTGGTTGTTTGGAACAGCATTCTATGCACAAAAACTCGCTGAAGAACAGCCGCATTTTGGAAACACTCGCTGAGCGTATGGCACAAGGGGTTTATCTGCCGGGGGCACGCCTGCCTGCCGAGCGCGACCTTGCGGCGGAGTTCGCGCTGGACCGTTCGGCAGTGCGGGCCGCGCTGGTGGAGCTTGCCCGCACCGGGCAGATCGTCCGCGAGCCGGGCTGCCGTCCGCGCGTCGGCCCTGTGTCTGGCGTCCGGCCGGCCCCGCGCTCCCGGCCCCGGCCAGCGCCTCGCACCATTGCGGTGATTCTGCCCCAGCACGCGGCAGACCACGGCTCCCGTGAGATCATGCGCGGCATCGCTCATGTCCTGCATTCGCTGGAAGCACCGTACCGCCCGCTGATGTTCGACCTGAACCTGCGGGCTGCCCCACGCGGGGTGCTGGAACAGCAGGCGTGCGCGGCGGTTTTGGAGGAAGACATTGCCGGGGCGATTGTCTGGCCGACCCTGGAACCCGGCTCGCTGGAGAGGTGGCGCGACGTGCAGAGCGCGGGCCGCCCAGTGGTGTTTGTAGACCGCTGCGACGACCAATTTCTGTGTGATTTTGTCGGGGTGGATAACTACGATGCCGCGAAAGACGCAACCCGTTTTCTGTTGGCGCTGGGACACACGCGGATCGTCCATCTCACACGCGATCTCCCGGCTTCATCGGTAGCGCAGAGGATTGACGGCTACCGGGATGCGCTGACGGACGCGGGCCTGCCGTTTTCTTCAGCGCAGGTGTGGACTCTGCCGGCGGAGACGTTCCCGCAGTGCGTGGACGAGTTCGCCGCCCGCCTTCTGGCGCTCGATCCACCGCCGACTGCCGTGTTCGCGGTCAACGACCAGACCGCGCACACGCTGATTGCGGCTTTGGAAGCGCGGGGCAGGACTGTCCCCGGCGACATCAGTGTGCTGGGCTTTGACGACGACGACCAGCATTCGGCGCGTCCGGCCCTGCTGACCACCGTGCGTCAGCCGTTCGAGCGGATCGGCCAGCGAGCCGCCGCGCTTCTTTTGCGCCGCCTCGGTCCGGCCCCGCCGCCGGCCTACCAGCACGTTTTGCTGCCGACGGTTCTAGTAGAGCGTTCTACCTGCCGCGCATTATGACAATCTAACTTTCTGATAATTTCATTGCGAACACTGGAAAAATCGCTGTTTGATTTTTCGCATCCCATACCGTTCGCTGCCCTGCTTACGCCCTGCTCTGTGAGCCGACGACGCTGTCTCTCCATTCACGCCCGACTTAGCATTGCCGCTTTGTTCCATCGTCCCGCTTTATGCGGGCATTCCTGCACGGCATCACTAAGGAGAAATTGTTGAAGAAAAGAACCGTCTCACAGGCTTTCACTTTGATTGAGCTGCTCGTCGTCATCGCCATTATCGCGATTCTCGCCGCCATCCTCTTTCCCGTCTTTTCAAAGGTCCGCGAGAACGCCCGCCGGGCCACCTGCGAAAGCAATATGAAGCAGATTGGCCTCGGCTGTATTCAGTACACACAAGACTATGACGAGACGGGTGTCCCGCGTGCTATCGACAACAATGACGGCCATCCCGGCAAACCATGGCAGCAGCTTATTCAGCCCTACATCAAGAGCCAGAACGTCTTTCAATGCCCTTCCGACCCGCGTAATATGGTACCTCAGTACAGCGATGACGGCAGTGTCGCGGGTTATGCTTCCTACGCGGCCAATACTTTCGGCGGCATTGAAAGTGTGCATCTCAATCAAAGCCCTAGTCAGCCACCGCTTGCTTTAGCCGCCATCAGTTCTCCCGCGCAAACTATTGACGTGGTGGAGTCAACCGCTGAGTATACCGACTTCGACTTGGAATACTACGGCCAGTCTCCCTACACCATTTTCAGCTATTACGTCACTGATCCTACACAGAATTATGGGTGCCTCTTCTGTGGTCACACTGGGTTCTCCAACTTCCTATTCGACGACGGCCATGTCAAAGCTTACAAACCTCTGGCGACGCTTGATACTACGGATGGCGGTAGCAACAGTACAAATCTGTGGCGCTATGACAATGATACCTTCACTCATTATGAGAGTGTCTCAAACCCGAACGATTACAACAGCCCCACTCCTGAGCCTTCTGGCACGACACGGGCGGCACAAGTTCTTGCCTATGCCATTTCCAAGTTCCCTTCTTAGAGCAATACGCCACTAGGCTAGCAAAAGAACTGACTTTTATGAAGATCCCGGAGATTGTATTGTCGAAAGTTGCCATTGCCACCGCTATTCTCACCGCGAGTGCAATGCTGGCGGCGGGCTGCTCCCATGGGCCGACGCCGGAAGTTGGCCCGCCGCACGCTGGAACCTGGCATGCCGCTACCCCGCCGGTGCCTAAACCGGCGGCAGGCTCCTAGATGGTGGCAGCAATAACTTGTGCAAGAATACGTTATCAGTCAGCTTCCAAATCAGCCAGTTTCCGAGCTAACCGCTGGTGCTAAAAAGCCATTTCGAAAAATGCTTCTCACCCAAAAGCAAGTCCCCATCCTCTCCTGAGTAAGGAGGACGAGAAAAGATAGCAGCTTGTTACTGGGTGAGGGCGCGAGCCGTTCTTTTTGCGTTCACGTTTTTGCGAAAAATGTCAGCACGAGTAGTCAACCGTAAAATCGACGACTAGAGAATTATCAAGAGGAACCAAATGCAATTTTCTCGAAGCATCGTGCCCACTGCTCTTGCCGCTTTCTGCCTCGCGCTGGCGGCTGCTGGCTGCGGCCAAAAAGGCGACATCTCCGAGCCCCCCCCGGCAGCGGTTCCGGCGTCTCCAAGTGCGGCGACCCCGAACACGATGAGCCTTGATCAGCAGGCGGCGATGCACGCACATCATTCTGGGACGCCGCATTAAAGCTAAGTTCCAATCGTCTTTCTGCGGAGCAAACTTGGATAGGACGCCCAATTTCACCGTGCGGCTTCAGGCAATGCAGGAAAAAGAGGGCAAGAACAGACAACGCAAGGAGAATACCATCATGCCCACTCAGCTATCCTTCACCACGAAGTCCCACAAACGGGGCTTCACGCTCATCGAGCTGCTCGTCGTCATCGCCATCATAGCGATTCTCGCCGCCATCCTTTTCCCCGTCTTTCAAAGCGTTCGAGAGAACGCCCGCCGAACCGCCTGTTTGAGCGATGAGAAGCAGATCGGTCTTGGAGTTGTGCAGTATATGAACGACAATGACAGCCGCTATCCCATTGCGAGTTATGCGTACTCCGGTGCCGGTAGTGGTCCGACGTCAGGAGCGCTGATGTGCTGGCCTGACCTGATCCAGCCGTACCTCAAAAACTGGCGCATCTTCCGTTGCCCGGACGTATCAGCAGACCCGTTAGGTATGTGGGATGGAGGCGGCGTAGGTCGCAACAGTGTAGCTTCTGAAGACGCTAATGGCATTGTCGGAAACGGCTGGTGGGAATGGGGCGGCAGCTACGGCATGAACACGGATTATCTTAACCCCATCCGTGATGATCAGAACAATGGCAATGGCTTTAAGTCACCCGGTTCCATGTTCGGGCTACCCGTTTCCGAGAACGATTTGGACTCTTCAGCGAATACAGTATTCGCTACTGATATTAAACCGGAAGTCAGTCCATCAGGTGGAGCATACGCTTATGCGTACTTCGCGGAAAGTCCAGCGGTTTGTCAGGCTCCGATTCCCTATGAAGTTTTCGGCGGCTGGGGCAAAAATCAGTTCCCTGAGGGTGGTTACACTACGGAACCAGTCACCGGTACGGGAGAGTTCTCGACTAGGCATGGTGGCGGCGGCAATGTCTTGTTTTGTGATGGTCATGCCAAGTGGATGACACCCGGCAACTTGGCAGCAGGAACCAACTGGTCGCCGACCACCGACACGTGCAGCATCTACATTACTGATATTACAAAGTACCTCTGGTCTTTGCGAAAATCAGGCTCTAACGACATTTAAGGAATGCTGAGGCAAAGACAAAATGTCAACAACAATGAAAATGATTGCCGGTGTTGCCGCGCTGGTGGCCATCGTTGGGGTTCTCATCCTGATAAACGGGAAAGCCCAGCAGTCTGACCCGACACTGACCAAAGCGCCCTCGCCAGGACCGAATGCGGTTACATTGCAGCGTTCGCCGCTAAAGGGTACTGCTCCGCTGTACATTATGACGCCGGGCGGACCCATTCCAAATCCAGCAGCCAGTGGTGGGAAACTGCCTGCCTCAACTCATTAGCATTAAGTGCAGTTACCCGGTCTCTAAAGCAGGCCAGGTGTATCTCGTTGGATTGGTGCGACAATTCATCTTGCATTACAGAAGGGCTCTACAAGGAAACACGTCCTTTGGACAAGATTGTCTTGTCCAAAGGACGCTTCTCCGCCGGAACCTCACATCTTTGAACCCCGTAATCTTGAACACTATGACCAAACAAAAATCACTGCGACATCGAGCCAAATTCGCCCTAGCCGGGCTGGGGCTAATGATAGCCGCACATCCGGCATTTGCCGCTGCGCCTGCGCCAGTGGACTGCGTAAACCCGCTGGTCGGGACTGCCGCGCATGGGCATACTTATCCCGGCGCGACGGTGCCGTTTGGGTTTGTGCAGCTCAGTCCGGATACGCCGCTGCAAGGGTGGGACGGCTCTTCCGGGTATCACTATTCGGACAGCAGCATTCTCGGCTTCTCGCATACCCACCTGTCGGGAACGGGGGTCGGCGGGCTGGGCGACATCTTAGTTATGCCGACAGTCGGCGATGTGCATCTGGACGCGGGGACACCGGGGAACGGGTACTCGTCGCGGTTCTCGCATACCCAGGAAACGGCGTCGCCGGGGTACTACAAAGTCTTTCTGCAAGACCCGCAGGTGATGGCGGAGCTGACCGCGACCGCTCGGTGCGGCTTCCACCGCTATACATTCCCACAGACCGACGCCGCGCACATCGTGATAGACCTGGCGCATGGGGTCGGCGACGACCCCATTCAAACCACCCTCCATGTCGAGAATGCGACAACGATCTCCGGCTCACGGGTGTCAAGCGGATGGGGCGGGCGGCGCGAAGTCTTCTTCGTGATGCAGTTTTCCCGGCCCTTTGACGCCGCAGGCATCGAGCAGGACGGCCAGCGTCTTCCCGCAGGCAGCGCTGATGGGGCGGGCAAGTCGGTCAAGGCGTTCGTCAACTACAAGGCGGCGGCGGGTGAGGCGATTTTGGTCAAAGTCGGCCTGTCCGGCACGGGGGTAGACGGCGCACGCAAGAACCTCGCCGCCGAGCTGCCGTCGTGGGATTTCAACGCGGTTCGTACCGCTGCCGCCGGACAATGGAGCCGCGCACTCAATGCCGTGCAGATTGATACGCCGAGCCAAGCGATCCGGCGGACATTCTACACCAATTTGTACCAGTCGTTGATTTCGCCAGTGCTGTACAATGACGCCGACGGCACTTATCGCGGCTTGGACCATCAGAACCATCCGGGTGACGGTTACCAGAATTACACAACATTCTCTTTGTGGGACATCTTCCGGGCTGAAAGCCCCCTGCTGACCTTGATTCAGCCCGCGCGTGTCCCTGACATGACCCATTCGCTTTTAATGGAATACCAGCAGTCGGGTACGGGACGGACGCCGATCTGGCCGCTCTGGGACAACGAGACTTACACCATGATCGGCTACCACTCGGCCCCAGTCATGGCGGACGCCTACCTGAAAGGTCTCGCGCCCGGCGATGCCGAAGCCATGTATCGGGCTTTGCGCGAGACTGCCCTGCGGAACAACGACGGCCTGAACCAGTACCAAGCTTCTGGATATGTATACTCGTCGCCTGTCGGCCAGAAGCAGTCGGTCTCGCGGACTTTGGAGTACGCTTACGACGACTGGTGCATCGCCCAGATGGCAAAGAAACTAGGCCACGCCGAAGACGCCCGGATGTTCCTCATGCGGGCGGCTAACTACCGCAACGTGTACGATTCGACGACGGGGTTCATGCGCGGGCGGAAAGCCGACGGTTCCTGGCGCGGGCCGTTTAACCCGAAGCAGCTTGTCTGGGCCGACTATACCGAGGCAAATGCCTGGCAGTACTCCTGGTCAGTCATGCAGGACGTTCCCGGTCTGGTCAAGATTATGGGCGGCGATACAGCGTTTGTTGACCGCCTGGACGGCCTGTTCAATGCCAAATCCGATGTCATTGCCAATATCCCAGATATTACGGGGCTGATCGGCCAGTATGCCCACGGCAATGAGCCGGTGCATCATGTCGCGTACCTCTACAACTACGCCGGAGCGCCGTATAAGACCCAGGCGCGGGTGCGGCAGGTGATGAACACGCTGTACGACGATACTCCGGCGGGCCAGTGCGGCAACGACGACTGCGGGCAGATGTCTGCCTGGTATGTCTTCAGCGCATTAGGCTTTTACCCCGTCAACCCCGTCGGCGGCGTTTATGTTCTGGGCAGCCCTTTGGTGAGCAAAGCCACGATCCAGCTTGACAAAGAACATTACGGCGGCAAAAAATTCACGGTGATCGCCGCCAACAACTCAGCCAAAAATATGTTTATTCAGTCGGCCAGCCTGAGCGGTAAGCCCCTAACGCGCTCCTGGTTCACCCAGGCTGAACTGGCCGCCGGCGGCACCCTGCGGCTAGTCATGGGGCCGAACCCCAACAAGACCTGGGGGCACTCTTTAGCGAACCGCCCGCCGTCGGGAATGCCCGCCGGCATGAAGTACGCCGCTCTGCCGACGCCGTCCGCGCCGGTCAAAATTGTCCAACTGTCCCTGCCGATCCGCATCGTCTGCGGCAGTGACGATCCCGCCGGCGGGTTTGTCCCCGACCCGAACATGACCGACGGCAGCGTCGCCGCCGCGACCCCGATTATTGATACGACTGTCTCGAATGCCGCCCCGGCGGCGGTCTACCAGAGCGAGCGCTACTCCAGCGACTTCACCTACACTCTTCCCGTGCCGAAGAACCGGGCCTACACGGTCCGCCTGCACTTCGCCGAGATTTTCGACGATGGGGCAGGTCAGCGGGTGGAGAACATTGCCATCAACGGCAAGCCCGCGCTGACCAATTTCGACATCTTCGCGGCGGCAGGCGGCACTAATAAAGCCGTCGTACGCCAGTTCACGGGAATTGTGCCGGACGCCCACGGGAACATTGAGATCCATATCACCGCCGCGAAGAACAGCCCCGACCAGAACGCCAAAATTAGCGGCATCGAGATTTTGACGCCCGCTCAGGCGGCGGCGCGTTAGAACATGTACCTCACCCCGCCTCGTTTCTCAGCGACCCTCTCCTTCCGAAAGGAGAGGGTTGGAACAGAGTTCCGGGGTGAGGTTCCCTCATTTTAGGAGACCCATGAACCGACTTTTCACTCTTCTGCTCGCACCCGCGCTGGCTTTGCCCGCGCTGGCGCTACTGGCGGCACCGAGCCTTGCTCAGAAGCCACGTGCTGTTCCCGCGCCGCCTGCCGGGCCGGTGGATGCGCTGGTTTACTCGACCATGCCGTCCACGAATGCCCACCGGCCGGAAATGGCGCTGGATGGGAACCCGAACAGCTACTTCCAGACCGTCTACGGGATGGATGACGGCGATGACTTTGAGGTCATCCTGTCGCGGGCCATCCCCGTGTCATCGCTGCAAGTGGTGACAGGAGACACAGACCATCAGGACCTGCTGACTGGCGGCCTGCTGGAAACCTCCCCGGATGCCGTTCACTTCGCCCAGGCCGCGACTTTCGGCGCGGATGGTATGGCGTCGGCGACCGGGCGGCGGCTGGTACGCGCCGTTCGCATCCGGCTCAATCCAAACCAGAACGTCTCGGCATTGGTCATCCGTGAGATGACAGTCAGCTCCCCGGTCAAGATCGCCCATGTGCTGCGGGGGCCGGGACGTGGGTTCGTGGACATCTCGCAGGCACCGGATTTGACTGTCTGGTCCGCAACCGCTGAGAAGCAGATGGAAGAATCTTGGGACGACACCGCCGCACTGCTGTACTCCGACAAGTTCATCCCGCCGAACGCCGTCAATGTTGTCTACAAGACTGGCCCGGACGTCACCGGCGTTGCCGCCACCGGCGGCGGCGTCATGACCGTGAACTCCGCCTGGTGCCGAGGCCACCCCGACGACACGGGCTTGACCGTCCATGAGACTTCGCATGTCATCCAAGCCTATTCAGCGTATGATCCGGTCTGGCTGGTGGAAGGCATTGCGGATTACGCCCGCTGGGTTAAGTTCGAGCCGGAACACTTCCACCCGCGCATCAATATCAAGAAGGCTACCTACCACGACGCCTACCAAACCACAGCGACATTTCTAGGCTGGTGCGAGCTGCACTACGACAGTCGCCTGGTGACAAAGCTTTCTCAGGATGTCCGTTTCGGCACCTACAAGACGTCTCTGTTCCAGAAATACACCGGCAAAGATGTGGACACGCTCTGGTCAGAGTTTATCGCTGCGTACCAGGCCGATCCTGCCGGCATCCTGGCTGCGCCGGTCGCCGCTGCCGATAAGCCGCGTGTGCTGCCCGCCGTCACTGCCGGCTCCGGGACCTCGGTTGATCTCTCGGCGCAGTTCAACACGGTCGGCATCGCCAGTGACGGTGGGAAATTTGCACTGACCAGCGGCCTCGACGGCGGCGGGGTGTCTTATTCCGGGGCGCTTCTCGGCCGCAGCGTCACCTGGCAGGATGTTCCGTTCGCGCTTGGCCCGCCCGACGCCCCCGATATTATTTCCTGCCGGGGCCAAGTGGTTGCTCTTCCTGCGGGCACCTACTCCGGTCTCTGGCTGCTCGGCACGGCCATCAACGGCGGCCGCCGCAGCCAGGATTTGACAGTCACTTATGCTGACGGCACGACCGCCGCGCTGACCCAAAATTTCAGCGACTGGTACCAGCCGGGCCGTTTCCCCGGCGAGACCCGCGCCGTTTCCATGCCGTACCGAGACAACGGCGACGGCAGCAAAGACCCACGCACGTTCTACGCCTACTCCTATGGATTCAGCTTGGATCCTGCCAAGACCGTCCGCAGCCTAACTCTCCCTGCCGATGACAGTGTCAAGCTGCTGGCCGTGACGCTGACGAAGTAAGGCCCAGGATTGAGATCCTGGACCTTACCTCACCACTGCCTCTTAATTCCCTGCATCAGCGGCGGGCAGGCGCGAATAGCTTTGCCTTTGCGGACGCTTTCTACCCAGCGGTGGCGGCTTGCCATGTATCGTGCCATGTACCAATGCACGGCCAGAGGTGCTTTCCAGCCGACCGTGCTGACTTCCATGCCCCGCGCCTTCATCCACTTTACCACCTGCGGATTGCGGCTTAACACGTAGAGATGACGCCGCCGCTGCTCTGCCCGCGTCCAGGCGGCATCAAAGAGCGCGGTTCCTATCCCCCGTCCTCCAAACTCCGGCAGGACAAGCAGGACGGCGATTTCAGTCCAGTTCTGCGCGAGGTCTACGCTGAAACACACGCCTGCAAATCGGCAGTCCACATCGGCGACAAGGACATTCGACAAGCGAGTCAGCTCGCGGACCGTGTAGCCGAGAATGTTCGGCGTGTCTTTGAGCGCCGTGTGTACCTGCTCCGCCTCGGCAAGAGTCAAAGGCCGGTGAACGATTCCCATAATAGGAGATTACGTTCCCGCCTCGCTGATTCCTGCCGCTCTCTCACCGCATGGCATTCTTATCATACAATCAGTATTGTTTAATGACAAAAAATAAAGAGGGAGACATCAACTAGAAAGTCCGAAAAGTGCGGTACAATTTTATACACATCCGCCTGCCTGCTAATAATTGCTCGTAAACATCATGCAGAACACTTCTCCTTCCGATCATCTCCTCGACCTAAATGACGACGTTTCCGCCCAAAGCAAGGAGCAGCTTGCCGAGTCGAACCGCCGGCTTCTAGAAGTCGAGCAGCGTCTGCGGCTGGCACTGGAAAGCGGGCGGCTCGGCTCATGGGACCTAGACCTCAATACGCACCACTATGTCGAGATTTCCGACCTGTGGAAGCGCCACTTTGGGCGGCCTGATGTCGGCAGTATCACGCAGGACGAGTTCTTGGAGTTTCTGCATCCTGACGACCGCGAACACATCCACGCGGCGGCCCAGAGCGCTATTCAGGAGCGGCATGACTACTATGCCCAGTACCGAGCCGTCTGGCCCGACGGCACGATTCGCTGGATGGAAGCGAATGCAAAAATTCTGTACGATGATGCCGGTGCCCCACAGCGCCTGATTGGGGTCACGCAGGACATCACCGAGCGCAAGCAGGCGGAAGAGCAGAAAGAGCGCGATCTGGAAGATGCCCTCGCGCGGGCGGATCGGGACCCGCTGACCGGGCTGCTGAACCACCGGGCGTTCTACCGCCGGCTAGACGAAGAAGCGGCCCGCGCCCAGCGTGACGGCACTAGCCTCGCGGCGGTGATGCTGGATTTGGACAACTTCAAATTCTTCAACAACTCCTACGGCCACGCTGTCGGGGACGCTGTCTTAAAAACAGTCGCGGAACGGCTTTCAGCGCTCTGCCGGCCCTACGATACGCTGGCCCGGTTCGGCGGCGATGAGTTTGCGCTGCTGCTGCCGGTCGGGCCAGACGGCGGGCAGGCCGAAGCGGTTGCCGACGAAGTGGTCGCCCGCCTGCAAACAGACCTTGGCGGACTGTCTTTTCAGCCGGAAGGGGAAGTGTCGGCGATCCCGCTGTCCGTGACCCTCGGCACGGCTCAGTTCCCGCGCGAAGCGGCAGACCGGACCCGGCTAATTGCGCTGGCCGACGAGCGCCTGCGCCGCTCCAAAAGCGGTGGCGAAACGGAACGTCCTGCTGACCGCGTGCGCCGCTCCCTCGCCCGCACCGTCGAGGGCTTTTCCTTGCTGGATGCGCTGGTGACGGCAGTGGACAACAAAGACCGCTATACGGCTCGGCACTCGGAAGATGTCATGGAGTTTGGCCTCTTAATCGCTCAAATGCTTGAACTCAGCGAACCGGAGCAGAACACCATTGCACTGGCGGCCCTGCTGCATGATGTCGGCAAGATCGGCGTCCCCGACGCCATTCTGCGGAAGCCCGGACGGCTGACTGACGAAGAATTTGACGCCGTCAAGCAGCACCCGCAGATGGGGGCGATCATGGTGTCGTCGGTCGCGGGCCTCGAAGAAACTCTCCCTGCCGTGCGTCACCACCACGAGCGGTGGGACGGCGGCGGGTATCCGTCGGGCCTGCGCGGCGAAGAAATCCCGCCCATTGCGCGTCTGTTAGCTGTTGCCGATGCGTTCAGCGCCATGATCACCGACCGCCCCTACCGCCAGGGCATGAGCCGCGACAAAGCTCTGTCTATCCTCGCCGAAGGTTCCGGCATCCAGTGGGACCCGCAGTGCATCCAAGCCTTCCTCAAAGCCCAATCCCCGCGTTCTTCCTAATTTTTTCGTAGGGACGCCGCTTGCCGCGCCCTTTTGCCTCAGACGCGGACGTGAACGCCCGCGCTAAAATGCGTTCAGAAACGCCACTTGTCCAAGGGACAGAAGAGAGCGGAAGCCGTTGAATATTCTGTTTTCTGTTCCCTGGACAGGCAGTACTTCCGAGTACCTTTCAGCGAGGGAATTTACTCCCTCGTCCTGCGTCCTTTTCCTGTTCTTACCTTTTCAGTTCTCAAACTGCGGCGGCCAGGGTTCATTGGGGTAGACAGACCAGGGCTGACTTCGGTTTGGGTCCGACAAGCCGGTGTGCCATGTCCCCCCATAATACTGCCACAAAACTACCTGCACGGCAGGAACACGCGACACCGATCCATTCTCCCGGAGTATGAGGTGGACATTGTAACTGTTGCTGTGGTGTAAATCCTCGGCAAGCACAGACATTAGCTCAGGCTTCATCACGGCGCTTGGAATGCCACAAGGAAAAAGCCCCTGATTGCAATTTAGCAGTTCGGCAACGCGGTAGTTGTAGTCAAGATAAACTCGGCCGAACGGTCCAGATAGGCCATCCTCATGGTACAAGGCGTCCGAGCAGTGGTAGATGGCCGGGGCGTGTTCGTAGGGCAGCAGGGGGTCAAGGGCGGGCTGTTGATCCGCCGCGACCTCACTGGCATCTCCGAAAGCTTCCGGCGGGACATTGTTGTGGTCCGCCTGGTACATTTGAATAGCAAGGCCGATCTGGCGTAGGTTGGACACGCAGACCGTTTGGCGGGCCTGTTCCCTGGCTTTGGCGAACACCGGAAACAGCAGGGCCGCGAGCAGGCCGATAATTGTCACAACGACGAGCAGTTCAATCAGTGTAAAGCCACGGCGAAAGTTAACAGCGTTCATGGACTTCTCCTTTTTAACGGGTCGTGCGTGGGAAATGGCGCAGGCGGAACTGACGGGCCAGTCCGGCGGTGACGGCGGCGGATAAAGCACCGGCGGGCAGCCAGAAAAGAAGCTGGAATGCGGCGAACTGCAAGCCTTCGGAGTGCGGCAGAAGCAGCAGGCCGACCGCGCCTGACACGGCGGCAAGGGTTCCGACGGCGCGGCAAATGCCGCCGGCAGTCCGGCCATGCAGGCCGAGGCCGGTCAGGATGCCTGCGATGAGTGGGGAGACCACTGCCAGGCAGATGACATAGGGCTGCCATTGGGACGCGCCGGGCTGGAGCAGGCTTGTTTCCAGAAGCAGCAGATTGGCGACGGAAAAGACGCCGAACCAGCCGAAGGCGCGGAGCGTGGCGGCGTCGGCGAAGCGCACCAGGCGTCCGGCGGCGGACGCGCCGGTCCAGGCATCGGCGAAGCTCTGGCCGACCGCCCAGGGTTCGCCGTATTCGCGCTGGGCGATGCTCACAGCTTCGGACGGCACGAAGCCTTCAGCGGTGTAGTCTTCCGTAAGTGCGTAGAGGTGGTCCGCCGCTTCCAGCCGCAGGCGGCGGCGCTGGGCATAAGGGACGATGCCGAGCAGGGGGGCGCAGAGAAAGTCTAAGTAGTCTTCGATCTGCGCTTCGGTGTCCTCGGCCGCTTCGACCTCGGTGTTGGGATGAAGATTGGGGTCATGCGGGCTGTTCATGGGTTCCTCCAAGCGGCTCGCCGATCATCGTGTCCATCGCCTGCGCGAATGTTTTCCAGGCACGAACCCGGCGGGCAAGCTCGGCGCGTCCGGCTTCGGTGATGGCGTAAACCAGGCGGGGCCGTGCGCCGGTGTCGTGCCGCCATTCCCCTGCCACTAAGCCCTCCCGTTCCAATGTATGCAGGACCGGGTAAAGTGTTCCCTGCTTGAACTTGAGCGCGTTCCGGGTGCGCGAATTGATCTCCTGCGCGATGGCGTAGCCGTGCTGCGGCCCGCTTGCCAGGGCAGACAAAACCAGCGTCGGCACATTGCCGCGCAGCAGCTCACTGTCGGGTGTCATTGGATTGTTACCTCCGAAGACAGTATATACTATGACGTAGAATATGTCAAGCGCAAAAATGGCGGCATCTTCCACAGACGCCGCCAAACGAGAACTAGCGCATCAGCCGGGCGCTTCGGACCGGGGCAGGCTGGGGGACACCGGGTTTGAGCGCATGCCACAAAATTGCGTTCAGGGCATCCGGGTCGGCTCGGTCAGGGCCGGAGAAGTCGAGCTTTGCTGAGGCGGTTTCCCCGGTGCCGCGCCCCGGGTTCTTCGCTTCCAAATCCACTTTCGGTCCGATGGCGGCGTAGGCGGTCATGTCGGGTATTGCGGTGAAGCAAGCCAGCATGGGGGTCGCATGCTGGTCGTACTGGGTCATCGGGGGCAGACCCAGAATCATCTCCATCGTGCGGACCATGGATGCTGTTGTATACTGCGTGCTGTCTACGGCGTTTCGCTTGACGTAGGGCGAGATGACTAGAGCGACCGTGCGGTGGGCGTCCACATGGTCAGGGCCGTTCTGGGCGTCGTCTTCAATGACAAAGATCGCCGTGTCTTTCCAGAACCGCGAGCGGCTGATGCCTTCGACGATCTGACCGATGGCCTGATCGTTTGATGCAACGGCGGCGGCCGGGGTGAACGCGCCTGCTTTCAGCCCGGCGGTATGGTCTTCAGGCAGCCACGCGACCATGAACTGCGGCCAGACGCCGGTCTTCTCGGCAGTTTTCAGTTCCCCTAAAAACAGCGCCGCCCGCTGCGTATCACGCCCGACACCGAACGGGAACTTACTCCATTCCGTGTTGACATGGCCGATCAGCCCTTTGTCGCCCTCAAAGACCGGGGGAGCATTGGGCGTAGACGTGAAATCGGCGGCCTCGCCATAGGAGCGGTAGGTCAGGCCGTGCCGGGCGCAGTTGTCCCAAATCTGGCCTGCCGGCGAGTCAGCCACGCGGTCGTCGCCGTCCGGCTCGCCGCGCCCGGAGTAGGATGACGGCCAGGAGCGCTCGATAAAGTCGGTGGCATAGGCGGCGTCGCACCACTTATGCCCGTCTTCAGAGACTTCACCGTTGCAGTACAGATTGTCTAAAAGAACGTAATGAGACGCCAGCGCGTGAACATTCGGCGTGACGTTCTGCCCAAACAGGACCAAATTAGGATCGCCGTTGCCGCTGCCGACATCGCCAAGCACCTGGTCGTAAGTGCGGTTCTCACGAATAATATACAGAACGTGCTTGATCTTGTGCAAAGTGTCTCCCCCTGCCACCGTTTGAACGAGGCGGGGAGACGGAGGCGCTTTCGGCACGTTCGCCATTACCTGCTGCGTGTAGGCTTGGAGGCCAACCGCGCCCGGCAGGCGGACAGCGGACACCGTGCCGCTGAGAATACCGGCAATGTAATCGTACTTGTGGCCGTTCCCCGGCTCGGTGCGAACAGACTGCGGATCGGTAAGTGTCGCATCAGGATTGCCTCGAAAGCCCATTCCCTTGCCCGTGCCGACGTACAGTGTCCGGCCATCCGGCGCGACCGCTAGGGCTGATGGATACCATCCGGTCGGGATAAAGCCCAAGACACGCGCTTCTTTGGCATCCGAGATGTCTATGACTGCCACGTCATTATTGTCGGCGTTGGCAACGTACAGCCGCTTGCCGTCGGGCGACACGGCCAGCGCGTCCGGCGTTGAGCCGACCAAATCACGTGGCGACAGGGACGTCTTGATTGTCTCGCGCACTGCCCCGTTGACAATGACGCTGACCGAGTTGGAGCCAGCGTTTGCGACAAACAGCCGTCCGTCTTTAGCGTAGACCAGTTCATTGGGCTGACTGCCGACGGCGACTTTCGCTGTTTCTTTTAAGTCACTTGCGCTCAGTAGGCTGACTGACTTGTCACCCATGTTGGAGACCGCGACCATCTTCCCGTCCGGCGACAGCGCAACGGCATACGGACGGTAGCCGACTTGGGCGGATGCCGTGACCATGCGCGGCTTTCCCGCCAACTTGTACACCGTGTCGTTCTGGATATTGACCGTATACAGCGCTTCATCGGGACCTGAAGCCAGCCCGGCGGTGAACCGTGTGGAGCCTTCAGGCAGAACAGAGATGTCAATCGGCTTCTTCGGGGTCAGCGTACCGTCTTCGAAGCCTAAGTGCAAAATTGGGTGGTTGAACGACTCCAGCATCTCTGGTGTCGCGCCTGCCTTCGCCGCGCCTCTCAGAAACCGCTTGTCCGGGGTTCCGCCGCCCGAAATGTACAGATCGTCGCCTTCCGGGTCGAAGCACATCCCCGCCCAGTCTTTGCCTAAGTTGATATTTTGGGTTACTTTCAGTGTCGCCGGGTCAATGACTGAAACGCCGTGGTCATGGTAGCCGCCGGTATTCACGAGCAGATACTTCCCGTCAGGGCTAAACAGCATTTTGAGTGGCAGGTCGCCGGGCAGAGCAATTGGCGTCCCGGCGGGAGTGATCTGCCAGCCGTTTGGCAGCCGTGTCCCCCGTCCCCCGCCGACCGGCAGGTCTGGCAGCGTGACCGGCTTCGCCGCGTGGGCCGTGCGGAGGGAATGGGACAAGCCGAAGCCAGCCAGTACAGCAGTGAGGCCAAGCGTCAGCGAAAACGCAACCAAACGGGGTTTGAGAACATTCATGCGGCTATTATAGCCCAGAAACGTTAAGAGAATGTTAAGCGGGAAGTGTAAGAAGCAGGCAAGAAGCAAGCACAAAGCGGAGTATACCGAAAGTGCAAGGGCAGCCTGCGAGTGACTGCCCTTGTAATCTTGCCGAAAGCATGAGGGGAGGAAGTTCTGTTGGCACAACAGCAGGGGGAAATCGGACCCCGCACCGATCACCCGCCCTGCCGCCGTTTTCCGCCAGCCTAGTTCAAGTGAGCAGGCTTCAAGACTTCCTCGCACCACTGCCGGAAGGTGGTGGGAGTGGTGGACTCAGGGGTGCGCGGTTCGGCGCTGTCCATCCCCTCACTCTTTGCTGCCATCATGCTGATCATCGCCTGGGCCATTCCCTCGGTAAACCCGCCGCCGATCAGTCTGGCTTTCAAGGCATCGAGCGGCATCTCCTGGTAGCGCACCGGCTGCCCCAGCACTTCCGAGAGGATCTGCGCCATCTGATTGGGAGAGAGGTCTTCCGGGCCGAGGATCGGAACCTCGCCCACGCCGCTCCACGAGTGATCCAGAAGCAGCTTTGACGCGGCGGCGGCGATGTCGCGTGTCGCGCAGGTGGGAGCTTTCAGGTCCCCAGGGATAGGCATGGAAAACACACCTTGTTTGATAAGTTCTCTCTGGCGCAGGACGTTGTCCATGAACCCCGGACAGGTCAGCGCCCGGTAGCTCACGCCCGTACTCGCGATCATGTCGTCCATCGCCAGCGTCGCCGACACATACCCGGAATAGTGGGGCCACCCACGTCCCAGCGCCGAAATACCGACGACCCGCACTACTCCCTGGCTTTGAAAAGCCGCGCAACCGGGCCGGGCGAAGTCCACGTAGGAAGCCTCCGCGCTTGGCGCGTGGGGGTCCGAAGGCACAAGCCAGAACACGGTGTCCGCGCCCGCGAACGCCTCGTCAACAACGCCGGCGTCGCTGTGGGACCCCTGCACGACCTCGACACACTCGCGGACCGGCGCGGGGATGCGAGAGGGATCGCGGGCGATTACGCGGAGCGGCTCGCCGCTGCCGAGAAGATTTTCAAGAACCTGGCTGCCAATGTTGCTTGTAGGAGCAGTGATAACGATCATTTCCGATTCCTCTTTTCCTATTTTTGCACTTCAATTTGTCTGCGTTTGCGAGATTACTATACCTTTGCGCTGTTTCTGAAGGCCATTCCTAAAAGTCCAAAGCTATTGCCTAATCGTCCAAAGCAGGTCGTAATGAGTATGCAGGGCCGGCACTGCTTTGAAGGGCACATGACAGAACTGCAAACTGACTTAGCGAACTTAGCAAACTTATTGAACCGCTTCGCTCCCAGTGACGGCTTCCACGAACTGTCCCTTTCAGGCACGCGCTGCATCAAAATCTCTCAGCCGACCCTTCCCGCAAAGCAGTACTGGCGGGCCTCGATGAGCATTATCGCCCAGGGCTGCAAAGAGATCACGTTAGGCCACGAAATGTACCGCTGCGACGCGGCGCACTCTCTCGCGACTCCCGTTGATTTGCCCGTCATCAGCCGCGTCTGCTCGGCCACGCCGGAGAAGCCTTTCCTGTGTCTTCAACTCCTATTCGACCCGCTGACGCTAAGTGAAGTCACGGCGCAGATCGAACAATGCTCGCCGCAGGAAACGGAAAGTCCGGTGCGTGCGGTGTTCCTCGGTAAAGCGAGCGGCCCCATGCTGGACGCGGCGGTGCGTCTGGGCAGGCTGTGCCTGACCCCCGAAGACGCGCCCAGTGCGAAAGGCGGGGCTTGTCTTTTAAAGCCCTGCCGTTCAGGGCAGGGAGCTTGTGACGGCTTTTTGTACAGTTTCTAGGGGATCAATCCCGCGCAAAACGCCCGCCTATGTTTGAGAACAGGCGGGCGACTTTGCGAGCAGGCGATCCGCCCGTTACATCTTCATTTTGCTGCCGTCCATGTACCCGGCGGGCGTTTTGGCCTCCTTGACCAGCGTGTGCCCCATGCTGTCTTTGTAGCCCATCTTCTTTGCCATTGCGGGCGAGTAGAAGGCCTTGCAGTCCTTGCAGACATAGACAGTGTGCGCCGCCATTTTTTTGCTGTGCGCCATATTGCTGACGGGAGCTGCCTGAGCAGCAGGCGCGGCGGACAAGGCCACCAGAGCAACGGCGGCGAACATGCCTGCCAGTCGGGGGGTGAGTGAAAGTATCATTTTGATTCTCCTTTAGAACCGTGCGCGAGATCAGGGCAGGATTGCCCTGTATCTACAGGGCAGCAGCATCTCCGCTCCTGTCCTGTAAACGATTGACTGCCTCTCTCGCCGGCAGTGCAGCGAGCGGCTTAGGCTTTTTCGCTGATGCCGCCTCGAACAGTCCGGCAAGTCAGCACGCCGGGCAGCCACGAAAGGCGACCAGCGCCCCGCCCCCAAGCAGCAGCGCCATAAGGGGGAGGCTGCCGGCAAGTAAAAAGGCTGCGATGAGAAGGGCAGCGCCAATCACCCCCCGCACCAAATGGATCATAAGCGGTTTAGTTGAACACATAATGTTTTTCCCGGATATTTACGCGAAAAGATGTTCCCGGATGAGCAGCCGTCCCCGGTGAATGCGGGTCTTCACGGTTTCCGGCAACAGGCTAAGTCGAGCAGCGATCTCTTTGACAGTCAACTCCTCAAAATCACGCAGAATGATGGTTTCCCGATAGATGTCCGGCAGCGATTGAATTGCCATCGCAATGTCAAGCCGCAGTTCAATATCCGTGCGGGTCGCCAGGTATACTTCTTCGTTAGCCTCATCCAGCGGAACGTGCTGATGGAACATCTTTCGCGACAGCCGTTGACACTCACGCCGGATTACTTGAAACAGCCACCCACTGAACGCCCCCGCCGAGCGCAGCGCCGGAAGACGGCGGCAAAGGATGATCAGCGACTCCTGCACCGCTTCTTCCGCATCCGAGGTCGTCACGCAGTACCGGGCAGCATAGCGGCTCAGGCTAGGTCGGCACTGGGCAATCACCCGCTCCAGCGCAGCCATGTCGCCTCTTTGCGCTGCCTTCAGCAAGAGATCGTCAACAGAGACGGGCATCACAAAGCCTTTCAATAAATAAGAGGCGTCAAGTAGGAGAAATGGGTTCAGAAGAAAAAAATTATCCCCCAAAATAGATTTTAGGCATCCGGCGGCATTCGGCCTGCGTCGCGCAAGGCCCGCAGAACAGACGTATGGGCGTCTTCTAATTGGCGGATCAAGCGGCGCAGGCGGCGCAAAGTCTCGTCAGGGAGGTGAGAATACATCGGGCCGCAGACATAAGTCGTGCAGCCGAAGGGGCGGAGGTCGCTGGGGAACGTGCAGCGGTAGTGATCCAAATACTCACACGGCTCTTGAGCCGACACGCTGTTTGGCAGCATCGGCAGGGACAAGCGTGAGCCGGCGTAAGACACTGATGGTGCGTAAGGGTCGGTGTCGCCGAGGTGTGGAAACTCATGGCCGAGGCCGACGGCCAGCGCAACATCTACCGGAGTCACTTTGGTCGGCTTGATGCAGCAAGGGGTCGCACACGACGCGCAGTATTTGGCGGTGAACGGGTCGAAGATGGCCCGGATTTCGCGCTGCAAGCGCCGGTACTCGGCCAGCGGCTTCGGCCCGGCCCGGCGGCTCTTATGTTTCATTGGATTTATATTTCATTGGATTTATATTTCATCAGATGCCTTCATGTAATAGGCGGTCAGCAGCAGGAACTTCGCCGTGTAATCGTTGGCCGGCTCGTTGGTGACGTAGTCTTCCACGACATCGTGGTAGACGTTGGTCTGATCGGCGCGGTCTTCACTGGGAATCGGGCTGGGGGACTGGGCAGCGAACTCGGTCTTGGAAAGGCTGGTGTGCTGCTCTTGGTAAGTCTTGAGATCGGCAGGGCCGCCGACAATCGCGCCGGTCAGCTCGATGTTCTTGAGGTTCGCGACCGGATGATGCGGGAACAGCGGGAACTGGGTTCCGGCACCGACCAGACAGCAGATCGAGAACGGGTTGCAGCCGAGAATAAAATCGCGCTGATAGCGGGCGATTTTTTTATAGCCGTGGTCCCCGGACATCCGGGCGTAAAGGAGGCAGTTCATCGCTGCGCCCGCCGCCGCTTCCGCCGTTCCCCAGACATACGGCACGCCGAGGCCATACGGGCTGGCTTCGGAATGCCGCCGGATTTGCTGGGCGTCCAAGCGCAGATACTCTAAAAGACGCGGCTTGTCGGCGGCAGGGGCGTGGGGGTACAGCGTGGCATGGGCTAAAGCGTGAACATTGTAGACACTGGTGTAGGTGCCGGCAGGGCCGGCAAGCTGGGCGAAACTCAGGGCGTGTGCCAAGTATTCCGGTTCCCCCGTAGCTTTGTAGAGGTCAATCGCACCCCATTCCATGTCGTCATGCCAGGTGTGTTCAGGATAGAAGTCGAATGGCCTCGTGGAAAGAACTTTGGGGTGCTTCAAGCCAAGCGCGTACACAGATTTCGCGGCGCTGAGGCACTGGACAGCGAAGGCCCGGTCATACGGGCGGTACAGGCGCGATGCGATCGCTAGTGCCGCGGCGGTCCGGCCTGCAAGATTCGCCCCAATCCCATAAAAGACCGGGCGCGGACTCCACTTTGGGTCCAGGGAAGGCGTGTCCCGCTCCGGCAGCCGCCAGGAGTCGTGGTCGGTGTCGTCACCGACCTGGTAATAGAACTCGTCGGGGCTGGGGTGCATCTTCAGCAGCCAGTCCAACCCGACTTTCGCGTATGCCAGCGGCAGCGGCAGACCGCCACGCAGGGAATACCCTGCCAGTGCCCGGTCGTAATGAGCGGCGTAGTGATCGTAAGCGAAGAGCATCAGTGCTGCGACATAGCTGGTCGTCTCGACAAACTTCAAGTAATCGCCCGCATCGTGCCAGCCACCGGACGCATCCATCCTCTGCCCAGAGCGCGGACCGCCGAAAATGATCCCGTCGTCGGTGTGGCAGGGTCCCCGGTGTTCGGACTCCTGCGGGCCGCAGCGCTGGACATCGAAATACTGCAAAACCAGCGGCACGACCTGCTCGTAGATGTCGCTGCCAATTGTGAACGGCACCGACAAATGCCCGTCGGAGAGGCGCAGCCGGTAGCGTCCGGGGCGTGTATATTCGCTGAAATCGGCGATGAAATGCCGCGCGAAGTGGCCGGGCGGCGTCTGCGGCGCGGGCCGGTATACCGTCAGCGTCCCCCGGTACCGGACCGTGGGAACGACGGCGTCGTCTACTATGACAAAGCCGCCGCCGAGGACAGGGCCGGTGGCGGCAATGACCGCCCGCTTCGGCTCATGGGGCAGGCAGCCGATTTGATTGAGGTGAATGCGGACGTCAATTAAAGCTTTGGGAGGCGGTGCATACAGCACATCGCCGCGCGTCTGCGGGCTAGAGGCAAGAGGGGTTTTCGCGCTCGCGCTCGGCGAAATCAGCCCCAGACCGCCAATAGCCGCCGCTTGCAGGAACTGACGCCGCGATTTGCGCTCCGCGCTTTTTCTGCGTTTCACGCCCATTCTCAGGAACCTTCACTGCTCGGTGCAGACGCGAAGGGATCCCACAGCGGCAGCGTCCGCTGAAACGCCGAGTGTGACCCCACCGATGCTGTGAAGAGCGACGGGACGGCGCTTTTGGGACCGATGGCGACGAGGGTGGCCAGGACCAGCGCGGCAAAGCCGAGCAGAGCCAAGCGCCAGACTTCGGCCCGCGCCCGACCCCGAAGTGCAGGAACGGCAAACCGCACGGCCCAGCCGCCGAGGTAGAGCGGCAGCAGCAGAAAAAAGCCGAGATGCGCTCCCCACAGCACAGTGCCGCGCAGCAAGGCCACCACGAACAGCCGCGTGAACTCGCCCATCGGCATCCCGTCGGTCAGCATGTCCGGGGTCGGCCACGACGGCCCGGCGGCGTCGATCGGGGTCAAAATCGCTGTCAGGGCCAGCAAAATCAGTGAGAGTGCCAAAGCGACCAGCGCCAGCCGCCGGACCGCAAGCTCCGCAGGCGTGTAGGCCGGGCCGTGCAGCAGGCCGCGCCGCCGCAGCTCGCGCCCGGCGATGTCCAGCCGGGCAGGATATTTGTCCGGGTCCAGGTGCAGAGTGATGTCGAGGAGGTCTGTGTCGGACTGCGCCCGCAGGTACGCTCCGTAAACCCCGGCGTCCGTTTCTTCATCGGCGTGCAGCAGTGACGATGACATAGGGGAATTATACCCCGTTTTGCGCCGGGAACGGCAATCAGCGCAGTCCTTTCGGCACGATGGACCGGTCCAGCAGATCAAAGCCGTACTGCACCAAGAGCGCCAAAACGGCGGCGGGGATTGCCCCAGCCAAAAGCAGCAAGTTGTCGTTATTTTCTAACCCCTGCGTAATCCGGTCGCCGTAGCCGCCCGCGCCGACAAACGCGGCAATGGTCGCCGTGCCGACATTGATCACGGCGGCGGTCTTGATGCCGGCAAAGATCGCCCGCGACGCCAGCGGCAGCTCCACCAAGCGCAGCCGGGCGGCGGACGGCAGGCCGAGCGCCATCGCCGACTCGCGCAGGGCCGGCGAGATGTCGGTCAGTCCTGTATAAGTGTTGCGGACAATCGGCAGCAGCGAGTACAGAAACAGCGCCGCGATGGTCGGAACGGTGCCGATCCGGTGAAGCAGGGCAATCAAAAACGCCAGCAGCGCCAGTGACGGAATCGTCTGGATCAGGCCCGTGAGGCTGAGAATAGGAGACGATGCGGCGCGTGTCCGGGCCGCCCAGATGCCGAGCGGGATGCCGGCCAAGATGCTGAGGGCAAGCGACGCAAAGACCAGGAATAAATGCTGCCGAGTTTCGGGCCAAAAGTCCGGCGCGGACAGTGCTGACCAAAGGGTTTCGCGTGTCTGCGCGGCGGTGCCGCCGGAAAGATAGGCTTTGGCGACCGCTTCCGGCGTCAGATTATTGATTTCCACTTGGGCGTTCAGCGCGATCATCTGCGGGGCCGTGATTTTGCCCTGCAAGGCCGAAAATGCGGCCCAGGTCTTCGGCAGGCGCGTCGGCAGGTCTTTCCGGTATAGCAGCACGGCATCGTAAGCCGGGAAATACTGCTTGTCGTCGTCTAAAACGCGCAGCTTGTACTTCGCGATCTTGGAGTCGGTTGAGTAGATGTCGGTGACATCAATCTGCCCGGCGGCAATCGCGCCGTAGGCAAGGCCGTGGTCCAGTCCCTGCGGCGACCCAAACGGCAGACCGTAGGCAGCTTTGACGCCGGGCCAGCCGTCGGCCCGCTTCAAGAACTCTTGTGACAAGCCAAGCTTCAGCTCCGGGTGCTTTGCCAAATCTGAGAGCGTCTTGATGCCGAGCTTTTGGGCCTGGTCTTCCCGCATGGCAAGCGCGTAAGTGTCATTAAAGCCGAGCGGGATACCCGCCGCAAGCCCCAGCGGCGCGAGCTTGCTGTTCATCTGAACTAAACTCAGTTTGTCTTTGCTTTTCAGCAGTTCTTGGCTGATTGTACCGGTGTATTCGGGATAAACATCAATGCTGCCGCCGCCGAGGGCGGCGAAGACAATGCCGGTGTTGCCGAGGCCCGATTTATGCACGGCGTCACACTCGCCGGTCTTGTTTGCGGTCTGAGTCAGTATTTCGCCCAAGATGCGCGACTCGGCGAAGCGCTTGGAGCCGACGGAAAGCGCCGGTTTCTGAGCGAAGGCGGGCAGGGCGAGGAGCAGGAGGAAAAGCCCCCCCGTCCACCCCAACGAAACCCCATTTCCGGGAAGCCATAGAGAAGACAAGACTGGTCTATTCTGTGCTCGGCTTCTTCTCATTTCGTGCTGACCTCCGGCATCTCCGGCAACGGTGAGCGCTGGGCGCGGATGAAGTCGGTGACATACGGCTCGGCGGGCCGGTGCAGGAGGTCGTCCAGCGTTCCCGCTTGGACAATCTCACCGGAGCGCATCAAGATAATTGTGTCGCCGAAATAAGCCGCTTCGCCCATGTCGTGCGTCACCAAAACAACCGTTTTGTTCAGCTGGGCAAAGATGTCTTTAAGCTGAGTTTGCAGCTCGCTCCGCGTGATAGGATCGAGCGCTCCCAGCGGCTCATCTAGCAGCAGAAGGGGCGGGTCAAGCATTAAAGCCCGCATGAGGCCGACCCGCTGCCGCTGTCCACCCGACAAATTCGACGGGTAGCGCGAGAGTGACTCTTCGGGGAGCTGGACCAATTCGGCCAGCTCCATCATGCGGGGCTTGGTTTCACCGTCACGCTTGCCTAAGAAGTGCGCCAGCAGCGCGACATTCTGGGCGGCGGTCAAATGGGGAAATAGGCCGCCGTCTTGAATGACGTAGCCGATGGCGTGGCGCTCCGTCTCGGCGTTCTGCGGGGTCAGCGGCGTCTCGCCGATAACGACCCGGCCTGTATCCGGCGTGATCAGCCCGATGAGTATCCGCAGCAGGGTAGACTTGCCGCAGCCGCTGGGGCCGATCAGCACGGTGGTCTTGCCCGGCGCAAGCGAAAGCGTCGTCGGTGCAAGAGCGGTCTGGCCGGCGTAGGTCTTAGAAACGTTCTCGGCAGAGATCATGGGCGTTAAGTTCGGGACAGGGAACGCATTTCCCTTCTTCGGGGTTTCTTGGCTTGCTGGGTATGACAAGAGAATGAATTAGAAGGGCTGGCATTTATGCAGCTTGGCAAGCGATTTGACGGCAAAGTGTGCCTCGTGACCGGCGGCGGGTCGGGAATCGGGCGGGCGATTTGCCTGCGGCTGGCCTATGAAGGCGGACACGTCTTAGTGGTGGACCGGAATGAAGACGGCGGCAACGGAACGGTCACGCGCATCTGTGAGTCGGGTGGTGATGCCGAGTTCTTCCAAGCGGATGTTTCGCAGTCCTCTCAGGTGCAGGCGGCGGTCAATGCTGCTGTCGGCCATTGGGGCCGTTTGGATATCCTTGTTAATAATGCGGCGGCCATGACTTTTGATTCGGTGCTGGACCTGCCCGAAGACGACTGGAACCGGGTGCTGGCCGTCAATCTCGGCGCAGTGTTCTTGTTCTGCAAGTACGGGGTTCCGCACATGCCGCCCGGCGGGGCGATTGTGAACATCTCGTCGGTCCATGCCCACGCGACGACTCCAGGGGTCGTGCCGTATGCGGCCTCGAAAGCTGCGATTGAGTCGTTTACACGCGGCTTCAGCGAGGAGATGCTGGAGCGTCGCATCCGCATTAACTGTGTTGCGCCCGGCGCGGTAGATACGCCGATGCTGTGGGACAACCCAAACGTCAAAAGCGGGGTTGAGACGATTGACGGCGCAGTCGGCTGGCCGGACAACATCGCCGCCGCCGTGGCATTTCTCGCCTCTGACGAAGCCGCGTTCATCACAGGAACCACACTGATTGCCGACGGCGGGCGACTAGGCAGCTTGTAGCCGCATGAGGGTTTGCCGCATGAGGGTTTGCTCCAAGGCACCATGTCCTCTAGGACATGGTTCTTTAAGGTGTTACTGCCGAGCCAGCGGAGACAATACTCTGCTCACTTCTATCTATCTTGCAGGCGTTGATAAAGTGATTGTTACGAACGACAGAAAAGAACGCCGCTTGATGACGTGACTTGGACACTGGTGTCGTCAGCCTCTGCCATTGGTGTTGTGAGCAGTGGGTGCAGTAAGAGACCCCACAGTGCAACTGCAATCAAAGCGGGCAGAGGTTTCGTCATCCTATCAATCACTTTCCTCTCCTGCGAACATCTTATAACTTCAAGTGCTTCGTGCTGCCGCGCTCGGTCAGTGGAATAGCGGCGAGCCAGTCGGGGAGGGCGTCTGGGGCGAACTTTTCTACGTCCAGGCGCAGCAGGGCTTCTAAGGGAACACCAAAGTCTACGGTGCCACCGCTTCGGTCGGCCAGTACACCGATGCCGACAAGATTATCGGTGTAGGCTTCAATGGCCTGCATGGTGTCTCGGATAGAGCCGCCGGTGGTGAGAATATCGTCTACGAGAAGCACATTCTCGTTCTCCTTGATCTCGAAGCCCCGGCGCAGGACGCGGCCTGTGCCGTCGTCGCCGCGCTCGGCGAAGATTCCCCGGACGCCTAAATGCTTGGCGACTTCGTAGGCGAGTAAAACGCCGCCGGTGGTGGGGCCGACGACAACGTCCACTTCGGCGCTCGCAAAGCGGTCCGCGATCTCGGCGCATAGCTTTTCGACCATCGGCGGAAATTGCAGCACTTGAAACTTTTCTAAGTAAACCGCGCTGTGATAGCCTGATGCCAGTAAGAAGTGGCCTTCCAGCAGGGCACCGGAGTCTTTGAATATTTGCAGGGTTTCTTCATTTGTGAGCATAAGGGCGACGTTCGGCACGAGCCGGCGAAAGTCCTGCTCGGACACGGAAAAGTGGAGCAGAAAAAGTAAGGCGGCAAATTATCTGCGGTGAAACAGCCGTCGTACCTTGACTTCGCCTCCTGTTTGCCAGTATACTGTATCGGATTTCACGGCGCATTTCGAGGCTTTTGAGACACCGATGACCGACCAAATGACTGTAATCCCGGCGGCGAATACCCTGGCGGTGCCACCGGGCGCGGGTATGCTGGGCCGGGTTCTTCACCCATTTCTGGTGGTTTTAACCTACCTCGGCGAGATTTTAATGCTGCTGGGACAGACCGTCAAAGCCGTTCGCGGGGGCGTGGACATGCGGGATTTGGTCGAGCAGATGTCGTCGCTCGGCGTCAACTCTGTTGGGATTGCTCTCCTGACAACCACCACATCGGGCGCGGTGCTGGCGCTGTATTTTGCGCCATTCTTGAAGCAGTACGGCGCAGAAGGCTTTACCGGTGCTGTCGTCGCGCTGGCGATTGCGCGGGAACTGGGTCCTGTTCTGACGGGAGTAGTCGTCGCGGCGCGAGCTGGGTCGGCGATCGCGGCGGAACTGGGGACGATGAAAGTCACCGAGCAGATCGACGCTCTCCGCGCTCTCGCGGTCAGCCCGACCCAGTACCTGGTCGTGCCGCGCGTTCTGGCTGCCGTACTGATGATGCCGCTGGTGTGTGCGCTCGCCGATGCCGGAGGTATTCTCGGCGGAACCCTGCTCTCCCAATCGGAAGGGGTGCTGCCGGTTGTCTACTGGAACTCGATGAAGCAGTTCCTTGACTTGTCGGACTTTACTCGCGGCATCTTCAAGACACTGGTATTCGGTCTGATCATTGCCCTGGTCGGCTGCCATCAAGGGCTGGCGACGCGCGGCGGGGCGACTGAAGTAGGCAAAGCGACAACCAATGCAGTCGTGCTATCTATAGTCTTGATTTACTTAGCGAACTTCGTGATGACTTATTTTATGTTCAGCCAGGTAGCTTCATTTTGATACACGCCGTTAAAGACCATAACCTCGGAGTGGAAGCTGGGGAAGAGCAGGGGCCGGCCTGGATCGAGGTCAAAGACCTGCGCTTCTCGGTCGGCGGTAAGCAAATCCTGTGCGGTGCTAATCTGGGTGTTGCACCCGGCGAGATTTTGTCGGTGATGGGGATGTCTGGGTCGGGCAAAACGACTCTGCTGCACTGCATCGGTGGGTTGACCGCACCGACGAGCGGACAAATCCGCATCGGCGATGCTCAAATTGTCGGCATGACCGAAACTGCGCTGAACCATGTCCGCGAGCGGATGGGCATGGTGTTTCAATACGCCGCCTTGTTCGACTCGCTTTCGGTCTTTGACAATGTCGCGTTTGGCCTGCGCCGCCGCAGCAGGATCGGGAACGATGAGATCAAGCAGAACGTGGCGGAGAAGCTGGCGCTGGTCGGCCTGCCTGGAACAGAAAATATGTTTCCGTCGGAGCTGTCCGGCGGCATGGCAAAACGGGTAGGCTTGGCGCGGGCGCTGGCGATGTCGCCGGAGATTTTGCTGTATGACGAGCCGACGTCGGGCCTAGACCCGGTGATGGAGAGCGTGATCGACGAGCTGATTATGCAGATGCGCGACCAGCTCGGTGTCACCAGCATTGTCGTGTCGCACTCCATCGCCTCGATTTTTCGGATCAGCGACAAGATTGCCATGATCCACGGCGGCGAGGTGCTGGCATCGGGAACCCCCGACCAGATCAAGAACTGCGACAATCCGGTTGTCCGGCAGTTCATTGAAGGCAAGTCGCACGGGCCGATTGAAGTGGCGCGGCGCTAACTCGGCAGGGGTACTTTATGACGACATTCGGAAACGCGGGACGTGTCGGACTTGTATTCGTCGTCGCAATCCTGCTTCTCGGCAGTCTGTGGTACTTCCTGAAAGGGAACGTTCTTAACAGCAACACTTACTCGTTTGACGTGCTCTTTACCGACGCCAGCGGGGTGACGCCGGAAACACCGGTGACACTCGCAGGCGTTCAAATCGGCAAGGTGGCGAGTGTCACACTCACCCCGACCCAGCAGGCGGATTTGAAGCTGGAAATCAAGGATAGGCTGAACGGGCGGGACGTGCGAATCCCGCGCGGCTCACAGTTTTTAATTGCGACGCCCATTCTCGGCACGAGTGGCACGATCATGGTCATCCCGCCGTCAAATGCTGTTCAAAACACCGGTGGCTCCATCCATGATGGCGAAACAGACTTGAAGGGATCGAAAGCCGGCGACCTGACAGCGGCGCTCGGTAAAGCAACGGGCCTGCTGGACCAAGTCACGGTGACGACGAAGAAAGTAGACGCGCTGCTGGATTCGGCAACCCGCTTGGCAAACGATCCGAAGATACAAAATAGCCTTAAGCAGACATTAAGCAATGTCAACCTGGCGTCGGCAAACGGTCTCCAGCTTACCGGCCGGCTGAACGGCTTGCTGACGGAAGATAACGATCAAGTCCTGGCGCTCTTGAAGCAGACCAAAACCGGGGAACAGAAGTCTTTAGACAACCTGGCGGACACGACCGGCACCGTCAAGCAGATCACGCAGGAAAACAAGGCGCAGATTGCGACGCTCATTCGCAACTTGAATGACACGACATCGGCAGTTGCAGGTATTACCGGGCAGGTCAACGACACGCTGAAAAACGGCGGCGTGATTCAAAACTTAGACGCGACCGTCGCGAACCTTAAGACGGCGACGGACAAGCTCAACATAATTGCCGGCAACTTCCAGTCGTTAAGCGCAGTCGCCACCGACCCGAAGGTGCAGAGCAATTTGAAAGATACCGTGCAGAACATCCGGGACAGCAGCGAGCAGGCGGAGTTCCTGATCGAGCGCCTGAACAAAATCGCCGGCGGGCGGCGCAAAGCCGCCACAGTGATCGCTGCGCCCGGTGTCGGCGTCATTGTCCTGCCGGGAACCGGCAAGAGCGGGACGCCTGGCGCCATCACGCCAACCCCGTCGCCGTCACGCGGCGCTCCGTACTACCTGCCGCGCGTGCAGGCTTTGTACAACACGCGGGACAGGCATTTTCGGACGGATATTGATGTGGTCGTGCCGCTGAGTGTCACCCCAGTCACGTTTGTCCGGGCCGGTGTGTACGGCTTCGGCGACTCAAACAAGCTGATTTTGCAGGGCGGGCAGGCCCTGGGCAAAAATGGCTTGGTCGCGGGCCGGGCGGGCATTTATGCGTCCAAGCTGTCGCTCGGCGCGGATGTCGGGCTGGGTCAGCGCGAGACGCTGTCTTTGGACTTCTACGACCCGAACAACTTCCGGGTAGACGCCAAGGGGACGCTGATGCTGGCCCCGGAACTGGGCCTGGTGCTGGGCGGCGAGAACATCAACCGCAGCCGGCACAGCGGTGCCTTGATCGGACTGGAATACCGGAAATCGAGATAAGCCCAGGATTGAAATCCTGGAACACGAGATATTACACACGCAAAGGAAGAACACCCATGAAAGTTATACTGCTGCAAGACATCGAGCATCAAGGTAAACAAGGCGACGTCGTTACCGTCGCCGACGGCTACGCCCGGAATTACCTGTATCCACGGAAGCTTGCGATTGAAGCCGGCGGCGGGGCGCTAAAGAACCTGCAAGCAAAGAACGCGCAGGAAGAGCGTCGCACCGAAAAGCTGCGCTCTGACGCCGACCGTACCGCCGAGCTGCTCACCGATAAAACGATCACATTGACCGTAAAAGCGGGCGAGAACAGCCGCCTGTATGGCCGTGTCACCGCCGCCGACATCGCCGAAGCTGTCGAGAAAAACCTGTCAATCAAGCTTGACAAGCGCAAAGTCGGCCTGCTCGATCCCATCAAAGCGGTCGGCGAATACGACATCCCCATCAAGCTCCACCGCGAAGTGACTGTCCCGCTCAAAGTCGCCGTCGTCGCCGAATAATTTCCCGCCTCTTGGGGCGCGTTCCAAACGCGCCCCACTACTCACTCCCATTCCGGGTCACCCCATGCCTAGTGACAACGACAAACGCGGCCGCCCCAACGGCGGCAGCTATAACGGCGGCTTCGGCGGCAATGCGTTCGGCGGGAACGGCAATGGCTCCGGGAATGGAAACGGCGCGTCCGGCGGCCCGCTCGGCGCTTATGTCCCGCCTCACTCGATTGAAGCAGAGCAGAGTACGCTCGGAGCGATGCTGATTGAGCGGTCCGCGGTCGAAAAAGTCTTCGAGATTCTCGATAAAGAAGACTTTTATCGTGAAAATCACCAGATACTGTTCGATGTCATCACGTTCCTCACTGAGCGCGACGAGCCGATTGATCTGGTGACGGTCCCCAACGAGCTGAAGAACCGGGACCAGCTTGATGCCATCGGCGGGATGGCCTACTTGGCATCTTTGTTCGACACGGTTCCGACCGCGGCAAATGTCGAGTATTACGCTAAGATCGTCGAAGAAAAAGCGACCCTGCGACGCCTCATCTCAGCCTCTTTAGAGATTATCGGCTCCGCGCGAGGCGAAGTCGAAGACGTCGGCGAAGTCTTAGACGAAGCCGAGCGCTCCATTTTCAGCGTGTCCCAGCAGCGAGCCACCGCCTATTTTTCTCCCCTCCGCACTCTTCTGCTGTCGGTCTACGACAAGGCCGAAGAACTCAGCGAGATGAAGTCCAAAATCTCCGGCCTGTCCACTGGCATCCATGACTTTGACATGATCACATCGGGCCTACAAAGCACAGACCTTATCATTGTGGCAGCTCGTCCGAGTATGGGGAAAACGTCGCTTTGCCTCTCCATTGCCGAGCATGTGGCCTTGAAAGAGAAAAAACCCGTTGCAATCTTCTCGCTGGAAATGTCCAAAGAGCAGCTTGCGCTGCGGATGCTCTGCTCGCAGGCGCAGGTCAACTCGCACAAGCTCCGCACCGGCCACATGAACGAGGACGAGTGGGGGAAGCTGGCGGGGGTCGTGCAAAATATGTACGAGTCGCCGATCTTCATTGACGATGCCACCGAAACATCCGCCCTCACGATGCGGTCCAAATGCCGCCGCCTGATGGCCGAGCATGGCCTCGGCCTCATCATTGTCGACTACTTGCAGCTCATGCGCTCCCACCGGCGCACCGAAAACCGTGTCCAGGAGATCGGTGAGATCGCCCGCGGCCTCAAATCGCTCGGCCGCGAGCTGAAAGTCCCGGTCATTGCTTTGTCTCAGCTCTCCCGCGCGGTCGAAAGCCGCGAAAACAAGCGGCCGATGCTCTCAGATCTTCGAGAAAGTGGCTCAATAGAGGCGGAGGCGGATATGGTTTGCTTTTTGTACCGGGAAGCGTACTACAAGATGAAGGAAGCATTTAATGCCGCCGAGGAAGACGGTGGGGATCGGCCAGAGCGTCCAATGATGGAAGAAACCGAGATCATTGTCGGCAAGCACCGGAATGGACCGACCGGTATGGTTAAAGTCGGCTTCATGGCAGAATACGCGAAGTTTGTGGATTTGGACCTGTCGCGCACAGATGATGGTGCGACAGGCTTCTAGGAGACGATTTTTGAGGAACGGGTTCGTAGGAACAAAAATGGATGCTTAAAGTGCTGGTTATCGGCGGCGGGGGGCGCGAACATGCGCTGGTCTGGAAGCTGGCGCAGAGCCGGCAGGTCAGCCGGATTTTCTGTGCGCCGGGCAACGCGGGGATTGCGTCCCTGGCCGAGTGCGTCCCCATTGCCATCACCGACAGCGAGGGGCTTCTGGCGTTTGCGACGGAGAACGGAATTGACCTCACGGTGGTTGGTCCCGAAATACCGCTGATCGCCGGGATTGTGGATTTGTTCGAGCAGCGCGGCCTGCGGATTTTCGGCCCTGCCGGGGAGCCTGCCCAGCTTGAAGGCTCGAAAGCCTACGCTAAAGGGGTCATGCTGCGCTACAACATCCCGACCGCGCATTTTGCTGTGTTCGCGTCGCAGGACGCTGCCTCTTATTACCTGAAATCCCACTTTGAGTCCCACGCGGAAGCGCCGCTGGTCGTCAAGGCCGATGGCGAGGCGGCGGGTAAGGGCGTGTTTATCTGCCGCACCAACGCCGACGGCCAGAATGCCCTGCATCAGATCATGGGCGAAAAGGTCTTTGGCGCGTCGGGCGACGCGGTCATCATTGAAGAGTTTCTCGAAGGCGAAGAAGCGTCGCTGATGGCATTCACCGACGGCACGACAATTGTGCCGATGCTGGCCGTGCAGGACCACAAGCGGGCGTTGGACAACGACGAAGGCCCAAACACCGGCGGCATGGGCTGTTATGCTCCGGTCCCGGCAGTCACCCCCGCGCTGTATCAGCAGGCCGTGGACCAGATTTTGCGTCCAGCGATTGACGCCATCCGCGAGTCGGGCATCCCCTACAAAGGCGTCCTCTACGCCGGCATTATGATCGGCCGCGACGGCTCGCTCAAAACGTTAGAGTTCAACTGCCGCTTCGGAGACCCCGAAACGCAGGTCGTACTCCCCCTCTTAGAGACCGATCTCGTTGACATTTTGCTTGGCGTCACCGACGCCCATCTCGACGAAGTAGACGTGCGCTGGAAGCCCCAAAGCGGCGTCTGCGTCGTGCTGGCCTCCGGCGGCTACCCGAATGCCTACCCGACCGGCCTGCCGATTGCGGGCTTAGAGCAGGTCTCCCATTTGTCCGACGTAGTCGCCTTCCATGCCGGAACCAAGTTTGACGAAGAAGGCCGCATCGTCACCAACGGCGGCCGCGTTCTTGGTGTCACCGCCCTCGGCGACGACTTTACCCAAGCCCGCGCCCGCGCCTACGCCGCCGTCAAGAACATTTCCTTCGACCACATGCACTATCGCACCGACATCGGACACCGGGCCGAATAAAGGAGTTTGACGATGCGCGTCATTATGTTAAGCTGGGAGTATCCTCCCAAGATTGTCGGGGGGATTTCGCCGCACGTCTACGGCCTGGCGCATGCGCTGGTCAAGCAGGATGTGGAAGTGCATGTCATCACCTGCGAGCATCCGGGTGCGGCTTCTGAAGAAGTGGAAGACGGGATTTACCTATACCGCGTGAAGCCATCGGGACCAGGCAACGATTTTATTCACTGGGTGCAACTTCTCAACGACGCCATGCTGGAACGCGCCGATGCGCTGGCTGCCGAGCTGCTGAACAAAAATGATGGGCAGGCGCTGCTGCTGCACGCGCACGACTGGCTAACACATTACGCTGCGGCTGCGCTAAAGCACAAGTATCACCTGCCGCTTGCCGCCACGATCCATGCCACGGAATATGGCCGCAACAACGGCATCAACGGGCCGACGCAGTCGTATATCAACTCGGTGGAAGAACAGCTTCAGAACGAAGCCTGGCGGGTGATCGTCTGCACCGAGTTTATGAAGCAGGAGTGCGCGTTTGCATTCGGCACGCCCTGGGACAAGATGGACGTGGTGCCGAACGGGGTGGACGCCGCCAAGTTCACGCTGCCGGACTTCACGACATTAGAAAAAGCCGCGTTCCGCGCCCGGTACGCCGCGCCGGAAGAAAAGATCATCTTTTTTGTCGGGCGAATGGTGCGCGAAAAAGGCGTTCAAGTCCTCATTGAAAGCCTGCCGAAAGTGCGCTGGGGGTACCACGACGCGAAGCTGCTCATCTGCGGCGGCGGGCAGCGGGAGCATCTGGTCAATCTGGCGGCGTATCTCGGCATGGAGCGGCACGTTTACTTCGCGGGCTTTGTCCCCGATGTCGACTTGATGAAGATTTACTCGGTGATTGACATCGCGTGCTTCCCGTCTTTGTACGAGCCGTTCGGCATTGTGGCCTTGGAAGCGATGGCCGCCAAAGTGCCGGTGGTCGTCTCCGACGCCGGCGGCCTGCCGGAAGTGGTCGAAAACAACGTCACCGGCATCACGACGTATGCCGGCAACCCGAACTCGCTGGCCGACGGTCTGTTGAAACTCCTGCACGAGCCGGAGACCGCTGAACTCTTAGTGGAGACCGCTTACGAGCGCGTCTTGACGACGTTCAACTGGCACACGATCGCGGCGCAGACCATCTCCGTCTACGACCGCGTCTGGACTGAGTATCTGATGAGTGACTGGCGCGTCCCCAACCTGACCCCGGCGGTTGTCGAAGCGTCCGCAGAAGCGGCAAGTGTTTAATCCCTACCCGCTTCTGGAACAATGTAAGCGTTGGTACTGTTGTAATTAACAGGACACAGTGAGGTGAATGATGGGAATAGCAGTAGGATTAGGCGTCTACCTGGCGCTTGCAGCACTCTTTTATGCACGGCTGACCGCAACGGCGACCGATGGGATGAGCCTGCCGGTTTCTAAGCCGCTGCACTGGCACCGGGCGCGGCGGCGGGTTAAAGAGATGGTGCGGCGGGTGCGGCCCACGCGGAAAAATTAAGAACCCCTCCCGCTCATTCTTCGCTCCCTCCCCTCAGAAGGGAGGGCAAGAATGAGGGAAGGGCAAAAGAAGTAAAAATAGCCCGCGCCTCTTGATAAGAGGCGCGGGCTTTCGCCGTTTGTATTGTCTGGCTCTTACCCTCCCTTCTGAGGGGAGGGAGCGAAGAATGAGCGGGAGGGGTTCTTGCAGGAAAAGCCGCCTGCCGCGCAGAACAAGCGCCTATGACGAAGCCGGTGGGAAGCAAAGCGATTGGAATTGGAATGATCGGTACGGGGCAGGTCGCGACGACGCGGCATCTGCCGGCGTATGCGAAGCTGCAAGACGAAGGCAAGGTGCGCCTGGTCGCCCTGTGTGATGTCGGCGAAGACAAAGTCCGGGCGGCTGCTGAGAAGTTTGACGTGCCGCTGACGTTCACCGACTACCGGGAACTGCTGGCTTTAGAGGACATTGAGGCTGTCGTGGTCTGCACGACGAATTACCTGCACAAGCAGCCCGTCTTGGACGCTTTCGCCGCAGGGAAGCACGTCTTTTGCGAGAAGCCGCTGGCGCTCAACGCTGCCGAAGGCGCAGAAATGGTGGCGGCGGGCCGGGCGGCAGGCAGGCAGTTTCAGGTCGGGTACAACCTGCGCTTCGGCCCCGGCGCTCAGTCCGTGCGCCGCTTTCTTGACGACGGTAAGCTCGGCGAGATTTATCATGTCCGCGCCCAGGCGCTGCGCCGCCGGGGCATTCCCAGCCACGGCGCTTTCACCGACAAGTCTAAGCAGGGTGGGGGACCGTTGATTGACATTGGCGCTCATGTGCTGGATTTGTCGCTCTGGTTGATGGACTTCCCCAAACCCGTGTCCGTGTCGGGTCAAACGCAGACCAAGTTCGGACACCGGGAAAACATCATCGGCCTGCGCGGCCAGTGGAACCGCGCAAGTTTCACCGTCGAAGATTTCGCATCCGGCTTTGTCCGTTTTGAGAACGGCGCGACCCTCGCGCTGGAAGCGTCATTTGCCGCGAACATCGCCGAGGACCAGTTCCAGACGACGCTGATGGGAACAGACGGCGGCGCGTTTCTAGACCTGATTACCGAAGCCAACACGCGGGTGTACCGCGAAGAAAGCGGCACACTGACCGACACCGCCCCTGTCTTTCTGCCCCAAGTCCACACCCACGAAGTCGAAATCCGCGCGTTTGTCCAGGCGCTCACCGACGGCACGCCGGTCCTTGTTCCCGGCGAGCAAGCACTGGTCGTCACGCAGATTTTGGACGCGCTTTACGAGTCCGCCGAAACATGTCACGAAGTCTTACTTTGAGCGAACTATGACAGAACCGCAAACTGAGAAGCTGTTCAGCATCGAGCCGTGGGAGAGCAATCATCCGCGCTGGGGCGAGTTTGTAGAGTGCTTGCAGCAAGTCGCCCCGGAGCAGGCACCCTTTGTGCTGGGCGATTATTCACGGCATCTCCCTTGTCATCTTTGCGTGGCGCTGCAAGAGAACCGTGTGGCTGGGTTTCTGCGCTTTGGCATTCAGCCGATCGGCCCGGAAGAAAACTGTCCGCCGCTGGCGCTCGGCGGTATTGCGCTGACGGAAGCAAAAATCCATGCGTTTGCGGTGCGAGAAGAAAAGCGCCGACAGGGGATTGGTACGGCGCTCCAAAAGTGGGCGATCCGGCGGGCGGTGGAACTCGGCTGTTATCAGCTTGTGTCCCATACTAGCTATCAGAGTACGGCCAACCTGCACGTGAAGCTGTCGCTGGGCTTCGCGGCGCACCCAGAAAATGGGAGCGTACGTTTTTTGATGCCGCTGCGCTCCAGCTTCTTTGGCATGGTACAATAGCCCTATGAGCCAGTCAGTTCTCCAATCCGAATCAGCGCCGATGTCCCCGAAGTCTACTGGGTGGCTATCGGCGGTCATGCCGGTAGTCACGATTGCGGCCTGCACGGAACTTGGCATCTCGGTACTGGGGAACTCGGCCCTGCCGGTATATTTCACGCGCGGACTGCACATCAAGACCCATGTCATGGGGCTGCTGCTGGTCTGGTTTTACATCTCCGAGTCACTGTTCAAGGCCCCGCTCGGCATTCTGGCGGACCGGATCGGGCGCAAGCCGCTTATTCTCGGCGGCGCGGCGGTGACGGTGTTCACGCCGATCCTGCTTATTTCCATCCATTATGACCCGGTGCAAGTGACATCGTTTGCCGTGCTGGTGGCGTTCGGCTTCCTGCGGGCGCTGGACGGGCTGGGGCAGGCGGCGATGTGGCCGTCGCTGTACGCATATGTCGGGGACGTGGTGGAGGAAAACAAACGCGGTTCAGCGATGGGGGCAATGAATGTGGTTTATATGCTCGGCACCGCGTTTGCGTTTCTCGCAGGCGGCTTCGCCGACGACTCCTTCGGCCCGTGGCTGACCAAGCAGGAGACGTTCGGCGCCGCCATTCACCGGGTCGGCCATAACATCCACCAGTCGGGGAGCCACATCGTCTCCCACCTGCACCATCACGCGCATCTGGCCGGACCAGCGGGGCCGGTGGTCCCCGTCGTGCCGCCAAACCATCAGCCTGAGTACTACTATCCGTCGTTTTATCTCGCAAGCGTCTTGTTCGCGCTGGCTGTCATTGCCGCGATCGCGCTCAAGGGCCGCCGGTCAGCCGCGCAGATTGGGCAGGCGGAAGGAAATGGCGAGACGATCACCCGTGCCCAGTTTATCGGCGCACTCAAAACCGTGCCGCAGTTTCTGGGAATTGCATTTGTGACATTCCTCGGCATCGGCTGCATTGTACCGATTATGAAACTGTTCGTGCTGGCCCAGTTCCATGTCACGGAAACCGAGTTCGGCATTCTCGTGCTGGGACCGGCACTGATCATTGCGGCGGTGGCGCTGCCCGCCGGGCAGCTTGCGGACCGCTGGGGTAAGGCCCGCTCAGTGCGCCTCGGCTTCACGCTCTGTGCGCTGGGACTTCTTGCCATCTGCGGGCTGTACTTCCTGCACACCGGCAAGTTCGCGTTTCTGGCGGCGGCGACGGTGCTGGGAATTGGGTTTATGATTGCGTTCCCGGCGTGGCTCGCGCTCTTGACGGTGCTGGGCGGGGAGCATCAGCGCGGGACGATCTTTGCGGCGGTCTCGACGGCGCAGGGGCTGGGGGCGCTGGTCGGGGTGGCGCTAGGAACGCAGGCATACGATGCGATTGGGCATATCGCGCCGTTTGTCGCGGCGGCGGGGTTTGTCACGCTCGGCACGATTTTGGTTCTGATCTTTGTCCGCGACAGCCGTCTGCGACTGTCCGGACAAAACTAAAGGCGGCAGACAAAACTAAAAGCAAAACTAAATTGGCGCGAAGAAGATTTCACGCAATTTTCATACATGGCGCATTTTCATCTAAAAATGCCTTGCACAAATGCCTGGCCTGTGTTATAATGAACCAGTTTTGCTCTGGACGGCTCTTTGCGAGCAGACAAGAGAGTGATCAAAATCACGCATAGCCAAGATCATACATGAGCAGCAGGCTACTTGACCTGCCGCCGCACTCATCCCCCCATACCGAATTTTACCGTAATGCACTGCGCGGCGTGATTTTCTCAGGCCAGCCGCGTAATTTGATAACCATCCGTCGTCTCTTCCGGCATCCGTCTTTGTTTCGGCCCCAGGCCGTGCCGGTGCCGCGCACAACCAGGGAGGTTGTATTCGTCTTGAACACAGAACGCACTTCTTTCAGCGCCCTGCGCTCCCTTGCCGCTTCTTTCCAAAATCGTGTCTTTTTCGCCTGGCTGGTGCTGGCTGTGGTCCTCACTGTGCTGGCCGCGACGGCGTCGCAGGCCGGGCTGAAAACACCGTCTTCCGGCGGCACCGGTGCGGTGCTGGCGCTGGCGGCGCAGCTTCGCACGGCCCGCCTGCGGGCGGCCTCCGCGTCCGGCCATACGCCTGCCGGGCGCACTTTGCTGCCCCGACGCCTGATGCATTCCGGTACGATTCTGAAAGCGCGGGCCACGGCGGCGGCCAGTGTTGTGCCGATCTCCGGCGGTGTCCAGACCTATGATGTCAACAATCCTCCCCCGGCATTTCGCCCGCTCATCGGCTTCGGCTCGGCAGCGTCGCTGAACAACAGCTCGACCAATCCCCCGGTGTATATCGGTGCGCTCACCCCGACCAACCTCACCCCCGTCTGGTCTGCTGATGAGACGTTTTTCGTGTTCTCGTCCAACCGTACGGCCATCGGCGGCGTAAATGCCGACGGTGCGGACGGCGGCCCCCGATTTCATTTGTGGGCGATCTCTGTCAACGGCGGCCAGGCGTTCCAGATTACGACCTCTACCGGCCCGACCGGCGGCGGCGAGTTTTTCCCCGCCCTGTCCCAGAATAATCTGGCGCTGACGTTCACGTCGGATGCGTCCACGCCCAGCGTGCAGAACCTGTACGCGCTTGGGTTCTCGTATGCGGCGCTGTCCACCGGAACAATCGCACCGACGAACCTGACGCCCAGCACGGCGAACCCTAACCCGCCGGCCTCTCTGACCCTGCGCGGCGCAACCGAAGCGGCCAGCGCGTCCCAAACGGGCTTTGACCAGGTGCAGCGGCCGACGTTCTCGCCCAATGACGCCCAGCTCATCGTCTTTGCCGCCCGCAGTATTTCCGGCACCAATGCCGGTCGCATGCCCACCTTGTATTTCCTGTACACCAGCTCCGGCGGCTTCAGCCAGGGGAACAACGTCTCGTTCCCGGCAAGCTGACCGATGGCCCCGCCGACGACACTGACCCGACCTTTGCGCCCGACGGCTCCTACATCGCGTTCTCGTCTACGGCCAATGCCGCCGGCTTCACCCGCAACCCGAACAATGCCTTCGGTCCGGCGAACCCCGCCAGCCCGCAGGACCCGAATGCATCTCAGTCTCTGTCGTCAGGCGCGTCTGCCAGCCGCAGCGTCTTCCTCATCAGCGGCGGCCTGTCGTCCACCGGCATCCCCTTCGGCACGGTCCCGACCGCGCTTGGGACCGGCGGACGAGTCTCGCAGGGCAGCACGGCGGGCTTCGACGACTACGGCCCGGCGTGGAGCAACTTTCGCCAACCAGAACCAGTACACCAACCCGCAGGGCAACCTTGCTTACCTGGCTTTTGGGCGCAGCACCCCCGCGGTGAATGCGAACGCACGACATTTACTACTTCCAGGCGGCACTTGGGGTCAACAACCCGACCACCGAGACGCTTCGCGCGGAAACTGCCGCCGGGGGTGCAAATACCTGCCATTAAGCTGAACACCGATGACAATGCCGGAGAAACCGGGGTCACAAGCACAACAGGCGATAGTTTCGACGATGTTTACCCGACTTGGTCGCCGTTCCTGTCCATCTTCAGCATCGCGTACTCGTCCAACCGGACCGTGACTTACAATGCTCCCGCCAATGGTGCGCCGGTGGAAGTCGCCGCGTCCGTAGCGGAAGGCGGAGCCGTCACAAATCCAAGCCAGGACAGCACACAGAACTACACCGTCGGCACTACTTATGCTGGTCTGCTGATCTCGCAGGTGCTGAACCTTGACCCGCCGACCTTGCTGCGCTTCAGCAACAATGAAGTGGTCCATGTTCAGGCCGGCTCCAATCCCGAACCCTGTCACCGGCACTCCGAACAAGCTCGCGGCTTCCGGCGGTCAGTCCTGTCACACTGACTGTGCGCCTGAGCGAGCCGTGAGGCCGGGATCGATAACACGGGCGGCCCAAATGGCGGCGCTCGCGTGTATGTCCAAATCAAGGACCCGGATGGCAAGTACCAGGACTCCCAGAACACGGAGCATAAGGTCTTCATGAAAGACCGCCGCTTCGACTCGCAGCCGCAGTTCAACTTCAATGGCACGCCTAAAGTTGATGCAAACGGCTTTCCTATCCCCGGCCCGCAAATCAATGCGCGTCTCAGCCAGCTTACAAGCAGCACGGCGAACGCTCTGCTGGACGTTTACCACTACTACCTGCCAAACTCCGACCTGTATTCGTCGCTGTACTTTAACCCTGATCGTACAATCTCGCTCCCGACGTTCAAGAAGTACGAGTACCCAAGTTACGGCGGCAACAACGAGACCATCAACAACGTCGGCATCGCGCCGACTGCCGTGCGCGGCGTCCACGGCGGGCAGTATATCACGGATGCCACCAATAATCCGCAGGGAACCTACCTCTTCGTCGGCAAATCTGGCGGCGGCACGAATGACGGCACCCGCTCCGGTACGCAGCAGCCGACGGACGAAGGCAAGCCGTTCCCGACAGCCGCGCCTGCATCAACTAACCCAGTAGCCCCAGCCGTGCCAGCCAGCTCCTATACCTTCCCTGTGACGGGTGGACGAGCCGCTCTCCCTTATCCTTACAGCGACCCGCGCCAGTTCATTCCAACCGGCGCAGAGTACGAGGCTCAGGTTGTCAACCCGCAGTTCCTAACGGCGAATCCCGGTTTTGGCAATACCCGGCCCGGCGATCCGACGGTCACCGGCGGCTTTCCTGCCGGTTATACGCTCACTGCGACGACAGCTACCTCGAATCCTCGGCAGGTGTCGAATGCCAACGGCGCGGTCGGTGACTACGTTGATCCCTACTACTTAGCAGGTGTGGATGACCAGGGAGCGTTCAGCGGCGGCACACTTGACCCGACTGCATTTACAAGCTTCTCGTCGGCGGGCCGGACCGGCACGGATCGCCCGGTTCAAGGCTATACGACCACCGGCACGGCATTTGACGGCACGACCACGACCACGACGCATCCCGCCGAATGGCTCCAGCTTGCCCGTGTTCCCGCCGCCCAGCAGGACAATCTCGGCGGCGTCCTCTATACCGTCACCTGGACCACACCGTCCAGTGGCAGCGACTTTTACGTGGACGTGATTGCTTACGACAAGGCTGTCTTCCCGAATGTGCCAAATTCGCGGTACAGCGGCAGCAAGACCAACTGGCGCATCTATGACAATGTCGGCGGCTTCAGCACGAACCAGTCCATTGACAGCAATGATATTCTTGTCGTCAGCGACTATGCCCTGGGCCAGAAATTCGCCGGCACGACGTTTGGCGGGCGCAACACCAACCAGAACCTCGTTCCCAAGCTGTTCGGCACCGAATCCTATGTCACGGACGTTGACGTAAGTATCCTGCCCGACAGCATCTATGCTGGCATTCCGACGACGGAAAAGTCATATGCATTTAACCCCGTTGTTGAGCCGTTCATCAATGACAACACGCGCTTTACGACGAACCAGATTTTCCCCAACAACTTCAGCTACGATATTGTCACTGTGGCGCAAACCGGAGCGCAGAACGGCCTCGGTGCACTGTCCTATCAGGACAACATCATCAATGACAACGAAACGACGACGGACGGGGCACCGCGCGTTCTGTCCCAGAAATACGGCATCTGGCGCATCCTTTCGCGCGGTCCGCTGCCGGCAAGCCAGCTGAACAGCTACCTGCCGAAGACGATTACCCAGCCGGCCATTGCTGACGCCGCCGGCGTCAATGCACCGGCAGCGACGATTCTGGACGCCCACCAGTGCGTCATCTGGATATCTCCGTACACGGGCGATGTTCTGGCTGATCCCGGCACAATTGACGATCCGGGAAACGTCGGCACGGTCGGCGTTACCAACCCGCGCCAAAGCACGACCAGCATTCTGACGGCTTTCGTGCAGGCCGGCGGACGCCTCTGCATCACCGGCCAGGACGTCGGCTCGACGCTGACCCAGAACGGTACGGTCAACAATGCCCCCAGCAAGACTGCCACGCCAAACTTCCTGCCGGATGTGCTGAATGCGACGCTGACCCCCAACGTTTCAGGCGGCAATGTGCTGGCCGGAACCGACAATCGGATTACCGGCAACCCGTTCTACGATCACTCGAACAACGGGAACTACAGCACCCTCACTGGCCCGATTGAAGGGCCATATTCGATCAACTCGCCGAACTATCCCTACCAGGATAACTTGGTGCTGGGCGATGCGGATTACGGTGACAGCGGCCTGAGCCAAATCCCAGCATTAACCATTGCCGGGGCTAGCGTCCAGGGGCAGACCGACGTGCTGACGCCAGCCAACACGGCACAGGTTGCTATGACCTATACCGGCGGTCCGGCGGGAAGTGCGGCGATGGTGTTCCATGATGATCCCTTCAACGTCTCTGGGACCCATCAACTGCCGAATGGCGGCACTGGCAGCCGCGTCGTCTACGCCGGCTTTGGACTGGAAGGTCTCTCTAACGACTATTACACGTCTAATGCGCCGAATCCGGGTGAAGGGCCGCCTGCGAACCAGATCATTCCCTTCGATCAGCTTATTCCGCAAGTTCTGCCGCGCAACCCGCGCTCGGCAGTGTTGCACAACATCGTCAACTACCTGCGGACAGGCTTCGTTACGGGAACGATTACGCAGACCGCCGGCCCCGGTCAGGGCGGTGGCCTGGGAATTGATGGCGCAACAGTTTACCTGCGCCCGACCGGTGCCGCGCCATCGACCCGCACAGCCTTCAGCGCTTTAACGGCGAATGGTGGACGGTTCACGATTGCTGGCGTCGAGCCGGGAACGTACACCCTGGTTGCTGTCAAGCCTGGCTTCCAGCGAGCGGTTTCGAACAGCAGCGTTACTTATGTTGTGGAAGGTGATACCACGGCATCTAATGCAACTTTGACGATGATCCCGCAGCAGCCGGGTAACATCGCCGGGGCCGTGCATGACTCTGCGACGCCTCCAAACTTGATCAGCGGCTCAGTCGTGACGTTCACTTCCCAAGATAACTCCGTGACGGTCGCGGCGACGACAGCCAACGGCTCGGTCACGGGCAACACGGCAGAAAATTACTTCATTCAGAATGTCCCCGTCACCACCTATACGGCGACGGCGTCCAGTCCGACTAACCCGCAGGGGCTGCCGGAGTACACGCGGCGCTATGCCGGATGCGCCGGCGCCGGACGCACCGACTACAGCGGCAGGGCGTGACAGTCTCAGCCGAACACGACAACGGTCCAGCCGGTCAACTTCACGCTGACCCCGATCCTGGCGACGATCAAGGGAACAGTCACCAGCGCCGCCACCGGCACACCGCCGGTTCAGGGCGCGACCGTCACGCTCCTGAACAGCGCTAACGCAACCGTCGGTACGCCGACGACTACGGCGGTGGACGGCACCTACACAATCACCGGCATCCCGGCGACCCCTGCACCGGCTGGAACAACATACACGATCGTTGTCTCCGCCCCCGGCTTCTCGACGAGTGCGCCGCTGCCTGAGACCGTGTTCCTGGGCAGCGTCCTGGCCGGGCAGAACTTCTCGCTGACGCCGATCCCGCCCGGCTCGATCTTGGCGTCGGTCACTTACTCGACCGGCGGACCGGTCGCAGGGGCGATCATCACCTACAAAGCGCCCGGCGGCATGGTCCAGACCACGACTACCGGCGCGAGCGGCACGGTTGTCATTCCAGGTGTCCCGCCCGCCGTTTATACAGTCACGGCGGTCGGTCCCAACAACGCAAACGGACGAGTGACGACTTCGACGGCAGCGCCGCAGAATGTCACGGTCATGTCCGGCCAGCAGGCGACAGCAGCCTTTGTCGTCGTGCCGATTGAGCCGAGCTTCACCGGCACGGTCACGTCATCGGCAGCCAGCACGCCCGCCTCAACACCGCTGGCGCAAGCGACGGTGACTATCACCGGCACGGATGCGACCGGCGCGGCGATCACGCCGATCACCGTGAAGACCGACACCAAAGGGAACTACACGACCGGCGATTTGGCACCGGGAACATACACGCTGACGGCATCGCTGGCCGGGTTCGCGCCTATGGCAATCGGGCCGACGACCGTGCAGCTTGGCGATGCGCTGACTGCCGAGAACTTCACGCTGGGTTCGGTCGCGCCGGGCAGCATTACCGGCACGGTGACTGACGATCACGGCATGCCGGTTGTCGGCGCGGTCGTGACGTTTAACTCGACCGACGGCACGGTGACGGGCCTGACGGCGACAACCGTTGCCGGCGGTACCTACGTCATCCCACCGACCCCGGCCATGGCGAATGTCCCTGCCGCGACCTATACCGGCACGGCAGTCGGACCGAATAATGCGAACGGCAAGCCGGAATACGGCGCGAGCAACACGCAGACCATCACCGTTCCGGCGGGCGGCTCCGGCACGGCGAACTTCACCCTGCCGGCGATCCTCGCGTCGGTGTCCGGTACCGTCACCGATGTCCAGACATCGGGCGCGGTGGCGGGGGCAACCGTCACGCTGACTGATCCTTCCGGCAGCGTGGTTGGTACGCAGACCACTGGCGCGGGCGGCACCTATGCCTTTACCGGCATCCTGACCACGGAGGCCGGCCAAGCGTACACACTTGCGGTCTCGAAGACTGGCTACACGCCCGCTACGGCGGCGGTGACTCTCTCGCTGGGAGACGCGATCACGCAGAACTTCCCGCTTAACGAGCAGGCCACTCTGCTCGGCCTGGTCACAGACGGCTCGGCTGATGCGACCGGCCAGGCGCTGGCTGGGGTCACGGTCACGGTCAAGGATGCCGCCGGCAACATCGTTGCCACGGTTCCAACGCCGCTGACCACTACCGGGACACCGGCGACCGGCGCAGACGGCTCTCCAGCGAACTACACGGCGACTCTGCTGCCTGGAACCTACACGGTGACGGCGACCAAAGGCAGCTACACCACGCAGACGAGTGCATCGGTTACGTTGACTAATGGTGCCCCAGTCCGGGTCAACTTCGCGCTGGTGTCCAGCATTGGTACGCTTGGTGGCCTCGTCACCGACCAGAACGGCACTGGCCTCGTGTCAGGCGCGACCATTACAGCGGTTCCGACCGGAACGACCGGCACTACGGGCACCGTAGCGGGCATCTCGTTCACGACCGCCGGGACGGCCACTCCTGGCCCTGATGGCAGTCCGCTGAACTATTCCGGGCAGCTTCCGCAGGGAACCTACTCGGTCACGGTCACGAAAGGCAGCCGGACCTCGGCCGCCAAGACGGTGACTGTTGCGGGCGGCGCGTTCACCCGGCTGGATTTCACGGGGACGACCGGCCTGCCGGCCCTGCATACGTTTGCGGCGGGCTTCCAGTTCGTCTCAACGCCGTATGATTACAGCGCAATCGGCTTCGACGGTCTGTTCGGCACGCTGAACACGGCAGTTGCCGGAGCCACGCCGAACGGCAACCGCTCGCATGTCGCGGTTTGGAACCCGCTGACCGGTGCCTATGCGCTCGACCCAACCGCACCGGCAGACGCGCTGCGCCTCGGTGTCGGCTACTGGGTCTTCCTGAAGAACGCTGTCCCAGTCACTCAGCAGGGCGCGACCCCGACCGCTCCCACGGTCTCGGTCTCGCTCGGCGCAGGCTGGAACCAGATCGGTGTCCCGAACCCGTCCGCTGCCGGCATCCCGGTCACAAGCCTGGCATTCGACAACGGCGCAGGTGGAACGATCACGTTCACGCAGGCCAGCAGCGCCCAGTACAACCTGGTGACCCGTCCGCTTTATTCCTACGCGGGCGGCGGCTACCAGACCGTCTCGTCCACCGGCGTACTGACCCCGTGGAACGCCTACTGGATCTATGTCAACTCGCCGGCAACGCTCGAAATTCCGACGCGCTAGCCGCAGTGACTGTCAGGGGACAGAGAGCACATTGCGCTCCCTGTCCCCCGGCTCTTTCTTACAAATAAAAACCGCTTGCGTAAAAAGCCTGCCTGTGTTATAATCGTCTCGTTGGACCATTCTTACTCGTTCCGCGAATCGCGCCTTGCCGAGAACCCCCGATGACCTCACCGTCTTCAGCCCTTGACGTGTGAAACTTCGTGAATTTACCCTTGAAAGCTGCACACTTGAACAACCTACGTTCTCTTCGCCTTATACTGCTGCCGCTGCTGGCAGCCGCCTTTTCGTCCGCTTTTGTGGCCGGCCTGCTGGCAGCTCCTGCACCGGCCCCTGCGGGTCGTCTCGGCCAGGCGCTCGCTTTGCGGGCCGCCCTGCGTCCGCTGACGCCGTCTGGTACCCAAGCCAAATCGTTCCAGGAGCGCGGTGTCCCGACGGATCTGCGCCGGGCCTCTGACGGCCGCTACATTTACCCGAAGCCGAACCTCATGCACTCCGGTGCGATCCTGAAGCCCCGTGCCACTGGCACCGCAGCGGCCCAGGTCAACGAAGCCGTGCAGACGTTCGATGCCTTCAACCCGCCTCCGGCGTTTACGCTGGCTCAGGGAGTTTCGCTGACGCCGACGAATCTTACACCTGTGTGGACTTCTGATGAGACCATGCTGGTCTTTTCGTCGAACCGCACCGCAACCGGTACGGCGGGAACGCGCTTTCACATCTGGGCTATTCCCGTCAACGGCGGCACGCCCCTCCAGCTCACCACCAGCACCGCCGCAACCGGTGAAGTGGCAGGTGTCCCGCACGGCGAGTTCTTCCCAGCCCTGAGCGCCGACAACAACCAGCGCCTGGCGTTCACGTCGGATGCCAACACGGCGAATGTCCAGAACCTGTATGTTGCCCCATTCACGGGTGCGGTCGTCTACACCGTCAACGGCAAGACTTCGGCGACTTTTCAGGGCGCAGACGCTTCCGGCAGTCCCCTCACCGGCATCGGCGGCGTCGGACGGCCGACGTTCTCGCCATCGAACTCCGACGAAGTGATTTTCTCCGGCCTCAGCACATCCGGCACCTACGCCGGGCACCGGCACTTGTACGTCTTGTACTCGTCCACCGGCGGCTACAACCCGACCTCCGTCTCGCTGCCCGGTAAGCTGACCGACGGTGCCGCCGACGACACCGACCCGGCGTTCTCGCAGGACGGTCAGTACATCGCGTTCGCGTCTACGGCGTCTTCCATGACAGCCAGCGGCAACCCGCCCTCGTCCGACCCGAATGTCGCCCCGATTGAGACGGCCATCACGACCGGCACGACCCCGGCGTCCAACCGGGCCATCTTCCTGATTTCCGGCGCGGCTGGCATCGCGAACAGCGGCGCTCCGGTGACGGCGGCAGGCTCTGGCGACAACTTTGGCCCGGCCTGGTCGTCATCTCAGCCTGACCCGTATTTGAACACCGCGCCGGGCCGCGAATACATCGCGTTCTCACGGGGCGCGTCCCAGGCTTCGCCACACGACATCTACTACCTGAATGTTCTGCAAAACACGCAGGCAGGCGGCGAAAGCAGCCGCTCCAATGAAGCGTCGTCCACGCCGCTTTCTCCGACGACGCCCGGCGTCTTCGGCGCTCCCGTGTTCCAGGTCAACACCGGTGATACGGCGGCAGGTGATGTTCTCGGCCCTCCCGGCAGTTATGTGTCGGACACGTTCATTAACCGGAACACCGGAGCACCATCGTTCACCGTCAGCGGCGGCACGGCCGACCCGCCGGCTGCCCCGCCGACTGTCTTCAACACGACTGGCGATCCCTATGCGCCGCCAAGCATCTATCAGACCGACCGTTCGGGAACGTTCTCGTATGTCTTCCCGAACCTGACGCCGAACGCGACTTATCAGGTGCGTCTGCACCTCGCCGATCCCAAAGATACGGCTGCCGGCGCTCGCGTCTTCAATGTCACAGTCAACGGCCAGACGACTGAGCCGAACATTGACATCGTCAGAACCGCGCTCCAGTCACCGGGCCGTCTCGACGGCATTGTCACCGATGCTTCGACAAACCAGGCCTTGCCGGGTGCAACCGTCACCGTCGCCGCACAGAACCCGGTTGCTGCGACGACATCTGCGTCCCCGACCACCGACCCGAACAACGGTGCGGCTATCAACTACAACCTCGCAGTTATTCAGGGGACTTATCAAGTTACGGTTTCCGCTCCTGGCTACGGCACCGTCACCCGCCAAATCACCATCAACAGCGGCGCGTATACGCGCGGTGACTTCAGCCTGGACCCGAACACGGCCAATTCATCCTTCAGCGGCACCGTTACCGGCACCAACGGCGGCGGGATCAGCGGCATCACGCTGTCGGTCGTGGACGCCGCGACCTTGTCCACCGTCACGACTACCGGTACGGTTACGACTGATGCCAACGGCAACTATGGACCGATCACCTTGCCGCCCGGCACCTACTACGTCACCGCGACGCCGCCTGCGCCAGGGGCCAGCGGTGCAGGCTTCACGACACAGACCACAGCCGTGACCACAACTGCCGGCAATGCGACTGTCCTCAACTACACGCTAGGTGCGACCAGCAGTACAACGGTCGGCTCGCTCGGCGGCCTTGTCACGAACTCCGCCACGGCTGCCGCCATTACCGGCGTCACGATCCTGGTCAAGGACAGCAATAACAATCTGACTGCTATTCTGATGACCCACGGGCAAAGCTCGCCGGCGGCTCCGAATGGCGATGCCAAACCGGTCAACTACTTTGCGAATCTGCCGTATGGCAATTACAGTCTGCAGTTCATCGAAAACGGCTTCACCACAGTGACTGCGCCGGTGACAATCCCCACGCCTGCCAACGGAACCACAGCCGCCATGGTGTTCACCCGGAGCGACCAGCCGCTGACAACGACTTCGGCAACGGTTGGACAGAACACGGCGATTGTCATTACCTACACTGTTACTGCAGCTGCTGGCAATAACTTCAACGGTATGGGACTGCAAACCGCCACGGCAGGCGCAATCACATTGGCCTTCAACCCGGTTTCCGGGGACCCGCCGATTGTCCAGGGCATCGAGATTTTGTCGGACCCCAGCCCGATCTCGTCCAGCGGCTTCGGCAGCCTGGCAGCGATCAACTTCGCGGGCGCTTCGACCACGCCGATCATCTCGGCCTTTGGCGGTACGGAAGCCAATGCTGCCGGAACCCAGATGGTGCCGATCATCACACTGAACTTGGAAAACTTCGGTACTACCCCTCCGGTCGCCTATAACATCTACCGGACTCCGACTCCTGGGCTGCTAAACAGCGTGAACAGGCCACCAGCCAGCGGAGTCGGCACCGAGTCCAGCGCGATCTATCAAACCATTCCGGTCAACAACACGAACACGACGTCCTTTAACGGCGGCTCGTTCACGACATTTACTGACACCGGTGTCGCGCTGAACTCCGAGTTCTATTACATGGCGACGGCGGTCTTCAAGCAGGTGCTGGCTCCTGAGTCTGGCACGAACCCCGCCGTCAAGCTGAACACCGACGACAACGCTGGGGAAACCAGCGCGGCGGGCAATTCCTACGACGATATGTATCCGACTTGGTCGCCGTTCCGCACCGTGTTCTCCATTGCCTACTCGTCGAACCGTACCGTGACCTATACCAACCCTACCAGTGGTGTGGCGTCGGAGACGGCTCTCTCACTCGGCGCAAACGCCAGCCTTGGCAATGGCGGGACCGTCGGTACGGGCTACACTGGCCTCCTGGAGTCCCAGGTCGTCAATCTGGACCCGCCGACGCTGGTTCCGTACAGCGGCAACGAAATCTGTCACGTCAACACCGGATCCGGGTTCAGCGCGGCGTCCACGACCCGCACCGGTGTTACGCCCGGCCAGCCGGCGACGATCACCGTTCGCCTCAGCGACCGCGAGGCGGGGACAGATGACGCCAACATCTACCTGCAAATCAAAGACCCGGACTCCAAGTACGACGACGCGCAGGGCCTGGAGCATAAAGTCTTCGCCCACGATAAGATTTTCCGCAGCCAGCAGAACAACCCGAATCTGACTACCCCAGACAGCGGCTCGTCCGATTACCTGATGAACGGCGGTTCAGCCTATCCGCTGACGACTGTCAATGCTGATCAGATCAACCTGACTTACAATGGCTTCAACCAGTTCACCGGGACCAATGGAATGTTCCAAATATTCCAGCGCGGTGCGGTCGGCGGCACGGAAGATACTGGGGCGCAGACGTCAGCGGGTGCAGGCGCGGGAACAAACACTGCCGACACGATCTCGGTTGGACGCGACGGCGGCGGCTTCAACAGCCAGGCTGTATTGGATGGCACCGGCAAGCAAGTCCTGGATGCCAACAAGAATATCGCGCAGCTTCCTGGCGGTGACCCGACCCTGTTCATCCCAACCGGGCCGGAGTATGAGGCTCAGGTCGTCAACCCATCGTTTGCGGCGCTCGACACCGTGCCGACCGACTATTCTACGCCCTACTGGCTGGCGGGCCTTGACGACCAGCAGCCGTTCAGCGGCACTAAATCGGGTGCGAATTCAAAAGTGCGCCCAAATACACAGTACCTGCAAATGACCCGCCTGCCGGCGGCTCAGCAGGACGGCCAGGGAGGCATTCTTTACAGCGTCACCTGGAAGACGCCGACTTCGCCGAGCGACTACTACCTGGACGTTATCGCTTTCGACAAAGCGGTTGCGCCCGGTGCCATCGCTGGCAGTGGCAGCAACTGGCGGATTTATGACAACATCTGGGGCTTCAGCACCCTGGCGGCGATCAACACCAATGACATCCTGCTGGTCAGTGACTATACGCTTGGTCAGAAGTTCGCCGCGTCTACGTTCGGCGGTCAGCGCGGCCTCCTGAACCTCGTGCCAAAGCTGTACGGCGCGGAGTCGTATGTATCCGCTATTGACACGGGCTTGCTGCCAAACGCGATCTTCCGCTATTCGGTTTACCCGGGAGCGAACGTCAACAACCCGCAGCAGGAAGTGCTGGACCTCAGCACGCCTTACGACCCAGCCGATACTCCGCAGGGCGACTTCAGCTACGGGTCGATATTCCAGGTACACAATGGCTTGGGCGTTAACTCATACCTGGATAGCTTTATTGACGACGGCCAGCGGACTTCCGACGGGTCGCCAAATGTGCGCTCCCAGCGGTACAGCCTCTGGCGCACGCTGGCTCGCGGCCCGGTCCCAGCCGCTCTGTACGCCCAGTATGAGCCGGGAACCCAGCCCCAGCCGGCGGTCAGCGATGCCGGTGGGGCAACTCCTGTCACGGCTGCCGCCGCTTCGGTTCCGGTGGCGACCCGGTGCATCGTCTGGATCTCACCCTTCACCGGCGATGTTCTGGCCGGTCCGGGAACACTGGCGGACCCAAACACGCAGGCGAACCTGCGGACATTCGTTGCCGCTGGGGGACGCCTGTGCGTTTCCGGTCAGGATGTTGGCTCGGCCCTGACTCAGAACGGTACCGTCAACAACGGCTCCGGCGGCTTCCTGTCGGATGTGCTGGGAGCAACGGTGGTCTCTGGAAACCAAGGAACGCATCTGCCTACCGGCGGAGGCGATATTGCAAACAATCGGATTACCAACATCCCTTCCTACGACGGTCAAGTCCAGGGTTCATATCAGGAGGTCGTCGCGACACACCTGGATATCTTTACTGTACCGATCTTCCAGCGGCCGATCCGTCTTTCCAACAACTTCGGTGGAAACATCTTTGAGAGGAACGTCGTCTTCACGCCGAACTATTCCGGCAACTGGCGTACGGACGGTTCTCTGGATCAGCTCGGACCCTACATTCAGGGTTTCCCGCAGCAAAGCAGCAATGCCACATCAACGACCGGTCAAAGCCAGGGAAGCAATACCAACTCCGTTGTCGCCCAAATTGATACAATCAAGCCGAATGCCGGCGCGAACATCCACACAGACATCAGTCTGAGTGCGTTTGCTAACCCTATCGGCATCGGCCCAGTAGATAATCTCGGCAATCCCAACGCTGCCAGCGCTCCCGGAGGCGTTGGCCTGATCTACTCAGAGAATCCGGCGGCGACCGGCGGCACCGGCAGCAAAGTGGTTTACGCTACCTTCGGTCTGGAAGCGCTCTCGACAGAGTACTACAAGCAGACCGACACCGACAAGCCGAACCCGGTCATCTATGTCCCCCGCAATCAGCGGCAGAACATCCTGCACAACATCGTGTCGTACCTGCGGACCGGCTCCATCTCCGGCACCATCCGGGCGACGACCGGCAACAACACGGTCGGCGCAGGTGTTCAGGGCGCGACGGTTTACCTGCAATCGGCGTACGGACCGGCTATTCCGGGGCGAGGAACGTTCAGCGCGACGACCGACAGCGCCGGGAACTACGTCATCAATGGCGTCGAGCCAGGTAACTACACGCTGGTTTCCTACAAGACCGGCTACAGCCGGGCCGTCTCGAATCTTGGTACGGTCCTGACCGTGGAAGGTGACTTGGCAGTGACAGGGGCCAACCTGACACTGACGCAGGGCAGTCCCGGCATCATCACGGGTGTCGTCACCGACTCCTCCACTAAGCCGGTGGCCGGTGCGGCAGTTGTCTTCACGCCCAGCGGCAGCGGCTCGGTTCAGACCGCGACTACGGACGCCAACGGCAGATACACGCTGTCTAATGTCCCGCCCGGCACTTACACGGGAACGGCCTCCCTGTCCGGTGCGACGGCAACTTCGGGGGCCGTGACCGTCACCAGCGGCGCGACCCTGACCGTCAACTTCAAGCTGGTACCCGGTAACGGCAGCGCGACCGGACGAGTCGTTGACGGGAACGGTACTCCGATTGCCGGGGCGACTGTCTTCTTCAACGGCGGCGGCTTGGCGACACCGGCGACGGCGACGACCAACACGACTGGTACTTACACGTTCGCGCCGGGCAGCCTGCCCGCCGGATCGTACCAGGTGAGCGCAACTGCGCCCACCTTCGGTGCCAGCTCGCCCATTCTGGTGGTCATCACCAGTGCGGCAGTGACAACGGTGGCCGACATTGTCCTGAACCCGGTACAGAACGGTACACTCGGCGGCCTGGTGACGACATCCAGCTCCACGACGCCGCTGGCGGGGGTGACCATCACCATCGTCAACACGGTGACTGCCCAGACGACCACGCCCGCGCCGACTTCGGTCTCCACGGCGTCCGCCGCCCCGGATGGCAGCGGCTCGATCAACTACGGTCCGGTGACACTGCCGCAAGGCACTTACACCGTGACCGCAACCGCAAACGGCGTCTCGTCAGCGGCTCAGACGGTGACGATCCCGCCGAACGGCTTCGCCCGGATTGACTTCACCGGGACCGCCGGCCTCCAGCCGCTGCACACGTTCACGGCGGGCTTCCAGTTCGTCTCGACACCGTATGATTACAGCGCAATCGGCTTCAATGGGCTGTTCGGCACGCTGAACACCGCCCCCGCCGGGACGACGCCGAACGGCAACCGCTCGAATGTTGCGGTCTGGAACCCGCTGACCGGTGCTTACGCGCTCGACCCAACCGCACCGGCGGATGCGCTCCGGCCCGGCGTTGGCTACTGGGTCTACCTGAAGAATGCGACTCCGGTGACCCAGATCGGCGGCACATTGACCGGCTCGGTCTCGGTTGCACTGAACCCGGCCTGGAACCAAATCGGTGTTCCCAGCACCGCCGGGGTGACGGCGTCGAGCCTGACCTTCACTGCGTCGAATGGGACGACCTATTCATTCGCAGATGCGTCCAGCAGCACCTATCATCTGATTTCCGGGACCCTGTATTCGTACAATGGGTCCGCCTACCAGACGGTCTCGTCGGGCGCAACCCTTCAGCCATGGCAGGCATACTGGATCCGGGTGTATACGCCGGTTACGGTGAACATTCCGACAGGAAAATAGAACAGGTGGGCCGGCGCTTCAGCGCCGGCCCGCACTTCTCGCGGCAACGATTTGTAGGAGGAATCACACTCAGTGAAACATTTGAAAAAGCATTGGAGCGCACAGCCGATCAGCATTCTGCTCAGTCTGCTGATGGCGCTGCCCGTTCTCTGCCTGCTGCTGCAAGCCAAGCCGGCGTCGGCGCAGGCCATCGGCGCACGGCAGCCGGTCTGGGCGATTTTGGACTTTGCCAACCCATCGGGCTATGGCAGCAGCGATGTTGGCCGGCTGGCGTCCGACTCGTTCGTGATCCAGCTTGCTAAGCTGAACCGCTACACGGTCCTGCCGCGCGAACAGTTGTTGACAGGTATCCAAAACGAAAGCCTGACTCCACCGCTGAACCTGTCCTCGATTGAGCGGCTTGGCCAATCGCTTGGCGTAGATGCGATTGTCGCCGGGGAAATCTCCTCCATTTCCTTTTCCCGCGACCGCCGTCAGGCCAAAGTCTCCATCGCCGTTCGGATTATTGACCCGAAATCCGGCTTCCTCCTGAACGGCGCCCTGGCAACAGGATTGTCTAACCCGCGCCCCATTCCTGTGGACGATGAAGAACAGCTCGTGAATGAGGCGTTCGGCAATGCCGCCTTCAACGCCACCCGGCAGCTTTCCAGGTTCAACCTGCCGGTCGCGACGGTGCTGATCTCCGGCAACAATACGCTGAACGGCCACAACGTCACCGTCACCATCAACAAAGGCTCTCGTGACGGCCTGTATCCGGGTCTGGACATGCTGGTCAGCCGGGGCGGCCGCTACATCGGAACTATCCGCGTGGCCGAGCCGACCGACAACGATGCCAACTGCGAAGTCACCGACCTCGGCCTCGGCATCGAGCCGGGCGACCGTTGCACAGCGATTTTCCACATGCCGACGTACACGGTAGACAAAGCGACGGGGTCTTACCAGACGGCGACATCCACTGACCTTTCTGCCGATGCCCCGACCGTGCCGAGCCATTCCAGCGCGTTCAGAGGCATCACCGGCCTGCTGCTTGCCGTGATCTCCGGCGGCATCCTGCTGGCAACGATCCACGCCGGGCATAATGGTGACAACTCACTGGGCGGGGCCAATGTCAGCGGTGCCACCGCGGTTTCTGGCCTGTCTTCATCCATCGGCGGCCCGGCAAACATTCCTGCCGGTGTGCCGACCGGCGACAACTTCCTGCCGATTGCCGTCAAGATCAATGCGAACATCGGCAACATTGACCAGTCGAACTTCTTAGAGTTCCATGTTTACCGCAGCGACTCGCCGCCGGACCTTGCCAATGCCGCAAACCTCATCGCTATCGGCATTGCCAGCACCCCCAGCACTGGTACGACGACCGGCACGACAACCGGAACAACCGGCACGGGAACGAACACAAACGGCGTTGGGCTGCTCGGCATCAACGGCTTCGGGCAGGTTCCCTTGTTCTCGCAGGCTACAAAAAGTCTGCAAGTTTTCGACGACTTCAATCAGAAGTTCGGCGTCACTGCCTCCAAGCCGGACCCGTCGAATACCTCCACCCTGGTCACGTTCACGCTTTCGACGCTTGGCGTCACCACCGCCACGACCGGCGCGGCGGCGTCTTACTTCGGCGGCATTCCCGGCACGGGGCTGAACTTCGGTCAGCGCGTCTCCTATGAAGTGGAAGGCTTATACATTCAGCCTGCCACTTACAGCACCGGCACGACCACCGGCACGACCGGCATCAACCCTGGAACCGGCAACACGTCAAGCAACACAACCGCCAACACTGCCGGTACGGCGGGTACGGCGGGTACGGCGAGTACGGCAACTACGGGTACGACAACCGGATCGACCGGAGGAACGACCAACACCGGCGGGAACACCAATACCAACACGAACAGCAACACGTCCGGACTGCAAGGGCACCAGGAAACGTTCCAGCTCACGAGCCTGCGGAACACGAACACGGTCACTTACATCGAGCCGACCGCGCCGGCCACTATCACGTCCACCGGGTCAGCCAACGTCAACGTCACGGTTCCCGTGACTGCCGGGGCGAACGACTACGAACTCCAAATCAGCTCCGACCCCGGCTTCGGTTCCAACGTTCGAAACTACAAGCCGTCGAACGCAGCTTTTAGCCTGGTGGCAAGTTCGCAGGCAGCCATCAACGCCAACCCAAACCAGTTTGGCGTCAACGTTTCGGCGGCGACCGGCACGGCGGCTGTGTTCAACAACATCAACCTGACCACCGATTTCCCCGGCAGCACGGCTTTGTTCTACCGGGTCGGCGCACGGAACTCGGCGGACAGCGGGCAGTCGAACTTCAGCAATGACTACATCTTCAGCAACCCACTGTCGCTGGGGACAGGTCTGACAGGCCAGTCGCTGAGAAGCTCCATCGAGCAGGGGACCCAAATCCACCACCGAGGCCGCTTCTAAAGCCGAAACCTCACCCTGGAACGAATTTCCAGGGTGAGGTGCCTCATCAGTCACCATTCTTGCATCAGTCACCATTTCTGCGAAACGCTCGCAAGCGTTATCAAGAGAGGCTACTTTTATGATCTTCGCTCCGACACGGCAGAAACATCGCTCCCACCGTTCGCTTGCCGTCGCCCTTGCTGCCTTTCTGCTGCTGCCCCCGGCCCTGCTGCCGGCAGCGGCTCTGGCTCAGAGTGCGGCCCCGACCACCGGCGCAGACCTTGCAGCGGTTCGTATCCCGGTTGTGCCGGCGACGGAAGGGCCGATCCGTACGATCTTGATGTTCCCTTTCGTCAACAAAACTTCGGATGCTTCCAATAGCGGGTTCGATGGGGATATTGTTGGGGCGAGGGTAGAGGACGCCGTTAAAGTGCGCCTTAATGAGACGGGGCGCTACAAAGGTGATTCTTTCCTGCCTACGCTGCCCCAAATCCAGCGAGCTGTGCAGGACTCCGGCCTGGACGGCTTGACCGAAACCGACGTCGCCCCGCCGTATGACACTGCCGCTAAAGGCCGCCGCCTCGCCGACCAGATCGCAACCGACGGCTACCTGCTGGGTACCATCGAGTCGATCAGCGTCAACCAGCAGACGCGCACCGTCAGCGTCGTCGTCAGTGCGACTCTGTACAGCACGATCACAGGCCGGGCAGTCAAGGCACTGGCCGCAACCGGACGCGGCATCTCCTTCGCCGCGAGCGACGACCCGGCAATGCTGCTGCAAAGCGCCGTCAACGACGCCGCCGGTCATGTAGTTTCTGCCCTGAATGCTGATCGGACGCAGGGGCAGCCAATGGTTGTGCAGGATGTGCGTCCGAAGCACCACAGCAACAAGGCAGGCGAGATCGCTCTGGGCATCCTCGTCGCCGCCGCCGTCGCCATCGGCCTGACAACGACGCACCATCATCATAACAGCGGCAGCAGCACGACGACGACCACGACAACCCCACCCGTTACCGGAACCGGCGGGCCGCCCGCACCGCCGACGGGCATTTAGGTGAAGACCTGGTGAGGCTAGCTTGTAGACAACATCCATATTACGTTGAGAGGAAAAAAACACAGCATCCAGTAATCCAAGAGAGGCAAAAAAATTGCAGGAGGAACTTAATACGTCTTGTAGACACATTAATCCTGCATTAAAGGTTGTCGGCTCAACATCGGCAGCTCACAAAACATTGTGAGGCAACTAACTATCAATGTGTCGTCCATCTTTGGACGAATTAGGAGATCAGCATGAAGTCCCAGAAAAATGCGCGTTTATCCAAGATGCTCCCAAAGCTTGCCTTGTCAGCACTCTGTCTGACACTGGTGATGGCATCTACATCAAGGCCAGTTACTGCTCAGGTTCCTACAGGAGGCTCCCTCTCAAATTCTATAGGTTATCCTTCAGATGACCCGTTCATGCTTGATCCCATGAGCACTTCACTTGATCCTTTCGGTGACTCTCAGATGCTTGTTCCTCTGGTTGGTCATCCAGGTGATCCATATATTACAGGTGGCAGTCTTCGCTATGCTAACGACGGCACTGTTACAGTCACTTCGCCTTACAATTCGCAGGGCTATACATACTGGATACCCGTCAAAAGTTGGAAAATCAGTGTGCCTGTCGGTGCTCAGGCGAACCCACGTGTGAACCTCACTGCTACATCAGCAGCTAATATGAGCTGGTTGGTTGAGATCACTACCCCCAGTGGGTATGTCTATGACTGGTCGACTGGTTACTACACCACAAACTGGGGATTGGTGCAGGCTGGGCCCCTTAATTCTTCTTTTATAGCGACAGGCAACACGATTACGCTTTATTTCAGGGCGTATTCACCAGTAACCACTCAGATGTCAAACACTACGTTTGAAGTGTACTGGTAGCCTGTCAGCCTTGAGAACCCATTCTAGTAGAGCACGAAGCGCCTCTGGCACTGAATATCCCAGCCCCGGAGGGGCTTCGCGCACTTTTAGCCCGGCCTTTTAAGGCCGGGTGCCGGCTGTCTTTCCTAGCCGCCTCTCTTGTTTCCTTGAAAGCATCACCATGCGGACTTCTCCCTGTCGGTATTTCGTGACATCTGCCTTGCTGCTGTGCCTGCTCGCGGGCCTTTCGGCTGCACAGCCTGTCCACGCCGCCGGGCAGGCCTCCATCACGCTCGCCGCCGCGCCTGACGTCATCTACGCTGACGGCAGAAGCAGTACCGTTATCACCGCAACCGTCCAGGACAGCGGCGGTCATTCTGCTCCCGACGGCACTTCGGTCCGGTTCATAACCACGCTGGGAACCCTGACTCCGGACACTGTTTCCACCACTGCCGGAGTCGCCCGCGTTTCTTTGACCAGTGTTTCTACTTCGGGAACCGCTCATGTGACTGCCTCCGCGTTCGGCAGCGGCCTCCAGGGTACCTCGGCCGGCGCCGCGTCGGTCGAGTTCACGGCTGACCGCGAGTCGCTGTTTGATAAAGATGCCCGCTGGATACGGATTGACTGCCCGCAGTACCTGATTTACAGCGCCGACGCGCATATCATTGAAGCGCAGGGCAAGAACCGCTCCGCGCACCTAGACTACAAAGCATTGGACATCACTGCCGATGCCCTGCAAGTGGACCTGGAAACCCAGACCCTGCTGGCCCGGAATGCCGTGCTTCAGCGCGGGCGGCATACCCTGCGGGTTTCGGAAATCCGGTACGACCTGCTGAACGGGACCGGGACCGGCGTTCTCGCTGACACCGCTGAAGCCGTGACCGTCACCGGTCTGACCCTGGAAGCCGTCCAGCAGCCCGCGGACGCCGCGCAGCTCCCGCTGCTGACCAACCCGTATCGCTTCGTAGACCTGTCCGCCAGCCGGGTTGTCGTATCCGCCCGCGCCATTACTGCCGACCCAGCCAGTCAGGTCCAGTTCCGCCGGGCGACGATCTACAGCGACGGCCGGAAGCTGATTTCTACGGCGTACCACGTCATGCCAATGAACACCGACCAGATCTTCGGCCAGCAGCTTCTGGGAGTCGGCTCATCCGGTGTATTCGTCAACGTCCCCTTTTATTACAATGTGACCCCGCACAGCCGGGGAACGATCTACCTGCGGAACTCGGCGGTCAGCGGCGCGTCTCTAAGCTCCGCCATCAGCTCCGGCACGACATTTTTCGGCAACCAAGCAGCCCGGCACGGCATGGCACTGGACTTGGAACAATCCTACGATGTCGGCCATACCGGTTCCGGCCAGCTTCTGGTCAGCGGCATCACACGCTCGGAGTGGGGGGCGCAGTGGAACCACACCCAGCGCCTTGATGACAAGACTTCTTCCTATTTTCTCATAGACTACCCGGAACATCGCAGCCTGTATGCGGCATCCAATGTTTCCCGCCAGTTCAGCGGCTTCTCACTGAACGTCAGCGCTTCGGGGAGCCGCGACCCCGGCAACGGCGGCTATAGCGCAAGCAGCATGACGCTTAACACCTACTTGCAGACAACGCCCAAGTCCATCAGCCGGACACCGCTGAATTACACCACCGACATCGGCATCGAGCAGGGGCGGCTTGTCGAAAACTCGCCACAGACCGGTCAGGTCGTAACGCCGGTGTCTACCACGTCCGCCGACGTCCGCTTTTTCACTGCTCCTCTGCGCCTCGATAAGCGCACCCAGTTCACCGACTCGGTCTCGGTCGGAGAAGCGTTCGGCGGGACGCATCGCACGTTTGCGCCAACGATTGCAGCGAACCTCGGCCTGACCCGTTCGTTCCGCAAAACAGACACGTTCTCACTCAACTATTCATTCAGCTATGATCCTCTGCTGTCGCAGCTCGGTACGTCATCATCGGGCCTGAACCCCTTGCAGGCGCTTCTGCAAAGCACGACCCAGCACCGGCTGACGGCGACTTATTCCGCGTCGCTTGCGCCGCGCCTTTCCATGTCGTTTTCCGGCTCCTACGGCCTGCCGCTGAACGACCGCAGCTTGTTCAGCACGACGACGTACCGGATTAACCGGGACTGGGGCATCGGTCTGGCCGCATCGTTTGAGCATTACCTGACGGACAGCTACCAGGATGTCGAGTATTCCGTCAGCCGCCGCCTGCTGGGCCGGGACCTCACATTCTACTATTCCACGCGCAACAAGAAAATCAACTTCGACTTCGCGGGCTTGGGCTGGCGCTAAGACAAAAACCCGGTAAGATTACTAGGATTTGTCTGAAACCTAAACAAATTCCGTGGATAAGGGAACATTTGATCGGCAGAATCCGTCAAGACAAAAGTGATCTCCTTATCTTGCCGCTCCACTTGTGAGGGCAGCCGCCGATGCGCTGGGATTGCATCGGCGGTTTCTTTTGTCTTATTTTAGAGCATTGTCCAGATAACAAACAAAATGCCCCGGCACTGCAAGTGCCGGGGCGTTTTTCTGCTTTTCAGGAGGCTCACTTGAGGCTTTAAGCGCCAGGTTTTGGGTCAGCCGCTTTGGCTTCGACGGTTTGTGCCTCAGCCGCTTTTGCGGCTTCCGCTGCCTTCTTTTCTTCCTCCGCTTTTTTTGCTTCTTCTGCCGCCGCTTTCGCTGCTGCTTCGGCTGCAACGATCTTCGCGACTTCATCCGCCAGCATCTTCTTCATGCCATCTAAAGCGGCGTCATCTTCGCCAACGATTTTGTGCAGCACCCGGCCTGTCTTCCCGGACACCAGGTAAATGCTCGGCAGGTGCGAGACACCCCACATCCGGGTCTGGTACAGCTCGAAATCCACTACTACCGAAACGTTCGCAAGGCCCTGCGCCTCGGCAAACTCCGCCAGCACGGGCCGGTCACCTTCCGCGACCCCAATGGCCGTCCACTTCTGCGTCGGCGTCTCGGTCGTCCACGCCTGCACCGTCTTCAGCGCTGCGACTGACGGCGGCGCGTCGGGCGAAAAGAAGACGATCACGAGCAGGCCCTTCGTCCGCAGCTTGGCGGTGTATTGGTAAACGCCTTTGGTATCGCTCAGGCCGAAGTCCTGAATAGGCCGGGAAGTCCCCGCCGTGTTCGCTCCATAAAATCGTTCCGTCAGTGCCATAAGTGTTCCTTGTGTTGGTAATGGATGAGATGCTTAGGAGTAACGAGTAGTTGAAAACTACTCGCTAGGTCAAGCGTCTTTCAGACGAAAGATGCCCATAGAAGCAAGTTCTTTCACCCAAAGGGTTCTTCTCCTAGCGAGTAGTTTTCAACTACTCGTTCCCACCGCTCTCTCGACAAGAGCGCTTCAGCCCTATTGTACCCGTCTTATGCCCTAGTCTCGCTTAAAATTGGTCCAGCGGCGCGACATACGGTTCTCGGCGGGGGAAAAGGCGGTCGGCGAGAAGCAGTGTCTGCGGGCTGTCTACCGAAAGTGCGTTTTCGGCGGTGGCTTCCGACGGCAGCAAATCGCCGAAGCAGAGGCGAGCCAAGACACGGATGCCGGCACGGAGCCAGGGGCCGGCTGGGCTGTCTGTAGGAAAGACGCCCTCCGAAGTCAGGCGCAGGGGGCGCGTGTTTCGCGGACACAGGTCGTCACTGGTGTAAATTGCCAGCGATGCGCCCATCTCGCCCAAAATGGGCGCGAAATGCTCTGAATGCAGCGAAGACAGCGCGGCTTCCAAGTCTATGATGCGGAGCATGACGCCCGGATCGAGCGGCAGTCCGGCCCACGACAGGCCGAAATGGTCTAAGAGAGCAGGGGAGGCAGACCATTCAATGAGAGCATCAGATTGACGGGCCAGGAAACCGACCAGGCCGCGCCGGGCTTCTGCCGTTCGACCGACAAATTCCAGCAAGTGTAAAACATCGTGCCGCTCAAAGACGCTGTAGCCGGCGATCGCGCCGCCCTGCTCGTACACAAATGTTTCGCGATTTGGAACGGGAAGGCGGATCAACTGCCAGCGGCGGGTGTCACGCGCAAAGGAACCTGTGCGGCTGGAAGTCTCGGCGTCATGCAGCGCGGCAATGGCCGGCCAGTCGCCGCCCTGCACAGGCCGGACGTAGGCTGCTTCGCTGTGCTGGGGCAGAGACGATGGCGCGGACAGCCAGCGGACATGACGGGATGCAAACTCCCAGCCGAACCGCTGGTAGAACGGCGCAGACACGGGATGCAGCAGCGCGACGGGGAAGCTCATCTCGGTGTAAAGCGCGGGAACGGTCGCGGCCAGAAGCGCGGCGGCATAGCCCCGGCGCTGGAACGCCGGGCGGGTCGCAACTCCGGCAACCCCGGCGGCGGGAACGACCACGCCGCCGATGCGAAGAAGCGTCGGCACGACTGTCAGACACGATACCGGGCCGGTACCGGGCACAGACAGTACGCGCTTGTGCGACAAATCATAGTAAGGGTCGCTGTAGAAGACAGGCCGGGCGGCATCAGTGTCCAGGCCGAATGCTTGACACAAAATCTCAAGTACCGCTTCGGCATCTTCGGGTCTGGCCGGGCGAACCACATATCCGACAGGGGGCATCATCGCTCTTTAGGCCATTCCGCGAGAAAGTGGTATGAAAGCGGGTCCTGATGCAGCAGCGCGGCAGGAGCGTTCACATCGGCGGCGAATGCTTCCGCGAAGCCTTCTTCGACGCTCTCAGCAGCGTAGTCGGTGATCAAGCGATGGGCCGCCTTCTGCTTGTCGTAGACGACCCCGTAGCGCTTGCGGTCGCCTCTGGTCAGCAGAGTGAACCAGACATAATGACCGTATTCGTGGGCGAATGTGTCGAAGTCTATCTTGCCGGACTCCGGCACGCGGAGCATGATGCGGGGCGGATGATCCACAAAGACACCGTCAATCTCGTCATCATCGTCCTGTGAATTGTTCTGCGAGTCGCTGTCCGAGTCGCTGCTATGCAGATACTGGTCCATGTCGAAATCCGACAGCGGCTGGACTTCAAACGCGCCGTGTGCCGAGAACTTCGCCGGGATGTGCTGGGCGAACCATGCCGTCAAGGCGTGCGCTGTCGAAGGAGGCCCGGCGACCGTCATCTGCGCCTTCGCGCCGGGCGGCAAAAGCAGGAATACAGTGCCGACAAAGAGAACAAGAAGCCGAGACATTCTTTATTTTACCACGGATGGAGAGAAAAACTATGGACACAGAAATCACTGCGGCACAGGCGATTACGGAGGAAACTCCGGCAGAGCTTCTCGAAAAGCATTTCGGGTTTGGGGAGTTCCGTCCCGGTCAGGAGGTCGTGATTGATGCCCTGCACGACCACGGCGCGGCGCTGGCCGTCTTCCCAACGGGCGGGGGGAAATCTCTCTGCTATCAGCTGCCCGCTCTGCGCTACCCCGGTCTGACATTGGTCGTCTCGCCGCTGATTGCGCTGATGAAGGACCAGATTGACTTTTTGGTCCGCCATAAAATCAACGCCGCTCGGCTCGACTCCTCGCTGACCGGGGAAGAAGTGCGGGACGTGACCGCCCGCATGGAAAATGGGACGCTGAAGCTGCTGTATGTCGCCCCGGAACGCTTCAACAACGAGCGGTTCGTGGCGATGCTGTCGCGGGTCAAAATCGCGCTTTTTGCCGTGGACGAAGCACACTGCATCTCGGAATGGGGTCACAACTTCCGGCCCGATTACTTGAAGCTCGCCGAGGCGGCGAAGACCATCAACGCCGAGCGCGTGCTGGCGCTGACCGCGACAGCGACGCCCGCCGTTGTCAAAGACATCGAAAAAGCCTTCAATATCTCCAAAGAAGGCGCGATTGTCACCGGCTTCTACCGGCCTAATCTGAACCTCTCCATCACGCCGGTCACTGCCGAGGAGCGCGACTCGGTCCTGCTGAAGCGCATTGGAAAACGTCCGCCGGGGCCGACGATTGTGTATGTCACCCTGCAAAAGACGGCGGAACGGGTCGCGGCCCTGCTGGCCGATAACGGCTTTCCCGCCGAAGCCTATCACGCCGGACTGGACGACGCCGTCCGGTCCGCCGTGCAGGACCGCTGGATGGAGTCGGACAAGGGTATTGTCGTCGCCACCATCGCATTCGGTATGGGGATTGACAAATCCGCCGTGCGCTATGTCTACCACTACAATCTGCCCAAATCACTGGAAAGCTACAGCCAGGAGATTGGCCGGGCCGGGCGTGACGGCCTCAAATCCACGGTGGAGCTGCTGGCCTGCCCGGAAGACGTGCCGACTTTGGAAAACTTCGCCTACGGCGACACGCCGACCGATGATTCGCTCGAATCACTGATGGACGATCTGCTGTCGCGCGGCCCAGAATTCGATCTCGCGCTTTACAGCCTGTCCTCCCAGCACGATATCCGGCAGTTGGTTCTGCGAACCGCGCTGACTTACCTCGAAATAGACGGCGTTTTCAAGCAGGGAACGCCGTTCTACGCGGGTTACGAAGTCCAGCCATTAATCCCGCTGCCGTCGCTCATCGCCAAGTTTAACGGCATTCATGCGGATTTTGTCCGCGATCTGTTTGGGTTCGCCCGGCAGGGCAAGACATGGTATGCGCTAAATCCCGACGAAGCCGCCGAGCATTTAGGTGTCGAGCGCCGCCGCGTTGTCCGGGCCTTAGAGTATATTGAAGAGCAGGGATGGGGAAAGCTGAGAGTCGCCGATGTCCGCCAGCGCTATACCCGCGGGCGCGAGGACGAGGACACAAGCGCCCTTGCCGCCGATCTCGCCGAGCGCTTTGCAAAGCGCGAGCAGGCAGAGATTAAGCGCCTGGGCCGCGTACTGAAACTGGTCACCCACGCCGGCTGCCAGACTAACGCCCTCGTCGGCTACTTCGGCGAAAAGCGCACCGACCCGTGCGGCCACTGCACGTTCTGCGTGACTGGGAAAGCTGCCGAGTTCCCGCCGGTCCCCGACCCGCCCGCGCCCGGAGACCTCTTAGATGTTCCCGCCTGGCAGTCACTTCTCGCGTCCCACCCCGATGCCCTCGCCGACCCACGCCAGCAGGCCCGCTTTTTGTGCGGTCTGACCAGCCCGGCGCTGGCCCGCGCTCGCATCAGCCGCCACGCTCTTTTTGGGAAATTGGAAACCCTCCGTTTCGGCGATGTTCTGGAATGGTGCGAAAGCCAGTAAGCGAATATCGCAATTTATGCTAAAATAAGCAAAGCGCACATGGAGCCAAACACATGATACAAGCACAAATGATCGAGGGAACAACCGAGGAAGTGACACGGCAGATGCAGCAGAGCTACGCAGGCCAAAATCTGCGCGTGTTCGTTGAGCCGGAAGAAAATGAGGCGGAAGAAGACTTAGCCGCAGGGCTGCCCGACCCGCCGCTGACTGTCCGAAGCCGGGAACACCTTGTCGAGTTGCTGCATGAGGGGTTCAACAGCCCGGTCAGCGAGTTCACGGATGACACTCTGGAGCAGATGCGCCAAGAGGTCCGAAGGCGTCTTGCCCAGCGGCAGCCATGAGCCTAAAAAAACAGCCATGAGCCTAAAAATTAACGTCACTGCTGAGGCTGCCAACGATGCGATCACCACTGCTGAGTTCCTCGCGGGCCGATCCAGCCTCAACATGTCGGATAAATTTCTTAGCGCCACAACACGGGTGTACCGACTGCTTGCCGATATGCCTGGTCTCGGCTCCTCGCGCGACTACGGCCAGAGTTTCCCCGACCTTCGCGTACGGCACGTCCCGAAGTTCCCAAAATACCTCATTTTCTACCGAGCGACACGGAACTGACAATTCTGCGTGTCCTGCACGGGGCGCAGGACATCGCGCAGATTTTTCGCAATCCCGACGAACACTGAAAGGCTGATCATGCGTTGCTTGCTATTTGTGTGGCTCTTGCTGGGTTTCGCTCGCGTGTCTACAGCCGCGGGGCTGACTTTGGATGAGGCGCTAAACCAAGCGACGCCGCCGGCACATGGCGTCGTGCTGTCGGTGAGCGCGGCGAGCGTCACGCTGCCTGCCGGGACAGTCCTGCCGGGGACGAAGCTGACGGTTGCGGATGCGGCGAGCTTGTACGGGCGGGCGTCGCAGGAGTTTGGTCGGGTGACGGCGCTGGCCCCGCCGACAATGGTGGTTTTAAACACCGCGCCCGGCGAGCCGAACATCTACGCAGGAATGCCGCAGCTCGATGCGTTCAGTCTGCTGCTGGCAACTCTCTCAGACAGCCAGTGGACAGCACTGACAAGCGTATCCGGCCTCGGTGTTTCCGACTTGACGCCGGCCCAGCAGCCTCTGTTCGCGGCCCTCTTGTCGCACGACGGCAAGCTGATTGTCCGGCCGCAGTACGCGGAAGGCGAGAAGTGGAACGACAGTGATAAGCGGGACTTGACGGAGATGCTGCCGCAAGTCCATCTGCGGCTGGGGCAGACAATCACACTCAATCTGCCTCCTAAAGAGGACCCGAACAGCAGCTACAGTCCCGTGACGGTCCCTCCGCCTGCGGGTGCGCCGCGTCAGTATGAAGTCGCCGAGCGTGAAGACTACGGCGGCTCGGCGGCCAAAGACTATGGGGCGGAGGTCCGGGCGGATGTGCCGAATGTCCCAAAGCGCGGCCAGCTTGACTTCTCGATGCCTGCGCTGAAGCGAGTGGTTCCCCTCGGCGGCCTCCAAACCGTCGGTGACTTGGTGTACCGTATCGGCGTCATGACGCATGTGGAGCTGTACGCCGATCCGCGCTTGGAAAAGAAGCCGCTGACGCATCTTGGGGAGCCGGGCGCACCCGCCGGCGACCTGCTGCGGGCGGTCGCGTTCTGCCTGTGCGGGACATTTCGCCAGGTCGGCCCGGCGTATGTGCTGACCGATGACATTGTCGGGATTGGCACCCGCCGCCAGATTTGGGCGGAGTATGAAGAAGACGCCAACTCGCTTCGAAGCGGTCCGGTCACCGCCGCAAGAAATCTGCTTTATCACCGCCATCACCCGCGCGACTTGTCCTGGTTCGGCGATCCCGGCGCGTATACCCCCGAAGAAGCCGCGTTCGCAGAGCCGCATCGGATCCCGGACGATGCTTATCTGCCGGAGCTGAAACTGCCGTTTGCGAAGCTGACACCGGCCCAGCAGGACATGGCAGAGCGTGGACTTGCCAAATGGAACCGGGAATACAAGATGCAGCCGGTGACGACCGACGGTATGATTACGGTTCGGCCCGGCCTCAGCACGCAGCTTCTCGTGCCGGGGATTGCGACGCCGGTAGATCTCAGCTTAAATCATGGCGGGATGGATCAGATTTTCGTCTTCGCAATGTCGCAGGAAGAGTTCCAAGAAAAGCTCAAAGCAGAGAATGAAGAGTTTGTCAAAGCGCACCCGGAGGCGGCGGGCCTGATGGCTGGGGCGGCTGCCAGAGCGCCCGCCGCGACGGTGCTTGCCCTGCTGAAGCCGACGCCCCGGCGTGGGGCGATCATTCACCCACTGACGGTGAAAGACGTTGATGCCGATGTCGCCGCCGCGAAGACGCTTGGCCTGAACACGCTTTGGCTGGATGTGTTCTCGGACGGCACTGCCCATTTACCCGGCTCGGCATTGTCTGACAGCGCGGCAGTGAAGACCGGCGACAATGATATTCTCACGGAAGCGCTCACCCGGACCAAAGGCACGGGCATCCGGGTCTTTGCCCTGTTTGACCTGCTGTTCTGGGGGCAGACGCCGCCCGTGCAGGATGCCGACTTGAATATCCTCGGCGAAACGTCCGCCCAGGCTGCCGCTCGCTGGCAGCAGCGCAAGGCCCTCCTGCCGGAAGGCCAGTCTATGTCGGAAGAAAACTACGCGAACGCCATCATCCCCGACTGGCCCGGCGTCGCGGTCAGCCCGCTCGCGCCCGATGTCCAGAACGCATTGGTCGGCTACCTAAAAACCGTCGCCGCCCGCCCCGGCGTCGCCGGCCTCGTCTGGCGAGACACGGACACGCCCGGCTATGATGCCCTGCCGGGCGGCTCGGACACCAGCAGCCTGCTGCTCGGCTACCAAGCCGATACGCGGCTGGCGTTCCTGCGCCGGTTCCACGCTGATCCCGTAGACATCTACGATGTCGGCCATTCTGGGACAATCGCGAACACCGACCTGCCGAACTTCAGCGACCAGGGCAGCGGCAATCTGATGTATACCCTGCACGACAAGTGGGTGAAGTTCCGTCAGGACACGAGCCTTTCTTTCCTGCAATTCCTCTACGCGGCAATCAATCCCCCGAACACTCTTGCGGCCCGGCCTATACCAATTCTCGTCAGACAGCGTCGGCGCGGCCAGGGCGGCACGGACGGCTTCGGCCACACGCACTACCCGCCGGGCTGGTACGGCTCGTGGGACAACCCGCGCCGGCCACCGCCGACTCTGCACACGGCAGGCGAAGACTACCAGCCCGGTCAGCCGTCACAGCCGGTTCCCGACGAAACGGTGCAGGCAAAGTCACAGTCCCAGATCGTGCTGACACCGATTACAAGCGACTGGCTGGATCAGATGCGCCAAGTGATGAGTTATCAGCCGCCGCCCAGCGCCAAGCAGCCCGCCCGCCGCGTCCCGCTGCCGGGCGTCTTCCAAATGCCTGGCTTCGTGCTGGATTTGGACAAAACGCCGTCCGGCGAAGACCCGCTGCCGGCCCTCGCCGCCGAAGTCAGCGCCGCGCCGAAAGCCGCGCCAAAATAAGCGTTTCCAGCGCAAGCGCCAGCAATACGCCAATTATATAGCAGACCAAGTTCGAGACATGAAACCCGGAGCCGAAGACAAGCGCTCCGAAGCGGTTGTGCCGGGCCGCGATCAGCCAGGGGGCATTTGAAAACTTCAGAAACTCAATGCCGAAGCAGAACAGTCCGGCGGCAAGGGCCGTCCGGGCCGGAGCCAGACGTGGAAGGCAGACGCCGAGGAGCCAGTAGACCATGACCGCGTACAGCACATCCCCGGCATTCTTTGCCGTCCACGGCGGGAGCAGGAATGCGAAGTGGCGCGACGCAAGGCCGACGCCAATGGTCAGCGCGGCTAGCAGTGCATAAGTTGGGCGGTTTCGTGAAATCATGGTGTTTTGCTGGGTATCCTAAACAAGCACGCGGAAGCAATGCGTCATCTTCCCAGCCCGACGGGGCTTTGTGCTCTCCTCGCCCGGCCTTTTAAGGCCGGAAAATAGAACTGCGACTACTTGCTGGGGTCACCCTCTAAACTGACAAGGACACTAATTATGCGCTTTCTCCAAACTCTCTGCCTGCTTTTGTGCTGCCTCCTCGCGCTGCTCGCGGTCCCAATGCCCGCGCAAGCGCAGAGTATACCCGCTGCCGTCGTGCCGCTGGACGCAGGAGTCAATACTGCTGATGCGGACGGTGTGACGCCGCTGATGAAGGCGGTTCAGGCCCACGATACTGATGCGGTGCGGACACTGCTCCACGCAGGAGCAAGCGTCAATGCGCGGGACAATGGCGGCAATACGGCCCTGATGCTGGCCGCTCAGTGGGGCGATGTGCGTGTTCTCAAAGCTTTGCTGGACCGGGGCGCAGTGGTGGATGTCAAGAACATCCACTCGGCTAACGACAACGGCGGCGGGGTTACCGCCCTGATGTGGGCCGCCCGCTACGGGCATGTCGAGGCCGTCAATCTGCTGGTGAGCCACGGCGCAAGCCTGACCCTGGGCGACAACGGCGGCCACGGCGGCGCCCTGTTCTGGTCCGGCTCCTATGGGGAAGCCGGTACGACGAAAGCGCTGCTGGACCGAGGTGCGCCGATTAATGCTCTGGACAAAGACGGCAAAACAGCCCTTTACTGGGCCGAGCGACCCTATCCCGGCGTTTCTGACAAGGCGCGAGACCAGACCGTCGCCGTACTAAAAAGCGCAGGCGGCACGGATTAAGTAGGCGCGGCTGTCTAGAAAGCGGCTTGGGCGACTTGAAGTCGCGGCAACAAAAGCACAAAGTCCGCCTGCGCGGACTCAGAACTTTGTCTTAACCTGCGAAGGCAGATTTCGTGCACTTGTTGCGGCGGTTTCAACCGCCCATTTCTGTTTCTATATTTCTGTTTCTATATAGTTTCTTAGCTGTCGTAATGCTCTTCTTTCAGAACGCGGAAGACCGGCGCGGAGGTTCGCAGGACCATTGCGCCCTCGTTCCAGCCCTTGCGCGGCAGCAGGAAGCAGTGGTCGCGCGGGACCAGCAGCTCAGCCTCGCACCAGCCGTCGGTGATGACCATGATCGGGGCGTCTTGGGGGAAATCACCCTGCCGGAGCAAAAAAGAGACGGCGGGCTGCAAGACGGTCCCGCCCCGGCCTGTCACGGCAAACACGCCGCGCAGATCGGCGGGCGCGACAAAGCCCCGGTCATACGGCGCGGCGTCGCATAGCACGAGCCGGATTTGGGCCACGTCCCGCGCCTCGGCATAAGACGCAATCGCGCCGAGAGCACGGCCTAAAAGCTCGCGGTCCATCGAGCCGGACGTGTCCAAAATGACGCCGAACGTGTGGGCGTCTTTGTCTTCCTGCGGCACGAACCGGGCCGGGCGCGGGATGTCGGGCGTAGACGACTGCCGGCGGCTGGCGCGGGCGTAGGTGCGGATGGGGTCGCGCAGGGCCGGCACATGGGCCTCCATCCACCGGGCCAGCGCGACGTCCCACGGCACCGGCGGCGTCCAGAGCGACCGGATTTCCTCAACCAGTCCTGCCGGCAGATAGCCCCGGCCCTGAACCATCATTCCAGACGACAGGCAGCGGCGGTAAAAATCGTCTAACGTAGACACATCGCCCCGGTAAATGCGGCGGGACTCGCTCGCAAACAGCACGTCGCCGAGAGCGCCCCGAAAGCCCCGCGCGTTCTTGCACCGGCCCGGCTCACGCAGCAGCAGGTCGTAAACTTCGTCCGACGACATCCCCTTCAAGCGCGGGTCGTACAGGCCGCCAACCGACGGAAACTTCCCGACGCCCATTTCTAGGAGCCAGTCATTGATCACAAAATCGCAGGCGATATTCCACAGCCACGGGTCGCGCCCCCGCCCGCGCGTGTGGTGGAGCAGGGCGGCATGGAGCAGCTCATGGGCGTAGACAAAGAGAACCTCCGCCGCCGAAAGGCCCCACTTGGGATTGAAGTAGATCTCGCCAAGATAAGCGTCCACGGCGGCGACCGAGATGTCCATGCGCTCACACAGCGTTTCGTCGGCGATAATCGTCATGTGCGCCGCGACCGCCCCCAGGAGCGGCATCTCGCTGAGGACCCAGCGCTTTGCGGCCTCGCCGGGCCGCCAGATTTTGCGTTTGTTGGCCGCCGCCTCGCCCAGAGTTTCCGCCGCTTCCTCCACGGCGTCTTCCACCGCCGCCCGAATGCCTTCCGCCAGCAGAGTTTCCCAGTCCTGCCGCCGCTTCGTCTGCCCGTAGCGCCCGCCTGCCGAGCCGCTGCCGTAAGCCGCCGTCGCCGCGCTGACAGGCCGCGTCACCAGATCAGGCCGCCGCGCTCCGGCGTAGGTTTTAAACGCTTCCAGCGCGGGCTTATCGCCCACCAGCATCTCGTAGATCGCGTCTTCAGAGAGCGACGCGAACGCCAAATCCACTTCGTAATCATGGGGCGCTTTGCCGATTTTCAGCGCATACAGCATGTTGTCGGCGGCGTGCTCACAGGCCAGGTTCCACGCCCTCGGCTCCCGTCCTGCCCGCCCCGGTCCATGTCCCAGCCCTAAATGCAAAAGCTGATGGGCCAGCACAAACATCCACTCCGGCTCGCCGAGATCGTGCCGCCTATGGGGGTTCACCCAGACGACGCCCTGCGCCGGGTCCACGCAAGCCATTTCGGGATCGCTTTCGATGCCGTCGCACTCCACCAGACGCACATGGCGCAGCAGCGGCCCCAGCAGCGTCTTGTCCAGCCGCGCTTTCGCCGCCCAAATCCGCTTCCGCGTCTTTTCTAGCTGCGTCTCTTTCTGCGCCTGCTTGTCTTTACGCCGTGCCATTGCTCCTGACCATCTCCTGTATCAGTTCTCGTATGTCATCATCGGCGTCATAACAGCCTTCCTCAATAATATAGGGTGGAAGCCTACCTAGTTCGTCCAGAAGCTCGATAGTCCTGTGCCGGCACATACCACAGTAGCCACGTTCGTAGAAGAGCAGGAGCGGCGCTGTCGCGGACAGGGTTGGATTTTCCTCGAAAACGTTCAGTAGTTTCACGCCGACCCTTTCCAAATCATTCACGTCCTCCAGCCTTTGAAGAACACGATTGATGGCTTTTTCATCGCCCTCGCGGAAGTTTCGCGTAAGAAGTTCGACTAACTCCCAGGCCCGCTCGTCAGTTTCCATTAACTCTAACGTCAAATCGTGAACAGAGGCGTCCTCAATCCGTGCAAGAGCGGCACGAGCTGCTGTCATAACCTGCTGATCCCCGCTTCGAGCGAGTGCCAGTAAAGGCGTATGGTCGAGCGGAAACGGACGCACTCGAAATAAGAGCAGGTAACGTTCTAAGCGCTGTGCATCTGTCTCCGCCAGCAGTTCAGTGGCAAGGCGTTCTGCATCGTCCTCACTCAGCGTCGCGCCCCAGCGGCCCCAAACCATGTGATTCTTGCGCTCGTCGGGGCTGAAGATACGGCGGTGCAACTCCGCGTAATTAGGCCGGTAGCGGGGGGAGTCTCTGTTTTGCCGCGTGTGCCACGCCGTCTGCTTTTCGCGCACTTCCGCCAGATACGCGCCGATAGCCGGTTCGGATAGTGCAGCCTTTTCCAACACTTGTTTTACTTCGTCAGCTCCGAAGCGCTTTTCCATATCTTCCAGAAGATGCGCCTCATGCCAATAATCGTCTTCTTCCCGTGGATACTTAAGCCATTTATGGACGACGGCCAAGTATCCCTGTAGCCTGTCAACATTCATGATGACTTCCGCCCACGAGTAATCGGACTGAGATGTATGTTTCCCGAAAAACGTGTAAAGCGCCTGCTTCGCAGTCAGATTGCCACCTTTCGCCATCAATCCCACGAAGTTGTACATCTGCTTGATACTGCGTTCGTCGTTATCCCAGTCGTCTTCGTTATCACTGACTTCCTCTAAAGAGTGCATCACGAATTGCGAGTAGAACTCCGGCTCAGCGGTCGCTTGAACAATATCGAACATATATCGGGCGCGGTCTTCTGAGCCTTGAAGATAATAAGCCAAATTGCGGGTGCAAGCGTGAAGGAGGAAGTCTCGATTAGCGGTGACTTCGCCGCGCCTCAGCCACAAGACGGCCCGGCCTAAGCCGCGTCGGACTGTCGCTTCAAATTCTTCATTGGTGATAGGCATAGTTTAAGGCCAGAGCAGGGTTAAGAGTGAGACTCCCCCCAGCCCCCAATAATGGGGGAGCCAGAGTAAGAGGCAATGCTTGTCCTGTGTTACTCCCCCAGAATTGGGGGCCGGGGGAAACTCTTCACTTTACGCTTTCACGGCGACGCGCTGGGCGAGGCGGGGGAGGTCGCGGACGACTTCGACGAGGAACCAGTCGGGCAGGGGACGGGCGGTATCGCCGGTTTCTTCGGCGACCATGACGGTTGCCATTTCGGCGGAGATGTCGCACAGTTCGACCAAGACGCGCTTGGCTTGACTCACTAAATGCTTGTGGGCAGGCTTGACATTCTCGCGCTCCGGGGGAAGCGTTTTCGCAAGCTGGGCGCGGAGGGATTGAACGATGAAATACAGCACGTCCCGGTCTTCGGCGGCGCGGGGCAAGGGCTGCTCGCCGGACAAAATCAGCTCGACCCGCAGCGTCCCTTGAAGCTGCTTGACGAACGCGGCGAAGCTGCGGGCATGACCGGCGCTGAGAACGCCCGCCGCCAGCATTTCGATTTCGGCAGGCGTGATCTCGGCACCGTAGGAGCGCAGGGCGTCACTGAGAATGTGCCAGGCGCGGGGCGTGGAAAAGGTTTCTTCGACTTTTGGGGGCGGGACCGAAAGGTGATCGGGGCGGGTCTCAATGTACCCGATGACCCATTCATGCGCCCCATTGGCGTAGGCCCAGTCCAGCCAGTCCCGCGCCGTCGGCTTCAGCTCGACATGGAGCATCCGGTTCATTAAAGCCGACGACATCGGCTTGACAATGGCCTGGTCCTGCGCCCGGTTGCCCGCGCCGACCACGATGGAGCCGGTTGGCAGCGTGTATTCGCCGAGCCGCCGATCATTGATGAGTGAATAAAATGCTTTTTGGACTTCGAATGAGCAGGCGTTTAGCTCGTCCACGAAGAGAAGATAAGGCGCGTCGCGGGCGATCATGCGCGGAGGGCAGAAGACCGAGCGGCCGTCTACGATCCGCGGAACTCCGATCAAATCTTCCGGGGCAAGCTGGGAGCCGAGTAGGGAAACACAGTCCAGCCCGACATCGTGCGCGAACTGCTCGACTAACGCAGACTTGCCGATGCCGGGCGGCCCCCAAACAAACACGGGCCGGGTGAGCGCGACGTTTAAAAGAAGCCGGCCGAGCTGTTTGGGGGTGATGACCTGCATCGGCTACTTGGCGGCTTTCTGTGCAGTCTTGCGATAAGCGGTGAGGCCGCCCGGCGTCAGGGCCGTCCGGTCGAGAACGGCGAAGATGCCGCCGACGGCCGGGCGAGCCTGGAAGCCGATCTGCTGGCCGGTGACGGTGTCATACCAGTCGCCGAACGGGACGCGGTTGTCGGATGTGTTCGCGAACTTGTAGATGCCGTCAATGAAGTCCTGGCGCAGCACCTTGTCGTCGGTGGAAGCCGCCGTCCACATTTCCCAGTCGTCTTTGGTGTAGCTGTGCCGGATGTCAAGCGGGACACCGAATGGCTTCAAGTTGGCCTTGTAGAACTTGGCTTCTTCTTTCAAGATCGCTTGCGGAATGAGGTTGAGGCCCAGCACTTTGTCGGGGAATGCATTGTACTTGAGGCTCCAGGCGTCGTTCGGGTCAATGCCGGTGCGGTCGAGGGCGGCATCGTTGCTATTGCCCGACAAATCGGCGGCAGTCGTTCCCATGCCAGCGTCAAAGCTCCAATAGGCCGTCGGTGTCGCATCAGTCAGCGGCGCGGCGAGGCCACCGGGCTGGGCCAGCGCCTTGATGTCGGCGGCAGACAGGGCCGACTGATACAGCCGAACATCGTCAATCGCGCCGTGGGCGTAGTCGGTCGGACCGGCGTTGAAAAAGCCGCGCCCGATGGACGTGGGGCCATTCGCACGGAACGCATGAGTATAGGGAACCGTTTCCTGCAAGACGCCATTGACGTAAAGGGAAAGTGTCTGTGCCGCACTGTCATAGACGCCCGCGAGGTGGTACCAGGTGTTCAGGGCCGCCAGCGTCTTTGCGCTGGCAATCGCTGTGTCGCCCGACTGGGCAGTATCCTGCGCGACCGCGCTCATGGTCAGCTTGCGGCTGTCGCCCCGGAACTGCAAAAAGAAGCCGCTGACATGGACGCCGTCAATGCCGACCAGGGTTTGAAAGCCCTCCAAGCTGGTCATCTTGACCCACGCCGAGACCGTGTAGCTTTTCGTCGTGTCGACCGCGGGCTTCGGTGCCTGCGCTGCGCCGCCGCCGGTCACGAGCAGTGCGTGCGGGCCGACAATGCCGTCGGTGAAGCCGGCTTTCTGGGGCGTATCCGGCTCAATATACTGCATGGTCAGGTGCGACCCTGTCGCGGACTGCGAGAGCTTTGACCATTTGCCGATCATGCTTTTAGCCGCGCTGCCGTACTTGGCCGCGTCGGCGGGGTTGCCGGCATACGACGCCACTTGGCCCATTGCGCCGACTCCTAGAATGCCTTTCAGCGCCAGGTTGACGCTGTGGGCAATCGAGCCGGTGAAGTCATCGGTCTGGTTCTGGTACGCCGGGTCAAGGGCGTTTGGGGCGCTGCCGCCCGGCGGCACCGACAGCAGGTAATCGGCCCACTGCTTCAGTATCCGGTAGTGCTGCTTCGCATACGCGGCGGCGTCGGCTTTCGGGGCATAGCGCAGGTAGGCGGCGGTCATGATCAGCATATTCGCCGACTCTTCCACCGGCATATTCTCGCCTTTGCCATCATTGTGGCCATTGGCATTTGGGTACGCCGCGCCGATGTCATGCTCGGCAAAAAGCTGCGGCCAGTGGCCAGACTCGGCGTAATCGAACAGTGGGGCCATCTGATACCGCAGCAGCTTCGGCTCGGCATACAAAAAGACCGGGAACGCCGGATACATGATGTCAACCGTCGAAATGTTGCCGTCGCTGCTGATCTCCTTCATAAACATCCAGGGCTTGTCCGACGTGCCGACCATCTCGGTCGCCCCGAACGCCTGCCGCAAGGCCAGTGTGCAGAGCGCGGCATACTTCACGCCGCCCGCTTTCGTTGCGTCGCCCGTCACCCGCGCGTCCATCTTGTCGGCGCGGAGTTTGGCGTTGGCCGCGTCCTCGTTGAACTCGGTAAGCATCTGCGGCCAGCCCGGCCAGTAGGATTTCCAGAGCGGCGGCACCTGAGCGCCGAGATAAGAGACGGCGGGATCGCGGACATCGCCAAGCGTCAGCACAAGCGGCTTTGTCGCCGTCGGGCCGACTTGTCCCAAATCAAAGTCAAACGCAAAGACCGGCCAGCGGGTATTGATCGGGCGCGGCTGGTCGGTATCCACCGTGTTGTCCAGCGTGCCGCCGCCGGCAAAAGCCGCGCGGACCCTCGTATCCTGTCCGGCCTGTGTGGTCATCCCCTGCTGGTTTTCTGCCGCAAAGACAGCAGTGCCCCACATCGGGTACTCGCTGACTTCGCCCAGCACTTTTGGGTCGGCGGGCGTGACGGCGAATGCAGTCAGCGGGCCAGCCCCGCTGGGGACATCGCCGCGCCGCCAGTCAATCGGCGCATTGTCGTCGCCGTGCGCCCATTCGCCGGTGATGTCAAAGTAGAGACTGACTGTGTGCGGCTTACCGTCCGTGCTGTGGGCCGACGCAAAGATGTAGGAAAACGGCACGGACATCCGGCGCAGGCTGCCCGGCTCGATCGGAGAGAGAAAATCTACGCTGAGGGCAACGCCGCCGGTCTCAAATCGGTAGCGCGACTGGGTCGGGGTGACGGTCAGCCCGGTCTGGGTCATAAATGGGGCGAGGGCATGACCATCGGCCTGCGGCGCACCCATGAACAAGCATGGCTTGCCGTCAATCCGGGCGATGCCGGTAATGGCTTTCGTGCGTCCAGCCCAAAATGTGGACCAGGTCCCCGGCAGGCGGCTTGCCGGCTGCCAGGTAGAAACATACGGCGACCGAACAATCAGCGGCACCGCCGGGGGCCGAATGGGCGTCAGCGTCCCGCCCATCGGTGGGGTCTGCGCCTGCGCCGTGAGCGCAAGCGCGACAGCGGCGGCAGACATTGCCGCCGTCAAAGATTTGTTCAGAAACTTTTTGTGAGAAATCATTCGCGTCCTTCTTGAAGAGTGCATTAGTCCCTTATAGTACCTCAGATCAGCACACACTAAAGAGTCTGCGGCTTGTTTAACCAGGCATCTGCATTCCTCTTGCTTCTTGTCCAATGTCAGCCGCGCTGCCGCCTTCGGCCTCCGGTTGTTCTCCAACGCCGGGCAAACTTTCGACATATTCCTTTGCTTCGGCAATCCGTTCACGGAGCAAATTGACAAAGCCGCCGGAAGTGACGGTGAATACGCAAGGCTCCACTTCCTGCGCGTGGCGGCGCATCCCTTCCAAAGTGTCTGCGAAGCTCTCCATCTGAAACAAGCCGGCGGCGAGCTGCCGGTTATTTTCAATCACTTGCGGTCTTTCTTTAAAGGCATATTTGTTCCTTGTGCCTCAACCCAGGATACATCAAAGAGTTCGCGGCTTGAAATCAGATTTGATCGGTGCCGAACGCCAGCACTAGTGCGACTGCCTGCGAGTCTTCTTTCAAGTTTTCATGCAAGGTTTCCCAAATCATGTCCTGCTTCGTACGCTCGCTCAGGCCGTCAAAACGGTCGGAGACGATACGAACATAGACATTGCCGGAGCTGCCTTCGTCGGTGCGAATTGCCGCATTCGGCCCGAACTCTCTTTGAAGTAGCTCACGGACACTCGCGCTCATCTGCGCGTAATCGAATGAAAGGGTAGTCACGAGTTTCTCCTCTGCTGATCGCAGTTTCACATGATTTTGGGGGAAAGCCAGTCAACAACTTCCTGGATGTCGTCTAAAAACCCAGCGGCTTCCGAGGGTGGAACATTCTCTGTCTCGTATCGCCATGACGAGCGCCATTGAGCAGCCCGCCCCCAGGCTTTTTGATCATACGCCGGGTACTGCGGCAAATCTGTAAGCTGAAGCAGATACAAAATTTTATGACCTGCCGCCGACCGGGCAATGTTTTCAACCGGCTCTAGTCCTCGGCGAGCACGCTGTTCATTCAGCATAGAAACCGCCGCCGACAATGTCTGCGCGTTCATCTGCTGAATGAGATACGCTTTCAGCAGACACTCGGCAGCATAGCCTGCCAAGTACATCGCGCCGCGCTCATGGCGACGACCGGCATCAGACCGCTGAGGATCAAGTGTCGGCGGCTCCAAAAGTTCCCTGGCATCTTCCAGTCGCCGGAACGCGCTTCGCTTGTATCTTGAATGGTATCGCGAAACGGCATTTTGTCCTGCTTCTTTTTGCCCTGCTTTTTTCGAGATTATACCTGGGATCAGCTTTTCTGCACTTCGGCCCAAGGAAGGAGGCGAGGCTGGGCGATCTTGAAGACCATGTCGGTGGCGAGGCCGAGGAAGCCGAGAATGAAGATGCCGACAAAAATCTCGTCGGCGCGGGAAAACCGCTGGGCCTTCATGATCGCGTAGCCGAGGCCGGACGACGTGGCGACGACTTCGGCGATCACGAGATAAGTCCAGGCCCAACCGATCATGGTCCGGCAGGTATCCAAAAGGCCGGGGAGAGTAGCGGGGAGGAGAACGCTGAACAGCACCTGCCGGCGATTGGCCCCCAGGGTCCGGGCGGCGTTCAGCAGGTCGCGCGGCACTTGCCGGGTGACATCGGCGACCACCAGCACCATCTGGAAGTAAGTGCCTAAAAAGATCAAGAGGATTTTGGCGGGTTCGTCAATCCCGGCAATCACCATCACCAGCGGAATAAGCGCAGGGACCGGAACGTAGCGGACAAACCCGACAAACGGCTCGTGGGCGGCTTCGGCGAACTTATACGCCCCCATCAGAATGCCGAGTGGAATGGCAAGCACGGCAGACAGCAAAAAGCCGATGCCGATCCGGGTGATGCTGATCTTCATGTCGGGCAGCAGATCGCCGTCCCGGTACATCTCCCATCCGGCCTGGAACATATGGGTCGGGGTCGGCAGAATCAGCGCGTTCGCCCGGCCTGTGTAGGACAGGAAGCACCAGGCGGCGACAGGGATCAAAAATGACGCGGCGGCGATGAGCAGATAAGCGCCGCGCGGAATGTCCCCGCCGATCTGGAACAAGCCGCGCCGGTGCCGTTTGTGCTGCTGCCGCGCCTGTTGTTCTGCCGGGTCTTTGAGGCGGACTGCCATGTGGAGGTGCCTAATCCACTTTCAGCGCGTAGTCGTAGGGCGGCTGCTTACCTTCGCCTTTTTTGACGGCGGCCTGGATGAACTCCGGGTCAATCGCCGACGTGTAGTCGGGCAGCTTTGGGATCTGCTTCTCGCCGAGTAGGAACTGGGCAATGGACGGCCCGCTGGAATACAGTGAAGTCGGCTTGGCGCTTTGAGTAAACGCCGCCTGGGCCTCCGTCGCATCGAAGATGCGGGTGCCTTTGATGAAGCTCTTGTAGAATGCCGTTTGTTCGGCGGGCGTGCCGGGGTCTTTGGCAGTGTCGGCCATGATCTGCACGGCGGCGTCGGGATTTTTGCGCCACCAGTCCATCGAATCGTACCAGGCATCCACGATGCCCTGCACGTCCTGCGGGTGTGCGGAGACATATTTAGACTGGAACACCAGCAGGTCGGGGATTTGGCCGGGCAGGGCGCGGCTGTCGAAGATGACGTGCGAGCCGGGCAGCTTCGCAAGGAGCTGAGATTTGTTCGGCTCCCAAACCGCGACCGCGTCCACCTGCTTCCCAATCAGCGCGGCGGGGCAGTCCTGGACCTTGATGTTGACATAAGTGATGTCTTTTTCGGTCATGCCGTTTGCCGCCAGGGCTTTGTCTAAAAGAAACTGCTCGACGGTCCCCAGCTCGGTGGCGACTTTTTTGCCCTTCAAATCTTTGATAGAATTGATGCCCGGTCCGGCGACCACGGCGTCGTTGCCTGCCGAGTTGTCGTTGATCAGGACGGCTTTGGCGGCCTGCCCCTGCGCCAGCGGTCCCATCGTATCGCTCCATGTCTGGCAGTTGGCGTCTACCTGGTTCGCCGCGAACGCATTAAGAGAGTCCGTATAGTTCGGGAACCAGACCAGCTTGACGTTGACATTGTGCTTCTTGAAAAAGCCCTGCTTGTCGGCGATGGCCCAGGCAGTCCAGCCCGGCCAGTCCGAATAGCCGATGGTCACGGCCCCAGTGGTGTCCGATGCGCCGGCCGCCGTGGAGGTAGTAGAAGTGCCAGACTGCTTCGGCCCGCAGCCAGAAAGCGCCAGGGCAGCGAGCAGAGAACCGGCGAGAAGACAACGGGTAAAACGCATAAAACGCTCCTTTTCGAAGGGGACGGCACGAAGCCGAACCGAATGGGGAGAGCGCCATGCTCCGGGGGACCTCAGCGGTGAGGCAGTGTCAGTATACAAACTTTCCGGCAGCCTGTCAAGCCTCGAATTGACGTTTCTGCCGCCTGCTGACGCAAAACAGTGGCCTCCATGCTATACTGACGAAAATCGTCAGCAGCAAAGGCAGAAACGCATGACAAACGCCACGAACGGAGAAGCCGCGAAAGACGCCCCGCTCCGACTGGACACGCTGGACCACAAAATCATCGCCATCTTGCAGGAGAATGCCCGCCTGACCAATGCCGAAGTGGCGTTGCTCGTCGGCAGCAGTGAGCCGACAGTCCGCCGCCGCGTAGACCGGCTGCTGCATCATCAAATCGTCAAGATTGTTGCCGTCGCCCCGCCGTTCGCACTCGGCTACCATGTCGTCGCCATTCTGGGCCTGCAAATTGACCACAGCCGCCTGACGGAAATTCAAGATGCGCTGCTCGCCATGCCGGAAATTCGGTTCGCTGGCGTGACATTGGGGTCGTATGATGTCGTCACGGAAGCCTGGTTCCACTCCAACGCCGACCTGCTGGCGTTTCTGCATGAGCGGCTCAGCAAGCTCCCCGGCATTCAGCGGATCGAGTCGCTTCAAGTCGTGAAGATGATCAAGTACGCCTATGACTGGGGCGTTCAGCCGTCAGCCTGATTTGACGTTTTTCGCCATTTCAGCGCTGCGATTGCCGATTTTCGTTGATTATCAAAGTCTTTTATTGGGCGGGCTTGACAAAGCTGCCCCGTGCTTGTATACTGACTTCAGCTCACCGGCGAGCTTCTTTGCAGACGAAGGAAGCCTTTTCATGCCGGACGACATCCCCCTCTTTGAAGACCTACTCCTGCCCGGCGCGGCCTGGTCGCACGTCCTGAAGCGTGGGACAGCCCTGCGGCTCACTGACACCGGCGGCGGCGCGAATGTTGGGGCCATTCTTTACAACGCCGACTGCCCGGTCGAGCGCTTGAACCTCCCCGACACGCTGAAAGCGCAGCATATCGCGCGGATTACGTTAAACTCTGCGCTTTATTCTGATATGGGCCGGGTTTTGTGTTCCGTCACACACGACACGCTCGGCTGGCACGATGCCCTTTGCGGCTGTTTGGGCGCGGCAGAGGTCGAAGCCAAATACGGTGCGGTGCGGTATCAGGAAGCCCACAATGACTTCCACCAGAACGCCCGCGACAGCTTTCTCATTGAGCTGGAAAAGTACGGCCTCGGCCTGCGCGACCTGTCCCCAAACATCAACTTTTTCAGCAAAGTGACGGTCGGCGAGGACGGCGGCATGACTTACCAGCCGGACCATTCCCCGCCCGGCAGCTTTGTCGAGCTGCGGGCTGAGATGAACGTCCTGGTGATCTTGAACTCCTGCCCGCACCCGCTGGACCCAAGCCCGAATTACGCCCCAAAGCCCGTGCCTCTCGCCGTCAAGCGTGTCCTACCGCCCGCCGCCGATGATCCCTGCCGCCTGTCCTGCTCCGAAAACGGGCGCGGCTTTACCCTGACGGAGCGTTATTTCTTATGAGCGGCTTTCTTCTTGTTCCCAGTACGCTTGACCCGGTGGATGCGGTCTATAGCCAAATCATCCCGGCGGGTGAGTCCTGGTTGCACCCCATCGGCGCAGGCCAGACATTTCGGATCGTGGATTTGGAAGGCAATCAAGCTGTAGATACACTCTTTTATGACGCTGTAGACACTGCCGACAGGTACGATTTCCAGAACACGATCCGCGCCCAGAACAACATCTACTTGACGACGGGGACGCGGCTGATGTCGTCGAAAAACACTGTCCTGCTGACGATCACCGCCGACACCTGCGGGCGGCATGACACGCTTGGCGGGGCCTGTTCCACTGAGAGCAATCAAGTCCGCTATGCGCTGGACAAAGCCAACATGCACGCCTGCCGGCAGAGCTTTTTAACTGCCCTGCTTCGTGCCGGCAACGGTCTGGAAAAGCGGGACATCCCGAACAACATCAACTTCTTTATGAATGTCCCCGTCACGCCCGACGGCGGCCTGACCTTTGAAGACGGCATCTCGGAGGCCGGTAAGTATGTGGAAATGCGGGCCGAGCGGGACGTGCTTGCACTGATCTCAAACTGCCCGCAGCTTAACAACCCGTGCAATGCTTACAACCCGACGCCGGTGCAGGTGCTGATTTGGGACGCCGCCGATGTTTCGTAAAGTCTTGGTCGCAAACCGGGGCGCGATCGCCTGCCGCGTCTTGCGGACATTGAAGACGCTTGGCGTCCGGTCGGTTGCCGTGTATTCCGACGCCGACCGTTTTTCCCAGCATGTCGCACAGGCGGATGAAGCCGTGCGGATCGGTCCGGCCACGGCGGCGCAGAGCTACCTTTCCATTGATGCCATTCTTGCGGCGGCTCGGCAGACCGGCGCTGAGGCAATCCATCCCGGCTACGGCTTTCTCAGCGAGAACCCGGACTTCGCCGACGCCTGCGATGCGGCAGGGGTGGCCTTTCTCGGCCCGACCGGGGACCAGATGCGGGCGTTTGCTTACAAGCATTCGGCGCGGGCGGCGGCGGAGCGCCTCGGAGTCCCGCTGCTGCCGGGAACGGGCCTGCTGGCGTCACCCGAAGAGGCGCGGGACGCGGCGGGGCGCATCGGCTACCCGGTCATGCTGAAAAGCACGGCGGGCGGCGGCGGCATCGGCATCCGGCTCTGCCGCAAGCCTGAAGAACTGGCCGAAGCCTGGGCGGCGGTTGTGCGGCAGGGGCAAAGCGCGTTCGGCGACGGCGGGGCGTTCTTGGAGCGCTTTATCGAACAGGCGCGGCACTTGGAGGTGCAGATTTTCGGCGACGGGCGCGGGGAAGTGATCGCTCTCGGCGAGCGGGACTGCTCGGTGCAGCGGCGCAACCAGAAAGTCATCGAAGAAACACCCGCGCCGGGCCTGACGCCGCAGACCCGCGCCCGGCTGTCCACGCTTGCCGTCACGCTCGGCAAGTCTGTCAGCTACCGGTCGGCGGGAACGGTCGAGTTTGTTTATGATGACGCGGCCCAAAACTTCTACTTCTTGGAAGTCAACACACGCCTGCAAGTGGAACACGGGGTCACAGAAGAAGTTTACGGCGTAGATTTAGTGGCCTGGATGGTGCGCCTTGCGTCGGGCGACCTGCCGCCTCTCTCTTCATTCAATTTGTCCCCGCGCGGCCACTCGGTCGAAGCCCGGCTGTACGCCGAAGATGCCGGCCAAAACTTTCAGCCGAGTATCGGGCGCTTGACCCACGTGCGGTTCCCGGACGGCGTCCGGGTGGAAACGTGGGTGGAACCCGGCACGGAGATTACACCCTATTACGACCCGATGCTCGCCAAGATGATCGCGACCGGCGCAGACCGGCCTGCGGCCCTGGCGGCGCTACAGGACGCGCTGGCGGAAACGCAGCTTGACGGCATCGAAACAAACTTGGACTACCTGCGCCAAGTGTGTGCTTCTCCTGAGCTGAGGGCAGGCGCGGTCACGACCTCGTTTCTGTCACGTCCCTACACGCGCACGGCGATTGAAGTGGTTTCGGGCGGGACACAGACTACCCTTCAGGACTATCCGGGGCGGCTCGGCTACTGGAATGTCGGCGTCCCGCCGTCGGGGCCGATGGACAGCATGGCGCTGCGCCTGGCAAACCGGCTGGTCGGCAACGCCGCCGGGGCGGCGGGTTTAGAGATCGCCGTGTCCGGCCCGGAGCTGCGCTTCGGCTGCGACGCCGTGTTCGCGCTGTGCGGCGCTCCGATGGTTTCGACGCTGGACGGAGTCCCCGTGCCGTTCTGGTCGGCCATTGCCGTTAAAGCAGGCGCAGTCCTGAAAATCGGCATTGCGAACGGATCGGGCCTGCGGGCGTACCTTGCGGTCGGCGGCGGCCTGGAAGCGGGCGGTTATTTGGGCAGCCGCAGTACGTTCCTGCTCGGCGGCTTCGGCGGGCATGACGGGCGGGCGCTGCGAAGCGGCGATGTCCTGCATTTACAGGCGCCGGGCGCGGGGCTGGAACGGGCTGGGATAACACTGCCGCCGTCTTTAATCCCGGCCTATTCGAACGTCTGGCGCATCGGAGTTCTTTACGGGCCGCATGGGGCGCCGGACTTTTTCCAAGACGCCGATATTAACATGCTGTTTAGCACCGACTGGAAAGTGCATCACCATTCCGACCGTACCGGGGTCCGCTTGATTGGCCCGAAGCCGTTGTGGGCGAGGCCCGACGGCGGGGAGGCGGGCCTGCATCCGTCGAATATCCACGACAATGCGTATGCGGTCGGCACCGTTGACTTCACCGGCGATATGCCGATTTTGCTGGGTCCCGACGGTCCCAGTTTGGGCGGCTTTGTCTGCCCGGCAACGATTATTGATGCCGAGCTGTGGAAGATGGGCCAGCTCCGGCCCGGCGACACCGTGCGCTTTCAGGCCGTCACTTACGCCGAAGCCGAGCAGCTGTCAGCAGAGTTAGACGCCGCCATTGACTCGCTGGTCTCCCCGCTGCCGCTTCTGCCAGACGGTGACGCGCTGCCGAAGGAACCTGCAATCCTAGCGGCTCGGCAGGCAACGCTGAGTACGCCTTCGGTCGTAACCCGCGCCGACGGCGACCGCTCGCTGCTGATCGAGTTCGGCCCGAACGTCTTAGATTTATCGCTTCGCCTGCGCGTCCACGCTTTAGAAGAGCGGCTTCAGAAGATGTCACTGCCGGGCATTGCGGACATCACGCCCGGCGTCCGCAGCCTGCAAGTCCATTACGACACGCGCCGCCTGCCGCGCGAGGCGCTGCTGGAAGCGCTCCATGCCGCCGAGCGGGCGATCCCGCAAAACTTAGACATTGTAGTGCCGTCACGGACACTGCACCTGCCGCTGTCGTGGGACGACCCGCAAACGCGGCTTGCCGCCGAGAAATATATGCAGTCGGTCCGGCCCGACGCGCCGTGGTGTCCCGACAACATCGAGTTCATCCGCCGCATCAATGGCCTCAGTTCTATGGAAGATGTCCGCAAAATCGTCTTCGACGCCCGCTATTTGGTGCTGGGCCTCGGCGACGTTTACCTCGGCGCTCCCGTCGCTGCCCCGCTCGATCCCCGGCACCGTTTAGTGACCACCAAATACAACCCCGCCCGCACCTGGACCCCGCAGAACGCGGTCGGCATCGGTGGGGCGTACCTGTGCATTTACGGCATGGAAGGGCCGGGCGGCTACCAGTTGTTTGGGCGCACTACCCAGGTCTGGAACACCTACAAAAGCACCCGCGAGTTTGCTCCGGGGACGCCCTGGCTGCTGCGCCCCTTCGACCAAATCCACTTTTATCCGGTCAGCGCCGCCGAGCTACTGGAGATGCGCGAAGCCTTCCCGCACGGCGAAGCGCCGCTGACCATTGAGCCGGCTGAGTTCCGCTACCGGGACTACCTGGCGTTTTTGGAAACCATTCAAGACGAAACCGCGCAAAGCCGGGCGCGTCAGCAGGAAGCCTTTGCCGCCGAGCGCTCCCGCTGGGTCGCCGCCGGGCAGGCGCTGGGCGATGAAGCCGAGGAAGATGTCGAGCCGGTGGCGCATTCCGACCTCCCGGAAGGCTGCGACGCGGTCGTGTCCCCGATGGCGTCGAGTGTCTGGAAAGTATTAGTGGAAGCGGGCCAGACTGTGAGCGCAGGCGAAACCCTGCTGGTTCTGTCGGCGATGAAGGTGGAATGGTCGGTCACAGCCCCGTCTGCCGGTGTAATTGAAGAGATTTTGACCAAGCCTGATGCGCTAATCTCGCATGGGCAGAGGATGATTGTTTTGAGGACGCAGTTTTGAGAGAGCAGAACCGGCACGGTCATTCGAAACCCAGCATTGTCAGAAACCCGGCACTGGAAGTGCCGGGCTACTTTTGCATCAAAGTCCCTACGGGACTGAAGAGCAGAATGCCTTCGGCATTTAGTCGCGGAGCGACTTTCATTCAAGAGTAGCCTGGCATTTCAATGCCGGGTTCTTATCAACGCCGGGTCCCGAACTCGCTCTTTTCTCATGGAACCAACTAATGAACCCGTCACGCTTAGATTTGACTGCCCTGCAAGCCGCTTACGACGGCGGCGAAACGCCGGTATCCGTGCTGGACCGCGTCTATGCCCGCATCGAAGAAACCGACCTGAACCCGGTCTGGATCTCGCTTGTGCCGCGTGAGACCGTGCGGACGCGGGCGGCGGAAGTCGGGCAGGGCGACCGGGCCAAGATGCCGCTGTACGGTGTGCCGTTTGCGGTCAAAGACAACATGGATGTCGCAGGCATGGAAACGACGGCAGGCTGCCCGGCATTTGCCTACACCGCGCAGGAAACGGCGGCAGTGGTACGGCGGCTGGAAGCCGCCGGGGCGATTTTGGTCGGCAAGACAAACATGGACCAGTTTGCGACCGGGCTTGTCGGGACACGCTCACCTTATGGGGCATGTTCCAGCGTCTTTCATGCTGATTATATTTCCGGCGGCTCAAGCTCCGGGTCGGCCGTCGCGGTTGCAAGTGGGCTGGTGTCGTTTGCGCTCGGCACGGACACAGCGGGGTCCGGGCGGGTCCCGGCGGCGTTCAACAATTTGGTCGGCCTCAAGCCGACGCGCGGTGTCCTCAGCACTGCCGGCGTCGTTCCCGCCTGCCGGTCGCTCGATTGTGTCTCGATTTTTGCGTTGACAGCTTCCGATGCCAGCTCTGTCTTTCAGGCTGCACGCGGTTTTGACACTGCCGATCCCTACTCGCGGCTCGCCGCAGAGGCCCCGTCGCCCTGGCTCGGTGGCCCGTTCCGCTTCGGCATCCCGCGCCGGAAGCAGTGGGAGTTCTTCGGCGATGCCGAAGCGCAGCCTTTATATGAAGCCGCCATCCACGAGCTGGGGTCGCTCGGCGGGACACAAATCGAGTTTGACTTCCAGCCATTTCAGGAAGCCGCCGCGCTGCTGTATGCGGGTCCCTGGGTCGCGGAGCGTCTGGCGGCCATCAAAGACTTTTATGACGCCCGCGCGGACGAGATGCACCCAACGGTACGCGGCATCATCGGCGGCGCGGCCAAATGGAGCGCCGTAGACGCTTACACGGCGCAGTATCAACTGGAAGCGCTGAGGCGTCAGACGGACGCCGTTTGGGACACGGCAGACGTGCTGCTGCTGCCGACGACGGGTACGATCTTTACAAAGGCCGAAGTCGAAGCTGAGCCAATCCGTCTGAACTCCAATTTAGGCTATTACACGAACTTCGTCAACTTGCTGGATATGGCCGCCATTGCCCTGCCCGCCGGCTTCCGGGCGAACAGTCTGCCATTCGGCGTCTCGCTCATCGGCCCCGCCGGGTCAGACATGGCCTTGCTGGCCGTCGCCGACCGCCTGCACCGCGTTTCAGGGAAAACACTCGGTGGTCTGCCGACACTTCTGGCGCAGACCAACCCACTCACGTCCCCAAAGACGCCGCCAGGGTGTGTTCTGCTGGCGGTTGTCGGAGCGCATCTCACTGGTCAGCCTCTGAATAAGCAGCTTACGGAACGCGGAGCGCGGCTCGTTAAGACGACTAAGACGTCAAACGGCTACAAATTCTATGCCCTGGCGAATACGATGCCGCCGAAGCCCGGTTTAGTCCGCTCGCCCGGTTTCGACGGTCCCGGCATCGAAGTGGAAGTCTGGGCGATGCCGACCCAGCACTTCGGCTCCTTCGTCGCCGCCATCCCCGCACCGCTCGGCATCGGCAGCGTCGAGCTTGCCGACGGGTCTCCGGTGAGCGGCTTTGTTTGCGAGCCGTTCGCGGTTGAGACTGCGGTTGAGATCACTTCTTTTGGCGGCTGGCGGGCGTATTTGAGGACTGTACAGAAACCAGACACACGGGGCTGAGTCCCCCGTGCTTTAAAAGTGCAACTCCCCGCCTTCCGCACTGGCGACTTGGAGAGCGCGGGCATGAAAATCCAGCGAAGCTGGTCGCCCGCGCAGGCGGGGGCTTGCCCTTTAAAGCCCTGCCGTTTAGGGCAGGGTCTTTTTCTGCTTACTACACTGTTTCTAAAACCGGCTGCAACTTAATTGCGGCGGCTGTGTCAGAACACTTATGGGAACAACCATTGCCTTGCCGCCGAAACCCTCTGCGGCCCTTCAGACAAATCCCGCGAAAACACCCCCGGCAGCTCATCGCTGGCCGACGCCCCGGCGGCTGGAAGCGGTGCTGGCCGCGCTCTGGCTGGCGGCACTGCTACTTCTTCTTATCGCATTAGTCGGGGCAAATCAGCGGCGGCAGGCGCTCCAGACCGTCGGCTATGAGGCTGCGCCGAGCATCATTGTCGCCCAGCAAATCAAGGCGGACTTGTCGGACATGGATGCATCCGCCGCCCAGGTCCTGCTGCTGCCACCGGGCGTCGCGCAGGAGCAGGCCGACGACCACTACGAAAGCCGCCGGGTTGAGGCGACGGAAAACCTCGCGCAGGCGGCCCGGACCCTGACGGGCGGCGCGAAAGCACGGCAGCCGCTGGAAGCACTGGCCGACGCGCTGGGAACGTATGAAACCGATGTCGCGCAGGCCCGGCTCCTGCACCTGCGCGGCGAGCCGGGATCGCGCCTGGTGTACCGCATGACCCACAGCGAGATGCACGATACGCTGCTGCCCGCCGCTGACGCGCTCCGGCAAGCTGGTGATCGTACACTGCAAGCGGCGTTCCAGCGGCAGCAGAGCGCCTCGAAAGTCACGCTGGCTTTGCTGTGGGTCGCCGGTCTGCTCCTGGTCGGTCTGCTGATTGCTGTGCAGATTTTCTTGTTCCGGCTGACCCACCGAGCGTTCAGCCTGCCCCTGCTCGGCGCGACTCTTCTTACGCTTATCTTTTTGGGGTATACGTCATCGCTGTGGACGCGGGAGCAGAACACGCTGGGTGCGGTCAACAGCGCCTTTGCTTCGGTGTCCAGCTTGTGGGAAACGCGGGCGACGGCGTTTGACATGAACTCCGAAGAAAGCCGCTGGCTGATGGACACGCCGCAGGCCCCCCAGTATGAGCAGCTTTATGCGGCTCAAGCCGGGCATCTCACCGATACGGCTAGTAAGCTGGCGGATGGGCAGGAGATTAGGACCGCGTATGCGGTTTACAGCGGCACCGACCGGCGGCTGCGGGCGCTGGAGAACGGCGGCAACCACGGCGGCGCGGTCGCGTTTTGTGTCGGCACGCAGTCCGGTCAGCACCAGGCAGCCTTCAACAATCTCAATGAGGTGCTGGGCCAAACGCTTGCCGCTGACCAGAAAGCGTTCGACGACGCCGCTGCGGACGGCACCCGGCGTCAGGCCGGGTACGATATTCTGGCCGTGCCGGCGTTTTTTGCTGTGGCCGCGCTCGCCGTTCTCGGCCTGCGGCCTCGCTTACAGGAGTACGCCCCGTGAAGAATTATTTTCCTGAGACTATTTGCTTCGCTGCCGCGCTGCTACTCGCGGGCTGCGGTGCGAAGACCGGCACACCTCCTACCGAAACCCCGGCTGCCGCCGCCGCGTCTGCGGCAAGCACGAGTGGGCCGATCACCATCGGCTACTCCGACTGGCCGGGCTGGACCTGCTGGGACATCGCCGACAAGCAGGGCTTCTTCAGAAAGCACCATGTCAATGTCAAGCTGGTCTGGTTTCCGAACTACTCCGACTCGCTGGCGGCCCTATCCGCCGGGCAGATCGACGCCAACTGCCAGACCTGGAGCGACACGCTGCCGTCGCTTGGGTCCGGCCCATCGGCGCAGAAAGCCGTCTTGATCAACGACAACTCGGCGGGCAACGACGCCGTAGTCGCGGGCGCGGAAATCCATTCCATCAAAGACTTGAAGGGTAAGAAAGTCGCCACCGAGCAGGGGACCGTTGAGCAGTTTCTTTTAGACAAAGCCCTGGCGGCAAACGGCATGACCGAGAAAGACATTTCCTATGTCAACTTCAAGGTTCAGGACTGTCCCGGCGCACTCATTGCCCACAAAGTAGATGCGGTCGCGGTCTGGGAGCCGAACAAGACGCAGATTCTGGATAACCTGCCTGGCTCGCATGTTTTGTTCGACAGCCGCGCCCTGCCCGGCCTCATTCCTGATCTTCTGGTCTGCCAGTCCGGGGTCATCGCCGCCCGTCCGCAGGATATCCAGGCGATTGTGGACTCTTGGTACGACATGATGGCTTGGTGGCGGGCGCACCCCGACCAGGCGGTGAAGATCATGGCGGCCCGCACCAAGTCCCGGCCCGAATTCTATCAGAAGTTCATCGCCGGAACACGGGTTTTTGATGCGTCCGAAGCGTCGGCGGCCTTTACAAAAACTGCCAAGCCGACTTCCTTGTACAGCAGCGGCGGCCAGATAGGGCAGTTCCTGCTCGGTCCAAGCCAGCCCGCGCTGCCGGACTACGCCGGGGCCATAGACCCGCGCTTTGTCCGCGCCGCCGCTCAAAAAGGCGAAGGCAAGCAGCCGCCCTACGACTATGCGCTGAAAGTCAACTAAGCATGACCGAGACAATCTCCGACACGCCGCCGATTTTGCAGCTCGATGGGCTGTGCAAAGAGTACCCTGCCAAAGATGGGACGCTGACCGTGCTGGAGCCGACTTCGCTCACGGTCAGTACCGGCGAGCTGGTGTCCATTGTCGGGCCGTCGGGTTGCGGCAAATCTACCCTGCTGCACATGGTCGGCGGGCTGGTGCCGCCGACCGGCGGGTCGGTACTGCTCGACGGCAAAGAAGTGTTCGACGCCGGGGCCGAGCGGGGCATGGTCTTCCAAGCCTACACCCTGTTCCCGTGGCTTTCCGTGCGCCGCAATGTCGAGTTCGGGCCGAAGCAGCGCGGGGTCAAAAAGGCCGAGCGGGCGCGTCTCGCCGAGTATTTTTTAGACGCCGTCGGGCTGACCGAGTTCCGCGACCACTTCCCGAAGCAGTTATCCGGCGGCATGCGCCAGCGGGTCGCGATTGCCCGCGCTCTTGCCAATGCCCCGCGCATTCTGCTGATGGATGAGCCGTTCGGCGCGTTGGACGCTCAGACCCGGATTACGATGCAGGAGCTGCTGCTCGGCATCCGCCGCCGGGAGCGCACGACCACGCTGTTTATCACGCACGACATTGACGAGGCCGTTTTTCTCAGCGACCGCATCTTCGTGATGACCGCCCGGCCCGGACGCCTGAAAGCCGAGATTGCCGTCCCGTTCGGCCCGGACCGCGACCCATCTCTCCGCACCTCCCCAGAGTTTTACGCCCTCCACGCCGAAGTCTACGCCCTCCTGACCGCCGAGCGCCAGGCAAGCTTGGAACACGCCGCCTCGCCGCAAAAGCCGAGCCGGCGAGCGTAGTCCCTCACATTGTCGCTGACAGATACGGGTATAGGATTCTCGGGCGGCCATTAGACAAACAGGACTGGATTTATCACAACTATGAACACAAGCAGCATCGCTCCACCGGAGCCGTTCTCGGCGCTGATTTTCGACTGTGACGGTACGCTGGCTGATACCATGCCGGGGCATTTCACCGCCTGGGTGGCGGCGCTCCGGGCAGGCGGCGGGGATATCACCGAAGAGCGGTTCTACCAGAACGCGGGGGTGACTTCAGCGGCAATTATTGAAGCGCTGAACCGGGACTTCGGCTACGCTTTGGACATCCCAAAAACTGTAGAAGTCAAAGAACAAATGTATGTGGACGCGCTGCACGACATCAAAGAAATCACAGCAGTCGCCGACATTGCCCGCGCCTACCACGGTAAAGTCCCTCTGGCAGTCGCGTCCGGCGGCCTGCGCTCGGTGGTCCATGCAACACTCGACACCGTCGGCCTGCGCCCGCTGTTTGACGCAGTCGTGACCGCCGAAGATGTCACCCACGGCAAGCCTGCGCCCGACATTTTCCTCAAAGCCGCCGAGATGCTCGGCGTTTCTCCCGCAGACTGCATCGTGTACGAAGACGGCGACCCTGGCATCGTCGCCGCCCATGCCGCCGGGATGCGCGTCGTAGATGTGCGCGTTTTGTGGCGGTAGGGGCGACCAGGAGAAGAAGGGCGAACACAAGATTCGCTCCTACGGCGTCTGTTCGGAATGTAGGGCGCGAACCTTGTGTTCGCCCTTTTATTTTGCTTCGCCGTTTACCGCCCCCGCCGAAAGTGTCAGCGGCGGGCCACCGGGAACGAAGCTCGGCTGATGGCTGCGCGTCTTGCCATCTACGCGGACGGTCAGACCCTGGCCGGCCTGCGGCTCGTTCCACAGCACGTCTACCCGGTGTCCTCGGTAGGGAGCGCCCCGCAGGGCGAAATGGGTCAATCCCAGCGGCAGTGGGTCAATTACTAAGCTGCCGTCGTCCTGCGGGGTCAGGCCCGCTGCCTGCCGGATGATCGCGTCAATCCACCACGAGTGCATGTAGTCCCGGAAGCCGCTTTCCGGCTCGCCGGTCAGCGAGTTGTAATGCTCGTAGAAGTCTGCGCGGGGCCGGAGCTGGAGCGCGGCGATCCTGTGGAACAGCGCGGCGGCCGCCGGCAGCTTGCTTCGGTCGAGGCGCTTGGCGGTCTCGGCGAAGCCTTCCATCACATGCGAGTTGGTCGCGGGCCAAGTCGGCCCGGCCCAGTAGCGATGCACCGGGTCGAACTCCGGGTCGGACTGGGACAAGGCCGGCACGGGATATGCCGTCGCATATTCTTTCGGGTTCAAAAGATACCGCGAGATTTCGGGAAGCTGGGCTTTGGTCATCGCATCGGCGAACATCGGGTAAAAGATGGTCAGCGAATTGTAGTCGGTCCGCTCGCCGGTCTCCGGGCTGCGGTCCCGGTAGCGCTGCAAGGCGGGGTCCCACAGGATCGTGTTCAGGGCATGGATGGACTTCGCGGCATAAGCGGAGTAGTACGCCGCGTCTTTCGTCTGCCCCAGCACCCCGGCCATGTTCGCGACGGCTTTGAGGTTTAGAATCGCATAGCTGGTGGCGTCAATCGCCTGGTAGCGGGCGGGCTTGCCTTGTTTCCAGCGGCGGTTCAGGTCGTCCATGCCCGTCTCTAACTGGTCCTCAATGCGGAACAGGCCGCTTGAGTCAGGGTCCCGGTCCTTGATCCACCAGTCCATGTTCTTCTTCATGCCGGGATAGATTTGGGCGATTAAATCTTTGCGTCCGTGAATCTGGTAGAACTTCCACGCCGCCCACGGCATCAGCGACTGGCCGGTCAGCGAAGCGTGGCTGACGGGAACACGGTTTGTCTCCGGCGTGGTGTACCAGGGGAAACGCCCGTCGGAGTAGGCCACGAACGGCAGGTTGGCGATCTGCCCGAACCCCGCGCTTGGGTCGTCCTGCCAGTTCAAGTCAAACGCCATAAACGGGGCGCTGTAGCAGCAGTAGGTCTGGAACGCCTGCCGGCCTTCCATGTCCACGGGGTACTTGAAGTAGCCGAGATCGCCGCCCGCCCGCGAAAACAGCAGCAGGAACCAGCGGAACGCATACAGCTCCGACAGGCCGGGGTCGGAGCAGGTGAACGCTGGGACCTCGTCAGCGTAGAACTTCTTCCAATCCTGCCGGTTCTGTTCCAGCGGGTCTTTCTCACCGAGCGCGGCCCGCAGGTGCGCCGACGCCAGCGCGGGATTGGGATCAAACGCGCAGGCCAGCACGATGGACTTGGTTTTCCCCGGCGGAACGGTGAGAGCATAAGTCAGCGTGTACGCCCCTGGCGTGTCCGTATCGGCGCTTGTCGGCGCAGCCGTGCCGCCGACTGCGAGAGACAAACCGTTTGCCAGCTTGCCGGGAAAGACATTGTGGTCGGTCATCAGCACAAAGTTACCGTCGCGCTTTGTCTCTTTCGTGCCGCCCGGTCCCGCCCGGAAGTCCGCCGACCGGCGGCAGTCGCCTTTTACCGTGACAGGATAAGTCACGGCGGCCTGAGTGGAGTTCGTGACAAAGACGCGGGAGACCACGACGTCCTCGGTCGTGACACAGACCTGGCGCTGCTCGAAGACGCCGGACGTGCCTGCGTTTTCTGCCGCCGGGGCCGTGCCGGAGCCGATGGTGAGGCTGTCTAGGTTGACATTCCCCGCGTCCGAATCCGCGCTTCCCGATGGCTTCACCAGCACATAATCGGGGAACCACTGCAAGGTCGCGCCGTCGGCGGCAGAAAACACGTCGGTCATGTTCTGGGTGGCGTAAAAGAAGAGGGAGGGCGAGCCTGTATACAGGGCGACATTTTTGCCGTGTCCGACCGTGTTCTTGTCCGTGCGGCTGCCGACCAAATCCAGCACGGGAACCGGCGGCAGGGTCTGCATTTTTGCTTGCGCTGGGACAGCCGGCGGGGTAGGCGCTGGGATCGTCAGCCGGAGCGCGTGCGGCCCGGCGGACAGCGCGGGAAGCGCGACCGAAACCGTCGTAAACTGTGCCGCCGTGTCGCCCCACCCGCCGGTGGCGTGGACTTGAACGCTGCCGGCGGCTTTCCCGTCCACACTCACCTGCACATGGCTTGTCCCGGCGGTGTCGCGGGCATAGCGAAGGGTCAAAAGCGCGGGCGACACGGCGGCAGCTTCGGTAAACCGATACTCGGCAAAGTCGCCGACATGGCTGCCCCAGTTCATGCCCAGCACACGCCCGTAAGGCGACGCCGCCTTCTTATCTTCCCCCGTCGAGCCGTGCTGCTGCGCCGGGCTTGCCCCTTCCAGAACGACAGTCTGCGCCGTCTGCGCCGCACAGCCGGTCAGCGCCAGAGTCAAAAGTGCAAGCGACGACAAAGTTCCAATCAAATGACGCATAAAGTATTGATCCCATCTTTCCTCTGTGTCTTAAGCCACTATGCTCCACGCCGCATGCGGTGGAAGCCCCTTGTAACGGCTGACATAAGCAGTCTCGACTTGAATTGAGAACTTCTCAATCCGCAGCGGCGACTCCGGGGCAGGGATGCTGCTGCTGATACTGCCATCGTCCGGGTTCCAAACCACCAGCGAGATGGCTTCCGCCATGTAATCCGAATCTTCGACCTTCTGACGGCGGGCCAGCCGTTCCAGCGTTTCCACCATTGCCGACCGCTGCGGCTCCCCTAAGCACGGTTCCGGGACAATGACCATGAAGGCAACGACAGCACGAGGAAAGCGGCTATGCACCGTCGTCGCCTCAGTCGCTAGGTCATTGATTATGTTCTGCCAATTTTTGCCGACGCTCTTGGCACCGTTCAGGGTTTTGCTGTCATACGCGAACCGGACACCGTCAGGCCGGTAGCCGACATCAAAATTTTGCGGCCGCACCCCGCCGATAATCCGAACCGGTCCAACCTCTACGCAGTCCGGCTTGGGCGGAGTGAGTGCGGTTGCCGATGGTGTTTTAATGGACACCCCGCCCAGCATTGCAGCAAGTGCCGCGCCGACTGACGTATCGAACAGTCTGCCGAGTTCGCCTGAACTCTCCAAGCGCCGCCGAGCCAAGACTGTTTCCGACTTATACAGCTCGGTGGCTTGAAGCTGTCTTCCAGCGTCTGCCGGAGAAGCACCCAAACACAGCAGACGCGAGGCGGCGGCTGCCAGCAACGAGCCGTCGCCGCAGCTCGGCTCCATCACCTCGTCCGACGCCGACTAGATCGCCCACTTTGCAAGAAACTCGGCGATGACGCTGGGCATGTAGTAGCCGCCGCGCAGCTTTTGATTGTCGGCGTCTGCAATTTGATTGTCGGCGTCTGCAATCAGCGGTATCGTCATAGAAAAGAGTATAGCATCTTCGCCGGTGCCTGACAAGCTAAATCTCGCCGCAGAGGCTTACTTCCAGCCCCAATGCCTGAAAGGCGGCGGCTTTGGCGTAGAGGCCGCGCCGGGCGGCGTCGGGGCCGGGGGCGTAGACGACCTGGATATGGTTGGCTTTGTGGCGAGCCATCATCTGGTCGCGTGAAATGCCCTTCAGAACCGCGTGCATGATCGGCCACTGCGGCGTGGTCTGTGCCCACCGGTCCTCGGTCTCGGTGTCAGGCAGGGCGACTGATTCGGCCAGGCCGAGGTCCACTTTGAGTGCGCCGCCTGCGACAAAGACGCGGCTCCAGACAATCCAGCCGGGCTTTGACACGCCTTTGAGCGTGCCGCCGCCCCTCTGAAAATACATCGGCGGCTGGCGCTCGCTGCTCGCGCCGAGATAGCCGCCGTGAAAGTGGGCGGGCGGAACAGCGCCGGAGATCTCGAAGACCCAAACATACTCATCTCGTCCCTCGCCCGTGTACTGCCGGCCCCAGCGCAGATCGTGCAGGGTTGTTTCCGGCGGCCAGCCCATCTTGCGCCACAGGCGGTTCGTGACGAGAGCGTCCAGCCCCGCGCACTCGTCCACTTCATTGAAGCACGGCAGCGCCCGGCCCGGATACAGCTCTTCGCCGGTCGTCTCGTGCAGGACAGGAGGCCGCTCGACATTGTTCAGCAGGCCCTCGACCAAATCCGAAGCCGGGGCCAAATCTTTCAGTCCCTGCTGGTACTGGATGCCGATGGCCGCGCAGCCGAACTGATCGGCTAGACGCACCGCCGCGATATACATCCGGCATTGTTCCAGCACCTGCGCTTCGGTCAAATCGGTCGCGTCGTCGGGGCCGAAGTGGAACGTCAGGCCGGCGCTGACCAGCCATTTGTACACGCCCTGCGCGTCGGTGTCCGAAACGGTATGCATTTTGGCGTACAAACCCGACTGGCTGAGGCGTTCTTTGTAGACGCCGATCTCATGCAGCAGCTCATCGGGAATAATCGCGTTGTACATGCCCATGCAGCCTTCATCGAAGATGCCGAGAATGGCTTTCCGGTGCCGCAGAGCACCGGCAAACTCATGGCCCACAGTCACGCTCTCTTCCGGCGCTTCCGACTCGTCATAGGGGCAGACATGGCTTTTGTTGTGCCGCACCGCACCGTCCCGGAGCCACGCCCGCAAGCCGTTCGCGAAGAACGAGTCGGTAAAGTCTTCGCTCCAAAGAGTGCTGTATCTGACCCCGGCTTTCGTCAGGGACCCGTTCAGATTGAGCATCCCGACCAGACCCGGCCACAGCCCGCTCCAATTCGCGACTGTGAGAATCGGCCCTCGGTGTGTCATCAGTCCCGGCAGCACATGATTGGAATACTGCCAAACGGCTTCAGCGACGATCAGCGGCGCGTGGGGATCAATGCCGAGAAAGACTTCCATGCCGTATTTCTGCCCGTCAATGAAGCCATGCTGCTTGACCGGGTCGTAAGCGTGCCCACGCCTCACCGTCCAGCCTTCTCTGGCGACCGCCGCCGTCAGCTGCGCTTCCATCGCCGCCTGCGCGGCTTCGCAGGCTTGATTTGCCGCGAGGCGCAGGTCGCCGCTTGCTACTAAAATCACTTCTTTCATCGGGGAATGTCCTTTAACAAACAATAAGAGCGTTAGGACAAGTATATAGTAGGGGTGGGGGAATGTCAAGGAGACCTACCGCACTGCTTCGTCACAAGTGACTTCGCGTGGTCCTTCCTAGAGGAAGGATGCAGATAAGCAGCAGCGGCGTAACGCGGGTCCTAATCTTCCCTTCAGGGAAGACCCTACGAGCGAGGAACGAGGGAACAAGGAGGTAGGTCAACTCTTGGGCGGCGGCGGCCAAACCCCATCCATCGGCGTCGCGGCCTCCCGTAGCGCCTCCTGCTCTGCGAGAAGCTGCTCCCGTTGATAATTGTGAACACGCACCCAGAACAGCACGAGAAAAAACGACATCCATACGAAGACAAAGATGTTCTCCCACACCGAACTCCAAAGTGGACCTAGCGAAAGAGGGACTTGAAACAAGTGCGGCCACTGCGAGCGCTTCTTGATAATCGAAGCGAGGGAAGTTCCCATAAGGAACACATACAATGCTGTATAGGCCCAGCGGTTTCGTACTTGCGCCTCCAAATACCGCTGCCGCTTTTCTGACGCTATCTGCATTTATGCCGCCAATCAGAAAGAGCCACGGAATGAATTCCGAGGCTCAGAGAAAACAGCGTCGAGGCGACGCAAGTAATAAGAGATACACGATTAGTAGGTGAACGACGCCAGGCCGACGGAGACGCCGGCGCTGCCGATGACAATCAATGTTTTGTCGCCCCGGCGCAGGCGGCCTTCTTTCTGCGCGAGACTCATGCCGAGCGGGACGGACGCGGAGACGCAGTTGCCGTAGCGGGGGTGGACAGAATAGTAGACGCCGGGGGGAAGGCCGATGTGCTTGACTAAAACTTCGCTGGCCTTCTGGCTGGCTTCGTGGCCGAAGGCAATATCGTAGCAGCCGGAGCGAAAATGAGGATCGTTGGAATAGGTCTCCGCGATTTTTTTGACGGTGGTGACCACTAAATCGCGGGATAGGGAAAAGAACTGGAACTCGGCGTAGCGGGCATCGGGCGTAGTGGGCATGAAGTCGGCCATATTAGACAAGGGAATCATGCAGAGCTTGTAATGCTCGCCGAAGTTCTTAAACAGGAACCGGAAATCGTCGTTCGGGTTCTCATCGGTGACGATGGTGGCGGTGGAGGCTTCGCCAATCGTGAACTGGGCGACCCGGTGCTTCAAATCGTTCGAGTCCTTGATTTCATTGGACCAGAACGAGCGGACCAGGCTGCTTTCGCAGTTGACGATCATGCCGCACTTGTACGTTTTGTTTTGGATGAGGCTGTGGGCGATCTGCATTCCGCGCAGCCAGCTCGCGCAGGCATCCAGCATATCAAAGCACGTCGCGTTCGGCATCCCCAGCTCGCTTTGGATGACGTTCGCCATGGCGGGTTCCAGCCAGCCGCGCCCGACCCCCGTGTAGATGAGAAAGTCCACATCGCTGGGCGCAATCTTGGCATCGGCCAGCGCTTGACGCCCGGCATCCAGCACAAAGTCAATCGCCTTTTCGCCGGTATTCAGCTTGTATCGCACCTGCGTCCCGGCGGTGGCAAGGGTCTCGCGCACCTGCTTTTCCAAGCGGTCAATCTCGGACTTGGGCAAACGTCCTTCGCTTTCGGTGCGGAACGTCTGGAGAATGTCGTCGTTGGTGACTTTTTTGGTGGGAACGGCGTGCTGGATCGTGCGAATTTGCATGCGGGAGAATGTCCTTGCGATACGGGCGGCAGTGGAAGCTAATCAGTGAAAGTTAATCAGGCTCTGTAACAGGTACCTCTTAGCATACCTCAGATTCGCCCTAAATCATTCCCCGGACCCCGAAAAAAGATTTCATCCTCCCCGCCCCGCCCGGCGCAACACGAAAGTCAGCGTCAGCGCCGCCAGCCCCGCAAACAGCGCCGGTCCCGCCCAAACTCCGAAAATCGTCCGAAATGGCGACGCAAACACCCCGGCCCAGAGCAGAACCAAGACCGCAAACGCCCAATCGTCCACAAAGAGGCCGACCAACTCAGCGAAGATTGTTCGGAGGACTCTCATGCCCGTACGCCGCCCCGCGCTGATTTCGCGAAAGCCGTTCCCACCGCCGCGACGATTAAATACCCCAGTGACAGCAGCAGCGGTGACCAGACCCCGCCGGGCCAGACGATCCCCAAGCCTTCGCCCGTCCAGAGTGTCCCAAATGCCGAGACCAGTACGCCGACCACCAGCTTCAGCGCATTTTCGGGGATCAGCGACAGCGGCTTCCGGGCAGCCATTCCTAAGAAGATGACCAGGACCGCCGCCGCGCCCGCGCCGAGCGATGCCGGGACCAGGGCGTGGCCGACCGCGCCGAGCGACAGCACGATGAACACGACTTCTATGCCCTCAATAAATACGCCGTTGAACGCCGTCAAAGCCGCGCCGGTATCAAAGCCCGTGACAGTACCGCCCCGCAGTGCTTCTTCCGTTTCGGCGTATTCTTTTTCTTCGTTGTGCAGCGCCAGCACGCCCGCCGCCCGCAGAATGGCCTTTCGCAGCCAGCGCAGGCCGAACAAGAGCAGCAGCACGCCGACGACAAGCTGAAAGACATGGGCATCCAGGCGGGCGAGATGTGGTCCGAACGCCGCGACCAACACTGCCAGAAGCGCCGCCGCCGCGCCCGCCCCCGTGAGCGCCGGACGCCAGCCGCGCACGGCTCCGACTGCCAGCACAATGGTCAGCGCTTCGACAAACTCGACCAGCGACGCGAGAAACGCCGCCAAAATTGTGGGCCAGGGAAAGATGACCTACCGCCTTGCTTCGCAGGGTCCTTCCTAAAGGAAGGATACGGACTGGTGTTGTAGGGGCGCTGCTTGCCGCGCCCTCGTTATTGCTCTTCTCCAAATCCTTCCTTTAGGAAGGACCCTGCGAAGCAAGGCGGTAGGTCATCACGCCGGGTCATCATCATATTGATATTCCAACACGCGCCAGCCGTCATCGGTGCGGACACTTTGTATCATAATCGGCATTTCATCGCTGTGATTGGGCAAGACTGAGTAAAAGTAGGTAACGCGGTCATTCCTCATCGGATAAAGGTATGTAGTGCGGTCAAGCGCGTCATCTGGGTGGTACTCGTTGAGTTCAGCCGGAGACAGCCAGCGACCCTTACGCCTCTCAATCCGCTCCTGCGCTTTCTGAAGCGCCGGTATCGGGATTACAGTCTGCTCGGAGGGTGCCATGAGTGCATTCGCCGTCCGGTAATTGTGACTTCGCAACGCTTCCAGAAATTGCGCCGCGACTGTGGCTCCGCCGTTTACCGCACGAGATCGCATTGCGATATGGGCCACGAACAGAACAGGCGGCGCGAGGATGCAGAAGAGAACAATGCCGATTGCCCATTTCCATTGCTTTTTCACGAACTGCTTAATCGCCCTGCAATCTCTTTCACAATCTTGACGGCATTCGGGCGGCCATTGACGATGTGCTGGTCGCGGGCGATGGAGCCGGCGACGTACAGGCCGTCTACGCCGGTCTCGAACGTGTCGTTGTTGTAAACGGGGCGCTGGTCGTCGGGGTTGATTGAGACCCCCGCAGCTTCCAAAAACGGAATGTCCGGGTTCTGGCCGATGAGAACGAAGACGAAGTCGTTAGGAATGCTTTGGGCACTGCCGTCTTTGAGGGACTTTAAGCAGACTTCAGTGGGCGTGATTTCCGTCACCTCGGTCTCAAAGAAGACCTCGATTTTCTGCTCTTCGACCAAGATCAAAAGCTCGCGCAGGACGAACGGACGTAAATTACAGACATCAAACGACGGTTCGATCAAGGCGAGGCGCGACTTTGCCCCGGCGCGGGACAGGGACATTGCGACTTCGGCGGCGGAGTTGCCGCCGCCGATGGTCAGGCAGTCTTTGTTCAGGTACGGGGTCGGGTCTAGGTAATTGGTCGTGACTTTGTGCAAATCTGCGCCGGGAATGGGGAGCGAGCGCGGCTGGTCCCAGACGCCGTTGACGATCATCACGAACTTGGCCGTGTAGGTTTTGGTCCAGGCTTCGTCAGGCTGCTGCTTTGTCTCAACCGTAAACCCGTCCCCAGTCTGAGACACCGATTGGACCCGCTCCCAAGTCTGAAGCGGCAGGCGGCGGCTGGTGATGACGGCTCGGTAATACGCCAAAGCGTCTTCCCGGCGCGGCTTGTCGTCGGCAGCCATTGGAAACGGGACACCCCCAACTTCGAGTTCTGATGCCGGAGAATAAAAACTCTGCCGGGGCGCGTACTCGACAATGCTCTGGCACGGGCCAGCCTTGTCCAAAATCAAGAATTTCAACTCCGCGTCCTGGGCCGCACAGGCCGCCGCCAGGCCAATCGGCCCGGCCCCCACAATGATTAAGTCGTACATAGACATACATTGTACCCAACTTCCGGCGTGTGCCGTTTAGGAAGACAGGCATTCGGATAAACTCAATAACAGGCCAAAAGACATGAATATACGAACAAAAACGCAGATTGCTTTCGCGGCTTTAATGATGGCACCGCTTTCAGGAGGGGCGCAGACGCCCGCGCCTATCCATGTCGTGCTGAACGGCACGCCGCTGACATTTACAGGAACCCAAGCCCAGCAAATTAAAGGCTCGACGCTTGTGCCGATGCGCGGCATCTTCGAGGCGCTTGGCGCAACGGTCAAGTTCGACAAGGCAACGCAGACTGTTTATGGGCAGAAAGGCGCAACGGCGATCATTCTGCCGCTCGGAGCACTGACGGCGACTGTCAACGGCCAGCCGCAGTCTCTGCCGCTGCCGGCCCAGCTCATCAACGGCACGACACTGGTGCCGCTGCGGTTTATCTCACAGTCGCTCGGCGCGTCGGTCGGCTGGAACCCGGCGAGCAGCACAGTCACGATCCAGACCGTTGACCCACATCTCGCGGCCCTGCCGACCGTGGCGGGTAATAAGACAATCAATGGCGAAGTGACGGGAATTTATACGAACACCACTCCGACCCAGTTGACTGTGCGGGTCGGCGGGGCCAACACGACCGTGCCGCTGAGTGCAACAACAATTATTCTGCGCTCCGTAGACAATCTGCCCGCGACCGAAGTGCTGCTGTCCGAGATCAAGCCCGGCGACCAGGTTTCGGTGCAGCGCGGAGACAACGGCACGGCAACTGTCGTGACGGCGAGTTTTGGACAGGTCAAAGGCAAAATTGTCTCTTTTGGGCATCTTGCGAGCGGTGCCGCGACATTGACACTCGACAGCGGGCGCACGATTGAGCTTACCGCCGACGCTCCCATTACATTCGAGGGTGCGGCGGTTTCCCTCAGCGATATCAAGCCGTATGAGACGGTCGTGGTGCGGACAAACCCGGCGAACAACCTGGGCTACGGAGTCGCGGTCTCGACGGCGGCCAACCCCAACCCGACGCCGCCGGGCCATGCGCCGACACTCGCTAATGCGCCGGGACCCGGCAATGCGCCCGCGTCGGTGTTCGCGCCGGCGGTCCCGCCTAATGACCCGAACGCGGCGATCTTAGACGGCAATGTGTCGTCGCTCGAAGTGACCTCGTTCACCGACGATGCGAAACGGCCGCTTCGGGCAGGCGACGTGCTGCACACGACCCTAAGCGGGACACACGGCGGCAAGGCGACTTTCTCGATCCCCGGCGTGGCGGAAAACGTCCCGATGTCCGAGTTCGCACGCGGCCTCTATGTCGGCTCCTATACTGTCGTCCGGGGAGTGGCGGCGCGGGACGCCGCCGTGATCGGCAAGCTGGTCGTCGGCGGCGTCCAAAGCCCGCTGATCCAGGCCGCCGGCCTGCTCTCGATTGACAGCCAGCCGCCGCGCATCACGGACTTCGGCCCAGCCCAGAACGCCAGCATTGAAAGTGACCGGCCCGTAATCTATGCCACGCTCTCCGACGGCGCGGGAACCGGGGTCAACCCGGCGGCGACCCAGCTTCGGGTAGACGGCAAAGATGTGACGGCGGATGCCGAGATCACCGGCTCCTTGTTCACCTACAAGCCGCCCGCGCCGCTGGCCGGCGGCTCGCACACCGTCAGCGTCTCGATTGCCGACAAGGCCGGAAATACGACTACGACAGGCTGGAGCTTCGGCGTTTCCACCGGCAGCCTCATTCAATCGTTCACGACCAACGAGCCGTCCGGTCAGGCGGTCGGCGCCGGCTCCACCGTTGTCTTCACCCTCGCCGCCGCACCCGGCGGCAAGGCGTCGGCCGGCATCGGCAGCCTGGCAAAGATTGCGCTGAAAGAAACCGACCCCGGCGTTTATGTCGGCGAATACACTGTCCGGCCCGGCGACACCCTGGCGAACGCCCCCGTCCAGGCGAAGTTTACGACCCGCGACGGTACCGCCGTCCTGAAGAACCTCTCGACGACCCTCAACCTTGCCGCCGGGCCGCCGCCCGCGCCGCGCATTGTGGAGCCGAGGAACAGCGACTATGTGGACGGCAATGCGCCGCTGGTCGTGCGCGGCCGGGGACTGCCCGGCAGCACCGTCCGGGTGACGGTCTCGTACACTTCTAAGGCGCTCGGCGGCATTCTGCCGGTCAGCGGGCAGAGCGGGACCAGGGATGTCCAGGTCGGCAAAGATGGCCTGTGGGAGTCCGAAGGTATTCCGCTGCAAACGAAGTCGCTGTTCACGGCGAACCGCGACACGGTCTTCACCGTCTCCGCTGTCCAGCTCGATGCCTCTGGCAGCTCGGTCTCCGAACCGGTGACCGTTACCGTCCGTCCCGGCTAAACCGTCTTGGCTGAATAAGATACTGACCCCTATGAAACCATTGCTTGCCCAACTGCAAACCCTGCCCGCGACTCTTCTCGCGGCTGTGAAGCGCGTCTTTGTCCTCAAGTTCACGCTCGACGTCTTCGAGCGCTTCGGCCGGGACAACGGCGGCCTGCTGGCCGCGGGTCTGGCATTTTTTCTGGTGCTGGCGCTGATCCCGCTGCTGCTGGTCGGCCTCTGGGGACTTGGCCTGGTCTACGCGAACAAGCCTGACGAGGCAGTTTCACAGATTCAGGGCATTCTTGCGACACGCATCCTGCCGGGCGCGGCCAACGCGGAAGTCGTCAGGTTCATGCAGCAGGCTCATATCTCTGACGGGAACGGCCACGCGGGGCCGACTTTGATGAACATCATCAACGGGCATGGCATCGCCGGCGTGGTCGGTTTTCTCGGCGTCGTTTGGGCCGCCATTCAGATTTTTATCAACGGCTCGACGGCTATGAACGCGGCGTGGGAAACAAAAGAAAGCCGGAATTGGTTCGTGCTGCGCGGGGTCGCGCTGGGGCTGCTGGTCGGGGCGGGAGTTCTGTTGGCGCTATCTCTTGCGGTGACAGCGCTGTCTACGGCCATTTCCGCCAGCCCTTTCGCCCATGCCGTTCCATTTTCCGGTGCGCTCCAAGCCGGCGCGGTCGAGCTGGGAGCAGTCGTCGTGAGCGGCCTGATGTACGCCGTTATCTATAAATATCTGCCGTCACCCGCCGCGCACATCTCCTGGAAGTCGGCTCTCGTCGGCGGCATTGCGGCCGCAGTTGCCTTCGAGATCGCCAAAAAGGGCCTGTCCGTTCTGCTGCTCAAGCCGAAAGCGTCCTTGTACGGCGACCTCGGTAACTTGATTGCGTTTGTGCTGTGGATTTACTACTCGATGATGATTCTGCTGCTGGGCGCGGAAGTCTCCGCGGTGTACGCCAGCGAAGTGGAGCGCAAGGGCGCGGCCAAACTGCGCCGGGCCTCTCTCTCTACCCCGGCTGCCGACTCTGCCGCAGGCTCCGGCTCGCCGCTGTTCCGTGCCAAGCAGCGGGATCGAACGCAGCGCAGCCGCCGAAACGGGCAGAAAGAAGGGCAGCAGGAGCGCAAAGACGAAGAAGAGCGGTTCACGAAGCGGTAGGAACCTACCCCGGCGCAAGCGCCGACCCTCCCGAAACGGGAAGGTCAAGAGTTTAGGATTGGGCGTAGGGGCGCTTTTTACTGCGCCTTCTTATTCTTGCTCCTCACCTTCCCGTTTCGGGAGGGTCGGCGCTTGCGCCGGGGTAGGTTCCTAAAACAACCCCCACTTCTTCTTTTTCGGCCTGTCTGTGTCATCGCCGCTGCTGTCTGCGGAAATTGGCCCTAGTTTTTGCAGTTCCTGGGCGGCATAATGGCCGGGGTCACTGTCCGGGTCAAGTTCCACGGCCAGCGCGAACTGGGCGCGAGCGTCTTCAGGGCGCTCTGCCGCGAGGTAACAGCCGCCGAGGACCGAGCGGCGCAGGGCATCGTCGGGCGACAGTTCCAAAGCGCGTTCGTAGAGGGGAATGGCGAGGTCCAAGCGCCCGAACATGGCGTGAAGCCGGCCCAGGCTGACGATGGCTTTGTGGTAGTCTGCGTCTTTTCCGAGCGCGATTTCGTTCAGCCGAATGGCCTCTGTCCAGTTCTCTTCCTGCTCATAAGTGCCGGCCATGTTGACCAGCAACGCCGGGTTGTCGGGCGTGTATTCTTCCGCTTTTTGCCAGAAATTGCGGGCTGTTTTGGGGTCGCCAAGGTAAATGGATGCGAGGCCCAACTCAAAGTAGACATCGCCCAAATCCGCAGGGTTCTCGGTGACAGCGGCCGCCCGCGACAGCCGCTTCCGGGCCATCGCGTAGTCGGTCTGCGTTTTGTAGAGCATCGCGCTGTTGTAGAGCGCCAGAAAGAAGTCCGGGTCGTGCTTGGCGGCCTGCTCGTAGTAGCCGAGCTTAGTTTCCGGTGTCCGGGCCAATCGCTTGCCCTTCAGGAATGCCACATATGCCGGCCACGATGCGGTCGTTTGCAGGCTGTCGGTCGTGAAGCTCCACGGAATATTGACGCCGAGGGTTTCCAGCAGCGCGACGCAGAGGCGGTACTGCAAAGCGATCCACAGGTCGTAATCCAGTGTCAGCGTTTCCGGAGCGGCCTGGGGATCAAACGCCGTCAGTGTCAGGCTCTCTGGGGCCGCAAAGTCGCCCGTTTCAGGAAAGAATACCCGCAGCGAGACCGTAATTTGTGCCAGCGCCCCGGTTTCAGCGTCGCGCTCACAGGCCAGAAGGCCATCAACGAGGGCATCGCACTTGGCCTTGCCCGCCAGGGCGTAAATCTCATCCTCCGTCAGCGGCGGCACAGGCCGCTCGCGCTTATCCGCCCCGCCGAGGGCGTCGTGAACATCGGCAGAGACAAAGCCGGCGGCTTCGGCGGCGGTTTGAAGCGCCAGTAGTATCCCATGTTCAAACAGCAGAATGTCATCGCCGAACATATCCGCGCCGAAGGGCGCAAAGACTAATTTTTTGGGTTCGTCCATGCTCTGATTGTACCTGAACCGGCGTTCATCATCGCTGGCACTTATCATGCCGGAAACGGCGTATCTGCTCTATGCGCTTCTTCTTACGGCTGTACTTCCTCGCGTTCTGCCTTGTCTTTTCGTGCCTTGGTGCTCATGCCGCGCCCCTGGCTAGCGCCGATGTGCGCCCGCCCGTCGTGACGCCGGAGATGAAGCGGTATTCGGAGATCGGCTACGCGCTGTATTTCGCCGGCACGGCTTACGGGCTGCTCGTGCTGTGGGCCGTGCTGGCGACGGGCCTGTCGGCGCGTCTTCGCCGGTGGGTCCAGCCGCTGCGCTTCCCGCTGCTGCGGCTGCTCGGCTACTACGCTCTCCTGACACTGGTGCTGGTCGTCCTTCATGCACCGCTAACCGTCTACAGCGGCTACTGGCTGCCGCATGAGTATGGCCTATCGGCGCAGGGCTTCGGCGGCTGGGCGGGCGACCATTTCAAATCGGTCGGCGTGGACATCGCCACCACGGTCCCCATTTTGTGGCTGCTGTTCTGGCTGATCGGGCGCTCGCCGCGCCGCTGGGCGCTGTGGTTCTGGGCCGCACTTGTCCCAATTATTGCGTTCGGCATCTTCGCCGCGCCGCTTGTGGTAGACCCACTGTTCAATAAGTTTACGCCGCTGCCGCAAGGTCCGCTCCGAACACAGATTGAAACACTGGCGGCAAAAGCGGGCATTCCGAACGCGCCGATTTATGTCGTGGACAAAAGCAAACAAACTCACGAAACCAATGCCTATGTGACAGGCATCGGACCGTCGGCCCGGATTGTCTTGTGGGACACCATTCTGCCGCCCCGAATGCCTGCAGACCAGCTTCGAGCGATTGTCGGCCATGAGATGGGGCATTACGTCCTGAATCATCTCTACTGGGGCTTTTTGTTGACTATCCTCGGCCTTTTGTTCGCCCTGCCCGCCGCCCAGAAGTTCGCTGAAAGCCTGCTGCGCCGCTGCGGCCCGCGCTGGCGGATTGACGGCCTTACCGACTATGCCGCGACGCCCGCTCTGCTCCTGACCGTCTCGCTGTTCTCGTTTCTGCTTGCGCCCATCACCAACGGCGTCTCGCGCGAAGTAGAGCATCAGGCCGATGCCTACGGCCTCAAAATCACCGGCGATGGTCCGGCAATGGCCCGTGGGTTTGTCACCATCTCCGAGCAGAACTTGAGTGACCCGAATCCGCCGCCGTTCATCAAGTTCTGGCTCTTTACCCATCCGCCCTTGCAGGAGCGCATAGACTTTGCGCTCGGCAGGAAGTAGCGTTTTCGGGTGCCGCGTGTCATAATCAAGACAGACATCTAGGGAGGGACAGAGAATGGCAGTGAACAGAGGCGGATGTGAAAATCAAATGGCAATTCAAGTTTTCGCCGGAAGTGCAGGCCGAGCGTGAGCCTATTTTAGCCGCCCTCGACTGCGCCATGCAGGAAGCCACAGCGGAAGCGTGTTTGGAAGCGCAGACGCTGGCCGGGGAATGGCTGGCCCGTCACCCGGAAGACCTGATTATTTGGGACGCCGGGGAACCCATCGCCATGCTGGCCGATGCCATCGCCTTTGTCGAAGTGCAGAAGGACCGGGAAGAAATGGAAGCCTGGAAGCGTCACAAAGCCGAGGTCGCTTCCCGCTGAGAAAGCGGCCGGCGCAAGAACAAGCAGGAATACTCGGTGCAAGCGCGAATAGGAGAATATGACCAGCGTAATGGAAGAAGCCGAGACATTGCTGCCGCGCCTCACGCGGGGAGAAAAGGCGCAGCTTCTGCAATGGGTCGCGCGGGACCTCGGCGATGCGTTCCCCGGCGTCGAGAGCCTTCCGAATGTCTGCGGCGGTGAGTCATGCATTGTCCGCTCCCGTCTTCCAGTCTGGCTGCTGGAACAAGCGCGGCGGCTGGGGACAAGCGAGGTGGAGCTATTGCAGGCATATCCGACACTCCACGCCCAGGATTTGGCGAATGCTTGGAACTATGTCCGTGCTCATCCCGAAGAAATTGCACGGCAAATTCAGGACAACGAGTCGGACGAGATTTAGCGTGAGATGCGGCTTTCATGGCTCGGCTTTATGCCAACGAAAACTTTGCCCTGCCGGTTGTGCTGGAACTTCGCCGGCTGGGGCATGATGTCCTGACAACCCATGATGCGGGTAAATCCGGGCAGTCCGTTCCCGATGATGAAGTTCTGCGGTTCGCATCAGGCAAAGATCGTGCAGTGCTGACCTTGAACCGCAAGCATTTTATTCGGCTGCACCAGACTATGCCTCGCCACCAAGGTATCATTGTCTGTACTTACGATCCTGATTTTGCAGGGCAGGCGGCGCCTATTGGTGCAGCCATCCAGGAACAACTGCTACTCAACGATAAGCTACTGCGGGTTAATCGGCCTCTCAACTGAGAAAGCGAACTATGACAAACATTACACTGCGGCGGGCGGAGCGGGCGGACGCGGACGCCGTCATCGGGCTGATTGTTGCGCTGGCGGAGTTTGAAAACCTGCCGCCGCCGGATGCGGCGGCGCAGGCGCGGCTGATTGAACATGGCTTTGGGGATGCGCCGAAGTTTGAGGTGATGCTGGCGGAAATGGAGGGAGCGCCGGGACCAATTGGTTATGCGCTGCTGCTGCAAACGTATTCGACGTTTCTCGCCCAGCCGTCACTGTATTTGGAGGATGTGTTTGTCCTGCCGGAGTTCCGCAAGCAGGGCATTGGGACGGCGCTGCTGCGCTTTTGTGTTCAGACGGCGCACGAGCGCGGCTGCGGACGGATGGAGTGGACGTGCCTTGACTGGAACACAAACGCGCAGGGGATGTATGACCGGATGGGGGCGCGGCGGATGAAAGAGTGGTTCCTGTACCGCATGACCCGGCCCGCGATGTCAGCGCTGCTGGAAAAAGAGTAGTGCAAAAGCTGTGTTCGGCCAGCCGCCCCGGCTGGCCGAACACGTTAAAAAGCTTGCTTGTTTAGTAGCCGTGGTCCATGTGCATATCCCGGTGCATCTCATGGCGGACGCGGACATGGTGGCGGATGGCTTTCGCACGCAGATGGGCACGCTCTGCCGCTGCATAGTTTCCGTGGGCGACCGCGCGGGCGTAGGCTGCTTTCTGGTGCATCACGGCCCGGCGTGCCGGGTGCATTCCGGGGTGGCCGTAATGGTCATATCCCTGTGCGGATGCTGCGCCGGCCAGCAAAACGGTCAAGCCGCAGAGGGCGAGGCCCTTTATCATCGAACTCATCACGATTGTCTTCTCCTTGTGAGGCGGGATTGAGAATGTCCTGCCTGCCTAGCGGACGGCGGCCGGCTCCGAAAAGTTCCGGTGCCGCCCTTTCCGTTTCCCCGTTCTTTATTCCACACGCTGCCGCTTTTCTTCAATAGCGTATTTTTGCGGAAGAAACACGGCGGAAATAAATCCGCAAAAAATTAATTGGCAGAATTTGGAACGGCTCGGAACTTTTAATCTGTTGCCGACGCTGTAATCTCTGAAATAAACCCACAGGAGGCTTCATTCCATGAAGTTAGTCAGCCAGATCCTCGCCGTCGCCGCCGTCGCTACCCTTGTCGTTCCTGCCATCGCGCAGACTTCCACCATGAGCAAGCCCATGATGAAGAAGCCGATGATGGCGAAAAAGATGACCAGCAAGCAGATGATGATGAAAAAGAAAATGATGATGAAAAAGGGCACGATGATGAAGAAGCCCATGATGAAAAGCACCATGAAGCCCATGGCCAAGCCCACCGGCACCATGTAGTTTCTCGCTTCTGCGACAAAAGCGCCCCGACGGATTACCCGCCGGGGCGCTCTTTTGTGTCGAGCCCATCCAGCACCGACTGAATAAAGCCGGCTTTAGCGGCGGTATACTCCGCGCGGCTCTCGGCAAACTGTTCGCTCAGCCGCACTTTCAGCGCTTCGTATTCCGACGCGAGCAAAGGATCAGCCCGCAGCGTATCCCGAAACTCAAGAGCTTCATTCCAAATCGGACTTTGATACTCGACCACATGGAGCAGGTGCGTTCGGTCTGCCCCTTTGCCGAACAGATAATGGCCAGGAACAACGTCCGTTCCCATGTCCTCATAGCCCAGCGCGGCCAGCGGTGCGGCCAGACGCGGGCTATCCCCCAGCGACTTGATGCCTGCGAGGATGTCTAAAATCGGCTTGGCTTTGATACCGGGAATGGACGTGCTGCCATAATGCTCCAGCCCCAGCAGCCACGGCCCGACGGCAGCGCTCAAACACGCCGCTTCCTCCGAATAAAGCTGCACCCAGAGCGGCGTCGGGTCCGCCAGTCGAACGAGAGTTGGAGCCAGTCCCAGGACTTCCACCGCGTCACCTCCCCTGTCTCATTTACGGTGTCGAGCGATCACTTCTTCCGTCGCCTCTCGCGCAATCTGTGTCGCCCGCAGGCCGTCAAAGCCGGTCGGCAGGTCGGACCGGTCGCCCGTCTCCAATGCCTGTGCCCAGGCGGCGTAGAGGCCCTCGAAGTTCTTCTCGCTTGACCCCGGCAGCCGGTGCGTCCCGTGCTTTGTCCGCACCTCAAATACCCAGCCGTCCCGGTCGTAGCGGATGACGCCTTCCGTGCCGATGAGGTGGTACGAAAAATGCGAGCGCGGGTCTTTCGCCGTATGGCCGTAGGTGAAGCTCATTTCTACCATCGTGTGCGCCCGGCTTGCGTGGTCCATGTGCAGCCACATGTGGTCGGGCGCGGCGTAGTCCTCCACCCAGGACCCCATGGCCTGATACTCGGTGACTTCCGAACCCAGCCACCAGCGGGCGAGATCAATCTGATGGACGCCGCAGTCCACCATCGGGCCACCTTCAATCATGCGGCCATGGAAGTAGGGGTTCGTGATGATGTCTCCGGCGGACGTCACCCGGTCCCGCCCGTGCAGGTTCCAAATGTAGACCAGCCGCAGGGTCCGCACCTCGCCAATAGCGCCGGTCTCGACCAGCTTTTTGATGTTCTGGGCGACCCCGCTGTAGCGGTAGCAGAAGCCCGCCGCCAGCATCAGCCCGGCGTCATCCATCGTCTGGATCATCAGTGCCGCGTCGTCATCGGTCATTGCCAGCGGCTTCTCGCACAGCACGGGGAAGCCGTATTTGGCGGCCTCCTGGACGTTTGACAAATGCGCGGGCGCTGCCGAGGCTACGACCACAGCGTCAATGCCCGACTCAAAGAACATGGAGCTAACCGTGTACCCGTGCGGAATGCCGAACTTGTGCTGCAATCCGTAAGCATGTTCCGGGTCCGGGTCATACACCGCCCATGCTTCCAACCCTTGCGTCGCGAGGATCGCCGGGAGATGTCCATACTCCGCAATCATCCCGCAGCCCATCAATCCGATTTTCTTCATAAAGTCAGTTCTTCGCTAATTTACTTTGTCAAAAGACCCAAGCTATGTCCCGCTTCGCTTCCGGGCTGGGGTCGCCGCTGTCCACTGTGTCAGTGGGATAATCACATTCTACATGATGGCGGTTTACCACTTTAATCTGCACGTCCCGCAAGCATTCCTGACACGAGAGGGGCTTCACCCAAAGAAGACCGGGCAACAGTGGCGTTTCCTGCTGAACCAGTACCTCACCGTTGTCCCATGCGCCACAATCCTCAAAGTAGGTTACAATTTCCGAGGAGCCAAACCGCAAGCTGGACTGACGGGTATACCTCAATATGGTCAAGTTCAGTCCGACAAAAGCGTTCAGAGGCAAACTCAGCAGGACCAGTGGGATAGCACCAATCAGCGTCCACCTTCTTTTCTGGCTGCGCGGCAAAAAAACAATCAGCACAAGACAAGCGACCGGGAACCAAAGCGCGGCAAGTTTCACAAGAACATCTGCTGCACTATTCGCAAACCTCAAGCCGCCATAGCGCCAGTCAAGCAGGATCAGTAGATAAATGCCGAGCAGAACCCAAATCGTGACAACGATTTTGCGCGTTCGGTCCATAAGCTCTCCCAGCAGGAACCGGCACTGGAAGTGCCGGTCTACTATTGAGTGAAAGTCGAGGCGACTAAAGACGAGGCACTGCAATCACCTTTAATCTATTATCTTCAATCCGGAGTCGCTTCGACTTTCACTCAACAGTAGACCGGCACTTTCAGTGCCGGTTCAGAAAAGCCCATGCTCGATGCGGTCCGCCAGGACGCGCAGGGCAAGCGCCTGAGCGCGGATGCTGGCTTCTTCTCGGTTTTCCCCGTAAGCTAAAACGCCCGGCAGTTCCGGGATTTTGGTAATCCTGCGCCCGTCTTCTTCGTGCTCGACTTCAATCGAAAACCGCATTGATTTACTCCACCGTCACCGATTTCGCTAAATTGCGCGGCTGGTCTATCTCGCGGCCCAGCTCCGAGGCGATGTAGTAGGCCAGAAGCTGCATCGGGACAATGGAAAGCACGGGCATGAACGTGTCGTGGGTGGCGGGAACGCGCAGAACGGCGTCTACGAAGTTTTCGTCTAACCCCTCGTCGCCGGTCTTGACGATTCCGAGGGCGAACCCGTCGCGGGCCTTGACTTCTTTGACACTCGACTGAATTTTGTCGTAGAGTGCGGACTGGGTGGCTAAACAGACGACCGAGACGCCCGGTTCGACCAGTGCCAAAGGCCCGTGCTTCAGCTCGCCGGCGGGGTACGCTTCGGCATGGATGTACGAGACTTCTTTAAGCTTCAGCGCCCCTTCTTGAGCGACGGCGTAATCAAAGCCGCGTCCTAAGAAAAAGAACGACGACGAGTGGGCAAGGAGCTTGGCGGCGGCCTGGACCGCGCTTGTGTCGGCCAAAATCTCAGCCACTTGTTCGGGTAGACTCTGAAGCTGCTCGACATACGCGGCGACCACGCCCGGCCCCAGCTTGTTTTCTTCCTGGGCGATATAGAGGCCGAGCAGATACAGGCCGATGAGCTGGGTGACGTAAGCTTTCGTGCTGCAAACGCTAATCTCCGGGCCGGCGTAGGTGTACAGCACTTCGTCGGCCTCGCGGGCAATGGATGATCCGACAACGTTCACCAGGGCAAGCGTCGTCGCGCCTTTGATTTTGGCTTCGCGCAAAGCCGCCAGCGTATCGGCGGTCTCGCCGGACTGGGAAATAATAATCGCCAGCGTCTGCGAGTCCACAATCGGGTCGTTGTACCGGAACTCGCTCGCGACCTGTACTTCGACCGGCCGGCGCAGGAGATGCTCGTAGAAGTTCTTGCCGACAAGCCCAGCGTTGTACGCGGTCCCACAGGCAACAATCACGATGCGGTTGAAGTCTACCAGCTTGCTCGTCGGCAGCGTCAGCTCCGGGAACGCGACCCCATGGTTCTCCGTGATGCGCCCGCGCAGCGTGTCCCGAATGGCCTGGGGCTGATCGTAGATTTCCTTGATCATGAAGTGCGGGTAGCCGCCCTTTTGCGCCGTGGACACGTCCCAGGTGACATGGAACACTTCGCGGTTCAGGGTCTGGCCGGACAGCGTCGTCAGCGTGACCCCTTCCGGCGTGATCCGCGCAAAGTCGCCGTCTTCCAGCACCAGCACGTCCCGCGTGTAGCCCATGACGGCGGGGATGTCCGACGCGAGAAAGTTCTCGCCGTCGCCGAGGCCGATAATCAGCGGCGAGGCGGTCTTGGCGGCGTAAATCGTGTTCGGCTCCTCGCTCGACACGACGCAGATCGCATACGCCCCGGTGACTTCCGACAGCGCCGCCCGGACCGCGTTTTCTAAGCACCCTGCTGACGCCAAGTGCGACTCAATTAGATGCACCAACACCTCGGTGTCCGTGTCGCTCGTGAACACATGCCCGGCGTCGGCCAATCGCTGCTTCAGCCCTAAATAATTCTCAATAATGCCGTTATGGATCAGCGCGATCCGCCCGGTGCAGTCGGAGTGGGGATGCGCGTTGACATCGTTCGGACGTCCGTGGGTCGCCCAGCGCGTGTGGGCGATCACTGTCCCACCGGAGTGGTCCAGCCCGTCCAGCGCGGCTTCCAAGTTGCCGAGCTTGCCCTTCTTTTTCAGCACCGTAACTGTGTCGTCGCCGGGCTTCACCACGGCCACGCCCGCCGAATCATAGCCCCGGTATTCCAGTCGCTTCAAGCTGTCCAGCGTCAGCCGCACGCTGCTTGCCCGTCCGCCGACATACCCCGTAATTCCGCACATAAACACGTTCCCTTCGCGACACCGCGCTGCTCGTTCCCATTAGTATACCTCAAATCAAGACGCCGCCTTGATGCTTCCTGTTCCGGGGGCTGCTCAGTAAAAAGCCCCATGCCAGAAGTTCTGCACACGGGGCCAAAATGCGGATTTTTATCGCAGTCTCTTTTGCCGCAATCTTTCGCGGCGTTTTATGGGTTCTCGTCAATGAACTTGACAAGGTTCAGGAAGACGGGGACACCATTGCCGCCGAGGCGTGGCGTCCATCCCGTGGGAGCGGCATTGACGAAGGATTGGTCATCGGCATCCAGCAGGCCGTAGAAGACTTCCGCGATGATGCGGCCGCCGACCCAGCCGAGCTGCGTTCTTGCCCCGACCCCATTCAAAAGCGCGGACTCGGAAAAGACATTCTCCATGCCCACCCCGAAGTGATCCACAATCGGCGCCTGCGCTTCGGCAAGAATGTAGACCCACAGGGGAGTATCCTGCTCCAGCTCCTGGGACACCGTGCAGATCGGCACGAACTGGAACAGGTTTTCCCCGGCGGCGTTCTGCCCGACGTTTTTGCGGATACTGAGCTGGTCCGATGTCAGCGCCGCGGCCTGATGGTGTCCCTTGCTTCGCAGTACCCGCGCGACCTCCTGCCCGCTCTGCACTTTGTAAATGTTGCCGCGCAGCAGGTTCAGCAGGGCCAGCGACGGGCGGTTCGAGAGCGGTACCGGCGGCGGGACAGCCGGCTGCATGGTCTCCGGCAGTGTTTCCGGCGCGATGGTCTCGTCAATCTCTGCAATGATGCCGCCTTTGGTGTCGCTGGTCGGCAGGATATTGAGGGGCAGCGCTCCCAGCGGGTCTACGATATTCGTGTCCAGCTTGTAAGCGAATTGAAGATGAACGGCGGGATCATCCGCCGACCCGGCGACACGCGGCGGGATGGAGTCTATGGGAGGCGTCGGCGGCTCGCCCGGAAAGAAGCGGGCGAAGTCGTCAATGACATTGGCGGCAGGCAGCGGCTTGAAACCGAGCAGGCTGGGTGCCGATGGGTCTTCGTCGCTGCCGGCAAAGATGTTCAGCGAAGTTTCGGCGTTCAGCCGGTAGCCCTGCCGCACGCCCGAATGGCCATAGCGGTAGGCGGCCACTACAAACTCGCGGGGCAGATTACTTCGCTTGTCGGGCGTGTAGAGCGCGTACTTGTGCGCCCGCGCATCGGGCGACTCGGCGGCCCTCAAGTCGTGCTGCACTTCCGCCCGCACCAGGCGCGGCAGAAAATCCTCGACAATGAGGGTTTGATAGGTCCAGCGCACCTCGTCCCGTGCCTTCTCAAATAATGCCGTTCCGGTCAGGGCTGGGTCTTCTTTGCTGATTTGCTTGACGACCGCATTGTGGTAGCGAATAAACAGAAGCTGAATCTGGCCGACCAGCACATTTTCGTCGTTGCGCTTGTCGCCGATCATTGCCCGTCCGTTCGGGCTGCGAAGCAGGTCTTGTGCGGCCTGACCGGCGAACTGTCCGGTCGTGCCGGTGACGTTGGTTGTTCCATCTTTGAAGAGCAGCGATGCCCCATCTGCGCCGTACAGAAATGGCTGGGCATCGGGTCCGTCGCCGTAGACGGAGTCGAGATCGAAGCGTGGCGTCCGCAGGTTTGTCGGAGACCGATCTTTGGATCCGTTATCGGCAGGGTTCAGCGACGAGGTATTGTCAAAGGTCAAGTCGTGGTCTACGAACTGGCCGAAGTAGGTGTAGCCGGCGGGAATCCACAGGTTTTCTTCCGGGTCCGGGCCGTCATGGACTCCGTCCGGCTCGCTTTTGATGCTCACCGCGAGATCGAATAGCAGCTTGGGCAGATAAATCTTCTTCCTCAGCGGCAGCAGTTCTGTAAATTGCTGCTCGCGGGTTCCAACGGAACCATGGCCTGAATCGCTCATCATCATTCTCCTTTGGGTCGCATCGGCTGCGGCCCTGTGCGCCGTCTTTCACAAAGAAGCCGGCCCGTCGTCAGGCTGGCCGAACTTGCTTGAAATCACACTTGCTCGAAATCATAGGCTGAGTATGACGCGCCTCCTTTCCTACCGTTGTGATCCGTGTCACACGCCGCCGGTAACACTTGTCACAAGGCAGCGGCGAAACGCCGCAAGATAACAGCAGAGCAGAACTCAACAAAACAAACGTGCAGGAAAAAATGTGAATCGCAAAAAGAGGCGGCAGGAAGTGCAGGAGTGCGCCGCAGGAAGAACAAGTGCGGCAGGGAGTGCTTGAGTACGCCGCGCTACCATTATAGCAAACACGGCTCAAACTGTCAAGCGGCGTTTAAGCGCAAAGCCCCGCCGCCTTGACGCCCGGTGTTCCGAGTGCTACAATGCGAATGGAGCGATATTATGTCACTTGTGCTGGATTCTCTTGAAATCAAAAACTTCCGCGCCTTCAAGCATCTGCGAATTGAGAAGCTGGGCCGCGTCAACCTCATCGTCGGCAAAAACAACGTCGGCAAATCCAGTGTGCTAGAGGCGCTATGGGTCTATGCCGAGAAGGGTGAGCCTGAAGTCGTATTTCAACTGTTACGAGAGCGGGATGAGTGGAGCAAGTCAAACAGATCTTCCAGCGTTACATCATCGATAGATGACAGGGTTTTGGCCCTGAGACACTTGTTTTTTGGAAGAGGAGAGCTTGACTATAACCAAGAGCCAATCACAATTGGTCAACTTCTAGACACTCATTTAGTCAAAATCTGGATTACACCGTCCGAATGGGTTGACACTGGTTATGGACAAGAAAAATTGCGGATGGAAGAGCCGGATAACAAAGTGACGTCGAGCAACTTGCTTCCTTCTCTCAGTGTGAACATAGGTGGAGCAACTGTCTCTCATTTTCCTTTAGATAAAGATTTTACGACGAAGTTCTTTCGCGACAGGAAAAACTCTGGACAAATCCATTCCGTTGTAATTGCCTATGATGGTCTTACAGCAAAAGATGTTGCTGCTTATTGGGACAACACAGTTTTATCTGATCTCCAATACGATGTTGTTGCTGCATTGCAGATTATTGCTCCTGGCACTGTTAGCATTAATTTTGTAGGCGATAGGAACGGGGGTAGAGAGCGTATTCCGATAGTGAAAACACAGGATTTCGCGCTACCAATTCCACTCCGTAGCATGGGGGAAGGGATGAGCCGGATGCTTGGGATCGCCCTGGCGTTGGTCAATGCCAAAGACGGGATGCTGCTGATTGATGAGGTGGATACGGGTCTGCATTACTCGGTGCTGCCGGATTTTGGAAACTTATTTTTGAGGTCGCGCACCGGCTGAATGTGCAGGTGTTCGCCACGTCCCATAGCTGGGACTGCATCCAGGCATTTCAGCAGGCGGCGACAGACAATACCGAGGAAGAAGGCGTATTGGTGCGGCTGGAGAACCGAAAGAGCGGGGTGGGGGCGGTGACATTTGACGAACACGAGCTTGCCATTGTCATTCGTGAGCAGATTGAGGTTCGTTAATCATGGCGGACAACTTTGTGATGCTGGTAGAAGGGCCGGATGACTTTCATGTCTTGCAGCATCTTCTCACGCGGCACGGCGTAGACAAGCAGGTCAGCCATCATCTTGAAGGCGGTCGCATTGCTCCTAAGCTCCTTTCGGGAGAGAAGATAGTGTTTCGTGCGCCGGAAGGCGTCCAAAATGTTCGCAAGGAAGTCATTGATTATCTTTCCCAGCAGTTGAAGATCACCGGCGATTTGAAGTGCTTGGGCGTGGTAGTAGATGCTGACACTGACTGTGCCGCCCGCTGGTAAAGTTTGCGAGATGTCCTCATCAAATCCGGCTATGTGGACGCTCCCAAGCAGCCTGATCCCACGGGTACGATACTAACGCATACAACCGACCCCGAAGAAAAACCGCGTATCGGGGTTTGGATTATGCCGGATAATACTCTGCCCGGAATGACCGAGGATTTTATCCGGCTGCTGGTGCCGGCAGATGACACGCTTTGGGAGAAAGCAAAGTCATGTGTGGAACAAATCCCGGAAGCGGAGCGGCTGTTTGGCGAAACTGCGCTCATCAAGGCGCACGTTCACACTTGGCTTGCCTGGCAGGAGGTCCCCGGCCTGCCAATGGGGCAGGCAATCAATAAGCGCTGGCTTAATGCCGATGCACCGGAAGCGCTGCAATTTGTAAGCTGGCTGCGGCGGCTATTTGATCTTACCGAGCCGCCGGGGTGACTAAATCGGCGGCGTCGTCTTCGGGAACGTCTATCAGCTCGGCACCTTTGGGCTTCATCCACTGGATGCTCCACTCGGCGAGCGACTCGAAGATGCTGTTGAGCGCTTGGCCTTTGGGGGTCAGGGCATACTCGACGTGGGGGGGCATGGTGCTGAGGACGGTACGGGTGACGACTTCTTCTTCCTCTAACGCCCGCAGACGCTCACGCAAAGTCGCCGGGTTCAGTCCTAATGCACGGGCGATCTCGTTGAACCGCTTGGTGCCGCCGAGCAGGACGCGGACGATATGCAGGGTCCAGCGCTCGCTCAGAAGGTTCAGCGCGGCGCTAATCGGGCAAAACACATCTGTACCGTGGCCGTGGTCTTCGAATTTATCTTCCATTGCTATCTCCTATTGTCTCAACAACACGGCTTGAAGAAGAAATGTGCCGCCGGCCGGAACTTTTCTTACCCGTCGGCTATTATCACTCCTATGCAGTGCATTAGAAAATAATGCGCTCCATAAATTATACCTTAGAATCGGGAAGAAAGAATGCGACGTTTGTATGCACCCTTTGTGGAAGGGCGTGGCGCGGTCGGGATTTTGCTTTTGCGGCTGGTTTTCGGACTGGCACTGATGTTTCATGGGTTCCCGAAAATCCAGCACGCGACAAGCTGGATGGGGCCGGGCGCACCGGTGCCGGGCTTTCTCCAGTTTCTCGCGGCCTTTTCGGAATTCTTCGGCGGTCTGGCGTTCATCACCGGCCTCCTGACACCGATTGCGGCATTAGGGGTCGCGGCGACGATGCTGACTGCACTGGTTACCGTGCATTTCAAGCATGGCGATCCGTTTGTGACCATGCACGGCGAGTCGTTCGAGTCACCGCTGGAGTACCTGACGCTGGCCGTCATGCTGATTTTGACCGGGCCAGGCCGTTTGTCGCTAGACGCTTTTCTATTTGGACGCAATGTTCCAACTCAGCCTGTACCCAGCGCGGTCCGCGCCTCCTGACCTACGAGAAAGAGATAATCCTATGGCGGATGTGAAAGTTTTAATTGCGTTTTACTCGCGCGGCGGCTCGACCGAGGCACTCGCGAAAGCGATTGCCGAAGGCGCACAGGCGGAAGGGGCGGAGGTTGTCCTGCGCCGCGCCCGCGAAGTGGTCTCTCGCGAAGTTATGGCCCACGCTGAGGGCTGGACTGAGAATGCCGATCGGATGAACGCGGAGTACGAAGCGCCGACACCGGCCGATGCCGAAAGCGCGGACGCGATCATTTTTGGGACGCCGACCCGCTTCGGCACGATCTCGTCGGAGCTGAAAGCCTATATTGATTCGCTCGGCGGGCTGTGGTTCCAGGGCAAGCTGAACGGCAAAGTCGGCAGTGCATTTGCGTCCACCCAGTCGGTGCATGGCGGCAACGAGTCTACCAGCCTGTCGCTGTACAACCCGATGGTGCATCTTGGCATGGTGATTGTCCCGCTTGGCTACGCCGACCCCGCGCTGTTCAAGGCCGGCACTCCCTACGGCGCGTCCACCGTCACCGGCCAAAACAACGCCCCGCCGACGGCGGACGACATTGAAGTCGCCCGGTTTCAGGGCAAGCGGGTCGCGCAGGTTGCAAAAGCGCTGAAAGCCGCCGGGATTACACAGACACCGTAGTCTTCACAGAAAGTGGGCTTTCTATGCCAGCTCTTAACGGGATCCATCATGTCACCGCAATCGCGGGTGACCCGCAGGAAAACGTCAACTTTTACGCAGGTCTGCTTGGCCTGCGCCTCGTGAAAAAGACCGTCAACTTCGACGATCCGCAGTCTTACCATCTTTATTACGGCGACGGCTCCGGCAATCCCGGCACGCTGCTGACGTTCTTCGCCTGGCCGAACGGTCGGCGCGGCAGGCCGGGACTGGGACAGGTCACGGGAACGGCGCTTGCTGTCGGGCCGGACTCGCTGGGGTACTGGCAGAACCGCCTGACCGCCCACAGCATTTCTTGTCAAACCGAAACCCGGTTCGGCGAGACCGTGCTGGCGCTCGAAGACCCGGATGGGATGCGGATCGAGCTTGTTCCGACCGCAGATGACTCACGTCCCGGCTGGTCCGAAGGGCATATTCCCACTGAATACGCCGTCAAAGGTATTTGCGGCGTCACTCTGCCGGAGCAGAGCGTCGGCGCGACCGCGCTGCTGCTGACCGAAACGCTCGGCTTCAAGGCGGTTGCTTCTGAAGGAACCGTCACTCGGTACGCCTCCGGCGCTGATCCCGCGACTTTTGCCGATGTTGTCTTTGCGCCAAACTCGGTATCCGGCCAAATCGCTGTCGGCAATGTCCACCATGTCGCCTGGCGAACGCCCGATGACGCCGAGCAGGGATACTGGCTCCGGGAGCTTGCCGCCCAGCGGTACGGGGTCAGCCCGGTGATGGACCGGGACTACTTCCACTCGATCTACTTTAGGGAGCCGGGCGGCATCTTGTTCGAGATCGCCACCGACCCGCCGGGCTTTGCGATAGACGAATCACTGGAAATGCTGGGTCATACGTTGCAGCTTCCGGCGCAGTACGAACCGATGCGGGCGCAGCTTGAAGCGAACCTGCCGCCGCTCCGCGTACCGAAAGCGGATCGTTAGCAAACAGTCGAACCCGGCATTGAAATGCCGGTCTACTGTTGAGTGAAAGTCGAAGCGACTACAGATTGGTGATCGTGAGCGTTTCTTATCCTTAGCCGCCTCGACTTTCTTTGCTGCGCTAGACCGGCGTTTCAGTGCCGGTTCCTAACTCATATGCTTACCTTCACGCACAACTACATTCCGGCACCGAGCGGCATAAGGGCGAACACTCTGCTTCTGCTGCATGGAACCGGCGGCGATGAACACGACTTAATGCCGCTGGGACATTTATTGGACTTAAATGCCAATCTGCTCAGTCCGCGTGGGAAAGTCCTGGAAAACGGGATGCCGCGCTTTTTCAAGCGTCTTGCCGAAGGCGTCTTTGATGTCCCGGACTTGATCGCGCAAACGCAGGCACTGTCGGAGTTCGTCTCTGAAGCCGCGGACGCCTACGGCTTCGACCCGGCGCGAGTGACTGCTGCCGGGTTCTCCAATGGCGCGAACATCGCCGCGGCCCTGCTTTTGCTGCATCCCGGCGTTCTCAAGTCCGCCATCCTCCTGCACCCGATGGTGCCGCTGGTTCCTGCGACTTTGCCCGACCTCGCCGGAACGAACGTCTTTATCGGTGCGGGCCGCCGCGACCTGATTGCTTCGGAAGAAGAAACCGAGCGCTTAGCGATGCTGCTGAGTCAGGCTGGGGCAAATGTAACGCTGGCCTGGCAGCCCGGTGGACATGCGCTGACCCGTGAAGAAGCCGATGCGGCGGCAGTTTGGCTCCAGGAGCAAAGCGCTTGATCCTCGGCATTCACCACGTCCAGATCACGGTTCCTGAAGGCCGGGAAGACGACGCGATGGCGTTCTATTGCGGCGTACTGGGGTTGGCCGAAGCGCCGAAGCCGGAGTCACTTGCCGGGCGCGGCAGATTCTGGCTGCAAGTCGGATATCAGCAGGTGCATGTCGGCACTGAAGCGGGTGTGGACCGGGCCGTGACCAAAGCGCATCTGGCGTACCAAGTCAGAGACGTAGAATACTGCCGGCAGACACTGGAAGCGCGGTCAATCGCCGTGCTGGAAAGCATTCCAATCCCTGGCTTCACCCGCTTTGAGTTCCGTGACCCGTTCGGCAACCGCGTCGAGATGATCCAGCCGGTGGCACAGCTATGACTGCCTTCAAGCTTTCGCAGATTGTCATTTACCCGGTCAAGTCACTGGGCGGCATGAAAGTCACAGAAGCTGCCGTGGAGGCAAGAGGGCTGCGGCATGATCGCCGCTGGATGCTGACCGATCCGGGCGGCCGGTTCCTGACCCAGCGCTCGCTGCCGCGCATGGCGCTCATTCAGCCTATGCTGGAAGCGGACTATCTTACGCTGACCGCGCCCGGTCTCATGCCGCTGCAAGTGCCGCTGATTTCTGACGGCCCGGTGCAGCACGTTGAAGTCTGGCGCAGCGTGTGTGACGCCGTGGATGTGGGCGCGGACGCAGCGGCCTGGTTTGAGTGCTTCCTGGGGATGCCGTGCCGCCTGAACTATATGCCGGACACGTCGCGCCGCGCCGTCAATCCCGAATACCGGGCGGGCGAGGGGATCGTCAGCTTCGCAGACGGCTACCCGCTGCTGCTGCTCGGCGAAAACTCGCTGGTCGACCTCAACTCTCGCTTGGACGAGCCGGTGCCGATGGATCGCTTCCGCCCCAATTTCGTCGTTTCCGGCTCCCCGGCCTATGCCGAGGATGATTGGACACGTGTTCGGATTGGCCCCGCGCTGTTTCACGGCGTCAAAGCCTGTGACCGCTGCGTCCTGACCACGATTAATCAGACAACTGGAGAGCAGTGCGGCCCGGAGCCGCTGCGAACACTTGCCACTTATCGCCTGCACGCGCAGAAGGTCTTGTTTGGCCGCTACCTCATTTCCGGTGCGCCCGCTCAGGTGCAAACCGGCGATGTCGTCGAAGTTCTTGCCTCTGCCGGTTGACACGGCGCTTCGGAGCCGCTACAATAACGGCATGGCCGGCCCTTCCTGGACATTTCTGACAAACCACGCCCGTGTCCTGCTGTGTTTGGCCGATGAACCGAATCTCCGTCTGCGCGAAGTCGCGGAACAAATCGGCATCACCGAGCGGGCCGTCCAGCGCATCGTCACCGATTTAGAAGACGCCGGCATCGTCACCCGCACCCGCGAAGGCCGTCGCAACACCTACACCATCAACGAAGATGCGCCCTTCCGCCATCCCAACGAAGCCCAATCCACCGTCAGTGATCTATTGCGAGTGCTCCTCTTGCGCTGAGCGATTTTAGCGTGGTATACTGGCACAACCATATCTTTCATGCGTTTGCATCAGGAACGAGAAGGAAGAGCGTGTGCAGACAGAGACGGGGAGTCACCGGCTGAAAGCTTCCCCCTGTATCCCTCTTCGAAGGACCCTCTTGAAAGCATGAACGGCTGATTCACGTCACGAATTGATGAGTGTCCCGGCTGTACCAAGAGCCGGGGAACCGAAGTGGAACCGCAGATTTGAAAAGGTCTGTCTTCGGCGAGCGCAAACAAGCGCTTGCCGAAGGCAGGCCTTTTTTGCTGTTGAAACACTAAGGGAGAAAACGATGAACACGAACACAGAGAACACAAGCATTCCTAACGGCTACGACCCGCAGTTGTACCGAGTCCGGCATAGCTGCGCTCATCTCTTAGCGCAGGCCGTTTTGGAGCTTTACCCGGATGCAAAGCTCGGCATCGGGCCGCCCATCGACAACGGCTTTTATTATGACTTTGAGCTGCCGGTCTCGCTCAGCCCGGAAGATTTGACGGCGATTGAGGCCGTGATGAAGCGGCTCCTTCAAGAGCCGCAGGACTTCATCAGGCAGGAGCCGGACACGGATGCGCTTCTGATGCTGTTCTCCGGACAGCCCTATAAAGAAGAGTTAATAAACGCGCTTTCCGAGCAGCCGGAAGCAGTTGTCAGCACCTATACACAGGGCAGCTTTACCGACCTCTGCCGGGGACCGCACGTTTCTGGCACACGCGAGATTGACCCGGAGGCCGTCAAGCTGTTGTCTGTCGCAGGAGCTTACTGGCGGGGGAATGCGTCGCGTCCTATGCTCCAGCGGATTTATGGAACGGCCTGGGCTAACGCTGCCGAGCTTGAGCAGCATCTTCAGCGGCTGGAAGACGCGAAAAAGCGCGATCACCGGACAATCAACCGGAACCTAGACTTTTTCAGCATCTCGGACGCGGTCGGGCCAGGACTGATTTTGTGGCACCCGAAAGGGGCTATGGTGCGTTTTCTGGCCGAGCAGTTTAGCCAGCAGGCACATATTCTTAATGGCTACGACTGGGTATACACGCCCCATATTGGCCGGGCAGGCTTGTGGCAGACATCAGGCCACTTGGACTTCTACAAGGATTCGATGTACAGCCCGATAGAGATTGACGGCGACGAGTATTATCTCAAGCCGATGAGCTGCCCGTTCCATGCCGAAATTTACAAAAGCAGGCCGCGCTCCTACAAAGACCTGCCGCTGCGGTATGCCGAGTATGCTCAGGTGTATCGCTATGAACTCAGCGGCACGCTGAATGGCATGACGCGGGTTCGCGGATTTTGCCAGGACGACGCGCACACATTCTGCCTGCCGGAACAAGCGGGCCGAGAAATCCGGCACGCTCTTCGGTTCTCGCTGTCTGTTCTCCGCACGTTTGGCTTAACTGATTTCAAGGCTTATATTTCCACTCGGCCGGAGCAAAAAGCAATCGGGTCGCAGGAAGAATGGGACAGCGCAACCACCCAGCTTGAAGCTGCTGTGGCTGAGGAAGGTCTGCCCTATGAAATTGACGACGGCGGCGGGGCATTTTACGGGCCGAAGATTGATCTTAAAGTGCAGGATTCGCTTGGCCGGGAATGGCAGCTCAGCACAATCCAGTTTGATTTTAACCTGCCGGGGCGTTTTGGCCTGGAATACATTGGGGCAGACGGCCAGCCGCACCAGCCCTACATGATCCACCGTGCACTATTTGGCAGCGCGGAGCGGTTCTTCGCCATGCTCATTGAGCATTACGCAGGTGCGTTTCCGCTCTGGCTTGCGCCGGTTCAAGTCTCGGTGATTCCTGTCACGGATGGACATCTAGAGTATGCTCGCCGCGTCGCGGTGGAACTGAAACAAGCTGGAGTGCGGGCGGAAGTCAGCCGCGGTGATGCCCGGCTGTCGGGAAAAATCCGTGAAGCTCAGAGTGAAAAAGTACCCTATATGCTGGTCGTGGGCGACCGGGAATTGGAAGGTGGGACCGTCTCCGTGCGAAGCCATGAGACGGGAAACGTCGGCTCGATGATGCTTTCAGCGTTTCTTGCGCTGACAAAAGACGCACGTGAGCAAGGCCACGCAGAGGTCGTCAGCTGAAGCAAAGGGCTTCTACTTCCAGCCGGAGAAGTCAGTGCCTTTCATCAGGCAGCTTTCGAATTTTGTGAAAAGCGGGCTGCCGTCAGGGTAGAGATTATCCTGGCGGGCGGGCCATTCGGGATCGGTGTAGAAGCTCGCCCAGGCACGTTCTCGGTGGGCCAAGTTCTCGAAGACGAGCATATAGTGGAAGCGGGGGGCGATGCCAATGTAGGTGGTCCAGAAGCCCATGGCGAACTGACCGTGGGTCTCGAAGGCCGGTGCAATGTCCCGGCCGAAGCAGGTGACGGTCTCGCCGAGAGCAGCCATGTCGTCAAAGTGGTAGGTCCGCAACTCGAAAACGCCGCCCGCGAGGCGGCTGGGCTGGTTGTTCTGGCGCGGCAGACGGGAGTAGTCGGTCGGCTTCAATATAGACGACGTGAACGTATGGATGGGGCTGCCGCCCCACGCGGCATTGGTGTCGCGCCGGACTTCCTGCCATTCGGGGTCGGCTTCGAAGATGTCCCACAGCGTCTCGCGCTGGGCGAGGCTTTCCCACGCCAGGAGGTAAGTCAGACGTGGAATGGGTGTGCCGACAATAATTGACCAGAAGCCCGCCGGCTCGATGCCGATGCGCTTCCAGATCCGCAGAATGTGGTCGGCAAACCGCTGCGTGACTTGTTCCAGTCCCCGGCTGCTGCGGATGTCATAATGGCGAAGTTCGTAAAGCATGGCTATTTCTAATCACTTCGGGCAGACGCGGCCCCGGTGTCCTTCAAGTGAAAATACGCTTCCAGCATGGCCCGACTGATTTTGCCGGCGGTGCTGCCGCCGTGGCCGCCGTGTTCCACAATCGCGGCGATTGCAATGGTCGGGTGGTAATACGGTGCAAAACAGATAAACAATCCGTGCGTCATCTTGCTGCCGTAGGTCTGCGCCGAGCCGGTTTTGGCAGCGACCGCAAGACCGGGGAAGCTCACGATTTTGCCGGTTCCCTGTGTGACCGTCGCCCGCATCGCCATCCGCACCCGCTCCATGTTCGCTGCTGAGACCGGCACATGGCGGACGACTGCTGGCTGAGCCTGGTAGACGGCGGCGCTGGAACCCGGATTTAATACTTCTGAAACCACATACGGCTTCAAGACGTTCCCGCCGTTTGCGAAAGCCGCAGCCACCCGCGCCATTTGGAGCGGCGTCGTCAGCACATCCCCCTGCCCGATGGACATGTGCAGCGTATCCCCGCCAAACCACTGATCAAAAGCCGGGCCGGCGTGGTGAAAATGCTTGTATTTCCAGGCCGGCGACGGGATAGAGCCGATGTCCTCGCCTCCTAAATCAATCCCCGTTTTCTCGGCCAACCCAAACTGCTTCGAGTAAAATGAGAGCCGGTCCGGGCCGACTTTTTGGCCGTAGACGTAAAAAAACACGTCGCACGACTCCGCAATCGCCTTGGTGAAATCGGTCTCGTCATGCGTCTCCCAGCAGCCGAACCGCGCCTTGCCAAGATGGTAGGAGCCGGTGCAGTAGACACTGCTGCTGGGGGTAATCACGCCGGTCTGCCAGCCGGCGGCGGCGACGACGGGCTTGAACGTCGAGCCGGGTGGGTACATCGCCCCAATGGCCCGGTCAATCAGTGGGTGGGCGGGGTTTTGGTGGAGCGGCTTCCAGTTCGCCGATGTGACCCCGGTCGCAAACTGACCGGGGTCGAAGGTTGGCGCGGATACTAGCGCCCGCACAGCACCGGTGCGCGGGTCCAGGGCGACTGCCGCGCCGACCCAGTGATTTTCTTTAAAGACTCGCTCGGCAGCGGCCTGAGTCGGCGCATCTATCGTGAGCTGGACTGTTCCCCCCGGCGCGGCATCCTCGGCGTCGAGCGCCCGCACCGTCCGCCCGTGCGCGTCAATCTGAACGTTGGTCCCGCCGGGCCGCCCATGCAGAAAGCTTTCGTAGGCCGACTCGACTCCGGTTTTGCCTAAAAAGTCGTCTTTGGAATAGACCAGCGTACCGTCATTGTACTTGCGGTCGCTGAGCGTACCCCATTCCCTCTCGTTGACCCGGCCCATCGTTCCTAAGAGATGTGCAGCAAGAGAGCCGTGCGGATACCAGCGGACGGGGTCCGGCTCGGTGGAGACGCCGGGCAGGTACGGCTTGTTTTCCTCAATCTGCGTCACCGTCATCATCGGCACGTCCAGCGCAATTCGCAGGGGGTCATACGGATTGAGCTTGTTGGCTTCTATCGTCTTCTGAATATCCCCCGGCGTTTCTTTCAGCAGCGACGCCAGATGCGCCAGCACGACCGGGTCTTTGGCAACGCCCGGCACGGCATAGATCGCCAGCCGGGGACGGTTCGCCGCCAGGATCACCCCATGCCGGTCCGTGATGACGCCGCGCGGGGCGGGGGTCCGAATGCGCCGTGCCTGATTGGCGGCGGCGGCATCCCGGAAGTCATCGCCGCGTGCTACCTGCAAATACCAGAGCCGGGCGGCCAGTACCCCGAACAGCAGAAAGATCACTGTCCCAAACGACCAGGCCCGACGCGCCGCCGACCGCTGCGTCTGCCGCTGAGAAGGCGGGATATCACGCGGGTCCGGGGGTCTTGAAGATGGTTTTGGAGCAGTGATCATAAACGACGTGGTTCAGGCAGTTTCACTTGGACAAGAGAGGCATTTTTGCGCCTGGTGAAGCGATTGGGCTTCGCTTTGCTGTAATCAATGTCGTACTCCGGTGGTATGTCGTCCGTCATGAGTTCGGCGACTTGCTCGTCGGAGAGCGGTTCTCTTAAGGCAATTTCTGTGTCCGTGCTGGTTGAAGTCATTGTTCTTGTATTCTTTGCGTTCTCGCAGGGTTCCAGGCACCGGCACTGGAAGTGCCGGTCTACTGTTGAATGGAAGTCGAAGCGACTAAAGATTGAAGTCGTCCCTCCTGCTCCGCAGTCTCTTCGACTTTCACGCAAAAGTAGACCGGCACTTCCAGTGCCGGTACTCCGCAACACCGCTGATGTTTACTGCTCCCCCGGCGGCGGGGGATACATATGGCTGTGACGGTGCGGCTCCTGACCGCGCGGGAACGTCCGCGACACCTGCTGCGGACACCATTTTGTTGCCAGAAGTCCGTCTTCGGGATTGACCATGACAGTCACGGTGTCGGTGCTTGCGCTGCTGCCGTCGTCAGTGCTGTCGCTATGACGGCGGCGATGGCGCGGCGACGGCGTCGTGTCGGTGGGCGGCGAGCTGTCGGTGACGGATCTGGGACTGTCTGTGCTGGGTGCGTCCGTGCCGGTGTGGGCTGCCGGCGTATCCGACGGCGTGTCGGACGCAGGCGCGTCGGAGCCAGACGGGTATTGGGGCGAGAGCGTCGTCGGCTCGCTGCCGGAGGTAAATGTTTCCGGGTGGGACGCTGGGGACCCGTCGGGGGCTAAAAGGCCGGATGCGTCGTCCACATTGACCGTCACCGTGCCGTCGCCGTTGTCGTGCGCTTGCTTATGGCGGCGGGACCGGCTGGGTGTATCGGATGAGTCCGCAGGCGAGGAGTCGGGAGCGGTCTCTTTGTCGGCGGGCGAGCTGGAAATCGCCGTGGCCGTATCCGCTGCCGTCACCGGCTTTGCAACCGGGACCTGCTTAGACTTTTCGAGTGCCAGCTCTTTGACGCGAGCCTCATGGAAAATGGGCAGGCTGCGGCTCATGAAATTCGCCCAGATCGGAGCGCAGACCGTGCCGCCGAAGGCGTTGGACTCCATCGCATCGCCGTAGCCCGCGCTGTGGTTCTTGGTCGAGGCGGTTGGGTGGCCCGCCCAGACCGCGCAGACAAGCTGCGGGGTGTAGCCGACAAACCAGACATCTTTGTGTTCCTGGGTCGTTCCCGTTTTGCCGCGTGCATCGGGAACCTGCGCCGCGACCATTTTGCCGGTGCCGCGCGGGTCGGTGACGACGGCGCGGAGCATGTCGTCGAGCTGATGGACGGTGTCGGGCTGGAGAATGTGTGTCTCAATGTCCGGGGGAACGTCCTCAATCACGTTGTCCTGCGCGTCGTCCAGCCGGGTCCAGGCCGACGGCTCCGGGTGGTTTCCGCCGTCGGCAATGGTCGAGTAGGCGCTTGCCATTTCCAGCGGTGAAACCGGCGAAGAGCCGAGTGCCAGCGACAGCACCGGATCAAGATGAGAGTGAATACCCATCATGCGGGCATACCGAATAGCCGCCTGCGGCCCAATCAGATGCAGCACTTTGACGGCGACGACGTTCACCGAGTAAGCCGTTGCTTCGCGCAGGTCCATCTCGCGGTCGGAATAGCCCGTGTCGTCTTTCGGCGTGTACGCGCCGCGCCCTTTGCCGAACGTCGTTCGGACATCCAGCACGGGCGTGCTTTCTTTGACCGAGCCGTCATTGATCGCCGCCGAATAGACGACCGCCTTGAACGACGAGCCAGGCTGGCGGCCATGCACGGCGTAGTTCACCTGGGATTTCTTGTAATCCGTGCCGCCAACCATGGCTTTGATCTCGCCGGTCTGCGGGTCCAGGCACACCAGCGCTCCCTGGTTCGCGCCGTACTCACGGGCATTTGCGATGCCCTGCTTGACTTCCTGCTCGGCGATTTGCTGCATCGGCCAGTTCAGGGTGGTATAGACCTTGAGATTGCCTTCGTAAAGTCGGTCCGCACCGTACTTGCGGCGTAATTGGTCCACGACATAACTCACGAAATAGGGGGCGTGGAAGACCTGGCTGCCCTGCGGCGGGGCTTTTGCGCCGGCCAGCTTGATCGGCTCGGCGACGGCCTGCTGGTACTGCGCCGGGGTGATATAGTTCTGTTCCAGCATCTGGTCCAGGACTCGTTTCCGCTGACCTTGCGCGGCTTGCTTGCTTTTGTACGGGTTAAAATCGGCGGGCCGGTTCGGCAGTCCCGCGAGCAGGGCGCACTGGGCCAGGTCAAGCTGTTTGGCATGCTTGTTGAAGTAAACTTCGGCGGCGGCCTCAACTCCGTAAGCTCCGCTGCCATAATTGACTTGGTTCAGGTACATTTCCAAGATTTGCTGCTTGGTGTAGCTGTTGTTGATCTGAGACGCAATAATCAGCTCATTGAACTTGCGCCCGTAAGACTTCTGGCGGGTCAGGCCGCCGACCCCCATGTTCCGGGCAAGCTGCTGAGTGATCGTGCTGCCGCCCTCGCCGTGCAAATCGCCGTGGGTGAAGTTCGACCACAGCGAGCGCCCGATGCCTTTGATGTCAATGCCGGAGTTCTGGTAAAAGCGGCGGTCTTCAAACGCAATCGTGGCGTTCTGCAAATCCTTCGGCATCGCATCAATCGTGATGACTTTGCGGCGTTCGGTGAAGAACTCAGCCAGTGGCGTGCCGTCGGACGAATACAAGTAGGTGATGCCGAGGGGGTTGTCCGCCAGGTCAATCGTGCGCGGGGCCTGGTACAGCCGCCAGAAAACTGCGCTGATGATTACCACGAGGGCGACCAGGACGAGTAGTGTCACGGCTGTGAAGAACGTTTTGATCCGTGCCCACACCGGGTTCCGCTTGCGTTTCGGCGCAGGCCGCTTTTTGCTGCTTGCCGGCGCGGGCCGGGTCGGCGCTTTGGCGCTAGGTTTGTTGCTGGAAGTGGTTGCCATACTGCCTCTATTGGTATTATAGGCAAGTGCGCCGCCTTTGTCAAGCAAGCTGTCAAGCAAGCGCCCGTGTGCTGGTATAATAGACCTACCCTGGCTTGTCCCTCGCCACCCCTCCCTAAGAAGGAAGGGTAGGAGCTTCAGAAGAAAGCCTTCTGGGTTTGTCTCTTAACCCTTCCTTCTTAGGGAGGGGTGGCGAGGGACAAGCCAGGGTAGGTTCCAAATGCCTAACACTTTATGCTCGCCTATTCTCTCGGTGCTGATGCCGGTTTACAATGAAGAAGACACGGTGATCGAGATTGTCCACGCGGTCCTGGCTGTTCCCCTGGACCTTGAGCTGATTATTGTGGACGACGGCTCGACCGACCTTACCCGCGCCCGTCTTCACGCGCTGGAAGCCGAACACAACCGAAAACTCAAAATTGTCTATGCTCCGCAGAACGCTGGCAAAGGTGCGGCCATCCGCGCAGCCCTTTCTTATGCGACCGGCGATGTGGTAGTCATCCAAGACGCCGACTGCGAGTACGACCCGCAGGACTTCCTGCCGATGCTGGGACTCATCAATCGCGGCGCGGCAGTGGTCTACGGCTCGCGCCTCTCGCCGGAAGCCGCGAAGCTCAACCATGAAGTCCATGACAAGTTTTATTACGCACGCCGCCTGCTGCCGTTTTTGACCAATCTGCTCTTCGGCGCCTCTCTGACCGACGAAGCCACCTGCTACAAAATGTTCCGCCGCACCGTTCTAAACTCTATCCCCTTGACGTGTGAGCGCTTCGATTTCTGCCCGGAAGTCACGGCAAAAATCCTCAAGCGCGGGTATAAGATTTACGAGACGCCGATCCATTACGCCGCCCGGACGGCAGCGGAAGGCAAGAAAATCGGCTGGCGCGATGCGTTTGACGCGGCGTGGGCCTTGCTAAGGTTCCGGTTTATGAATTAACCATGCCCAACACAATCATTATCACACAAACGCCTGCCGAGCGGGAACAGTGCTACGACATCCGCAAAGCTGTCTTTGTCAAGGAGCAGGCCGTTCCGCTGGAACTCGAAATGGACGAATACGACGAGGTCGCTGTTCACTTTTTGATGCGCGACTCCGAGGGAACGCCCCTTGCCACGGCGCGTCTTTTAGATAAGCATGGCCTCGCCAAGATTGGCCGGGTTGCGGTTCTGAAAGAGGCTCGCGGCCTCGGTCTCGGCCTCACGCTAATGCATTTTGTCCTAGACGAAGCCCAGAAGCGTGGCTTTACTGAGGCTGTTTTGGACTCGCAGACCTACGCCATCCCGTTTTATGAGCGTTTGGGCTTTACAGCCGAGGGCAAAGAGTTCGACGACGCAGGCATCCCGCACTTTCTGATGCGGCGGAAGTTGCAGGCGTGATTGCGCCACGGAATAAACTCCGAGGCTGAACCAAAGCAGTGTCGCGGCGACACAAGAGCCGCCGATATTTGCTCCGTAATCTTCCGTCGCTTCGACGGTGGTTTTTCCGAGCCTCGGATTTCAATCCGTGGCTCCTGCCGCCTTCCCCTCGTACATCCCGCCCACCGCCGTAATCTCCGCATCGCCCCACCGAAACACGCGCCCGGCCTGCGCTTCCGACACCAGCGCTTTCACACGCGCAACCGCTTCTGATTTCATCTTAGACGAGACCCAGAACGGGTAGGGCAGGCGCTCGAAGTCCTTCCCCTGAATGTTCTTCGTGTGGTTGATGACGTTTTTGAGGAGCGACAGGCACAAGGGCGACAACGTCCAGCCGAGAATGAAATACAGCTCATCGGGGGCAATGCCGTCCTGCAGGAACGCGCAGGGAGCGCCGCTGTCCAAAATATACCCCGGCGGCAGGTAGCGGGTGTTCAGTGTTTGGGAGATAAGCTGCCAGGTCAGCCCCTCGCGCCCGAAATGCTGCCGCCCGCCGACCCCATGCAGGTACCATGGGCCGCTCTTTTTGTAGGTCAGCACGGCGTCGCCGTCGTCTTTCCAGTAGACCGCGTGTGTCGGGGGCGCATAGACTAACGCACTGCCCGCCTTGTTGTAGGGTTTATAGTCGGGGTGGGGTAGAGAGATTTCAAGCGGCGTCTGTCGCTCCGTGACCTGCACCGTGCGCCGGGTCTCGCCCCGGCAGACTTTCGCGGCAATCTGCGCCCGCTGCACTGGCGATAGAAAGCCCAAACGGGCGTGTTTGATTTCAGTTTCCAGTGTCATGGGAACATCGGTAAAGCTAAACTCGAACGGCTCCAAAATCTTTCCGCCGGCGATGGGACGCACGAACAGCTTGTTGTCGCCGATGGTCATGCCGCTGGTCGCAACGACAAAGTCACCGAGCTTCGGGCCGGTGAAGTACGGGGCGTAATCATCCGTCATCTGCCACGAATGGTTGCCGGTCAGCGCAATCTGCTCGCGCGGGATAGATTTGCCATCCAAAACCAGCGCTGAGGCCGGGCCGGTCTTGGCAAAATTCAAGACGACCATCGCGTACTGCGTTTCTTCCGAAAACTCCCCCAGCCGCGTGACTTCCGGTGCTCCGGTGTCCAGCAGCAAACGCCGCAGGCCCTGCATGGTGTTGATGGTCAGGAACGTATCGCTGCAAATGAAGCGCAGCCGCCCGTTCGGCTTCAACAGTTCCAAAGACTTGACGATGAAGAACGAGTAGGTCTCTTTTTTGATCTTCAGCCCGCCCCGTCGCCCTAGCTCTTTGTCCAGCTTGTCCTGAATCTCCGGCGCAATCGTCCCTCCAAACGGCGGATTGCCGACGATGTAGTCGAAGCAGGTCGGGAAAGAAGTCTGAAAAAAATCGGCGCAGACGAGGTTGTGACGCGCCGGGCAAGTCCCGTAGCGCCGCGCAATGTTGTGTAAGCACTGGGCGTAAAGCGCCGGGTCAATCTCAGCCCCATAAACATTACGGGCCAGGGTTTGTTCAAGCCGTGCGAAAACTGGCCCCTCGTAGAGCGGCAGCAGCTTGTCAATGAGCGGCAGCAGGAATGCGCCATCGCCAAAGCTCGGCTCCAAGACGATGCTGTCGCGGGTCAGCGGGAGGTCCGCGGTAAGGCGCTCTGCAAGAGGCCAGGGCGTCAGAAACTGCCCCCACTGGCGCTTTTTATCGCGCAAGGTTTTGGTCTGGCTCATGATAAATTACCCAGGATTGAAATCCTGGGCTGAAGGGCGCTTCGCGCCGGCTGTCCTACGGACAGAAAATGATCAGAACGCGCGTCTTTTCTCTTGTCCGCAGGACAATCAGCCGAAGGCTTCTCAGCCCAGGATTTCAATCCTGGGGCAAAGCCTTTACTCTGCCAGCGTCTCCCGATTTTTCGGTGTCTGGAACGCGAGGTGGCGGAACGCGGTCCAGTTTTCTAAATCTCCGCTGTAGTCTTCGGGGTCGTCGCTGAAGAAGTAGTCGTAGCCGGTGAAGAGATGCTCGAACGGCAGGCCGACGGCTTCGGCGACGGCGTCGAGCGGCCCGCCACTGAATTGCCCGGCTCTGGTATAGGCGTCGGTGAGGGTCTTGGCGAATTGGCTGGTAGGGATTTGCAGGATCGGGGCAAGCACGTCGGCATTGCCGGCATACAGCGCGGCTTCGGCGGGCGTTTCGGCGACCTCATTAGGAGCATCGGCGAAGCGATCTTGGACGGTGCCGCTCTCGGAGTAGGTGTAACCCCAGTGGATGTCATCGGCGACCCAGACTTCCAGGGCAGGGACACGGAGCGACGACGACACAGACTTTGCTAAGAGGCCGCTGTCGGCCCAATCATCTAGGTAGACTGAGACCCAGCCATGCTTTGTTTGGCCGCTGACAATGACCCCGTACCATCTTGTCACCATCCGGCAGACGGTCTTCGTCGTCCACGACCGCCGCTGCCGGCTCGTCGCTGAGAAAGCGAAAGCCCGCGTCCGTGAATGTTCTTGTGACAGCATCTTTGACCTGTGCCGCGTCGGTTGTTTTGAAGTGAATGCCGATGTAGTAACCGCCCATAGGCGCAGTTTACCCGAAAATAGGGTCCAAGTAAGGACCTGTGCCTGCGGGCGGTTAAAACCGCAGCAACAAAGGCACGAAACCTGTCTTCGCAGGTTAGGATAAAGTCTGAGCCCGCGCAGGCGGACTTTGTGCCTTTGTTGCTGCGGCTTCAGCCGCCCGCAAAAGCCTTCCAAAACCCGGCCTAGTGTCCCCAGTCCCACGCGGCCCGGCCGGTGCGGTACGGAAGCTGGACGATCTGGCCGGTGGCGGGGGTGACGGCGAACAGCTCGTCATCGGGAACGGGGGGCTTGGCGACGGTGTAGGCGATCTGAGAGCCGTCGGGGGACCAGCGCAAAGATGTGATCGCGCGGTGGCCGAAGACCGACCATCCCCAGTGGATGGGGATGTCCGGCCCGGCGGCATGGGACACAAGATCGTAAACACGGAGGACGTGGTCCGTGCCTCCTGGCACGAACGCGATCTTTGTGCCGTCGGGGGACAGGGCAAAGAGCGCTGCCGCCGGACCGGGTGTTATCTGTCCTTTAGCTTGTGTCAGCACTTGCGGACCGCTTGGGGTCTGGACGCCGTAAGCGAATGTTCCGGCGTTGGTCAGTGCGGGGGCACGGGTGGCGGATACGTTCGGGTCGGAGGCAAGCTTCATGCCGTGCAGGTCAAGCGGCGTTTTGAGCGGTGGGTCGTCGGTGTCGGTCGCGACGCTGTAGGAGATGCCATCTTCGAGAAACAGCAGCGACGAGTCCGAGTCCCACGCCAGGCCGACGACTTGTTTCAGCTTCTGCGCCGTCAAATCTATGACCAGATGCGGCGGATTGCGAGTTCCGGGCGCAGTCGGCATGACCCAGAGCTGGTTGTCCACGCTCTGCTTGTCTTCTCCAATCGTGATAAGCTGCTTTTCGAAGGCCACCTGCGTCCCGTCAGGCGACAGCGTCGGCTGGGTAATCCAGTCGCGTGCCCCGGCGTCAATATCCTGCGGCTCGGTCTCGTGCAGGAGCAGCCGCGTCGCGCCGTCGGTCCCCGCCGTGAACAGCCCGCGCAGGGTCGTTGTCTTCTCCGACGGCGCATCGGCTTCCATGTAGATGAGCTGCCCGTTCGGGACACCTTTGATGTGCGGCGGCGATGTGACCGCCCCAATCAGGGTCAGCACAAGTGGGATGGCGACGGCGGCTGACGCCAAAGACAGCCAGACGCGGCGGTTGCCCTTGAAGGGGTGCGAGCCGGGCTTGCCGATGAGCGCATCGTCGGCGATCTCTGTTTTCGCGTTTGGTTTATTCACGGGTGAGTGCATAAGTGTTTAAGTCGGGCCGCAAATAGCGGGCAATGAGCGGATATTTTTCGGCGACGGCATAATAGACTTCCTGAGCGATCCTGCGGTACGACGGATGCCCCTGCCGGGCGGAGCGCAGCTCGACAAAATGGGCGACTTCGCGCAGGTTCCAGGTAAACAACACGCGGATACGAGTCGCCAGCGGCAGCACATACGCCGCTTCATGCGTCGATCCGGCGTCATACAGCCGTGCATAAGTCGCTGCCGACTGGGCCATGAGCGCGTCGTACCGGGCACCGTAGCCGAACTCGTTTATCTCGCGCGGCTTCTCGAAGCCGAGCACAGGCGAAAGCGTCTGCGTTGTCTGAGTCGCCATCCGGTGCCGCTGAACGTCCCGGTAGGCCCCGTAATCCAGCGTCATTTCGACCGTGCAGCTTAGCCGCTCGAATGCCCGGCCCGGCGCATCGTGCCGACCCCGGCGCTTCAGATATTCGTCTACAACGCGCTCTTTATCGGCCTGCGGTAGCGCCTTGACCCGAGCTAACAGCGAGTCCATCGGCAGAGAGGCCGCGCCGTACAAGATCGCGGCAACAAGTTTATCGTCGGCATCCGGGTCGGAAAACAGGAGGGATACGCCCCCCCCGCCCTTCAGTCCGCTCCGCTCTTGCGAGGACCCAATAATGGGGGAGCCGGACAATTCTTCTCCGGCTCCCCCATTATTGGGGGCCGGGGGGATTTCCAGCAGTTCCCGCGCCAGGGCCACAATCGCTGTGCTTGTCTCGGCCCGGTAGTCATTGACATCCGCGTACTTCAAGAGCGTTGGGACAACGTGCTGCGCTTCTTCCTTGATTCGCAGTCCCAGCGCCTGTCCTTCTTCCAGCGGCTGCGACAGCAGCTTTGTAATCAAATGCTCCAAAGTGCGGGCGTTCAGCGTCAGTCCGACATTAGTATAAGTCGCCGCCGGCAATAAATAACGCAGCAGGTCAAATGCCGTCGCGCGGGATGCCGCTTCGTAGCCGCGCTCGGACTGCTTTTCGGTGCGCGGCGTCCGCGCCTTGATCTGCGCGACGGCATCTTCCGTCCAGCCCGTGTAGGCGTCCAGCAGCCCGCGCACCGTTTTTCGGTACTCCAACGCCAATTCCGCGTCGGCCATCACAGTCGGCGGATAATACACTTTGCTGGGGTCAAACGCCACATAGCGCGTGCTTTTCTCGGTGAACGACGCCAGCCGGGCGTCTTCCACCAGCTTCGACGCCAGAATGCTGATGTCTTCCAGTGCCAGATGCACCATGCCATGCTCCGCTACCGAACTATGTCCATACCCCAGCACATACTTTTCGGCGAATGCCCGCGCTCGCTCCTGCAAGCCCGCCGTGCCGCTGGAATTGTCGGTGCTGCCGGACCCGATCAGCGCCCCCAAATCTTCCGCCTCGATCATGGCCCGCAAATCGTCGCGCAGGGACAGCCGGGAGCGCGAGTAGCGGGCAAATAAGTATGCCACCACTTCTTCGGGCAGGTTTTGGAGCGCAAACACGCTTTTGTCGGTGTTCGTAAAAAAGCGCGAAAGATCAGTCTCAGGCATGGAAGCAACGTTCGGCAGAGGGTGGGGGAAATCCTGCTTTATTGTACCAGCCCCGGCCTTCTAAGGCCGGGTCTACTTCGGCCACGTCCTCGGCGCCGCCGCTTTCGCGCAGGACATGGGCGGCGAGGCGCACGACGCGGACGCGGTACTGGCCGAGCAGCCGGCGGTAGGCGGCGTCGTCGCCGGTCCGCGCCCGGTCAATCCAGAGCGCTTCCTCGCGCTCGTCGCGGGATAAACAGTGAAGGGCGCCCATCTCCCAGTGGCCGGCCATTGCGTGGATCATTAAGGGGAAAGACGCCGCGACGGTGCGGAAAGGTTCGAGGAGGAGGAGAGAAATTTTCGGCAACAAAAAAAGCGCCAGCCTTTGCGACTGCCACTTGTTACGCTCCAATTTTGCGAACGTGAATATAGTATGACAGAGTTTCGGGCCACAGTCAACAGTTTTTCGTTTCTTCTCTCCTCTGAAACGGCGTTGCTTGAGCCTGACAAAAGGCAGAAAATGGCCGGAGCTGGAAATCCCAGGCGGCTGGGACAACGAATGGGAGAAAGCCGTGTTTTTCATTTGTCTCAAAAAGCGAATGCAATTAACGAAGAACAGGAGGCGTGGGCAGGAAACCGAACACGCAAACGCGAACAAGCAGGCAGATGCCGAAAAGGAGCCTGCCGACGCCATGACACCCACTGCCATTGAAATTGTGCCGTTTGCTTTTGCTGATGCCACCGACGCCGAGTATGAGGCGCTGAACCGGCACTTCAACCGCGCAAAGGCCGAGACCCTGCCCGATGACCCGCCGACGCCGCTGGAAGAAACCGTCGCGCAGATGAAGAATATCCCGCCGTTCGTTGGTATTTACGCTTGGACCGGCTGGAACCCAGACAAGACAGAGATGGTCGCTGCCGGTGTCATGTCGTTTCTCAGGATGGAAGAAAATCAGCATCTGGCCCAGTTCGATCTCAGCGTTGACCCCGAATACCGGCGGCAAGGTTTGGGCCGCGAGATGCTCCGGCTGGCAGCCCGCGCGGCATCGGCGGAAAACCGGCGACTCTTGATGACCGACACCAATGAGCGCGTTCCCGCTGGAGAAGCCTTTATGCGCCGTCTGGGGGCAGAGCGCGGGATGGAAATGCACACGAACCAGCTTGCGCTCGCCGATCTGGACACGGCGCTGCTTGACCGCTGGCAGGCGGAAGGGCAGGCACGGGCGGCCGGCTTCACACTGGGCTTTTGGGACGGCGCGTACCCGGATGACCAGCTTGACGCCATCGCGAAGCTCACCGATGTGATGAACACGGCCCCGCGCGAGAACTTAGACATGGAGGACATGCACTTCACCCCGGACCAAATCCGCCAGCAGGAGAAGATGATGGCGGCGATGGGAACGCAGCACTGGACCGTCTACGCCGCCGAAACGGCGACAGGCCGGTTTGCAGGCTTCACCGAAACGTCGTGGAGTCCGCACCGCCCGGAGATTGTCTCGCAAGGCGGCACCGGCGTCTTCCCAGAGTTTCGAGGCTTAGGACTAGGCCGCTGGCTCAAAGCCGCCATGCTGGCCCGCATCTTGATGGATCGCCCGGAAGCCAAGTTCGTCCGCACCGGCAACGCCGACTCAAACGCCGCCATGCTCGGCATCAACCACGCCCTCGGCTTCCAGCCCTACATCTCCCGCAGCGTCTGGCAGTTAGAAGTCGGCAAAGCGCTGGCATACCTCGCAGACAAATAAAACAAAGAAGCCCGCGCCGAGGGCGCGGGCTTTTATGGTGCTTGGCTTACTTGTGGACACTTTCGCCCTTCACGTCTTGAGCGGCTTCCATGATGGCTTCCGACAAGGTCGGGTGGGCGTGGATGGTGTGCATCAGCTCGTCAATCGTGGACTCCAGCTTAATCGAGACGCAGGCTTCGTGGATCAGATCGGTGGCGTGGGGGCCGACGATGTGGACACCTAAAATCTCGCCGTACTTGGCGTCGGTGACGATTTTCACGAGGCCGACGTTCTCGTTGATCGCTAGGGCTTTGCCAAGCGACTTGAACGTGAACTTGCCGACTTTCACGTCGTAGCCGGCTTCTTTCGCCTGCGCTTCATTGAGGCCCGTCCAGGCCATTTCGGGCTCGGTGTAGACGCAGTACGGGACGGCGGTGTAGTCCATCTTGACCGTGTGGCCGAGCGCGTTCTCGGCGGCAACTTCGCCTTCGCGGGTCGCGACATGGGCCAGGCCGCCGCCGGCGGCGTCGCCGATCGCGTAGATGTGCGGGACATTGGTCCGCATGTATTCGTCTACCGTGATCTTGCGGTCAAAGAAGACACCCGCCGCTTGCAGGCCGAGGCCGTCGGTGTAGGCTCGGCGTCCGACGCCGATCAAGAGCTTATCGAACTCGATCTCGCCATCGCCTTTTTCGGTGACATATTTGAGCTTCCTGCCGGGAACGTCAATCGCCACCACTTTCGTGGAGGTCATAATTTTCACGCCGGCTTTGGTCAAAAGCTTTGCCAGCTCGACCGTGAGATCAGGATCGGCGGCGGGGACGATGTTCGGCATCAGCTCGATCAAAGTCACATCTGCACCCAGCCCACGGTAAGTGTAGGCAAACTCGGTGCCGACCGCGCCGGAACCCAAGACGACCAGCTTCTTCGGGACTTCGAGCGCCGAGACCGCTTCATTGGAGGTCCACAGCGTCGTTTTACCCAGTGTCCCCGCCGCCTTGCGGTTCTTGACTTCTCGGTTGTCCACGAACACATCGGCGTCGGCGGTATCCGCGCCGATCATCTGAATGGACGGGTGGAGCTTCGCGACGACGCTTCCCGTTGCCAGAATGATGGATGCCGCCGTCAGGCGCTCGGTCTTGCCGTCCTCAGTCGCCGCTTCGACCGTATGGGGATCAATCAGCTTGCCTTTGCCCTTGATAAAGCGCACGTTGTTCTTCTTGAATAAGAACTCGACCCCGCCGACCAGCGTTTTGACCACTTTGTCCTTGCGGGCCATGAGCGCGTTCATGTCAAAGCCGATCTCGCCGCTGATGGTCAGCCCAAAGTCGGCAAAGTGTTTCGCCTGTTCGAGTGCCGCGACTGATCCGATCATCGTCTTGGTCGGAATGCAGCCCCAATTAAGACATGTCCCACCTGCGTTGTCAAAGTCAATGCAGACGACGCTTGCACCCATCTTCGCGGCATGAATCGCCGCCGGGTACCCGCCCGGCCCGCCGCCAATCACCACCAAATCTACATCATATCCATTAGACTGCGCCATAAATCTTATCTTTCTGGTAACTGTTTCTTTTCGCGTGGGAGGTTCGGACGGCCACTCGTCCGCCGCCCTGCTTGCCCGCCCACTTGATCCACTTCTGCATCGGCTCGCTTGTTCTCAGCGCGTCAATCGTGCTGAACTCGCGTTCGAGTTCCACCAGCGTAAACAGCGCATGGATCTGCCGATGACAATCCGAGCAAATATCAACCGTCACTTCCCCATCCCGCGACTTCGGCACCAGATGATGCCTGCTTGAGTTGAGGAAGTCTCCCGATCGCTCGCACAGCGGGCAGTAAAAGAGTCCGCCCGCACGTTTTTCCACGTGTCTTGCCATGCTGCTAGAACACGGAACAGGGCGAATGAGTGCCTGAAAGCGACACACCAGCCACCCAAGCATTTATCGCATTTGGGTCGGTGGGGGAGGCCAAATCCCTTCGGTCTGCACCGGTGCCTCCCGGAGAGGAAGGTGAGTGACGAATCGTAAAACACGCCAGGTCGCATAAAGGCTAATCAGCGCCCCTAAGCATAACAGCCCATAGGCGGCGACTGTTGATGCTAGGCTCGCCCTGAGATGGAGAAAGCGGTATCCGAGATCGTATATCTCGTACAGCAAGCCGAAACCATGTCCGACGGCCAGCGGGACTAGCCAGCTCAATACCGCTTTTTGCTTCTGCCGGTGCGCTGCAAGCACTGCGGCAACAACCATAACGCAGAGCGGCATCGTTATCAAAAGACGGAAGATAGTATATAGAAGCCCGACAATAAAGGCTGGATGATAGCTCAACGCGCTACTGGCCTCTTCGAATCTGTGATGCCCTGGGCGGGATTCGAACCCGCACGGGGTTGCCCCCGGAGGATTTTAAGTCCGCTGTGTCTGCCATTCCACCACCAGGGCATCCTCACCGGAAAGTATAGCACACGGCGGGAAAAGAAGTCAAACGGGGGAAAGAGTGGAACCCGAAAGGAGCCGTGGGTATGAAACCCACGGCAGAAGAGAGCGGACGCCCTTCGGGCTGCCCATTGCTGCCCGTCTGTCCAAATCTTCCCGCCCGCAAAGGGCGACTGCACTTTCCTGCCGTGGGTTTCATACCCACGGCCACACCGGCCGCTCCCGCAGGCAGGAAACCACATACCATCCCGCGAACAATCCGCCATGTTCAAGAAAAAGCAGAGGGAACTGACCGTGGAAGACGCGCCGGACAGCATTGCGCCCTGGGAAATGCTGGAAGAAGCGGAGATTGCCGCGCAGACCGCCCGGCTGGAGGCCCGGTTTCCAGGCCGTGGCTTTGTCGCGTTCGCCAAGCGTTTAGACAAAGATGCCATCGCCTGCTTCGACAAAGGACCGGACGGCACAGGGCAAAGCCATCTTGGTGCTGGGAAAACATAGATGCGCCCGAACAGACCGCCGAGCGCCGCTACCCCGGCTTCGTCGCCTGGTTCGACGCCGCGCTGGCAGATAGTCAGGACGTGCCGGGGGTGTAAAACCCCCGGCAAAGAAGCGTCCTTCGGACGAAGCCTCAGACACGACCCGGCCTGCTCCGTGTCCAAAGGACATTTTCCTGCCGGGGGTTTTTACACCCCCGGCTCATCTACGCCCGTGCCGGATGCCTGCGCTTTCTGCACGATTGACCTTCTTTCCAGCGTTTTCCCGAGGCTCTTTCTAACGCAAAGTCTGCTGCTTCCGCGCGGTCTGAGGTATATATCGCACCGCCAGCCAGGCAAATGCTGGGCCAAGTATGCAATCGATGACAACTTCATCATAATTCAAGTGGAACATGCCGAAGAAGGCAGCGAAAAAGAGTGCAAAGCCGATCTGTACCCCCAAAACGGCACGCCGAGGATAAAGGACGCTGCAAAAAAGGAACGACGCATTTATTTCACTGACCCGCAGCCCGGCCATGAAGGGACTGGAGTGCATGAAGGCGTTGGAGTGGACGGCGCTGCACCACCGCATGACAAGATGTGTCGCCAGCATCAGCGCGAAGGTCAGGGCCGCCGCGCTTGCCAGGTCGCGCCAATCGCGCCGTACCCCGCGCCGCCAGGCCGCCACGGCGCTTTGGCCCAGCGCGTCCGGCGTTCCAAACTGCACCAGAGCATTCCGCATGGCGTCTTCTTCCGATTGGCCCAGCTCGCATTGGGCGGCGGCAGCGGCTTCTAAATGCGCCCGCATCTCGCGCAGTTCTTCATTGCGCCGCTTGACAGGCATTGGCCCCAAGTGCACGGCGACTTCCGACAGATACCGTTCAAGCAGGCTGTGCATGGCCAAGGCCTCCTAAGTTGAGTTTGCCTAAAACTGTGCTGATAGTCGCAGCGTAGTCGCGCACGGCTTGGGTGCGCTTGATGGTTTCTTTGCGGCCAGCTTCGGTTAGTGCATAGACTTTGCGGTCCGCGCCTTTAGGCTGGGCTTCCCATATCCCGACAATGAGGCCGTCCTGTTCCAGCACGCGCAGGGCGGGGTAGAGCGTGCCCTTCCTTCATGTGCAGAGCGCCCTCGCTGAGCTGCTCGACTTCGCGGGCGATGGCATAGCCGTGGAGGGGAGTTTGACTCAGTACGGCTAAGATGAGTGCGGGCAGATCGCCGCTGGCAAGTTCACGCCGCATAGTATGCCTCCGATTTCTATGTAGCTATAATACCAAGATTTCGGAGGTATGTCAAGCGGCAGCAGAAAAGCCGCCGGGCAATGCCCGGCGGCTCTGTGAATGTGCTTAGGAGGCAAGCTTGGTTGCCTGGTCGGTCTTTTCCCAGCCGAACTCGGCGTGGCCGAAGTGGCCGTTTTTGGCGGTCTGGGAGTAGATAGGGCGGGTGAGGTCCAGGAGCTGGATGATGCCGCGCGGGGTCAGGTCGAAGTTTGCGCGGACGCGGCGGCTGATCTCGTCTTCGGGGATCGTGTTCGTGCCGAAGGTGTCCACAAACACGGAGACCGGCTCGGCGACGCCGATGGCGTAGGCTAATTGGATCTCGACTTTCGTTGCCAGGCCCGCCGCAACGATGTTTTTGGCGATGAAGCGGGCGGCGTAGGCGGCGGAGCGGTCCACTTTGCTGGGGTCTTTGCCGGAGAATGCCCCGCCGCCGTGGCGGGCGTAGCCGCCGTAGGTGTCTACGATGATCTTGCGGCCTGTCACGCCCGTGTCGGCCTGCGGACCGCCGATGATGAAGATGCCCGTGGGGTTGACGTGGTAGGTAATGTCGTGGGTGACGTACTGGTCGTACTGAGCCAGGACGGGCTTGATGACATGCTCCTGAATCAATGCTTGTACGTCGGGCTGCTTCAGTTCGGGGTCGTGCTGGGCGGACAAAACAATCGTGTCAATAGACAGCGGCTTGTCGGTGGCAGGGTCATAGGCGATCGTGACCTGCGATTTGGCGTCGGGACGCAGTCCCAAGGTGCTGGATTTACGGACAGCCGTATAACGCGCCATCAGCTCATGGGCAATGGTGACGGGCAGGGGCATCAGCTCCGGGGTTTCATTGACGGCGAACCCGAACATCATGCCCTGGTCGCCTGCGCCCTGAGCCTTGTCGCCTTTCGCGCCGGCATCCACGCCGACTGCAATGTCCGGGGACTGCTTTTGCAGGGCGACCAGAACGCCGGTGGTGTTGCCGTCGAAGCCGTAGTCGGTCTTGGTGTAACCAACATCGTTGATCGCCTTGCGGACAACGTCGCTGATCTCGACGTAGCCGTTCGTGGTGACTTCGCCGGCAATAACTGCGAGGCCGCGTGTCAGCAGAGTTTCGACGGCAACCCGGCTTTTGACATCCTGCCGCAGCAGCTCGTCTAGAATAGCGTCGCTGATCTGGTCGGCGAGCTTGTCGGGATGGCCTTCGGAGACGGATTCGGACGTGAACAATTTGACATCAGGCATGGATATTGCTTCCTTTTAAGTGAGCAGGATAGCAAGCGGCGGCGTGGGGTATCAAGGGTACGAGAAAAAGCGGGAGCGGAGGGTGTTCGCTGAGGCTTCTTATCTTGCTCAGTCATTCTCAAGAATACCAAGCCGGATTTAGCACCTGCCCCAATTAGGATTACCCTAAATTGAGGTGGTTGTTGTGGTTTCATCGGGCCGTATCCCTCCGCCACTCTTGATAAGATCGTCGTGCTGTGCTATGGATTTGTAGACGCTGTTATAGCACGATGCGAAAGCCATTGTCAAGCGACACAGTGATACTCTTTAGAACCTCGCCTGACGCGGTTTGCCCGTGTGCCGGGTATGATAAACCTTATGACTGCTTTTCCCCGCTTCACTGCTTACGCCCTGCTGCTTGTGCTCCTCCCTTTCACACTCGTGCTCTCGGCAGCCGCCGCGCAAAGTGGGCCGCAGATTGGTTCATCGAACGCGGCGACTGCCGAGCCGCCCGTGCCGCGTCCGGCTTCGGTGCCGGTTGCGGTGCCGCTGTTCCAGGATGCCACGTTCACGGATTTCTCGCCGCATCCGTTCGCGTTTGTGCCGCCGCCGGGCGGAAGGCGGCACTGGGCAAAGATCGTGCTGGTCGGCGATTTTTTTGTCACTGCTGGGCGGCAGTACGACCGGACGGGGGAGATTTCCGTCGGCCACGCGAATATCTTCTTCGGCACGACCGCCGAGCCATCGGATCATGTCAGCCCGGCGTGGCATGTCGAGCGGGATGTCACCGACTACGCCGCGCTGCTGACACGGCCGCAGCCGGGGCAGACGCAAATCGGCAACATCGTCAACGCGACTTATACCGGCGTCATCCACGGCAGCGTGAGCCTGCTGTTTTATCCCGTCGGCAAAAATCAAGCCGCGCCGCTGACGCCCGATCTGGTGCTGCCGCTTCCCGCGGGCGGGACCGGCGGGAAGGGCATTAGCAGCCCGGCTGACACGCTGACTCAATCTTACACACTGCCGACTAATGTGACCCGCGCGTACCTGGATTTGACCACGCAGAGCCAGGGCAGTGACGAGTTCTGGTACCTCAGCGTCCCGAACACGGCGGCCCAAAAGCCGCACGGCGGGGACACGGCGTTCCGCGAGGCTGAGATCTTGGTGGACGGGATGCCGGCGGGCGTTGCGCCGGTGTTCCCGTGGATTTACACCGGCGGCATTGACCCCGGCTGGTGGCGTCCTATCCCCGCCGTGCAGACTCTCGATTTAGTCCCGTACCGGGTGGACCTGACCCCGTTTGCCGGGCTGTTTTCCAATGGCAAGCCCCACACGGTCGGTGTCCGGGTGTTCAACAACGCCAACTTCTTCCAAGTTGCAGGCACTTTGTTGATTTATCGCGATCCTCTGCGGCAAAAAGTGCGCGGCGGGATACTCAAGAACACGCTGACGGCGGACCCCATTCCCACTGTTCAAGCGTCACTGATGGAAGCGGGCGGCGTCCGAGGCTCCGTTTCAGTGTCCTCCCATCGCCATTTCACGATTGCCGGGTATGTGCTGACTTCGGCAGGCAAAGTGGTCACGACCCTGACCCAGACTGCCGACTTTTCCAGTGTCCAGCATGCTGCCGGTGCAAGAGACCTTCAGGATGTCCGCCAAGTATCCGCACTGACTTCGTCCGTACAGACCCAAAGCCCTGAGTCAATCGTCATCCAGCGGGATCAGTTTGTTTATCCACTGGCGCTGACTACCCACCGCCGTACAAACCCCGACGGCACGAAGACCCAAACTACCTCGGTCGAGCAGGGCTGCCGTATCATCCGTGAGACCCGCCGCAATGGGCGCATCATCTCGTTCCTACAGACTTCCGACATCGTGCATCCGTCCAGCACCCGCACCTTTGATGCATCCGGCAAGCCGGTCAAGCGCCGCTACCGCAGTGTGCAGACCTACACCGAGAGCGGCCCACACGGCACTTACACGCGGACACTCACCGCCGAAAACGGTGTTCTGACGGAAATCACCGGCAGTGGCCTCAAGAGGAAATAGGCTAGAATAAATCCAGACCCTACAAGTTCATCAATATCTACAAGTTCATCAAGATACGCAAGCGGTCCTGAACCTCCTGCATCGTCGCCGCGTTGGCGAGACCCGCCGGACTCTGGTTAAACGAATTGATGGAAAGGACAAGCACAGGCTCGTCCATAAATGGCCGAGGCTTCCGCGCATGACGCTAAACATGTCGCCCAAATGTTTCCAAAGAGTATACATTATCATCTACTTGCTTGTCTGCAAAAAGCAGCTGCGAAGAATCCATGCCCGCGCTCTGTCCGCCTTGCGTCTCCATCAAAACCGGCGTATAATATGGCTATGACACTCTCCGCGAGCTGCTACGCGCTTGGCTACTTGACTGGCCTCGCCGCGTTCGTTCTCATGGCTCGCCGCCGGAAACTGGCGACGGCTGGGATGATGGCGGTCATGGGCGCGGGTCTGCTCGGCGGCCTCATCGGCGCAAACCTTGCTCAATGGGTATTCGGCGGAGTGGCAGGCAAAACGGTCCTCGGCGGGATCGCCGGCGGCTATGGGTGCGTCATTCTTTACAAGCGGCATCTGGGCATTCGGCGCTCGACCGGGGACTTGTTTGCGATCGCCATCAGCGCGGGGGAGGCAGTCGGACGCTGGGGCTGTTTTTTCGGCGGCTGCTGCTACGGCAAAGCCTGCCGGGTTCCGTGGGCAGTTTACCAGCACGGCGAATGGCGCCACCCGACGCAGCTTTACTTGTCCGGCGCGAATGCGCTGATTCTCGTCGCCTTGTGGCGGTTCGACCGGACAAACCCGCCCGAAAACGCTTTATTCTACTTGCAGGGCGTTCTTTACTGCCTCGCGCGGTTTGCGATTGAGTTCTTCCGCGAAGGCCCGACGCCGGTCTGGGGACTGACACTCGCCCAATGGGCGTGCATCGCGGGCTTTGCGTTCTTCGCCGTGCAGCTTCGGCAGCTTCTGCGTTCTTCCGTCCCGGCCCTGCCGCGCGACGCCGCTGTTCCCGCAAGATGACGGAGCGAGGTAAACGATGTCTGTCCCGCCGCCCGAACCTATGTCTTCCCTCGCACCACCCTGCCCGAATTGTCGGCAGCCCTGGCCGGAGAATGCGTCTGCCTGCCCGAACTGCGGCTTCCTGCGCCCTGCCGGCTCTTCCTGGCCGCCGACGCCTGCTGGGCAGCCGGTCATCAGCCCACGCCTGCCGTTAAAACTTGTGACTGGCAGCGCCACCGGCGATATTCTGCTGGGGCTGGGCATCAGCGCCTTGACATTTGTGATGCTGGGTGCTGGTTTCATCGTCATTCCCATCCTTTATTTCTCGATGCGGCACCAGTACCCGGTCTTTGCACGCGGCTTGGGCTTCGGGTGGATTGCGGGAACGGCGCTTCTGCTGGGGGCGCTGGCCGTTTGCTTCGGCCTTCTGTCCCGAAGCCCACAGAATGGGGGCTTGTAGCCGCGATGTCTTGTCTCCATTGTGGCAAGCCTGTGATAGCCTCACAAAGCCTTTGCCCAAATTGTGGGATGACTTTGGGCAGCATTTGGCCTCCTGCGCCAGAATCGGGGGAGCCATTTCCTCCTACTCGCCCGAAGACACTGACCGGGCGCGTTTGGACTGACTTTCTTCTCGGCGCACTAGTGCAGTATCTCACGCATCTGGCGACGGCGCGGGTGCTGGTAAGCTCTTTGCCGATGACAGCGACCTCGCGGGACTGGGTTGAACAGGCAGGCGTGCCGGGCAGTTTCGTCCTGTACGAGATGTTCGGGGCGATGGTGTTCGGCCTGCTGTTGTATTATGGCTTGCGTCCGGCTTACCCGGCGGTGGCGCGAGGGACGGGCTATGTGACGCTTGCGCTTTTGGTTGTTTTGCTCGGCGCGTTTTTTACTTGTCAGCCGGTGACGTATTGACCTCACCCCGCAACAAGTTGCGACCCTCTCCTTTCGGAAGGAGAGGGTGGGCGCGAAGCGACCGGGTGAGGTTTTCCGAGGAACAATTTATGCTTGATGTGATTGGCTGGACGGAAGAAACGCGCGGGCTTTGCCCGGTCTGCCTGCGAGATGTGCCGGCAACCTTGCTGGAAGAAAATGGGCGCATCTGGATACGGCAGGTCTGCACGCGGCATGGCGAGAGCCGCGCTTTGCTGGCGTCGGACAGCGCCGAATACCTGCGGCTGCGGCAGTATGTCCCCGACCGGAGCGGCGCGAACTGCTGCTGCGGGCCGGGCGAAGTCTGCGGCCCCGGCGAACAAAGCGGCCCGCCGGTCTGCGTTCTGCTGCTCGAAATCACGCAGGCGTGCAACCTGCGCTGCCCGACGTGCTACGCCGACGCGCAGGGCCATGACTTTATGACCGTGGCGGAAGCGCGGCGGCGGCTGGATACGTTCTTTCAAGCCCAGCCCCGGCTGGACGTGCTGATGCTGTCGGGCGGCGAGCCGACCATTCATCCCAACTTTATCGAGATTTTGGACGCCGCGCTGACCTATCCCGTCGGGCGCGTCATCATCAACACGAACGGCCTGCGGCTGGGGCAGAGCACGGCGCTGGTCGCGGCGCTGGCAGCCCGCAAAGAGCGCATCGAGCTTTACTTTTCGTTTTCAAGTTTTCGGGCGTCGGCGCACGAACACTTTTACGGGCGCGATCTGCGGCGGGAAAAGACGGAAGCGCTCCAAAAAGCCTGCACGGCGGGGCTGTTCACGACCCTGGTTCCGGCGGTGGAGCGCGGGGTCAACGACGATGAGATCGGGGATTTGTACCGGTTCGCGCTGTCGCTGCCGACCGTCAGCGGCCTGACATTCCAGCCGGTGATGGACACAGGGCGGTATCAGCACGGCTACTCGGCGGCGGACCGCATGACGCTGACCGATGTCCTTGCGGCGCTGGAACAGCAGACGGGCGGCGAGCTGGTGCGTTCGGATTTTGTCGGCCTGCCCTGCTCGCACCCGGACTGCTGCGCCCTGACTTATGGCTTCCTGGACGCCGGGCGGACCCGGATCACGCCGCTGCCCCGGCATCTCGACGTGTCCCGCTACCTAGATTTATTCACCGACCGTATCAGCTTTTCCGGGCTGGTCGGCGGCGCGGCCCGGCGGGTCTGGTCGGATGTGGCCCACCTACGCGGGCGACGGACGCTGCGGGATTTGGGCGTTCTGTTCGCGCGGGGCGGCCTGCGGGAAGTCGTCCCGCTGATGCGCGATCCCGACGCCTTCGGGCGGCGCGTCTTCCGCGTCGTCGTCAAGCCGTTCATGGACGCGCACACGTTCGACCGCAAGCGCATCGAGCAGTGCTGCACGAAGATTTTGGATGCCGACGGTCACGCCGTCTCGTTCTGCGAGTTCAACGTCTTCCACCGGGGCCGCAAGTCCCGCGAGGCGGTCGTGCCGCTGAAGATGCTGGGATAGACTATTCTGGGACAGAGTAAAATGAGCGAATATGACCGGCAGACGTTGGGGCGGAAGTACGAGGGCTGGGCGTTTACGTTCTGCAAGGCAGCGTTCCTGGTGCTTCTCTGCCAGCATTACGCCCTGCTAATTTTGTCGGGTCTGGCGACCGTGTTTTACGTGCTGGCGGCGCAACAAGGGCGTCAAAGAGTGGCGCTGCTGGGCCAAACCGCCGGGGGTGACGCTTTTCTGGGGCGTAGTCTTCGCGTGGCAGCTTTGGGCGCTTTTGACCCACCGCCCCGCCTACTTGTTTTGAGCACGTACTTGTTTTGAGCACGTATTTGTTATGACAGGCTGGTAAGATCGGGCTGCTGGAACGTGCCGTCGGCATCCGGGGCAAACTCCTGCACTCCCACCACGGCATCTAGGTTAATCGGGCCGTAAATATGTGGAAACAGATCGGCGTCCGCGGCTTCACACTTGATGTCTGCCGTCACACGGCCGGCGTCAAGTATCAGCAGGACGAGGTCACGTTGTCCCTGGTAAAAGCGGTTTGCCGTCTTCACGACTTGGCCTAGCGTCGAGCAGTGGATAAAGCCTTCGGAGGCGAGGCTTGCCGCCGTATATTCCCCGGCCTGCTGGGCAATCTTCCAATCCCCGCGCGAGCAGATATGCAAAATCGTCTTCATGGCTTGTTTTCTTTCTGCTCCGCCCGTTCTTTCCGCATCAGTGCCTGGTTTCCGGCATGAAAGCTTGCCATCCCCAAAGGGAACGCGCAATCTGCCGTCATCGCGTCAATGGCGGCCTGATCGCTGGATGCAATGTACTGGCGCAGGGCGGTGATATACTCAAACGACTGCTGCTGACGCGCCCGCATTTCTTCCCGGTCCGTCGTCACCTGCCCATGTCCCGGCACCAGGACACGAATGGAATGCCGCTCCAAGATGCCGTCGAGCTTTCTGAGAGTTTCCTCATAAGCCGTGCTGCTGTGATAAATGTACGGAAACTCGATGTCCGACAAGTAGTCGCCGGCAATGAGGAGGCCATGCGGCTCAATCACGGTCCACAGTCCGTCCGGGTTGTGGCCGGGCGCGGCGTAAAAGGTGAAGCGCGTTTCGCCGAGAACCAATTCCTGCCCGTCGCCTGCCGCCGCCACGCTGATCTCTGGAAAGACAACGGCGTAAGGCCGCTGGATATAGTATTCGCCGTCCCACGCCCGGACCGCCTGCACGCTGCGCTCTTTGCGGGTGCTCTCCTGAAACGCCCGGCTGGCGATAGTAATCGCGTCCGGGAACGCGCCATAGCCGAGAATATGGTCAAAGTCGGAGTGAGTGAAGAGAAGGTAAAGGTCGCGCCCGGCCCGGATACGGCGGACATGCGCCGCAATCTCTTCGACTTCCTGGGGCAGCCAGGTCGGATCAACGACGAGAACAAAGCCTGCGCCCTCAATGACCGCCGAGGTGGTTTGGAACAACGCGCTTTGGAATACGGTGATCTGGTTTTGCTGAAATAGAATCATTGTTTGCCCGGCTTTATCTGTGTCGCTTTATTTGCTCGGCCGTGCCAGCGGCTCCCAGTTCAGCAGACGTTTTGCTTTCGCCAGGCTCATCAGCGTCTGCTCGTAGTCCCCGCTGATCGTAAATGCCTGGAAGCCGGCAGAGTATTCCAGCGCCGCCAGCAGCGCCCGCGCCGTGTCCTCGGCGGTTGTCCACGGAGTCGGCGCGGCCTGCCTTGCCTCGGCCAGCCACTTGTCCTCCGGGACCGGCAGAAAGAGGCGCAGCGCGTTGATGCTCATGCCCCACGCGCGGCAAGCGTTCCGGCATACTTCTTCGCCCAGCCGCTTGGTGAAGCCGTAAATCTGATCCGAATCCGGCGGCGTGTCTTCGCTGCTTTCCGTGCGCCCAACCCCGTTATCCGTGTAGACGGACATACTGCTCGTGAAGACGGCTTGCGAGATACCGGCGAGATGGGCCGCGTGCAGTGCCAGATGCAGCCCTTTGACGTTCACATCAAAGGCGTTCACACGCGACTCGATCCGCGCCCAATGGTCGCCGCCTAGCGGAACCGCGCTGCCCATCGCCATGTACAACACCGCGTCCATGCCGGCGGCCGCGCTCGCGAGGGCGGATGGGTCACAGACGCTGCCCTGCCTATATTCGACTTCCCCGTTTTCCGGCGGCTGTAGGTCGAAGACGCGCAGGTCATGGCACCGCGCCAACAGGGGAACGACCAGGGTTCCTAGATAACCGGAGCCGCCGACAACAAGAACACGCATTTACTTCGCCTCTCAAAAAGCAGTTTACCTTGCCGGCGGAAGCTGACGCAAGCCTGGATATGGGCGTGGGGCAGAACACGAATCGGCTGCTTCGTTCAGGCGCTTTTGGGTAAACTTGCAGCATGGTCGGCACAAAATCTCTGCTGACCCGCAGAAAAGGGAATATGTGATGAACTACCGCAGACTGGGCAGCTCCGGGCTGAAGGTCTCCGAGATTTGCCTCGGTGCCTGGATCAACTTCGGAGGCCGCATCGCCGACGAGCAAACCTTCGCCGTCATTGACGCTGCCGTGGAAGAAGGCATCAACTTCTTTGATACCGCCGACGTGTACGCGGGCGGCAAGGCCGAGGAAGTCATGGGCCGCTGGATGCAGCACAAAGACCGCCGCCAGATCGTGCTTGCCACCAAATGCCGCGGGCGCATGTGGGACGGGCCGAACGGGGAAGGCGCGAGCCGCAAGCACATTTTCGAGGCGGTTGAGGACAGCCTGCGCCGCCTTCAGACAGACTACATTGATCTGTATCAGATCCACTGGCCCGACCCGGACACATCCGCCGAGGAAACCGTTCGTGCGCTCGACGACCTGGTACGTCAGGGAAAAATCCGCTACTTCGGCTGGTCGAACCACGACGCCGCGCAGATCGAAGAGCGGGCGCAGGTCTCAACGCGGCTGGGGCTAAACCGGGCCGTGTCGCTCCAAAACTACTACAATATGCTGGGGCGGGGCGTCGAGGAAAGCATCACGCCTGCTTGCGAGCGGGAAGGCATCGGCCAAATTCCGTACTCGCCGCTGGCACAGGGCCTGCTGTCGGACAAGTACCTCAGCGGCGAAGTGCCGGATGGGAGCCGGGCGGCAGGCAATGAAGACTTTCAGAAGCGGCTAAAGGAGTCTTTGCCGAAGATGCAGGCGCTGGCGGCTTGGGCAGGGGAGCGGGAAGCGACGCTGTCGCAGCTCGCGCTGGCCTGGCTTCTGCATCAGCCGACGATGGCCTCACCGATCATCGGAGCGACGACCGCCGAGCAGGTAAAAGAAAATGCGAAGGCTGCTCAGATTAAGCTGTCCGAAGCTGACCTGGCACAAATTGACGCCCTCTTGTCGGCGTAGCGTGCAGAACTGGCACAGGGAAAAGCGATCACTCAAGAAAGAGAGTGCTGCTGTGGACTGTCGGGAGAATTCTGCCGACAGTCCATCGCTCAATTCTTTGGCAGAGGTGAGCTTGCGACAGCATTCTTCAGGTCGCGGTCCAGGACGGCGCCGTCGAAGGGAATTACGATGACCTTGCTTCCATGGTGGTCGTTCCCATTTTCCTGATCCTTGGGCACATCAATGACCGCCAGTGTCAGCGCAGCCACATGGCCGTTTTCGATCAGCACACTGGGGCGCTCCATCTTGTTCCAGTGATTGACGGTACCATTGGTGTAGCGCACAAAGTCCGCGGTCGGGTCGTAGGCCAAGCCTCGGTATGTCCATCCTGTGATGCCATCAACGGAGGTCAGATGATAGGCCTTGCGGTCGCTCCAGTTGTTGACTACAATGTGGTACAAGCCGCCGCTGAACCACACGACCGGGTCTTCCAGGTTCCCGATATCGTGCTGCGGGAGGCCGGGAACAGTCGGATAGACACTTGGCCCCTGCACTGTGTAGGGACCTAAAATGCCGGTCTTACTAATCAGGATGCCCCCGGAGCGCGGCACGATCTCAAAACCACCATCTGGACGGGCCATGATGCTGACGTTAGACATGCGCCCTTCGCTGCTGAACTCATTTGCGGCAACCTGGATCCTGCCGAAGTACTTCCAGGGACCGTCCAGCGAGCTGGAAACAAAAACATCCCCCGGCCGGGTCTCGCTGACCACGACCGCGTAGCTGCCGTTCGGCATGACCAAAGCCGTGACATTATGGCCTTTGCCGCCCTGGTCGTCCGGCCAGCACAGGCCCTGGTCTTTGTAGGGTCCGGTGACTTTGTCGCTGACCGCGCTCACCGCCTGCGAACTCCACCAGCCGTTATGGCCTTTGGCCTGATCCCAGCGGCTGGCAAACAAGTGGTATCTGCCGTCCTTACCCTTGATGATCTGGCCGTCCCAGTAGTTCCACTGCCTCATCGTTTCATCTTCAAGGCCATTTTTCGGGTTGCGCGGGCCAACTGTGGCCGCCCCCCAGACGTCTGTATCCAGAGGGCTTGTATCCAGAGGACCGGCGAGGGGTGTTGGCTTGAAGTAGTCAATGAAGGTTTTGGGCGCAGGTGCTTTAGGGACAGCCGGCCTGGCCGCCTGCCCAAAGCAGGGGCCGGCGAGCGTCAGGCAGGCCAGGGCCATCCGCGTGAGATTGGAGCTGAGCGCTTTAGATATAGGTGACATAAGGAAGTTCTTTCTTCGTTATTGGTAACGGTAAACAGTGCATTTCTCGACAGAAGTCTGGCGGCTGGAAAATCGCCAGCCGCTGCCTTGATCGGTCTCGTCCCCGTTCAAGCGCCGGCCCGGCACCCATTGGCCGCCCTTGAACTGACCCTCTTCCACGGTTCCGATCCCGCCGAGAGACGGGCCGGGCGTCAGCGGCTTGAAACCGACCCGGAAGCCGCTCCCAGCCCCTAAAAATTCGTTCGGCCCGGTCTGGACTACAATGCCATGCCCGGCGGACACGGTGCGTCCGAAGACCGAGTCCAGAGAGATCGTCAGCTCGTAGTCGCCCATCCGGCAGGTCACATTCGGGTGATCCGTGTCCAGGACAAAGCCCATCGTTTTTCCTTCGCCTTGATGGGCCAGCAGAAACGGGGCGATCTGTCCCAGGACATCATAGCTTTCGCCAAACGGGCCGTCTTCAGGCGTATGGTCCACGCCAAACGGCGAAGTTCCGAGGGCATGGTATTTGCCGATAGCAAGGAATACGTTGTGCGCCCCGCCGGCGTCACTGTTCATTTCCGGGATAAAGAGTGTGTTGCCGCGCCGCGTGTACAGGTCGCAGCGCTCGGCGAAATTCCCTGCGTACAGGTCCGGTGCGAGCAAATCCAGGTGCGGTGCACCGGCTTGCCAGACATCCATGACATGCGACTCCGGGCATCCACTGGGGTAGCTCCCCGGCTTCGCATCTATGGGGTCGTTCAGCCAGGCATTGGCATACAGCGGGATCGGGTACTGCGCCTTGCCGGCCGCGGCGACATGGTCTACATAACGCGCGTAGTTCCAGGCCATAAAAATCTCATCCGTCTGCACCCCAGGGCCAAAGACCTCTTCCCAGGTCCCAGATGGCTTATGTCCCGCGCGAACCCAGACCGCGCGGAACTCCGGGTTCAGGACCTGGTCATTCTTGACGAGATACTCCATCAGCTCTTTAGGCACCTGCCCGGAATAAGCGCTGTCGGCGGCTTTTGACCGGTCCCGCGAGTCTCCAAGTATGCCGACTTCATTCTCGACCTGTACCATCAGTACGGTATGGTCCTGCCGATCAAACTCACGCAGATGGAGCATCAACGCGGAAAATGCCCGCGCGTCCGCATTCCAGTTATTCGGCGCAAGCGTGCTGAGGACCTGGATCGGCGTACCATCCTGCCGGGTGGCACGGGGGAACCGCTTGTAATCCTCTTTTGCCCAGAGTGGCTGGTAGCTGGACATACCGTTCTTCCAGGTCGCAAGCCACAGCAGCACCAGATGAAGATTGTGGCTGCGTGCACCCAAGATCAGATTGTCAACACTGGAGAAGTCAAACTTGCCTTCTGCCGGCTCGATCAGCTCCCAGGTAACCGGTGTCAGCACCGTGTTCGCGTGCAGTGCATTCATGTGCGGCCAGATGTTTGTCATATAGGCCTGGCTTGACGAGCTTGAGTTGAGAACTTCTCCCCCCAGCATCAGAAACGGCTTGTCATCAACGACAAGCTGGACAGCATTGCCCGATCTTTGCAATGTAGGGGCACCCTGAAGCGAGGCCGGACGGCCCGGCTCCTCAGCCTGCGCTTTAAGAGCTAACGCTCCAAAAGTTCCGGCGAGGGCAGCGCCCGACATAACAGCCAATGCAAATTTAAAGAGTTGTTCGCGTTTCAATACTTTATTTTCTCCCTCAATAATTTGTTTCCTACCCTCAAAGACTGTATCGAAAGGTTTCAGGAAGTCCGAAAGATTCCTCCTGGCCCTAAGTAATCGGGGGACCAGACCAGAGGGAAAAGCTTATCCGGGTCCGACTCCTAGTTCCCCCATTATTGGGGGCTAGAGGGAGTCTTTCTGTGCAATTCCTCAGCCTGGGCAGGCAAAGGCGGCTCCGGGGAAAGCGTTCCAATCATAAGTCTGCGTTTCTTTCCCAAAGCGCCAGCGGCGCGGGCAGGTCGTCTCCATCCAGTCCAGCGGCTCAGCAGGCGGCAGAGGCTGCGCGGCTTGCGCGAATGCCTCCTGCAACGCGGCCCGCTGCTCCGGGCCGACGGCGTCCGGGTCGGCTGAGACGAACAGCGGGGTTCCGCTGCGGGCCACCACATCCAGCCACTGCCGGTTTTGGTCCCACGGGATATCATGGGTCAAGCCGACACAATCGGCATCGGCGGCGAAGAATGTTCCCTGCTGAGGCATACGGAATGCCAGCGTGTTGACTCCCATCTTCCGGGTTCGCTCCCAGTGCTTGCCGCTCGTGTCGTCGCCTGTCCGCTGGATCTCAAACAGCCCTGCCCCCAGATGTCCGACCGTGTTGCAGCCGATGATCTGCGCGTCTCCCGCCGCTTCCCGAATGACCGCATACAAAGCACGGAGGATTTCCGCGGTCGTTCGGCTCCGGTCCGCAAATGCCCAGCCGCCCGGCGTCACCTCCGGCCCCATCTCAAGACCCCAGCGGCCTGTGACATCGTAGGTCGTAAAGTCGTGCTTGATCAGGCCGTAACCCCAGTCCCGCAGGCGTCCGATGTCGGCCTGGACCTGGGCCAGAACATCGGGAACGGACGGGTCCAAATATGCGCCGGACCGGGCGCTGTTCGGATGCTCCGGCGGCAGCCGCCAGTGGCCCGGAACAGTCCCCCTCGTCAGCAGTGGCCGGGTCCAGATGCCGGGACGGACACCCCCCCCGCGCATCCATTCGGCCAGGCCGGCCATGTCCGGGAAGCCGGATTTCGTCTTTTCGTAAGGGCCACCGTCGCAGACCGATGGTGCCCACCCGGCATCAATGACATACGTCGGGGCATTTTCGATGGACGGAGAAAGCTCACGGATGAGGGCACTTTCACGCCGGACAGTGTCCGCCGTGTTAGCGCCGTAGCGGAAGTACCAGTCGTTGCCGCCGTAAACAGGCTGCGCCGGCAGGCGCGGCGCGGGACAGAGCACGCGGCAAAACCGCCGGGCAAAGGCAAACGGCGTTTCGCCCGGCTCAGACACCCTCTCGCACACAGTCGCCGCCGTGAGCGCACGTCCGCCCAAATGCACGCCCTGCCCGCCGCACCGGACATCCAGTACCAGTGTGATGCCCGTCTCATCAATTCGCCAGGACGCAAAACTCGCCGCGCCCGTTTCGACGCCAATTCCGCGCGTTTCTCCAGTTCGAGGGTCATGCAGCAGCGCATAAAACGGCAAAGGCCGCTCGGCGGCAAAGCCGCGCCATTCCAGGTCCCCGTAGCCGCGCTCCCAGTGGTCGCCAAGAATCCGTGTGCCTTCCGGCAGCGCGGCATTCCAGCGCAGGGCAATATAAGTCAGTGCCGACTGGGCGGCTGCCTCAACGATGATCTGCTGAGAGCCATTTTCGCCGGGCCGCAGCCCCACGTCTGCTGCCGCATTGTCCAGACCGTCATCGGTCCAGACTGCACTCTGATCGGGACTATCATTCAGCATGGTTTGTCTTTCCTATTTGAAGCGCGACACTCTCTGCGCTTCCCGCCTTGACTTTCACCCATGTCACCGGGCCGTAGAGGTCCCTGCCCGTTTTCCAGCCTGTGCCGGGCAGCGTCTTGAAATCCGTGGCTTCAGGGTACTGCTTCAGCGGTTTACCGTTGACCAGAACAGCATGGGCCGCAGCGCCGTGGATTTTGCAGAGATACGCCTGAAGCGCAGGGGCATAAGTTCCTGCCTTTGGGGCGATTGTCAGAGAAACGCGGCCGCTGCCGGCCCGAGCCGTCACTGCTTGCGAAAAATAAGCGCCTTTTTCGTAATCGTAAGTGATGCCGTCATCATCGTAGTAGGTGAAGCTGGTCTTCGCAGCGCTGGGAAAGATGTCCAAAGACACGGAGCGTGTCGGTTTCTCTCCCACATAATTTAGGACATCCATTGTCGGAATGATCGCCCCGCTCTTGATGAACAGGGGAATGTCGTCCCACGTTTTCTGATTGACCGGGTAGGAGATTGTCTGGCCGCCTTGATAGACTGTGCCCCGGAAGTAGTCGGTCCACCGCCCGGCGGGCAAGTAGATTAATTTGACGGATTGGCTGCGATCGACGACCGGCGAGACGAGCAGGGAGTCGCCGAACATCCAGGAGGCGACATCGTTGACGCAGTTTGGATCGCTCGGGTAGTCCCAGATTAGCGGGCGGCAGATACCGATCCCGGTCTGCGTGAGCGTATGATCGTAGGCATACAGGTAGGGCAGCAACGAGTAACGCAGCTTGATCGCCTTTGTCGCCGCTGCTTCCGCGACCGGCCCGTAAAGCCAGGGCTGGCGGCGCGACGTGCCGTGCAGCCGGAAGATCGGCACGAATGCATCGAACTCCATCCAGCGGGCGTAGCACTCCGACGCTTCCTCGCCCGCGATATGGTTGTCGTTGTTGAAGCCGCCCGTGTCCATGCCCCACTTGGCCTGACCGATGTTCAGCGACGCCAGCAGGCGTGCCCGCTGATCCTGCATTACGCCAAAGCCCGAATCAATATCGCCGGACCAGGTCGCATATGCATAGCGCTGTGACCCTGAGTAGAAGTTGCGGTTGATCGTGTAGACCCTGTTCTGATCGTGCGTGTAGCCGCGCTGCCCTTCATACTCTGCCTGGGCCATGTCCATAAACTCGAAGTTGTCGCCCCAGGCATCGGCTTCATCATTCCACCAGCCAGCTATGCCAGTGTCGAACGCCTCTTCCGAGTGGTCCCAGAACCACTGCCGGCAGGCGGGGATGGAAAAATCCAGATCGCCGACCTGGCCGTGGTCGAAGTAATCAGTGTAGAACGGCTTCTTGACCCAAAAGCCGTGCGCGGTCGCGTAGCGCCCCTGCTCGGTGTTGACATGGATGCGGGGCTTCATAATGCCGACCATCTTGATGCCTTTGGCGTCCATGTCTCGCTTTAGCTGGCCGGACGCGCCGTCTGGGAACTTGACCGGGTTCCAGCGCCACTCCCCGTAATTATCGCCGCTCCAGTCCTTCCAGTCAAAGTCGTTGACATAGGTGTCGAACGGAATTCCGCGCGAGCGGTAACCGTCCACAATGCTTCGCATATCCGACTCATGGATCCCCGCAAACTCACTGTTAAACAGGCCCAGCGCCCACTTTGGAAACATCGGCGGCAGCCCGGTGAGCTGGTCCAAAGAACGGTGCAGCGCATAGGCGTCGCCGGCCATCACATAATAATCTATATTCGGCTTCGATAAATTCGAGAATGTGATCGCACCTGCGCTGCCAATGGCGCAGGAGCCGCCCGCCGTGTCCACATAAAGGCCGTAGCCTTGATTGCTCCACACAAACGGGCCGCTGGTATAGCCTTCGCTGCCGGCCCGGATCGAGTACGGCTTATCGCTCGGGGCCAGCTCTTGCTGGCTGCCCGCATGGTCCAAAAACTCCCAGCCGCGAATGCCGTAGAAATGCGACCCGGCTGCGCCGGTCAGAGCGAGCAGACCCGGCGCGGCCCCCGCCTCCGGCTCCTGGACCAGCAGGCGCTTCGAGTGGTCATAGACCGAGATCTGGCAGGAGGCGCGGCTGATTGTCATGCTCATCTGCGTCGTTGTGATGACAAGGGGGTCCGTTGTCAGGCTGAACTTGGCTGCTGTGGCCGGCCAGGCCTTCTTCACCAGAAACTGCGTCTCGGGCGCAGACTGGCCGCCGGGCTGAAAGTCCACTTGGATCATGCCGGGCGTGCAGACGCGGACAATGAGCTTGTCCAGCCCTGCCGTGATATTGAGCTGGTTTCCGTCGCGCGTGACGTTGCTGACAGCGCTGGCTTGGGCGCAGACGCGCTGTGCAGGACCGGCAAAGATGCCGAGCAGTGCAAGGAGAGATGCGAGGACGATTACTCTCACTGAAAACCCTCTTCTCTGAGATTCTTTCTCGAAACTCTTGTCTTCCAAAATTCTTGAGCCGTCAGGCAGCATGCGCCCTTATGCCTTCACGCGCCGGAGACGGACCAGAACCGCGCCGTGAGAGGGGACGGCAGCCGTAATCTGGCCGGTGAACACGCCCAGGTCCTTGCGCTGCCAGAAGTCCCACGCGGTGCAGGGACCGGTCAGGTGCAGGTCAGACCAGTGAGCAGTCACCGGCTGGGCGGCGTCGCCCCGGTTAAAGAGGCCGACCGCAAGCGAGCCGTCCGCCAGGGGCCGCGCCCAGACTTCCGTGCTGCCCTGAACAGAGACGCGCCGCGCGGGCGCTCCCAGCGCGTCCTGGTCCAGAGCAATGACTTCGGGGTTCGAGAGCAGAGACAGCGTCCAGGAATCGTTATCCGGCAGGTTCGCGCCGACCATCAGCGGGGCCGGCAGCAGGGACCAGAGCGAGACAAGCGTCATCTGTTCGGGTTTGGTAAATAATGTCTGCCGGTCCTGCCGGACACTGCGCCCGGAGACCGAGAGATGGCCCAGCGGCAGCATATCGGCGTCCGGCCAGTGGCCCGGTCCGACGGCACCATGCCAGGCTGCGCCCAAATCAAACTCGTTGCTGAGCGGTGTCCAGGAGTCCCAGAAGTCATCCGCCACGCGCCACATGTTGGCATGGTCTTCGACATGCGGTGCGTCGGCAAGCGGGGTTGCGCCGGGTGAGAGGCTCAGGACAATCGACCGCCCGCATTTATTAATGGCTTTGCGGACGGCTTCGATTTCGTCGGTGTGATAGGGCCGGGACATGTCATCTACTTTAATGAAATCCACTCCCCAGGAAGCGTAGAGGCGCAGCAGGGAGTCATAGTACGCCTGTCCGGCGGGGGTTGCCCCGCGCACACCGTACATATCAGGGCACCAGGGGCAGGTGCTTGCCGTGTCCACCGCCGCGCTTGTCATAAAGCCGGACGCCTCAATCGGCAGGTTGGCCTTGACCGCATTGCGCGGGATACCACGCATGATATGGATGCCGAACTTCAGGCTCAGGGCATGGATTTGGTCGGCAAGCGGCTTGAAGCCTTTTCCGCCCGCTGCCGAAGGGAACTTGTCCGGAGACGGCAGCAGCCGCCCGTTGGCGTCCATCGTCAGCGGGACGCCCGTGCGGTCCCAGGGATGATTCGGGTTGCTGTGTGTGCCGGGGTCGTACCAGCGAAAGTCAACAACGACGGTGTCCCAGCCGACGGGCTGTAAGTGCTCCGCGACATAATGCGCGTTCGCCAGCACTTCCGCCTGCGTGACATCGTCGCCAAAGCCGTCGTAGCTGTTCCATCCCATCGGCGGTGTCAGCGCCAGGCTGCTTCCGGCAACGATCCGTATCGCGCGGGCGTCTCTTCCGAAGGCGCTGCGGACCTGGACCCGAACCGGGTAAATGCCGGGTCGGATCAGGACGCCGGAAAGGGTGCCGGTGTGCGGGTTCAGCGTGAGGCCGGGGGGCAGACCACTGGCCGTGAAGGTCAGAGGCCGGGCACCTGTCACGGGAACGGTCCATAAAAGAGGTGTTCCGGGCCGGACACCGACCAGGAGCGGCGGATGGATTTGGGGCGCATCCGCCTGCTGCGCCTTCCAGATAACGGGATCCGCTTCAGGAGCAAGCGCCGCTGCCGGCAAAACCGCGGCAGTCAGGGTGAACAAAGAGAAGATGGAAAAGAACGAAGCGGCTGCTAAAGTGATTTTTCTCATAGTGATCTCGGTAAAGCAAAAAGATTGTTTTTGACGTCAACATGAACGTTCATGTAGGCGGAGCATAACTTTAACAGATTCCGCTGCGTTTGTCAACATAAATTCTCGCTGCCAGCGCTGTTCTTAACGGGGTGGGGGTGCTGTCGAGCCGCGAATGATCAGCTCCGGCATCGTAGTCTCAGAGTAATCTCTGGACAGGCTGCCCTCGATGATTCCGATGAGTATCTCGATGGCACGCGCTCCGGTCTCCGCCAGCGGCTGTCGAACCGTGGTCAGCGGCGGCACGGTCGTCTGAGCGGCCAGGGCATCATCAAAGCCGACGATGGAAAGCTGTTCCGGGCAGCGGATGCCACTCTCCGCTGCCACCCGCAGCAAGCCGAACGCGAGAGCATCATTGAAGCAAAAAACCGCTGTCGGACGCTCCAGGGCGGGCAGAGCCAGAATCGCCTTACCCTGAGCATAAGCCGCCTCCTCCCAGGCCGCTGTCGGATAAAGAAGTGCTTCCTCGACGGTCAGCCCCTGTTCCGTCAAGGCACGTCGGTATCCCGCGGCCCGCTTCAGGTTGCCGGAGATCCCGACGCCCTGCATCATGGCGATCCGGGTGTGGCCCAAACCGACAAGATGAGATACGCCGAGATACGCTCCCTTCTCGTTATCAACATCAATGACCGCTCCTTGTAGACCTGCTCTCACGGCGGTTTCGATGGGCGCTTCGCCAATAAATACCACCGGCAGGTCGGTCCGAAGAATGGCTTCCACTTCTTCCGGTGCAATGCTGCCCGTGAAGCAGAGGAGGCCGTCGCAGCGGCCATCCAGAAAGCCGGGACCACCGATTTGCTCTTCCCCAGTATGGCCAGAGTAATACAGCACGTCCCATCGCCGGGAACGCGCTGTTTGGATGATCGGCTCCAAAATCTGGGTCTTGTAGGGATCGGACAGCGACTGCTCCGAATAACGGTCCGCGATCCCAAGCGTGCGGGTCCGCTTGCCGACCATGCGCCGCGCCGCCGCATTGGGCCGGTAGCCAAGCCGCCGAATCGCACTCAGGACGCGGGAGCGCGTCTTCGCGCTTACCTGACCCGGCTTGTTGTTAATAACGGATGAAACCGTGTTGGCAGAAACGCCGCATTCACGTGCGATGTCTTTAATTGTCGTCATGGATGTTGATCGTCACGGGTGCCTTCGAGCGATCCAGGCCAAGATTGGTAGAGGTCTCCCAGCCTGAGACGCTTGAGGCCGAAGCCTTTCCATTTCCAAGCATGATTTCTCGCTATTACGCATCCCTGAACGCGCTGATCCGGGAAATAGGAGCCTCTTAGGTCTGCACTGTTTCTGGGGCCAAAATCAAGACGCCGCGGCCTTCCAGTGTCGTTGGTCCCGACAGAGTGCGGCCTGTCAGCAGGTCCCTTTGGTTCTCAGCGGGAAGCGGGACTGTCACGGCTTCGGCAGTGTGGTTTAGAACGTAGAGCAGGGTCTCGCCGGTGGGGGAAACACGCGGGATGACTTCGACTCCCTGGGCGATGTCCGGCAGAGGCGGCGCAACGGCTTTGTCGGCGCAAAGCTTGGACACGAAGCCGGACAGAGCATCGGGATCTAAAGCGGTCCCAACATAGTAGGCAAGCCCCTCCCCAAAAGGGTTCACCGTTACGGCAGGCTCGCTGGCATAAAAATCGGAGCCATAAGTCGCCAGCACTTCTGCGCCTTCCGTATGGAGGCGGTCGAACAGCAGGCGGCCCTGATACGCACCGCTGAGGTTCCCGAAGGGCGGGGTGAAGACGACGGTGTTGGGCTGATCCGGGGGAAGAGCATCAATTTCTTCTGACCAGACGCCGAGAAGCGCTCGCAGCGGGCCGGGGTAACCGCCCAGATAAACGCGGTCGTTCTCGTCCACGATGCCGCTAAAGAAGCTTGTCACAAATGTCCCGCCCGCCCGCGTGAATGCTTCCAATTTTTCAGCGATTCCCGGCTTGACCATGTACAGCACCGGGGCGATGACGATGTCGTAGCCTGACAAGTTGGCGTCAGGAGAGACCACATCCGTGACGATGCCTAATCCGTGCAGGGCGCGGTAGTAGCTCTGGCACTGCGCGACATACTTTAATTCCCGGCTCGGTCCGATTGAGTATTCAATGGCCCACCAGTTCTCCCAGTCGAATAGCACGGCGACCCGTGCGGAAACCCGGCCGCCGAGGGTGCGTGTTCCCAGCGATTCCAGTTCCCTGCCAAGCGCCGCGACTTCCTGAAAGACGCGCGGACTGCTGGTTCCGACATGCTCAACGACAGCGCCATGGTACTTCTCCGCCGCCCCGCGTGAGCGTCGCCACTGGAAGTACATGATGCTGTCTGCACCGTGGGCCATGGCCTGGTAGGACCAGAGGCGCATGACGCCGGGGCGCTTCAGCGAGTTGTGGGCCTGCCAGTTCTGCTGTGACGGCGTCTGCTCCATCAGCATCCAGGGACTGCCTTCTTTGAGGCCGCGCATCAACGAATGGGAAAACGCCATGTCCGCAGGCGGCGCATCTTTCGCCGGATAGCAGTCCCACGAGACGATGTCCAGTGCCTGCGCCCAGCGGTGATAATCCAGCGGCTTGAATGCCCCCATGAGATTGGTCGTGATTGGAACAGACGGCGTAACTTCGCGCAGTGCGGCGGCTTCGGCTTTGCAGCAGTTCAAGAGGCTCTCAGACTGGAACCGGTCGTAGTCTATCGAAAGCGCCTGCATCGAGCGCTCGCCGCTGGTGGTCGGTGTCTCGATCTGTGCCCAATCCGTATAGGTATGCCCCCAGAAGCGGGCTGACCAGCGGTCATTAAGTTCGCCCAGGCTGCCGTAGCGCTCTTGCAGCCAAGCTCGAAACGCCGCTGCACATTGATCGCAGTAGCACTTGTTGCCGTATTCGTTGCCGATATGCCAGACTAAAAGACCAGGATGATGACCATAGCGCTCGGCAAGCTTTCGCGCAAGCTGGACCGACAGCCGCCGGAAGTTTGGAGAGTTCGGGCAGAACACGTGCCGGTTCCCGTGTTTGCGGCGGACACCATCCTCCCCGACAGTGAGTACATCGGGGTACTTCTGGTCCAGCCAAGCCGGAACCGAGGCCGTCGCTGTTGCAAGGCACAGCGAGACGCCGCCAGCGGTGAGCTTTTCAATGACCGCATCCAGCCAGTCAAAAGTCCAGGTGTCTTCGTCCGGCTGAAGACTCACCCACCCAAAGACCGGCAGTGTGGCGACATTGACCCGTGCTTCCTGCATCAGCCTTATATCGTCATCCCAAATCACTTCCGGCCATTGTTCTGGATTGTAGTCGCCGCCATGCAAAACAAAAGGGAACGTAATCGGTGTGTTGATCATCATGCCATGATACCAGAGACATGCAATAAATAGACCCCCACTGCTGAAGCTGCCACCATCTCCCGCGCCGTGAAAGATGCCTAGAATGAAAGTAGGGGCGCTGGAGAGTGCTGACAGTATAAAGGCCGCAGGCATCATGCCCGCGGCCCTGCTTTACTGAGAGCGGAAATCTTAGGTTACATGTGACAAAATTCTCAGCCTCGGTGTGACCCGCGTCACCTTCTCCCCGCTCCATCCTATGTTATAATGTAAACCGAGCTAAGCATAAAACCAGCCAAGCACTCCCGCGAGACATCTGATAAACCGCAGCATACCGGTTAAACCGGGCGCACTCTGATTGCAGCACATGGCTCCGCTTTTCTACCTATTTGGCTCTGGTTTTGACTCTGGCTCACCTGCTAAGATGATCGCGCAACTCTCGTTCTGGAGGAACTCTCATGCACCCACGCCTTCTCTCTTGCCGCAATTTAGTCGGATTGTTCACTGTGATCTCAGTCGGCCTGCCCTTGTGCAGTGCGTCCGCGCAGTCGCTGGACGTGAAAAAGCCCGCGCCGATGCAGCCAGGCGACAACGCCGGGACCGTGGACAACTTCACCGGAAGTAATTTCTTTTATTTCTACGCTGGGCCTGGACCGCTGACTGTCAGAGCCGCCTTCCGGTCCACAGGGATCCTGGGGGTTGCGATGCGCTCCAGTGTGACCGTGTTTGTGGACGGAGTGAGCAACGGACACCGGACATGGGCGCAGCATATGGTCCTGTCGTCACTGCAGAACGCCGTTCAGCAGCCGCTGACCATCACCCTCAAAAAGGCCACCAAGGTCATTCTCTGCGTCGTCCCGCCCTCCGGTGGCTTGGTCCGGTCCGGCGGCGACTACGCGGTCTCGGTCACCGGTGCGGGCGTGCGTTTCGACAAGCCTCTCACCGACACCGACCTGGTCGTCGGCACTTATTCGCCCCGGATCATCCACGATAACGAAGACGGCGCGGTCAAGTTCCTGCCTAATGGCACACTGATGTTCGCCAGCGGCACGACGGGAACCTGGAAGCTGTTCGACGCAGACACGCACTTGTTCACCGTCACGTTTGCGAATACGCGCCTCAGCCTGAAGCTTGTTCCGGGCCGGGGCCTCGTTGATGCCGCCGACACCACGACCGTTGTCTTCCAGCGGACCCGCTGAGGCACATCCGATGCTGCCCTAGATTTAAGTCCGTATTTGGGAGCGCGGGGGGCATTTTCATCTCCACTGATCCGCCTGATTGTCCGCCGGAGCGCCTGGCGCTTAAGACAGTGCGCTCCCGGCCCCAAGCATTCAAGGGCGGATAGAACCGGACGAAAATCCCGCGCTCCAAGCGGCAAACGTTGTGACAAGTTTGAGTTATAGAGGAGCCTCCGGCTTTTCTATCCGCGTCAAACGCCCAGCGACCAGATCGCGCTTTGGACTCTGGTAAAACTTCGATTCGGGAGATTCGCTCCACGCATAGCCGACGATCTCGCCGTCTCGGTTGGCGTACAGGCGTATCAAGCCCTTGCCGATGCCGCCGGAAAAACTGCCATCCAGTCTATGGCGAGTGTCTGTTGGGCCATGTCCGCTTGCGCTGGAGTCGATCACTTCGACACGGTATTGCTGCGTTCCGCTCACGATTGGGGAGGTTGGCTCGATGGGCTTCGCTTTCTGGTCTACCACCATGATATGCCCAGTATCTTTGCTGCCGTCGCTGTATTTAATTGCAAGAATATCGCCGGACCTGACTTCCTCGATATCTTTTAATCGCTGAAAGCCGTTACTGCTGGCAATCGCCTCATGCCATTCAGTCGCGTCTGTCCCATCAGCCCCAAGCCACTGCCTGATGTCTGCTGGTTTCCAGCCATAGGTATGCTCAAAGAGACGGGTCAGAAAGCTGCCACAGACGGTACGCGCCTCGCGGGTGGGTTGGCTCCAGCGCAGAAACGTCGGTCTGGAGCCATATTGGTTGATGCGGGCGTCGTGCTGCAAGTCATCAACGAGCTGCCGTGCCACTTCCAGATGGGCAGCCATAGATTGGGAGGCTTGAGTGCCCCGGTGATCGCGGCCAGGGAAGGCGCTGACCTGGGCCGTCACCGGAGGCAGCGTGGTTAGTCCTGGAAGTGCAGGCAGTATCAGCCCGATGACGCAAAGCCATTTTAAGTCTCGGAGATGAGTTGGTCTTCTTGTGATGTTCACAGGTGTTTCCTTCCTACTATGACTTGGAGAAGCAGAATGCCCCTATGATTATAACACAGCAGGCAAGCTTCGTTCAATCGAATACTGGCGATAGAGGAGTGGCATCACTTTCCACCTGCGCCATAGCGGCGAACCAAGACGAAAAATAGCAGTAGTCAGATTTTTACGGAGAACATAATGTATTCTTGACAAACTCCGTAGGCTGTGGTAGTATGATTTTGCGGCGTCCCGAACGTTCCCCCGCCGCGCACGATTTAACTTCAGTTTGTGACAACCGATGTCTCAATCAATCCGGCAATTCAGTGGGTTGAGAGAGGCAAGTAACGGCACCTAAGCGAGACTACTATGTACCGACACTCTCTCTTTGTACTTCTTGCCGCTGGATTGGTCTGTTTTCTGGCCGGCTGCGGAGGCAGCCATTCCTCCACCGGCTCTTCCACCGGGCTGACAGGACGAGCATCCCTCACGGTTTTGTGGCCTCCTGCTGCGGCGACGGCCAGCAGTTTAGCCAAGCCCAATTTGATTCCCGCGGCTTCCAACAGTATCGTCGTGACCTTGACCGGACCCGGCGCTGCGCCGCCGCAGACCCTGGCCCGCCCCATTTCGGGTCAGTTGCCGACCTCCACCGCGACGTTTACAAACCTGGCTCCTGGCGCCTATACGGTAACTGCTGTCGCTCATCCCAACACGGATGGAACCGGAACAGCGCAGGCACAGGCCAGTGCGCCCCTCACGATCAACGCGGGGCAAACGGCCTCATTGACCGTAACCCTGGGCAGCACGATTGTCAGCGTGGCTGTTACTCCCAATCCCGCACCGGTTCTCTTTGGTCAGACCGTTCAACTGACGGCGACGGCTTACGACGGCCCGAATGGAACCGGCAATGTCGTCCTGACTTCGGCGTTTGCCTGGACTTCCGCCAATCCTGCCCTCGCCACTGTAGACCCGAATACCGGCCTGGTCACCGCTGCTGCCATCGGCACGGCTGCGCCGGGCAGCGTGATCATTACGGCGACCGCTACGGAACCCACACCTCCCGTCACCGGCACCAGCACGGCAAATGTCGGGACGGCGGCGGTAATCACTATCCAGTAGCGGGAGATGACCATGAAGCGACGACACTATCCTTTGCCGGCACTTACCTTTCTGGTCTGTATGCTCGCTTGCTCGCTGCTGACGGGCTGCGGCGGCAGTCATTCGTCCGGCCTCGCGGGTGCTCCGTCCAGTCCGTCTCCGGTCACTCCGGCGGCCGGCGGCCAGGTGCGCCTGGCGATCCTCTGGCCTGCGCTGCCGGCTGCGGCTTCCGGCTCGGTCACGCCCCGCTTAATCCCTGCCGCCGCCAACAGCATTGTCGTAACCATAACCGGGCCAAGCAACCCGTCGCCGCAGACGCTGACGCGCCCGTCTCAAGGACAATCCCTGACGACCACGGCGTCCTTCACGAACTTGATTGCTGGTACTTACACGGTGGCTGCCGCCGCCCATCCTAACGTGGATGGAACTGGCACGGCGCAGGCACAGGCCAGTGCGCCTTTCACGATTTCCGCTGGGCAAACGGTCCCGCTTGGCCTGACTTTAGGCAGCACCATCGCCCGTGTTGCGGTGACGCCGACCCCCGCGTCAGTCAGTGTGGAGCAGACGGTTCCGCTTGCCGCGACCGCCTTTGACAGCGCCGGCAACATTGTGCTGACTTCGGCGTTTGCCTGGACTTCCGCTAGTCCTGCCCTGGCGACCGTAGACCCGAACACCGGCCTGGTCACCGGCGTGTCGCCAACGCGCACGGACCCGCCCATCTCTGTACAGATCACGGCAAAAGAACCCGAATCCGGTGTCAGCGGAACCGGGGCCGTGACAGTCCAGCCGGCCACCGGACCCATTACCGGCGTGGTGGAAGATTCGGTAAACCAGGGAACGATTGCCGGGGCGACGGTGACAATTTCACGCGCCGGCGTGGTCGTGGACACCGAGATTGCCGGCCAGGATAACCGAGAAGCCCGGTTCACGTCGATTGCGCTGCCGGCGGGTGTCTACACTCTGGCAGTGTCTGCGCCGAATTATTTAGCCAATTCTGTGACCGTCACATTTGACCCCAACACGATTGGTCCCGGTCTGGGTCAGAACATCGGGGTCATCTCCTTGACCTCAACTGTGGGAAATATCAACGGTTCAGTCATTGGTGAAGATGACACCGTAAATCCTCCTTCGAGGATACCGCTTTTCGGAGCGACTGTCACGCTGACGCCAACGGCGGGAGGCAATGCCATTCTTGTAACAACGCTTGCAGACGGCACTTTCACCGATGACCTCGTGCCGGTCGGCAACTACAGCGTGGTCGCATCGCTGGCTAACGGCCCTTACCCCTCGTCTGCACCCCGGATGGTGACAATTACCCCTTCGGGAAGCCAAACAGAGAACTTCGTCCTGGTCATTACACCAATCCGGTAATATGTCCATTGGAACCTGCGAGATAGTCGGCAGTGCAGACAGCAGACAAGGAGACAGCAGATTGAACAAGGAGACAGCAGATTGAAGAGGATAATCGGGGTACCCCTCGCCGCCGGAATGCTTTCCCTCGGAACGCTTGCGCTCGCGGCAGGCGTACACGCGCAGACGCGGTTTGAGGGCGGGCCGCAGCAGGGAGCGAAGACGCTGTCGCTGTCCGGGTCGGTCACGGGGGGAGACATCCCGGCAGTGGGCGGCTTGAACACCCAGGCGGGCGTCTACATCAGCAATAACACGGAGGCGGGCCTGGCCGCCGGGCTGCTTTTCAAGAGTCCCGGTGAGAGCAGCGCGTCTGGAACTGTCGGCGGCTTCGTCAAATACCATGTTCCCACTCGGTCCCGTGCTATTCCTTATCTCGGCGCGGGCCTCGGCGTCGTGTTTGGCCGGTTCGCCGGAACCCATCGCGGCTCACCGCTTGTGGACGGCACCGTGGGCGAAGACTTTTTTGTGTCTCCCGGACAGTCGTTCTTTCTGGAAGTTAAGCTCCAGGAGCCGCTGCGTGGCTCCGGCACACTTTACAACACCAACTTTGGCGTTCGGTTCTTCTTCAAATGACCGTATTGCTGGGAGATAAAATGCAGATGAGGGACCAGAAGCAGCGCAGGACGAAGAACATGAGAGATCGGCTCGCACTACTGGGTCTGGCCGCCGCAGTTCTGGGGGCTGGACCGGGCGCCTGGGCGCAGAAACCACTTCCGAATGGGCCGACGCTGGGGACGAAAACGATCGCGGTTTCCGGCTCCTATACAGGCGGGCCAGGCGCGAGTGTTGGGGGCATCAACCTCCAGCTTGGCCTCTACACGACGCCGAGCCTGGAATTCGGGCTGACGGGGAGTGTCATTTCGGGACGCAACCGGGCGACGGCGGGAGATGCGGATGTGACCGCTAAAATCCGTCCACGTTTGGCCGGACTGGGCGGCAGTGTGGCAGGAAGCACCACCAATAGCCATGGCTTCGCCGGCATCAGTTTCAAGTATCACTTCGGTCATCCCAAGGTCATCCCCTATGTCGGGCTGGGGACGAATGCGGCAATCGGCAGCCTGGGAGCGAGGTCTAATGCAGGCCGCTTCAACGTCATCGGAACCGTAGGCGCTGACTTTTTTGTGGAGCCGCAGCAGTCGGTCTTTCTGGAGGTCAACACCCTTCGGGCGCTTTCCCAGGGGTCCGGCACTGAGGTCGGTCTCAACTTCGGCCTGAAGTATTTCTTTTGAGGTGATTTCCGTGCGCTCTTTGGCCTGTATCCTCGCGGTCTTCGCCCTGTCATTCTTGCTTGGCAGCGATGCTCTGCTGGCACAGGATTCGGCGCTGTCGGTCAACAAGGCCGCAGCAGTCACCCATACAGCGCCGGACACTATCTCTGCCCTCGCCGCAAGCTATGGGGGACGGCTTGCCGCAGGGCTTGAAAATGGTCAGCTCGCCGTCTGGCCGAACGACAGCCCTGGCTCTACTCCTAAGATCATCTCTGCCCATACAAGGCGCATCAACACTGTTTGCTTCAGCCCCGATGCCGCTTTGATCGCAACGGCCTCAGATGATGGGCGGGTTGCCGTCTGGAATGCCGATACGCTGGTTCGGGTCGATCATTTTGCACAAAGCAGCGGACCACAAGCACTGACATTGGACTTTTCCTCAGATGGAACCGCGCTGGCTGCCGGCTACGATAACGGTGCCGTGAAGGTTTGGAGTGTTGCGGGTTCGCAGCCCTTACAGACCTTTCCGAAAGCCCATAAAAAGCGGGTGCTTGCCGTTGCCTTTTCACGTGGGGATGAAACTGTCCTTTTCTCGGCGGGTGACGACAAGATGCTGGATACCTGGAGTGTCGCGACCGGCGAGCAGATCACACAGGTAAACCTGCAAATCGGCGTGGAAAACGATGCCAATGCCCATGACCTGCGCTACCGGTCCGCCGCTGTGGCTGAGGGAGCCAAGCGAATCGCGATTGCCGTCTCCATGACTCATGTTCGCGGCGATTTCACAGACATCGTCGATGAGCATTACATTAAGATCATCAACACCGGCACCGGGGCCAAGTCTGGTCTCATCGATAGAAACAAAGAAGACGTGCCGCAGAATGCACAGTCCGCTCTCGCTTTTTCGGACGACGGGGCGCTGCTGGCGGCAGTCGGGCAGACCGCCCATGATGCCACGGAAGTGACTGTTTTCAACGCGCAGACAAAAAATGACATTGGACAGCTTTCGCTTCCGTCCAAGGTGCAGGCGCTCCAGTTCGGCTGGCGAGAGACCGGCTGGCAGGTAGTAGTCGCCGACGGCAAAGATGTCACCACGTTCCCGCTCACTGTCAGTGCAGACACCGACGACGTGCCGACCGATACGCTGGCCGTCGCTGCGCCGGCTGAAACCGGGGCAAATCCCGCCGCACTGGCCCTGGACCGCGCCACCGCCGACACGATGCAGGATGCCGCCGTGAACCTAGGGCGGTTCGCCGTTGTCAATCGCAGCAATCTGAACGAAGTCATGGACGAGCTGGCCCTGTCGCGAACGGGCCTGGTGGAAAAGAAAACACGCTTGAAACTGGGTCATCTGGTCAACGCCCGCCGGTTTTTAGTCGCGAAGATTGTGCCGCTCGGTGCAGGCTACCACGTTACTCTGTGGCTTGAGGCGGTTGAAACCGGCCGGGTAATTGCTTCCAAGGACGGTGAGGCGGCTTCAAGCGGAGAGGTGCTGACTTTGGCACGTTCACTCACGACTGGTCTTCTCCGCGCCGTGCCTGTTGACTGACTTTGCCTAGAGGTACATCATGTCTCATACGTTCCTGCGAGCTTTTTACTGTCTGGCAATCTTCGGTGGCCTATTTATTCTGCTGGGCGGCGGCCCACAGGCTCGCGCCGGCGAGAAGTGGGCTGTGATCGTCGGCATCAACGACTATGGCGACAACATTCCTCACCTGCACTTTGCCGTTGCCGACGCCAAACGTCTGTATAGTCTCATGACGAAATGTACGCCTGCGGACCATGTCCTTCTCCTGGCGAGCGGGGCGGGGCTGCCGCCGACATGTGCCAACATCAAAAGCAGTCTGGCGAGCCTCGCTGGCCGGGCCAAGCCGGGTGATGAGTTCTGGTTTTGCTTTTCAGGACACGGCGAGGATCAGAACGGTATCCACTATCTCCTCGCGTCTGATGCCAACGTCAGCGACTACAAAGACACGGCGATCAATCTGAAAGACGTGCGCGATGGCCTCACGCAGCACTGCGCGGCGCAGCACAAGATTCTTATGGTAGATGCCTGCCACTCCGGCTGGGACGATTTAGACGGGGGGCAGCGAGGTGTCGGCACAGGCGGTGCCGTCCTCTGGGCGTCGTGCGGCGCACACGAGAGCGCATGGGAGATTCCTGATCTGGGAGAAGGTGTCTTCACCTGGTTCTTCCTGAAAAGGCAGGGCGAAATCGCCGCGAACAGTTTGACCCTCCCAAGCCAGGACGATGCGGCAATGGTGAATACCCATGTAGAGACCTACATTAGCCGCAACAAAAAACCGTTTACTCAGACGCCCCAGGTGATTGGGACGCTGCCCGCAGCGGGGGCGATTGCGTGGGGTTCATCAACCCTGCCCAATGTGCCCGCCAGCCTTGCAGCCCGTGCTCCGCTCGGCCCAGTCCTTCTGATAGACATTCCGGACGTGCGGACACAGCTTAATGGCGTGATCGTCAAGAGCGAGATCACACAGTCTCTGGTGCGTCAGTCTCTGCTAAGCGCGAACTTTCCGCTCGTGGATCAACCCGCCGCCCAGCGCCTCCGAAAGATGCTCAATCTTAAAACTGCCGCAGCAGGAGCGAAAAAGCTAGGTGCGGCCTACCTGATCCGCGGGCGTGCCGAGACACAGGCCGGCAAACTGGCAATTACCAGAGATTTTATCAATGTCCAGGCCACCGTCACGGCAGAACTCGTTGATGAGTCCGGCAATGTGCTGGCTCAGGTGGTGATCGGCGGCACGCAGGACGACCCCGTTGTCGGCACAGACATCACCGAGACAGGTGCAGCAAAGATGGCGTTGACGGACGGTGTCCAGAAACTGATGGCAGCCCTGCTGCCTAAACTGAGAGCGGCGCTTGCCGACCGTCCGCAGTGACGGCGATATCGGCCCTGGGCAAAAGGCCAGGGACTGTTGGCTGAAAAGGAAACACATCATGCAGAGCAGACAAAGAAAAATTCTCTCACACCTCTGCGTACATATCGAAATCACTCCCTACTAGTTGGGGTTGTTGACAGTAGGGGTATTGAGGATCGAACGGAACATAAGTTCGTGGGTGCTAACATGTTCGGGGTGCATATGATACTAGGCCTACCCTGGTTTAATTGGGTGGACCCGGTTATCCGCTGGCATGAGCGCAAATTGTACCATGTTCGTCGGACCAAAAGTGGCGACGATGGGGCTTGTCTGCATGAGACTTTACCTCTCGAGACTGAAAGGCCTGTAGAAGGGGGGGTTCCCCCCCCCCCCCCCGAAATAAAAATACCAGTAGTCAAGCGGACGTAGCGATAATGAGCACGGACAAAATTTGGGACACTTGTGAAAAGGATGGAGTTCAGGCATTCCTTTTAGATATCGAGAAGCTCGATCGGGCTGGAACCGTAGTCGGTTAGGTGACGGAGGTTACAAATGAAATCCCTTCCAAATATTCAGATTTCCATGACGTCTTTTCGAAAGATAATGCACAGAAGTTGCCTGAACATTGACCTCAGGATCATGCTATCGATACGGAAGGAAAACAGCCTCCATTCGGTCCAATATACAATTTACCCTTGACCGAGTTACAAATATTACGGGTGTACCTCGACGAATATTTGGCCAAAGGATTTATAGTTCCTAGCACTTTATCGGCAGGTGCTCCTATTTTATTCGTCAAGAAAAAGGATGGTGGACTGAGACTATATGTTGATTATCGGGGACTGAACGCTATTACCATCAAAAATCGATATCCTTTTACCCTTGATCATGAACCTATTAAATGTTCTTGTTGGCGCCGTCTACTTCACTAAACTCGATATCCGGGATGAATATCATAAAATCCGGGGACGGGCCGGTGACGAATGGAAAACGGCTTTTCGATGCAGGTACGGTCAATTTGAATACCGGGTTATGCCTTTCGGACTAGTCAACGCCCCTGCGTCATTCCAGGCCTACATAAACGAAGCCCTACGGGAATATTTAGACGACTTTGTAGTGGTGTACTTGGACGACATTTTGATATTCTCAAAATCGATGAAAGATCATACATTTCATATCCGACTAGTCCTGGAGAAATTACGGAAATTCAGTCTACAGGTGAAATTATCCTAGTGCCTCTTTGACCAGACTGAAATTGAATTTCTGGGTTTTATTGTTAATCGGAATGGTATATCTATGGACTCGTCTCGGATAGCGACGATTATAAATTGGCCTGAACCCAAAAATCATCGAGATGTTCAAGTATTTCTCGGGTTTGCAAATTTCTATAGACGATTTATCAACGAATTCTTGCGTATTGTGGCCGCCTTAACGACGCTACTGAAAGGGGGAAGGAAAGCAAAGTTCGATATTAAATTCTTATTCACCGAAGAAGCAAGTGTCAGGACTCGGGTGTGGGAGCGCTAAATCCAACGGCTCTTTCCGACCGAAGCTTCGGAGATAAGCTTCTAGAGCCGGATGGAAACTTCGAGAAGAAGGGCAAACGGGCATATAGATTTCACATTCTTCTTTGTAGATAGATTTCTCTTCTTCATGCTTAGTCTCTTAGGTAGCTGACTACTATTCGTCTTCCCTGGATAGTGGTTCTTACATTAGACTAAGCATCTTCTTTAACCCTTGCTATCCTGAACACGATATTAAACCGTTCAACCAGGAAAATTAGAAGAAGAACCCGGAACTTAGACTAGAACCAGATCATAGGACCTTAGAAGCAAGGATTTCTAGGCCACCAGAATTACCAGAATCAAAAGAAGAACTCAGACCCAGAAGAACCAGAACCCAGGATCGTAGAAACCAGGATTTCTCGGCCATCGAATAGAAGATCACAAGATAAGAACACCCCCAAGAAAGAAAGAAGAAATGCCCCGAGTAATCAGCGAGCCTCGAAGGAGTAGGCTCACTATGGACGAACCCATGGAGGGCCGACGTGAGTCCATTGTCCCTAATATTATCGATGATGACTCCCCATATAGCATCGACTCCGTGGATAGACTGAATGAATTTGTCCGCCAGGACCCCCAGCGGGTGGTGGAAATGATAACTGAGTTGAAGACGGAGTCCCGAACGAAGACCCACCTATTGAACAAGGTGGCCGAAAGATTCAATGAAACGTTAGAGATAGCCCGGACCCTTCGCGATGAGCGGGACTCGGCCCAAGAGGAATTGGATAAAGCTAAGGTGATAATCCAATTTCTTCAAAACACCAACATATCGTCCGCAAGCACCGTATCGGCCGAGAATGTGCATACACACACGACCACTACCGCGTCAACACCTGCCCCCGAAGGAGTTGGCAAATCTTCCAAGCTTCCTGACCCACCCATTCTCGAAAATAATAAAGACGACAACTTCGAGGACTGGCTATCTAGCATGCGAAATAAGCTAGAAGGCAATGCGGATTGGTACCCTACCGAGGCCATGAAAAAGGCATACGTACGGACTCGGGTTGGTGGTGAGGCAGTCAAGCATATAGCCTCTAGATTTAGAAAGGAGTCTACCAAACCATTTACCACTGCTGAAGAGATTTTCGATGATTTAAACCGAGTATATGGTGACCCTCACAAGGAACAAACAGCACTGCGAGAATTCCGCGACCTTAAACAAGTGGGTAAATATCGAGAATTCCATGCCTTCTGGTCAGAATTCCAACGCTTAGCCAACGAACTTGAATATTCCGAAAAGACCCTACTGAATGAGCTCCGCAACAAGATGAACTTTGAGCTCCAGAAGATGCTAGCCGTCGAGGCCTACAAGGCCACCGATTTGTATGAATTCGCACGCCTATGCATGCATACTGATCAGACCATCCGCGAGGTTGAGACCAAGACGAAAGGCTATCGAAAGAACTTTGTTGGCCCCTCAGTACCTATCGCAAGCACGGCCGGTGGGACCACCTCCATCGTAAAGGCCTCCACCCCCGCATTAACCCGTACTCCCGCAATGCCTTCCGCCACCAGCAGCCGATCTTCAACGCCCTTTATGGCCCGAGCCCCCCATCCCGATCCAATCATGGAGAAAAGAATGAAGGAAGGAAGATGTTTTAACTGCGATCTGACCGGGCATATGGCCAAAGACTGCCCTCAGCCTAGAAAGGGACGGGTTAGCGAGATGAGCGCAGAAGCAGAAGATTCGGGAAAAGACGCACCTCCGTCATAGACGCGGCGGGGGTAGATGAGTTGGTTATCACATCTTTCTTTATGGAGGATGATTTATTCGATGACCATCCAGTAATGGAAGATTGTATCGTAGGAAATAAATTTAATACGAGAGCGATGATTGATACTGGATCTACTGGTTATTGTTTTGTTGATAGACTAACTGCGCAGGAAATATGTGAAAAGGCTAATATCTCACCGGTGACGTTAAATAGACGGAAAGAGATAAAGGCATATGATGGAAGAAAAGGCAAGCCTATTACCCAGGCCATTTATCCATCTCTGAAAATTGGAAATCATACCGAGAGCTCAACACCAATGTTGATCACCGAGCTGGGCCAACAAACGATTATTCTTGGCAAGCCTTGGATGCGAAAACATGGTGTTAGCTATCATGGGCATACGAATTCGATTTCTTTTCGTCCCGATCATTGCAATCATCTAGGTGCCCCTGAAAGGCCTTTCCCATCGTCGCCAATCAGGAGAGAAGAACCGGGCTCAACAAAGGACACCACGCCTATATTCCAACCAAAGAAGATATTGAAAAGAGACGAACCCGATGAAAAGAATCATAGCAACTCGAACCCGATTTCAGTTCGAAGATCAAGAAAGGAAGATATCTTGAAGCAAAAGTCTTGGAGAAAAGACGCCGAGAGCGAAGAAGCCCTGGATATAGCGATGATAGGTGCAGACCCATTTAATGTATTAACGAAACAAAAGGATGTCGAGATATTTGCAGTCTCGCTGAGAGATATCAACTTTGAACTAGCCAAGGGAGAAAAGCCAATCACCGATCCTAAGACCATAGTCCCCCCCGAGTATCACGATTTTCTTGATGTTTTCTCTAAGGAAAAAGCTGATGAACTGCCCCCTCATAGAAAGCATGACCATACCATCGAATTGCTAGAAGGTAAAGGACCCGGGCATGCCCCGCTATATAATATGTCAGAGGGAGAACTCCTACTGGTCAAGAGATATTTGGAAGAAAATCTGAAGAAAGGATTTATTACAGCCAGCTCGGCCCCTTTTGCCTCGCCGATACTATTCGCCAAGAAACCGAGTGGAGGACTTCGGTTCTGCGTCGATTATCGAAAGCTAAACGAAATCACCAAAAAAAATCGATATCCCCTACCTCTGATATCTGAGATAATGTCTCGATTGGCCAGGGCTAGATTTTTGACAAGAATAGATATTCGACATGCCTTTAACCGACTTAGGATGAAAACCGAAAAGGACGAAGATCTCACAACCTTCCGCACGCGATTTGGGTCATATAAATCTCTAGTATTACCCTTCGGACTGACCAACGGCCCTGCTACGTTTCAGAACTTCATCAACGATACCTTCTTAGAATATCTAGACGAATTCCTAATAGCCTATCTGGACGATCTCTTGGTTTATAGTGAAACTATGACTGACCACCGAAAACATGTTCGAAAAGTTCTACAAAAGCTTCGAGAAGCTGGTATTCAGGCTGATGTGGATAAATGCGAATTCCATGTGACCGAAACAAAGTTCCTAGGAGTGGTAGTCGGGCGGAATGGGATCAAGATGGACCCTACCAAAATTGAGGCAGTCGTCGAATGGGCCATCCCTAGGCATCTTAAACAGGTGCAGGCCTTTCTAGGATTTATCAACTTTTATAGACGTTTTATCAAAGACTTCTCCAAAATAGCCAAACCCCTCGTACATCTAACTCGAAAAGACGAACCATTCAATTGGACCCCAGCCTGCCAAGCAGCTTTTTCCGAATTGAAAAGACGGGTGACCGAGGCCCCGGTCCTCGCGCATTTCAGCCCAAGCCGAGAAACGTTCGTGGAATCGGATTCATCTGATTATGTGTCAGCCGGAGTATTATCGCAAAGAGGTGAAGATGGACTTATCAGACCAGTAGCCTTCTTTTCAAAGAGCCTGTTGCCAGCCGAATGCAATTATGAAATATACGATAAAGAATTGCTTGCAATAATCAAATGTTTCGAACAATGGAGGCCTGAGCTGCAATCCACCGAGCTCCCAATCAAAGTGTTGACCGACCACAAAAGCTTGGAATATTTCATGACAACCAAAAAGCTAAATAGGCGACAGGCCAGATGGGCTGAATTTCTGGCCGATTTCAATTTTGTCATCACATACCAAGCTGGAAAATTCCATACAAAGGCAGATGCACTAACTAGAAGACCAGGAGACAGGCCCGAATCAGAGGAAGATGACAGGCAAAGGCATCAACATCAGATAATCTTACCTCTCAAAAGCCTAGACCCTCAAATCCAAAAGGAAATGGGGTTTGAAATGAACGAGATCAACGCGGAAAAGTCGAAAGATCCGCTCGAGAATAATGCCAAACTATTTGTCCCCGAAGAAAAGAGAATGAAGCTGATACAGGAAGTTCACGATCAACCAGCCGTTGGCCATCCGGGAATAAAGCGGACCTACGAGATGATGAAGAAATTCTTTTTTTGGCCAAAGATGAAAGGGACCATAGAACAATACATTCGAAATTGTCATACATGCAAAAGAGCAAAAGCTCCAAGGGACGGTTATTCCGGACTATTAAATCCGCTACCTATACCAGACCGGCCCTGGACAGATATATCAATGGATTTCGTAACTGGCCTACCTGAAAGCAAAGGTCATAATGCAATATTAATGGTAGTAGACCGATTTTCCAAGATGCAT
>CBDCAE010000004.1:0-39662 GCA_965213825.1 Capsulimonadaceae bacterium
TGCGGGATGCCGCGCGGCTGGCCGAGCGCATCCAGCGCCTTTTAAAAGATGACCTCAGCCGCTTCGGCGTCCGCTATGAGATGGACGCCCGTCTGCGCCCGGAAGGCCGCGCCGGTCAGCTTGTCTTAGATCTGGACACCTATGCCGCCTACTACAGCCAGTCCGCCGCCACTTGGGAGCGGCAGATGCTGATCAAGGCCCGCTTTGCCGCCGGGGACGCCGACTTAGGCCATGCCTTCACGGCACTTGCGGAAACCGTCGTCTACAGCTCGCCCTGGACCGAAGCAGAGCGAAGCGAAGTGCAGGCGATGAAGCGGCGCATCGAAACCGAGCGCGTCCACGTCCCGCAGGACCTCAAGCTCGGCCCCGGCGGCCTGTCCGACATCGAATGGACCGCCCAGATGCTTCAGCTCCGTTTCGGCCCGAAGCACCCGCGCCTGCGGACACCCGGCACACTCGACACCCTCCGCCGCCTCCGCGACGACGCCCTGTTGACCCAGGCCGATTGGGAGACACTCTCCGAAACCTATCTCGCCCTCGCGCGTCAACGAAACCGGTTGTTTCTCCGCTCCGGCCTCGCGTCCACCCCTCCCCCACCCCTGCCGGACACGCTGACGGCGCAAATGGTCGCCGCGCGGGAGGTCTGCCTGCGAGTCTTCTACGGCGTGTGACGCTTCCAATAAAAGTGCGTGTACCAAATCATCGCTGTGAACATACAGTTTCCCGCGCACCCAAAAATCTGTATCCAAAGCGAGTCTAGAAATCCGTGTGCGACCGTATGCGTTTGAAGACGATCAATGATCCCGAAAAGGTACAGCATAGATCCCGCGAGCATCCACCAGCGCCAGCGGGTGAGTTGAAGGACTGCTTTAGGTATTGGCATGGTGTCGTCCTCTTTCTTCATTGGGCCTGCGGACGCAGCCCGGTGATTTTGTGATCTTTGTCCACCGCAATCAGCCAGTCTACGGCAACCGTGCCGTAGAGCGCCCGGTACGTCGCCACACCGCCCGCATCTCGGCGCAGCAGCGTCAGCGAGGTCAGCGGGCCGAGCGGGGCCAGGAGGTCATGCGCGGGATTAACCGCCGCCGGGGTCAGTGCCGCTCGAAATGCGGGTGTGAACAAAGAGTGGTCCAACTTCCCAGCGGCAATCTGCGCGGAGACTCTTCGAAGCAGCGCGGCAGTCTGCGGGTCAGTGTCTGGGATTGCGGCGGGGACGGGCGCAGCGGGAAGGTACCGGTTCGCGACTTCCAGCGCCAGCGGCTGGGTCAGGCCGGGATCAGTTTTATTCCACACATTGCACAAGATAACAACGGCAAGATGACTGTCTACCAGATAGGCGATGGTGCTGGAATAGCCGGGAGTCGCGCCGCTGTGGGTCGCCAAACTCTGGCCTTTATAGGGAGCAACAATCAGGCCAAGACCGTAAGAAGTCGGCGTGCTGTCGGGCAGACGGCCTGGCGTGATCATCAGCTTCAGTGTTGCCTCGCTGACAAGCTGGCCTGTGGAAAGAGCCGTCGTCCACTTTGCCAAATCGCCTGCTGTGGACACTAAACCGTCGTCTCCGTAGTCGAGAGCGCGGGGCAGGAAGATCGTGTTAGGGCGGAGCTTCTTGCCGTCCCACCCGTAGCCGACAGCCTGGTTTGGGAGCAGGGCCGGCAGCGACGCCAGCCGCGTCGCAGTCATGCCGGCGGCCTGAAACTCGTACGTCGCCAAGTAGTCTTCGTAGGACTGCCCGGATACTTTCTCGATCAACTGGGCAAGCAGGTGATAGTTCGAGTTGCTGTACTCGTATTTCGTCCCCGGCACAAAATCCAGCGGCTTGTCGGCCAACAGCGCAATGACGCTGCCGGGCTGATTGTACTTCGGGTCGGACAGCTTGGCGAGGTTCAAAAACTGCCGGTAATTCGGAAGGCCCGACGTGTGAGCCAGCAGCTCGCGCACTGTAATTGCGCTCCACGCTGCCGGCAGACCGTCTAAATAACGGGAGATCGGCGCGTCTAAATCTACCTTGCCTGCCTCCATCAGTTGAAGCACGGCGACGGCGGTAAATGGCTTCGTGCAGGAGCCGAGAATATACCGCGTGTCGAGTGTCGCGGGCGTTTTTGCGGCGACATCGCTGACGCCATACGCGGCGGTCTTGACGACCCGACCATTTTGCACGACCACGACCGACAGGCCCGGAATATGCCGCGCAGCCATCTGAGCCTTCAAGTAATCATCTACGCTGTCCGCGTGCGCCAGCCTAGCTGTTCCGGTCAGCAGGGTCGCTGCCAGAAGTATCCGCCGTAAGTGCATCTTCGTTGTCCTTCTCTTTTTTATCGCGATCAAATGAATGCAGAAAGAGAGTCAGCGCCGCCGGCTCGGCGGTCGGCGCGTCTGAGGCTGCGTCCTTGAACTCGACGGCCAGCGCTTGCAGCCGCGCCGAAAACTGCCGGCGACGCTCAGGCTCCAGCGGCAGGACCAGGTGGTAGCCAAGCTCCGTGTGCCCCGTCAGGCCACCGGTGTCTTCCCAGGCGCTCCGGTACAGCGCAAGCCCCGACAAAAGCGTGGCTTCCAGCGGGGGACTTTTGCCACCTTTGACCGGCGTCGGCAGGACAAGCTGCCGGGCGACGGCACGGTAAAGCTTCTCGGTGATCGGCCCTTTTTGCCGCGTCGAATCCAGCACAATCAGGCCAGCGTCCAGCAGCTTCTTGGTGTGGAAATACAGCTTGCCGCTTTGCTCTCCGAGCGCCGCCGCCAGCTCTTCATTAGTCGAAGCTTCTTTCACGAGAAGCTCTAAAATCCGCAGGCGCAGGGGATGCGAAAAGGCTTTCCACTGGCCGGGCGTCTGCATCTCAAAAATTCGTTCGATATTCGCCATGTTTTTACCTGTCGCCATAGTATACTATGGCGAAAAATATCTGTCAAGTGGCTTGTGAGATTAATTGTGGTTCAGTGCGAGCGAGTAACTTTAGTCACTCGTCACGCCGGGTCTTCCCCGCTGCCGCCGCTGCGCTTAAACAGCAGGTAGGAGTAGGCAGTAGGGATAACAATCAGCGGCAGGAGGACCACCGGCAGGAGAATGATCAGCGGCAGACTGAGCCACAGCAGGAGGATTCCGAGAAGTGAAGCGCCAACCCAGAGGCGTCCCGCCATGCGATGGGTCGCGATCCAGTTGGAGTCTGACGCCAGCGTCCACGGGAGACGGATACCCATCCACTGGTTGCGCCGCGTTTTGCCCAGCACATTGCCGAGCAGCGCAAGCAGCAGCAGCGTTCCGGTCAGAATCAGCTTGGAGATCGGCAGCGCCGGATGCAGCACAGAGTAGAGCATCGCGATGTTGACATAGGCCATGAAGATCGCGCTGACGACAATCATATAGTTAAAAGTCGGCAGAGACGACTTCAACGGCAGCCGCGAGGGCAGGCGCGGGATGACGTTCAGCAGCAGAACATACAACAGCAGAACAAAGATGTTGGGCAGGTACACGGTCCGCTTGGGGCTGAAGCTGTCGGCCTGCCCGTAAATGTTCCAGTGGCTTGGAACGATAGCGGGCAGATGGGGATTGAGCAGGTAATAGTACATAAGTGTCGCCACAATGAGCGCGAAAATAGTTAAGTTTGCGTACCGGGTTTCCATAACGGTTCCTCTTCTGCCTTCATCTCTGTTGCTGGCAATAACTCCATGACGGCGGCCAGGACTTCCTGAAAGACAGTCGTGTTCAGCGAGTAATAGATCTGCTGGCCACCGCGCCGGGAGGCCACGAGGTCCGCCTGCTTTAAGACGCTGAAATGGTGAGACATGGACGGTGCCGAGATGGCGAACTGCTCCGCCAGCTCCCCCGCTGTCAGTTCACGGCCTTCGAGAAGCTGCAAGATGCGCCGCCGGGTTGGGTCCGCCAGCGCTTTGAACACGTCATCTATTTTTAGGTATTTAGCCAAGTTTCTAATTATAGCGGATAGGACTGGGTTTGTCAAGGGAACAAAAAAGAACACGGCGGCAAAGAACCCGGCATTTCAATGCCGGGTTCTTTGCCGCCGGGGCAAACAATGCCGGGTCTCCCGCTCCTCGTGCGCTCTACGTCCAGTACAAAATCCGGCCCTGCGGAAAGCGGCGGGCAATCTCCGCCTCGAAGAAGCGGCGCAGGGACTTCATCAGGTCCTTCTTGTAAACATACTTCACCCCGCCGAACTTGTTGCGCTTCTCGTCGCGGGTCTCCTCGATCATGTCCAGCGAGGTCTTCGGATACCATGCCTGCAAGACTTCTTTCGAGCCGGGCGTGAAGCGGTGCGTGATCAGCTCAAACGTGATGTCCGGGGCGAAGCCGACCGCCGCCTGCGCGTCGTCTAAAAGCTGCGTGTACTGGGCCTCCCAGTCGTCCACAGGGATAATCGGCGCGATGACCAGGCCGATGGGATAGCCCCCGCCGCCCTCGGCGCGGGGCAGGGCCAGGCGGCGTGAAGCGTTCAGCCGGGCGGACACGGACGCGACCCCGCCTTCTAGGCGCCGGGCGACGCTGTCGGCGTTCACCGACGCCCTGGGGCGGGTATGGCCGTTGTGCGGCAGGTCCAGCAACGGCTCGACCGCATCAAACTTCGTCGTGTAACGCAGGTAAGCGTTCTCGCGGGTGCCAAACCAGCGGATGGTCTCGGCCAGGCTGCCGGTCAGATGCTCCAAACTCAGCGGGTCGGTATAACACGACGCCTCAAACGTGGTCCCCAAATCCTCGTTCCGGCCAGCGCCGGGCTTCTCGTAATTGGCGAGATTGTCTAGGATGCCCGGCAGGTTCGCGAACGCGCGGATGACCGGCGGCCCGGCCAGACTACCCGCCAAATAGCAATACTGACAGTGGGCGGGGCAGCCTTCGGCCAGATGAAACTGCCAGTCAGCGCTCGGCGGGATCGGCTGAAGCTTTGCCGCACCGGGGGCGGCATTCACCACGGCCAGCGTCCGTTTGGCCTTGTTGTAGGTCGCCCGCGCGTCTTCCCCGCGCAGATTAGTCAGGCGGTTGTGCTTCAAGACTTCAACCGGAACGCCGAGCGCTTCCACCCGGTCACGGATCTGCCGGCCCCAGGGTTGTTCCAGCGCGGCGGGCGTGAATTGGGCGCTCTGCGGCATCCACAAACGCGGTTTCATCACCACCTGAACGGGCGCAAGCATGGGCGTCGAAACCGGGGCAATCATTGGGGAAACAAGCGGAAGTTCCAGTGTGCTGCTCATAGTATTTGAACACTACCGCGCCGTCATGCGTTCCTAAACTTACTCTGAGATCAGCGATGTTTACCCGCAGGCAGGCCGTGGAGATGATAGAAAAGTGCGGCAGGGAGAAGAAGCGTAGGAGTAAACTCCTACGCTGTGGGGCGAAGCGCCTAATGTCCGCCTTCGCGGACAAAAAACAGGATCGTAATCACTGTCTTGTACCCGCGAAGGCAGTTACTCGGCGTCGGCGCCCCACAGCGTTGCAATTCTTTGCCACGCTCTCAGACAGGAAACGGAGATTGAAAATGATCAGCACACTGATTATGTGGCTCGTGGTTGGGTTTATCGCGGGGCTGCTGGCGAAAGTCATTGTTCCGGGGGCGGCGGCGAAGCCGAGCGGCTTCTGGGGAACGGCGATCCTCGGCATTGTTGGGGCGATTGTCGGCGGGGCGATTTATTATTTGGTGTCCGGTGGCAACTCCGGCTTCCGCACCCATTTCGACCTGCCGAGCATTTTCTGGGCGACACTCGGCGCAGTCGTGGTCGTCGCGATTGAGCGGGCGCTTGCCGGGCGGCGGCGGATCTGAACCCCCGCCAGCAGAACTACGCAGAAGCCGATAAACCAGTCGCCCCAGCGGACATACGGAGTCAGCGTGGACCGGGACTGCACCGGGGCGGCGACCACGGCGGGCCGGAACAGGCCCGCCTCGGCCAGCACCTGCCCGGTCGGAGAAATTACTTGGGACACGCCGGTCGCCGCGCTGCGGACTAAATAGCGGTCTGTCTCCGCCGCCCGGACCGCCGCAATCGCCGAGTGCTGCCGGGCGGCGGCGGTGCGTCCGAACCAGGCGTCGTCGGTGGAGATGACCAAAAGCCCCGCGCCGCGCTTCACCTGCTCGCGCAGAAAGCGAGGATACGACGACTCGAAGCAGATGGTCGCACCGATCTTGCCGATCCCCGGTCCGCCGTCAAGCAGCGCCTGCGTCTCCGCCCCAGCCTTCATGTCAAAGGTCGTGACATGCAGGCTTTCGAGAAACGGCATCCAGCGCCGGCCCGGCACGAACTCGCCGAACGGGACGAGCTGCCGCTTCTGGTAGCTGCCGGTGACCGCGCCCGCTGGGGTCAGCAGCAGCAGGGCATTGGCGTTCTTCCGCTCGTTCCAGTCATACTCCACCCCCCCAATCAGGGCGGTTTGCCGGTTCTGCGCGAGCTGCGCCGCCACCTGCATTCTGTCGGCGTCGAAGTTTTGCAGGTAGCCCGGATATGCCGTTTCCGGCCAGACCACCAGGCTTGCACCCCGCGCCGCCGCGTCCCGGCTTTGGGCATTGAACGTCTGCACGACCCGCGCGTTGTACGCTGCGTCCTGGTTGACATTCTGATTGATGTTGCCCTGCAAAGCCGCCGCCGTAAATGTCGGCGTAAGATGCTCCATTTGAATTGTTGCAAAGCCGTAGGTCAGCGAGGCATTGATGAGAACACCGACTGCAATGGGAAAGCGTGACTTGGCCTTCGGCGCTTTGATCCGCTCCGCCAGCGTAAGATTAACCAGCACAATCAGGAACGCCACACCCCAAATTCCAGTCAGCTTTGTTACCTGCAAGATCGGTAGCGCGAGATGCTGCGTGTACGCCAAATCGCCCCAGCCGAGGCCGAGCGTCCCCAATTGACGCCACCACTCGACCATGGCCCAGAGCGCGGGAACGCCGAGACGCCACGCCCATTTATTCCGCTTCGCCAGCCACTGCGCGCCCACGGCAAAGACGCCGAGGTAGAATGCCTGATACGCGGTCACGAGCGCCCAGCCCAGCACGCTGAGGGCCGGGCCGATGATATGCCCGGCAAAGACGCCGACCCAGTAGGCCATGACGCCGAGATAAAACACGCCGAGCGTAACGCCGTGCCAGAATGCCGTGCGCTTGTTTCGAAACGGAAACTGCATGAGGAACGGCACGAGGCCGATCCACGCCAGCCAGCCCCAATCCAGATGCGGCAAAGCTCCGGACAGCAGCAGACCGGAGAAGGCGGTGAGGAGAAGGCTCCCCCTAGCCCCCAATAGTGGGGGAACCGAAGAAGAACCCGTAGGGGCGCAGCTTGCCGCACCTTTGCTTGCTGCGTCTTCTCCGGTTCCCCCATTATTGGGGGCTAGGGGGACTTCCGGGAAGCTGTCTGTCTGCACTTTGCTTGTCAAGAGGCCGTCAATCCTGCTATACTGTGCTTATGAATCCTGTTCGGCGCACGCTTATTTCCTGGCCGCTGCTGGCCGCGCTTCTGCTTCTGCCCGCCGGGTGCGCGAAATCGCCCAGTACCGGCAGCTCCAGCCCGGTGTCGGGGCCGCAGCTTTTGGTCACGATGACCGTGGCGGGGAACATCAACCCAAATTACTACTACTACGTTCTGTTCAATGTCAACAACACGCCGGGGCCGAACAATACCAGCGTCACCGGGCCGGTTCCGGTCGTCACCAGTGCCGACAACACCGGCAACGGCTATGCGGCGGGGGCATTTACAAATTATGTGGAGTACAACGGCGGCGTGCCAGGCGGCACGAACTTCAACTATTATGTGGTTGACAAAACACTCTTCAACTCACAGCCGCTCGGCACGGGCTACCTCATTCAAAAGCAGGCATCGGGGAACACACTGACGTTCCAAATCCCGCTGTCGGCTCTCGCAACTTCCACCGTCTCCGCCACCGCCATCAGCAGCCTGCAAGTCAACTTTATTGCGACCAATGTTGTTCCGCAAAGCGGCCAGAGTCTTAGCACGCCAAAATACTTTGACGCGCTCTACCCGCCCCAGCAGGCCGGGAACAGCTACGTCAATTTGATCATTCGGGACGCCAGCCAAACACTGCTCGCAAACACGTTTACCAACACTGGCTCCGGGGTCAACGAAAGCAGCGGCGACGTGGCACAGTATGTCAACGGCGTTCCCATCGTCGTCACCGGCACAACTCCCGACGGGGTGACGACAAACGATCTCGACATCACCGGCTTCACTGTTCAGCTCACGGCGGGGTCTTAGCCGATTATACCCGAAGAGAACCTCACCCGGTCGCTTCGCGCCCACCCTCTCCTTTCGGAAGGAGAGGGTTAGGAAAAGATTAACCAGATTGACAAGCACCCGAACTTGCTTCCGAATTCTCTTGACCCTCTCCTTCCGAAAGGAGAGGGTGGGCGCGAAGCGACCGGGTGAGGTTTCACAATGAAACGCCTGGATCGCTATTTGCTGGGGGAAATGGTGCTGCCGTTTGTCGGCGGCATTTTGCTGATTGTTGTCATGCTGGTCGGGAACACACTGTTTCCGCTGGTGGAGGACATTGTCAAAAACGGCATCCCGCCGCTGATCGTGGCCCGGCTGATTGTCTTCAACCTGCCCATTCTCATTCCCCTGACCCTGCCGCCGGGGGTCGCGCTTTCTTCGGCGTGGGCGGTCAACCGGATGGCGCGGGATTCGGAAATCACAGCGATCCGCATGGCGGGCGTGTCCCTGCGGCGCTTGTTCCTGCCGATTATCTGCGTCGGGATATTTGCCAGCGTCACGGCATTTCTCGTCGGCGACCGCGTCGTCCCGGCGGCTTGGCGCGAGTTCCAGAAGACGCAGGGCCAGCTCTTCGCCTATGCCTTGCAGGCGTCGCCAACCGTCGCCGAGAACAAAGTTTTCACGTTCCAGGACTACTCGTTCCACATCCGGGAAATCCGCAAAGACCCCAGCGGCAAGGCGGACAAGCTGAAGCTGTTCGGTGTGATTATCTACCAGAACCCTATCGGTCCGGTCAGCCTGGCGACCCTGATCACCGCCCAGAGCGCGGACTACGACCACAATAACTGGACCCTGCACGACGCCCACATTATCACGTTTGATACGCTCGGCTTCGTCTCCAAAGAGATCGCCTCCCCAACCGTTAAGCTGCCGCTGGAAGTGCCGGTAGAAAGCCTGACCGGTTCCGGGGTCAACACGCCCAACCAGTATTCGATGGCCGAGCTTGGCAACCAGATGGCGGCACTGGAGCGCACGGGGCAGGACACAACCGTCGTGGCGTACAACTACTACTCCAAGCTTGGCCTGCCGTTTCTGTGCCTCGGCTTCGCGCTGTGTGCTCCGCCGCTGGCTTTGCGGTTCGCCCGCGCCGGGGCATACATGGGCATCTTTCTTTCTATCATCATGGTCTGGGTTGCTTGGAACACGCTGCTGCTGACCCAGATATTAGGCGTTGCGGGCCGGATGCCGGCGATGCTGGCGGCCTGGTCCCCCGCCCTTGTGTTTGTCTGCCTCGGCAGCTACTTCCTTTGGCGCATGGAGTAGGAACCCCTAATGCTCGTGTTCACCGCGCAGGAACTTCTCGTAGTTCGGGCCGCTGACCCCGCAGTCGTAGCGGGACGATCCCCGGTACAACTCTAAGCCCGTGCGGAGGCCGCCGGGCGGAAAGAACGAGACGAACCGGAACAGGCCCGAACGGCCCGGCAGCAGCGTTCCCGAAGACACCAGGTAAGTCGGGGCCTCGGCTTCGTCTAACGCTACCTGCCAGCGCAGGCGGGACCAGCCGGGCGGGACGGACTTGTGCATCCAGAACGCCGGTTCCGGCCCGCCGCGCGTCAGGCCCCCAAAATTCAAACTAGGAAAAAGCGGCTTTGGCTGATGTTCCGGCGTGAAGTAGTACGGTCCGAGCCGGATCTGGGTGATGGCCGGCTTGCCTTCGTCGGCTCGCAGCAGCAGCTCGTACAGAAAGCCGTCATTATTGGCTGTGCAGGTCAGCATCGGCGCGGCTTCGGGGATGATCATCGGGTTCTCCAAAAAGTAAAACTTGACAAAATCGGCTTTTGTTATTATAACATAGAAATGCAAGACAGCAAAAAAAGCGATAAAGGAGACAGCAATGGAACCAAGTGCAATCTGGGCGAACGTTGCAAGCCGTGTCCGGCAGGAGGTCGCCGACCCGACCGTGTGGCTTGCCCTGCGGGCCACCCAGCCGCTTCTGATTGACGGCAGCTTCTTTGTAGCTGCTCTGCCGCCGTCGGATGAATATCTCGCCGCACATCTCCTGAACAACCAGGCAACCTCAGCGATTGAGGAAGCGCTGCGGGACGCCGCCGGGCGAATTCTTGCGTTCCGCCTGATTATCGGCACGTCCGCCGCCGACTGGGCCGCCGAAAAAGCACGGGAAGCCGCTGGCACTTTTGTGCCGTCTTCCCCAGAGTATCAGGCCGCCGAGCCGCCACCTGCGTTTTTCCGTTCCGAGGCCACCCCGCCGCCCGCCGAGCTGACCGTGCCTTCTGCGGCCCGGCCCGCCACTTCTCAGGCGACCGCTTCTTCTCAGGCGACCTCTTCCCAGCCGGCACGGGAAGTTGCCCAGACATGGGAAAAACTGTCCGAGCGCCTGAGTCTCGGCTACAAAACCGCCCCATTCATCAAGTACCCGCACGGCCAAGCCCAGTATGTCCTGACCGCCGTGAAACTGATCTCGGACACGATGGACGTTCAGATGCCCCCGCTGGGTGCGCCCCGCGATGATACCCAGGAACGGCTGCTGGCAAAGGCCATCGAGCGCCTGAGCGGCATCGTCAACTTGGACTCCTTGTTTATCGCCCTGGAGCTGCTGCGCTACCGGGAGCTTCAGGGCAAAATCTCAGACATCACGCTATAGCATCTCTTGACATTGCCGCCGGGCCTATGCTAGAATAGGGTCGTGCGCGGGGCTATGGCTCAGTTGGTAGAGCGGTTCGTTCGCATCGAACAGGTCAGCGGTTCGAATCCGCTTAGCTCCATACGTCGAGAAAGAGGGCAGAGATTAGTCTCTGCCCTCTTTTTGCGTTCAACTCAGCCCAAAATATGTCTCGGCGGGGCTTGACAAACCCTGAAAGCCTGTGCTAGACTGTTCGCCGTATCATGTTCACTTTCGTCAACAACTTTATCGCCGCCGAGGGCAGCCGCCGGATACATATCCTGCGGGCGCCCGCCGCTGCGTCTGCGGCCTGCTATTACCTGGCAGGCTATCAGAGCGATTTCACACCGCCGATTGCGTCTTTTTCTTTGAAGTGTCTGCCGACCTAGCAGCATGTCAAGAAAATAAACGACCAATCGGCTCCAAGCATTGCGCTTGGAGCTTTTTTGTTTGCTAAATTATTTGGGCAGTTGGCCGAGTGGACGATGGCTCCTGACTGTAGATCAGGTCTGTAAAAAGCGCGGAAGTTCGAATCTTCCACTGCCCATCTCGCCGTATCAGGAGGAAAGACTATGTCTCAGTATGTGCAGTATTACCATCAGTGCTGGCTCGTCCGGGGTCTTGCCAAGCAGATGGCCTGGATCCCCGCCAAGTTTGCGGTCGCAGGCCGTTACTTGAAGCTAACGGAAAACGGCAAGACGGAAGACGGCTGGCAGGTCGCCGGGGTCGGCGCACGAATGGCCGAAGAGGGCGTTCGGGAACGGAGCCAGGACTACAAGCATACGCGACGAGCGTCGGATGTCTGACGCCGGGAATGCCGAAAGGAACCGTGGGTCTGAAGTCCTCGGCTGTGAGGCGCAGACGCCAAGTGACCGCCTTCTCCTTAGAATGTATCTCAAAACTCGGCAAGAGTCCCCCCCTAGCCCCCAATTCTGGGGGAACCAGATAAAGAAAATTGCCTTTTGCTCCCCCAGAATTGAGGGCCAGGGGGCGTTTTGAAATAGATTGTTAGGGCGTGATTTCGGTTCAAGCCCGAACGGGAGTATTTTTGGAAAGAGCATTTTAGAACCCGGTGCAGGAAAACGCGAAGCCGTGGTATAATTAGCGTATATGGTACACAAACTCAGACTGCGCCACGCTTTTACCCTGATTGAGCTGCTCGTCGTCATCGCCATCATCTCGATTTTGGCTGCGATCCTACTGCCCGTCTTTCAGCAGGTGCGGAAACGGGCGCTCAACACGCAGGATATGTCCAACCTGCGGCAAATCGGGCTGGCGGCACAGCTATACGCGGGTGATGCCGATGAAACCTGGGTGCCGGTTGGCGGCTGGAGCGATCCGACCGTGACCCCGTTCACCAGTCCTAGCGGCCCGGCGGCGGGTCAGCCCTGGACAGGGTGGGGCCTGCACCTGCTTCCTTACGTCAAAAGCACAGGCATTTTCCACTCTCCCTGGATGCCCGATAAAGGGACATACTTTACCGATGCCTGCGCGACCTCGAACGGCATGGCGCTGACCAACACCTACACCATGAACTGGTTTCTGGGACGCGACGGCTCCTGCAATAACGGCGCACCGGGAGCGTGCGACGCCGACCCGACCGACCCCTACACGCATACGCCCGACGGCACCCCGCTGACAGCGCCGATTACGCTGGGGCAGATCGAAGAACCGTCATCCACGATGGCTTTTATGCTCAATCAGGCCACAAGCGCCTACGGCAACGGCTTCGGCTGCGATTTTAACACGCTGGAAGCGAGCGACTACATCAATATGCTGCGCTGGCGGGCAATCTACAACGAAGGCGGGAACATCGCATTCGCCGACGGCCATGTCAAGTTTTATGTCGCAAAAGAAGCCGACTCTGCGCTCTGCCACGGCGCTCCGCAGTATAAAATCTACACTTGGACCAGCCGGAACATCTGGGCCTATCCCGGAATGCCATCGGCAAACGGCGGCTACGCCGACGGTCCCATCAACTTAGGCTGCTCGTAAAGAAAGTATTCATGTCCTGGATTGAAGCACATTGGTTTGAGATTGTGAGTGATCTAACTGGCCTCGCATCCGTCTATTTGACGGCCCGCAACAGCATCTGGAACTGGTGGTGGGGGCTGGCGAACGCTCTGCTGTTCGGCTGGCTTTTCCTCAGCAGCCGCCTGTACTCGGACGCTCTCTTGCAGATCGCCTACTTTTTGCCGATGCAGTTCTACGGCTGGTGGATCTGGAAAAAGGCCGGGCCGCGCCATGCCGACGACTTGCCGGTGACACGTCTTACCTCCACGGCCTGCGTCCTGTATGTCGTCGCGATTGCCGTCGCTTCGCTCGGCTGGGGCGAGCTGATAAAGACCTACACGAATGGTGCCCAGCCGTTTCTCGATGCGACGCTCGCCATGATCAGTGTCGCCGCCCAGTATCTGGACGCCCGCAAGAAGCTGGAATCGTGGTGGCTGTGGATCGTCGTGAACATATTCTCGGCGTTCTATCTGTATCCGCGGCAGCATTTGTATCTGACAGCGGCCCTCTATGTCATCTTTCTCGGCATCGCCGTCTATGGCCTTTGGCAGTGGGCGAAGCTGACACGCGCGAAAGAAGCCGCTGCCGCATGAGCAAACCCACACGCGGCCTTGTCATCGGCAAGTTCCTGCCGCCTCATCTCGGCCACAAATATCTGATTGACTTCGCCGCAGGCTTTGTAAATGACTTAACCGTGCTGGTCTGCACATTAGAGAAGCAGCCGATCCCCGGCTCGCTGCGCTTCGACTGGATGCGCCGCACCTTCGGCAGTGTCCGCGTGATCCACCACCCTGATGAGAACCCGGAAGAGCCGGCCGACGCCGAGACACCGGAACAGTTCTGGGCGCTCTGGCGGGCCAGCATTCTTTCGCATTTAGACGCCCCGCCCGATTATGTCTTCGCCTCCGAGCCTTACGGGGCCAAGCTGGCCGAAGTCTTGGGCGCACGGTTCATCCCCGGCGACCTGCCGCGCGAGATGGTGCCAATTTCGGGAACCGCCTTGCGCGGCCATCTAGGCATCCACTGGGAGTATCTGCTGCCCGCCGCCCGTCCCTACTTCGCCCGCCGTGTTGCGGTTATCGGCCCCGAATCCAGCGGCAAGTCCACGCTCACCCAATTTCTCGCCGCACGCTTTGGAACCAAGTACGCCGCCGAATATGCCCGCTCCTACCTCGACGCCGTTTCAATGGAAATCACTGCCGAAGCGCTCCGAACAATCGCACAAGGCCACCGGGCGTCGGAAGATGCGCTGGCCGAGCAGTGTTCCGGCCTGCTGTTCTGCGACACCGAAGCGATCACCACCAAGCTTTACTCCCAGCTCTTTTTGGGGTTCGTGCCACTGGAAATCGAAGCCTACGCCGCCGAAGACCGCTACACCCTGTATTTAGTCACGAATGCGACCGAGGACTGGGTGCCGGACCCGCAGCGGTATCAGCCGGAATACGCCGCCCGCGCCGCGTTCAGCCGCGCGTGTATTCTGGAATTGGAGCGTCTTGGACGCCGTTTTGTTGTCTTGGAAGGCAGTTGGGAGCAGCGGACGGCGCAGGCGGTCGCGGCGGTAGAGGCTTTTGTGGGAGAGGATGAACAGCATGGATTGGAAGAACCCGGCACTGGAAGTGCCGGTCTATTGTTGAGTGGAAGTCGAAGCGACTACGGAACAGAAACAGAATAGAAAATGCTCACGGAGTCTTCTCGTCAGTCTTAATCTTCAGTCGCTTCGACTTCCACTCAACAATAGACCGGCACTTCCAGTGCCGGTTCCTCGACTACCGCGTAAACTTCGCGACGGCCTCAGCGGTATCCGCATGCCCCTTCTTGTTCTGATATATACTGTCAATAACTGTTGCGATCCCAAGGAGGAGCGCAATCCCGCCGGTTCCAAAGTAAGAGCGCTCTAGATTATGGTGAAACCCAATCTTTGCCGCTCGCGTCACCGCTGCCTCCTCTTTGTTTATAAAGAAGTACCCAACCGCAATACCTATGAAGATTATGACACAGCCGATTGTAGGAAGCGACTCGGAAAGCCATGATCCGAGGCCGGAACCGGGCATGAAAATCGTGTGCCGATCACAGAAATCATCCACAACAGCGCGGCAATAGCGCAAGTCCTTGCGTGTTTTCTGACGCAGACGCATCATCAGGCGCAGGCGGGACACAGGCGGCTTCGGCGTTGAGCTGCGGACGCAGGCAGACAGAAACTCGTCATGCACGGCAAGCAGATTAGGCGTCTCCGGCGGCGGCGGCCATGAAGAAGGCTCGGTCATGGCTCGCTCCGGCACAGCTCGACCACCAGCAGGCGCAGGTTGGAGGCAGGGTCATCGGCGGGGGCGACGGCGGCAAGCGTGGGGCCGGATTGGATGCTTTTCATTGCCATGTCGGACGCCAGCACCCGGCGCAGGCCAGATTGCAGGGCCGGGTAAGTCCATTCCCGTGCCTGCTCCTGCAAGCCTTTCAGCAGAAACGACTGGCGCTGGGTGATGCCGAGCATTTCCCCGGACAGCAGGGGCTGGACATCCGGCGGCAGGCCGCCTTTAAGGTTGAAGCCGTTCAAGCGCTTGTCGGCCAGATACTTCGCCCCCCAAATCTGGCGCAGGTGCCGGGCCAGCATCACAAAGGTCCGGGCCGCGACCCCATCGGGCTTGTCCCCGACTTCCAGCAGGGCGTCGGCTTCGGCCAGGGCGCGTTTGGCATCGCGGCGGCCGATAGCATCCATTAGGGGCAAAGATGTTGTCCTGCACCGTTTCGCGCCCGACGGCGGCGGCATCGGCGCGGGTGATGGCGGTGCGGTCTCCCGGCGTAGGCCATCGCTTTTTCCAGCTCCGACACCAGCACGTTCACGTCGCCGGTCTTGCCGCCGCCGCCCCGCTCCGACGCCGTCGCCTTGGCCCGGTCTAAGATCAAGGCCAGCGCGGCAGGCTCAATCGTCTTCCCCAGCGCTTTCGCCAGCGCATTCGCCCGTGCCGCCAGACTGCTTTCGCCGGGGGCATCGCACAGGACGGTCGCGCCGGCTTTACCGAGCGCGGTCAGGAGCTTCGCGCCAAGCGCTTTGCCTTTGGCTTTTCCGGCGTCGTACTCGGTCGCGGCGGCGATCAGCACCAGGCAGGTTAAGCCGCCGAGCTTCGGCAGGCCCGCTGCGAGAACGTCCTGGTCGTCCTTGCCCAGCCGCTGCACATTAGTCACAATGACAACGCGCCGCTCGGACGCCATCGGCACACCGCCCGCCGACGCGAGGATATTCCGCCCCGCCTCGCCCGGCTTCCCCTGCCCCGGTCGGCGGAATGTCCAGCTCTTCCCGATCAAAGTCCGCAAACGAAGCGTCTAAAAGCGGCTCCGTCAGCTTTGTCAAGGCTTCCCGCTTCAGCGCGTCGTCGCTGCCGGTGAGCAGGTACACTTTTTCAATCGGCTTCGGAAAGCCCTTCGCAAGTTTTGAGTAATCCAGTTCCATATCAGTTTTGTTGGGCCAGATGCCTGTCTTCAGTCACTTAACACTATAATAGCCGTGTTTGCCTCATGCCAATGGTATCAAAGAAAAATCCTGGCATTTCCTCATCTTCATACTCGGGAGCATCTTCATCATTCTCAGGCAAACTCGCACGCCAGAGGCTAAGTTCTAGTGTAGGGAATACAAACTATACGACTTCAGCCTCTCGCCGATCGTTCATAATGATGGGCGGGATCGTCATTGACGTAATACCAAAACTCCCGTCAGATCGTCATGCTTTAGTCTTCCGAAGACCCGGCTGACGCCTTTGTAGATGATGCAATAAATGGCCCGCCATTTGACAACTCCTTATATACTCGGCGCAGTCGATTTCCCGCCGTTCACCTAGAAAACTGTTGGGTACGAAGGCAGGGTGTTCATCAGACACAATTCGCATCATGTCGGCCTCAGATGCTAAACGTGGAGGTCTTGCCTGAACGACACAACCGGCGCATTTAAGGCGATCAGCGATGACTCCGTTGACGATTCGGCTTCACTCAGCGAGATCAGCCGGGCCAGCTTTTTCTACAGGTATTACAGTGATTACTCAGTCAAATGTACTTCATCCTTAATGCTCCTTCACCTTGCTCCGTGTTCGGGCAAGGGTCGCCGCTTGCGGCGGGGTGGGTTACCTTACTCACCATGCCATGAATGGCACGGCTAGACGGCGCAGACGCCACAGAACACAAGCTTCGCGAGGGTTAGGGACAGAGCCCAACGCCCTACAACAGAATCATTCCGCAGTCCCGCGAAGCGGCACTTCGTGGCGTCTGCGCCGTCTAGCCGTGCCATTCATGGCATGGTACCAATTTCAGGGCCGCTTCGTTGTTCCAATGCCGAGTGAGTTACACCCGCTCGCCAGAAACGCCCGCGCACAACCCGCCGGGCGGCGGCGTCAAACTCCGCGACACGAGTGTTGCCAGGGCTGAATGGGAGGCGGAACGGGGCCGGAGGGGTCGGCGTAGACGGCTTCGGTAAAGGCGAGCGTCAGCGAGGAGACGAGGGAGGGCGGGAGGGCAACGTTCCATTCGCGCTCCAACGGCGGCAGTTCGGGCAGGACACGGGCCGCGTACTCGGTCGGCGTTTCCGCCGGACGGTGGGGCAGGCCGAGGCGAGCCAGGGCAGCGCACAGACGCCGGTACGGCTCGGCAGTCTGTGGACTGACGGTGAGACGAGCGGCGGGCGGAGCGGCTTGGGCGAGGCGGTGGCGCCACGGGTCGTACAGCTCGGTCTTGGCAACATAGGCGGCAATGGCGAAAATAACCCCGACCAGAGGGTAGATAAGCACCATGTCGCTGCCGAAATCAAGGTGGAAGCGGCTCAGCCACGATGATTTCGAGCCGGGCACGTTCGGCACTGTACCGTCTGTGGCCGTGCCGGCCGTTGCGTCGAACTCGGCCCAGCCCGTGCCGGGGAAATACACTTCCGTCCAGGCATGCTTGTCTTCCGCCCGCAGGTTGAAGCCGGTGCCATCAGGATCGCCTGGCGCGAAGCCGGTCGCAAGACGGGACGGGATGCCGGCGGTGCGGCACAAAATCGCAAGCGAGGACGCAAACATATCGCAGTAGCCTTTGCGGGTATCGCCGAGAAACGCATGGACATGGTCAACGCCGTCCGGCAGCGCTGGCAAGGTCAGCGTGTACACGCAGCGCTTAGAAACCCAGTTTCGGAGGGCCTGCGTCTCATCAAACGGATTATGCCCGTCGGCAGGCAAGGATTGAAAAGCCTCAGCGACGCACTGCCGGTAAAATTCGAGATCGTCCGGCGTCGCATCTGCGCTCTGCTTCAGGTACAAGTCCGTGACTGCTTTGGGGTACTCAGTCCCTGCCACCCGCAGGCGGCCGGCAACATCTGGCTGGGCGGCATCCGGCGGCAGCGAAGACACGATCTGGTAAGGAAACCGGACCGGCCCGCCATCGGCCAGACCTAAGCGCCCATCCTGCCAGGCCATTGTCCCGGACGTATCTCCAGCCGTGTGGGCGTCGAACAGGATTTTTCGCGGCGTGTCGGCATAGTAGAACTGGGCGGTCCGGCCGCGTGCTTCAAAGGTCGCCGTCAGCAACGCACGGCCCGCCGGCGCCGGCGGATCGCCAGGGGTCAGAGGCGGCGTCAGCGTGTAGGAAAGGCTGCCGGCCCCGGCGTCGTCAGGATCGGCGTCTGCCTCAATCAGCTTGCGGCTGTCTTCTAGCGAGCTTTGCCAGCCGGCGCCAGTATACAGATCGTAAGTGCGCCCGCGCCAGTAGTGCGGCTGACCGTCGCCCGGCGTCACCCGCATGACAACATCGGCGCTTGCCGACCAGGCATCGCCGGTTCCGATGGAGAGATTGTCGTCGTCGGAGAAGCTCTGCACGGTAGCCGAACTGCCTGGAGTGGACTGGATGGCGGCCAAATGCCGAATGGCCTGGGCCAGCGACAGGTGAGAAAACACGACTTGGGCTGGAACAATTACCAGCATCCCGGCCAGCAGCACGGCGATCCCGCACAGACCCGCCTGCACAAGCTGGGCCAGCAGCAAGCGTTTGGAGGGACTGCCGCTCTCTGTCCCGGCGGCCCGGCCTTTGTTTTGCAGGAAGTTCTGGTGGATCAAGAGAAAGATGACCGTCAGAATGAACGCGCCGAAGCAGACCAGCACCGGCGTATTGACATCAATCTCCGCCGCCATGCCGAGCGCCGCCATCGTCAGCACGGTCGTGAAAGCCACCCGGTTATCGTTTCGGAGCGCCCAGCTCCAGAGGGTCCCGCTCCACACCAGTGTCGCCAGCAGCCGCAGGCTGGGCTGGTCCGCGCCGAGCGGCAAAAGCTGCACCAGGGACACCTGGTGGGTCGCCACCCCCGCCAGCAGCAGCAGCGCCAGCCCAGCAAACCCGTAATCCAGCAGGCCGGCGGCGATGCCGAGACGCCGCATCCCGTAGGAGAACAAAAATCCGAGGCCCGACAGCATCAGTGTCGAGGTCAGCCAGGTATAGTCGGGGCTGGTCAGCGCGGCGTTCGCCGCGAGAATGCCGCAAAGCGTGATCACGAACCCAGCGGCATACAGCGGCAGGCTCGGCATGTCTTCTTTTGGCGTATCTAGGGCGCTATCTAGGACGGCCATTGTCGTTTCCTTCCAAAAGCACCGCCAAGCTGTCGCCGCGCCGGATGAGCGTCACGGCCGGACCGGCGAGCGAGTCCGGCAGACCTGGTCCGCCGGCCCGAAATGAGGCGGCGTCCAGCGCAAACACAAACGCCGGGCTGCCCTGCGCGTCGCCGTGCAGCGCTTCCGCCAGGCGCGGCGCGGGCCAGTCCGGTGTAATCGCAATCACCGTGGCTGGGAGCCGGCCGGCGCGGTCCTCAGCGAGAACGTCTGCCAGCGTTTGCAGCGCCGTGGCCGACACCCGCGCCAGCATCTCCAAAAACTCCGGCAGGGCCTCGGCCCCGCGCCGCGCCGCCGTGTCCCGCCCGCCGGCGACAAGAAGGCGCACGGAATGACCGTGGCGCAGCAGATCACCAAGCAGCGTGGCGGTCAGCGTAACGGCGGTTTCTATAGCGCTATGCTCGTCGCTGCCGGTGCCTTTGTAGGCGTCTAGGAACAAGTCTAAAGCAACTGTGACATCCAGCGTCACGCCCTGCGCGTACTCGGCGACCGCCAGTGTCCCGGTCCGGGCGGAGGTCCGCCAGTGGACCCGGCGCAGCTCGTCGCCCGGCGCGTACTCGCGCACCCCGTAGAAATCGTCGCCGTCGCCGCGCACCAGAGCGCTCGCCCCGCCGCGCCAGCCCGCCACCGCCGCGCCCCGCAGCCAGGAATCGCGCAGGGGCAGAACGGCGGGATAGACGACAAGCTCGGAAGCTTCCGGCAGCTTGCGGGAGAACGTTTGCAGGCCGAGCGGATCAGTGGAGAACACCGACGCCGGCCCCAGGGCAAACACGCCTCGCACCCGAACATCGAGCAGGCAGGTCGTCTCGCGCGTCTCCCCCGGCCATAGGCTCATCACGAGCGGCGGCGGCCCGGCGGCCAAAGCCGCTCCGCGCGGCAGGGTATCCCGCACCAGCAGATAAAACTTCGGCAGCCAGCCGGTGTTTTCGAGCGTGTACGTCAGCGGCACCGCTTCCCCCGCCGTCGCCGACAGCGGCAGCGCCCGCGAGCAGGCCAGCCCACTGAGCATCAGCAGCCCCATCAGGTACGACACGGCAGGAATGAGCCACAAAATTGCCGCCATGAGGTAAAGCTGGGTCAGATTGAACAGGACCGCCACCACCGCCACAAACAGCCCCGCGATATTCAGCACAAAGCGTTTCATGGATAGAGGGTATTGTACCCGATGAAGCGGAAGGAACCGGCAATCCAGAACCTGCATCGGTTTTAAGTCAAGATCAGGGGCTGCGTCGGCGTCGGCTGCCGCTGCTTAATCAGCGCTTGGCGATTACTCTAAAACACTTTCCATAATTCACATTATGGTACAATGCGCGGAGCGGCGCGAGCCAGTCGGACCAATTTGATGTTAGGCCAATGGTCCAGGTGGAGTTGATGCGTAAAATCTTAAAATCAGAGAACCACGCCTTCAAGCAAAAGAAGGCTGGGCGTCACCATAAACAGGTACAGAGTAAGCAATCTCAGAGCAATGTTTATTATGCGACTGTTCACGGTCAACAATTCGTGATCTCGTTGAACAAGGCATCGGACAAACAAATCCAAAGTTCCCGCCAACAGCATCTAAGCAACATTGCGCGGCGAAGAAACAAGGTAATCCAGTTAGGACAGTTAGGAATTGAAGCAATGGGTTGGGTCTGTGTCATCGCCATCCTGGCTTTGGTTGTTGATGATATATGCCATTTTCAGGGCTTCTTTTTAGCATCTGTTTTTGTACTTGTTTGCATTCCGGTTCTTATCCTGACTACTTACTGGATTAGGAAGCGTCTTCGATAGCCAAGCATGAGTATGGCTCAACACGGCGTTACGCCAAACTTTCCGTAATGGCATTTACGCGACGGGCCGCGCCTAGTTGAAGCGGAGCAAGAAACCAAGCGCGACGCTGCACCAAACCTAACATAACGAAGTGTTTATCGGAACATGGCAGGGGGTGAAGCATGGGATGGGATGCCTACGCGCTCCGAAGCGTGGACCAAGTTAACAATGGTGAGCCACATCTCGATGTGGAAATGCAACAGGTATTCAAAGAAGCAACAGCCGAACTCATACGACAGGCTGGAAACGGAGGGCATCTCCTTTGTAATGGGGAATTGGGCGGCTCATGGAGCAAAAAATGCTTGTCCCTAGCAACACCCATTTCCTGTGACACAGCAGAAAATGAGTTGGGTCTTCTTGTGTGGTCGCCTGAAACAGTTCAAAGGGCGAATGCATTAGCGGATTGGAGCTTTCTAGTTGAAGAAATAGATGAGGATTACCCCGACTGGTCAGACCTCCTTGCCACGCACAAAAATGACGCGCGTTTCTTTCTCCAGACCTGCGCGAAAAATGGCTATGCCATCCTCTTTACTGGATAGCAGGCGGGGTATTGCACTAGACCCGATTATCGGCCCCAAACGGGTGTCTACTGCCGGGTAGACAGCTCGCTTTCGATCTGGATATTATGTACTGATGGTGTTCATCGGAACCAAAATTAGGCCAGCGGATGAAAGGAACAATCACCTGATGAAGCTCTTAGCTTATCCCAGCATTCATGCCCGGGTGTGGATTTGTTTGTTATGCGGTCTGAGTTTTTGCAGCATCCTTGCAGTGCCTGTCTTCCCTGCCCCTTCTCAAGACTGGCGCTCGTCTCAAGAAGATCTGATCCGCGTGTCTGCGCTGAAGTATCAGATCACGGGCGTCCCAAAGAAAGTGGCACCAAGTCACAACCAAGTGATTTTTTTGGCAGAGGCTATGCCTGAAGGCAAGAATATTGACCTGAGTGATACTGTGATGAAGGCGTTTGTTGATTTGGAATATGTGAAGAAGTTCTCTCAATCGCGCCCTGGAGAAAAAGATGGATGCCCAACTGACAAAGAGACCGGTGAGCGTGGTTCAGTTATCTATGTAAAGCGGTTCCATTGGAAGAATGACAAGAATGTTGACCTTGATGGTGGTTCATACTCTGTCTGGCCTGGCAATGGTTCTTGGACTTGGCATCTTTCGCAGGAAGACGATTATTGGGTCATTAAGTCGGAAACATTAACCGGGGTTGGATAATAAGTCGAGTAATAAAATATCTGGGTCATTCCAGTGGCTCAATAGTGCGCCTAGTGAGCAGCGTCTGATCTGACATTTGACACCTTATCGGACCCAAACGGGTACCTTCTGGGCTTTCCAAGAGGGTGATTTAATAGGAGATCGCGTTCGTATGGACAGAGTCAGCAAAGATTACAACAATAAGCAACAAATGAGATTGCTCTTTTTCATGCTGTTCGGCATCCCTAGTTTTGGCATCAGCGTCGGCCTTGCTGCTTATCACTTCCACTGGCGCGAGATGCTTCTCTTAAAGTATACCGTGTCTCAGATCAACACGGCACTGGATGTCCTGATGGTTTCTTCCGCCGGCGTGGTTGTAGCTGTAGTTAGCAGACGTGTTGTATCTCAGGCCAAATACCGGGGGCGCTGAATGAGGGAGGGACAACACCTTCGCAAGCCAGTGGTACGTTGTTCGACCTCTTATCGACTTGGACAGGTGACTACTATCTTTTCCGATGAGAACCGGCTGCTACTGTTCGATTGAACCGAGTTTGTACTGCTGTCTACTGGTAGACTTGTCAATGTTTGCACCAGACTAATGCCCTGAGTCAAAACAAGCGTCCGCAGCTTTTATTTAGAGTGGAGCATTGCAAGGGGACAATAAAATGCCGGTTCCTGAATGGCTACAGCGTCGTCGGCACGGGGACACGGCTGAGAATGTCTTCAATCAGCGAGGGCCCGGTGACGTGCTTGACGCGGGTTTCGGGGCGCAGGATGAGGCGGTGGGCGAGGACGGGGACGGCGAGGCGCTTGATGTCGTCGGGCTGGACGTAGGTGCGGCCAGAGATGGCCGCATACGCTTGAGCAGCGTGGAGGAGGCCGAGCGAGCCGCGCGGGCTGGCACCGAGAGTGGTCATCGGATGGGTTCGGGTGGCGCCGACAAGGGCGACAATGTAGTCGCGCAGGGCCGGGGCGACAAAGACCGAGCGGGTTTCTTCCTGGAGGCGCAAAATCTCGTCACGACTGGTGATGGGTTCCAACGCATCCAGCGGCTTCAGGCGGGTCTGCTGGTCCAAAATCCGGCTTTCCTCGGCGGCGTCCGGGTAGCCAAGCGACAGGCGCAGAAGAAAGCGGTCAAGCTGGGCTTCGGGCAGGGGATAAATGCCGTGGGATTCGACATCATTTTCGGTGGCGATCACAAAGAACGGGTGCGGCAGGATATAAGTGATCCCATCGGTCGTCACTTGCTGCTCTTCCATGCACTCCAAAAGGCTGCTTTGCGTCTTCGGCGTCGCCCGGTTGATCTCGTCAGCCAGAACAATGTTTGCGAAGACGGGGCCTTCCCGGAACTCAAACTGAGCAGTTTTCTGGTTGAAAATCGTCGTGCCGGTAATGTCGGCAGGCAGAAGATCGGGCGTGAACTGGACACGCTTGAAGACCAATCCTAGAGCGCGGGACAGCGCTTTGGCGAGGGTCGTCTTACCAACGCCGGGAATGTCTTCAATCAGCACATGGCCGCCCGCGAGAAACGCTGTCAGCGCCATCTCGACCGCTGGCCGCTTGCCGATGATGACGGTTTCAATACCGTCTGCCACCTGGCGCATGGTTTCCGCAACCGAAAGCAAAGCAGAGGAATGGTTAAAAGACGGCGGAGGCCGAGGGCGGTGTCGGGGACTGGGTTGTTTCCACGCTTCCAGTATACCAGACGTGTCAACTGAAAAATCGCCTGTCAGAGAACGCAAAAATCGCCTGCCAGAGAACGCTCAGACCAGTGACAAGATTTCATACTTGTCCACGCCGGCGGGGGTTTGCACTTCCACAACCTCGCCGACCTTGTGGCCGAGCAGCGCTTTGCCGAGAGGGGACGTGTTCGAGATGCGGTTTTGCGTGGTATCGGCTTCCATGACCCCGACAATTTTGTATTCCAGCTCTTCGTCGTATTCTTTGTCGTGGATTTTCACCGTCGAGCCGTACACGATAACGTCCCCGCCCGCGACATGCTCGGCGACCTTAGCTCGCTCCAGCATCTGCTTGATATTGTCAATCCGGCCCTCTAAAAACCCCTGCTGCCGCTTGGCGTCGTGGTAATCGAAGTTCTCGGATAAATCGCCCATCGCGCGGGCGTCTTTGATCCGTTCCGCGATCTCCCGGCGCCCGGTGGTGGTCAGGTGTTCGAGTTCGTGTTCCAGCTCTTTGTATTTGGCCGGAGACAGAATAATTTCGTCATCTTGCATGGGCGTCTGCGCTTTCTTTCCTTGTACCGTATCATACCACAGCCCAGCCCGGCTGTCAATTCGCCCAGGCCGTCAGACTTGGCATGAATTATGCACAGTAGAAACAACAGTGGTAAACAGACCGAGCGAGCAGTAAGAACAAAGCACGTAGCAAGAACAGGGGATCGCGCGTTGAGGAACATTGTCAGGAACGCCTACATTAAGTTTTGTTCGGCAGAGGACCGGGCGCAGGGCTGCGCCGAGCTTCTGCCCCATTCGCCGGTGACCCGGCTCTCGAACGACGTTTACTGCATCCCGTGGAAGAGCCTCGCCCTGCTCGATGCCTGCGGGGCCGGCTACCAGTTCGCCAGCCAAGATGATCTGCTAAGTGCTCGCCCGCTCTGGAACTTCGCCTCCGCCCGCTGACGCTTCGCGTCTCTTGAATTTACTTTTCGTAGACCGTCTCGCCCGGCGGGTAGCAGATCAGCTCGACTTGATTGCCGTCCGGGTCCGAGATGTAAATCCCTTTCGTCCCGTCCCGGTGCGAGTCAATCTTTTTGCCCGCCTCTGAAGCCGCTGCCGCCAGTGTTTCCTTGTCCACCCGCACCGCCGTATGCGGCGGATGCTGCGACGGCGTCACCAGCGCCAGCTTCCCCTGCCCCAGCTTCAGAAACGCCCACGTTCCGTCCTGATACAGCACCGACGCCCCTAACGTCTCCACATACCAGCGGACCGAACCCGCAATATCCTTCGACGGCACCGCCACATGATCCAATTCCATTTCTCGCTCTTTCTAAGCTCTTTTTGAAAACAGGCAACCCGTCTTACATCCGGCTTTAGAGCAAAGCCGTATGTTCTCTAAATGCAGCACTACCAATTCGCGTTCCCGCGCATTATCCACTTCAGTAACCGCAGATGAAAACTTTCAAGGCGCCGCGAACTCGCTATAGCGCCGCCGGGCTGGGTGCTAAAAGCAAGCCCAGCCTTCGTCCATCAGCAGAAACTGCCCGTGCACGCGGTCAAAGATGGTCAGGGTTCGCGTTTTTTGAGAAACATAAAATTGGGCGCACCCACGCAGAATATCTCCCAGCAAAACGCTGACTTATTCGGTGGTGAATTATTCTAAGGGAGCCATTTCTTGAGCAAAGCTTACTGATCTTCTGTCAAAGGTTCGCCGGAGACAAGAGTAACTTTAGGACCTTCTCGCTCTTGGACTTCATCTTCGATTTCCGCGAGGGCTTCGTAGTACGAAAACAAAGGATTCGGCCAGCGCGAAGGACGGATAGGAATGTTCCAGTAGCCGTTGCGGAGGTGGATGCGGACGTCGTCTATCTGCAAATCGCTGTCGCCGATGTGCCGCGTAATAATGTAGGGACGCACACGAACAGCGACTTCCTACGGCGTGAGGGCATCAACGCTTGTCATTCTCCTGATCTGCCTGTGTCCGGCGGCAGGGTGCGCTCAACCCGAAGCCTCTGGTTTTCCAGGCGCAGGATGAGGTTTTCGCGCTCCCGTGCGGCGTCTTTATCTCGGCGCTCATTGTCATCCCGGAGACGCTGAGTTTCAAAGTAGGCCCGCTGCAAGGCGAACGTCAGGTCAATCACTTGCTGATTGAGACGCTGAACTTTCTGTTCAAGCTTTTCCAGCTCATCGCGCGTCTGCTTGATGTCGGATTTGTTCTTTTATGTTTCTGTGCTGAGGGCAAAAATTTTGCCGATCGCCGCAGAAACTTCCTTCCATGGAACCATGATTTAGCTCCACTTCAATGTCGCGAGAACTGCGTCCGTCTGCTCTGAGATCGCTTGAATCTGCGCGAGGTTCGCCTGAGAACTTGCAGCGAGGCGATCAATTTCTATTTGGTCACGCGCCATCAGCTCAAAGTTGCGGTCCATTTCCGCGAGGCCCTGCCGCAAGAAGTCACGAAACTTGGCAGCTTCCTCTGCACTTAAATCCATAGAAAGACTGTTTTCCATCGTATTTGTCTCCTGCTTGCAGTATACCACGAAACAAAGAGCCAAGAGAAAAAGCCCTGCCTTGCGGCAGGGCTTTGAGAACTTGACTTAGCGGTCGCGGTTGCTGCCGCCGTCCTTGAGGTTGGCTTGGGCTGCGGCGAGACGCGCGATGGGGACGCGGTACGGGGAGCAGGAGACGTAGTTCAGGCCGATCTCGTGGCAGAACGCGACGGAGGCAGGCTCGCCGCCGTGCTCGCCGCAGATGCCGAGCTTGATGTTCGGGCGGACTTTCTTCGCCAAATCCACGCTGATTTTCATTAACTGGCCGACGCCGGCCTGGTCGATGGACTCGAACGGGTCGCCCGGCAGGATCTTCTGGGCCACATAGGGCTTCAGGAACTTGTCGGAGTCGTCGCGCGAGAAGCCGAACGTCATCTGGGTCAGGTCGTTGGTGCCGAACGAGAAGAACTCAGCTTCTTCGGCAATGAGGTCTGACGTCAGCGCGGCGCGGGGGATCTCGATCATCGTGCCGAACATGTAGTCAATGGTCTCGCCGGAAGTCTCGGTGACCATCTTGGCGACGCGCTCTAAGTTAGAGCGGACGGCCTTCAGCTCGTTGACATGGCCGACCAGCGGGATCATGATCTCCGGGTGCGGCTCCGCGCCGTTCTTTTTGGCGGCAATCGCGCCTTCGAGAATGGCCCGTGTCTGCATCTCGACGATGCCGGGGAAGACGATGGACAGGCGGCAGCCGCGCAGACCCATCATCGGGTTGATCTCGTGCATGGACTCGACTTGGTGCAGGAGCTTGGACTTTTCGGCCAGTTCCGGGCTGTCCGGGTGGGTTGCTTTGAGGGTCGCGACTTCGGCGATCAGCGTGTCCATCGAAGGCAGGAACTCGTGGAGCGGCGGGTCAATCAGGCGAATGGTCGCCGGACGGGAACCCAAAGCCTCGAAGATGCCCTGGAAGTCGTCGCGCTGGAACGGCAGCAGCAGGTCAAGCTGCTTTTTGCGCTCGTCTTCATCGGGGGCCAAGATCATGGCCTGGACGATGGGGCGGCGATCTTCGGCAAAGAACATATGCTCCGTGCGGCAGAGGCCGACGCCGTCTGCGCCCAGCTTGATGGCAAGGGCCACGTCTTCCGGCGTATCGGCGTTGGTGCGAACGCCCAGCCGCTTAAACTCATCGGCCCAGCCGAGAAGCGTCCCGAACTCGCCGGTCATTTCTGGGTCCACCACTTCGACGGTGCCGTCAATGACTTCGCCCAAAGTCCCGTTTAGGGAGATGGGATCGCCTTCGTTGATCGTCTTGCCGTTGACGGTGAAGCTTCTCGCGCCGACCGAGATGTCGGAGCAGCCGGCGACTGTTGGGATGCCGAAGCCGCGAGCAACCAGCGCCGCATGGCTTGTCATACCACCGCGCTCGGTCAGGACACCTTCGGCAGCGAGCATTCCCTTCAAATCGTCTGGGGACGTGTCGGCGCGGACCAGAATGACGCGCTGGCCGAGGCCGCCTTTGCCCATTTCAGCGGCGCGGGTGGCGTCAAAGACGGCGATGCCGGTGGCCGCACCGGGGCCGGCGGGCAGGCCGCGAGCCAGCAGGTCATACTTCGCGCCGGGCTTGATGATCGGGTGCAGGCACTGATCCAGAAGCTCCGGGTTGATCCGGGCGAGCGCGGTTTCTTTCGAGATCACGCCTTCGTTGACCAGATCCACGGCGATCTTGACGGCGGCGGGGCCGGTGCGCTTGCCGGAGCGGCACTGCAGGATATACAGCTTGTTGTGTTCAATTGTGAACTCAATGTCCTGCATATCTTTGTAATGCTCTTCCAGCCGGGTGCAGATTTCGTCGAACTGCCGGTACATTTCCGGGTTCTGGACTTTCAGCTCGGAGATCGGCATCGGGGTGCGGACACCCGCGACCACATCTTCGCCCTGAGCGTTCATCAAATACTCGCCGAAGACTTCATCGGTGCCGTCGGAGGCGTTTCGGGTGAACGCGACGCCCGTGCCGCAGTCCTCGCCCTGGTTGCCGAAGACCATCGCCTGGATGTTGACGGCGGTTCCTAAATCGTCGGAAATCTTCTCGCGCTGCCGGTACAAAATGGCCCGGTCGTTGTTCCAGGACTTCCAAACAGCGGCGACGGAGTCCTGGAGCTGCTGCATCGGGTCCTGCGGGAACTCGCGCCCGGCGTTTGTCTTGATGTGCGCTTTGTATGTCTCGCAGAGCGCTTTAAGCTGTGCGCCGTTGACCTGAAGGTCGTCGGTAACACCTAAATCCTTCTTCATGGCGTAAAAGATATGCTCGAAATCATGCTTTGCCAGATGGTTCGTGCCGTCGGAATAAGCCACGTCCGAGAGCATCATCAAGAAGCGGCGGTACGAGTCATAGACAAACCGGTCATTGCCCGTGAGCTTGACCAGGGCCTCGACTGTCGCATCGTTCAGCCCTAAGTTCAAAACTGTGTCCATCATGCCGGGCATGGAGAACTTGGCTCCCGAACGGACCGAAACCAGCAGCGGGTTCTCGGCATCGCCGAGCTTCTTGCCGGTCTTCGATTCCACCACTGCCAATGCGGTTTTAATTTCGTCCATCAGGCCAGCGGGGAAATTGCCGTCGCCTTTGTTGTAGGCGACGCAGGTATCGGTCGTAATCGTGAAGCCTGGAGGCACCGGCAGGCCGATATTGCTCATTTCGCAAAGGTTCGCGCCCTTGCCGCCCAGTTCATCACGCATCGTTGCGTTGCCCTCTTCAAAGAGCCACACGCGCTTTGTGTCTGCCATTCATCTCTCCTCTATCGTCGTACTTTTTGCTTAGGTTGTGGTATCGGTTCAATCACAGATGTCGTGAATGGGAGATGAGAAAGATCATGGTTGCCGTTCTTCGCTCCAATCGCGACTGTGTCGTTTATTTTTTGAAATCCGGCAAGATAAACTCGGCTACTGCTTTCTGTGTATTCGTTGATAGTAGTAGCCCGAATTTGCTCCCCTATCTTCACCTCCGCCTGAAGCTTTGTGAAGAGGTCCGCATCTAATACAGGAACCTGCTGCGTCATGTGCCGCTTGACTCCGTTTTGTCCCGAAGCGTAATCTACGAGGTTGAGTCGAGGCGGATTGCCGGGTAAAATTCCCACTAATCTTGAAGTGGTTATCACTTCTTCTTTTTCTAAAAAAGGCTCCATTAAAGTTCTTCCTCTTCTTTCGTGAGGTCCATCTTCGGTAAACGCTCCGTGTCAGTGGGCATATCAGCAGGCGTGTTTCCTGTGCCGCCTGTCTCAATTTCAGTCAAGGTTTGCAGATCAAAGATTGCGATCTGGTCGTACTGCGAGGCTAGTGTAAACGCCTCGTGTCGATTCGGCAAAGTTGCCACAATATCCAAATACGTTAAGTTTTCATCAGCATTGTACCACAGACCTATGCTGCCTCTTGGATCGTTCAGCAAATCCAAGTTTCCCCTGATGAAGACTTCAAGGACACGAAGTTTAACCGTGTCGCCTTTTACCCTTCGCCCACGTTCCGGCCACAAGGAAACTGAGAACAAAGGTTGGCCGCTCATGTCGCCGAAACGAAGACTAAAGGTTGCTCCCGTGCGCCCACTCTGCTCGTGCAATGCGGCGGTTCGGCTGGCCGCTTCTTCCGCACCTGACAATTCCGGCAGTGCAAGGCCAACGGGATCGGTCAGATAGGAAACTAGATTTTCAGCCGCAGGTCGGTCATCAAGCATAGCTTTCTACAGCCCGGTATTGCTCATTTCCGCAAGATTGGCCCCTTTGCCGCCCAGTTCGTCACGCATCGTAGTGTTGCCCTCTTCAAAGAGCCACACACGCTTTGTGTCTGCCATTCATATCTCCCCTATCGTGCTTTTAAGCAAGTGTTAATTTTTTTCGGAAACCGCCGTCTAGTGTACCAGAAAACACCGCGCCTGCCAAAGCATCTCACCGCCGCTCCGATTTTCGTTCAGCCGTGTCAGTTCGTTTCGGTAAATTCACCCGCTTGCCGCCGCGAGTTCCCGCGCCTGTTCCGGGATGCGCTCGCCGCGCTTCATATTTTCGTCAAAGCTCGCGACCAGATAATCAAAGCCATCGAAGGCATCTTCTATTCCCTGCAAGTGGCGGCGGAACAGCACAGGTGTTTCTTCGCCTTCAAAGTCGCGGAAGTCAGCCATCAGCATAAAGCCGAGAGCGTCTGCATGGTCAAGTACCCGCGCGACGAGTTGTGGGTCGGCGTTTTGGTAGCCTAAAAGGCGAGTGCCGATAATCACACTATGGAGTGCCCGAATGCCGCTGTCTAAAAAGTTCGAGTTCATCTGCCTGTACCTCCACTTCAGCAATCGGTGTTCCAAATGTTCCCGGAACAATAGTAATGGGTGGCAAAGCATCTCCACGCTGCGTCATCCGGTAGATCGCGCCCCAACTTCCGCCTCGCGGTCCAACGTCTTCAATGGCTGGCTTTGGAGGAAGCAAGTTTTTCACCAGCACTTGGATCGAATCACTAATTCCCCCCATTGTGGCTGGGATCATCTCGTGGCCGCAAAGCCACGCCGCTTTCGCGCGTCGCACACCGTCCTGAATTTCGTAAAGTTGTTCGTCCATCCTAGACCTTTTCGCAAGAGCACAAACCGTCTATGAGTATACCTAAAAATAAAGGCGTGAGGCAAGGGGGAAACGGTCAATCGGGCCAAAGACGCGAGTCGGTGCGGACGTGAAGGGTTCTGCGGCTGCCGTCTGCGTCTTGATAACCCGCCGTGGCCGTGAAGCCGTCGGAGGCTGGCTGCATTTGGAGGGAAGGGGTGAGGAGGGAAGGCAGGAGGGGGCGCAGAGCCGTGAGCGTCTCGGCCCAAAAGCCGTGCGTTTGGTGGAACTCATGCTGGGCGTGATATACGTCCATCAAGAGGTCGCGGGCGGGGAGGGAGAGGTCAGGATGGAAGTCTGCGAGGCCAGGCGCATCGGTCGAGAACTGGACATAGCCCCAGCGCTCCGGGCGGTGCATATCTATCACGCCCTGCGGGGACCAGACCCAGTTGTGTTCGGGAGTTTCCGGCACTTTGCGGTATACGCCGTCTTCTACAGTCACGTCCCACTCGACACGGGAGAAGTTGACCCGCCACTGATCGCCGTCTTGGGGCGGCACAGGGCGGCCGGCGTGTTCCGCCAAGGCAGCCCACGGCAGGGCCAGCGTGACGGTCCAGCCCCGGTCGGTGTCCGAGGGGTCGTTCAATGTTCCGTCTATAGATACGGCTTTTTTGAGGCCGGGAACGTGCCAGGAGTTCAGGGCGGGGCCGCCGTCGCGGTACGGCTTTACAAGGCGCAGGTCCCAGACCGTGCTGAGGGCATTGATCTCGATCTCGTAGTAGTTGTGGTTGTCGCCGTCGGGGTCAATAAAGACTTCAAAGTCCGGGTCCTGGAAGATCACCGAGTCATGCTCGGTCAGCGTCGCCCACACATGCGGCTCTTCCATTTCGGCAGCAATGTAGAAAAAATCGGCATCCCACAGCATCTTGACACGAGTCCGGTGGACAGGCTTCGGGCGGGCGTCGCCCTCAATATCCGTGAAGTCTTCCGTCCAGGGCGCATCCTGCCAAATCCCCTCGGTCAGCCGCCCGTCTAGCGCGGGCGGCGCAGGCGCGAAAGAACAGACATAGCCGCGCGGCAGAATCAATGCCCTGCCTGCGGCACGACAGATTGACGCCGCTTCTCCATCATTCCTGGCTTTAGGGCCATTGGCGGCGGCGGCGCAACTGCTGCGGGCGGGGTTACTCCTGGTGCCGCCGATACCGTGGCCGGGTCGTTGTGACTCGCACAGCCTGCCACAGCGACCGACAGAAGAAGAGCGGCAGCGGGCAAAGAAACAGGAATACGCTTGCGTTTTGTCATAGTTGCTTTCTGCTAAAGATCACTATTGCCACTCTTTTTAAGTGACCATAGGTACTTGCTGAGGTCAGTGATTTTGACATCGGCCTGATTGATACCGGGGTACCAGTTTGTCCCGGCGGCGAGATCGCCGGTACGAAGCCACTTCACATGGCCATCGCAGAACGCCACATCGCCGCCGCCTCGGTGCCGCCCGTCAAACATATTGGTCGAGGAGTTCGGGATGCCAATCGGTGCATTGTCATACTCCGAGTCCTGTCCCCAGCCATCATCAGGAAAGTTGAACGCCGGCCCCGCGTTGCTTCCGTTGCCATTCGAGCAGGCGTGCATTGTGACGCCATTTGGCTCGGCAGCAGGACTGTTGACGCCAGATGCGGGAGCATTGATGTAGGAAGTGACATTGAATGCTCCCGCACTTCCCCCGCTCACATAAGTCTCCGGCTTCGTCTCCGCCAGCAAAACCGTTTGTGCCGGCGAGTCGATGGCGGCAAGGTTCGCAGGTTTCCCCCAAGGAGAAGTCACGCCGTCAATCGTGGCCGAAGGGCTGCAATCTGGGTCCGGCTGCAAATAGTCTTTGTTCATGCCGTAGTTGACAAAATACTGAAACTCCGACAAGGGATAAGAAGCAGGCTTGCTGCGGATGTTGTTGTAGTCCACCTCAAGATCGGGGCAGGTCCAAATGGTATTTGTACCATTGATCTGAACCTTGATGTAGGGATTGACGGCAACCACCCAAGACTGGAGGTCTGAGCCGCAGAAGGGGGCATTGGGCAGTTGCCCGTTCCCACAGTTAATGGCAGGCACCATCAGCTCGTCGCTGTCCTGCGTATACTGAATGACGGCAAGCGAGAGCTGTTTTTCAGCGCTCTGGCAGGTGGTGCGGCGGGCGTTTTCGCGGACGTTTTGGAAGACGGGGAATAAAATGGCGGCGAGAATCGCGATAATGGCGATCACGACGAGCAGCTCAATCAGGGTGAAGGCTTTCCGGAGGCGCGGAGGGGGTCGGTTCATGCTGGAGTCCTTTCATCAAAAACGACAAGACGAAGCAGAGACAACGCTGCCTTTTGAGTAGGAAGCAGGGAAATTTGTAGCTAGTATAACAAGAAAACAGAAGATTGTCAATCTTCTGTTTTTGCTGTTTGCTTACTTAATCGTGACAGTGGCTTTGGCCGACACCTGGGCGGCGGGGTCTACCTGGCGGATGGTGCCGGATTCGGCAGGGGTGCGGGTGGAACCACCCATGTTGGTTGGATCGGGGTCGGTGTTGACGACCACCCCACCGGTGATCGCCGGGCGGTTGTCCGAGGTCAAATGAGCCTGCAAGACATACGCGCCGGGCGGGACGGGATGCCCGGACAGGCCACGGCCATTCCAGACGGCGTGGTAGACGAACGATTTGCCGGGCAGCAGCGACAGCGACGAAAGATTTTGCGAGAACCGCTTGTTTGCAGCCCAGCTCCAGACTGCCGATCCGGCCGCGTTTGTCGCGGTGATGTCGAAGCGCTGGCCGGTGGAGAAGTTATAAATGACGGGCTTGCCGGAAGTGTTGACGACCTGAAAGGTCATTCGCACGGCCTGGCCGGACTTGATCTGGGGCTTGCTGAGGGTCAGCGCAGCGGGCTGCGCCGGAGGCGTCACTTTAAGTGCATCCGGCAGCGAGCCGTTGTTGTTCGGATTGATCGGCGGCGTACCGGCATCGGTTTGAGCGAGCACAGGGAGGGCACTGAACGCGAAGACGGCAGCAGTAAGTAAGAAAGCGGGTTTCATGCGCTTATTCTTCCCGTTTCGCCGCCTGCCAAACCGACTCCATCTCGGCAAGCGTCAGGTCGGACACGGCGCGGTTCGCGCCGGAGGCGAAGCGCTCAATGGCCCCGAAGCGCTTGGCGAAGCGCAAAGTCATCCGGCGCAGGGCATCTTCAGGGTCTATTTTGAGCTGCCGGGCGACATTGACCAGGGTAAACAGCAGATCGCCCAGCTCATCGGCGGCTCGGCCGGTCTGTCCGGCCATGATTTCGGCCCGCAGCTCCCCAATTTCTTCCTCGACTTTGTCCAGGACTTCGCCGATACCCGGCCACTCGAAGCCGACTTTGACGACGCGCTTCGAGACTTCCAGCGCTCGCATCAGCGCGGGTAGAGCGGGCGGGATGCCGTCAAGAATGCCGACCCGGTCCTCATAGCCTGGCTCGGCCCGCTTGATCTGCTCCCAGTTGGTCAGGACTTCGTCGCTGCCCGTGACGGAGACCGCGCCGAAGACATGCGGGTGCCGGCGGATCAGCTTTTCGACGATTTTCCGGGTGACATCCGGCAGGGCAAATGCGCCTGTTTCCGACGCGAGCTGGGCATGGAAGACGACTTGCAGCAGCAAATCACCCAACTCTTCGGAAAGCTTGGACGCCGAACCGGCGTCAATCGCTTCCACCACTTCGTAGGCTTCTTCGATGACATATTTTCGCAGCGTCTGCGGTGTCTGCTCCCTGTCCCAGGGACAGCCGGCAACAGGGTCGCGCAGCCGGACCATGACCAGCCGCAGGGCCTCAAAGTCGGCAGGCGAGTCGCTGGGAAGCGGTGCGGGGACGAAGGCACGCAGGGAAATGTTTTCGCGGCGCACCGCATCGAGCAGCGGAATGCAGGACGGGTCGCCGAACAAGGGATGGCCGGACACGGCGTAGCAAACGTCCCCAGCACGGGCGGCATCCAGAACCGCCTGCGCGGCATCGCCGTCACTGAGCGTGTCGAGATGCGCGTCAAAGCGAATACCGCCCGCTTCCAGCCGCGTGAGCGCCGCATGAGGAAGTCCCGCAGGGGAGCCGGCGCGGGCAATCTTCGGGCCGGACGCGCCCGCAAGCGCGTCGAAGGCCCCGAAACTAAGGCCGGCGGACGTATTCGCCGGGCCGAGGCCGATAAGTGTCAGCATTTGTTTCTCAAAGCCCCGCCTGCCCCAATTCTAGGGAGCCGGAACCCCCCTCCTTGCTTCGCTCATTCTTCGCTACGCAGGGGTCCTCCCTATGAGGGAGGACTATGAGTCTAAGACAAGATTCTCACTGCTCTCTCTTGCCCTTCCCTCATAGGGGAGGGAGTGAGGAACGAACGGGAGGGGTTCCTTCTGTCTCTACGGATGCGCGGGGGCGAACGGCGAGCCGCCGCTGGGTGCCGGGGCAGCACCTGGAGCGGGTCCGCCAGGTGCAGGGCCACCGGAACCAGGCGAGAACGACGCGGGGGCGGGCGGCGCGGGATGGGTCAGGGTCTGCACGACCGACGCATACTCTGGGGCGGCGGTGATTTTGACCGCGCTTTGGAAGTCCCGCACTTCCGACTGGAAACTCTGCTGGGCGGCGGGGTCGGCCTGCGCTTTCTGCTGAAGGAGCTGGGCACGAATCAGGTCCTTCACTTGATCGAGCGGCAGCACTTCTTTTTTGTCCACCCGGTCCACGACTTTGACCAGCCAGTAGGTTTTCTGGCCGTTTGGCCCGGCCACCGTGATCGGAGGCGTCACCGAGCCGACGGCGGCGGTCTTGATCGGGCCAATCAGCGAACTGAGGCTCGGCGGGGCGGGGTCAAGCGGGATCCACTGCGGGACATCGCCGTCGGGGGTCGTTTTGTCGAGCGACTGAGCGACTTGGCTGCCGAAGGTCTGCCCGCCGGCGATGGCTTTGGCGATCTGCTGGGCCTGGTCGAGTGTCCCGGAGACGATGCGCTGGATGTGGACACGGGCGGGCTTGGTGAACGCTTTGTCTTTGTTGGCATTGTAGAACGCCTGGATGTCGGCATCAGAAACAGTTGCACCTTTGGTCAGGAGCTTCAGCTCGGCAAGCTGCGGCTTGACTTGCAGGTCCTTGAAGACATCGGGGGTCAGCCCGGCATCCGTAAGCGCCTGGTCAAACGGCTTAGTGGAGCGGGCTTCTTGGATCATCTTGATGTTGGCGTACTGCTGGTCCACTTCGGCCTGTGTTGGCGCGACCCCCTGGTCTTCGGCCAATCCCTCAAAAATCAGGTTTTGCAGCATCTGCTGGATGACGAGCCGCCCGGCGGGCTGCCCAACCGGGGCGAACGACTGCGGGCTGCCGTTCGGGACAAAGCCCTGGAGCTGGTCGTAAAACTCGGACTGGGTCAGGGTCAGGGTGCTGCCCTTCGGCGTGGTCAGTGTCGCCACCGGTCCGGCCTCGCCGCTGGTCGTGGAGATCGAGTTCCCGCCGCCGGTCTCGGAAGCGCCGGAATGATTACAGCCCGTGAGAATCAGAGGAACGGCGGCGAGGGAAGACAAGACAGCAAGCGAAGCCAGCCGCCCCGCTCGTCGTCCGTGGGAATTCTTGGAAGTCAATGGCATGATGAGTGAAACGCTCCTTTGAGTGGCGAATAATGAGGGTCAAACAATTTCCTGCGGAGCAGGAGCCACGGAATCAATTCCGAGGCTAAGAGGACAGCGTCGAAGCGACGCAAGAGAGTACATCCAATGAAGTTGGTCTTCCGTCGCCTCGACGGTGCTTTCGTCTGAGCGTCGAAATTTATTTTGTAGCTTTGTCTAGGACATTACAGCGCCCGGCGGCCACGCAGGCTTAAGATCAAGTCTATTTCCCCGCGACCCAGTCCCGTGCGCCGGGCGATCTCCACGGGGTCCGCCACACCCGAAGCCAGCAGCACGTACACGGGGTCGTAACGCGGGTCGGGCAGCAGGTCGGCGGGGTGCGGGTCCGGCGTCGGCTGAACGGCGGGCGGCGGCACAAACGGCTCCGAAACAGCGGTCTGTTCCACGGCGTCCAGCCGCCGGGCAAGGCTTGTCACCAGCGTTTCCAGTGTCGCGCAAAGCTGTTCGAGTTCCGCCGTGTCTGCGTTCGTCACTGCGTTCGTCTCTGCGCGGGGAGGGAGCGCAGGCGGCACACGGGCTGTGAGGTCGCGCCGGGCAATCCACCATAGAACCGCCGTAAACACCAGCACCAAAACCTGCACCAGCAGCACTTCTATTGCCTTCCCCCACCTTGCCTACAGCCCTGCCCCGTCTAAAGCGCCGCTTGCAGCATTTTTCCCGTCGCCGTCTGACGCCCGACCAGCAGCGTAATCCGATGCGAACCCGACCGCCCCCGCAGAACATCAGGCTTCAGCCATAGCTTCAAGCGCCGCCCTTCATCTTCCACGACAATGCGCTCCACGGCCAGAATCGGAACGTCCGGGTAGACCCCCAGAAGCGTCACTTCGTCCGCGCTGAGGTGTGCGGTTTCCGCCAGGCGCCGCCGCTCCCCCAGCCCGCCGCCAACCGGCCGGCTTTGACGAGTCAGCGGCATCCGGCGCAGGACACTTTCCCCACCCCAGCGGACACGCGGGCTGTCCAGACGCGGCAGGCGCAAGGCTCTCACCGGCGGCAACGCCATCGCCCAGCCATGCAGGAGTTCCGCCTTTGGGCCGTGCAGGAGCGGAATCGCTTGAATCCGCAGCGGCGCACTCGGCAGGCAAACAAACTCGTCCGGCAGAGCCGTGACGGTGGCATCCCAGTGGACATCGGCTGCTCCCACCACGGCTGATGACGCGGCGCTTGGCAGTGCCGCGATGACTGGCGGCTTCAGCGCGTAATCCCCCGACGCAAGAGACACGCGCGGCAGCAGGTCACTCTCGTGCAGGCCAGCCCCTGCCGTGGGAACCGGCGCAAGCAGCGGCACTGCCGACGGCTTCCACGCCTCGCCGCGCGAGACTTGAGGCGGCGGCGACGCGAGGGTGCCAGCCTTAGTCGGAACCATCAGCGCCAGACCGGCCTCGCTGACCGCCCGCACCCCCACCCGGCTGAACAAGCGGCCCAGTGTGCGCCGCACGGTCTGCCATGCGGCGGATTCTTCTATGCCGCCGAGGTCTGCTCGTCGCTCCATAACATTTTAATCGCCGCGTCAATCCGGGCCGCAGGTTCGGCCGGGTCCATCGTGCGCCCGATTTCCGTCAGCAGCCGGGCTGCCTCGGCCCGCAGGGCGGCATCGAGGCCATGTCCCGGCAGGCGCACCCGCACCGGCGAGCCGCTGTCCGTCACCTGCAAAAAAAATTCGGTGTCGGACACGTCCTGCACCGCGCCGAACTCTTTGAGGGGCGGCACACGGGAGGCGGAGAGCAGGACCGCTTTGCGGCCCGACGCCGACACGGCATCGAGGACCGCCGGGTCGGAGACGAGAAACAGCTCCGGCTTCTGCTCCAAGCGGCTGATCAGATTGCCGGCGATCACATCGCCGTGAATGTATTTTTCCAGCACGTCGCCGTAGAGAATGCGCTGCAATTTCGTCGCCCGCACCGACTCCGTGTAGCGAAACTCCAGCGGCAGGCCGTAAGCGTCCGTGACCATCGCGCCGCCCATGAACACATCGTCGGCAACCGCCAGCGACAGCACATACCCCAAAGTCAGCTTCCCCGCCGCCATTTTAGTTCCCTGCCGCCATCTTAGTTCTTACTCCCTGAGCGCCCCGTTACGTTCCCGTGTAGTGTAACCCATTCCCGCCGGAGTGTCAAGAGGCACAAACACGAAGTCAGGCGAACATGGAAAAGGGCGAACACAAGGTTCGCCCCTACAAGTGCCGCCGGGCGACTTACCTCCTTGCTTCGCATTGCCTGCGCCATTACTGCATATCATAAGCGTGATTAAGACGAGGGCGTGAACGCCCTCGCTGAGGGGCGAAGCGCCAAGCCGCCACCTGCGTGGCGGAAGAGACCGATATTTCTGCCTTATATCACATCAAGTAGGAAGTCGAGTACAGTGCTTGTTGTGCTGTCAGACTATTACGAAGCCATCGTTAAGCCGAGGTGTATATGTTGCTGCCGACAATAATGCGGGAAAAATCAGTGACATAGCGGGCTAGAGTTTGCTCAACTTCTTCTACTGTTTTTACTATGCTTTCTTCATTAACGGTCGCGTATCTATCCCACTCGAATTCGTACTTAAGAAGGTATTCCGGGATCTCACGGTAGATTATCCGGTAGGTCTTATCGGGCAGAGGCTGAACCTCAACTGCCGCCACATAGTCTGAGATAGGAATGTCCGGGATGCTCAAATAATTACAAGATAAGGTGACAACATTGGCACTGATACAATATCCAGACAGAAGGTAATCTCGAACAATAACAGGCAATTGTTCGTTCATTGCTTTTTTCAAGGCCATCAATGTGACTCAGTTAATACCCTATGG
>CBDCAE010000005.1:0-465720 GCA_965213825.1 Capsulimonadaceae bacterium
TTCGCCAAGCCGAAAGTCTACTTCCTGGAGAGCCAGCCGCTGAAGACCAAACAGACCCACGTTGGCTGGCAATCATCTCCGTTGAAGAATACATCGAAACCGAGCCAGATGCCGTTTGGGATTTTATCCGCATCTGGGGAGATCACCCGCAGGAAGACCTGCGCCTCGCCGTAGCAACGTGCTTGCTGGAGCACCTTCTGGAGTATCATTTCGCGGCGTATTTTCCGAAGGTGGAGCAGTTGAGCGCATCAAGTCCGTTCTTTGCAGAGACATTTCTGACTTGCTGGAAGTTCGGCCAAACGAAAGAGCCTGAAAATCTGGTGCGATTTGAACGCTTGGTCGAGCGCCTAGAAAAGCGTCAGTGAAGGCATTTGGTACAACATGGCTTTTTGCCGACGTGAGAGAAAGCGAATCCTGTTAGTTCGCCCTTTAAACGAGGAGCGAACTAAAATGGCAGGGCAATACGGATGGAAAACAATTCGTCTGAGGCGGTGAAAAAACTTCATACCGCCGCCCGAAACGGACACGCGGATGTCGTTGAGCGTCTTCTCAAACGAGGAGTTGATGTCAATGCCAAAGATCAGTTCGGGCCGCCACTTAGAACGGCGGCTCAGAATGGACACATCGAGGTCGCAACGGTTTTGCTCGACAGGGGCGCAGACATGGCCGCTGCCGATGAGCAGGGTACTACGGGTCTGATTGGGGCTGCTTACCGAGGCCGAACGGAGATCGTCCGTCTCCTCCTTGACCGAGGGGCTGACGTGAACCTGGGCAACGTCCAACATTATACCGCTCTCATGGTAGCCGCACGGGATCAGCGCACAGAGACCGTCAGGCTCCTGCTGGATCGCGGTGCCGATGTCAATGCCCAAGATGATGAAGGGTTTACGGCTCTTTACTGGGCGGCGCAGGATGGGAACGTGGATACTCTCCGTCTGCTGCTGGATCGGGGGGGCATTGACATCCAGAATGCGACAGGCTTAACCGCCTTAATGAGTGCGGTATGGGTGGGAGACCTCTCCAAAGTGAAAGTCTTACTGGAGCACGGCGCGAACATCGACATCAGGGACAAGCAGGGCAGGAACGCCGTGATGCTGGCACAGCAAAAAAGGCACGACGAAATCACCGATTTTCTAAAGGGAGCAGGCGCAGAGAAATAGTTCGCCTTTTGAACGAAGAGCGAAGTCGGCCTGAAATAAGCGGAAACAGCGTGAGGGGAGGTCGGAATGGCGTTCGGCTGTTTGGATATTTTGAAGGTCTTCGTGCCTCCCACGTGCGGCTTCTACGGAGGAATCTGGGTGTTTCATCACTTCGGTCCCTACCCGCACCACTTGAACGCAAGTGGCTATCCGCCTGAACCTTTTTTCGTTCTCGGCTTCGTCGGCGGATTCGCATTGGTGGTCGGTCTGTGGAAGGGCCTGATAGCCCTGATAATGCGTGCCGAAGAACGAGCGCGAGGTGACAGCGGACGCCGCCCCCATGATGATGTCGGCGGAGGGCACGGTCCGTGAAGGGCACAGTTCGCCGTTTGAACGAAGAGCGAACCAAGCGTGGATCGAAAGGTTAGTCGATGGAAAGCGATAAAACGCCGTCCTTGATACTGTCAGTTCAATACGGCCTGGAACGTGTCCTCGCACTATTGGAACGTGGCGCGGACGTTAATGAACAAGACCAAGGCTCAGTCCTAAAATGGCCCCCCTTGATGGTAGCCTGTTCGCTCACGCAAACTGATGTCGTCCGCCTCCTGCTCGAACGCGGGGCCTGGGTCAACGCCGCAGACGAGCGCGGTGATACAGCACTCCACTGCGCGGCTATGAGGGCATCGGCCTCCCCTGTGGTGCTGGCGCTTCTCGATAGCGGAGCGCAAATTGATGCTGTCAACGAGGATGGAACAACGCCCCTGATGCTGGCCGCTATCGAGGGAAACACAGATGTTGTGCAGGCACTGCTCGCACACGGCGCGGACGTTGATCGCCAAGACGATGGGGGAAACACGCCTCTGATCTCCGCTGCGGCTTGTGGGCGGAACGACTGTGTCCAAGTTCTGCTCGACTACGGTGCCAACGTTAAGGCTGTTGCCGCTGGACGCGGTGGTTGGACGGCATTGCACTTCGCCGCTTGTAACGGGCGTTTAGGCTGCGTCGAACTTCTTCTGCGACAGGGCGCGGACATTGTTGCCCTGGATGACCGAGGGCAGACTCCTGTAGAACTTGCCAGAATCCGTGGTGAGGACACCATCGTAAAAATGCTTTCAAGAGCGGGATGAACTTTTTTCGCTCTTTGAACTAAAAGCGAACCAGGAGATTGAGGGATTGTGTACCATGGGCTATGAACTTCACATCACGCGGGCCGAGCACTCCTGGGACACCAAGCAGCAGCCAATTTTGGAGAGCGAGTGGCTGGCCGTAGTCCATGCTGAACCAACCCTGGAAGTTGATACTCTCAGTTATTCAGATCGGCGGACGGAGGGAGGGGCCATCGAACGCCAGCATCCTGTCGTTTGGCTCGGCCATCCTGATCAGAGCATTGATAGTCCCAATTTCTGGTACGAGGACGGAGAGATTTCCAGGAAAAGGGTCGACGATGCCACACTGAGGAAGATGATCGAGATCGCCCGCAAACTCAACGCGAGGGTCATCGGTGATGACGCCGAAGAGTATGACGAGGTGGAAGGCAAGATACGGGTAGATAGATAGACTGAACCCGTTGAAGGCTTTCAGGAGACACTGCCGTAGTTCGCCTTTTGAACGAAGAGCGAACCAGATCGTCACCCACAAATCACAAACGAATCGCGAAAAATTATGAGACACTTTATCATTTTTGAGCGTTCGTATGCTCACTGTGTCATGCGGCTGGTACGTGCCTCCTCCTTGCGTGAGGCGATGATGGAAGAGGCTCTCAGATGGCAGCAAGCAAAAGAACTTGAGAACGGCTCGATACAGATGGAGGATGGCTACACGGATCACGGGAAAGTGATTTTCTCTCATCCACTCGAATTCATTGAGTCGCTTTGGAAAGCCGATCACTGGAACGGCAACAGTTGGGAAGTACAAGAACTGTGGGATCAGCACTGGGAAGCAAAATCCGCGCAAATCTTCCTGAGTTCGGACCCCGATGACAATCGGGGCTTTATTGAACTGTGCCGTCCGCATTTTCGGGCTGACTTCCCTGCATCGCGTGCCGAAGCATTCGTATGGCCGCTGTACGACGGGGCTTTGGTAACGTTTCATCGCCGCAAGCAGTCGAGGCGACGCTGGCCTATCGAGGTTCTGGGTCGATACCTGATGTCTTGGAAGGATTGGCGTGAAATCCGACCCTGGTATGGTACCTTTGATGGCATCCTAGAGCAAATGCTCCTAAAAGACTCTTTTTACGAGTGATTTGAGTCGTCTTCCCGTGGAAAGCAAAGTTCGCCTGTTGAACGAAGAGCGAACCAGGAAAAAGTACGTGAGGATGGAGACTGTGGCAGACATCGAAGATCAGAAACTGGACGAGGCTCGAAGGAAGTATCATAGTCTCTCGCAGGATGCTCGGCGCATGATCAGCCAGTTGGATGACGAAGTCAACATGGGCCACTTGGACAATGTTCGGGCACTTCTTGACGGAGGTGCGGATGTCAACGGAACAGACGCGCTAGGGCAAACTCCACTGCTCGCCGCTTCTTACACGGGCCAGGCGGCAATGGTGCGCCTTCTCCTGGAAAACGGCGCAGATAGAAATGCTCAAAACTTTGAGGGCAAGGGTGCGCTACAACTCGCGACGGAACTTGGATTCGCGGAGGTAGCACAGGTTCTAGGAGAGTAAGACTGCGTCGCAGTCTTACTCTCCATTCCTGGTTCGCCTTTTGAACGAAGAGCGTAGCAGAACAGGCAGTAACAAAACGATGGGCACGTCCTACCATGCAACCCCATTGAGCGAGATCATTTCGGGCGAGGAAGACACTGCTTCATTAAAGGCCCTTGGTCTTCAACCACCAGAACACACAGCGCAAAGTCGTTACCCGACGCCGCGAGAGATTTTGGCCGCTATTTCAGAAATGACTGGCTGTGACGTGGCGTTCGCAACCGCTTTCAACGACCTGGAGATTTTCGTTACCTGCGCGGACAGAATAGCGATAATTTGGGTCACTGGCTACGCCAAAGAGCGCAACGATGATGCCCCCCAGGAGTTTTACTTTTATCGAGGAGACCGAACTCTGGTAGTAGAAATCATGGAACGCCTCTCTCGTTTCTGCGGCCCGTTTCTGCTGGCAGATTATGACGAGGTCGTCGTGGTTCAGCCTGGCACTACACCCAATGCAGCATGGGTTTCACCTCGGTAACGGCTAGTTCGCTTTTCCCGTGGAAAGCGAAGCCAGTATTCGGGATGAGGCACAACGAAATGAAGTTCGCTTTCTGAACGAAGAGCGAAGTAAAGCAAAGTGGCAGGGAGATTACCATGACGACTGGGGACAAGAGAGCAGCCAGGAGCACAAAGCCTGAGCACTACCTTCTGTCGATGCCATTTTTGTTGGCGGTGCTGGGGATCGTGACAGGAAGCAATTTCCCTGGTACTTGGCCTGCCCATAAAATCCTGATGTCAGGCGGAATGGTACTGCTGGTGGTGGCTTACCGCCGCACCCCTTATCTGCTCTCAGCCGCGCTGTTGGCAGACTTCTTTCTGCTTGAAGAGTTTCACTTAATTGGGAAAGCCATAGGTCTCGTCGGCCTATCCCTCTTCGTGTCGGTGACCCTATTCACCTGGTTGAAGCAGAAGCGACGGACGAGAGAGCCGTAATAGGCTCACGCCTATGAAGCAGGAACAAGCAGGTGATTTCCGCGTGATCTCAGGATTACCGAATCGCCACTGGCCCGAGGTGAACCCTAAGTTCGCCTTTTGAACGAAGAGCGAAGTTCAAGATAGAAGGATGCTTGACCGATGAAAATACGTCATGTTGCCTACCGCGTGATGCCTTACGTCCTCTGGACCGCCTGCCTAGCCTACGTCGTATGCGTGTTCCACAGTGTGTGCCATCAGTGGCCGACTTGGGGCTTGGTGAGAGAATGGGCCGCCCTGACGCTTGGGAGTACGGCCATTATTCTTTCTGTCCTCACCGCCGTCGCGTTAGTGCAGTGGCATCTCCCTGGCAACCGCGAGCGGCGGATCGCGGAGGTAAAGCAACGATACACGGATGAGCATGGCCCCTTATAAGTCCTAGTTCGCCTGTTGAACGAAGAGCGAACCTGATAAACATGAATCCTAAAGAAAAGATCGCCGCTTTTCTGCTTGGCCTTGTTATTCTTGCGGCCGTGGGCTACTTGCTCTTCTTCGTCCCCTTCGGCTCGCTCGGCTCGGTAGACGGCCAAAGTTTTGAGGTCGATAGGTTCAGTATCCTGGGGTTCATTGCTTTGTATTCCGCCGGCGGTTATCTTTTCATTCGATGGCAGGGCAAAGGTAAATAGGCTCCATCGTGAGAGCCGACTTCGCTTTTTGAACGAAGAGCGAACCAGAGAGAACGCGATGGAGAAGAGGATTGACCATGAACTTCTGGGGCAAACTGTGGCAGGCATGGCGGCGGTCTCACGCCTTGTTCAAAGTGGGCCTGGTCTGCTGGCTACTCTTCCTGGCAGCCGACTATGGCCTCATCTATGCAACGCCCTCCGCCATGTGGAATGGCCCCTTTCATGTCAGGGAACAGTGGATCGTCGTCACAGGGCAGGCAGCCAGTGTGTTGTTGATGGTAGCGGGTGGAGGGCTGCGCCTGCGCCAGCAGATACGGGCAGAGCGAGAACAGCGCCCGTGATACCGAAGTTCGCCTTTTGAACGAAGAGCAAACTGGGAGACTTGACCATTTTGGTACAGGACACCTTCGGTAGCAAGTGGATTTGCACGATATTACTACAGTAGGTAATTGCCCATGATAATGGAAGCAGATGGACGCACCCAAGAAATCAGTATCCCCTTACGCCAGAGCAGGTCTATAGTAAATCTTGCCATTCTCTTGGCTTTTGTGGGCACTCTCTGTCTCACGCTTTTGTTCGTGGCGTCTCCAGCAGTCCTCTCATCGCTGATAGTCTCTCCCCTTCTCTGGATAGCGTTCTTCGTCTTCTTGGCTCCCCTTCTTGCTTGCATTTTCTACCGCTACCACGCTCGCCTGGTCCTGAGCGAGACGGGCCTGCGCTGGCGCACCTGGGGCGACTGGCGGCGGGCTTCCTGGGATGGCGTGACGGACTATTATGACCAGCCGTCACCCTCAGACGGTGAGAGCGTAGAACTGATGACCGTTGAGACCGACACGGGCAACATTGTTCTGGACCGACACTGGCGCGAGAGCGAGAAGGTACGCCGACTAATTCAGCAGCAGGCGCGACAGACAGCGGCGACAGAATGGGGAGTTTTAGGACAACGCACTACCGAGACTGATACACGCACTTTCGCGTACGGGCAAAAGCACATCTGGTTTTTCGTGATTTTTGGTATCGTCTTCTGTTTGCCCTATACAGCGATGGGCTGGCACTGGTTGTTGGGATCGCATCCCCAAGGTGGTAGTTTTTGGGGGATGTTCACTCAGGCTTGGACGCCAGGCGATTTGTGGGGCAGCCTCTTTGGAATAGCCTTCATCGTGTTGCTTCTGGTCTTCGCGGTCTTTGCCATCAGCGGCCCAATGCTGATTATCCTCGCAAGTTTGCCTGGGATACTGGACGTTCTCTGCCGCCGTTCCGAAAGGATTATAGTCCGTCATGACGGAATTGCTTTCGACGACGGTAGGCAGCACGTTTCCGTCGCTTGGAACGAGATAACAGGCTACTTCTTGCAGCCGTCGATGCAGTCTTTGTCTTCTCCGTTACGAATGATAGCCCTGTCTTCATCGCCGAAATTGGCGTGGCGATGGGTCTACCTCATCGAGACGACGCAGGGTTCTTTCGAGTATTCAACCTGGATCAACGGGTCAACGCAACTGGGTCAGATCATCAGGGAACATGCAATGCCTTTGCAGGGGCGCGGTTCTGCCGCAAAGTAGCCATTAGCCGATTTCCAGGATTTGAGTGGCATCCACCCCCCTCGCATCATGTGCAGCCTTGACGATTTGCAGACGCACCACTCGCCTGGGACTGATGATGTCATAGTCGAGTTCCAGTGGAGGAAAGGTGTAGGCCGTGGTGAGTGGCGGATGTAAAGTCCAAGCCAATCAGTAAGCCATGCAGCCCAATCCTTTCAGCCTTTCTGAAGGAAAAGAGTTAGTTCGCTTTTCCCACAAAGAGCGAACTAGGCTCCATTTTCTTCCCAGCCAAGCCGCCATTTCTCGATGGGATTCAGTGTCTGCGCCAGCCTGCTACCTCAAGTTCGCTCTATGAAAACAAAAAGCGAACCAGAACAAGAGCCTGAGCATACGATTTCCCCATCCCCTGGGCCGCCCCTAATCTCGCCTTCCGGTCGGCGCTGGAGGATTTGGGCCTGCCGGTGCCAGCGATCTTTGGCCCGCGAGTGATCTTCAGCCCGTAAGTAGGACGGAATCAAGATGACAAATGGCAACACAGATGGCGGCCTGCGGTTCACGCCCAGCCGGGTAGAGGGGTTGGCGGACGTGACGGAGGTCGCTGTGTTCCCCGACCGACTGGAGTTGTGCGCGGCCGGGCGCTGGGTGTCGTTCCGGCTCGACGACATCGCAGAGTGGCCCCGTCCGGTTTGGCTGCGGCGCACGATGGCCCGATTGGGCTACTCGCCGGCGTGGCTGCCGGTCGGGAAGCGGGACTGGTTTCACCCACCGGCGGAGCGCTTCTTCCGCTTCTTCACCGCGCCGCCGGTTACGGTTTACATGCCCGATGAGCCGCCAGAAACACCCTATCCGCAGACGCTGTTCCGGCGTGTACAGGATGTCCTTCAGGCGGGCGGCTACTCGACTTGGGACTTGGGCTGATCTGGGCAGGGTGACGCGCATTACCGCCGCGTCCCCCTGTTGCTGACGGCAAATGCTCCCCGGCGACGCGGCGGGCCTGCGCCAGCGATCTGACAGACTTCTTCCGTGCCTATGTGGGTAGTCACTTTGATCCGGTTGCCGACCGAGCGTTCCTGGCGCTGCTCCTCCCTGTGGTCGCTCTGCGGCTCGCGGGCTACAAGGCCGACTTTCTGGCCCGATGCCTTGAGTGGACATCCAGGCTTTGTTGTCATAGCGCTCTCGACTCCGGTGGCCCTCCGCGTCACGCGATTTGGACTGATCATGTCATGGTCAAGTTCGACGGACGGAAAAGTGTGCGTGGTCAGAAGGGGGGGATTGGGATAACCTCACGAAAGGCCCTTGATTTAAGCCGCTTGGCAGCATCTTCATTGCCAAGCAGCCTTCCTGCGTCCTACCCGGTGCGGATTAGCCTTGTCACTCCGGCGGAGCCGTAGCCGGTCTCCTTCCTGCGACCGGGGTGCCGAGCACCGGAGGCACCCCAACGATGCTGAGATCAGCCATGACGACTCACTCTGATCTGGACAAGTTTGGCTCAAATATCTTTCATGCCACAAGATTGCCGAGACGTGAGGTCGAAGGCAAAAACGTGGGGACCAACTCCCATTTTAACGCAAGCCGGCTCTTGAATGATCGCGGCAGGTGCGGCCTGCAACAGTGCCGGCCACCGCCGAAACTGCCCCAGCACCTGGCATTGTTACTTGGCATGGAATTTGCAAGGGGAGCAGGCATCAACTCGTTACAGATGTAAAGATAGATCATGAGTCTTTCGTCTCGCGTCGAAGGTCGAGAACGGTCGGTTCGTCCTACGGCGTAGAACTTGGGTCCCACGCGCAAAAGGCAATGCGTAACGTCAGTCGGTGAGGCAACACTGGATAGGAAAAAGGCCGGGGGAAAGCGCAAGCATGGGAACGACTTTTTTGAAGTGGCTGGTGGCGGTGCTGCTGATGCTGGCGGCCCTACCGACAGGGGCACAGACGCCGGATGCGGAGGATGGGCCGCAGGCGGTTTTCAGTCAGACAGTGCGCGGCGTGACGGTGCGGCTCACGCGGGTAAAATGGGACTCCATTGAGCCGGGTAATGCCGACTTTGCGTTTTACAAGACGTTCTCTGTCAATTTCCGCGTGGAGGCCAGCCCACCGCTGACCCTGCCGCCGGGCAAGAGGCTAAAGGACTACGTCACAAACATTGCCGCATTCACCCCGGACGGTTACTCCCTGAACTGGGACGATGTGGACCCGCGCTCTTCTCTGGTTGACGTGGATGTGACGTTTGTAGACCCCGCCGCTCCTCCCAAAGCGACGGGCCGGTCGGCGGGGCCGGTTACGATCTCGGCCATCCCGGTTCCGGCTCTCACGGACGTGGACACACCCACCCAGGCCGAAACCACGACGCCGCTTGGCACCCGGATCATGGTGGAAAAGGTCAAAGTCGATGCCAAAGGCGGCACGACCACGTTCGCGATGCGTGTGATTCCCGACCCGGAAGCGGGCGATCTGGTATTCAATCACTCCACAGGCACTCAAGCCCGCGATGATACCGGTGTGGAGTTCAGCGCGGGACGTGGCTCGGACACCGGCGGGCCAGTGATAGGACCCGGCACGTTCAGGGTCACTATCCGGGGTATTCCCAGCCCCGGCGCGAAGACCATGCGCCTGACGCTGGACTCAGACGAGAAATCGGAACAACTTAAGCAGGACCTCTGTTACCGGTATTTTCATCTGGTCGTTCCCCTGCGGCGTCTCAGCACGGCCGCGCGGCGACCGTTCCAGTCGCTGGCGACGGTGCAGGGCGCAAATGTCACGGCAACGCTGGACTCGGTGGGCCGGGAGTGGGATCGCTACCGGACGCGCCTTGTGCTGAAGGACCGTCTGGACCCGCACATCTCCTGGCGCGTGCGTCAGATGCGAGGAAAAGACGATGCGGGTCATGATCTGCTAGGCTCACGCGGGTCTGCCAACTTCTTCTGGAAGACGGACGGCTCTTCCCTCGCGCCTGGCGAAAGCGCTGCGGAGATTTATGTCGGCGCTCCGGGTGACCCGATGGGCTATGGGGGCGTTCAGGATGCTCCGCTGGGCGCTAAGACGCTGTCGCTGACTGCGGACGTGGAGGCGTTTCACGAAGATTATCGCCTGCTGGACTTCCCTCAAATCTCGGTTCCCGCCCCCGGCCAGACGCTCAATGTGGATCGGCGCGTGGACGCAGCGCCGGGACTTGCCTTGATACTGCGGAAGGTAATTGCCTATTCGGCCGCTCATCCGCTGCCCTCCGGTTTTAGGTACCGTTCCGATCTCGGGTCCTCCGGCCTGGCGGTCATCCTGGCCGAGCCGCCTGATCCCAAAGGCAAAACGCGCTTCGAGTTCGACCTGGTCGGCGCTAGTGACTCCACGGGCCGTCACCTGCTGATGATCTACAGTCAGACTGGTGCGCCGAGCGACGCGTTGCCGGGCGCATCCCTGCCCCCCGCCAGCGATCCGGCGCGGGTGATGACATATTTCTTCCATCCCCCCACGCCCAGCGCACAGACATGGAGTCTGCGGATGGATTACGACCGAAAAACCCGCCTGCCCGGCAAGCGGGAGACGATCACATTTCCGGCTGTTCCTGCTCCTCTGTCAGCGGGTCAGTGAGAGACAGAACCAAGTCCAATCAAGGACTGCAAAGCCACCCATCGCCGCAAGGGCAGTTCGCACAGTGGCCCAAAAATGGGACACGTTCGTGGTTATCGGCCTCATGGCTTCCAGGGTGGTCTACGGTGTCCATGCCGTGACCCAGAGGACGGGATGTTAGGACCGGGTTTCAGGGGCGGTGCAGATGCGGCGGCTTCCCATTTTGCCCGAGCGGCACCGGCGAAACCAGCAAAGCGTTCCCCGAAGGTCTACTTGGTATGATCTTTGCAGCAGACGCCGATATAGTTCTTCACTCTGCCTGACAATGTTCTGCGGGTTCAGATTTTCTTCCCCGCCGCATCCCTGGTTGGCCGTCGCGAGGCGTCGTTCTGATCACGATGGACGGGAAACGGTTGTCAGCCTCAGTGCCTTTTCCCTCTCCCTTCTGCAAGTTTATCGCAATAAACCGACCATGAACACTTGTGGCTTTCGCCAATCACAAGTGTTCACGGTCTTCTTATTTCAGGGCCACCTCCCGCACCAGAACCTTCATGACTTCCTTTCATTCGTCCTTGGTCAGCACATCCCACGCCAAACGATCTGGCCCGCCGCGCAGACCATCTTCCACGCCGCGCATCTTCGGCCGGATCTGGGCATACAGACACCAAAACAACAATTTCAATTCCGGGACCGCCATTTTTGGTTGTTTCCGGCAACCCCAAGTTGACTGGCCCACCTCTTTGGCTTACCCCCGGCGTAATCCTTATGCTCCTGTCGCCCGCCCTAGCAACCCGAATACACAACTCTTCCGTCACGGTTCTTCCTCGGTGATCCCCATGCACTCTTCGTGAAGACGGGTGCCCGCACCCCCGGCGGCGAAGACGGCCAAAGAGCAAGCCATTGGAAGCCGACCAGCAGCCCCCAGAAACCGCGACGACACGGACAGGACTGACGACGTCGGCAGGAGTGCGGAGTGCTCCACCGAAAAGTTGGGGCAGGCCAAGCCGGACAATTTCTCAGTGCGGGGAACCGATTCGAGCGTACCGTCATTTGTGGCTAGACCTTTGGTATAATAAATGACAGAACCGTTGGGAGGAACCATACTGATGCCGCGCAACCCCTTTGAAGAGCCGAATACACGAGTTTCCCAGGATGCCCTGAAGTATTTCACAGACCGTGTCGACTTCATTGCGGCATTCCAGAAGTACATCGATGCCCCGGCTTCGGACCCGCTCAAGGTCCTGGCTTTCTGCGGCGTCGGCGGCATCGGCAAGACTGCCTTGGTCAGAAGATTGAGCCAGGACCTGCACGCGGCGAAGCCACCTATCCCTCACGCGCGTTTCGATCTGGACACCTTGAAAAGCCCGGCACAGGCGTACCGCGAGGTGCTGGTGCGGCTGCGAACCGACCTGAACAACCACTTTCACATTGACTTCCCGCACTTCGACCTTTGCCTGGCGCTGATGCTGGCTGGAGAAGGGGGAGCCGCGCCCAATCTGGTACAGGTCAACCCGACGCTCAACAGCGTCTACCAATTTGCCCTCGGCCTGAGTCCACTCTCGTTTACCGGAGCCATCGCTGCGCTCGGCGGACATATCACAAAGCAGGGAGCGAAGCATATCCCCGGCTTTGAAGACTGGTTGCGTCGCGCCGGCGGGACTGCGGATGTAATAGAATTGCGGAAGCGGGCCCAGAACGATGACCAGACGTTGCCTGACGAACTGATGCGCCGCTTCGCCCTGGACTTGAAGGATGGGCTGCCAGTGCGCGGCGATAGGAGCGTCCGGGGCGTGCTCTTCCTAGACACTTACGAGCGCCTCTGGGCTGGTCGTGCGGCGGATGGATCGCGGCAGAGCCGGGGTCTGGACGAATGGGTCCGCACTCTTGCGGCTGCCTGTCTGCATATGGGTGTTCTGCTGGTCATTACCGGTAGGGACCATCTGCGGTGGGAAAGTGATGAGCCTGATGAGTGGGAAGGCTGGCTGGAGCATCACCAGATGGGTGGCCTTTCCTCTCCGGATGCTCAGGCGTTCCTTTCCAAGTGCGGCATAGGCGACGATGCCCCCGTCCCGCCCACGCCCTTGCAGCAGGCCATCATCAACTGCACCGACGAGCGGGCCAGACAGGCTGACGATGTTCGCTGCCACCCACTGTTCCTGGCCTTGTGCGCCGAGATCGTCCTCAACACTCGGCGTCAGGCGGGCCAGGACCCACCGCTAGACACGTTCCACGGCATCCCGGCGGGTGCGGAGGCGCGGGAATTGGCAGATCGCTTCCTTCAATCCCTGCACGACCGCACGATGGAGATGTGGCTGGAAGAACTGAGCCTGACGCCAAGGTTTGACAAAGAGGCGGCTTTGACCCTCCACGGGAGCAAGAATCACTATGATGCTGAGACAGCCTGGAAATCACTCACCGGCTTCTCGTTCGCCACGAGCCAGCCGGACGGCTTTTGGCGTCTGCACGAGACGATGCGTGACGCCCTTTCTTTGCGCGTGGCTGAAGATGAGGCCCGCCGAGTCCATGTGCTCCTGCGCGATCACTGGGCCGCCCGGGGTGATGACGCCCTGGCGTTCTTCCATCGGTGGTCACTCGACCCTTCCGACACGTTGTACGAGTGGGACCAGAAGCATAAAGTGCTGCTCGAAGATCGGCGCATCTCGGATGCCCGGCTCATGCTGACCTTCTGGGCCGACATCCCCCTCGATGACGCCGCTCGCCGCATAATGGGCGATGAGTTATGGGCGACAACTCACTCGGCAATTGGTTCAGCACTCTGGGTAACGCCAGTCGCGCCACGCGCCGCTGTGCTGACTGCCGCAATTGAGCATTTCGAGGCCGCTCTGCGGGTCTACACGGAGGCCGACTTTTCGCAGGAGTGGGCCAGTCTCCAGCACAACCTGGGCAACGCCTACAGCAGCCTGCCGATAGGGAACCGAGCCGAAAACCTGGGGCATGCCATCGCCTGCTACGAGTCTGCGCTGTGCGTCTACACCGAAGCAGACTTCCCGCAGGAGTGGGCCAGTCTCCAGAACAATCTGGGGATTGCTCATAGCGGCCTGCCGACGGGCGACCGGGCGGTGAACTTGGGGCATGCCATCGCCTGCTACAAGGCCGCCCTGCGGGTTCACACCGAAGCGGACTTCCCGCAGGACTGGGCCAGTCTCCAGAACAACTTGGGCCACGCCTATAGCGGCCTGCCAGCAAGCGACCGAGCCGAAAACCTGGGACGTGCTATCGCCTTCTACGAATCTGCACTGTGCGTCTATACTGAAGCAGACTTCCCGCAGAACTGGGCTACTATCCAGAACAACTTGGGGATTGTTTATGGTAACCTGCCGACGGGCGACCGGGCGGTGAACCTGGGGCGTGCCATCGCCTGCTACAAGGCCGCTCTGCGGGTTCACACCGAAGCGGACTTCCCGCAGGAGTGGGCTAGGACCCAGAACAATATAGGGATTGCTTATAGCGATCTGCCAGCAGGCGACCAGGCGGTGAATCTGGGACGTGCCATTGCCTGCTACGAGTCTGCGCTGTGCGTCTACACGGAGGCGGACTTCCCGCAAAAGTGGGCCGGTCTCCAGAACAACTTGGGCCTCGCCTATAGCGGCCTGCTGACGGGCGACCGGGCGGTGAACCTGGGGCGTGCCATCGCCTGCTACAAGGCCGCTCTGCGGGTGCGGACTGAGACGGACTTCCCGCAGGGTTGGGCTAGGACCCAGAACAATATGGGGATTACCTGTTTGGCGTTAGGTCAGGAAGCACATGATGTCAGCGCGTTTGTCGCGGCACAGCAAGCCCTCGCGGCAGCGGAACGCGGATACGTCGCCGTTGGACTCGCTGACGAGGCGGTTGAGATGCGTTCCATCCGGTCTGAAGTTGAAATCCTGATCAAGCAGATCGAAGGAGGGCCATCCAATCCACTGGGCGAATAAGCAGGACCACAAACCAATCGAGGTGTTGTCATAAACGCGCATTATCAACAACGTTTTACATCGCAAAGCGGCGGGTCTGCGCCGAAAACCTGGCAGACCTCTTCCGTGCCTATGTCGGTGGTCACTTTGATCCGGTTGCCGACCGAGCGTTCCTGGCGCTGCTTGTCCATGCGGTCGCTCTGCCCAGCCACGTTTGCTTATTGCATTCCGCCGACACGTAGGTTGAGGCTACCCCCATGAGCGGGCATCAAGGCTTTGTTGTCATTGCCGCTACTGACTCCGGTGGCCCGCCGCGCCACGCGCTTCGGCCTAACGATGTCGCGGTCAAGGTCCACGGGTGAGAATGAACGCGATAAACGAAGGCCGCTGAGAATGATCTCAGCGATCTTCTCTTTTTGACCGAACCCTTTGGACTGGCGAAACCGTTGTAGACTGCATGCCCTTCTATGGAGGAACAGTCATGACAGAAAAACGGCTGGACAGGCTGTACTCAAGTCACCGAGGATTTACCCTGGTCGAATTGGCCGTTGCTGTTGCCATCATCGGCATTGTCGCTGCGATCCTGCTACCCGTCTTCGCCTCCGTGCGTGAGAATGGGCGGCGCACCGCCTGCCTATCTAACGAACATCAATTGGGCCTAGCGATGATGCAATATCTGGCCGACAACGGCGAGACCTTTCCCAGCGGGAAGATCAGCCCGTGCGACTGCTGGGTCAGTCAAGTCCGTCCGTATGTTCGAGACGATGCTCTGCTTCGCTGTCCCGAGGACCGCTCGAAAATTCCCAGTGGGGCTTTAGGTTTGGTCGTCTCCTACGGAATGAATAAAGACTTGGGCAGCGACCAGAGCGTGTCGGCCCAGGCTTTACTCGTATCGGGCGTGTCAGGTCAGGGCCTCTCGAACCTGACGGCATCAGCCCGAACAGTATTGTTCTTCGAGGTGGAGAACAGCGGCGTCTGGCCTACCAATGCACCGCACCAGATCGATGGCTCGGCAACGGGCGACGCAGGCTTGGACGGAAGCGCGTACTCTGATGAGCAAGCGGGGACACTCACTGATCCTACCTACCCTATCGGCGGTGAGATCGAGGCGGGCTTTCCCCGCTATGCCACGGGCGACATCGGCGGGCGTCCGCTCAACGGCGCGACAAAGAACGGACTTCCCATTGGGGCGGGCAGTACGCCTCGCCACTTGGGGGGATCAGTTTACGTAGCGTGTGACGGACACGCTGTTTGGCTGCGGCCCGAGGCAGTGTCGGGAGGGGAAACCCCCATCGCCGCTGACTGTCGCCAAGGAACGGAGAGCAGCCAGCCGCCTGACTGTGTCCCGCATACGCTGGAAAGAGCGGCGGGCACAGCGGACGCTTATCACAATTTGACCTTTAGTACGCGATAGGGCTAGTGCGAGGGAATGCCAGACCGAAACCGCCTCGGCCTGATAATTCTGTCATCAGGGCGCTTTCCGGCAGCGGAGCCGCAGCGGCCGGCATTGTTCCGGGCAATGACATCACGCGAGTATTCATAGATGAACAGTGGCTCTGGATTACGAGGCCGGACGATCTTGAAAATGTGATGAAGGTAACCCCGTCGGGGACATTGACTTGGATCGAGTTTGTGCGCGGATGGTGGATTTACCAGACTGCAATGCGGAGCCAAACCTATTTAATCCCGGCCCGGTACTAAACATATCGGCACGGGATCTCAGGAAAAACGCTTCCGGTTCTACAAGAGATCCTTTCTGGCAAGCCCTTTGCTGCCAGCAAGTGACCATTGACTTTGGTGCCCGTTGCCGGGTATAATAAGCGCCCAATCTGACCCGGAGGAAAATCAATGTCCAACACCCATCATGCGTATCTTATTGAAGATTACATGGCTCGCTACAAACCACTCGTCGACGAAGAAACAAAATATTATCAGAGACCAGTACCATTAGCAGACCAAATCAATATTGCTGCACTGAGCCGCAATTCGGAGGGAAAACGTCATTCCCACCAACGCCGTCTTCCCGAAGTCGTGCTGGGACGGGTAGCCAGCAAGTTGCAGCGGAGGATCATAGAGATCGGTACGGTCGCTGACTTTGACGAATTGATCACGATTGTCAGCGGATGTGCGGTTTGGGGGTTTGGAGAACTCGCCATCTATGACGCAGCAGATCGGATTGGGATACGGCTCGGTGTTCGCCCGGAAAAAGTTTATCTACACGCGGGAACTCGGATCGGCGCGAGGGTGCTTGGTTTGCCAAGCAAGCGGCAGCATCTCGAAGTGTCAGAGTTCCCGGTGGCGTTTCATGCGGTGGAAGCCAGTGACATCGAGAACTTTCTTTGCATTTACAAGGACTGTCTCAAGAACGGTCAGATGACAGCAACCAACGGAAGGTGCTTACTGCCACGGCTTCGACATGCCTGTTGCTGATTTGCAGCCCACCGAGGTACAACAAGCCGCTCAGAATTCCGTTTCTGAGCGGCTTGTTTGTGTTTGCTGTAAAGCGTATTTTGTCGTGTTCCGCAGTCTCGATCTTCGAGAACGGAGATGGGTGGTCATCGCTTCCCGGCAGAGTAGGATCGGCAACAAATCCGGCAGCGAGACGGGGAGGATTTCGCCCCATTTTCAATGAACTAACGGGAGATCCTTAGACAGTCTCGCTGTATATCCCTGTCCCGGAGAGCAAACGTCATCCATTGTATCCACGACCAAAACAGGAGAAGGAAAATTGATACTCGGACCCTGTTCGATCTGCAAGGTAGACCTTGTCGAAAACAGTGACAGCCCCATCTACACTACTCTGGTGTGGGGCTACGATACGGCGAGGGTGGCTTACAATGAACTGGCCCGTGTCGCGGAAGAGGACGGCATGAGCGCAGACGCTTGTTGCGTCATCCGCCACATCGACTAGGTTGAAGCGGAGAGATTTAATTCCTGACGCTGCCTCTCTCCCATTTGAGACCAGACCGCGCATCTTCCTACTTCCCAGATGCGCGGCCTGCTCCCCATATGCACCGGCGTCGGTCTAGGTTTGACGAATAACGCGTGGCTTGAAATCGGGAGCGACGGCATTGATCCCCGAATAGCCGGAAACACATTGAAAGAGCGGTTTGAGTCAAGCGACTTTGTTGCCTCGGGAGCCTCTCAGCGTTCCCTCGTCAGGCGATCTCGTGGTCACCAGCCCGGCAACTTTTCGCGGGTTTGGGTGTCTATTCTAGTAAGGCGATCTTGAATGTAAGCCATTCTTTCACACAGGTCTATCCGAGAAAGTACTTCAGCCGGCAGCCTGTGATGACGCAGAGGCAATCGCCAGAGATGAGGATCAAGATGACAGCAATGAACAACTCTAATGCAGAAAGCCTTTCCAATCCAAGTCTGCAGACGCTGAAGTCCCCGGACCATCAGAAGACTTTGGGGGCAACCATACAGCAGGTTGTTCCCGGCGTGCAGCATACCTCCATCGCGATTAGCAACATAGACCAAAATCAAGAGAGGTCGCTAACCCAGGACGAGTTGCAGACGGTGCTACGTCACGCAACTACCACACATGGCCTGGTCCTCGACTGGGTCCGCTCGTTCGACGCCAAAATTGGGCCGCTCCTGACCGCCGCAGGGGCACTGTCAGCCGCAACCTTGGCCGTTTTGGGGCAGCAGGCCACCGTCCTAACAACCCACCCTGCAACGCACATCCTCCTCGCGGTCGCCCTCATGCCGCTATTGTTCTCGCTACTGATGGCCGTCTCCACCGTCAGCCCATCTCTCAAGTGGGGCACATGGGGGAGTAAACGCCACCAAGCGGATCAGTCATCAGAGACTCCGAATTCCCGCATCTTCTTCGGTCAGATTAAACGCTACGAAACTGCCAAACAATACGCGGAGGCCGCCACAGAGGCTTATCTCGATGGCCGCTCTCTGCTGAATGACCTTTTCGATCAGACACACACCAACTCGAAGATAGCCGTCAACAAGGCGGAACACATCGCACTGTCGGCAAGCGGCCTCTTCATCGCCATTGCTCTGCTATTTCTTTCGGGCGTGGTCTTTGCCTTCGGCGTATGATCGTCGGGTTCTCGTGACGATAGGAGACAGATCCGTTTTTTGCGCCATCGACCGGATGCACAAGTGCCTCTAAACACGAGGGCTGACACCTTCGAGATGACCTAGGTTTACGATAGAAGTCTGGAGCGGTTTCGTCCGGCGAAAGTCGGCGTGGCGGTTCTCCGGTAGATCGAAGATGCGCGACTCCTCCACCAACTAAGAAGAACATCTACAAACTAGAGGAGACATCTGAGCATGGCGACTTGCACGATACTGTTCACCGACATCAAAGACTCTACCGTCATCTCTGCCGCCCTCGGAGACGACGCTTACACCGGGGCGATGCGGACTCCCCACTTCGCCGCTCTTGAAGGTGCCATCTCCCAGGACGGAGGTACCATCTTGCAAGACAAGGGCGATGGCGTGGTCGCCTACTTCCCGACCGCCGCCCAGGCCGTCGCTGCCGCCGTCACGCTCCAAGCCCGGTTCCGAGTCCGCCCCCAGACGGCTACCGATGAGGCTGGGAGAATTCATGGGATCCAGGTGCGGATGGGGCTGCACACGGGCACGGCAACGGCAGAAGGACGGCCAGGCGTCAACGCGCTTAACTACGCCTCTCGGATCGAGGCGCTGGCGGACGCAGGACAGATCGTTCTGTCCCAGGCCACCTACGAAAACTTGACGCCGCCGCCTCACAAATGCAAGGAGTGGCCTGGCCGCTACCTGAAGGGCATCCAAACACTTGAAACGGTCTGGGAACTCGACTACGATGGGATCCGCCGCCCTGAGCCGGGGACGCGCTTCCTCGCCAGTGACTACCACGAGCCTGCCAACTCCTATGTAGATCGCCCGGAGCAGCAGAAGCGGGTCATCGATGCCTTCGAGCAGACACGCGGGGGAAATTCCCGTTGCCGTTTGGTATCGCTGATCGCCGAAGGAGGCATGGGCAAAACGCGGCTGGCCGTGGCCTGCGGCAAGAGCCTCGCGGGCCTGTTCCCCCAAGGCGTCTGGTTCGTGCCCCTGACCCTGATTCCTCGCGACGGCCAAGCGGTGGCCGAGGCCATCGCGCGCACCTTACACCTGCCACCAGTAGCGGACAAAGACTTGATGATAGAACAGTTGGTCGCGGAACTGCACCAGAGCCGGGGGCTTCTCCTAATCCTAGACAACATTGAATCGGTTGCCTGCAGTGCAACAAGGTCCCTCGTTTCCAGGCTCCTGAACGCCGCCCCGGAGATGTGTATTCTCGCGACGGGGCGCGAGCCGCTGGAAATCGGCGACCTGGAGGCAAGGATCAGCCTCAACGATGGACTGACCGCACAGCAAGCCAGCCTCTTGTTCTTGGACCGGGCGGCCTTAGTAAAACCGCCGCCGGCCTCGACTGATCCCGCTCTCGCCGGCCTGTTGAGAGACACGCTTTATATCCCGTTGGCAATTGAACTGCTGGCTCCCTGGTGGGAGATGTACGGCACATTGGCGGAGATGGCATCCGACTACACCAACCCTGCTCACCAGGAATTGACCGGGACCATGGAGGACGCCGGTCGCTCCGACGACGATATTGCTCGCCTCCGGCACCATTCGATCACACACTCCCTCAACTGGTCCTGGGGGAAACTGGGCGAAGTGGAAGGCGGGGCAGATGCACAAAAAGTATTTGCTTCGCTGAGCCTGTTCGCAGACAGTTTTATTGCGGTGGCTGTATCGGCGGTCTGTCCGATGCCGAACCTGAGCGTGTCCATCCGACGTTTGCAGCGTGTCTCGCTCGTCCGTATAATAGATGGTTCCAATCCAACCCGTTATTCTCTACACCGTTTCACGCGGGCCCACGGGGTAGAGCGGCTAACTTCTTCCGAAGATGCGGACACGATACGCGATCGATTCGTAGCCTACTACCAGCGCTTGGTTGCCGAGAACAGCAACCTCAACAACGCGGCCCAACGCGTGGTGCTTGCGGCAGAGTGGCAGAACGTCGCCGCCGCCGCCGAGGTCGCCGAAATGATCCAGAACTGGCAGGCAATTTGGTCGCTTTCTGATCTTGGCGGGTTCCTGAGCCTGCGCGGCCTGTGGTCAGAGCAGGAGCGACTGTACAGGCGGGTGCTGTCGGTAGCACGGGCAACGGACAACAGACAAGGCGAGGGGCAGACGCTCAACAACATAAGTATAGTCTACCAGAGCCAGGGGCGCTGGGACAAGGCCTTGACTGTCCTCCAGGAGAGCCTAGACATCTGCCGAGAACTGGGCGATCAGCATGTTGAGGCGAGTACACTTGGCAACATTGGCGTCGTCTACCAGAGGCAGGGACGCTGGGACGAGTCGTTGGCTGTCTACCAGCAGAGCCTCGACATCTTTCACGAACTGGGCGACCAGCAAGGCGAGGGCAGTGTGCTCGGCAACATGGGCAACGTCTTCCAAAGCCAGGGGCACTGGGACGAGGCCCTGACCGTCTACCAGCAGAGCCTGGCGATCAGGAGGGAAATAGGCGACAGGCGAGGTGAGGGCAGTGTGCTCGGCAATACAGGTAGTGTCTACCAGAGCCAGGAGCGTTTGGACGAGGCCTTGATTGTCCTCATGGAGAGCCTAGCGATCAAGAGGGAGATAGGCGACAGGCAGGGCGAGGAGAGCACACTCGGCAACATAGGTAGTGTCTACCAGAGCCAGGGGCGTTTGGACGAGGCCTTGATTGTCTTCATGGAAAGCCTAGACATTAGCCGAGAACTAGGAGACCGATATGGGGAGGCGCAGACTCTTGGCAATATAGGCAACGTCCACCGGAACGAGGGACGCTCAGACGAGGCGCTGACTGTCCTCCAGGAGAGCCTAGACATCTTCCGAGAACTAGGCGATCGGCTCGGTGAGGGAATAGCGCTTATGAGCATGTGCATCCTCTGGTTTACGCAGGGTAATGTTATCAAAGCCACTCAGTCAGCAAAGCAGGCCGTGAGTGCATTCGGGCAGACGCAGGACAAAAAGCGGCTTCAGCAGGCCCAGGAAATCGAACAGAAGTTGGAAGAAATAAAGCCCTAACGTGGCGCTGTTCTGTGATTTACGTGTGCTTTCCAACCAAACAGTCATGTAGCCTACGGTTTTACATAGGCCGACAGCACCTTTGCAGCAAAGCCAGACCGAACTGGAACTCGTCCATCAACCGGCGTCCTGGGATGATGGCTGATGGCTCCCTACTCATTTCAGAAGCCCGATGTGGCTAAAGACCCGGCACAGGCGGCAACGTTCGCCCAGCCAGTGACGCTGCGGACGGCTTATGACGGCCAGGTTTCTAGGGTCATCAGGCACGCCCGCCGCTAACTGTCGTTACCAAAATGGTCAACTGTGTCAAAACGGTAAATATCTGGGAGGAGGTGCTTTGGCCTGACGATCTCACAGTTGAGTTCAATCGACGGGAAATTGTGCATTGTCAGGAGCGGCAGGCAAGGTACACGTTGGTCAGAGGCTACGGCGTCACATAATTACCCTCAGTCGGCGCATTCCCGGCGGCACCTTGCCCGTCGTCCTGATTACGATGGACGGCCATCGGGCCTCGTTGTTAGCCCTAACCTCACGACGGGCTCCCTTCGGCGCGTTTATTGCAGTGAACCAACCATTGACACTTGTAATTGACGAAGTCGACATGCGTCCTTAGTCTTCTTTTGTCACGACTATCTTCCACGCTTGGCAGACCATCTTCCGTGAGTCCCGCCCGCTCGGTTAAACCGAGTTCGGCAAAATACCTCACCGCGCCGACGCCCACACAACAGCCAAAAATCACCTCCTAATTGTTTTGTGGATCCAATCCGCTGTCCGCTGGGACAGGATGAGTCGACCAATTCAGCCTGCCTGAGCGCAAGGTCATAGCATCCTCCTAAATCCTCCACACGGTACCGGCCTCTGAACCCAGTGTATCTCCACCGGCGGGCCGAAACTCTGCCACCGGACAACCCCAAACAGCCGTCTCCCATGCTGGCCGGACGCCTCTTGGCAGCACCTTCAAACAAAAAAAGGGCAACCCCCAAATACTACAGAAACACACTTTGTAGTCAGCCTACTAGTCGGTTTCTCCTTGAGGACAAGATATGGTCAAGGAGTGGTATTGGCTAGTACCAAGTATCAATTACATATGGTATACTACAGGAAGAGGAGAGAAGATTATGTCGAATGGAAGGCTGTCCAGTGGCAGTAGTCGCCACGGGAATGGAACGGATACTGATGCGCTCCGACCGGATCAGACTGACTCTTACGAGCGCAAGAGCACCATCAAAAAGGACGGGTCAACGAAGAGTTTGGAGGATCAGAGGGCCGTCAACCTCGAAACGGCTGAGGAATACGGATTGCCCTTGCTCCCGGAAAACCAATGCAGTGAGGCTCCCGGCTATAAGGGCTCAGACTGGTGGTTTGGGGGTGGTGGCACGGGACTTGCCGGTGACGACCGGACAGGAGCACGCTACCGACCGGTTCTCACCAAAATTATGGAACGGGTGGAGAAAGGCCAATTAAAATGCCTGATTGTTTACTCGCTCGATAGATTATGGCGTGACGTAGCGCTTTGCAAAATGATGATCGATACGCTGGGCAAGCACGGCTGTGCGCTCTACGACAGGTCAGGCTACGTGGACATCCTGACGCCAGAAGGCCGGGCGAACGTCCTTCTGCAGAGTGTTCGGGCAATGGAGTATCGAGAACTGTGCGCCGTCCTGTCTCCTCGCGGCTGCCGGAGCACTCGCAACAAAGGCAAAACCGTCGTCACCGGAAATGTACTGGGGTTCCGGCACGTTGGAAAAGGACGGATCGTAGTTGTTATCGAGGAGATCTTGCTGGTACGCCGCATCTTTGTGATGTATCTGGCCGGCACCAGCCTGACTGAGATCTGCCGGATCCTGATGAGCGAGGGCATCGTCCTAGCACCGGATCTGTACGCCGTCCGCTCGGTCAAACGCAACGAAGCCACGCATGACATCGTTTACCCCAAGCAGATTCGGGCGGTTCTTAGTGATCCTCGGTATCAGGGCAAGCAGCCACATGAGGGAGCCGAATGGGAGTGCAAAGACTTTTTGGTCGACGGCGAACCAGCCGTGGAACCAGCCATTTACGAGGAGGCGCAGCGCCGGCTCAACAGCCGGCGGCGCATCGGCAACGCGGCTCGTTCAGATAATTACCTGGCCGGCCTCGTCAAATGCGGCTACTGCGGCCAGTATATGTGCCTCAACCCGGAGAAACACCAAGAAGGCAGCATCAAGCGGTTCTGGCAAACCAAGACTAAAGATGTGCAGTCGTGGTGTACGCATTCCTTGCCGAATGTCACCGAAGCAGCGATGCAGTCTTATGTCACCACCACGCTCATGCCCTGGCTGATGGCGCAACTTGACGAAACGCAGGCCACTCTCGAAGGCTCAGACGGCGCAAACGAAGCCGTATGGCTGCGGCAGGAGATCGCGGCGGAGCAGGTGACGTTCAAGGCGCGGGTCAAGAAACTTTATGCCAACGCGGAAGCGGAGGGAAAGGATCCGGCGCAGGCGCTCCTCACCTTGCAGGAGATGCACGATGAGGCCGTTGCCTGCCGGGAGACGCGGCTGGCGAGCCTTGAAGCCGCAGCCGTGCGTGACCGGGAACTGGCGGGCTTGCGTGACCGAACGGCTTCATCTCTTGAGCGCTGGGCGGAACTGGGCGACGATCAGAAAAAGGCGGTGATCCAGAGTCTGATTAAGTGGGTGGTCATACTGCCATCCGAGGACTTCGCCTCGCGCGAGAAGCGCCGGGGCGGCTCGCGTTCCACTGATCGGAAGATCGGCGGCGCACCGCCGGCTGGACGGGTGGTGTTTTTGAGCGAATGGAACGCGCTTCATACGGCCGTGATCAAGCGAGTCGACAATCCCGACAGCGCCACCTGGCACCGTCCGCTGGGGATGGTGCCGGCTGAGATCAACGAGTGCCTTGGTTCATGCGCTGAACTGCCTGACCCAGCGGCGTTCGCGGCTGGCCTCAAGCGTTCTTATGATGGGCGGGGTTATCGCTATCACCCCTCTGAGGTGATGCCGGGCTACCTGACCAAGTTCGAACCGCCCACGTTCGGTGTAGATTAACCGGGCGGCTTTAGGCGATTACCCACGGCAAACAACGACAAGAAAAACAACGACATCGCGGCTCCTTTCGGAGCCGCCGAGGACAACAATGAACAACGACACTGAGGACACAACAAAAATTGCCATTGAAAAGGTCGCCGAGTTTTACATGCGGAGCAACGCCGATATTATCAGCGCCTTGGATGGCAAAGGCGCAGGAGTTCTGTGGACCATCCCTCCCGGCTCTCCCGATAGTCTCCGCAGTGCAGTTCGGCATTTGCGCCGCGCCCACGCGACAAAGGTGCGATGGATCCGGCGGCTGCGGCTTCAGAGCCGTTCCGAGGGACAAATCGAGGCTGTGGGTGTCTATGTCTTACCTGGCGTAGAGCAGCGGGTGTTCCGGCTGGATACCTGCCGTGAGTTTCCGTACCCAATTTTCCGCGACGAGTGCCTGATGACGGTCGAGCGGGAAATGTCCTTGTAACGACGGTTCAGCCCGTGGGCGGAAAAGTTTTTTGCCCACGGGCTGCTATGAAAGTGTTTACTAAGCCTTCATTTCCGAGGGTCCCGATCTCCTGGAAATCCAAAAAGCGGGGTAAATTTCGTCCGGTTTTTGGACCCCAACAATAAAGGGTTTATAGGAATAAAGGAGAGGAGACTGAAAACTGGGCTGTATGTCCTTGGGGTGTTGGGGGGTTCTCGAAGCCTTCCAACAAGTGGGTGACGACAAAGGAGGCAGTACCATGCCACGTGGATCAAAGTCCAAAGAAGGCTGTTGTTGGTTTCTGATTCAGTTGTCTGCACTTCTCATGGCTTCACGCCGGCAGCATTCAGCCTTGCATATAGCGAGTAGGCTTCCTACAAAGTCAGGTGAGAGAGGATGCGACATCAGCATTCACATGACATGTCCGGGGCGATGTTCCAGCAGCACGACTGAGTTCCAAATAGCCGCCCAGAAACAGCAGCCCCGAACAACCCAAAGAATCTTTAGAGTAGGTTTCAAAACCTGTAGTCGTTTCGATATGCTAAAATAGCGGCATGGCAAAACCGCTTGTTCCTGATGATCTTTGGACACTTGTTGAACCGCTTCTACCGCTCGTGCCAGAGCGTACCTTTGGCGGCAGACCGCGTGTCAGCAACCGCGCTGCCCTCGGCGGTATCTTGTTCGTCTTCAAGACGGGCATCCCGTGGAAGATGCTACCCACCGAAATGGGCTGCGGGTCAGGCACTACCTGCTGGCGACGCCTCCGAGACTGGCAACAAGCGGGCGTCTGGCAGAAACTGCATGAGACGCTGCTGACAAAACTTGACGATGCAGGCCGCATCGATTGGGAACGCGCCTCGGTGGACTCGGCGCGGGTCGCCGCCCCAAAAGGGAGGAGTCCACGGGGCCGAACCCAACGGATCGCGGCAATCATTAGACTTTTCATCAGGGCGCGAAGCGCCATCTTGTGGTAGACCGAAACGACCTGCCGCTGGCGATCCTCAGCACGGCGGCTAACACCGCCGACTGCAAGATGTTCATCGAGACGATTGACGCGATCCCGTTGAAGCGTCGGCCCGTCAAAGTTCATGCGGACAAAGGCTACGATAGCCAAGCACTACGGGATGCGCTTGGGGAGCGCGGCATTGCTGATCGGATTGCACGACGCCGCGTAGACAGCAGCGAGAAGTTGGGCTGCCACCGCTGGGTGGTAGAGCGCACGCACAGTTGGCTGAACGGCTTTCGGCGTCTGAAGATACGTTACGAGCGCAAGGCCCAGATGCACCAAGCGCTGCTGAGTTTAGGCTGTGCGCTGATCTGTTTTCGCGCATGGCAGAGGTTTTGGAACCTACTCTTAGCATTGCAACTTGGAAAGCCGAAAGCATGTGGCGTACGTTCCCAGTCATCAAACAAGTACCTCTTGGCGAACAGGACGTGCGTAGAGCCGTCAAATCCCATCTTCATGGCCCCAACTGCGCCCATCGTGTGCAATGTTCTACACAGGCAAAGTTTCCTCATTACTGCCAGTTTCCAGTCTCATGCAGCCACCCGCTCAGAACTGTTAAGAATCGAGCCTCATGCACTCGCAGCATTCCGCCGATAATCTTCCCAGTCCCAGCCTCCTGAACTGAACACCTGCTGAAACAACGCCCGAGAAAGCCCTGCCATGCGAATCATTCATTACCTGCTTGCAGTCACCGCTATTCTCAGCAGCGTTCACTAGCAGTGATGGCTGATAGCATCGGGGAGTGTCCACATCAGGAGCGGCATTTCTCAAGGTGCGGCGTGTTCCAAAATCATTAGAAGCCCGGTCAAGCCAAAACTTTTGGCCCGACCGGGCTTTTCCATGTTGAACCTATTCTTGGAACTTCCCGGAGAAAGAGTTCTGTCCGCCCCCCACCCGAAGACCCCAAAAAGCGCATACAGCCGCTTTGTCACGTTCTGAGAAACGCGGCGTACAGCCTTTATCAGCAACACCCCCCCAGAGACAGCCCAAGAACGCGTCTTTGAAGCCGCGAAAATTTTCCTGCCTCTGTTGCCAATTTCATCACACGATCCGCAGATAGTAAATTGTAGACACACGGGCTGACAGGACAGTCCAGAAAGACCATACATGAATAACCAAAATCACCGGTTCAAACCATTGATCCGCGCCCACCGGCAGCGTGCTGCGATCAAGACTGACCCTGGCACACAATCCAAGCCTTTTCTTGACTTTAAGGCGGCTCTCATCAAGGCCGGGACCACCACGCAGCAGCGCAAGGCGAACGCCTCGGCCATTCGAGCGGCTCGTGCAGAGGCCAAGTCGTGTCTATTTGTGACTCTCTCTGCCCAGTTTCTGAAAGTGTATACTCCCGAGGTCGCGGCGGCGGCCGCTGGTAAGGAAGCGCTAAAGATCGTGAACCGCTGGGCGCGGCTCGTGTTCAATGAGGCCGAAAATGCTCCCGTCCCGGATGAACGGACGCCATCGCTTGTGGCACCTCCGGACAACGCCCAAGGAGCCGCTGTGGAAACTCCTCTGCCGGATGCCTTAGCGTTGCTATTGAAAGCCAAACCGCGTGGCAAGCAACATAGCCGAACATTCGAAATCGAGATGTGTTATATCAGCCAGTACGTGGTCCAGGTGCGTGCCCCGAATATTGAAGAGGCTCATGTGCTCGCTCAACAGACGCCATTGCCTTTAAAGGCGCCCGGCTTCGGCTTAGTCACGCGCACCCTGAAAATCGACAACCAGGCTGTGCGTCTAGTCCATGAGGACTTCAGCCAGATAGACATGGACCATATTACGGGGGATTTGGAATGGTGGATTGTCGATGACAATTACGATGACGGCGATTAGGCCTTCCGCCTGGTCACAAAAGATGTGTCGAGATTGAGATGGGTCGCGCCTATCCAGTCGCCCATTTGGGGGACTGCGTGCAACCCCATCCACCGATGGAGCCAGTTCCCGGGCCGGAGAGCCTCCGACCCGGGAACTAATCTTTCTCCACGGACAAGGGGCTTACAGGAGGCTTGACACCTCGGCGTACGGCATTTATCCGCAACACCTAGCATCCCAAAGACAGCCCAAGAATATGTGCCGCATCTCTTGAAAAAGTTTCCTGACCCCTTTTGCCATTTTCCATTCAAAATTTGCAGATGATTATTGTAAGGGGCAATATCCAAAAATCCGATCCCGAATTTCAAACTTCGCGTGGGATTGTCCCCAACGGATCTTGAAGATCAGGAGAATTATCAAAGATATGTTTGAACAAACACAAACGACTGTTTTATCGGACTGTCACGATCACACTGGAGCGGCGTCAAACTGCGCTCGCCTTGCTGGCGTTGACGAAGATCAGGTCTGGCAGGATTATTTGCGGGAGAAAGAATACGACATCGAAGCAGAGAAATCGGCACGAGAGCAAGAGGAGCGCGAGGAGCAAGAGTGGTGCCAGGAATATCCCCATTGCTATGGGGACAGCGGAAATTACGAAAGTTGCGGTTCGGAAGAATCGGAAGAGTCAGAATGATGCCAGAGCCGAACATCTTTGGCTATGAAAATATCGGGCAACCATTCTTTTTGTTGTCCAATGATTCTTCGCAGCCGGGACGCTTCCCAAGTCCCGAAAAATAATTGAAAGTTCCTTCGAATTTCTCACATTATTTCTCAGATGATATAGATGTGAAGGCCGGCGTTCTCGCCGGCCTTCTTAGCAGAGGCAAGTGGCCTTACAAGAAACAGGACTTTTTGAACATGGAAATTGAATTGATTTTAAGTGAACGATGCAATGGTGCAGGCACAGCGACAGAAGTCCTTTGCACTCTCGAACAACAACTCGACCTGCTCTACCGTCTGCCCCGCTACATCACGGCGGCTGGGCTGCAGAGCGATGATGGCATTGTCCTTGCCCTGCTCGGCATGATCGCGGCAACTGCCCGACGGCGGATCGACGAAATGAGCAACCGGATGCTGGCTTCACGCCCCTTGCAGTCCGCGCCTGAACCGGAGAGGTCCCAGGAAATCCGTGCCAGACCATTGGTGGCGGCCAAAAAGACAATCCGGGCATAAACAGCCCTCAACAACAGTCATTGCTAACCCAATTATGGAGAACAACCCATGGTAACAAACCATTGCAACGAATATCCCTCCTCCCTTCCGTCGCGGCTTTCTAAGGTCGCTGTTGTCCGCGCCCATGAAAAATACAAGGCGCTGTTCGACGTCATCGGTCCGGCCAAGATCAATGTCGCCATTGATCTGCCCTTTCTTCCCTCCTGTAAGCCAAACGTTTTTCTTACCAATGAGTCAAACGATGTTTCTAAAGCCTTGCGCCACGAAGGGACCATCTTGATCTGTCCTCTCTTGATGAGGCCGATTTGGGACCAAGATTACGAGGCGATCTTGAACAACGTGCTTGAAGCCTATGACACGGAGGAGTTTCAACTGATCAAGGAACGTGACTACGCGTTGCTCAACGAATTAAGATGGTTCCTGATCTACAAGTTTTCCACGAGCCTGGACTGGGAAGGTTCCGTCGAAGAGGCACGAACGGTGGTAACGCTCCAGATCTTTGCGGCGCTGCTCCACTTCCACTTCAACGAAGACAACATTGAGTTGATTGTGTTGAAGCAGGAGTCCTTTTCTAACCCTGACAGTCATGCAATGTGGTGCTATACCTCTTCTGAGATCAGTGATCTGTTTAACCCAGACATTGTGCCTGAGATGGACGACCTGCTCAAAGAAGTATGGGCGAGCATGGTAAATGCGGCAAACAAAGATAAAGGGGAAAACTAACACGCGAGTGCCGGGGCCGGGCGGGGAAATTCTCCGCCCGGTTCCGGCAACCGCTCCGCTCTCTAAACTTTTAGTAGGTGCAGCCTTCCTGCTCCCAGAAGCATCTCTGTGTAGGCTTTCGCCTGGAGATACACGCTTTCTCCGGTAAATAATCCAAGCCTGCCCGGAGAAAAATGGCGCTCACCCACGAAACTTTCGCAAAGGCGACCGGCGGCCACAAGACGGTGCCAGAGGATTGGATGCCGGCGACTGGACTGCGTGCCATTGTTCAAGAAGACCCCTGCCTGCTCTGGCTTAAATTCCATGGCGCAGAGCATGGCTTCAAAGAGGATCCGAAACAATACAGTTTTCTTGAATGGATAGGCAACAAGGGACGGGCATTCGAGGAAGCCTGGATCAAGAACGTCTGCCCCGGAGCCGTCCAGGCACTCGACAAAGACGTGGACGTGAGGCGAGTTGAAGGCTTACGAAGGACGCTCGAACTCATGGCACAGCGGGTACCTGTCATCACCAAGGCTGCCTTGTGGTGGGCACCAGAAAGGATCTATGGATCCAGCGATGTGATCTGCCTCGCTTCCTGGCTTTATGAGCGGTTCCCCCATCTGAAACCGGATGACGGCAATCAAACTGACCACTACGTCGTGTTAGATTGTAAGTTCTCCACGCGCTTGGACGACAGTGACAAAAAGACCGATCTGGCGTCGAATTCCTCACAGGTAAAAATTTACAGTTATATTTTGGGCCATTTGCAAGATCAGATGCCCCGGATGGCCTATCTGGTAACGCGCGACCGACCCTTTGACCCTCTTCCTGTATCAGTGAACCAACGACTCCATGAACCCCTTGATCCACATCTGACTGGCCTTCGTGACCATTTCCTGCATATCAAGGCCGAGGGTGGCAAATACCTGCCCTGGCGCGACGAAATCGTAGGCCCGAACTGGAGCAACGCAAAAGACGAACCGTGGCATCAAGCGAAAAAGCAAATTGCCCGCGAGTACACGCCTGGTGGCTCGCTCGAATGGCTACCCCACGTGGGGAGCAAGCAAGTGGCAGCGCTAAAGCGTCTTGGCATTTCTTGCCTGGATGACATTCTCAAATCTGATACTCCCATACCCTTTCAATTGATCAACGGTCTTGGCGATGAAACAGCCGCACGCATCCAGGCTGTGGTCAAAGCCAATAAAACCGGGAAACCATCCGCTGTGGCGGCAGCGCTCGTTCCAGCAAAGCATGACGTGGAGTTGTTTATAGATTTTGAATTCTTGAGCAATTTGAATGTAGACTTTGAACGTCAGTGGCCTACGATGGAAGGCTGTGAAATGATATTCATGGTTGGCGTTGCCGAGTTCGCCAAAGGCAAATGGGATTTTCGGACATTCATTGCCGCCCGCGAAGATCGAGCCGCCGAGCGAGACATGCTGAACGAATTCGGCGAATATCTACGGAAAAAGGGTGTATTTGATCGGAGACACAGCGCGGCTTTGTACCACTGGACACGGGCTGAAGTTACCCAATCGCGACAGGCAGCGGAGCGCCACAATCTGAAGTGGCTTGATAATTTGCCTTGGGTGGATCTGCAAGAACCATTTCACGCCGGTCCTATCTCGCTTCCGGGCACCTGGGGCTTCGGTCTCAAAGAAATTGCTACGTCACTTCCATCTAATTTACGTGTTGAATGGCCGGTGGGGCTGGGGGCTGGCTTGGCCGCAATGATAGTTGGATTCGAGGCGTACCAAAAGCCACGACCAGTCGAGAGCAGCGAGATGAGTCTTTTGTCATCCTATCTCGAAGTCGATTGCGTGGCGACGGGTCAGGTGCTGCGCTGGCTAAGAGCCGTGGCCGTTCCGGGACAACAAACACAGAGGCGTGAAATCCGAGAAGCCTTTTGGTATAGGCCAGGCCATTTTGCAGCAAGCGACGGTGGAGGCTTCTGAAATGCGGCAGTTCTATGTTCAGCCAAGTTGAAGTTCTGCCAGCGGGCGGTTGTAGGCCGCTTCAGGTATTTCCAGCCCTTCCAGCCAGCGGCGCACGATCTCCTGCGGGTTTGTTTCTGAAGTCAGCCAAGGTAGGATTCTGGCATAAGCACATAAAAAGGGCAAGCCATGTGGCTTGCCCTTTTACACTCTTTTGAGACCTGCTAGTGGTCTAATTTCTCCGGCAACTTTGTTGCACCCATCCTTTACACCATATGGTTGTAGGCTTCGTGAGAGCCAATCCATGTCCAATACATGGCGTTGCCCTCCCTTGTTCCTAACGCACGGTAGCCAGACCCGGCACGCACTGACCACAGTTTGTCCTTTTTGCTTACTTCCTTGAAGTGAAGACCATTCGCGAAAGGATCTCTCTTCCACAAAAGGAAATCAGCATACGCCGTTCGTTTCACTGCTTTTGGCAAGGCCAAAAAGCACTTGCGAAAGTCTGGGTCAATATGAGATTCCACCTCTTACAATGTAATCCTTTTCGTGCGCCCGACCTCCCGATTCGCCCGCGACCGTGCAGCGAGGCAGGCCAAAGTATCAGGGGAGGCTGCAAACTCCTCATCCCACTTGCGGTCATCGGCGGCATCAGCGTCGTCCGCCACACATGGGTTGTCCACTGCCACTTCAGGCGTAACATAATGAGAGCGTGCGCCCTTAAAATAGGTTGCGTTCAAATCCTTCTGCATCAAAGCCATTTTGAAATTCCTCCTGCGCTTGCGGCCAGTCCTAGCCCGCGCTTTTTGCGTGTGAGACCTCCTTGCCTCCGCGTAATGACAACATTCCCTGCTGCCATGAGTTCCGTCTTTTTCGCCTGCCTTGGCTTCATTCTTTGCCGTTGATTGTCGGCATTTCACGTTGCGTCCGTCACCTGCTAAAACCTACGTTGTTCCATGCGGAAACACAGTGGTGTTTTGCAAGAGGAACAGCACTGTGCTAACGTGTTCATTATAGCACGGAACTTTACTTTTGCAAACTCTTTCAACCAGTGTTTACGCTCCACATTTTTCAGTTCGGCTCATTGTCTTTCAATTTCCTCATACAGTAACGCTCGTCCTTTTGACGTTGTAAGACAAACAGTTGTTCCGTTCAAAGAAACAATTCCAACGTGGGCGTGACTCGTGGAGCCGCCGGGAAGCATTCCCAAGCCGACGATCTCGAACGTGAGTTTTATAACTTCACCTATCCACGTGAACACAAGCCGGATCTTTCAACGTCATTTTGGGTGGCGGGCCAGGTATTGGCTCCCGTTGGTTAGCCGATCGAACAGTTTGGCATCGATCAGATAATGACCCTGAGCGCACGCCGCGCACCGAATGGGCGTGTCGTCGAGTTCTGCTTCCCAGCGCACACACGCCTCAGTAATACCCGCCAGCCGAGCGGGCAACAAAAAACCACCCTGTTTCAAGAACACGCTCAGTTCGGGATCATTGGCAAGTGCCTCCGCGAACTCAGTGTCTGGAGAGGTATCTAATCGGTCGCTCGACTTCGAATAGAGGTGATTGATTTTGATCGGGTGGCGTGAACCGGGAAACCGGTCGAAAAGCGCCTGCGTTCGCTGTAGCAGCGTGATTTCTTCTTGGGCTGAGCGAATGTATGAGGCTTGAATAAGCGCATCACGCACCCTATCATCGGGTGCTTGCAATTCCACGCGCTCTTCACAGATGTGACATACCACAGGAATATTCTCTATCTCTTGGAGCGCTGCGCGTTTATCTACGAGAACCATTGCTTTGTCCCGCCCCCTCTCCGGTCAACTGACCGTTTTGTGCTTCTGCACCTGCTCCAGCAAGTATTTTTATCACGTCGGCACGCTTATATTGAACTGCAAGATCTAAGGCTGTCTGGCCCTCTTTGTTCGTTGCGTCGAGGTCCGGCTTGTGAAGCAGCAACTCGCGGACGATTTCGGCAGTTCCATCTAATGCTGCTTGCATCAGTGGTGTCCACCCCGCCTGCCAGGCGATGTTTACGTCGGCTCCCTTTGCCAGAAGCAGGCGCACCGTGGCGAGGCCGTTGGGGAATGAGGCCGCTCCGAACAGCGCTGTCTCGCCCCAGCAACTCGTTTGGTTCACATCCGCCCCGGCGTCCAGCAGCGCCTGGACGATGCCCTTGTCACCACGCTCCGCCTGATGCCATGCCGCCAGCAGGAGGACATGTCTGCCCACGCCCCCGGAGGCATGGACATTGGCTCCCCGACTGATCAGTAGGTGAACAGCATCGGCATGGCCTGATGCCGCCGCTCGGGCCAGTGGAGTAAAGCCGTTATTGGGCGCCTCGTCAACTTCTGCCCCGTCGTCTAGCAGTTTAGTCATCGCGTCAAGGTCGCCTCCAGCAGCCGCCTTCTGAAGAGGAGTTGGCACGGGAATATTGATGCTCATCGGTTTCTGGGTTTCACGGTTTGAGTAAAGGCTTGCGAATATGGCCGGTGACGCGAAGAGCGGGCCCTTCCCAGGTATAGGGGACATTCACTGATTGCAGCCGCCTTTCGATCTCTTCCCGGTAGTCCACTTTGTCATCTGGTCCGATGGGATCAATTTCTAACCATTCGATCGCCAGAACAATATCAGGGGAACTTGGACCTTCGATATAAGGCGTCGGCAGAGAGGAGGAAGGACCCCCGGCGATATGACGTGTCCAGTTTGAAGCCTTTGGATCGTCGAGCCGCTTGACGCGCTTCCAAAGCCACAAGCCCTGGAGCACATCCAGCATCTCTATCCACTTCGTGTCGTTCATGCGACTGCCATCGCACTCCCGCTCGATGATCTGCCGCAGCCTTTGTTTGTACTCTTGATGCCTATCCAATCAGGAATGCTCCTTGCCGCTTCAATAAGTTTGCCGAGGCTTGCTGCCTGTCTTTTCGCGAAGTGAACCTCACAGCGACTGCGGATCAGGTGGAAAAATGTTGCCGTCGGCGCTGCCGCAGTCGGACCACGGCGTGTCAGCGTCCGCAAAGCGCCAGCCATGCCGCGTCATTGTCAAGGTGACCACCGTGCCTCTGCGTCCTTGCTCGCCCGGCGGCAGCATTCCTCCGGTGCAGGGTGTCACTAGGTAAACTTCCGTCACCCATGGCGTGATCCACAGCACCTGGTAGGTGAACAACGGACCGCCTTTCTCGCCGCACATTCCGTCGCAGTCGGGAATGGCCTGACGAACGCCCGGCAGAAGAGCATTTCCGAACAGCGCTGTCTGAACGGCGACAACGCCATACGGTAGCCAAGGAAGACCAAGCAGGGCGATGCCCAGGCAGTAGAACGCCGTCGGGCCTCTGCGGCGTTTCACCAAGAGCCTCTTGATTGAAAGGAACATCAAAGCCGACGCCAAGTATGCAAGGATGAAGTACAAAATGGCGGTGAACATTGTTTGGCTCTCTCACTCAAAAGTCCAGCCGGGGTTCATCTCCTGCAGCGTCTTCCACTCGATTTGATACTTCTGTTTCAGGATGCGCTTTTTCGCCAGATCGAACACAGAGCCGTACCCGAACCCCTTCTCGAACCCTTCGGCGGCAAGTTCCGCGTGAGCCTCAGCGTCCGCCAGGTTCAGGTAAACCTGAATGTTCGAGTCACTTTCCACGGGATCATGCTTGACTTCTGGATACTGATTTTTCTGCCGTTTGTTTCGCATTGTCCCTCTGCAAACTTGTTCTCACTCTGGGTCTTCGACTAACCCATCGCTTCGGAGGCGTTTTTTATCGAGATGATCAAGGAACCAAACAAAGCACTTCCAGGCGATAAACATCAGGACACAAGTCCCGACGAAACCGAAAGCAGCATAGAAGATGGGCTGATGGCCGGACGCATTGGCAACGGGCCTCGGATTTGGCCCGATTGGGTGGTAAGGGCCAAAATGATGAACCGCCAGGGAAGCAACATAGCCGCCGCAATAAATTGGCACGAAGAACTTGGTCACATCAACAACGCCGAATTGTCCCATACTGTTGTTCTACAGAACTCCGCGAAGCCTCAACTGGTCTTGAGCCGATTGATTACGATCACCTCAGAAACAAGCGAGTCATGCTTAACATGGTAGACATCGCATTGTCTCAGACCCGGTGTGACGGGAGTATCAATGAAATTGTAAAGGTAGGATGGATCTGCATTGTCTGCCGCCACCTGCAAGCGGAGCATCGTGTCCTGGATGTTAAACAAAGACGACTGCTCCGGCTGTCCCATCCCAACACGTTCGACGATTGCCGGCAAGATTTCTGCGAAATCGTCAGGATGAAAGCAGAGTGAAATGACAAGAGCGTCCGAAGAAAGCGACAACGGTTCAGGGGGAAGAAATCCTGCCCCGAACTCGCTGTCCCACAGGACCAGTATCTCGCGGTCATACCGGGTGACGACCCCTCCGGTGTCGTGGGCGCAGACAACATCGTAGTCCGTCTCGATATTCCCACCGCCCATCAGGCTGTTGTCAAAGTCGTTCGCACCTTGCCACTGCGCTACGGCTGAGGCTTGCAGGACAATGAGCGGTCCCCCATCTCCCCCAACGCAGGCATTCGTATCGGTCATGTATTTCTCCTAGAAGATCCCTCAGACACCCTGAGCCCGCTCGCGCTGTTCCCACTCGGCAATGCTACGAAGAAGTTCCGCGTGAAGCGTTTCCTGGCCGCTTTTCACTGTCTCCCAAAGCCGTACTTGCTCCGGCCCATCTGCGCCTTCCATTGCGTCAAACGCGGCCACAATGGCCTTCTTGGCTTCAAGTTCAACTGCCGTGTCTCCCGGATTAAGGCGTGTGTCGTTGTCGGGGCTGTACATCACCCAGTAACGCTTGAAGTTCTGCCGCGCTTCCGCTAAGGAGTAGCGGCCGTTCGGCCCGCCCCAAACTTCGCCCGCGCGAGGATCGTCCTGACCATCGTCTTCCCAGTTGCAGAGGCAGCAGATGTCGTAGCCGCCGCGCTCCGGCAGGGTTGGATAGCCGCAACAGGGGCAAACGTATTGAAAATCATCTCGCGCTGGCCTGATCACACCGCTGCCGGACCTCGCGACATATCCCTCGAACCAGCGACGCTTGTTTTCGTACTCGCCGCTCTCGTTTTCAGGCTTCATTTTTGTTTTTGATTTTCTTAGCATCTTCCCGCATTTTCCGCACTTCCTCTTTCGAGTACGGATAAGATCCCATTCCGATTGACAAGTAGTACGCGATTGACTCCTGCTCCTGCATTTCCAGGCCAAGCGGCAAGACAACTTGCTGGCGATAAGTGTCCACGGACTTATCAGGCAAGGTCAGGTCAAACCAGCCGAACAATTCCTCTTCACTCTGTCCCCGAATAGCGGTATCGGTGTCGTAGTAAAACCGGAGATACCATTGAAAGTTTGGCGGAGCCACCCCAACAAAGACATTGTACTCGCCAGTCATAGATTCCTTGATAGCCTGCGGCGTTTCGACTAAACTCATCAAAATGTCAAAATCGATAATTCCATCTTTCCGAGGGAAGTGAAGCCCATCATGCTCCCACCAGTCATCGTATCGGAACAATCGAGCGTCACCATCGTCAAGGCTTCTTAAAAACATAACAGTCTGAGACAATGCGGCTGAGAGGAGAGTTGCCCTCAAGTAGAAGCCGCTTTTCAGGTTCGTGCCCTCTGGGGCGATGAAGTTAGAATACATTCCGTTCAAGGTTCTGCAGTTCATTCTTCGCCCTCTTCATCATTCAAGTCATTCTGCTCCAGCCACTGCGCTTCATCCTCCACGGGCTGCGGCAGTCGGTCTTCCAAAAAAGCCGCGATGGCACCGGCATTTAGAAACGGGATGCGGGCTTCCACCACCCATGACAGAAATTCCTCGGGGCCGCCATTAAGATACGGTGGCGGTGATACGGGCCGGAAGACGGTCGGGAGCGGCTCGTCAATCGAAAGATAGTTCAAGACAAATCCCAGTTCTTGCACCACATGCCAGGCGATAGGCGAATGGATGTCAATCTGTAACTTGACCCACCACTGCGGCTCCGACGGCGGGCTTTGGGAAAGCACTGTAACTGACGGCACACGCCGCAGAAAATCAGCCAACTGTGCCAGCCCCTGTGCCGCCTTTCCCTCGGCAAAGTTTTCGGCAGGGGCGACCGCTGCATCAAGGGCTTGCAAAGCGCGTTCTTCCGGGGTAATGCCGAACGCCTCGGCTTCAAGGGTCACACGCTGTGCAAGTTCTTGAGGAACGGAAATGATCAATGGGTTTTGTATGTTCATTTATGCTTGTTTCACAATATAAAAATGCGCTCTGCGGGAGACAAAAAATCAACTGCGCGAGAGCATCCAGGCAGAAAACCATCGCTGCAACAGTTTTCCCTGAATAGGGTTGATTTTGGTTCCTGGACGAGCCTGCTTCACACTCTGCTCGGCCTGTTCGATTGTCGCTTTGCTGCCTTTCGCGACTAATACGGCTGTCATCACGGCTGCCGACCGTCCATGACCAAGAGCGCAATGAACATACACCGGTCCCGGCGAAGCGACAATTGTCTGGACCAAATCCGCGAATGCTTTGTCTGACGGAACAGAAGCATCCAGTGTCGGCACGCAGACATAGGAACGGCCTGATTGCAGATCAGCCGGCTCAGAGAACTCCGACGTCATGTCGACAATGAGTTTTATCCCTGACGGCAATCCTTTTCCCGAACACCTTCGCCCAAGCCAGAGACCAGGCGCGATCTCGTTGTACGGCGGCTCTTTTGTCAGAAGTTGCTGTATGTACCAGAGGAACCAGGTTACGAACAGGTAAGGAAGGAGCAGACAAATATTTACCGAAGCCATCCGCCCAGTGGCACGCTTGCCGAAGATGCCGGCTCCGAGACCGCCGTAGGCACACCCCACGAAAATCCAACTTATGCCTGACCCCCAGAGGAGCCAGGACATTTTGCCAGATGTAGCGGCAAGGGCGATCTGTGCCAGACCCACCAGCACCAAACTAAACATATATTTGAGATTATGCGCGTCGGCAAACTTCATTCTACTCGCTGCACGCGGCTTAAGAACCCTGACCGCACTTCACGGCCTCCACTAGAAGCCTCGCAACGTCCTCGTTTCGGGAAGCGGCGGCCAGCAAAAGCGGCATCATAAACTTGGGGATGCCAGCGCTGTCCTTGCCCTGGAGGTCAACGTCCCTTGCCATGAGCAAGCGCACCACGTCTGCATTGCCGCCCTGCACGGCAGATGAGAACACATCGAAGGGGCTTTCCTGCGTGTCCACCGAAGCGCCAGCATCCAGCAGCGCTTGCACCACCGCCAGATGCCCGCCATGAGCCGCCCGGCCCAGCGGTGTTTCCCGCTGACCGCTCGTTTCGTCGGCAGGCGCACCGGCCTCCAGCAGCAGCCGGACAATTTCCAGATGCCCCGCCGAGGCCGCGTTCCACAGCGGCGTCTGGCCCTTTCGATCCGGCTTTGTCGGAGAAGCCCCGGCCTCCAGGAGTGCGCGGACGGTCTCCACATGGTTCATCAAAATAGCGCTGTCCAGGGGAGAAAGAGATGCCGAGGGATCGCCGTTCGGGTCAGCGCCACGCGCCGCCAGTGCCGCGATCATGCGGATGTTCTGGCTGCTGCCGGCGCTTGAAAGGGCTGTGGCCCCAGTCTCCGAGCGGTGACTGATGTCTGCGCCATGTTCCAGCAGCAAGTCCACCAGTTCCAGGTGATCCTTCCGCACAGCGCGGGTGAGGGCAGTCCCGCCGAAGTTGTCCACGGCTTCCACCTCTGCGCCGTGGTCCAGCAGCCACCGGGTAAGGCCCAGATGCCCTCCGGAGGCCGCGCCCATCAGCGCTGTCGTGCCGGAGGGGTGCGGAGCGTTCACCCCAGACTTGCCGCCGAGCAGGCCACGTAGCGAGACACGCCCGCAGAGGTCCCGAACCAGCGCTACTTCTCCCAGTGCCGCTGCCTCGACCAGCCCCGGCTTTGCCCCGGCGTCTCTCAGAAGCCGCGCTACGGCAGGATGCCCTTCCAGGGCCGCGTTCAGAAGCGGCGTCTGGCCCTTGCCAGTTGCCTGCACTGGGTTTGCCCCCAAGCCCAGAAGCAGGCGCACGACTTCGGCATGGCCTTTCGTGGCGGCCAGCAGCAGCGCCGAGCGGCCATACTTGTCGCGAGAATCGGCAACAGCCCCGGCTCGCAGCAGCGCCTGAACAATCGGCAGATGTCCTGCGTTTGCGGCCCGCATCAGGGCAGTTTCGTCTTTCTCGTCCCGCAGGTCGGCTTCAATGCCGCTGCCGAGAAGCAACAGCAAGCGGTCGAGATCACCCTGCCTTGCGGCTTCGTGCAGGCTTGTTCCGTTGGCCTCACGCAGCATTTCCATGATCTCCGGCTTTTCGGAGGCCATGGTCTTGGCAGAGATGCGCTGCTTAGTAACTTCCTGGGTCGCCCCGTACTCAAGCAGGAGGCGCACCATGTCAGGAAGATCTCTCGCGATGGCGAACGCCAGCGGCGTCAGACCATGCGCCTCGGTATTCACGTCTGCGCCAGCGTTCAGCAGGATGCGGGCGCACTCCGTCTGGCCGCGCATCGCCGCAAGGCAGAGCGGCGTGGCCCGATCCTCATCCGCGACATCGGGCACGGCCCCTGCTTCCAGAAGCAGCCCAACTACATCGGAGCGGTCGTGAAAGACGGCCCAGCGCAGGGCGGTCGTGCCGCGCTCGGCCTGCGCGTTTACATCGGCTCCGGCGGCAACCAGCAGCCGCACGGCTTCCCAGTGGCCTCGCAGAGCCGCTGCTAAGAGTGCGGTCCGCTTCTTGGAAGCCACAACATTGACCTCTGCTCCTTCCTGAATCAGCAGGCGGACGCAGTCATTGTGGCCGCCGTGAGCGGCGACAACCAGTGCCGTCGCTTCGCTGTCGGTTCGAGCGTTGATGTCCGCACCTTCGCTCAGAAGAAGGCGAACCACGTCTAGGTTCCCTTGCTTTGCGGCGACAAAGAGCGGCGGCTGGCCTTTATCATTCCGAGCCTCGATGCTTGCCCCGGCCGCCAGCAAGCGGCGCACTTCGTCGGCATTGCCATCACCAGCGGCCAAGAAAAGATCATCCACTTCTTCCATGCTGTTCAGTCCCTCTCGCTTTACCGAAAACTCCAAAGGGTCGCGGCGACAAGCGCCGCCGATACGACAATCCAGTTGTAGGTGGCATGATGGAGCGTGCTGCCTTCAACGCCACCCTGGAAATACTGGAACGTGAACCAAAGCCCGCCGACTGTCAGGGCAAGGCCGCCGTACAGCGGAACTCCCGCAACGCAGTGGGCGAGGCCGAACCGCACGCTGCGCCAGACGCCGTGCCGCCAGTTCCTCGTCCCCTGTCGGTAGCGCACTTCCTCGCTCCGCGCGAGGTCCGGGATGCTGACGGCGAACAGAAGCAGAAAGGCGATCCCGAAATACTTGATTTGCATCGGCATCAGTCCCAGGTTGCCGGCATGGCCGCCTGTGCCTGGCAGCAGGTACAGCCAGGAGCGGTCCAGCGCAGGAAACAAAGCAAGAAGAGCCAGTGCAGTCGCAACGGTCGCCGCGAGGACAAGGAGATTGAGGCAGACTACTGGCAGCGTCACCCTCCGGGCCATGGCCCAGGCCGCTGCCAGTTTGCCGCCCCGCAAATCACGGACAAGCATCCCTGTCAGAAGAATGCACCAGGCAAACCGAACCACAACCCAGGTGACCGACATCTGCCCTTCTGAGTGATGCGGAACGCCGAAGATCATGCCGTACCAGAACAGTACGAAGCCCGCCGCGAGAAGGCACAACCCGACAAGGCCACGCAGCCCGAGAGCGGCAAGGCTTGGAGGCTTTTGTGCCGGTGGCTGCGCTTCTGCAAGCGGCGGCGCGGGATCACACGCACGCCTTCCTTCACCGAGCCGGTACTCGGAATGTTCGCGCAGACGCTCTAGGAGAATTATGCGCTGATCAGGTTCCAGACGCAGGAGTTCGGAGCGCATCAAGTCTTTGAGAGCCTTGTTCTGCGTGCCGTTGACCAATCCGGCCACAGCATCGTCGTGTGCATTGTTACGGGGTTCATTTGCAGACGTATCCACGGCTAAGTGCAACTCTTTCTATAGGCTATATGACGCTGCGTTCATCTCATGTTTTGCGGTGCAGGCGGCCAGACGCCTGCCGCTGCCGGAAGCGGCGGATCGAGGGGACGGCGGTCCCGAATGAGGATCACAAGTTCGTCGGCGGACATCGGCAGGCACTCCTGCGAAAAGCCGATCGGCGCGATGAATATCCCGAACAGCCGGTAGAGAGGAATGCACCATGCCGTCAGGCGCAGAGGAAGCGAGCGGTGGCCCAGGCGCTTGTACAGGGCGGCAGTGTCGCGCGGCACGATCCCGACATAGCGGTAGATAAAGGTGTACGTCCGCACTTCTCCGATCTCGTCCCAGCGAAGCAGCCCGATCTGTGCCCCGGCACCTTGGACCGTCAGTCCCTCCGGCGAGAGGGTGATCAGGGGGCGGCTTTGCCGCTGCAAGAATGCCAGCATCGCGACATAAAGTGCAAAGTAGAACACCAGAATGCACCAAGGCAGGAACGTGAACTCGGTGACGATAAACGGCGGTAGCGAATGGACTGAGGTTGGCATCGTTGACAGGAGAAGCCGCTTTAGAAACCCAAACAGAACAAACATGCCGGCGGCAACCGGCAGGAGAATGCAGAGGCCGCGCATGTTGAGCCGCCGGATCATTTTGCGTTTGTCGGGGTAGATGACGAGGCTATCGCCCTCTGTCTTAATGTTGTTGCCGTGCGTTGCAATGTTTTCGGCCATGAAACCACCTCCGAATTGCTTAGATGCCTAGCAAGCAGTCACAAGCGCAAGTTCCCCATTGGATGCTTCGTTTCCTGCTAAACGGCAATCGCTTCATCGCCGTAGCATCAATTGTTCCAGCCGTTCTTTAGGCAGTTCGACAAACTCGGCGTGAGTGCATCGGCTCGCGATCTCCGCCCACAGCGGCAAGGCTTCGCAGGCGGGAATACCAGCACCAGCCCTTGTCTCCAAAACCCAGCCGAAGGCGGCTTTGGCCTGTCTTGGGCCACCGAGGTAGAAGGGGCGCACACGAGTCACATCACTGAACCTCAGCACCCAGCGACGCCGTAGAACAGGATCACGAGCCTCCAGCGCTTCGCCTGAGAGGCGGTATGAATATATGAGTATCCAGCATGACCTCGCGAGGCGCGGGAAGAGGGAAAACACGGCAGCCACTAAGAGCAGTCCAGCGCAAAGCGGAGGTACAAGCAGCCATCCTTGATAGCCGGGATCACCGGAGTGGAAGTGTGTCCAGGTGTCCCACATGAAGTAAAGACTGCCGCAGCATTCCAGAACAGCCATCAAGACTCCAAGAATGGCAAGCATACGCAGGAAATAAGGGTAGCAAACCCATTCGGGGTCAGCATCTGAGCGAGTTCGGTTGTCCATCAAGAACTGAGACACGGCACGGCAGCAAAGGTTGCATTTGCTAAGACGCCGGCACCCGTCACGGCGTGACGCCCCCGTTCCGGTGCTCTACTTCGGCCAGTGCCTGCCGGACTTCATTCCAGTTCGTTTGGAGCGGCGGCTGGACCAAACATTCTTCACAGAAAGTTGAGCGCCGCCGGTGCTCCTTCCTCAGATCATTCCAATCGAGACGGACGTTCGGATGCGGCCAGTCGTGACAAACGGCGTCCACTCGCTCCGCCATTGCCTGGATCAGCCTTGCGTCAAAGGAACGCACTTCGGCGACAAATTCTGTCGCCGAAAGTTCGCTCTCGCCCAACGCCTCGGCCCAGACAGGCAGCCCTTTCAATTGAAGCGTCGTGTTGTCCCACCGAATGTGAATAGAGTCGCCATCCCGCCAAAACCAAATTGAAGACCCGACGCTGAGATAGCCGGTGTCTAATCTCCTCTCTCCCCACCATGCAGTCGCATTGCCAAAGAACTCCCACGAGTCATCCTCCACTGCATCCATCCAGATGTACGCCCTGTCCGACCACTGCTCCCACGCTGCCCAACTCTCCCAAGCCCCACCGGGCCGGATGTATGCCGCTAAATCTTCGGGAACGGGTTCCAGCACGGCCGGCAGCATACCCAGGATGTCCTCCCAGAGCCTGACGACATAGTAGTTGACGTACAGACTGGGTCTCGCTTTGGGATATTCTCGCGCCCAATGATCCAAAAGCGGCTGACTGTACCGCAGAAGTTCCGTGCCTCCAACATCCAGCCAGTAGCAGCCGTTCGTCAGGCCAAACCAATGCAGGTGCTTCTCATTGCCGCGAGAAGGCGTTGTCCATGGCCCGATGTCTGCGACGGGAGTAAGTTGAAAATGGAACAGCATAGTTACTTTGTCTCGAAGTAATACACGCCCGGCTTCACCGGCTGCACCACCGAGTAAGTTTCTCCATTTGGAAGGCGCTGGCCCAGTAAAGGCTTCGCGGCTTCGCTTGGGACAAAAAGCAGGCCGGACGTGTTGTTGGCAAGCCCCAGCGCGATGACTTCGGTCTCGCCCGGCGCGGGGCGCAGAACAGCGGCGATAAGCAATGGCTGGAACGCGCCGTACAGACCGTCAAATGTGGGCTTAGAAACGTGAATGGTGTCCAGGTACTCCTGCGGCGACTTGTATGACTTCCACTGCCCTGATGGCACGAAGCCCATGACGGGCGACGGAATGGCTTCCTTGGTCTGGCCCATCATCGTAAACGTGTCATTAACCCGGTACTCATCCTTGAAGCCGCAGTGGGCCAGTAGCGTGATCTGCGGCACGGCGCTGAAGCGCGTCACGAAGGCTTCAATCTGCGGCAGTTGCTTTGTCAGCCGCTGCCTGCGCCCTTCAATGTGTCCGGGCGCATCCACGAACGGCCTGCCCAAGCCTTGCGCCAGTTCATCCGGCATTTTGGAAGCCGCTGCGGCGATGCCGAGATGGAAATAGCGCAGGCGGGATGCTTCCGCCGGCGAGGCGGCTTTCCGCACCTGTAGATCCAGCGGTCCGTACTGCGTGAGGGCGATAACGAACGCCTTCGTGTCGCCCTGTGTGACATGCTCACAGTAGTCCTGCAAGTCCGGAATCAGCGCCACGAACTCTTTTTCCGCACGGGGCACGGGAAAGTCCGACGCACCGGTGTCACCGCCGCTTTGCGCCGAGGCATGGGGGCAGAGCAATCCTAGTGCTCCGATGACAGCAAACGCCCAAATCGCAGTACATAAGCCCGGCATTCGTGTTCTTAAATCCAGAAGTCTTGAAGTTGTTTGTTCTGTCATCAATGTCTTCCTTGTGCTACGAACTCTTTGGAGCGGCTATCGGCCTCGTCCGGGTTCCAGCCGGACGGAAAAGACGCACGCACTGGCACCAGAAGCCGGAACGGGTGCGTTTCCAGGCTTTCCTTCAGCCAAACTTGAAACGTGACCGTCTTCAGATGGCGCGGCAGGGGCGTCGGCGGCACCTGGAAAAGCCCTTCGCGGCGGGGCAGGTGCGAGAAGTCCGGCGGGACTGTAGACGAAACGGTCAGGCGAAACTGCGAACTGCTGCTTTTGAGGAGCGTGGACGCACTGCCTCCTCCCGGCAGAACGAGTGCCGTCGTATTCAGAAGCGGATGCGAACTGTCCCACTCCGACTTCAGCAGACCGGACGCATTCGGCGGCGCGGCTTCCACCGTAGCATCCAGTGGGGCGTGTTCCTGAGATTGAACGCCCGACGGCAGGTGCCACGCCAGAAGCAGTTCGGCGCTGCCGCTGTCGAAGCGCCAGTTGGGCGCATAAACCGGCGCGGTCGATTGGTCGCCAATGCCGGGCCGCGCATTCAGCACCGTCACGGAGATGCCGGAAGGGGTTGTTTCCGTCTCTGGATGCTGCCAGATGACGCGGTCACCGCCAAAGCCTGGATCCTGGACAATGTCGGCGTCGTGGAAGGTAACGGTTTCTGCCCGGTGGCGAGAGCGGATCATGTCCCCCTCGATCTCAACCCAGTGCTGCTGGCCGGGGTACGCCGCGCCGACCTGCCAGTCATGCGTCACCCAAGACTCATTCGGCGGCAAGTTCTGCGGATTGTACACCGGGAAAACATCCAGCGGTATGAGCGACGAGAGTTTCGGCACCGGAAGCGAGGAACTCCACTGCGGCGTCACCTGGTTGACCCTGACCGCCCAATCCTGCTGATAGAAGTCATGGGAGGCGTTGTGCGCCGAAAGCAGGAAGCGGATGGAAGGCACACCCGTCCAGCCGTGGCCGTCGGCGTTCAGCGGCTCGCTGTAAGTCCATCCATCCCCAGCATCGCGCTCCGGGTGCCTGTTCCAGAAATCCGGAGTACCGGAAAAATCCTGCGACTCAGCCGCAGCAGCGTGGATTGTGATCGGGCCGGCTTGCGCTGTCACGACCGAGGGCTGGGTGTTGCCCCCGTTCCGCACGGAAGGCGGAAGGGCAGCAATCCGCCAGGAGGCTCCGCTGTCGGCTGCATCCCGCCGCGTAACTGTAACTTGGAATTTCGTTGTTGCTGCGTTGTAGCCGACTGGGATCTGCGCGAACACAGTCGTCCGGTTGACGACCTGGCAGACGAGTGGGAGGGGGCGTCCCAATGACTCGCCCTTAGCCGAAAGCGGCTGGGCCGTGACAGCAAATGGCAGTGCCAGAGAGTTTGGCGTCAGTGTTACTTGCAATTCCTGCGGATGGCCTGGGGAGTTCGTGGTCAACACGGCTGATGCCTCGTATGACCGCCGGCCTTCGGGAAGCGAAGAGTGTCCATCGGCTCCTGCCCATCCCACCGAGTAGCCCGATGGAAGCGTCTCATCTACCACTAGAAGAGAATGGCCGAAGGGATATATGTGGCGCTGATGATCCGAGGGAACCGTGAGGACCCGGTATCCGACCCCGTCCTGAGCAGTGATCCACAGCCCCATGCCCTCACAGGAAGCCATTACCGGCTCGTTCGGGATGCTCGCGTTGATCATACGTCCGCCCATGAATTTTGGGATGACCACGGCTGGCGGTGTCAGGAATCCATAACGCTGAGAAAGGTGCGTCACAGCCACCAGCGAAAATGGCCCTTGTGCCGACTGACCGCTAGTGGGCCGTACCGGATGACTCTTCAGGGTCTGGGCTGACGCAGGGCGCTTGGGGGCTGCAGGTGCGCCGCGAAGCCCAACGATTGTAATGGCAGGGATTAGGAGCAGAGGAAGCAGCGTCAGGCCGGCGACCTTTCGACTTGTGACGGGGAGGTTCATAGTGTCTACAATCTCCTGAAGAGCGGTTTGTTGGATTGGCTTTCTTGTTCAGAGTTGCGAAAGACGCAGATGTTTCAGCCCCAAATCGTCAGCACTTTCGACACGGTGCTTGGGTGCAGCACATATCACTCCTTTTCGCGCACTTGCTGATGTGTTCAGTATAGCGAGATTACGCCGACTCGTCAACGGGCTTACCGGGAGGGCAAAGTGGAGCCACAGTGTTGCCCGAGTTGGGGTAAATATCGTCCGGAATTTGGACCCCAATAATAAAGGGTTAATAGGTAATATGTCTATGGGAACGGCATAACCGATGATTCTTTGGTGGCACGAGGTTCTTAAGTGGAATCAACTCCCACAACTGAAGCACATGGATAGCGGGGCCAACACCTGAAAGCCGGGCCTGAAGCCATAGGGTGGCATCAAAACGGGCTTTACGGCTGCAAGTAGGCCGTTGGTATACAAATCTGCCATCAGAGGCATAGAAGAGGCCAGAAGCGAGTTTTTCGGGCATCTACCGGCCACCCAAAAACAGCCAGCAATCCAGAGCCTGGACTCAAGGATAGGTGACAAGGATTTTACTGCATCGGTCTCGAACTTAGCGGCGGTTCATTCAACGAAGAAAAATCAGGAAAAGCATGACACCGTACCTAGCAATCGCTAACCTTATTCTCGGATGCTTGGCAACTTGCCTAATATTATTATCGAGCGCGGTGCGAGATGAAGCCAAGCCAATCCCGATGCCTGCCAATCGTACCAAGGCCCGAGTGCAGCGGCTGAGTGTGATTGACTATTTCAATTTGCTGCCGTCACTTGGAGTCGGTTATCCGGGGACGCGGCAGGAGAAACGGGAACTGCTACAGCATGAAAATCATCCCATCATTGATGTCGGCCATGATTACTTGCTGGTGCATCCTGACTCCTCGCCCGCAGAACAGATCGCAGTATTTCGCGCACGACGCGAAGCCGCTTTAGTCGCCGTCAGTTTTGCCCGATTTCCGGGGCGACTATAACGACTTTGCACTGTATCACCTACACAGCGGCAGGCTGAGGGATGTAACCCGCCAGATGTTGCCGATGCCCCCTGATACAGATCACTTCCTGTACGAACTTCCTCGTTTCGGTTCCACAATTCGCGTATTCCGATTCAACATGGACAAGCAGTCGCGCCGTCATGTATTTGATCTCCAATGGCGCGGAGACTGCTTTGTCAAAGTTCGATGAAACGCCCAGAGCAATTTCAAGTGAAATAATTTCGTGATTGCTATCTCTTGACGAACCGTTTCTGCCCTCACCACCGTTCTAACTTTAGAATGCATCCGGGTCTACCCGACCGCACGGAAGATCCGAACATGGCCGCAACGGTTCCCAAAAAGGTAACACGATGAAAATGTCCCTGTCCGCCGTCCTCGCCACGCTCTGCCTTTTGGCCGCGATGAACGCCGCCTATGCCCAGGGCGCTACGCCGCCTGCCGCCCCCGTCGCCGTCCAGACGCTGGCTCAGGCACTGGCTCAAGCCAAAGCCCCTGCGGACACCGTTTACTTGGCCGTTGCCGCCGAGAAGGTCACGCCGCCCAAAGACGCCGATCCTGCGCCCCTGCCGCTAGGCACCCCTGTCCCGCAGGTCGCAGATGCCTATGGGCGGCTCACCCAGACGTGGGAGAGCGTCACCGCTATCGCGCCGCCGGACATGACTGTTGTGTACAGCCCACCGAACACGCCTAACGCCTACGACGGGATGCCCGTCAGCCAGGTCCTCAAGTTGCTGGCGGCTACTTTTACTAAGGACCAGTGGAAGGTGTTCTTCGGCAAGTCCGGCCTGGGCTTCCAGGACCTCCAGACGGACGCACAGCGCAGCCTCTTCATGGCCCTGTTCTCCGGCGGCCACCTGGTCGTCCAGAAGGATTTGGGCGGTCCGAAGGCCCAGCGGGACATCACCGGCGACGCGCTCCTCCAGGTACGTCTGCGCCTGGGATACATCGTGGACCTCGCCCTTCCGATGCGCGATAACCCGGATAGCCACCTCTTTGCGGGCGGGCCGGACCTGCCGGGCATGCCCACGCGCTACTACATGATGAACGGGCAGACTGAAGACGTGGACCACGAGTTGGGCGCGACGGTCCGCGAGACGGTTCCCAACGCTCCCAAGGCTGGCGACCTGGACTTCGACCCGCTCACTGCCTCCGTGCCGCTGGGCAGGGTCAAGAACGTAGATGATCTTGTGGCACGGATTGGCGCGTCCCTGCACCGGGAACTGTATGCTGATGCCCGCTACGGGGCGCGGACAGTGACCCTGGTTGGAATACCCAAGGCGGCCAAGGCAAAGGACCTGTTGCGAGCGCTGGCCCTGTGCGTCTGCGGCACCTACCGCAAGGTCGGCCCGGCCTTTGTGCTGACTGACGACCTGACGGGCCTCGGCGCCAGGCACGCCCTCTGGAAAGAGTTCGAGGACAAAGCACAGGCTATGCTGCCCCAGGATGATCCGGCGGCGACATCCCCTTACACCATTCAGGACATTCCCTGGGACCCGGCTGATCCGCTCGCTCCCACGCAGAACCAGCAAAAACAAATCTGGACCGCGCGGAAAGCCAACCCTGTCGGCGGCGGTATCGTGGGCCTGACCGTACCGTTTGCTGGGCTCACCCCAGCCCAGCAGGAGCAGGCCCGTCTGCTCCAGGCCGATCACGAGGAGCACAACATGGGCACGACGCTAGACGGCACCGTGACGGTCCAATCCGAGGCGATGCTGGAGATGATGCTGCCATCGCTGGGCGGTCCGGTGATTGTCTTCCAGAGTTACCAGGGCCTGCTCCCCGAACCCCGCCTGACATCCGCCGAGCAGGCGGCCCAGCAGGCGCAGTTGGAGGCAAGGCTGCCGGCCGCCTTTCGCCGCGACACGCCCACCCCGGCAGGGCCGCTGCGCCCACTGGTCGAGGGCTTCACACACCGCGCTGTGCTCCTAGCCCCTCGTGACGCCGCCGAACTAACCCGTAACCTCGCGGCCATGAAGTCGCTCGGACTCAACGAACTCTGGCTGGAAGTCACGCCCGGCCCGACGCACCGGGACGACGACATGGCGCTGGCGCTGCTGGCCGAGGCGGGAAAGGTGGGACCGGCGGACGGCATATCAGTCCTCCCGGACGTGCATCTGCTGCGCTGGGCAGTGGGAACGCCGGCAGCACTGTGGGACCGGGACATCCTGGGCCGCACGGCGGTGGACGCTAACAAGTCGGCACGCTACCCCAGTCCGGACGCCAGCGACACCGTGTCGCCGTTCTCAGCAGAGGTATGGGACCGCCTGAGCACGCTAATACGGGCTGCCGGCGCGACTCAGGGCGTGGGCGGAATGGTGTGGGAAGACCTGCCCCCGGCAGGCTACCAGGACATCACCCCGGGCGGGATGGATGCAAGCGGCCTCGGCGACATGCCGCTGGGCTTTACCGAGGCAGGCCGGCTGGCGTTATTGCGGACCGCGCACGCTGACCCGGTGGACGTGTACACGACCCACTATATGGACGAGCGAGCCAACATCCGTGTGTCCGGCTTCGACGCCGAGGGGGAAGCCCCTCTGCCGGTGGACGGTGCTCTGTACGACCGGTGGCGGCTTCTTCGTGCAAGGGCAGTGATGAACCTGGCTCGGCATCTGGCATCTCTGCTGCCACCTGCTTTCCTCATCCCCGGCGCAACCCACCGGCCAGTGCTCCTACCGCCTGCCAACGAGTCTTCGCGCTCTCCCAAATTCCAATACGGCTCCTGGGACGATTTCCGGAAGCCGCTCCCGTCGGACGTGTTCGTCCCGCTACCCGGCCCCGCCGGTCAGGGCGGGACAACCGGAACCATGAAGATGGCGACCACTCTGAACTACAGTTTCACTCGCTTCTTCGCCATGGCTGGGGAGACGGCGTCGGACCGAAGAGAAAATGTTGCCCGTACCCTCTACAACGCTAGATCGGGGGGAAGTCGGAACATCGTGCTAGACTTGACGCAGGCCCCCGGCCTGCTGGACACCCTGACGGCGGCAGAGTCGGCTGAGAGCACCACCGTCAGCCACTGACTAGGCCCGTGACACCGGCTCATGACCAGGCCATATCCGGGACGCCTCACAGAACTGTTGTGTTTATTTGAATGGGCGTTGCCCTGCTCACGCTCGTAAAAATACTCGCTAAATGAACGAGTTCTACGGAGTCGAACGCTCCCCGCCCTTAGCAGATTCAAGTCCTACCTTCGGAACGCGGATCCCCCGAAAGGCGGCCCCGTCCGGGCCGTTGCTCCCCTGCCCGAAGGCCGGTTTGCCGCTCAGGCACCCTGCGGTGTCAGACGGCCAGCGCAAGCGGCGCTGAGTCCTTGAGGCCGAGGGCCAAAATGTTACGAGCCGCGTTGTGATCGCGATCCTGAGTGTGTCCGCAATGCTCACAGTTGTACTTCCGCACTCGCAGAGTAATCTTTACCAATGGCATCCCATCGCAAGCAGAACATCGCTGGCTGGTGTTGCGAGCAAGCACGGGAGAAATAGCAACGCTACGCTTCTCCGCTGCGGCGGCAAGAACACGAACGAATGTGGCCCAACCCACGTCGAAAATGGCCTTGTTCAACCCCGCTTTTCGCTTTGCACTGTTTGGCAGAAAGGTCACGCCATCGCCGCTGGGCCGAGGCTTCGGTTTGCGTGCCATGTTTTGCGGCGTGAGCGCTTCGTAGAAAATCGTCCCATACTTGCTGACCAGGTCTTTTGCGATACGCCGGTGCCACTCCTGGCGCTGGCAGACAATCGTGTGGTGGATCTTCCGGATTAAACGACTGGTTTTGTTGCGCTTGTTGGTACCAGCCTTCATCATTGCCCGCGCCCGCTGATGCAGAGCCAATCTCTGCTGGCTCTGGCGCAGGAATTTTCTTGTCTTCCACTGGTTACCATCGGCGGCCGTCACGAACGCTTTGATGCCCAGATCGATGCCTGTAGCCGGCAACCTGGATGCTTCAGGGGCAGTGAATGGAACTTCCAGGTGAAGTGCCACATACCAGCCGTCAGGATGCCGGGTCACGGACATGGTCCGGATGGAAGCCTCTTTGGGAAGCAGTCGGTAGAAGTCGAACTTAATCGTGCCAATCGCTTTGCCAAGATAGACATGATTGCCAGTAACCCGGCAGCCATTCCCATACGCGTTATACTGAAAGGACTTCCACTGAGCGCGAGCCTTGAACTTTGGGTACCCTGGTGCTTGTCCCGTTTTGCATCGCTGGAAAAACCCCTGGAATGCCTTATCTAAGCGAAGCAATGTCTGATTGCAAACACCATAATTTGCGGCTTCAAGCCATCGATCGTCTTTCCGGCCCTGCGTCACCAGAAGTTTCACCAGTTCCGAGTGGCTAATGCCCTTCTGTTCGTCCCGCCATAACCGGGACTTGATTTCCAGGGCGCGGTTGTAAAGTCGCTGCTGCGTGATCAGCATAGACTCCAGGGCGAGAATATGGGACTTTCGCGGCTTCAATTTGTATTTGTAAGTGAGATGAACTACTCCCTCAGTCCGCTTCTTCTCATAAGCCATGTCGTATTTTAGCGCACTACGTTCTAAAAGTCAAGCCCTGACGAAAAATCTTTCGTCAGGGCTTATTTAGGGCCTGGAGCGTTCATGCGCTGAATATACTCGGCAACGAAATCCAGAGGAGACTTGTCAAGCAGGGCACAGACTAGTCGCAATTCGCGTAGCGTGACATGGCGCTCGCCGCGTTCAATGCGGCTTATCACTGTCTGCGGAAGGCTTAAAGCCTCTGCAATACGGGACTGGCTGACGCGCTGGGCAACCCGCAGATGGCGAAGCATTTCTCCAATAACCCTGTCGTCGCTCCAGTGAGTTGTTTCAGTATTTTCCACGTTCTGAAAGTTTACCACGGGGGCGGCGAAGTTTCCAGTCAGAACATTAGAAACTGATCGTATGTGAAAGTTGACCTTGTCTTTTTGGCGCACAACTTAAAACGAAGTGCTCTAATCTTATTTTGTGTTTCTAGTGGCTCAAGGTCAGTAATACGTCTGTCAACTCTGCCCCACGCGCACCGGCGTCCCCGGCGCCCTCCTCCTTCGCCGATGACCGTTACTTATCTACCGTACCTGGGCGGGGCCGGTGTTTGCGGAGGTAGCCCCCACGCCACCGATCGTAGGCCCGCTGGAGGTGGCCGTGGATGTCACCGCCGAGTGGTCCCTGCTCGGAAGCCCCAGGAGCGCCGAACATGAGGGCCAGCCCGAATGCCACGCCCAGCGCCACGTCTCCGGAGCCATCCGCTTCCACGCGGAACCGTCGGCGTCCCCACCGGGCCTGCTCCATCACGTAGGCCATGAGGTCATCGGCAGCGGTGCCGTCGGGGCGGCGGCGTGGGAAGGCGTACCCCGCATGATTAGCCCCTGCGTCCTCTGCTACGACGCGCGTAATGGGCAGGCCCGGCAGGTCCACCAGGCGTACCTGACACCCCATCGCCCAAAGTTCCATTGGCCGAAACTCGTCCATTATATTTCTCCCGGTTGGGCGCTCGACTCATCGCCTGCGCGAGAAACCTACAGCATAACAGATGTATCAAAAGCGCTTTCTTCCGTCTGATTAAGTATTGACTGCTTTCATGATGTAGAGGCACTGGAACGTCTCATAGCGACAAAGCGACAACCATGCGAACCATTGCCTCCTCTGACACAAAGCCTCTCGGTTTTTGTGCGTGCCAAAGTGCGGTGTTGCCATTTGCATCAGTGCGACCTTTGTCTGCGTCAGCCGCCAACAGCAGTTCCACGATTTCGCTGTGCCCATTAGAAGCAGCCAGCATCAAGGCTGTCCATCCAGTTTCAGGCTGGGGAGTGTTCACTTCGGCACCCGGTGGACTATAACTATAACCTACTAACATCCCCCCATAATCTTCAGGCGGCTCAAGCAATAATTGCACCGTCTCGGTCTGACCATGTTCGCAGGCTTGCATCAAGGAAGTGCATCCTGTCGCATCGGTGCTATCAATATCTGCACCTGCCTCCAGGATTGCCAATATAGCATCATCCGATGGGGCACCATCTGCCCACAGTGCAACTAGGTCAGCGTTCAGTGCCTCCTGCACCACGGCGGCGGTGCCGCGTCTTTGCTCGATGGTTACTCCTTTGGCTCCATTTGACGCAATTTTGAGAATTGTGTCACCTTGGTCATCCACTACATACTTATCCGCGCCAGCACTGATAAGTAGTCGTACGATATTTGAGTGCCCTTGCCGGGCCGCCTCCATGAGTGGAGTGATGTCATCCACAGAAATAGCGTTCACTTTTGCTCCCTTTTCAAGAAGAAGGCTTACGATTTCCAGACAACCCTTGTAGGCTGCATCTATGAGAGGCGTCCTCCAGTCTAAGGCTTCAGTGTTCGCGTTTGCTCCTCGGCCAAGTAGCAGCCTCACAGCCTCGAAGTTTTGAGCAAATACGGCAACCATGAGCGCTGTAGTACCCTCTGTATCGCACGCTTCCATATAGGCACCGGCGTTTAAGGCAGCATCTAAGGCTGATGCAGTGATGGCGCCGGCTTTCTGACCATCCCACTTGCCGTCCGCGTCCGTCCACAGCGACACGAGAGCCGCGTCTGCGGCCTCATCGCGCAACATTGCCACAACCCGTGGGTCAGTGGGTGACGACGCATCCCGGGGATTTGTCGCGTGCCAAAGTGCGGTGTTGCCGTCTTCATCTTTGCTGTTTTTGTCTGCACCTGCGTTTAGCAGAAGGCTCACAAGTCCTGAATTGTGAGATACGGCGGCGAGCATGAGTGCAGTCCACCCGCTGCTATCGGCGACGTTTACGTCTGCGCCACTACTCACTAATAACTGGACGATGTGCGTGTGTCCATTGAATAATGCACGACTTAATAATGATTCGTCGCTGCATCTGTAAGAGGGACCGTTCTTATCTGCGCCCGCTCTTAGTAAGAGAGTCACTGCGTCCACGTCGCTCTCTGTGACGGCGAAGCCTAGCAGATCGTTCAGCAATTCCGTGCGGGCGTTTTTACAGGCCCACGGCACAACGGTTTGCCCTTTTGCGTCGGCAGCGTTGATGCTTGCCCCGTGGTTTACAATTCTTAGAATTAAATCTGCTAAAATCGCATTGTCATTCGACTGGTTTTCACCGCTCCACGCGGCTATCAATTCAGCGTCCAATGCTTCTTGCAGAATACCGAAGCGTTCCAGTGTGCGTTTGATTTCAAACCAGTCAAGGAAGTTTGGGTTTTCGGGTTCCTTTGTCAAATAGCGTCCTAGAATTGCCCGAACAGGTTGTTCAGCATGTTCGCGCTCTTGCCTTCCAATCGTTCTCAATGCCTTAAATCTGAAATCAGAATCATCGTCTCTTGTTGCATTAACGAGAGGCTCTAACACTCTTCTTTTGGCTTCAGCCTCAGAAATCCCAATTAGGGAAGCCATGTGCCTGGCAACGCTGTCAATGTACTTTTTGTTGCCATACAGTATGTCGAGGGCCTGGAAGCGAACAGATGGATCTGAAAGAGAGGATAGCAGGAGTTCACCGACGGTGACCGTCTGGCCGTTCAGTGACAGGCGGTGGATTGCAGTGAGAGCCGCTGCCCGTATCTGAGGTGCTGGATCGCAGATACGGGCAGCAACGGCCTGAGTCGCCTCCGGCCCGCCCAATTCACCGACCATAAGTAAGGCGCGTATGACTTTACGAGGTTCTTGGCCCTTTACGTCAACCAACGCTTCTGCATAGACTTGTTGAAGCACTTCCAGTTTCGGCCCTCCGATGCGGCACAAAACAACGGCAGCAGAAACTCGGATTTCGCTGTGGGGATGCTCAAGGAATTCGGCGACTGGCTCCAAAGCACTAACATCTCGGATTTGCCCCAATGCAAACAAGATCGATTCACAATTGTCAACCGGGTCTGCTGAGGCGTCCCACAACTGATCCTTCCAATTCTCCGGGTTAAACATGTTTAACTCATTAAGCAGATCTGGGACTGCGAGGGGACTGCCAATGTCGCCGAGGATGGCACAAACCCAGTCCATGACTTGATAATCCCACAAACTCTTTACCAGTACCGGCACCAGCAAAGACGGTTCGGCCAAATTGTTATTCTTCAAAAACTCAACTGCCGCGAAGGTATCTCTGTCTACGTCCAGCGCTGTCAAAAATGCTTCAATCACCTCTGGTCCAAGATGGCGCAAGATGCGGACAGCAGCCTTGCCTGTTTCGTTGAGGTCAGCCGGTAAAGAAGGATAGTTTTCGGACGCAGCCCAGATCAGTGGTTCGGCGACACAAGCCCCCATGCTGAGGAGTTCCCGTTCTGCTTCTTCGCGGTCGGCGGTGCCAAGTTTTTCGATCCAGTCATTCACGTTCATGTTGTTCTCACTGTTTTTCCAAATCATGCGCCGACCACAAATCACGCCCCTGCCGGAACTCTTAGTCTGCCTCCAGTTCCTCAAGCCGAACTTCCGGGAATGGCCGCCCGAAGACTGCCGGATAGGCTGCTACAGCCGCGAGGTACGTTTCCGTGCTCGGTTCAATGTCGGCTTCTGCCGGAAACTCGCCGCCCAGAAAAGCGTGAGAAAGGGCTAGAGCCAGTGCTGGACTCCGCATAATCCCAGCGGAGCAGTGCAAGATCACAATTTCCAACCCGGTCAGGTGGCTTCGGATGAACTGCCAGAACTCCGTCGCCTGCTCCCGTGTTGGCCCTTGCCCCGGTGCATCAATCGAGAACTTCAGCCTCAGCACGGGAACCGCACCAAGATTTGACAGGTTCGCCGGCACGGTTCCGGGGTTGCCAATGGACACGACCACAAACCGCTCGTTTGGCGGAGTGATCTCGACAATTTCTCGCTCTGGATAAACCTTGATGGACAATCGGGGGCGGGTCGTCTGTAACTCGATCATTTTTGGGTTCCTTGCGTTCAACTGTTTGTTGATATACTCAGCGTGACGATGTTAGATCGGAAACTTGTTTGTGATCCGATCACAGCCTTCTGACGACGCAAGCGGCGCTTTGCAGCCGTACCCGGTAGATGCGACCGTTCCTGAGCATTTCCATCCATGTCCATGAACCTGCCGGGGACGCTTCGACTGCCTGAGTGACAGTGCCCTGGGTCGCCACCCAGTACCAAGTATTGCGGACGTAGACCTTAGTGATTTCATCTCCCGGAACAACATTTGCCGCTGCCGCACCGCCTCCCGGCACGACATAAGTCACACATTGACCGATACCGGCCCGTAGGCCGACGGCCGAGTCCTCCTCCGGCGTAAGAGACCGCATAGCAATTCCAACGCGGGGCCGGACGATGTTCACAGTATTCGGGACTATCGGCGTGGCTGGGGGAGAAACATTCGGCTGAACCGGTGATGAACTGCTGGTGCTCGCGGTGGGCGGGGCATAGTACGGCCTGGGTGCTGTGGAGAAAGGATTTTGGCCCGGCGGCGGGGCGTCCCAGGCTCCGTGGGCACGACTCATATTGGTGCTCGGCGTGATGACCAGAAGGACGCCGATGAGCAGGACAAGGCCCCCTAGAAGAACGGCTGCCCCGCCTAAAACGACTGCAACGTATCCTTGCGCGACTGATCGGCCCCAGATTGCCGCGATGAGTGTGCCTATGACCAAAACTAAAACGATAAAGCCCATCTGTGTTCCTCCTATCCACTTAGCAAGAGAGGAAGAGCAGTTTTGAAGACCCTTCAATCTTTGCGGGCGGCTTTCTTCTCCATGCAAAGCACCCCATGCCCGGATTCGCGCCTGTTTGCCAGTTGTTAATTTTACTCTAAAAATCAACAAAGCGCAATATCGTTATTTCCGGTCAAAGCGATCGGCGCGGCACAATAGGAAGTGAGAAAAAGCGTGCATACCCCGGATCAGAAGCGGCTCCAGGCCCTTTTGCGCCGGCTCCGGGAGGACGCGGGCTTTACTCAGCGCGAACTGGCGGCCGTCCTTGAGGTTCATCAAAGCCGTGTGTCTGACATTGAGCGCGGCGCTTCGCTGCCGGACATCCTGGTTTTGCGCCAGTACCTTCAGCCTCTGGGCGTGTCACTGACTGACTTCGTCCAGATGCTGGAAGCGGCAATTGCCGAGAATGCTTCTGCACGAACAGGACATTGACGGCATCAACCCGCGATTAAGACAAGGTCTTACCGCTTTCTGCGGCCAAGAACATCCCTTCCCCGTGCTTCGTCGCAACGCCCGTCACCGCAAGAGCCACGACCGTATAGATCGTAGCCCCCATGCGCTTGTAGGCGTCTGGAAAGACCGTCACCTGTGCTAATCCGCTCTCATCTTCCAGCGTGAAGAACACTGTCCCGCTCGCCGCTGGCGGCCGGTGGGGCCGGAGCACCAGCCCGGCTAAGGTCACCCTTGAACCCGGCTTCACGTCTTGAAGTGCGGCGCACGGCAGCATACCCTGTGCGGCCAGTTTTTCCCGATAAGGCATCAGCGGGTGGCCTCCCGGGGAGAATCCCAGTGCCGTCCACTCGCGGGCGTATCGCTCCCCTGCCGTGAAGTCCGGCAGCCCCACGGCCAGCGCCTCCGGCTCAGGCAGGCCCAGCGCTCCCTGCCCGGTGGCCTCGGTTCGGCTGGCTCTGCGCTTTTGCCTGCTTGGGTCTTGATGCAGAACCGGCAGGCACCACAGCGCCGCCCGCCGGTTCGGGACCAGCCCGTCGAGTGCTCCGGCCAGCACCAGCCATTCCAGTTGTTCACGGGTGAGAAAACTGCATCGCCGGCAGAAGTTGGATAGAGAAACAAACGCCCCGCGTTCGGTCCTCTCTTCTACTAAAGCCTCTGCCGCTCCATGCAGGGAGTGCACATAGACTAGGGAACAGCGGATTGCCGGCAAACTGCTTTCGTCATCCACTGCTTCATCACTCACATCCCAGCGCTGCCACTCAGAACGGTTGACGCAGGGGCCATGGACTACTACCCCTCGGCGCTGGGCCTCGGCTACCACCGTGGACACCGGCCAAAACCCACATGGCTCCACAGAAAGCACGGCGGCGAGGAAGTCTGCGGGATGATGCCTCAGAAGCCAGGCTGTCCCCTGCGCGTGGTCCGCAAACGCCACCGCATGACCATGACAGAAGCCGTACTGACTGAATCCTTCGATTTGTTTCCACAGCCGGGAAAACGCCTTCTTGGTCATGCCCCGGTCTTTGACCCGCTCCCAGAGCAGCAGGCCCATCTTTGCCATCTCTTCCCGGCTCCGTGCATGGGTAATCGCTTTCTGAAACCGGTCCGCTTCGTCCGGCTCGAAGTTGCCGACAACGCGCACCACGTCGAGGGCTTGATCCTGGAACAAGATGCGTCCGTAAGTCTCTTGTAGGACGGGTTCAAGTTCCGGCAGCGGATATTTTACTTCCGCTAGGCCGTGCCGCCGGGCGATGTAGGGTGCAACCGTCTTTCCCAGTAGCGGACCGGGCCGTATCAGCGCGACAGAAGCCACGAGGTCGTCAAACTTGTCAGCCTTGAGCCGCCACTGAAGCGACATCTGGGCCGGGCTTTCCAGTTGGAAGCAGGTAACCGTCTGCGCCGCCCGGATCATCGCCAGCGTTTCCGGGTCTTCCCGGTCACGCCCATCGTAGTTGAAGTCCGGCTCCCGGAGCGTAATCGTCTCGACCGCATGGTCGATGGCGGTCAGCGACCGCAGGCTGAGTTGGTCGATCTTCAGCAGCCCAACGCCGGGAGCCTCGACATCCTCTTTGTCCAGGCAAACCACCGTGACGCCTTTGGCTGCCCATTGAAGCGGCGACACGGCGGCCAGGGGGACATCGGAGACGACGATACCCGACGAATGGGTGCCGAGGTGCCGGGGCAGGCCCGCAAGGCTGGCACAGAGGGCAAAAAGGTCGCCGTAGCGCTCCGGCTCGATCCCCAGCGCCCGAAGTTCTGGCGTCCGGGCGATCTGCTCTGCAAGATCATCGCCCCGGCTGTGGCCGAGCAGTTCCCGCAGCCGGTCGGTATCCCCGGTATTCATCCCTAACGCTTTGCCGAGATCGCGCAAGAGTGACCGGCCTCGGTAAGTGACGTAGTTGCTGACATTCGCCACCCGGTCGTCGCCATAGGTTTCCCGGACGTAGCGCATCATGTCATCCCGCAGATCGTGCCGAAAGTCAATGTCGATGTCAGGCGGCTTGGCCCGCGCCAATGACAGGAAGCGATCAAAAGAGATACGCCGAGAGATCGGGTCATGCTCGGACATCCCCAGGCAGTACACGGCGGCGCTTCCGACGGCGCTTCCCCGAAGAGCATGACGGACGCCGCGCCGCTTTGCTTCGCGGCAGATGTCCCAGCAGACAAGGAAGTAGTCGCAGTAGCCAAGTTCCCGAATCGTTTCGAGTTCCCGAACCAGCCGTTCCCGCACTTCCGCGCTTGGCTGGTCGCCGTACCTCTTTTGTGCTCCGCACCACACGAGTTCAGAAAGCATGGAGAAGGGACTTTCTCCCAACGGCACCTGCGGATAATGCGGCAGATGCCGCACATCGGGATCCAGAGGAGACGCGAGGCGTTCGGCAAGTGACAACCCATTCTGAATAGCATCCGGCCTGTCAGCGAACAGACGGGCCATAGCCTCGCCGCCCTTCAAGTAGCCTTCACCGTTTAGAGGGAGTTCCGCGTGCTGCTCGTGGGGAGCGAGTCCAAGCCGGACGCGGCACAGGGCTTCGTAAGCCGCGTAGCCGGACTTGGCCGCATGGTGGACAGGATTAGTGGCAAGCGGCGGCAGGCCAAGATGATCGGCCAGTTCCAGAAGCCGGTGCGAGACGGCCCACTCGCCGTCGCCCCACGTGCGGGTCACTTCTACAAAGAGGTTGCCGGCACCCAGCAGAGAGCGGAGGCATAGCAGCCATTCTTTTGCTTCACCGTACCGACCAAGCCGTAGGAGAACGGGAAGATGACCGTGCATGGATGCACCGGTGAGGCAGACCAGCCCGTCGTGATGCACTTCGAGATCTTCCCAATCCACCGTCGGCGTCTGGTGCTTAAGAACGGCTTCACGCTTCACATCGCGCAGTGCGGCAAGCGTCAGAAGCGCCGAAAGGGAAGCCCAGCCGGCCGGGCCATCCGCGAGCAAAGTCAGCCGCCCCTTGCCGGAAATACAGACCTCGCAGCCGCCGATGGGCTTTAGCCCGGCCTGCTGGCACCGGCGCACCAAAGTGGGGATGCCTGTAATGCTGCCCGTGTCTGTCAGGGCCAGTGCGGGCTGGCCCAGTTCAGCGGCACGCAGGACAAGCGCTTCCACGGAGGCCGAGGAGTTCAGAAATGAGAACGCGCTCTGGCTGTGAAGATGAACAAATGACTGCGGGGCGGCTATAACGATCCTCCAGTGACAATCTTCGTGCTTAGTCTTCCCAGCGGCAAAGTAGCCATTCCACGCAAGGGGCATCCTCTTCCCCCGACGCCGGCTCCGTAGACGAACACGGCCTTAGCCCGTGAACTTCGCACACGCCGCCGTCGGTTTCCAGAATCCAGACTTCATGCTCCGGTTCTCCATCCAGCACGTCAAACCACTCTCGCCAGCGATCCGCCACTCCGCAGACCAGGAGACGGGTTCGGCCCATAACGATCACCGTAGGAACACCCCCCGGCGTACAAATCACCTGAACGGACCTAGCAGCGAGGCGGCTCATCGGCCAGCCTGCTGTCGTGCTTGCCAGTATTCGCCGAGGCTGGCACGACGCTCGTCACGGGCGGTTCGGGGCAAACAAGATAAAAGCCGGACACTACTGATGCCGAACCGGGCCTCTAAAGCACGGCGAACAGCGGCAAGGCTGGCCGGGTCATCCCCGGGTCCCCGCGCAAACAAATCCGGTGTTCGGGCAACAGGCGTTTCCAGATCATCCACTAACAGCCGTAGACCGATTACGGGCGCAGGAAGCCGCATCTGGCCCAGCAGTCGCCGCGCCGACCGGTTTACGTCTTCCGCGCTCTGGATGGGTGCTGGTAGCAACCATTCCCCGCGCCGCTCCCCGGCTTCCGTTTCGACGCGCAACACCACCCGGCGCCCATGCCGACCGAGAAGCCGCAGTTGCACCGCCGCTTCTGTGGTGACTATGCCGAGCGCAGTTTCCAGCATGGAACGGTCGCTGAGGGGGAACTCGTCAAAGGATAGCCGGGCATCGGCACGGGGCGGTGGGTAAAGAGAACGCATAGGAGTCAGGTCATCGCCCTGCGCTCGCCGCCAGAGAAGCGGCGCAATCCGGCCGAAGTGGAGGCGCAGTGCTTCTTCCGGCACTGCCGCGACTTGACTGAACGTATCCAGACCGAGGCGCTTGAGCCGGGCGACCACGGCTTCATCTTCGGGCCAGAGCCAAGCGACATCGGCATCATCCAAGCCTCCCAGCGGCAGGCTGCACTCGGCGCAGGCACGGGCGGCGAGACGAGAAGGGCCAAAGCCAAGGATCGGTTGAAGCATTAAGTCACGCTGGATTGATACTTCCACCGCACCCCCAATAGTCCTAGCGTCCAACCCGGTGACATCCACATAAGCCGCATCCGGTCCGTCCGGCTCCACTATGGGTGAGAGGTCCGCGAGCATATCCAGAAACCGGCTTGTCGCCCGCCGGCTGTCTACGGCTTCTCGCGGCACAGCCAGCAGCAGCGGGCAGAGCCGGCGGGCCTGCACAACACTGGCTCCGATCTTCACCCCGCTCGCCAGCGCGAGTGAGCAAGCATCGCGAACGATCCGCCCCTCAGCAACCACCAGCGGCCCACGAATTGCAGTTGCGTGTTTCCCACGGGCGGCCCCAGCCAGCAGGCCGGGAAGGCGGCAGTACGTCACGGTTGTTGTTTTGTTGTTGCCTGGCTTCTCGGTGATGCTTTTCAGCCTGCTCTGTGGTTGATGCGTGGCTTCATCCATGTTTTGATCTATTACCATTTCATAATTGAAACAAACGTCTGTTCGTCTTATGTCTACTATGACACACGCGGGGTATATGTGTCAACAATTTTAGGAATACTTTGGAGCAAAAGCGTAGATTTAGCAGGATTCTTGCGCTTTTTCAACCAACCTCGAACTGTTCGCTTTTCAATTGTCTCAGGGAGTAAGGGCTGATGGAGAAGAAGTCAGGGCAGAAGTATCGTTTCGCCCGCGATCAAGCCGGCATGATACTTGACGTGACAAAATTGGCGGGGCAACGGCCAGTGGACATTCTCTGTCTTGGTTGCGGCAATGCTATGAATACGCGGATGGGTCCAAAACGCGTACATCACTTTGCCCACAACAGCGTCTCTCAATGCAACTTTGAGACTTACTTGCATATCCTTGCCAAAAATGTTTTTGTGTTTCGTTATAAGGAGGCTGTGCGTGAGGGCAAACCGTTCGTTGTTGAACTATCTCATCCGCTTGTTTGTGCGTCGCGAAATGATTATTCTGTTTGTCATGAAGACTTAGGCACCGCAACACGAGCATGGGACTTGACGCACCACTTTGACGAGGCGCATCTTGAAAAACGGCATAATCAATACGTCGTAGATGTGCTTCTTTCCAGTTCCAAAGATCCGAGTCGTATCCTTTATGTGGAGATGTGCGTTACTCATGCCTCAACTGTAGCGAAGTTCGGTTCTGCAAGGATCATTGAGATCAATATTCAGAATGAGAGTTCTATTGATGATTTCGACAACTTCTGTATCCGCGCGGGGACATTTGAGAGCAACAAAATCCTTATCAAACCGCAAAAAGCACAGATACAGTGTATCTGTGCCGTGCAGGAAGAGCAAAGACGAGCAGCGGAAGAAGTAAGCCGTCTGGCAAGGTTGCAAACTGAAGAATTAAGTCGTTTAGCCAGACTTCAATGGGAAGAGTTACAGAGGCGACAAGAAGATATTGACGTTAGATTCGCGGCGACGCTTGCAGCCAAAGAGGAAGAACGAAAAAAGCAGGCGGAAGACTGGCAAAATGGGGAGCGCCGACGCCGGCAAGAAAAGAAGGCCGAGCAAGCCGAGTACACCCAATGGCTTCAGTCTCAAACGTCATCCATGCAGGTGGTTCGAGAGGGCAGCGAGTGGCAGGCAGTAAGCGGCCCATTTGTTCTTGTTGCCCAGAACCTATATCTGCGCCGGATGCCGCCGTCACTGGCTTTTGTTATGGCGAACTTGAACTGGGGCGACCCTACAAGGCTATGGTGGGATTACGAACGCCGTATAACCATACGAGACGAACGCAGAAGTTGGAAGCCGTACATCGTTGATGTACATGGAGATCGCAAATATGAGTTCCAGCGTCTGGAGGAAGCCATATCTTATTATTCGTCTGTTGTTCGATGAAGTCCCTTCCGGCTATCGATTGTCGGCACTGGGGCGAAAATTCTTCGCCCTAGTGCCGACCGGCTTACTAACCCCCTTTGCATCACAATGCCCACGCCACATCTCGCACGTATCCGTCCGTCAGCCTGACTTTTTTTCTTCAATATCCATCGCGCCATACTTGTGGGAAAAGTGCCAGTATTGCTGTTCCATATGTCGCCGGTGTATGTCTTCGCGCTGCGGCTCAGAAAGCGATAAGAGTAGTTTGCCGCGCCTCACATGGCCGAGTTGTTCAAATAGCCCGTTCATTTTCGTTACCCTCAGATAATGGTTGCACGGCAGGATTATTCTGGCTGCCCATGCTGAGTAGAAAAATGGCGGCGATTGTTTCGCAGATGACGCGCAGGGCGAGCGGGCCGAGGAGTATCCATACCCAGCCGATGGCAATCTGCGTTGAATCACCGACGGTATATGAATTCGCACCTGTGCGGTGTGAAGCATTTGCCACCAGGATGCTCCCGCCCCACAATATGCACCCGAAACTCAGTATGTAGAAAAGCGGTTTGATGATTGTTGGGGTGATCCAGGTGGTAAAGTTTGTGTAGTTTATCATGATATGGTATTCGTTCGTGATACGACGCCCTGTCTGAGAAGTTCAGCGTAGATGATAATGTTGTCTCTTCCACTTTCTCCGAGGCAAGATGGACTCAGCAAAGCATCAGCCTAAAACCGTAGGATGCGCTTTACATTTTAGCGCAGGAGGCAATTATCCTCTCAATCAAGAATCTGTCAGCGCAATCATTCGCCTTACGAACGCAAGCGACGCAAGCGCTTCGTGGGCTTTCTGGACCGCTTTGTTCGGCTTTCCCTCAGCGAAAAGCGCGGCTGCCTCAGCCCGTAGTTTCATAGACAAGAGAGCAGCCCGGCTCTCTTCGTCGCCTGCCTTGGCTTCGGACGCTTCCATCAGCAGGCAACGAGCCCCAGCCGCGTCGTGCTGGAACAGTGCCGCACAATACGCGCCGTCCAGTGCAACCATCGCCCGGAACACATCCGAGAGGGTCGTCCGAAGCGCAAGCGCCCGATCAAGGTACTGCCCGCTCTGCACCCAGTCCCCCCGGTCCGCCGCCCAGTAAAACCCATAATGCGCGGCCAGGGCTTCATTGGCCTTTCCATCGCGGAGTGCTGTCATCCGCGCCACGAAACCCTCGTCCCAGTCACGCGGACGCTGGCCATTTTGTAGCGCTTTCACCAGCGTCATCAGCGCTGTGTCACGCGCCATCCGATCTTTATCTTTCCAAAGTTCAATGAGCCGGGTTGCATCGCTCTTGAAGCCGTTGTGGCTGTGCGGCACGGCGCTGCTGAGAACAAATAAGCCGGATAGCCCGATCATCGCCAAAAGAACGACTGCATTATCTTGCTGCTCTCCGGGCAGATGCAGGTAGTAAATCAGCAGTCCTACGCCGAGCAGCAGCGTCGCAAGCGGGCCGCCGAGAATGAAGATAGCCCGGCGCTTCAGCGTGTCGCTTTCGTGGGGGAAGACATAGGCTCGCCCGCTGAAGAGCGTTTTCGAGAGGCTGAACCGCACCCGCCCGCCGCCGGTCTCGCGTGAGACCTGGAAAGGCCCGACGATCCAGCCTTTCCAGCGGTAGCCGACAAGAGCGCCGGCGAGGTGATGCCCTGCCTCGTGAACCGCAATCAGCACGAGCAGAAGCCCATAAATTTCAACGTACTGCCAGGGGGTCATCGAGTTCAACCTATCTATTGAACTTTAAGTCTCTCCGCACTTTTTTCATCATGATTTACTTTGAAGAAATATCACTCGAAATCCCGAAGCCTATCGGTGCGCTCCAAATCCTGGTCACGTTGTTCACGACGGGATTTCAGTTTCTCAGCAATATAATCCCATTCAAGTCTTGTAAGATGGACCGCCGCTCGCTCAAGCCAGCCGGGGGCGGGACGATGTGACTCCCCAGGATCCCCTGTCTCAAGGGCCGCATCCAGCAGAACCCAACGTTTTGCTTTGTCATCCTCAACTAGAAATGCTTCGACAAGTTCTTCTATATGACGAGCCGTATCGAGTTTGTGCCATGCCTCGCATGCCGCCCGGAAAACGGTGATATTTTCATCAGCGAGCGCATCGCTCACTGCCGTTATTACATCCTCACTTGGGCGCATAAAGCCCAGTATGTAGCAGGCATCAGAACGCTCACGGGACGAGGACGCCGAAGCGTGGCTCAAAACGATTTTACAAACATCTGGATTGCTTGTTGCTTTTTCTGCCAGTGCTTGAGCAATGGAGTGGCGGATACTTTGCGACGGCTTCCCCAGAGCCATGAATCTGAGAAGATCAGAAATTGCTTTATTCTGATCCAAATCCAGCAGCAGCCAGGGAGCATCCCCATGCCTGCTCTGAGTGGCTTCGCTTTGTAATATTTTCAGTCCAGCGGCATAAGCATCGCCAGGGTGAAATGCAGCAAGACCAAGCACAACTTGAGTCCCATCAAAGATGCTAGGGCGAAAGGCCGACAGCAAGAGGTAGTCACGAACTTGCTGACAGTCCAGCGCCTCGCGAACAGCGTCATATTCTCTCGCACAAGGAGCGAGTTCCATTACTATCCGTTGGGCCGCAGAGTCCAGTTCTTGTCCTTCACAAAAACGTGCTTTACATAATACAATGGCTTCGGCCTGAGTATCGCGCTTTTTCAAGAGATATTCCGCCACTCCGGCAAGAGTGTTCACATCGGCAACTGAATAAGGGCCTGTCCGAAACATCATCAGCCCAGTACGCAGGTACTCTACAAGAACTTGCAAAGCCGATCCAGACGGATTGTTCATCAATGGGGGTAGAAGAAGCCAACCACTATGCGTATGTGGAAGCCGAAGAGCAAGCGCTTCTACTGCTTCCGCCGGCAGATTGGGCATGACCGCTAACGCATAATGACAAGCATTGGTGATGTCATTGTCGACTTCTACTCTTTCTGCTTTCAGAACACTGACGATGAAAGGAATGTAATCCGTCCGTCTCCCAACGCCGAGAGCAAAGATTGCACCTGGGTTCTTCGGGTTGTTGTCAATTGCCTGGATTGCTGGAGCCATGTCATCGTCTGAGAACCTTATGTTGCCACCAGTTTCATTGAGCACGTCGAGTCCGGTTTTATTTGCTCTCAACACCACAGACGCAATCAAAGGTTTGTATGCTTTAATCGCAGCCAAGGCTGTTTGGGAAAGATAAGCGTAAATGTCGAGAGAATCTCTCTGACTCGACTCGCTTTGCGTCCCAGCAGTTTGCCTCGTATCGATTTGCCGATTGTCGTAAAGGGCGAATCCTTCCAATAGCCGAACTGTCTTCTCGTCTGGTCTCAAAAGTGCCTGTTTGATGCCTTCAATTCGTGTGAAGTGAGCATCCGACGCGATGTGGTAGTTGATGATTCGAGTGAGGCCAGAACCAGCCATCTTGAAAAGAGCGCGGCTTAACCTCTCTAAATATGGATTGTGGGTGGTGTCAGTATTGACACACTGATCAACAAGGCGCTCCTCCACTTCCCCACCGGCATTTCGCCAAAGGACGCGAAGGGAAAGGAAATCATTTGTGTCGGCTAAACGATCGATAAATTGCCACTTGAAATCAATTTTAGCATCAGTTTCTCCAGAAGGCTCTTCATCATCCAAAAGCCAATCTCGTGTAACTGTTGACAGTAGTTCCGGCCATTGATCAAATACAACCACGTAACTAGATCTATGATTTTCATCGATCTTTAACAATTCTGTTAATCTTTCCCGTGTCGCCTCCAAATCTTGTGCAAGAAGATAATTCAATCCCCAACTGGCGCTAAACCGTACCTGGTCCAACGGAAGATCGGACAAGGCTTCCAACGCCTCGCCAGGAGCAATTCTGGCGAGAGCGCGTATGCAGCATGCACTCAAACGATCTTTGTCAGTTTTCGCGCTGTTGCGAAGCCAAGTAACTTCACTGGTGTCCTTCCAGTCGAAGATAGCCTCAACAAATTCCCTCGCACAGTGGGATTTTTGGTGGTCATCATCTGCGGCCCACGGGCGCAGACTTTCCTTGCAATCTCGCCAGACAGCCCCACCATCTTCAGTGTGGCGCGTGAGATTGATCAAGACATCCATGTATGCACCATCCTGGTTCTTTGCCTGAGCAATCTGTGGAATACGGTCTATTTCTTTTTGAAGCCAACTGACACCAAGTGCGACGGAAGCCCGAAGGGCGCGGCGTAGAAGTGTCCTTTCCCACTCATCATCTCTCTGAAATGATGATTCGGGCTGTTTTTCTAAACCCTCTTTATCAGACCCGGCGGCTTCGTCAATGTACTGCCGCATCTTCTCCTGGTAAGAATACCACAGGGGGAGTAAAGAAGTACCTGCTGGATGGCACGTCAATATCTCGATGGCACTACGACGAATCTCTCGATCGTCGTGGTCCAACAAGCCGATCGCAGTAGGAACTAGGGCTTCCGTCTCCAACTGGATAAGGCAAGCCGTTATCCATTCTCGTCGTAACCAGTCGTTGTGGTCTCGCTTGGAGTTGAGCAGGCGTAAGAAAACGGCCGGAGCGATACTTGATCCAATAGTCGGCAGCAAGTTTGTGTAAAGCCTATCAGCAATCGGGAAGTCGCCGGATTTCTCCTCTACTGTGGCGAGAAGAGCGTCAAGAGTTTGTATGACCGCTGAATTGTTCTTTTGGCGCTGTGAAAGTTGCCAGCATAAATCCATTGGGACATAAGCCATCAGCCGGTGGGCGTTAGAATTTTGTACGCCAAATCTTAAACCGTGAGAAATAATGGTAGCCAGTGCTTCACCCACCTCTACCGCTTGACGCTCCTCGTTCTCCAGGTCTTCCGCCAGTGCATGGGCAACAAGCCATTCCTTAAGCCGGTCGTGCCAGATCGAGAAGCGATTACGAATGTCTCTGCGAAGCCAGCCACGCCGCAACAGATCGCTTAATAAAGCCTCAGAAAAATCAAAGGTTTGAATGATCTGTTTGAAGGTCCAGGGATATGGACTTCCGTCCCATATAGCGAGGGCCGCACGCATCAGAAACAACTCAGCCCCTGGAAAGCCTGCGTGATGAAGTTCCTGCACTAGATGACGGCGGAAGTAGGTGTCAAAAAGAGCATATTCATTCTTACCGTCGAAACCACCAGACAGTGCTAAATCGCGATAGATGCGGGCGAGAAGTGGACGGTGGATAATCCGCTGGAGATCGATTGGAATTTCATGCCAGCGGACGGGATCGTTATTTACAACGTAGCGCCTAACTTCTTCCTCAGTAAAGTCCACCACAGGAAGAACCACAACGCTCTTCAGTTCAGGCTTCTGTGCAATGTACTCCGCAACTTCAGGCGACGTGGTGAAGACCAGCCTCACCCCATCAATCGAGCCGACTTCCTGGCACAATTCGGTTGCTTCGCCACTTGTCGCTACGCCATCCACTACAATATACAGCCAGTCCCCGGAGGGAACCGCGCCCGTTTCGCGTAAGCGCCGAGCAATTTGATCCAGGCGTAGATGATTATTATGGTTACACAGGGTGAACCAAAAATCATGGGCGGCGTCGGTGAAAATCTGCCTGGCGTTCCGCCCCCCTTGAAAAGCAACCACCGGAGCCACCGCGCTCAGAGCGCATGATAGGCCGCACAGACGCCATGTCTTGCCCTGACCGCTCTCGCCACTTAATGCAAGGCATGATGCTGAACCGCGTCGCCATGCAGACACATTGGAGTCATCCATGAGGTTTATGTCCGCAGAGCGCACATCTTGTGAACTACTGTAGTCAAACAAGGCTGTCAACCGCTCGTTTAGCATGACTGTGGCCGAGTCAATGAGGCGCGGCCACTGTCGCCTGATTAACGGCGCTCCACTCAGCCCATGCTCGTGAAAGAATGCTTTGGCCTCTATTGGCGCATTGCCATGGATCGCCCGTTCTTGCAACGCGGTTATCAAGGAGCGTAAAGTCTCTTCCGCAGTGTCGGGAATGTCCATGATGAGCCGCAAGTGCTGAAGGATACGATCACGTAGAGCGCTCTGTTTCTCATCCCAGCGAAACTCCAGATGGGTCAACAATTTCAGGAGACGATGTTGCGTTACGTCTTTTGGCTCCTTCGCGAACTCCTTGTTCTTGCGAAGTATAAGTACAATCTGTTCGAAGAAATCGCGCTCGTTCAGAGTTGATGCTCGCGGCTTTGGATTATTACTGCTGAGTTTGGGAAGGGCGAGTGAACCTCCAAAGTGGATGTTCTGCATGGGGTCTAAAATATCTGGCACTTGTTGCCCTGCTTCAAGTGCGGGCAAATTTCTGAGGCGGCTGAAAAACTCCTGCGCTTCCTGCCAGTTGCCCTGGTGGCCCTCCGTAAAGAACACAAACTTTTGGCTCCGTTCCAGATCGACGGCCCGGTACAGGTCAGAAAGAACATCATGCACAAGATCGTGCAATGACCATGCGGAGCCGTCTGAACGCGCCTTCAACTGAACGATAGATTCATCTTCTGATCGAATAAGAGCAGCATCCCCGCCACTCGATGGTTCTAATACTAGAGTTGCCTGAACTAAGCCTTCCCCTTCACCGCCCTGATTGGATTGGCGCACGTGCATACGCGATGCTTCTAGCAAGCACCACAGCATCTGGTAAATAACGCCGTTGATCATGGCGGAGCCGCCCGGTGGTACACTCATAGGTTATTATAGCATTTTGGAAGATAAGGCAGATCGTACTGGGTCAGGCTTCCCTTGACGAACCCGCTGTCCACCACAGGCGCTGTCGGGATGCGTTGCAGCACGGCAAGTGTGTTACCATAATGATCTCGGTCCGGGTGCAAAGTGATCAGCATGTCAAGCCGTTTTACGCCGCGTTGCTGAAGTTCGGCAAACAGCATGGACCTGGCAGATGGCGGTCCAGTGTCAATAAGAAGGTTCTTGCCGGAAGGCGTTTGAATGAACGCACTGTCTCCCTGGCCCACGTCCAGAAAGGAAACCAGCAGGGGCTGTGGGTAAGGCGCAACAGCACCACGCTTTTGATGAAGATGAAAGCCGTAACCAGCAACACAGGCCACCAGAAACAGCAAGAGAAGAGGCGGCAGCCAGCGGCGGCGGGAAGGATTGACTAACTTTTCGGGCGGAGGAAGACCCAGGCGCTTTCGTGCCAGACGGTCGAAGTCGTCCAAGGATTTAGTCGCATCTTGAAGATTATGGTGCTTTCCTGGAAGCGGTTTCTTAGCCATATGTCACTGTACCGCATTCAATCGTGTTCGAATGCAGCATTGGCTTACCAGGCACACCCTAGGATTCCTACAAGTCCTCGAAGCGGGGGCTATAAACAAGCGTCACTTTGCCAACGATGTTCCCGCGTGGCAGAAACCCCCAGACATGCGAGTCATTGCTGTCGTTGCGGTTGTCGCCCAGAACGAAATACTCCCCCACGGGCACCCGGATCCACCAGATACCGTCATGCTTGACCAGCGACGAGCGACGCTTCTCGAACCAGTCGTCCTGGCTGTCCTCACTTTCCGGCTGAGGCAGGTTGCTGGAGTAGCCCATCGCGATGTAGGGTTCCCTAAGAGTACCCTTTCCGTAAATCATTACCCTGCCGTCTGCTACCCGCAGGTCTTCGCCCGGCAGGCCGATAATGCGTTTTACATAATCGTCACCCCCAGACAGGTACGAAGCGGCGCTGGCTGGCGCATGGAACGCCACGATGTCGCCGCGCCGGGGGAGATGAAAACGGTAGACGACTTTGTTCACCAGAAAGTGTGTGTTTTCCGGCAGCGTCGGGGCCATCGAGGGACTGGGAGCATAAAACGATTGCATCAAGAATGGACGGACCAGGCCGAACACAAGAGCAAAGGGAATGGCGAAGCCCAGAACCGCGCAGGCTGTAAGGGCAGGATAGCGCGGACGGGTGGCGGCAATCACCCGCGTTCTGGTTGCTAAATCATGAAACGCCTGTTTTTGCGGCGTGACGAAGATTGCAACATAGTCCGCCAGTCCGATCAAGTAGTGCGTCAGCCCATAGAAAAACCAGTCCAGCATGCTTCTGCCAAGACTACGGCCAAATCCAATGGGTACATCGCCTGAACCGGCAAGCACTACGCGCAAGCCCGCCAGTCGGTAGCCGAGTGTTTGTCGCCCCCCACTTGTCCCGACAGCGAGATACAGAATGCCGAACAAGAGAAACACGCCAATGAGCCAGAAAACGAGTCTTGTACCGGGAACGCCGTCTGCTTGAAGAACAGCAAAGATAATGAGAAGGACACCGCAGAAAGCGTCTACCAACAGGAGATCCACGAATTTCGCCAGGAACCTGCGCCCGAACGGGGCCGGGCTTGGGCTAATGGATGTTGTTTCGGGAGATTGTTCAACCATAGCGGTAGCATCGTAACATACAATTTACGGCCGTTTGCATTTTTGGATCTGTCCGGCCTCTAAAACATCCTCCGTGATGCCGACTATCTTGGGATGGGAAGACTAGTTTATATCCGCTTCTTCGGCAGATACACGCTTTATATGAGTACGGTCTATAAGTGCCTCGCGGCCTTGATCGTGTGGGCTGTGGGTATCGTGCTCGTTGTTCATTCTGTACCTACCCCGCATCCACCCCCGCCGCCCGAATGTTACGAAGTTTTCAAGGATAGCCCTCCGGGCTGCACATACAAAGGCCTAACGGTAAGCCAACAATATGACGCAAGAGCGAGCCAGAAATACTGGAACCTCGGTAAATAAGATGCTGCTTACATTTATAATTCGCCTGGTCGTGTTGGTCTTGGGCACATGGGGACTCATCAGCATAGGAAACTTTGCTCTCGGCACAAGCAAAGCGGTGTATCAATCAACCCACAACAATCTTTTTGCCGGTGCTACCCTGCTCTTGATATGCGGCGTCGGTTTCTGCTTTCTGGCATTCGCAACCTATGCCCTAGCGTTCGGGACTGTGACATTGTTCGGCGCGTTGATGCGCCTGTTCAACAGACTTAGAACGCACTCTGAATGATCGCCGTTGCGACCGGATTCGCCCGTATCCCTGTCGCTCCGGCTCCGGGGGTGGTGGCGTTCTCTCAACCTCGTTTTGCTTCAGGTAAGTGTTCAACAGTTGCGGGCTCCTTGCCCTTGCTGTCCCGGTCTTCTCTGCGGCCTTCGGGCAGTTCGGCTAGTTCCCGGTTCAACTCGTCCATCCCATAAAATCTTGATCGGCGCTACGGTTCGTTGTCAAGGTCAAGTGCAGTGGTCGGCTTCCTGCTGATGCTTGGCTGTTCGGCAAATGCCGAACAGACTCCTGCTCGTAGTTGCACTGCTTCGTCTGTTGCAGCGCTTCTTCTCTGGTATAATTTATGAGCCGCTGGGGGGCGGCGCTATGCTCTTCAAGCCACTCGACAAAGACGCCTTCGCTCATGCCGTTCTCCAGATTGTCCAGACATCGGGCCTCGGCTCTGTGGTGTATGACCCAGAAACATTCTCGCTGAAAGCCGCCGACCGAGAGATCGTCATTCACCTCGGCAACATCTTCGCGGAGCACCTTGCCGCAAAGCCCTGGCGGCGCAGCCGAGTTCTTGAAGGCTTCACACGCCATCTACAGGGCGTACTGGCGGCCGTGGAGCCGACGGCAGATTATGCCAAAACCGCGCTGCGTCCACGTGTTCGTGAGCGCACCTACTTTGAGGTGCAGCGTCTGCGTGACGAGATCGCAGGGACCCAAAGGCCCGAAATCCTCTTCCGCGAACTCGGCGGCGGGCATCTGGCACTGGAAGTCGTACTGGATCAACCCGACAGCCTGAGAAGCATATCCGTTGATGATCTGAACGAGTGGGGAATGACCTTTGAGGACGCCGTTCTTATCGCGAATGACAATTTGCTTACTCTTGGGCTGGGCCGCTTCCAGTCGCCGAGGCCAGGGCTGTTCGTATCGGCCTGGCACGATGTGTATGATGCGTCGCGTCTGCATCTCGCAGAGATCGTCAGCGGCCTCGCGGTGAAGGGGCGTCCCGTGGCGATGGTGCCGAACCGGAATAGTCTGATCATTACCGGGGCAGATGACGCCGAAGGACTGTTGGCGATGGCGCGGCTGACGGAAGAAGCGCTGAAACAGCCTCGGCCCATGACAGGCTACGCATTCCGGCTGGACAACGGCTGGGTGCCGTTCCTGCCGCCGGCGGGTCATCCAGAGTATATCTCGCTGCATCGTTTGTTCGTGCAGACGCTGGCGGGGATTACGAGGAGCAGAAGGGGCTGCTGGAGGCACTGCACAAGAAGAAAGGCATGGACACTTTTGTTGCCAGCGTCATGGTGATGGAAGATCGAAGCAGCAAGAATCTGTCGTCGGTCGCGACCTGGGCTGAGGGGGTGGATGCGCTTTTGCCGCGTGTGGACCGCGTTGCGTTTATTGGGGCCGGCACTGCGAATGACCCGAATATCCTGGGCATGGCGGATTGGGCGCGGGTTGAAGCGGTTTTGGGGGATCTGCTGGAAGCGTAGGGGCTGTATCCGGAACGATACAGGGTGCGGGAGTTCCCGGCGTCGGAGCAGTTAAGTCGGCTGGAACTGGTATAAGAGGTGTTGCTTGTAATGTCTCTTCCCGGTGTTGACAAGAACCAATATCACACTGGACAAACTTCAGTAAACAACCATAAAGATTTCCAGATCCCGGATAAAATTTTTAGAACTTCATCAACGATGGGAAGAAGGAATCGGTGAAGGTACAAGCGAACATAACGTATATTATCCCTGCCTTTCCATAACAAAACTCCCAAAATAATTCCGTATTCACCCGTGTTGAGCAAATGAATTTTGAAGATCTACCAACGGTTGGTTACGAAGAAGCAAAGCCAGATGCAGGTGGTGTAGCGCAGGCTTTTGCCAGAATCGGTTACCAACTTGAAGAAGCCTTAGCAGACCTAGTAGACAACTCAATCGATGCCGGAGCAGGCAATATCCTGATCCGATTCTATCGCGATTCTAACTCCATCAAACGGATAGTTGTGGTCGATGATGGTCGTGGAATGTCGCCCACCGAGATGCGACGAGCCATGCAATTTGGCGTACGCCAAAAACACAAAAAGTCAGATCTAGGCAAGTACGGCATGGGTCTGAAAACGGCTTCATTCAGTCAATGTCGTTCTTTAACTGTCCTCACAAGACATCGAGAAGTATCAACAGGTCGTCGGTGGACTTTATCATCAATTGAAAAAGGTTGGCTTACGGAAAAGATTTCTGATGCTGCGACACACAATTTTTTTTTGGGCTTCTGGACTTACTTTGACATCATCCAGCATGGGTCTATCATTGTGTGGGACGAACTTGATCAATTCAAAGTTTTAGAGCATGGTTTCGAGGCTGGGCTAACGCGCATTCTGAGACAGATCGACAAGCATCTTGGATTGGTCTTTCATCGTCTTATTAACGAAAGCAAATGTCAAATCTCGGTAGACACATATAATTACCAAACGGATGCGCCCGGTCCGCAGTTTGTTGTCAAGCCACTCGACCCGTTTTCCTATATACGCACTGGTAAAACAGGTTACCCAAAGATATTCAAAATGCTATTTTCTGATCTTCCGCCACTCAGGTTGGAGGCTCATATTTGGCCGCCTCAGTCGGTTCTTCCAGGCTACAAATTGGGTGGAGGAAATGTTGCGGCCCGGCAGGGTTTTTATATATATCGGAACAACCGTCTTATACAAGCAGGTGGCTGGAATGGTTGGCGAGAAAGCGACTCCGAGCCACATGTTTCCTTGGCACGGATCAAGATTGACATCAACGATCAATATGGAGACGTGTTTCGTTTGAAGGTGCAGAAGTCAGGAACGGATGTATCTCAGGACTTTCGTAATGCTCTTAGCGTGGTTTCGAGCGGAAAAACAACGCTCACAGACTTTGTTCAGGATGCTGTCAGCACATACAGAAAGTCGCAGGCGAATCTACGAAGAACGTGCCTTGTTCCTGGAAAGGGCATACTGCCAAAACTTCAGTCCGCAATGAAGTCGGTCCTGGCAGAGAAAAATGACATGATTGGAACAATAGACTTTGAATGGAAGCAAATGCCACCAAACATTGTCTTCTATGCTGCTGCCGATGAATGCCGTATTTACTTGAACAGTGAGTATCGTGAGAAACTATCCCAGAAAACAAGAGCGTCAACAAATGATGCTACTGTTGCAAAGACACTACTCTTCATGCTGTTGCGGGATGAGTTGCAGAGCAGACGGCAAAGCAAAAAAAGCACAAGAGCAACCGAAGCCCTTAATTCTATATTGTACGCGATAGTAAGCGGAGACCACAATGGCTGAGGCAACTAGACACCTGACATGGGACAACTTTAACACAATTATCACTGAGGCTATACCAGGGCTTCATCGGGTTACCGGCTCACCTCCGGTTGATCTCTTCGTTGATCCAGAAGGCGCGAGGATTGGTTTGCGAGTACCGTATCCGTATGAATGTACAGTCCCCCCAAGTCCACTATCAGAAGTGAAAATAGAGCGTATCATGATCGCAGGGGAGGCTTTTGTTGATATTACAACCGGTAGCAGGCTTCTTTACGCTGAGTTTTATTCGCTAATGATCACTATTGCCAATAAAATTCAAAGTGACAAAATGGATCCCCTTGTTGCATTCGGGGAAACACTGGACAGTTGGCGGGTCCTGTTGCGATCAGTAGCAGTTCTAACTGAGGACCAGCAACTGGGCCTTCTTGGAGAACTTTGGATGCTAGAGCGTCTGCTCATGAACAAAGGACCACGGGCGATACGTTTCTGGGTTGGGCCTCTTGCTGAAGAACACGATTTTCGTCTGACTGATCATGATTTTGAGGTCAAGTCTACCCGATCGTTACAGCGCGTGCATATTATTAGTAGTCTTCAACAACTGCAAAATGGACTAGGGCGGCGGTTGTTCCTTTTGTCGTTACAATATGGTCTAGCACCAACTAACTTATCGCTCCCAAGCGCGGTTCAGAATGTCCGCGCTTTGTTGAGCGGAGATATTGAAGAACTTGCGACCTTCAATGACTTGCTCACAAATGGCTCTGGATACCGCGATGAGTACGCAATACATTACCCGGCAACTTATTTTATGAGAGCACAGCCAGTAATCGTGCCGATTGACGTATCTTTTCCAAAAATAACACCGTCGACTATAGCCAGCATTCATGATGGCAACCGGATCAGCGATGTGAAATATCGCGTGAATATTGAAGGTATGGGCTTTAAGGATGGGAGCGATCCATTCTGTTCTATTTTACCAGCGGTGGGAGGAAGTATTGTCAAACTTTAACGTATCGACCGTTCTGCAGATTGTAAAGAGTGCTTTCGGCGGTATGGTGGCAGGACCCACAACTTTAGGTAGAAACCTGGAATTTTTTTCCAGCCAACTTTTGCCCGGCGAGACGTTGACGACGCAGAAGTTAATCGATTGGCTCAGGCTTGAAGATGCAAATGATCCCATAAAAGCCGTAGTGAAAAGGCAACTTCAACAATGGGATTTTGAGGGTCATTTGGCGTGGATAGCCGACACCCTCAAAAACTCGAACAAGCGCAGGCAGCATATATACGACAGTCTTGGAATTGAAGGAGAAGATCGTAATTTCATGGATGATGTATTCCCGCCATACATCATGATCGAGCCTGTTGTCGTCATCGCTGAGGAGCATGAACCATGGTACCAATTATCTGCATCAAGACAAGAGTTCTATTGGAACGCTTATTGCAAGCAACTTCGGGAAGTAGCAGGTTGGTCTGAGGAAAGTGTACAGGTACTGGCTGATAGCACCGAGAAAGTAGTCGAGCGTATATCAAATCCGGAGCGTGCTGAAGCCTACCAGGCGAAAGGATTAGTTATCGGCTATGTTCAGAGTGGAAAAACCGCTAACTTCACAGGCGTAATTGCCCGCGCCGCTGATGCTGGCTACAGGCTGATCATTGTCCTTGCCGGAACCACCAACAATCTTCGCCAGCAAACACAGCGTCGTATTGATAAAGAGTTGGTCGGGATAGAGTTTCTTGAACACGAATATGCAAATGATGATGACTATAGCGCGTTTCTGAGTCATGGAACATTGCCCTCGACGATGGGCGCGTTTGATTGGCAACGCCTCACCGGGCCAAACGAGGATTATCAGGCACTGCGTCAAGGTATCGAGTCGCTTAATTTTCCACGCTTTGATCCGTCACTTCCGTTTTATCATTCCGTCAATCTGCAACATGCAACCGCACGGATTATGGTGGTGAAGAAGAGCCCAGCAATTTTGAAGAAGGTTGCAGCGGACCTGAAACGGATCAAGGAGCAGAAAAAGGTGCGGATTGGAGATATACCTGCTCTGATTATTGATGATGAATCTGATCAGGCATCAGTAGACACCACCAAACCAAGTCCTCAGCAACGAAAAAAGCGAACGGCTACTAACAGAGCCATAGTTGGTCTTTTGGAAGAACTGCCTAGGGCGCAGTATATAGGCTATACTGCTACGCCGTTCGCAAATGTCTTTATCAATCCTGAAGATGCTGCTGATCTTTTTCCAAAAGATTTTCTTGTTCCACTTCCGCGTCCGAAGGGATACATGGGAGCCAATGATTTCCACGATCTTGAAGCCGAAATTCCTGAAGGGTATCTATCAAATGAACGTGCGTTTGTACGCCCTGTCACCGGATCGGATGAGCAGCCAGAAAATCTGCAAAAAGCACTGGACGCCTACGTCCTTTCCGGTGCCATCAAACTATTTCGCGAGAAGCATGTCCCACAGATCAGGTTCAAGCATCACACTATGCTCGTCCACCACTCGCAGAGCACTGAGACACATGAAACCGTTGCGAGGACAGTTGATCGCTTGCTAGAAAACTCTGGATACGATGCGGGGGCTGGTCTTCAGCGTCTTCAAAGCCTGTGGACGAATGATTTTCTTCCGATAAGTAATGAACGTGAGACTCCTTGGCCTCTCCCGTCAACATTCTCCGAGTTACTGCCGTTTTTAGGGGAATGTCTTCATCGGTTACGTAGTGGTGGTAGATCAGTAATTGTGGTCAATGGCGATCATGATGCTCCCGATTTCGACCGGGATCGAATATGGAAAATTCTAGTGGGCGGTGTCAAGTTATCACGCGGTTACACGGTCGAGGGACTTACAGTTAGTTATTACCGTAGAGTTACGCGTTCTGCGGACACCTTGATGCAGATGGGCAGATGGTTCGGGTTTCGCGAAGGTTATCAGGATCTAGTCCGCCTGTTCATAGGCACAAATGAGCCTTTAACAAGATACAAAAAAACTAATCTATTCAAAGCATTTGAGGCAGTCTGCCGTGACGAGATGGAATTTCGTACCGAATTGCAGCGTTACGCGATGCCTAGTGATGGCTCAAAACCTGTAACACCTATGCAGGTGCCTCCTCTCGTGCCTGCCCACCTATTACAACCGACGGCAACGAACAAGATGTATAATGCTGTCATCAAGTCACAGAACTTTGGTGGTAAGAATATACAATCGACCTTGGCTCCCTTCAGGGACGAAGACGTGCTTCACAATGAGACGGCGATGAAGTCACTGCTTCAGAACCGCACATTGAAGATACGATCGCTGAAGGTTAAGACAGAAAAGGAAGCGCTTCAGAACTCTTCCTTTGTCACAGAAATAGAACCAGATGCGATAATCGAGTTCCTCAAAACATATCGCTGGCTTAACCTTAAGCAAAATTTAGCGTTGCAATTAGAGTTTCTCGCCGGAAAACATGGCGATCCTGAAATAGACCGCTGGCTTTTCATCGCACCAATAGCAGACACAGACAGAACTTGGACGGTTAATGATGCTGATCTGAATGTTGTAGAGCGTTCCAGGACAGAGACACCAACAGGAAGATACGGAGTTTATACCACATCGAGAGATGTAGACATTGCCAGACCGCTGGTTGGTCGGCATGGAGCCACTGAATTTAGTGACGATCTTCAAGAGTTAATTCGCCCGAAACAGGCAGTTCTTCTGTTCTACCCGGTGCGGGACCGCAACGATCCAGAATATGTCAAAACCGCTGAAGGCCCGAGGGCTTTTGTGACTATGGGTTTCGCACTCATGTTACCAGAAAACAGTATTAAGTCGAAAATAAAATTTGGCGTCAGAGACAGTAAAAGAAAAGATGAAGTTGTCGTTGAAACAGATGGTCTTCGGGAAGATCTGATAACTGACATTGTTTAGCAGGTCAACGACCAGAATCGCTTTTCCTCTGGTTCTCACTCTGTGGTTGAATCAGGGCAAAGTAGGCGCAACGATTATCGACAGCAAAAGAACATAAGTTGCATCGGGGGCGAAGCGCAGTACAAACTTTCGCACCGAAATCCAGGACCGCATAGTGGTAACTCACTGGGTCTGGTGAATACACAACGGCCTGGATTGCTCTTTTTACGTCTGAGCGCCGACGCGCCTCACCCTGAATCTTGAGACCGAATATTCTGCCTACAACTCGGACAATATTTGTATCAACCAGAGCGATGTTTTGCCCATCGGCGAAACAACTAATGGCAGCACTGGAGTAGTCGCCAATTCCGGGCAATGCTTTAAGTTTCTCCGCGTCAACTGGTAGTTCTCCTCCATATTGGCTGGAAGCCTCTTTAACAAAGTTGACGAATTTCTCTGCACGCCATGCTAATCCCAGTGACAACAGCATCCTTTTAACTTCAACAGGATCACCTTCTTTGGCATCGTTTAGAGTTGGATATTTCTTAACGAAGTCTCGATATACAGGCATGACTTGATCGGCTTTGGTCCTTTGCAACATGAACTCAGATACGGCCACACGATATGGTGTTCTGTTTGTCCTCCAGGGGTAGTCTCTCTTTCCTTCTTGCCACCAGTCAAGAAGAAGTTTCTGATACAAATAGATGTTTTCTCTGCTTTGATCCATGAATTGTTTCCATGAGATTGTAAACAATCTCTGCAATTTGCGATGCGAGCAAAGGGGGAACAGCATTACCAACCTGCTTGTATTGCTGTGTTCGCGATCCCTCGAAGAAGTAATTATCCGGAAACGTCTGTAAACGTGCTGCCTCTCTTACCGTCATGCTTCGGCACTGGAGCGGATCGTAGTGTATTGTGTAATGACCATCCTTAGACATATGTGAGACAATAGTTGTGGATGGCCTTTGCTCAACTTGCACTCGAAAACGATCATCAAAATGGTCAGCAGAAGCGTCTAGAGCCACGTTCTTATGGTTAGGACGCAACGCTTTTGGAAAATTAGCCATTTTTGGTGAGGACTTGTAGACTTGAGCGAAACAGGCCGCAAAAAGATACCGGTGAAGATCCTCAGCGATATGTGAACGGGCAGTGTGATTGTAGACGCCTCCGAGACGCATGTCTTCAAACCAATCGGCTCGATAAGATACTTGTGGCTCCCACGGAACGAACTCGCCGCCTGTTGACAATCCCGCAGGAATAGTGTTAGCAGCATTTTCAATTGTGCATCTGAGATTTTCGATAAATAGGTCTTCGTCGGATTCTGCCAACTGAGCAAACCACGGCTGATCAAGAATACGTCGTATTGCCGCCCTCCATTCATCATCATTGTCTTCTTGTCGTGAAAGACGACTACGAAGTTTTGGCAGATCGCGCAGAACCCTGCCGGCAGCAACACGAGAACCATACTTTGTAAGCCCACCAGGAGTTGCGCCTAAATCCTTTCTAACGCCCAGCAGAATAACCCGATGTCGCGCTTGAGGAATGCCATAATCTTCAGCCTTGATGATGAAATCAGTAGGCTGAAGATCATTGGGAGACGCCCGATCCATTACAAGCGAAAAAATTTCGTATTCTGTTTTCTTGTCCAGAGAAATCCCAGGTATTGTGGTTGTCGGTTCATCTGGTCTTAGAAGAGCAACAACTGGCTGTTTTAGGTCTGCAATGATTCTCTCGAATATTGGTTTGCCATCAACTGTCGCGGATAATATTCCAGTCACATTTTCCATAACGAACACAGAAGGCTGGAAGCGGGCAATAATTCGAAGGTACTCTCGATAAAGAAAATGTCTATGGTCTTTGGCGAACTTTTCCGGGTTGCCCGAGCGCATTCTTGACCGTCCTATTGTTGAGTACGCCTGACAGGGGGGGCCGCCGATGAGAACCCAGTCCTTGTTGGGACTGATCTCTAACCTTCTTTCAATCCAGTGATTGATATTATCATCATCATCGGACCCAAGTTCTGCCAACCTCGCCTCTGTGCGTGAAGCCCTTGCCTGCACAGGGAACCGATCGAACAGTTCGGCTCTTGAAATTTCGCCTCGCAGATATTTGTAATAATCCGCAGGAACATCCAGGTAGACAAATTGCCGATAGAAACTTCGCAGTTCAAGTGTCCGATGTGCATGAGCATCTTTTTCTACCGAAAGTTGAATCTTAAACGATGGGCGTCTGCTTCCGTTCCTCCGATAACTCGCGAAACCTTCACCAAGCCCTCCCGGGCCAGCAAAAAGATCTATAACAGGAATGGACGTTCGCATAAGTTGAAATTATTTTCTCCAGGCATGAATGACACACGAGGGCAGTAGTTTTTACCAATGCTTAGAATGGAGCATTAACGAAAGAACTTTCTTTGCTCCCACCAGTATTAGTCTCAAGGTGCTACCTGGTTTTGTTCGACAGTGTTGAAAATTATATTGGAGTTGTTGCAGCCAACAAATATGCTAGTCTTGAACCAGCATCCTGATTTATGATTCTGTCACGCCGTCTTTAGTCATAAATGCGTACAGCCGTCATATTTTGTATCGGGCTTTTCAGACGATGAGGTACGAAACAGGATGATCTTCTGAAGTATCCATGTCTATTATCTCAGAGGGAAGTCCATCCTTCTGTTTGTCGATCAGGCCAGTCAGTTCTGTCGCTGGTGTCACAGTAATGCCGCCGACAATGCTGTTCTCCCACTCCTCTACCGATTTCTCATCGGTTCGTTAAAGACCGTCTATTCTGAGACGGTCCATCAGGCTGACACACGAAAAAAGCCTTCTATGTCAACTTGTTTTGTTCCTTGTCAGCAATCGGCTACCTCCGCGTCGATCCACTTAGCAAAGGAAAAATTGGTGCTATGGAAATATCTATTATACATCACTACCACAAGTTTCAAGCACAAAACAGATGTTGTGGCCTACTACTCCGTTGAAGTTTCGGGTGTCGCCACTCGCACCCGTGTCATGGTCATTATCGGCATACATATGATGCCCGATACCGTTATGTAGTTTTGGCTAAATCTTGCGTCGACAAAGCCAGCACCCTGCAACGCTGGAAAAGCACGGGTCTCAACAGACAGTCACTTCCTTTTTCACTTCTCGTCTTCAACCCGGAACCGGGTCTTCATCTTTCGCTCTGTTCGCAACCTTGGCTGGTTCCCTTGCTATGTTCACTATTTCGTTACACGCCTGTTACAAACTCAACAGCCAGCAACTTTAAGGCGTAGAAATCTTGCGCCGCGCCGCATCCAGAACTTTCTCAATCTGCGTCCCTGTCAGACTACAGTTCGTGCACACAAGGCGAAGTTCCTGAAAGAATCCCTCAGACAACCCAAGCGGCTCGGCTCCGGCTTCGCCTGTATGTCGGGCCAGAAGTATGCCTGGCTCCACGGCAATGATCTCCTCGATCGCAGGTTCTGTGGCCTTGAAGTCGCAGAGCCAGCCGACAATTGCAATGCCCTCCGGCGAGGCTCCCAACGTGCCATCAATGAGATGGCTCACGAGGACCTCCAGTGGGTTTTCGACGATAGGTGTTACGCTCAAAGATTTACTCCTGGCAAGTTTGGTTCCACTCGCGTAGGTTCGCCAGTTGAAGAGCGCAATCCTGCCGCGTTCATCCCTCCATCTTTCGGGCTGGGCAGGTGTTTTTGAGCGGGCAAAAGACACAACCTTCGCCGGGATTGGGCTGATGCTTCTTATCGGTAAGGGTTTTGACCGCCGCGTTCATCAGAACAGCATGAATACCTTTAAGGTCGCGGTCTTCAACTCTTTCCATTGTGACCCGGCCGTCAGCAACAAACAGAAACTCTACGCAAAAGCGCTTGAAGCCAAGGTCCTTGTACTCACGTTTCGCCAATGCCAACTGGATGTACACCTTACGCAAATCAATACCTGGCGGGTCTTCCCCAATAGTAGTTTTGATTTCGCGGACACAGAGCCGATCCGGCTCTGAGGCTCGGACCAACGTCTGATCCAGACGGCAGGAAAATAATCCGATGACTTCACTCTCGTGCCAGATTGGTCCTTCGAGCGGCAGTTCTAAATCTAAAATGCCGGCTACGGCTTCGGGATCGGACTCATCGTTTCCAATGATCGCGCAAACCGAGGAGATAACACGTTGCGTCGCGTCCCTCTTATCGACGCCTTCCGGCCAGCGGCCCTTGAAAACGGCAGTACGCGCCCAGGCTTCCAGGTGATCAACGCAGGGCCGATCGCCAACCCGATTTTGGTAGGCCAACTTCAGAGTTTCGTGAGTAGCAATGCCATGCGAAACTGACTCGGCTCGGGGCCTGCTCGGCCACAACTTCTTGTTGCGGAGAGTGTCCCACCGGTAACCACATTCAGTATCGGCGAGGGCCGATGGTGTAATACGAGGCAATTCCGCGAAACGGGCGGTGTCGAGCATCTTACGTCTCCGGGCGGGGATGCGTCCCGATACGGCTGGGTCGCTCGAAGGCAGTGTACCCTAAAAATCATCAAAACGATGATTTATTATGAAACGGGGCCTCAGATTTTTTACAAACTATTGTTCGCTTGTTAAAGTCAGTTTGTAGCGGTATTCTGTCCCTATGCCAGACCAGCCGCTTGATACTGCTGCAGGAGATCCCGAAAACCCAAACTACATCGGCACGAGAGAAGCGGCCTTGATCCTGGGTGTCAGCGAGATCACTGTCCGATCTGCAATCAATGAAGGCAGGCTACCATTCCGGTTGGCATACGGCCACAAGGTCGTTTCGCGTGCCGCACTCGAAGAATACCGCGCCCGAACACAACCCGACGGTCAGCCCAAGCGCGGCCGACCGAAAAGCAAATAAACTCACCCACGTCGTAAAGTTCCGACGTGGGTGAGTTCACTGGTTGAAGAGCAACATTGGTGCGGCGTCACATGGTCACTCTCAGCCGTTGCATTCCGGGTGGCCGCCGGGGCGTGGTTCTGATCAATGAGGGTGGAAACAAGTTGTTAGCCTCAGTGGCTTTCCCCGCTCCCGGCTCTCGCCGGCAACTTCTGGCGCCCTGGCCGGAAATGAAACCACTGAAATATGAGCCTTGATACCAAAAGCGGCGGGTTATCCGTCTGATACAGAGGGACACTCTTCCAGGCATTCAGCCGTAAATGGCTGCCGAAGATTAGACGCCGTTTGTCAATCATTATACCAACAATCCCAAGGCGAGAAGTATTTCGCCTTGGGATTGTCATCTCCTGGCCTGCACCCTGCAGTGCTGCGACTTCATTGCCGAAGGTTGACTACCCGGACAAAGGCACGCCGCTCTTCAAGGCATACCTCGCTCATCGCACGAATTCGTGCAACTGTCTGCACATGTTTGTCGACTAAAACCAGTTTTCCGGGCGCGTGAGGATCTCCTGCTGCAGCCTCTTTCATGAGTTCTAAACGTTCGGCAAGAAGGCTATCATAGGACTCGTAGCGCCAGGAATCGTCAAAAATCCGTGTTCCATCGAAGATGCACTTGGTAATAGATTTCGCCATTTCGAGCCTGGCGGGCCAAACTTCGTAGTCCCAGAATAGACACCCCGCCAATTCCATCAGGTTTGGACACAAGGACTGGTTTACGACTGCATATCGAACGATCGCCTCGCGTGGGATATGGCCCTTGTATGTAACAAGGCCAACTTTCTCGAATGACCGTACCCATTCCCGACGTGCTAGGGGTAGGCGCATAGAAATTGGTGGCGGGACAGGTGCTTCATGGCCTTTTTCGTTGACCTCATCATTAGCCCATCCGAGGTAGATCTCACCTGGATAAAGTTTTGCCAGATCCAGAAAGGTCGTGTCAATTTCGAGAATGACTGGGTCTGGCTGGGCTCCATCCTCAGAGCAGAAAAAAGATTGGTCGCCTGCATAATAAAATCCGTTCGCGCGCGTCAGGCCGACAAATCCAATCGGCGAGGGGTACGCGGATCTACCTTCCTCGTCTTCTTCAAGGGGGGGCAAACCATGAAGCAGGATGCTTTCAAGATCGTTCGTCGTGGTTCCATTGTAGATGCGTGGTGTGTAAAGAATACCGGGATGAGGACCGCAGGGGGCAGAGGGTTGGGAAGAGCAACGTTCGTCGTTGCCTTGGTTGTCGATCATAGTTCCTTGTTTCTCCGATCTTTTTGATGTTTAAATTTTGTTCCTGCAAGAAATTGCAACAAGGCACAGTGCTGGCTGCTGAATTTATTCGGTAAGTACCAAGATACGATTTCAGTCTCTGCATTGATTTATCGAAGCGGTCAACTCAGTTAAGCAAATGGGTCTCCATCATCGCCAAGTGCCACTGCTGGCAACTCCGGCTACTCGAACCATGGGTGACACTATCAGCGTTTCGGATCCGGATCCGCGTTTGAGACAAGAAGCAGCGAACGAAGAAGGAATTTCCGTTGTCCCTGCTGTGTATCAATCGTCATCAAAATCCGCTCCGTCGATCAACGCGAAACTACGCGGCGAAAGCATCGACTTGAGTGCCGCGCGGTGTGTCATTCCTCCGGCCCGTAATCTCTTCAACTCTTCATCCTCGTCAACCGATAACAAATAGGGTAGCCATCCTGGCAATGTGCCGGGAAGTGGATCTTCGCCAAGTGGGTCGTCCAAGTTTTCTTCTATCTTCTTTCCCTTCATGACCGTTCTGAGCGGCCTGAATTTACAACCGGTTCCGGTCCTGAACTGAACTTCGAAGTCCCGAAACCAGGTAACGCATTACGTCGCTGCGCCGATAAATCCCACGGCGCAGCGGGCGGATGTACCGGCTCACGCTTGCCTCCGGGCAGGCCAAGAGCACCGCCGCTTGGCTGCGCGTGAGGGCACAGTCTTCGCGCAGAGGAGAGACATCTTTGACAGCGGCGATGAACTCGGCCATGACGGTCGCAAGATCGGTTTTGTGCTGGTTGAAGACTTGAAGTTCGGTAGTATTCACCTCTTCAAGTGACTTGTCAACAGCCTCGCCCAAGTCGCCGTCTTTCAAGAACTCACGGAGCAACCGCGAGGCATGAGGCCGAATTCCTTTCCGACGGCGGTAGAAATCCAAAAAACCTTGGACGGCTTCCACTGCGTCGGGCGGGAAGGCCATCCGGTTCCGTCCACCCCGGGCACCTAACTGCACCGCGACATCGTCCGTGCCGGTCAGATCGCTGAGAGATTTGTAACTGATAGATACCCCTGCTGCTTCCAGGCCCTGGTGCAAAGCGCGGAGCGTAAGCGCTTCGCCGGGTTGGGGCGGCAGTGCTGCTGTAGTCATGGTGGTTCACAAGTTCCCTTCTTTTTTCACGAGACAAAGCGAGAGACAGAAAACTTCGATTTCTATCCCAATCGAGCCGGGGATGGGGGCAGAAAGCGGCCAGGAACATCCAAAAAACAGCCCCCAGCAACCCAAAGTCATTTTGGGCTGTTTTTTTATGTTTGGCGCTGATTCCACAGATTTTTCGCCCGCGTCTCGATCGCTGCCGTCGCGACTTCTCCGCAGCCTAATTCGGCAATTTCCGCTTTTGCCTTGGACAACCAGACGGCTTTGTCGTCTGCAGACAGCGCATCGTACCCATCGCCTTGGTCTTGGGGTGTGCGGCCTCCTGCCTCCAACGGCCGGGCTGGCCGGCCAGGACGAGACGGGCGGCTTGAACGGGGATTCAAGTTTTCAGCCTGACGCTGCTGGTCAGTCGCTTTCCATCCCTCGATCTCTTTGAAACCCATTCGCTCTGCCAGCAAATTTTTTGCAAAGCGATTCACGATTTGACTGTCGCGCTGTGATGGCCGGAGCAGGGCCTTTGTTGCTTCCAGCAGTTCGCCTCGTTTCCCGTCGTTCATCGCCGCCCATTCCTCGTCCACAGCAGCCTGGTCAGTTTCTGAAAGCGCTGGGGCAGGCTTGGCAGGGGCGTAATGCGTGCGCGGCGCATTGTCGTGGGCTGTCTTGGCGCCGGCGGCGGCTTTGGTGATCGTTTCACGCAGGTAGAACCACTTGTTGTCAATTTCCTTCCCTTGGCCGATCAGATCGTTGATTTTCTCCAAACTTTCCAAGCACAGCCGCGTAGCCGTGGCGGGGCTTGCGCCTTCCAAGGCTTTGTTCAGGGCCTTGCGGAGCGCGGCGGGTCGGCACTTGTCATCGCAGAATTCCTCGATGAATGACCGAACCACTTTTTCGTACGCGGGGTCCGGAGTCTCATGGTCGGCAGAGGCAGGTGGGTCGTCACCACTTAGCAAGGGCTGGGGGGCGTTGGGAGGCGCTACTGGGGCGTTGGGAGGCCCGCCCTCCGTGTCCGAGTCTTTGGCCTCGTCTTGCTCGAAAAGCGAAGCATCGACATCATCATCGTCGGTCGAGTAGCCACTATCGGCGCAGGGCATATAAATATAAGATGATGATGAATTTCCTTCAAGGTTTAATTCAAAGATTCTTAGTACCGCCATTTTACTCACAAAACTTGCAGAAAAATGTGCAGTTTTGAATGATTTTCCGTACTTGAATACTGATTTTTCTTCCGAAAATGAAGATTTTTTAGCCTTGCGAGCAGAAAAAAAACCATTCTTGGAAAAGGGCCGCGACGAAGCAAGCGACTCAGCCAACTTTTTCCGAGCCTGAGCGCGGGCGGCTTTGAGGTCTGCGGCTTTCTGCTTCTTTTCGTCTTCGCTTTTGATGATTTCGCGCAGACGTTCGCAGTGCGCTTCATCCGCGATGACGGCAATGATACTGCCGTTGAGACGACGGTGCTGGTGGATCAAGCCATCCTTTTGGATTTGACCGAAACACTGCTTGAGGTATTTGACACTGCGATTGCATTTTGCTGCAAGGAGTTCAATTTCGCAGGCATTCACAGGCGCATAGCCCCGAATCGGGCCATCAGGCGCTTTGACATTCGAGGCGAATTCCACCCAACGAAAAAGTTTCTTCTTAATGCCGCCGAGTCGCGGGTCGTTGTAATCGGCATCAACGTCCTGCCCCCAGGACTCGCCAGCGGCCTTCATCGCCTCCGAATCTTTCTGAGGCAAGTACGGAAAATTATTTGTGCAAGGCTTGACATCATCAAGCAAAAGAGGGTAAATAATCATGGAGTCCGCTGACTTTTGGACACGCACAACTTCCCGGAAGTCGTGTCCAACCTTTCTTTTTTGGAATAAAGGGGAGCACGACCGCTGGTGCAAAAAGCCTTGGCGGGCTTTTTGCACGGAACGCGGTCATGTTTCCTTTGAACGACAGTGATCTTTGAATGATGATAAATCCCGGCCCGGCTTCCCACTAGGGAGTCCGGGTCGTTTCTACGAAAGCGGCTACTTCGTGTACACCCGCTTCCGGCTAGGCTTCACGGCCGCAGCCGCTTTCGCAGCGCGTTCGGCCTCTCGGGCTTGGTAGTTCGCCAGAACACCGGCGACAGGGGCGGCAGCGTCGTGAACTGCCTTCAACGCCTCGACTTCATCGTGCGAATAAATGTCATGCGCTTGATCAGTCCGGTGTCCCATGATTTTTTTGGACATATCTTTATCCACGACGTCATGTTTTGATGAAGAATAATGGCGCAAGTCGTGCCGGCGAATCACGCGTTCAATGCCAGCACGGACGCGGCGTTTATTCCACTGTCGCCCCCAGGAACCTGGGTCGATTTTCCCCCCGGATTCGCTGACAAAAATGAAGTCATTACCAGTTTGCATTTTTAGGCGCATTTCCAACCACGGTTCGAAGGCCACGTCGCAATATTCCTTTGACAAGAACGCAAGCCGGTCGTCGCCATTTTTCGTTTTCTCCAACAAGATCGTTCGCCGCCCCTGGTCGTCACGCGGAGACAGGTGGCACAGACGCGCAGAGAAAAACTCCCCCACCCGCATTCCTGTCTCAGCCAGTCCCAATGTCGCAGCAATCTCGCGAACCCGGAAGTAACGCCGCGCATCCAGGGACTTGAAGCGCGACCCGCCAGTGGCTTCGTCAGCCCAGTCTTCCTCGATCTGTCTCACAATTGCGTCAAGTTCATGTTCGGCGACAGAGCGTTTTTCTGACTTGTCGCAGATTTCCCACGCTTCAGCGCGTTCCAGAAGGTCTTTCTTGAAAAGTTCGGCGCGGTAGGCCCACGCAAACACCGCCTTTGTCTTGACCTCCCGGTGCTTCACGCTGCGATCCTTCATTCCCCGAGCCTTGTATTCGCGCAGGCACTCCCAGAAATTTCGGGCATTAACCCCGGCAGGCCTGATTCCCTGTCGCGTATACCATTCTCCAACGTCTTCGAGCGTATTGCGAACGTCGTACAGATGCTTACGCGTCCGGATTTTGTTTTTGTTTTTGAGGTACTCGTCGTACCCGGAAATTAACCCGTCCCAGCCAATCGTTTGACCGAGGCTGAACTGGCCTTCCTCTTCTTCTGCTTGTTGCCAGACGTATGACATTTCTCTCTCCCTGTGCTGTTCTGGGCTGCTGACCACATGCTGTTCGTCCATTCGCCGAAAACAACAGCGCAGTTTACCCGAAAACGCCTAGACTGTTCAACCCTCATTTCCGAAGCGCCAAAAAAATTCGGCCAGGAATTTTTCCTGGCCGAATTACTCTGAACTTGTTAAGCCGACACGCGGATTCGAACCGCGGACCTGCTGTTTACGAAACAGCTGCTCTACCACTGAGCCATGTCGGCATATTTGTTTTCTAAGAGGAAAGCGACGGCGAGAGTATACTCAAAATCGAATGTGCGTGTCAAGAGGTGTAACAAATCAGAAGGTGCGCGGGTATACTTTTCACGAATGAGTTTCACGAATGGACTATGATGACGCGCTGGCGTACCTTGACGGGCGGCTGCGGCTGGGGATCAAGCTGGGCAATGAGCGGTTTTCGGCACTGCTGCACCGGCTAGGTGATCCACAGGAGCGCCTGCGTGTGGTGCATATCGCAGGAACGAAAGGCAAAGGGTCTACCACGGCAATGACGGCAAGCGTACTGCATGCCGCCGGGTACCGCGTGGGAATGTATTTGTCGCCTTATGTCTATGATGTCCGCGAGCGTATCCAGGTCGGCGGCGTGATGATCTCCCGCGCGGATTTCGCCCGCTGGGTGTCCACGATTGAACCACATGTCGCCGCTTTGGAGCTGACAGAGTTTGGGCCGACCACGGAATTTGAGCTGAAAACTGCCGTGGGTCTGTGCTTTTTTGCTGAGCAGTCTGTTGATTATGCCGTGCTGGAAGTCGGCCTCGGCGGGCGTCTTGATGCCACTAATGTTATTTCGACGCCATTGGTGACGGCTATCACGAACATCGGCCTGGATCATACGGAGCTGCTGGGGGATACGATTGCGGCAATCGCAGGCGAAAAGGCTGGTATCGTCAAGCCCAATGTTCCTTGTGTCACCGGTGTCCCCATCGGCGGCGACGCTTGGAACGTGATTGCGCGTGTGTGTGCGGAAAAAAATGCACCGCTGCTGGCGGTCACGCCGCCAAAGGTAGCGGCTGAGGGGCTGACGCTCACGACGCCGCGCCGGACCCTTTCGGGGCTGTATCTGCGGCTGCGGGGCGCTTTTCAAGAACTGAATGCGGCGGCGGCGCTGACGGCGCTGGACGCGATCACGGACCCGGCGGGACCGGTCATCACTGATCAGGCCGCGCGACGGGGGCTGGAAACGGCCTGGGTGCCGGGGCGGCTGGAACAAGTGTTAGAACATCCGGCCGTCGTATTGGATGTAGCGCACAACGAAATTTCGGCAGAAGCGCTGGTGTCTGCCCTGCGGGACCAGCACGGTGCGGACGCCCGGCGTCTGACGCTTGTTGTCGGTTTGTCGCGGAACCACGCCCCGGAGCCGTTTTTAGAGCCGCTGGCTGCGCTGCATCCGGTTCGGCTGATCGCGACGCAGCCGGCATTCCGTCCGCGCCCGGCGGAGGAAGTCGCGGCAGCGGCCGAGGCGCTGGGCTTCGCGGGCGTAAGCCTGGTTGATAGCAGCGTTGCCAACGCGGTTCGTTTTGCTCTGGCGCAGTCTGGGCCAGACGATTTGCTCTGCGTTACCGGCTCGTTTTACACCGTCGGCGACCTGCCGCCGGAGTTCTGGTCTCAGTTCATCTCTCTCTCATAAAGGAAAAGATCATGCCGCATCAAGGATTTGTCTCACTGATTATTTCAGTCCTCTCAATCTGCCTGACGCTTGGCGTCGTGTTTTACGCTCTGCGCGAGGAAAAGCGGAACCGGACGCAGAACTCAGACAAGCATTAAAAAGCCCCAACTCCTGCGAGTTGGGGCCGGAGGATTCAGAACTCGAATGCTTCGTCTAATCGGCGCAGGAAATCCAGCAGATCACCGATTTCGGTTGGCAGCGGGGCGTGGAACTGCAAACGCTGACCGGTACGCGGGTGGTCGAACGAGAGAGAATGGGCGTGCAGCGCCTGGCCGTGCAAGCGGCTCAGCAGGCTGTTCAGTGTTTGCAGTGGGGCACCCCGAAACAAATCGGCGCTGACTTTTCGCAGGCCGCCATAAGTGCCGTCGCCGACGACCGGATACCCGGCAAACGCGCAGTGGACACGGATTTGGTGGGTCCGACCCGTCTGCAGAATTGCCTCGGTCCAGCTAAACTCGGCTAAATGCTCTAAAAGCCGCACTTCGGTCACCGCCTCGCGGACACCCTGCGCGAAATCTTTCTGGCTTGAGCCGCCCTGCTCCAAAACCGTCATGCGTTTCCGGTCGCCGGGATGGCGGCCAATGGGTGCATCAATAACCGCATGCTTGAAAGGCACCCTCCCCCACAGCAGCGCGTGGTACTTGCGAACGGCGGTCCGGTCACGGATCTGCTTGGCGAGGCGCTCGTGCGCAAAATCGTTTTTTGCGACGACCAGGAGGCCGGAGGTGTCTTTGTCCAGACGGTGCACGATACCGGGCCGAATCGGACCGCCGACAGTGGACAGGTTGGAACCGGCGTGAGCCAGCAGAGCATTGACAAGTGTTCCCGATTCTGCACCCGGCGCAGGATGAACGACAAGCCCAGTCTGCTTATTGACGACCAGCACATCGGCGTCCTCGTAAATGACATCCAAGGGAATATCTTCGGCTTGGACATCTTCTAAAGGGCGGGCTGCCGGGACTGCCACAACGACTTCGTCGCCAAAGCGCGTTCGGTAACCGGCCTTGCCCGCCTTGCCATTCACCAGGACGGCCTGGGTCGCGATCAGCCGCTGGACGTGGGCGCGGGAAAGATGCGGCAGGCGCTCCGCGACAAATATGTCGAGCCGGATATCACTTTCGTCATCCTTGATGTGCAGAGTTTCGGTCAACGGGCAACTGCCTCCACAGGCCGCGACGACGGCGGCAGGGTTTTGGTCGGGGTCGGGAAATACCGGCGCAAAATTGCCATACCGACCAGGCCGAGGCTGAAGAGGCCAAGACACAGCCACTGAACGTCGGTCAGGAAGTGGATCGGCCCGACGCGGATAACATCAGAAGTCGTGCCGGCTCGCCAGATTTCCATGATGAACCGCTCCGTCGCAGTCCCCAAAAGGAACCAGCACGAGACCTGGCCCAAGTAACGCCGGTGCCGCTCCACCCAAATCAAGCCGAGGAAGAACACCGTCGCCAGCACTGTCGCGTAAAGCTGAGTCGGATGGCTCGGCGGCGTCAAATGCCCCGTGCTGTCATCGAGGAAGCGAACGCCCCACGGCATCGTAGTCGGCGCTCCGTAGCAGCAGCCGTTCAGGAAACAGCCGATCCGCCCGATGGCATAAGCGATCATTACCGACGGCACGAACAAATCGGCGACCTTCAAGATGGACATTCGCTTGACGAGGCAGTAGACGACCAGTGCTCCAATACCACCGAACAAGCCGCCGTGGAACGATAGACCACCTTCCCAAACCTTGAAAATATTGCCGGGAAAGTCCGGGGCGCGGCTGTAATCGTGCCAGCCGATGACAACAAACATCAGACGTGCGCCGATAACACCAACAACAATCATCCAGATACCAACATCTAAAATGTTATCGGGAGGCATCTCCGGGTCCGCCTGCCGCTTGGCCACCGTGTAGGCTCGGCCCAGCGCAACGAGAAATGCCAGCATCAAGACGACGCCGTAGGTATGAACGACAAATGAACCAGCATGGAACAAGACAGGAAACATAGAGTTTTATTCTTTCACAGCCAGCGGCTTCGCAGATGCCGCTGGCTGACGGCTGTAATATAATGCGAGCAGGCCGACCCCCGTGCAAATGGCGCTGTCGGCAACGTTGAAAATCGGAAACTGCCAGCGCCGCTCTGGGCCGGCATAAAGTGCGAGAAAGTCTACGACATGGTGCAGATGCACCCGGTCTACGAGGTTCCCGACCGCCCCGCCGAGCGGCAGGGCCAGCGCAACCGCCAGCAGGCGCGGCAGGGGCATTCTCGCCCGAATTGTATACGTCACAATTGCAATCGCAGCGACCGCCGCTGCCAGCGCCAGCAGAAGTGTTCCCTGCGGCAAGATCCCGAAAGCACCGCCGGTGTTGACGTTGTACGACATCGAGAAAAAGCCGGGGATCAGCACCAGATCGTCTTCCGGCCAGTGCAGGTAAGTCCGCACGACCCAGGCTTTAGAAGCCTGGTCGGCCAGCAGCACGAGAAGCGCGAGGCTATAAACCACCCAGCGGCTCAAGATGTGACCTCGAAAGGCTTAGTCTTCAGAGGCTTAATCTTCAGAGACTTAATCTTCAATCGTATCTTCCGCCTGTTCCACGGTGATGTTGGCATACGGCAGGGCTTCCAGCCGGGCTTCCGGGATCGGCGTACCATCAATGTCGGACAGGCCGTAAGTGCCTTCGTCTATCTTTGCCAGAGCGCGGCTGACTTTCGCCAGCATCCGGTCCATGTTCTCAATCGCCGCTTGATCCCGCTCGCGGTCGAACAGGTCTGTCGCTTGGTCAGCAGGACTATTCATGTCTGCGCCGGACAACTCACCGGATGCGTCTTTCTCAGAGTCTTCGCGGTCCGGTCCGGCATACTGCTCGCGCTCGGTTTCGAGGCGCGTTTTTTCGTCTAAAAGCACTTGCTTAAAGTGGGCAATTTTGTCTGCGGTCAATGCGGTCATGTGTGGCCTTTCGTTGTCAGCTTCGGAAGTCCCCCCAGCCCCCAACAATGGGGGAGCAATGCGGAACGGACGGCGTCTGCGCTGAATTGTGGCTCCCCCAAAATTGGGGGCTGGGGGGCGTCTAAATCAATTTTCGCGAAGCAACTTCCCCATCAGTGGATACCAGCCATCTTCGGGTGCAGCCGGCGGCGCAGAACGCCGCCGGGTCGTCGCCGCCATCGCTCACGGCAACCCAGCAGCGGGCGCAGCGGGTTCCGGGGGCGGGGCCGTTGCTTTCAATATGCAGGCCCGGCACTTTGGACTCGCGCAGCGTGACGCGGGAAACCAGCAGCAGCGCGGGCAGTTGACTCAAGTACGGGTGTAAGTCCGCATAAGTTTCCGCGTCTGCGGTCAGCGTGATGCCAAGCTCAAGCCGCTTCTTGGTGCCTTCCAGCGCCTTGTTGACTTGCTCGCGGGCGACCAAGAGCGGTTCCCAGCGTGCTTCCAGGGCGTGATTGCGTAAGTCCACGCGGTAGGATGGCAAGGCAGCCAGAAGGACCGAGACTGGCTTATCGGGCATAGAGAGCTTCTGCCAAATTTCTTCTGCCGTGAACGACAGGATCGGAGCCAGCAGACGGGCCAAACAGCTTGTGATCTCGAACAGCACAGTCTGAGCTGACCGGCGCTCACGCGAGCCGGGCCGGAAGGCATACAAGCGGTCTTTCAGAACGTCTAAGTAGAATGCGCTTAGATCCTGGGCGCAGAATGACAGCAGCGTCTGAGCGACGCGCGGATATTCATAGATGTTATAGGCCTGAACACATTTATGCACCACTTCGTTCAAGCGGTGCATCGCCCACAAGTCAAGCTCTTCGAGCTTATCTAAAGGAACGGCGTGCAGGGCCGGGTCGAAGTCGTACAAGTTGCTGAGCGTAAAGCGCAGGGTGTTTCGGAGTGTCCGGTAGCTTGTCGCGGTCTGCTCAAGAACAGGCTCCCCCACCCGCACGTCGGCGAAGTAGTCCGACGACGCAACCCACAGGCGCAGGACATCCGCACCGTACTTGTCTACGACCAACTGCGGCGCGGCGCCGTTCATTTTGGACTTGGACATCTTGCGGCCGGTCTCGTCCAAAGTCCAGCCGTTCGTGATGACCTGCTTATATGGCGCTTCGCCTTTAGTGGCGACGCCAATCATCAGCGACGAGTTGAACCAGCCTCGGTGCTGGTCGCCGCCTTCTAAGTAAACGTCGGCGGGATACGACAGCTCCGGCCACTCTTCCAGCACGGTCCGGCAGGTGGAACCCGAATCAAACCAAACATCAAAGATGTCGGTTTCTTTCACGAACTCGGTCTCGCCGGTCTCCGGGTGCGCGTAGCCTGCGGGCAGGATTTGGTCCACGGGCTTCTCAAACCACGCATCGGTGCCTTCGTTCAGCACTAAATCGCGGACATAGCCAATGCTGTCTTTAGTCAGAAGCGGCGTTCCCGACGGCTGGGCGTAGAAGACTGGAATACCAACGCCCCACGCTCGCTGGCGGGAGATGCACCAATCCGGGCGGCCTCCGACCATGGCTTCAATGCGGTTCTTAGACTCTTCCGGGAACCAGCGAACGCCGTCAATGGCTTTCAGGCACTTCTCCCGGTGACGGGCATTGTCAATAGACACGAACCACTGCACGGTCGCCCGGTAGACTAACGGATCGTGCGAGCGCCAGCCATGCGGGTAGGAGTGGAAGATTTCTTCCCGTGCCAGCAGCGCCCCGGCGTCGGCGAGCCGCTCCATGACTTTCTCTTGACCGGGTCCGAGCTTGAGGCCCGCGAACTCCGGCCCGGCCTCGTCGTTGAAATAGCCGTCGCCGGTCAGGACTTGCAGGGTCGGAAGTTTATACTTTTGCCCGGTCAGAAAGTCATCTTTGCCGTGGCCGGGAGCGGTGTGCACCATGCCGGTGCCGTCGGTCGTCGTGACATAGTCGGCCAAGACCAGCGGTGAGCCGCGCTCGATGAATGGCAGCGGGTGCTGGAAGATCAAATTGGCGAGGTCGCGGCCTTTGACGGTCTTCAGCACTTCCCAGCCGGTGAAGTTCGCCGCGGCCATGGTCGCGCCAAGACGTGCCTCGGCAACTAAATAGCGGCAGCCGTTATGGGCGACAACAACATAGTTAAAGCTCGGCCCGGCGGCGACGGCGACATTCGCGGGGATAGTCCAGGGCGTCGTGGTCCAGATGACCGTGTAGCAGTCGCCTTGCTTGGCATCGGCCCCGAACACGCCGTCGGGGTCCGAGCGCAGGGGAAAGCGGACATAGATGGATGGGTCGGTCCGGTCGGCGTACTCGATCTCGGCGTCGGCCAGCGCGGTTTCGTCTACCAGCGACCAGTAAACAGGCCGGAGGCCGCGGTAGACAAAGCCTTTTTCGACCATTTCGGCGAACACGTCCAGCTCTTTGGCTGCCATCTGCTGCGACATGGTCAGGTACGGCTGGTCCCAGTTCCCCCGGATGCCTAGTCTTTGGAACTGCTCCGACTGCTTGCCGACCCATTCAACGGCGACTTCCCGGCAGCGTTTCCTGATCTCCATACGTGTCGGCGTCTGCTTTTTCTCGCGGAACTCTTTGGCAACCAGCACTTCTATCGGCAGGCCGTTGTTGTCCCAGCCCGGCACATAAGGAGCCGAGTAGCCTTCCATCGAGCGGAACTTAGTCGTCACGTCTTTCAGGATTTTGTTGAACGCATGGCCGATATGGATATTGCCGTTCGAGAAGGGCGGGCCATCGTGCAGAAGAAACGTCCCAAGGGCCGTGCGCGGCTTCAGGGACTTTTCGTAGACGCGCTGTGTCTTCCAAAACTCTAAAATCTGCGGCTCACGCTTCGGCAGGTTCGCTCTTTGGGGGATCGAATCTGGGTTCGTGTCCAGGCCGTCGGGGTTTTTGGTATCGGGTTTCGGGACATTCAGCGTCTTGCTGTAATCAGGCTTGGGTTCGGTCTTAGTTTCGATTGTGTCGTATACTTCGGTCATGGGAAATCCTCTATGCCTGCGGCATTGCTTCGTATCGCTTCGTAAAACCGGCGCGTCGTTTACGGGCGCAGCGCGAGGGTCCCAATCATGCGGCGCAGGCTTCCTGCCTGCGCCGGTTCCACCGTCATATTCAGAAGAGGGTTATGAGTTCGTTTTAGCATAATTGTAAGAACCTGCCCCGTCTCGTTCCTCGCCACCCCTCCCTAGGAAGGAAGGGTTAAGAGTAAGAGGTGCAGAGCTGTGTTCGCAATCTTGGTTCGCAGTGTTAGTTCCCAGTCTTGTTCTTTATCTTTTACCCTTCCTTCTTAGGGAGGGGTGGCGAGGAACGAGACGGGGTAGGTCAAATCTTCCCCTGCTCCCGCGCGGACGCGAGGAACGCATCGAGGGCATCTTCCCAGGGGCGCAGGGTATCCTGGCCCATCAGCTCTAAAGCGTAGCGGCGCATGACACTGTACGCGGGGCGCTTGGTCGGCGAACCGAAGCGCTGGGCGTAGTCGTTGGATGTAATCGGCACAACGGGAACGCTGCCTAAGCTCGTTTTGGCAAGAATGGCCTTCGCGAAGCCTTCCCAATTCGTTTCTCCGGCGTTTGAGACATGGTAGACGCCGTAAAGCCCCGTCGAGACGATCTGAATAATTGCGTTTATCAAGTCTACGGTGTAAGTCGGAGTGCCGTACTGGTCGGCGACAATCGGCAATTCAGGCTTGGTCTTAGCAAGATTAGCTACTGTGTACGGGAAATTCTTGCCGTGGACGCCGTACAGCCAGGATGTTCGGACGACATAACAGCGCCGGCAAGCCGCACGGGCGAGGTTCTCACCTGTCAGTTTGGACGCCCCATAGTGACTGATTGGGTTCGGCGTGTCGAACTCCGTATAGGGTGTTTTTTTCGTGCCGTCAAACACGAAGTCGGTTGAGATGCAGACCAAAGCCGCGCCGACTTCTTCCGCCGCGCCTGCCACCGACCACGATCCCAAAGCGTTGACTTTATGTGCCAAATCGGGATCGCGCTCGCAGCCGTCCACATTTGTATAGGCCGCGCCGTGGAAGACCAGCTCCGGCTGAAGCTCGGCAAAGAGTGTCCGAACCGCATGGACATCGGTGATGTCCAGTGGGACAATACCATTGACTGCCGCTGCACCGACATCGGTGGGGAAAACGTGATGCCCCTGCTCGGTGAAAATTCGCCGAGCATCCGTGCCGAGCATTCCCGCCGCGCCTGTGATGAGTATTCGCATAGTGCCGTCTATTATACCTCCAAACGGAGCAGGCGCGTCAATTCGCGAACCAGGAACAAGGACACGGGGCTGAACCCCCGTGCTTTGAAAGCGCAAGCCCCCACCTTCGCGGGCGAAGACTGATTTAGCAAGAAGGCTCAGAGTAGATTATTTGCTTGCCGGATACCCGATGACAATACCGCGCTGGCGCAGGGTTTCGACGGCGGCTGCCGCCCAATGGTCTTTTGGTACATCAGGAAATGGTCTGCCGGTGACAGGGCGCAGCACTTTGGGCCTCAGCGCAGGCGTGTGTAGCGACATCCGGTGCGGGCTGATATGCAGCCGCGTCGTACTGCTCTTAGTCTGAGCCGCGCAGGGCAGCAGGCAGGACGCAAGCAAGCACAGACAAATCAGTGGTTTTTTCATCATGTTCTTTCTATTTGACGCCTCGGTACTGTTCAAACGCCACGGCCAAATATTCTAAGAAGTCGGCGTAGTTGACCGAGATGACTCCGGCAGGAGGGACGATGCCGAGGCGCTGCATCAGAGGGACAGCAAGGCGCATGGCGGCGGTTTGCTGGATTTGGGGTGGGAGCTGCCAGCGGCGGTCAATGGAGTGGCGGACGGCGCGGTATTCAGGGACGGTCATCTCGTAGACGTGGCGACCGATGTCGGCCAGCGCATACGCCGCCAGATGCTCCGGCAGGACGCGCGGCGGCGGGGCGAGGGCTTCCAGGGTTGGGACGCGCGGCGCCCGCTGCTTGACAACCATTGTTCCCGCGACAAAGTCCCCGATACGCTGGTAGCGGCCTGACACGAGGAGGCAAAGGACGGGAAGCAAGATGCACAGACCGCCCATTGCGGCAGTCCCCGGCTGATGGCCGAATACGCCGATGGTAATCAAAGCGAGGGCCACAATCGGCATTCCATCCAGAATGCGAATAAGATTGCGGATGATCGCGGCAAAAACATTGATCGGATAGCCGCCGTCCCGTATGACTCGGAGGCCGATCTGACGCTTGCCCGGCGTCTGCCCGTTCCAGCGGGTCTCAAACCAGATAAAGTAGCCCCACAAAATGGCAAATGCGACAATGAGCGCGGCGGCGACTTCGATTTCGCCGAAGAACGTCGCCACGCTTTTGGAAAACGCGCTGGCACCTAGAGCCAGCAGCAGACCGACAATGCCGGCAACAATCCAAAGCGCCAAATAAATCGCGCACTGAAACAGCGAGTCAAGAATGTTCGCGAGGAAGCGTGAGCCGATCCCGGCCAGCTCGTATTCGATCTCGATATTCTCCGGCGTGACCACTAAAATTTCGCGTGACATGAGTAAGCCTCGACTGGTATAATAACGCTATTATGGCAATAGACGAACGCGCATTTATCAACGGCAAGCGGGCGAACTGGGAACGGCTCTCGGTGATCGTCGAGCGGACCAAAAATGGCGGTCTCAAACAGTTGTCGCGGGAAGAACTGCCTGCGCTCGGCTCGCTGTACCGCCGCGCCGCCGCCGACCTTGCATTTGCGCGAGCGCAGGGTGCCAATCCTAATCTGGTATTATACCTGAATGAGCTGGTCGGCAATGCTCATGGGGTTATTTATGCGGAAGAATCCGGCGGCTGGTCCCGGCTGTGGCAGTTCTTCGCTTATGGCCTTGCGGCCACCCTACGCCGGCGAATGCCGTTTGTTTTGGCGGCGATTGCCCTCAATGTAGTCGGGGCGCTGCTGGCGTATGTCATTATCCACCGCGACCCGACCCAGATGAGCCTGTATTTCCCGGATCAACTGCGGGACGCGGTAGACTTCTGGAAATCCGGCGGAGCAGACAAAGGCGACATCCCGCTGGGTGACGGTGTTTTGTTTTCGTCGTCGCTGATGACCCACAACACGCAGGTCGGGATTACGGCGTTCGCGACCGGCATCACACTGGTCCTGCCGACCATTCTGATGTTCCAAAACGGCACCATGATTGGAGCATTGACCGCTGTGGTTCAGCCGACGGGACATCTCGCATCCATGTGGGCGGGCCTGCTGCCACACGGCATCTGCGAGCTGTCCGCGACCTTCATCTGCGGCGGTGCGGGGCTGCTGACAGGCTGGGCGCTCATCGCTCCTGGCCCTTACTCCCGCAAAGACGCGCTGATCGCCAATGGCCGAGATGCCTGCAAACTGATGGTCGGTACGGTTCCGCTCTGGATCATCGCCGGCATTTTGGAAGGCAATGTCTCACACTCGTCGCTCCCGCATTGGGCGAAGTTCAGCTTGGCAGGCGTACAAGCCGCCGCACTGATTTTCTACATCTATGGCAGCCGCCCGCGTCCCAGCTATTTGCACTCCACGCCCCGAAAGGCAGTCTAATAAGCCAAACCAGTTTCCCTCTGCTTTCGACAACCCCGCAGGAAAAGCCTGCGGTTCAGCCGGCAGATGTGCCGGAAGCCGCCGCCGATTTTGACTGGCAGTGTCAATGTAGCGAGTAGGCGGTTCATATGGCAATCCCAAATGGTCTTGCTGACTCCTGGTTGCAGTTTGTAGACGGTCCCCTCTTGAACCAAGGCGACCTATTGGACGACTGCTATATTCCGATACTTCTCCCAAACTTTAGTCCGCTTGAAGGCGAGCTTGTCAATTTGGACTTGGAAGTCCGCAGCATTATCGTTCTCACGCAAAGCTGCGATCTTGAAAATGGCAAAGCACCCCTTGTCGCCGTCTGCCCTCTTTATCGTCTTAGCGAATGGGAAGAAGCCAATCCTGAATTTCGGGCTAAAGGCCGCTGGGAGTCCGTGCGGCAAGTCCGAGTGGAAGGTCTGCATCTTTTGGCAGGGCTTGCCGGTCCGGAAGTCAATCAAGACTGCCTTGCGGTAGACTTCCGCCAGATTTATAGCCTGCCAATCGGTTATTTGACAGCTCAGGCGGAACAAGCGGGCCGAAGGGCGCGGCTGCATTCGCCCTATTTGGAGCATTTCGCCCAGGCGTTTGCCCGCTTTTTCATGCGGGTTGGCCTGCCTTCCAACATTGCCAAGTTTTAGTCCGGCGAGAAGGCGGCCCCCGTCTGCTACTTCGCCGGCGGCGGAAAGTTCTTTAAGGCTGCACTGACGGCGTTGCTGACGGTTTTTTCATCGGGTTGGTCTACCGGCCCGGACACATAGGCACGCCAGACGAGCTTTTTGGTGCGCGGGTCAATCAGATCCAGAATCAGTGTCCCCTGCGTGTAGGTGTTGGTGTAGAACTGATTGTAGCCCGCCCCAAAGTAAGCGCCTCGGTCAAACCCGAACGGCCCGCCGAAGTAGGGCGAGTTGTAGGGGTCCGGCCCCATACTTTCAATGTCCTGTTTGGTTTTCGCGCCGGCGACATAAGTGGCAACTAAATCGGGGTTCTGCGTGACGGGCTGTAAGCCCTTCGCCGTGAGCTGGTTGACGACGGCGTTTTGAATGCGGCCTGCGACCAGCGTGTTGTTCGGGTCGGGCGTTCCCAGGCGGCTGACGATGCGGCCCGGCTGGAACGCAAACGTGTGGTACTGGGCGAAGTTGACATTTTTGTCGTAATCGGTCTTGACGCTCTGCCCGCTGTCGCTGTTGCAGCCGGCAAGCAGGGCGGCGGCGAGGCCAAGGGCGGCGACGGAGACAAGGGGCGCTTTGAGTGTTCGGAATGACCAAGATTGTGTTTTCATCGGTTGACTTACCTTGCTGATGAGAGAGAATGCTTTATCATACCCACACAGGCATTTATAGATGTGAGGCGGACGCAGAGTTGAAGACCATGCGTTAAAACGCACGGCTATTGGGCGCGGACGCCGGGGACCCGGCACTGGAAGTACCGGGCTACTGTTGAGTGGAAGTCGAAGCGACTAAAGACTCGCGTTCGGTCTCAGCCCCGCGAAGCGGTGGGTTCCCGGCGTCTGCGCCCAATAGCCATGTCCTTCAGGACAGGGTTCCTTTTCAGCACCACGAACAAATGCCTCAGCCGCCAAACAACCAGAAACCGCCTCAGCCGGAGCAGCACGGCAAAATCTGGCCTCCTCCCCTAAAGACGCCTCCGCCTCAGCGCGTCCCTGCGTCCTTAAATGACCCTACCTACTTGACAGGCAAAAATTGGCTGGACGCGATTTTAGGAATTCCCGCTGGCTTCTTGACCGGGTTCCTGCTGTATGGTGTCTTCAGTCTTTGCTTTCAGTTGTTCTGCAAGCCGCCCTGGCACCAGCCCCAGATGCTCACCATGTGCAGCGTCGGTGCTATCTTAACGACTGCTTCTTACCTGCTGATCAGCAGGAAATACTCTTTGTTCGCGTTCACCATGTGGTTTGGCGGCATTCCGCTCTACGCCGTGCTGTTTCTGCTGGCTTGGATATTCTCATGAGTCTCCAATTGTAAGTCGCTAAATCAGCGAGCGGCTTAGAGGTATAGATAGTGACTGATGAGATCGGCGCTTAATGCTTCGGGTGATCTGTCTATGGTTTAGACGCCACGGCGCTTGAAGTCGCAGTTTCATCTATTGATCCTTGCGGCAATTTTTGGATACAGCGCATCCAAATCATCTTCTTCCCATTTCATGCCGGCAGGCTCGCCTGGAATGAAACCGGCTCCATCAGACGGCATCTCACGGCCTGCCTTTTCTTCATAAACTTCACCTGCAACGTAGCCGAGTTCTTCGCATTCCAGCCAAGCATCACCCCACTCGATGTCAGTTTTGGTGAGATCAGCGAGGCCGTCTGGGTCAGCTAACGCCGCCTCAAATATGGTCTGCCCTTGCCCAATGAGCCACCGGCGAAAATACTCGAAGCCATCATCCGAGCCGCCGCCATTTATCAGATAGGCGGCTCCCCACAAATCCCACCGATACGCGGCTTGTCGGCACTCGTTGAAGATGCGCTCAAACGCAATGAGTTCTTCTACCGGAATTAGCGACAGAGAAGATTTAAGAGCAACAGCCTGCGCCTCGCATTCGCCGCCGCTTTTCGCGTGAGCGTCCTCAATTAGTTGCCAGAATTGTGCTTTATCCAAATCGTCTTTCTCAATCCACAAGGCCATTGTGCCTCAGCCAGCCCACTACCTGCGACATTTGTTCGCGGCGTCCCTGCCAAAAAGCGTTCGTCAATCTTCCTTTGTACAAGCTATTTTTCGAAGCAACAAACTCGATGAGATGGTTAATTGCCATGTCGGTTTTCAGGTTCTGCCAGGCATCAAGGTAACTTGATAAATCATCTTCCGCTTGCCCGATCGCACACAGGTACTCGTCTATCGCAACCGCCTCCATCGGTATGGACAGTACGAACAGCCACAGTGCCATCAGGTAGTGCCGAACAGCCGCGCGTTCCTGCTCCGGCCAGTCCTTCCAGTCTGCATAATGCAGCTTGCCGAAAAGAACTTCTACATCTATTTCATGGGCGATGCTGTCTGCTTCGGTGACCAGTTCCAGCAGACGCGGCAGGAAGTGCTTGAAGTCATTCTCAGTTCCCCATGTCGTTAAGGCTTTGAAGGCGTAGCGGCTGAGGTCATCCGTCATAAGGCCACGCAAAGGTTTCCGATGAAGATTGCTTTTATCTTCGTCCGAAGCGCAGCAAGGGCATCCATCTATCTTTTGGGCAATCGGATAATCTGTGAAGACTTTGTAAAGTTCTTCAATCGCCACTGCCAGCGCTTGTTTTTCTGAAGTCATAGATGTCTCTAAATCAGCGAGCGGGCTTTGAGGTCTAAGTAGTGGTTGATGAGGTCGGCGCTGAGGTCTTCGGGAGGGCTGTCTACGGTCCAGACGCCCCGGCGCTTTAGTACCGAAATGGCGGCGCGGCGCTCCTGCAAGACCTGGACGGCGACGGCTTTCTGGTAGACTCCCGCGCTGTCTTCGGGAATGCTGTTGGCGGCGGCCAGGATGTTCGGGTCGCTCACGGTGACGCAGACGACGCGGTGGCTGTCGGAGAGCATGGGGACGGCGTCGAGGATTTGGGCGGAGGAGTCCGGGTCTACGAGGTCAGAGAACAGCACAATCAAAGAGCGGCGGCGCCAGCGGGTGGAGAGGTTCTGGAAGGCCGCTTTGTAGTCGGTCTCGACCATGCGGGCGTTGAGGTTGTAGAGGCTTTCCAGAATGCCGTAGACCTGGGCTTTGCTTTTGGCGGGCGGCAGGTAGGCACGGACTTCGGCGTCAAAGGCCATCAGGCCCACTTTGTCGTCGCCTGCCGCCGCGACATACGCCAGCATCAGGGCGGTGTTGACCACATAATCCAGCTTCGCCATCTTCTGAATTCCTTGCAGCATGTTCCGGCCTGTGTCCAGCATCAAAATGATGTTCTGCGAGCGCTCCGCCTCATACTGCCGCGAAATCAGCTTGCCCCGGCGGGCGGTCGCGCTCCAATCAATCTTTTTGTATTCATCCCCCGGCACATACTCCCGCAGTGACTCAAACTCCGAGCCGCCTCCGCGCACTTTGGCCGTGCGGATGCCGAGCTGCATCAGCCGCCCGCGCCGGGCCAGCAGCTCGTATTTCGCCGTTTCCACGAGGTTCGGATAGACTTTGATCGTCTGTTCAGCGCGAATTCGGCCCTGACGCTCGATCAGCCCTAAGCGCCCCGGATAGCGAAAAAAGAGGTCTCCAAAGGCAAAGTCCCCTTTCGCGGGCGGCGTCACCTGGTAGGCGAATGACAGCGGGCGCGGGTCAGGCGGCAAAAGGAGTGTGCGCTCGGCAGAGCTGCCCAGGTCAAAGGTCGGCGGCGGCAGGTCACGCACCCGCAGGCGCAGAGCCATTGGTGACTTGTTCTGCGCCGTCACCGTCACAGGGTTTGCAACCCCTAACGACAGTTTTTCGTCTACCGCGCGGGTCAGCGTCAGGGCCGTTTCCGGCTTTGGCGCGGCGAAGAAATCGGCCAGTGTGCAGGCCGCAAGCACGGCATTGTAAACCAGCACGACGGCCAGCAGCCAGGGCGCGAAACCGACAAGCAGCAGCGGCAGTGCACCGAGGGCGAGAAGAACGACAAAGCGGGGAGTTAAACGCATGGATTATTATAACTTATGTTGGGCAGATAAGTATCGTTTCTACTCGCGCCAAATGGACCCTGCCGGAATGAGGCGCAGGCCCGCCCGCTCCTGGTTGCGAAAGGTCGTCGTGCCGGGACTGCCGCCGCCGACTACCAGGCTGCACCCTAAAGCAGCGGCATCGTGCAGGCGCTGCCGGATAAGAGCCGACTGAATGCCGCGCCGGCGATACTCCGGCAAAACTCCGGCGGCTCCGAAATAGCCGACTCCGTCTACGCAGGGAAAAGACGCCATGCCGACCGGCTGCCCGGCGATCTCGGCGATGTACCGGGCGCCGCCCGGCAGACTGTCTTCCGCCCATTGAAAGGCCCGGTATTCCGGCTCCTGTTCGGGCCAGCCCGCGAACGACTGCTGAAAGAGGTCAAGATAGCGTTCTTTTTCTTCCGGGCCGGATCGCCGCACCGTGATTTCCGGGGCGGGAGTCAGTTCGCCACTCTCAGGCACGAGAACCGGCACCGTTCCGCTTCCGGGCGACCACAGCCCGGCGTCAGTCAGTCCCTGAAAGAGTTCGCGGTTCATCGCTCCCGGCGGAACATGAACCGTGCAGGTCAGGCCGTCGGCCCTGTACCACGTCAGCAAATCCGCTAACAAGTGCAAGTCGCCGGGCTGAAACCCGTAGACGCGGTTCTTGCCGCGCAGCAGAGGGTGACGCACTTTGACCGCGACGCCAGCGCCGAAGTGCCGCATCTCAACACCAAACGGATTATCGGGAAGCGCCGCCGCTGCCCCGAACCGGGCGGCGTTGAACCGGGCACCGAAGCGGTCCACCTGCGCGATCATCTCGGTCGAAGCGTGGAGAATACTCATGCCCTAGTATACAGAAAGCAGGCGAACAAGTCAAATTGAGGAAAGCTTAAAAATAAATTAACTATTTTAATATAAGCATTGACTTTTTTAATTTATGAGCCTATAATACAAGAGAAGGTAACAAATGACACAGCCGATGCCGAATAAATGCCCGCTTTGCAGCGGCGAGCTGGAAGTGACCGAGATCCACTGTTTGCAGTGCGACGTGCAGATACACGGGCAGTTTGCGATTGCGCCGTACCGTAATTTGGACGCCGAGCAAATCCGCTTTTTGGAGACGTTCCTGCGCTGCCGGGGCGTCATCCGGGATATGGAAGCCGCCCTCGGCATTTCCTACCCCACCGTCCGGGCCCGTCTGGACGCGCTTTTGGTCTCACTGGGGTTTGACGGAGGTCCGTATGCCGAGCCGAAGGCTCCTGCCGAGCCGCAAGCCCCGCCGGTGCCCGCGCCGCTGACCGCCGCTCAGAAGGCGGTCCGGCGCAAAGAGATTCTCACCGCGATTGAAAACGGCACGCTGGATGCCGACACCGGGCTGACCGCCCTGCACGCTTTGTCTGAAGAAAAGTCGTGAGACTCAGAATGAGGAGACACACCATGATTAGCGCACCGCTCCGCCCGATCCAAACAACATCAACGGAAACAACGCCCAGCGTCAAAACTCAAGGCCATCTGGCACTTCTGGAATGGGACGAGACTTTGCCCGTCCCCGCCGCCGCGCCCAGCACGTTCGGTCCGCACAAAAAGTCTTTGCTGGACCGCTGCTATGAAGGCGGCACATTGGTCCTGCTCGCCGTCACCGCTGCCGCACTGGCCGCGTCTTTGTGCCGCTTTTAACGCCTGTGCCACTTGTAATGAAAGAAGAAACCTATGTCTGAAGAAAGCGTTTTGATCTTAAACATGCTCCGCGAGGGCAAAGTCACCGCCGAGCAGGCCGATTCTCTGCTCCGGGCCGTTCGTGAGAACATCCCATCGTCCTCCTCGTCCGTGCCGCCGGTTGCCCCAGTGCCGCCCGTCCCGCCGGTTCCCCCGGTGATTGAGCCGGACACGGCGGCGATTGCGGCGATGTCGGCGAAGCTGGCCGAGCTGCAAGGAAAGCTCGGCGACTTGCAGGGCAAGCTCGGCGCAGCCCAGACATCCCGTACGACCGATTTCACCTCGGCACTGGCCGGCAAGATTTTCGACACCCTGCCGAAGCCGGAACTCGACATGGGCAAGATCAACAAAGCTGTGGACGAAGCGATGCGCGGCCTGAACTCGCTCAAAAATGATGCCCTGCGGACGGCAAAGACTGCCGCTCGGCAGGCGTCGCATGAGGCCCGCCGGGCCGGACGCGAGAGCCGCAAGGCCATGAAGTTCGAGTTCAATTTCAATCTCGGCGGCGAGACTCCCAGCGGTCGGCCCCGGAACACATCAGGGGAGCCGGAAGCGGTTCAAACCAGCACCGAAAACATTGCCTGGAGCGGCGCAGACAAGCTGGCCCTCGAAAACCACTACGGCAGCATCACGATGATCGGCGCAGACATTCCGGCAGGCACGGCGGAAGCGATTATGACTAAGACCGCCTGGGCGGAGTCGGAGGCCGAAGCGCGGGTGTTTTTGCAGCAGGTGTTTCTGACCCATCAAACCGAAAATGGCCGGTGCAAGATCGGGATTGCCGCCCCGCGCGACGCCGCCGAGCGCCTGACCGTGGATTACGAGATCAAAGTGCCGCGTACCGTGCCGCTGGAAGCGACAACCACCTACGGCGCGGTTTCAGCGACGGGGACTGCCGGGACGCTGAATGTGCATTCGGCGTCAGGCAAAATCCAGGCGTTTGAGCCGAACACCGACGCGCCCGGCGAGACCCGCCTGCACTCTCATTCGGGGGATGTCAAAATCGCCCGCTGGAACTTGCCGCAGGGCAGCGTCTTTGTCGAGACCAGCAGCGCGGCGATTGAGGCATCGGAGCTCTCCGGCGAAACCGTGAGCTTGACCAGCCGCAGCGGAGACATTGACGCACGCACGGTTCACGCCGGGTCGCTGGGGGTGTTCGAGTCCGCCAGCGGCGATGTCTGCGTTTCCGAAAGTACGGCGAAAACGCGGGTGCATCTTCGCACCCAGAGCGGGCAGGCCGAGCTGACCAATACCCAGGCCGAGCAGGTGCAGGTGGAGACGGTCAGCGGCGACGCCAGGCTTCGGTCGGTTTCCGGGACGCTGACGGTCAAGACCATCAGCGGCGACGTGAGCGCCGAAGAAGCCGAAAGCGAGGCAATTTCGCTGGTCACGGTCAGCGGCGACACGCGCTGGGTCCTGCCGTCCTCCTTCAGCGGCGCGTTTTCCGGCACCACCGTCAGCGGCGACCTGCATTTGTTCGTGCCATCCGGGTCCGATGCGCGGGTCGAGCTGAACACGACCAACGGGACTTTGGCTCTGAAACTACCGACCACCGACACCGTGACGGCGGAGCGTCATGCCGTCGGCACGCTGGGCAGCGGAACCGGCTCCATTCGCCTGCAATCGGTTTCAGGAGATTTGGTGGTGGAGTAGGAACGACAGGGGTTTCGAGGCTTGCGCTCTCAAGAGACCAGCCCTGTTTGCAGATTACCCTTGACGCAGGCGGCGTTTTGTTGTAACATAGAGAAGTAACTCATTTTGAAACAAACGGTCCTGTCGGCGGTTATCCGGTGGGGCCGCGAAAGGAACTTCTTTATTTTGACACGCTTTCCCCTGCGCTGGTCTGCGACGGCTGCTTTCCTGCTCGCCGCCGCGCCCGCCGTCTTCGCCCAAGCGGTACCAATGAACCCCGGCCTGCCGCCCGCCCCGCCGGTTGCCCCGCCGCCGACCATCACGCCCACGACTCCCGGCCCGCCCGGAGTCGCGGCGGTCGTCAACGGCCAGAACATTACCCGCACTCAGGTGGCCGACCAGGCCATCAGTCTCTACGGGCAGCAGATCTTTGAGACAATGGTGCTGATTGCGCTGATTAACCAGCAGGCTCAAAAGCAGAACGTTGTTATCACGCCCGCGCAGGTGGACGCCCGGATCACGGACCTGCGGGCACGAGCCGCCGCGCAGGGTGTCCCCGGCGGTCTGGACACGGTTCTGGCCCAGCGCCACGAGACCATTGCATCGTTCAAGCAGCAATTAATCCCCCAGATGCAGGCGGAAGCCCTCGTCGAGAAAACCCTGCCGCCTCCGACCACGGTACGCTACCACGCCCGGCACCTACTGATTTTGACCACGGCGCAGGGCGGCGGGAAAGCGCCGCACACGGACGCCGAAGCGCTGGCGCTGATCGCGAAAGCCCAAGCGGAGCTGAAAGCTGGCAAAAGCTTCTCAGTGGTCGCCGATGAATACACCGAGGACCCTTCCGGCAAAGGCAAAGGCGGAGACCTCGGCATCATTGACGCGAGCACGCCGTTCGACCCAAACTTCCTGAAGGCTGCGCTGGCGCTGAAGCCCGGTCAGGTGACTCCTACCCCAGTGAAGTCCCAGTACGGCTACCACTTGATCAAAATTGACAGCACCAGCGCTGCGCCGACGCCCGCCGACGCCAAGCTGTACGCAGATGCCCGCCGCCAGCAGGTCGAGGCCGCTATCCCTGCCTATGTCCAGAACCTGCGGAAGACTGCAACAGTCATCAATTACTTAGGCCAGTAATGGCATTCTCATCGCCCGCCGAATTGCATTCGGCGGGCTATTTTTATCACCTATTTTTTATCACAAATTGAGGAGACCTAGTGTGGCAGCAAAAACACTCAATGTCGGCATGGTCGGCTATAAATTCATGGGCAAGGCCCATTCCAATGCGTACCGCCAGGTTGGGCGCTTCTTTCCTGAGCTGGAAGTCGTTCCCGTGATGAAAGCGCTCTGCGGGCGGGACGAAGCCGGGGTTCAAAAGGCCGTTGAAACCTTTGGCTGGGAGGGGTACGAAACCGATTGGCGGACGCTCATCGCTAGGGGCGACATTGACATCATTGACATCGGCGCACCGGGGAACATGCACGCGGAGATCGCGATAGCCGCCGCGCAGGCCGGCAAACACGTCTTCTGCGAGAAACCGCTGGGCAACACGTCCGCCGAGGCCAAGCAGATGCTGGACGCCGTCACACAGGCGGGCGTCAAGAACATGGTCTGGTTCAACTACCGGGCTAACCCGGCCGTGTCGTTTGCCAAGCAGCTCATTGACGACGGCATTCTGGGCCAACTCTACCACTGCCGGGCTTTGTTTTTGCAGGACTGGCTGGTCAACCCGGACGTTCCGCTCTTGTGGCGTCTGCGAAAAGACCTCGCCGGTTCCGGCTCCCACGGCGATTTGCTGGCGCATTGTTTGGATACCGCCCGCTACTTAGTCGGCGAGATCACCGAGGTCAGCGGCGTTTTGGAGACATTCATTAAAGAGCGCCCGGAATTGGCCGCATCCGACGACCGCATGGGAGGTGTCGCCTCAGATGTGATGGGAGAAGTCACGGTAGACGACGCTTCTCTGGCCCTGGCCCGCTTTGAGAATGGCGCTCTCGGCACGTTCGAAGCCACGCGGTTCGCACTGGGCCGCAAGAACCACAACCGCATTGAGATCAACGGCTCCAAAGGCAGCCTCATCTTCAACGCCGAGCGTCCCAATGAACTCGAAATCTACACCGAGGACACCCACGCCGGCACCCACGGCTTTCGCACCGTTTCCGTCACCGGTGGGCAGGACCGCTACACAAGCCACTACTGGCCCACCGCCCACAACATCGGCTACGAGCACACGTTTACGAACCTTTTGTACGATGCGTTCACGGCGATTGGCAATGGTGAAAACCCTTCCCCCTCTTTTCGCGACGGCTACCTGAACAATGTGCTCTTGGATACCATCGCCAAGTCCGCCGAAACAAAGAAGTGGGAGACGGTCGAGCCGTGAAAACCTGTCATTCGGGAAAGCCAGAAGTACAGGTTGAGGCGGCTTAGAGATGATTTCACGGGGCTGAACCCTCGTGCTTTGAAGTACAAGCCCCCGCCTTCGCGGGCGAAGGCGGGGGCTTGCTCTTTTAAAGCCCTGCCGTTTAGGGCAGGGGGGGTCAGCGTGGATACTCCTCCCGAATGCGGGCAAAGAACGGCTGGACCGGGGGCGAGGCTAATACTTGTCGAATTGCGTTGATCGCCTCTTGCGTGGTCTGGGTCAGTGTGTTGACTTCGGCATCGTAGGGGGCGTGGGTATGGACCAGCTCCACTTGGAAGCGGGCATAGCCGGAAGGGCGGTCGCCCCGTGCAACTTCGCGCCGTTCCAGCTCTTCCAGTGGGCAGTGAACGCCGATGCAGAGCGCGTCGAGGCCGTCCAGTGTATGCGCGAGTTGCTGAAGCTGGGAGGTTTGGAGCCAGCCGCCGACCGCTATCACATTGGTACCGGTTTTCGCGATTGTCGCCAGGCAGCCGAAGTAGCCGTCAAACCAGCGCGACAGGCGCAGGGCAGGGTCCCAGGAAGGATGCGGCCTTTCTTCCGAGGCGGGGTTCCACCAAGCGTTTCGCGCCGAAGTCGGCGTCATCCGCGTGATGTCGTCGGCTTCCAGTATCCACCAGCACTCGTCGAGGCTGACTTGCAGTGCATTCGCCAGCGTGCTTTTCCCGGCGCTGGATACCCCCTGCAAAAACAAAATCCTGCCGCTGCTCAAGGTTTGCTCTCCTATAGAAAGAAGTCACCAGCCCATCGTGCCGGGGTCGCCCTTGAACGGGCCGACGATGTTTGACGTAATCCAGCCGCCGTAGAAGTCGCCGGGCTGGGCGGTGACAGTTTCGCCGTTTACGGTGCAGGAGTCCATGCGGCTAGGATAGACCGCGATGTAGTTTTCAATAGCTGCGAACGCAGGCGTCGGGTTTGGGTAGTACCAGGCGGACTGAGCGGCAGTATTGCCGCCGGCGGTTATGGTATAGTAGCTTGCAATACCTTTCCACTCGCAGCAGGATTGGCCCGGCACTGGAGTGAAGCAGTCCAAGCGGACATCTTCGGGCGGCAGGTAATACACAGGCGGGTGGCTGGTTTCGAGGACGCGCTTCGCTCGGCGGCTGTCGGCAATTACTACGCCGCCGAAGACAATTTGAATGTGCGCGTCGGTATCTTCTAACCGCGGCGGTCGGGGATAATCCCAAACGGATTCCTGTCCGGGGCCAGGCTCAATGCGTCGAGTGTTCATAAACGGGTAACAAGAGGGCAGCGGACCAGGTTCCGCAGGAGAACATGATGGCGGCAAAACCAGTGATACTTGCGGTGGATGATGACGCCGATGTGCTGCGGCTGATCAAAAGCGACCTGCGGCGTCAGTACGGCCACGATTACCGTGTGCTGAGCGCCGGCGGCGGGCAGACCGCTTTAGACGCTTTGACCCAGCTGAAAGAACGGGACGAACCCGTGGCGCTTCTCGTGGTGGACCAGCGGATGCCGGGCATGGGCGGCGTGGACTTCTTGGAGCAGGCGATCAAGCTCTACCCGGACTGCAAGCGCATTCTGCTGACCGCGTATGCCGATACGGAAGCGGCAATCAAGGCGATCAACAAAGTCAAAACCGATTACTACCTGCTGAAGCCCTGGGACCCGCCGGAAGAGCAGTTGTACCCCGTGCTGACGGACCTCTTGGATGACTGGAAGGCCGGCTACCGGGTGCCGTTCGGGGGCATCAAAGTTATCGGCAACCGCTGGTCGTCGGACTCGCACCGCGTGAAAGATTTTCTGGCCCGCAATCAGGTTCCCTACGAATGGCAGGACATTGAAGACAGCCCGGAAGCGTGCGGGATTTATGAGGAGGCCGACGCGCCGAAGCTGCCGATTGTCGTCTTCCCGGATGGCACCAAGCTGGAAGACCCGGATGCCGGGACACTGGCAGAGAAAGTCGGCCTGAAAACGTCGGCGGAGCAGCCATTTTACGATCTTGTGATTATCGGCGGCGGCCCGGCGGGCCTGGCGGCGGCGGTCTACGGGGCATCGGAAGGGCTGAAAACCCTCTTAATCGAAAAAGAAGCGCCGGGCGGGCAGGCGGGGACTTCGTCCCGCATTGAAAATTATCTCGGCTTTCCCAGTGGCCTCAGCGGCGCAGACTTGGCCCGGCGGGCGGTCGCGCAGGCCCAGCGTTTTGGGGTCGAAATTCTCAGTCAGGAAGTGACCAATCTGCGGGTGCAGGACCAATATCGCCTTCTGACGCTGGGCGACGGCTCAGAAGTCTCCTGCCATGCGCTCCTCATTGCAACAGGCGTTTCCTGGCGCAAGATGAACATTCCCGGCGAGGACAAGCTGGCAGGCGCAGGGGTCTACTACGGCGCGGCGATGACCGAGGCGCTGGCGTGCAAGGATGACGACGTGTATCTCATCGGCGGGGCGAACTCGGCAGGACAGGCCGCGCTGCATTTCGCGAAGTATGCCCGGTGCGTGACGCTTCTCGTGCGCGGCGACTCTTTAGAAAAGGGCATGTCCCAGTATCTGGTTGACGAAATCAAAGAACAGCCAAACATCCGGGTCCGGCTTAATGCTTCGGTGACCGCGGTGGAGGGCGAGACGCAATTAGAGCGCATCACAGTCGCGCATTCGGACACCGGCGAAACGGAAGTGGTTTCGGCCCGGTCACTGTTCATCTTTATCGGCGCGTCCCCCCGGACGGACTGGCTGGACGGCGTGGTGGAGCGCGACAAGAACGGCTTCCTTCTCGCCGGGCCGTCGCTGATGCCTAACGGCAAGCGGCCCGACGGCTGGCCGCTGAACCGGGACCCGTTTCTGTTAGAGACCAGCGTTCCCGGCATCTTTGTCGCGGGCGACGTCATGCACGACAGCGTCAAGCGCGTTGCCTCGGCGGTAGGCGGCGGGGCGATTGCGGTCATGTTCATTCATCAATACCTCGCGAAAGTGCGGTAGTGAGAGATGGAACGAGTGATTTCAGTCACTCGTTCCGTTCGCTTCTTGTTCTTCAAAGGCTTACCCACGATGACTACCGAAACGCCGAACCCGCTTTTCCCGACGCTTTCTGCGGAAGAGATCACCTGTCTTATTCCCTATGGAACCTGCGTTGAACTCGAACCAGGCGCGAGCTTGTTCGGCGAGGGGGAAGTGGAAACGGATTTCTATGTGATTTTAGAAGGCGGCTTGAAAGTCACCCGCCGGGCGGGCGGCGGCGAGATCATGATCGTGGAGCATCGTCCAGGCCAATTTTCTGGGGCTTTGTCGCTTTTCAGCGGCGAGCGGTCTATCGCGACGGGCCATGCCGTTGGGAAGCTTTCAGTCCTTCGGATCACGCTGGAAGGCTTTCAGAAGCTCATGACCGCCTGTCCGGAGATCGCGACGAAGATCATTGCGACGATGGCACAGCGGCGGCCCGAAGCCGACGCTTTAGTCCAGCAGCGCGAGAAGATGGCGGCGCTAGGAAAGCTGTCGGCGGGGCTGGCGCACGAGCTGAACAACCCGGCGGCTGCCGTGCGGCGGGCGGCGGCGCGTCTGCGCGAAGCATTGGAGGCCGTACAAAGGTCGTCGTTTCTGCTCGGTGGAAAGCAGCTCTCGGAGGCGGATCAGGACTTGCTGCTTGGCCTCCAGCACAATGCGGTCCCACCCGGTTTAGACAGCCTTGCGTTAAGTGAGCGCGAGGATGGGATCGCCGATTGGATGGACGCGCGGGGCGTGCCGGAAGGCTGCGATCTGGCGGCTCCACTGGCAGAAGCCGGGTTCACCGAGGGTGCCCTGGACACACTCGCGGCGCAGGTGACGGACCCGGACACGCTGGCTGAAAGCCTGATCTGGCTGGGATCAAGCCTCGAAGCCGTCGAGCTGCTGCGGACTGTGGAACAGAGCGCCGACCGGATTTCGGATCTCGTGACGGCGATTAAAGCCTATTCGTACATGGATCAAGCCCCGCAGCAGGAAGTATGCGTCGAAGACAGCCTCGAAACGACCCTGACCATTTTGCAGTTCAAGTGGAAGCATGGCGTCGAGGTGGTCCGGGATTACGCGCCGCATCTGCCCTGCATCACAGCCTACGGCAGCGAGCTAAACCAGGTCTGGACCAATCTCATAGATAATGCTTTAGACGCGCTCGACGGCAAAGGCCATTTGTTCGTTCGCACTGGGGTAGAGAATGACTGCGTTTTAGTAGAAATCGGCGACGATGGCCCCGGCATCCCAGAAGAAGTGCAGTCACGCATCTTCGAGCCGTTCTTCACCACCAAAGAGGTCGGCCACGGGACGGGTCTCGGCTTAGACACGGCTTACCGCATTGTTGTCACCCGCCACGGCGGCGATTTGAGCGTCATCTCCGAACCGGGCGACACCCGCTTCCAGGTGCGGCTGCCGCGGGGAAAGTAGAAGCTTACTGCCGCCGGGCCATGACGAGGCAAACGTCGTCGCGGAAGGTGCCGCCGCCGAAAGCTCGCGCTCCATCCAGGATCGCCTGGGCTTTTTGTTCCAGCGCGCCCAGCGCTTCTGTACCTTTGACCAGACGGCATAGACCCTTGCTGCCGAGCTGGTCTTGGCCGGTTCGTGCTTCCGTAATCCCATCCGTCGTCATCAAAAGCATGTCGCCGTTTTCCAGATGGAAGGGCGTCGCCCGATATTCCTGATCCCCTTCGATTCCCAGCAGCAGGCCCGAAACTTGGACTGTTTCGATTTGCCCGTCGGCGCGAACTAAAAGCGGCGGCTCCATTCCCGCGAGTGCGATGCTGCCTTCTCCTGAAGACGCATTCAGGACCGCCAGGGTCAGGCATACCGGCGCATCGTCCCCTTCGTCGTTCAGCCCCTCCCGAAACAAGCGGTGACTCTCGCAGAGGTAGTTGTTGAGATGATCTAAAACTATCGCGGGCTGCTCATGCTCGCGCAGGAACGCCCGCAGGATAAACCGGATCTCGGCGGTAAAAACAGCGGCGGTCAGGCCGTGGCCCATCACGTCACCGATGACAAACGCAATATGGCCGTTGTCGTAGGCAAAAATGTCCCAGAAGTCGCCGCCTACTAAAGCCTCCTCTGACGCCGGCTCGTGGAGCATCTTGACTTCCAGCCCCGGAAACGCATTTTCATCCGGCATGAATAGCAAGGCCCGCTGAAGCGTGGACGCAATGTGCCGGTCGCGCTGCTGAGCGTCTGCAAGCTGCCGCTCAGCTTTCCGGCGCTCGGTAATGTCTTCCAGAGCCAGCACCAGCAGGACGGTGCGGTTGCCGGGGCGGTACAGCTTACGGGCGTTCAGCAGCATGGTCCTTGCGCCGAGACCGGGAAACGTATGGGTGACTTCAAAATTATCAAAGCTGCTATGGACAGGGACAATGTTTTGAAGCCGCTCCAGCAGCGCGGGGATGTTCCACTGTCCATCGCCCAGTTCGCTAATGGGCCGTCCTTCAGTTTCTTCAGGGAAGACTTTGAACGTCTTATAAAACGCGCGGTTTGCGGATTTAACACACAGATCCCGGTCTAAAATGATCAGCGGGTCACGGATCGTGTCGCCGATGTTTTGGGCATACGTTTCAATCTCTTGCAGCAATAGTTTTGCCCGCGCCATAAAAACCTCAATCCGGACCTGCAATTCCGCATCTTATCATACAAGCAGTGTCAGGATTTTATCATACCCGGAACCCAGTGGTTATATGCCGCGCCGGTGCAGGCGCGCCGAAGACGCTTGAAGTTTTTGCTGCCTTGTTCGGCAGCTGTGAAATTGCAATCATTCGGTGCTATAATAGCAAAAGAGACACAAAAGGACAGTTATTAAGGATACTTTATGCAGACAACGCAGCGCATCATCGTTCTGCCGGAAGAAACCATCGGCACGATCAATCCTTTCCTGCACGGTCACTTTGCCGAGCATCTTGGCGAGCTGGTGTACCCCGGCATTTACGTCGGCCCGGACAGTGCCATCCCAAACACCGACGGCATCCGCACCGATGTGGTGGAGGCCCTCAAACCACTCAGCATCCCAGTTCTGCGCTGGCCCGGCGGCTGCTTCGCTGACACCTACCACTGGAAAGACGGGATTGGGCCGGTTTCGGCGCGGCCGCTGCGGGTCAACACCCACTGGGGCATGGCGGAGGAACCGAATTCTTTTGGGACGCATGAGTTCATGGCGTTCTGCCGCGCTCTCGGCGCAGAGCCTTACTTTGCCGCAAACCTCGGCTCCGCACCGCCGTCCGAAACCCGCGACTGGGTGGAATACTGCAACTTCGCCGGCAAGTCTGCGCTCGTCGATGAGCGCCGGGCAAACGGGGCCGACGCGCCGTTTGGAGTCGAGTTCTGGGGCATCGGCAACGAAACTTGGGGCTGCGGCGGAAACATGAGTCCGCAGCATTACGCCGAAGAGTTCGCCCGCTACCGCTCATCGGTGTTCAACTACCCCGGCACGCAGGTTCAGGCGGTCGCCTGCGGGGCAAACGAGTGGAACTGGGACTGGACACGCGGCTTTTTGGAGCAGCTTCAATCGCAGGGCCGCCTGCACTTGGTCCAGGCGCTGGCAGGTCACTACTACTGCTGGACCGCGGGCACGGCGACGGAGTACACCGCCGACCAGTGGCTGGAGCTGCTGGCGAAAGGTGCGGCGGTGGAAGGCATCATCACCGGCCACCGGGCAATTATGGATGAGTTCGACCCGGAGCGCCGAATCAAGATGATCTACGACGAATGGGGAACGTGGCATCCGGTTGAAAAAGGCAAGCCGGCCGGCGGTCTGTACCAGCAGAACACGATCCGGGATGCCTGCGTGGCCGCGCTGAGTTTGGACATCTTCCACACCCACGCCGATAAGCTGTATATGACCAACATCGCCCAGCTTATCAATGTTCTGCAGGCCCTGCTGCTGGTGGAAGAAGACCGCTGTATCAAGACCCCGACCTACCATGTCTTCGACTTGTATCAGCCCCATCAAGGCGGCACGTCGGTCCGGCTAGTTTCGCTGGCCGAGACAATCAGCGACGGCGGGGCGCAGGCGGCACACTGCCGCAACTGCTACCGGGACAAGCAGCCATTCGCGCTGAGGGCTGTGCAAGGATCGGCGTCGGTGAAGAACGGCGTACTGTGCGTCACGGCCGTCAATTCCCACCCGACGGAGCCGGTCGAGCTGGATCTGGAAGCCGCCGGTGCCCGGTTCGAAACGGCGGAAGTGGTGACACTCAGTGCCGGCGAAATGCACGCGCACAACACCTTTGAACAGCCGAACACTGTTCATCTGTCCGCCCCGGTGCAGGTGTCGGGCCAGAATGGCCGCCTGCGTGTCCCGATGCCCGCCGGCAGCGTGGTTCGTGTGCTGGCCCGGCTGTAGCGTTCTAGCCTGTCACCCGGCATCAGGAAACTGGCCCTGCCTCGTGCGCCTGGTCACTTATTGCCAGATGCAGAAGGCAGTGCCAGTTTCCTGGAGTCTACTTCCTGTCACTATTCCAGAAAGACACCGATGTCTCGCATCCGAAAACCCTCTTTTGCCCCGTTTCAACTCGCCGCGCTCTGCGTATCGCTTCTCCTGCTGCTGTCCGGCGGCTGCGGGCCAAGTCGCCCGCAGGCAACGGACGGTGGGAAAATTGTGCTGAATTACTGGAATGGATTCAGCGGGCCGGACGGCAAGACCATGTCCGCGATGGTGCGGCAGTTTGAGTCGGAGAACCCCGATATTGAAGTCCGCATGCAGATCATCCCGTGGGGGACTTACTACGACAAGCTGACACTGGCGCTCGCCTACGGCGGCGCTCCCGACGTGTTTATCGTGCAGGCGGCTCGCTTCCCGGAGTTCGCGTCGTTCCATACGCTCCACCCAGTCGCCGATGTCTTTGCGGACGCTAAGACGCCGCTTGGCGAAAAAGACTTTGCGCCGGTCCCGTGGCGCGAGAGCTTTTATCAAGGAACGCAGTACGCACTGCCACTGGACACGCACCCGCTTGGGCTGTACTACAACACGAAGCTATTCCAAGACGCCGGAATTGTGGATGCGCAGGGGCAGGCGAAGCCGCCGACGAACCTGCCGGAGTTTTTGGCCGATGCCAAAAAGCTGACCCGCGACACCACCGGTGAGGGTCGCCCGGACCAGTGGGGCTTCGCGTTCACCAATGAGCATAGCAACTGGCTGACGTTCGCGCACCAGTTCGGCGGCGATATTTTGACACCTGACGGCAAACATGGCGCGATGTCGTCACCGGGCAGTCTCGCGGCGACCCATCTCATGTGCGATTTGATCTACAAGTACAAGATCGCTCCCAAGCCCGAAGGCATTGACTCGTGGCTGGCGATGCGCCAGGGCAAAGTCGCGATGGCAATGGAGGGCATCTATATGCTTTCATCGCTTAAAGAGACCACAGGACTCCAGTTTGCCGGAGCGCCGGTGCCGCAGTTCGGCCCGAAGCAGGGCATTTGGGGCGGCTCGCATCTCTTGTGTGAGCCGGCGGGCATTGACCCGGCGCACGCGAAAGCGGCAGGACGACTGATGCTGTTTTTGTCGAACCACAGCCTGACCTGGGGGCTGGGCGGGCAAATCCCCGCACGGGTTGCAGTCACGCGGTCGGCGGACTTCCAGTCTCAGCCGGTGCAGGCCCAGTTCGCCCGCCAGATCGGCTATGTCGTATACGACCCGCAGGTGCCCCTCGCCAATGCCCTCAATCAATTCGTGGACCCGGCGATTGATGCCGCGCTGTCGGAGGAGCAGACACCGGAAGTCGCCATGCGCGATGCCGACCGGCGCATCAACCAGGTGCTGGCGCGGCCTTAGAAACCGCCCCCCGGCCCCCGATAAGGGGGGAGCCAGAGTCAAAAGAGGTCTGCTCCTGTCTTAATCATGCTCCCCCATTATTGGGGGCTGGGGGGAGTCTTTATCTGTTCCTCATCTTGGAGATGTAACGATGACTGTTGCGGAAAAAATGCTTTACCGGCGAACGGTGACTTTGCCGGCGGCAGCCAGCCGGACCAAGCCTCGGCGTGATGACGGCTTCTACGGCTGGCTCTTTGCCCTGCCCCACCTGCTGCTGTTTCTCGTATTTCTCTTTGCCCCCACCCTTCTCGGATTCTGGATTTCCCTGCATAACTGGCACGTTCTGGCGAAGACGCACCCGTTTATCGGCATGGAAAATTATGGGGCTGCGCTGCACGATGACATTTTCTGGCTGGCCCTCCGCAACACGGCCTATTTCGCCGTGCTGGTCGTGCCGCTCGGCAATCTCGTGTCTCTGCTGCTGGCGGTCGGATTGTCACAGGTGAAGCGGTTTACGACGTTCTATAAGGTCGCGTTTTACCTGCCCGTTATCATCTCGATTACAGTGGTTGCCGTCTTGTGGCAATGGCTGTATAACACCGAAGTCGGCCTGCTGAACTTATATCTGAAGTCGGCGGTGGCCGGGCTGCGGCATCTGGGATTGCCATTGGCCCCGTTCTCACCGCTGCCCTGGCTGACCGACCCGCACTGGGTCATGCCGTCGGTCGCTTTGATGTCTATCTGGTGGGGCGCGGGCGGCAACATGATCTTATATCTTGCCGGCATCAACAACATCCCGCCGGACTACTATGAAGCGGCGACGCTCGACGGTGCAAGTGGCTGGCGGCAGTTCTGGGCGATTACCTGGCCGCTGCTGCGTCCGACCCGGTTGTTCTGCCTGGTGTTTTCGGTGCTGGGTGCGTTCCAGATTTTCGGCCAGTCGTATGTACTATTCGGCGGCGCGTCTGGGCCGGGCCGGGCCGGCCTCACTCTCGTTTTGTATATGTACCAGCAGGGCTTTTCGCAGTATGAGATCGGCTACGGGGCAGCCGTCGCCTACCTGCTGTTTGCGATTGTGCTGATCTTTACGGGCATTCAGTTCGGCCTGCTGTCTGACCGAGATAGAACGAAAAGTAGTAGGAAGGCAGCGAAATCATGAAAGCTCTTGGACGTTACCAGATCCCGCTGCATCTTATTCTGCTGCTGACGACCGCGCTGTTTGTCGCGCCGCTGGTCTGGATGCTGTCTACATCGCTGAAGACGCCGGGTGATATTATTTCGGGCCTCGGAGCGCTGCGCTGGTGGCCGCACCCTGTTTCGGCGGTCAACTACAAGCAGGTGCTGACGAATGTTGAGGAGTTTCCGGTCTGGCGCTGGACCGGCAACAGTGTCTTTGTCGCGCTTGCCGCGACTTTGCTGGTGCTGACCGTGGATACGATGGCGGCGTTTGCCTATTCGCGCCTGCGCTGGCGGGGTCGGGACGCTGTGTTCGCCATTTTAGTCGCGACAATGCTGGTGCCGGGCCAGGTGCTGCTTATTCCCTCTTACTTGCTCATTCGCGAGCTGCACTGGTTTGACACGTACTGGGCGCTGATCGTGCCGGCAGGCGCGAATGCGTTCGGCGTGTTTCTCCTGCGCCAGTTCTTCCTGACGATCCCGAATGAGCTGGAAGAGGCCGCCCGGCTCGATGGGTGCGGGCCGCTCGGCGTCTTCTGGCACGTGATCCTGCCCTTGTCCCGCCCGGCGCTGGCAACGCTTGGCATTTTCACGTTCATGGGGGTCTGGAATGCCTTTGAAGGGCCGCTGATTTACACCGACAGCACGGACATGCGGACCTTGCCTATCGGGGTGATGATCTTTCAAGGCCATTACAGCACCGAATACGGCCCGCTGATGGCGGCGGCGGCGCTGGCTGCAATCCCGGTGCTGATCGCATTCCTGCTGTTCCAAAAGCATCTGATCAAAGGCATCTCGCTGACAGGTCTCGCAGGACGCTGACAGTTAGGAATAATCTACTCACGCTTCTCTTCGTGGGCGCGTCGCTTCTGTGGGCAGCCCCAGCTCCGGCCCTGGAAACGGACTGCGTCATCCATGAACCGTCAACGATTGTCAAGAGCGGCGGCCGGTACTGGGTCTTCGGAACCGGTGCCGGAGCCACTGTTTACTCGTCATGGGACACACAGCCCCCTATTTAGACAAAGAAGGCCGCGACATGCTGGCAGGCGGCGGCGAGCTATTCCTAAGTGCGGCTGCCGACAACAGCGCCGGACACAAAGAAGTTGGCCCCGGTCAATCAGGGATTTTCATAGACAATGGACAATGCTATTTTTCCTGACACAATACTATTTTTCCTGCCACTATGAATGGGCCGAGGACCATAACGGCGCTCCATCGCTTAACGTTCGGAAACTCTCCTGGGGCGCAGAGGGGTGGCCGACGCTGTCCGACTAGGGGAAACTCATGCCAACGTATACAATCGGCCTCGATTACGGGACAAGCTCGGTACGCGGCATGCTAGTGGACACCGCGAATGGGCGGGAAGTCGCGGTGTCTGAGTTTGCTTATCGGCACGGCGTCGGCGGTGTTTTGACGGACCCACGAGACACGCTGCTCGCCCGGCAGCACCCACAGGATTATCTGGACGGCACAGTTGCCGTGCTTCAAGACGTACTCGCAGCGGCAGAAAGCATATCGGGATTTGAGGCAGCGCAAGTTGTGGGTCTGGGGATAGACACGACCGGCTCGTCGCCGCTGCCGGTGAACGCGGATGGTATGCCGCTGGCACTGACACCGGAGTTCGCGGACACTCTTGGCGCGATGGTCTATCTGTGGAAAGACCACACAAGCCACGCCGAAGCGGCGGAAATCACCGCGCTTGCCGCCGAGATACGCCCGGAGTATCTTCTGAAATGCGGCGGCGTCTACAGCGCGGAGTGGTTCTGGGCCAAAATCCTTCACTGCCGACGGGCCGACCCGGATGTTTTCGCCGCTGCTTTTACCTGGGTGGAACACGCTGACTGGATGCCCGCCGTGCTGACCGGGACCGCCCGCCCAGCGCAAATGAAGCGCGGCATTTGTGCGGCGGGCCACAAAGGGCTGTTTCACCCGGACTGGGGCGGTTACCCAGACGAAGAGTTCGTAGCCCGGCTGGACCCAAAGCTTGCGGCTCTGCGGCGGACACTGCCGGATAAAGCGTCTGCGGTCGGGCAGGCGGCGGGACTGCTCAGCACGGAATGGGCGACCGATACAGGCCTCCCGGCTGGCATCCCCGTTTCCATAGGAGCGATTGACGCGCATTTGGGCGCGGTCGGCTGCGGGATTGCGCCGGGAACGCTGGTCAAGAATATCGGAACGTCTACCTGCGACATGATGGTTGCGCCGCTTGACCGTCCGATGCCGGACATTCCGGGGCTGTGCGGGATCGTGCCGGGGTCGATCCTGCCCGGCTTCTACGGGTTAGAAGCCGGACAGTCAGCAGTTGGTGACATCTTTAACTGGTTTGCCGGGACAATCCAGCCGGCCGGGATGGACCATGCCGCGCTGACGACAGCCGCCGCACAGTCCGCGCCCGGCGCGAGCGGCCTGCTGGCACTGGACTGGCACAACGGCAACCGGACCGTGCTGGTAGACCAGCGGCTCTCCGGCGCCCTGCTGGGAATGACCCTGCACACGACCCCCGGCGAGATGTACCGGGCCTGGATCGAGGCTACGGCGTTCGGCGCACGGGTCATCGCCGAGCGGCTGGAAGAACACGGGCAAAACATTGAAAGAATTGTCGTCTGCGGCGGCATTCCCGCCAAAAGTCCTTTGGTGATGCAGGTTTACGCCGATGTCTTGGGCCGCCCGATTGCTATCTCCCGGTCATCGCAGACGGCTGCGCTCGGCGCGGCGATTGCCGGCGCAGTCGCCGCCGGTGTTTACCCATCGTTTCGCGAGGCGATGGCCTCGATGACTGCCGTGCAGCCGCAGGCGCTCGCGCCGAACCCGCAGAGCCGGGCGATCTACAACCGCTTGTACGCCCAGTACAAGCTTATTCACGATGCCTTTGGCCTGCGCGGCGCGTCCGAGAACTTGTCCGGTGTAATGAAAGAGCTGCTGCTGATCCGGGACAAAGTGCGCCGGGACACTGCCCGCGTTTAGAGGGCGCATCTTTCGGGCAACTTTGTAGCAGGCGCGAGAACTGTAAGCCGCCTCCAAGTACGCTCGCCGGGAGACACATCATGGCCGCACAATGCACGCATCTTAATCAAATTCAGCACGTCACGCCCCGCACACCGAACGGCTGCGAGGAATGCTTAGCCAGTGGGGACACCTGGGTGCATCTGCGCGAGTGTCTCGAATGCGGCCACATCGGCTGCTGCGATTCGTCCAAAAATAAGCACGCGACCAAGCACTTCGGGCAGACTCAGCACGCGATTATGAAGTCGTTCGAGCCGGGGGAAGACTGGCGCTGGTGCTATGTAGATGAGATGGAGGTCTAGCGGCGATGAAAGCTATTCGCGTTCACGAGTTCGGCGGGCCGGACAGGCTGCATCTCGAAGACACCGCCGATTTAGTTCCGGGACCGGGACAAGTCTTGGTGAAGCTGGAAGCTGTCGGCGTCAACCCCGTGGATGTCTACATCGCCACCGGCAGCTACGGCCAGCGCCCTCTGCCTTACACGCCGGGATCCGATGCAGCGGGTGTGGTAGAAGCCGTCGGCGATGGTGTTTCAGGATTTGCGGCAGGCCAGCGCGTCTACACCGCCGGCACATTGACCGGCGCTTATGCGGAGAAAGCCTTGTGCCGTCCCGCGCAGGCACAGCCTTTGGCGGACCGCCTCTCGTTCGCGCAGGGCGCGGCCATTCACGTCCCCTATTACACGGCCTACTACGGCCTGCATTTCAAGGCGGGCGCAAAGCCGGGCGAAACGGTGCTGGTGCATGGCGCGAGCGGCGGGGTCGGCCTTGCCGCGGTGCAGATCGCACGCGCGGCAGGCTTGACCGTGGTTGGAACGGCAGGCAGCGACAAGGGAAAAGAAGCGGTCCGAGCAGCAGGGGCTGATGTCGTGCTGGACCATACGCAAGATGGCTACATGGACGAAGTAAAAGCGCTCACGGACCGCAAAGGGCCGGACATCATCTTGGAGATGCTGGCGAACGTCAATCTCGCCGGAGACTTAGGCGTGATCGCGCAGAATGGCCGAGTGGTTGTCATCGGCAGCCGAGGGCCAGTGGAAATTGACGCGCGGCTGACCATGCAGCGTAATTCTTCAATTCTCGGCATGAGCCTGATGAACGCGACCGAGGCTGATCTCACTCAGCTTCACGCCGCTCTCGGCGCGGGCTTCGCGAACGGCACACTGAACCCAGTGGTCGCCCGCGAGTTTTCACTGGCCGATGCTCCGGCCGCGCACAAAGCGATTATGGAGCCGGGGGCTGCCGGCAAGATCGTCCTAGTCCCCTAACTGCCTAGGAAAATGACGGCCTCTTGGAAACGGAAAATGCTTGCGCGACGCTGAGATAATTGTCGGACTGATGTCAGTGATCGTTGCGCTGGTTTCCCTGTCGCGGCGTCTCAATCTGCCCTACCCGATCCTGCTGGTGCTGGGGGGGCTTGCGCTGGGATTCCTGCCGGGCCTGCCCCGCGTTTCCATGCCCCCGGATTTAGTGCTGGTGGCTTTTTTGCCGCCGCTGCTGTATTCCTCGGCATTGACGCTTTCCTGGCGTGAGTTTCAGGCCAATCTGCGCCCGATCAGTTTGCTTGCGACCGGGCTTGTCCTGGCCACGACCGCCGGAGTCGCGCTGGCGGCCCATGCCCTGGTGCCGGGGCTTCCCTGGGCCGCCGCTGCCGTGCTGGGCGCGATTGTCGCGCCGACGGATGCGGTAGCGTCCGGGGCGATCGCCCGGCAGATCCATCTGCCGCGCCGCCTGGTCACGATTATTGAAGATGAAAGCCTTGTCAATGATGCGACTTCGCTGGTGGTCTACCGGCTGGCGGTAGTCGCAGCGGCGACCGGCCACTTCTCGGCCCTGGCGGCGGGCGGCCAGTTTCTGTGGGCCAGCGCCGGCGGAATCGGGGTCGGCCTTGCCGTGGGCTGGGCAATCGGCCACCTGCGCCGGCGGATGCCGGAAGACCCGACCCTGGAAGCGACCGTGTCGCTGCTAACGCCGTTTGTCGCCTACATCCCCGCCGAACTGCTGCACGTCTCCGGCGTCCTGGCCGTGCTGGCGCAGGGCGCGTTTCTGGGACGGCTGGGAGCGCATATCCTGACCGCGCCTACCCGCCTGCTGACAAGCAGCATGTGGCGGATGGTTGATTTTCTGCTGAACGGCCTGCTGTTCCTGCTGGTCGGTCTTCAGCTCCGTCCCATCTTGGAGCGGCTGTCCGGGCAGCCGCTTGGGACACTGGCTCTGCAAGCCGTGCTGATCAGCCTGACGGTGATTGCCGCCCGTTTCATTTGGGTCTTTCCGCTGGCCTACTTGCCTCACCTGTTCAGCCCGCGCCTGCGCGAACGTGACCCCCTGCCGCCCTGGCAGTGGACGACGGTGCTGGCCTGGACGGGGATGCGGGGCGGCTTGTCTCTGGCGGCGGCGCTGGCCCTGCCGCTGACTATCGGAACGGGAAAGCCGTTCCCGCAGCGCGATCTGCTGATTTTTTTGACGTTCGGCGTGATCTTGGCGACGCTGGTTGCCCAGGGCCTGACTTTGACGCCGCTTATCAAGCGCCTCGCCGTGCGCGACGACGGCGAATCGGAGCGGGAAACGACCGAGGCGCGGATGAAAGGAGCGCAGGCGGCGCTGGCCCGACTCGATGAGCTGGAACAAGACAGCAATGTTCCGGCGGAGGTCATCTCGGAGATACGCAGCCATTTCCAGCACAAGTCGGATCGCCTGGAAGCGCGGCACACCGGCGACATGGACACGGATGCCGATACCCTCGCCGCAAGTTACCGCCGCCTGCTGCGCGAAGTGGTCACGGCGGAGCGGCAGTCAGCGGTCACTCTGCGCGACGAGGCGGTCATCAGCGACGACGTGCTGCACGGGATTCAAGAAACGCTGGATTTGGAAGAACAGCGGCTGGCGTCGGAAGAAAAGGCCGAGGCCGCCGAAGAGGGAGACAAAGGATCTGAAGAAGAGGCTGAAGAGGACCGGGCGTCAGACAAGTAGCTGTTGGGCGCAGCTTAAAGGCTGCGCGATCAGCCTGCGCTCCGGGCCAGCAAGGCAAACTCCGAAAGTGTCAGCGTTTCCCCCCGTCGTCCGCCGTTAATCCCCGCCGCCGCAAGCGCCGCCGCCGCCTGCTCCCGGTCCCAGCCCAGAGACGGATCGCCGCTGAGAGCGTTCAGAAGCGCTTTGCGCCGCTGCCCAAACGCCGCCCGGACAATCGCGAAAAGCTGCGCCTCACTCGGCACGTCTACGGGGGGGTTGTCAAAGGGCGTCAGCCGCACTACGGCGCTGTCAACGTCGGGGGGCGGGAAAAAGACGCGCCGCGGAACAATGCCGACAGTTTCGACCTCGGCGTGGTACTGCACAAAGACGCTGAGCGAGCCGTATTCGGGCGTCCCGGCTTTGGCCCCCATCCGCGCCGCGACCTCTTTCTGGACCAGCAGGACCACCCGCGAAAACCGCCCGTGCTGCTCTAACAGCGTCGTCAAGAGCGGCGACGTGATATTATAGGGGATATTGGCGACGACCGCCGGCTTGACGCCACTTAGAAAATGTTCGTCCAGAAACAGCGGCCAATCCAACGCCATTGCATCCGCCGTCACAACCTGCACCTGCGGCTTTTCGCCGACAGTTTCCGCAAGTGCCGGCAGCAAGTCCGTGTCCACTTCCACCGTGACTACTCGACCCGTTCCCGTCACGGCGTCCGCCAGTGCCGCTGTCAGGACGCCGAGACCTGCACCGATTTCCAGCGCCGTGCCGCCCGGTTCCAGCACTCCGGCAGCGACAATTTTTGCCAGCGTGTTGCCGTCCACAAGAAAGTTCTGCCCAAACCGCTTGCGCGGATGCAGATTATGGCGTTTGAGGAGGGCCGAGACAGCGGCGGGGCTGGAAAGGTTCATACAAGGAGTACCCTGCCCTGAACGGCAGGGCTTTAAAAGTGCAAGCGCCCGCCTTCGCGGGCGAAGAATATATCCGATGCCCGCTCAGGCGGGGAATTGCCCTTCAAGGCACAGGGGTTCAGCCCCGTGTTCTCAGTCAGCCCCACGTCTTCGGCAGGTGCAGGGTTTCGCCGTTCAGCGACAGATAATCTTCCGCGCCAACACTTGCCAGCAAATCCGCCGCCATCGGGTCGAAGCCGCCGCTTTCGGTCACAAACTCATCCCGCAGATAAACGCCGACAATCTGCGCCGCCACAAACTCACACTTGCTTGGTGGCAGCGCAAAGATGCTGGTCACACGGCATTCTATGCTCGCCGGACACTCGCCGATGCGGGGGCAATCTACGGTCCCGACTTGAATTGCCGTCAGACCCAGCCGCGCAAAATCGTCTTCCACCGTCGTGCCTTCTGCCGACTGATTCATAATCTCGGCCAAATAACGCGGGACTAAGTTAATCACAAACACCTGCGTCGCCTTGATGTTCTCCAGCGTGTGCTTGTCTTCGCCCTGCCGCTGCGAGAACGAGACACCCAGCATCGGCGGGTAGGTCGCCAGCCCCGCATACGAATTATACGGCGCGATATTCGGTACGCCCGAAGCGCTCTGGGTCGAAATCAGCGCAAGGGGCCGGGGCGCAATCAAAGCCGCCCAGATTTTCCCGTTGACCTCGCGCGGAATGTCTTCAGCGATGTAGTGCATAAGAGTGTTGTTTCTAAGACGAATCTAGTTCGCCTTCTTCATTAAGATAAAAGTCACCCCCGTTGAAATCAAGCACGAATTCGCCGGATTCGCGCCAGCTCTCGATTTTTGCCGGGTAGTAAGAATGTTCCTCTTCGGTGGCATTCTCCGGGTGGTCCAGAAAATCCTGATAATGCTCCGCCAAGTCTGTAATGCCAATCCACTGGTCAGAGATAAAGAACTTTTTAATGGGGATGGTTCCGGGCGTAAATCGCAGCGGGCTAAAGGGCGGTCCAGTTTCTTCCGTGTAGGCGCCAAGCAGATTGCCGTCTTTATCGAACTCTACGAGCGGGAAAGTGGGTGTCTCTATCTTCTTGCCGTCACTGTTTGTGTCGGCACTGCCCATGTTTTGTATCTTGTAAAGGCGCTCGATGGATTCAGTTTCAGGCTCGCAGTTCATAGAAGTTACTCTTCCACCCGAATCCAGTTTTCAATGGCGAAAGCGATGTGCAGGCAGTAATTAGAACGGCAAATAGCGGACTTGGTTGGCGTACTCTTCTAGCTCACTGACAAAAGCTATGGTTTCCAGGTCGTCAATGCACTGGCCGATGACGGTGGTTTGCTGATGCTGGTAAAGGACGCCGACAAAATATGTGCCGTTTGTTTGACGCCGGTTGGCTTCAATGAGAAAATCGTCGTCCTGCGTGAATATCAGGCGGTTCAGCACTGCCGCGCGGTCTAAGAGAGCGGAGTCATCCAGCCGCGCCGAGCCGTCTTCCTGCGCGGTCACCACGTCCACACCTCGCCGCCGCAAGCCGCGCGTGATGGCTTCTTTGACGTGTACATCCATGTAGAGCGCAACCATCAGGCAGCGACTTCTCCGTTCTTCGCCGCGTTGCGCCGACGTATCTCATCGCGCCATGCCGTATTACTAGTTCTTTCGTAGCCACGTTGATAGGCGGCTTGACCGATGCGGATTAGCTCGTCAATTTCAGGCTGATGATCGTAATAGTAGGCAAGAGCGGCATGGATTTGGGCAAGGGTCAAGTGCGGGTGGTCCGCCTGGATGTCTTCGGCAAGCTGTCCCTGCACATGGTCTAAGACCACTTCCACGACCTTGACATTGCTGTCATCAATCCAGGCGACGCCGCGCTCGTCCCGATGGATATGCAGGGTTGCGGTGTAAGGCCCGATCTCAACCGGCAGCGGTGGTTGGAGCGAAGAGGTTGACATGGTTATTCTTCTACCCGTATCCAGTTCTCGATGGCGGAGACGATGTGCAGGCGGTTGATGACATCGAGCGCAGAGCGTAAATTGGCTTCCAAAGTTTGGTGGGTAATCCAGACGATCTCGGCGTCGCCGCCCGGCAGGGCACGCTGGACGACGCTTTCAATACTCACGTTGAAGTCGCCGAAGACGGAGGCAAGGCTTGCCAAGACTTTCGGGCGGTCGTGGGCGGTCAGGCGGATGTAGTATTTTGTGCGAAGCCGGTCAATCGGCAGTGCGGGTTTTTGGTCATAGCAGGTGCAGCCTAAACGGCCCGTCGCGCCTCTTTGGATGTTGCGGGCGATCTCGATGACGTCCCCGGCGACCGCACTGCCCGTCGGCAGGCTGCCCGCGCCGCGCCCGTAGAACATGACATCGCCGACGGCGTTGCCCTTTAAGTAGATGCCGTTGTAAACGTCATTGACCGATGCTAAAGGATGCGAGATAGGAAGCAGGACTGGGTGAACGCGAACTTGCAGAGCATCGCCGAGGTCCTGTCCCATGCCGACGATTTTGATGACATAGCCGAGTTCTTTGGCGACGGCGATGTCTCGCTTAGAGATCTTGGTGATGCCTTCGACATAAATGTCTTCGGGCAGGACGCGCGACGTGAACGCAATAGACGAGAGAATGGCCGTCTTGTACTGGGCGTCGTAACCTTCAATGTCGTTGGTCGGGTCGGCCTCGGCGTAGCCCTTTGCCTGCGCTTCGGCCAGCACATCGGCGAAGTCGGCGTCTTCGGCGGTCATTTTGGAGAGAATGTAGTTGGTCGTACCGTTGACAATACCCATGATCTCGGAGAATTTGTTTGCGGCAAGCGCTTGTTTCAGAGGCTGAATGATCGGGATGCCGCCTCCGACACTGCCTTCAAAGCTGAAGTCCAGGTCGCGGTTTTCAGCCTCGTGCAGCAAGTCATGGCCCGCTTTCGCCATCATTTCTTTGTTGGCTGTGACGATATTCTTGTTGTTTTTAATCGCCCGAAGCACGAACTCGTGTGCAGGGTCTACGCCGCCGATCAGCTCGCAGACAATGTCTATTTCGGGGTCATCGGTGACATCTTCGGGCCGCTCGGTCAAAATAGCCGGGTCAACGTCCACCGCGCGGGCTTTGGACTTGTCCCGGACTGCGATGCGCCGCACAACCACCGGAACGCCGACTTTGCGGGCGATGTCTTCGGCGTTTTCGGCCAGCACACGCACGGTGCCACTACCGACGACGCCGAGACCGAGTATTCCGACGTTAATTTGTTTTTTATCGCTCACGGGGGTTACTGCGGCTCCACAAAAATCAGCGGCTGCCCCTGCTGGACCAGCTTGCCGCTCTCAACCGGCATTTCGGTGACACGGCCCGCCACTTCCGACGGCACTTCGCTGTAAACCTTCATCGCTTCGATCAGGCCAATGGACTGACCGACTTTCACGAAGTCGCCGACCGAGACAAACGGCGGGTCGTCGGGCGACGGCGACTGGTAGAAGACGCCGACCATGGGGGACTCCAAAGCGATTGCCGTGGACTTCGCTTTTACCGGCGTCAGTACCGGCGTTTCCGAGTACGCGGGGGACTGCGCCGCCGGCAGCAAATGCGGATGCGCCGGGACTGCCAGCCCCGCGGGCGCAGCAGCCGGTGCAGAGACCGCCGCTTTGACCGTCAGCGAGACGCCGCCCTCTTCTACGGTCAGCTCCGACAGGCCGTGCGCCGCGACAAGCTGCGCGAGTGTTCGCACCGACGCCGTAATTGTCTCATTTTCGATTTCTTCGGCCACGCAATACTCCTGCGTCATTGTAGCACAGGAGCGGCAGGAATTCCTATGCTGCCTGCCGAATACACATTCACTATGAGCCTCCAAGACCTGCGACAAAAGATTGACGGCATTGACGCCGAGATTGTCCGGCTGCTGAATGACCGGGCGGAAATATCGCTGGAAGTAGGCCGGCAGAAGTCGGAAGACAAAAGCGCCCGGTACTTTGCGCCGGAGCGCGAGCGGGACATGATCGGACGGCTGTTAGAATTGCACGGCACCGGCGCACTGCCGAAAGAGTCACTTCTTGCCATCTACCGAGAGATTATCTCGGCATCCATCGCCCTGCAAAAGCCGATGACCGTGGCGTATTGGGGGCCATCGGGAACATTTACGGAGATGGCCGCCATGTCCCGCTTCGGCTCGTCGGCATCATACTACGACTGTGCGGGGATCGCGGACGTATTCGGGGAAGTCGAGCGCGGGCGGGCGGACTACGGGGTCGTGCCGGTGGAGAACTCGACCGAGGGCGTGGTCAACTACACGCTCGACATGTTCCACGAAACATCGCTCCGCATCTGCGCCGAAATTTTTGTCACGATTATCCAAAACCTGCTAACCCATGCGAAGTCTCTCGGCGAAATCCAGCGCCTCTACACTGGCCCGCAGCCGCTGGCCCAGTGCCGCCGGTGGCTGGACCAGCATCTGCCGGGCGTCGAAATCATCGAGATTATGCCGACCTCAAAGTCAGCCGAACGCGCCGCCGCCGATCCGCAGGGCGCAGCGATTGCCCCGAAGCGCTCGTCGGAAGTCTACGGCGTCCCGATGCTGTTTGAGTCCATTGAAGACAGCCCGCACAACCGCACCCGCTTTCTGGTCATCGGCCGCAACGAGCCGCCGCCGACAGGCCGGGACAAGACTTCAGCCCTGTTCGCCGTCAAAAACGAGCCGGGGTCTCTGGGCCGCGCCCTCCGGGCCTTCGAGACCTTCGGCGTCAACCTGACGATGGTCGCCACTCGTCCCGCCCGTAACACGGCCTGGGAGTATGTGCAGTTTGTGGACTTTCAAGGCCATGAGAACGACGAGCCGGTCAAGCTCGCTTTGGATGCCCTACGGGCGCAGTCCATCTATGTGAACGTGCTAGGTTCGTATCCAGAGGGTTAAATGGCTGACGCGAACGCTTTGTCTGTTGTTGAGTTAAATCATGTCACGTTGTATGTTCGGGACCTCGCCACGTCGGTCCACTTCTACAGCGAGGTTCTCGGCCTGCCTTCTCTGCCGCGCCCGGAGTTCGGATTTGCCGGGGCGTGGTTTGCGCTCGGCTCGCAGCAATTACATCTGAACGTAGACACGCAGAACCAGAACAAAGAGCGGCACTCGCTGCATGTCGCCTTCTTAGTTCAAGATGCCGCAGCGGCGGCTCAGGCATTGCAGCAGCGTGGGGTGGCACTTCAGCGTGGTCCTTCTGTCCGGCCTGATGGTGCAGTTCAAACATTCTTTCAAGACCCTGATGGCTACCTGTTGGAGCTTGTATCTCAAAGCAGACCGTGACAGAAATATCACGATTTGCTATCACCATGCCGGGAACCCGCTCTCTTTTATGGGCATTTGACACAGTATGCGATTTACGAAGATGCAGGGGGTCGGGAATGACTTTGTTGTGGTGGACGCGGCAGGGTTTGACGCGAACACTTCTTTGCCCGATTTGGCGCGGATGACGTGTGACCGCAAGTTCGGTGTCGGAGCCGATGGACTGCTGGTAGTCTCACGAGAGCCGGATATGGATACGCCATTTCGGATGCGGATGTTCAACCCGGACGGCTCGGAGGATATGTGCGGGAACGGCCTGCGGTGTGTCAGCTTGTGGGCGTATCGAGCCGGCTGGCTGGACGAGCAAACGCAGTTCACAGTGGCGGCTTTGGACGGCCCTCGCGCAGTCAAGATGCTGTCGGTCAGCGAGGACGGCCGTACGGCAGAGTTTGGCGTAGATATGGGCGTCCCGCTGTTTGTGCCCGATGCGCTCCCGTTTTTTAACACGAGCCAGACCCGGATTATTGGCTTTCCGCTCCCTATTGGCGGCGAAGAGTTTCTTGTTACAATCGTCAACACGGGCAGTACACACACTGTCATTTTTGGGCCGCAGCCAGACGAAGACGAATTTCAGCGCGTTTCGCCGCTAATTGAAAATCACCCGCTCTTCCCGGAGCGTACCAGCGTCCTCTGGGCGACGCCGCGCGACGGTGAGGCGTTTGACATCCGCATCTGGGAACGGGGCGCGGGCGAAACCCTCGGCTGCGGCACAGGGGCCTGCGCGGTTGGTGTGGCGGCGGTTTTGAACGGAATTGCGGCTTCAAACGCGCCGCTTGCCCTTGTTTCCAAAGGCGGAACACTACGGATCACCTGGCCGGGCGAAGGTGCCTCGGTATTCATGGCGGGACCCGCACAATTCGTGTATGAAGGAGACATCGCCCGTGATCGCACCGCCTAAGACCGTGCCGGAAAAACCGAGTTTTGATAAGCGCTTCGACCTGCGCTCGTTCGGCGAGCCGCTGAAAGCGCTGCGAGCCGTCCCGATCCGAGACGCCGGAGAACCATTGGTAGACCTACGGGAGTTCAGCCCCGGAGTTATCCTGCGCCCCGGCTGTTTGCCGTTTCTGCGCGAGACCGTCGCCAATCAAGTCAATCAGGTGCAAGAGCGTCTGCCGGCAGGCCATATTTTGACCATTGGGACGTGCCTGCGGACACTCCAAATGCAGCGCGGCATCCGCGAGAACGTCACCAAAGACATGGCGGAAAAGCACCCGGAATGGCCGGCGGCGACGCTGGCGCGAATGCTAAACCGGATGGTTGCTCCGCCCGATGATCCATCTCCACCGCCGCATACGACCGGCGGGGCACTGGATGTCGGCATTCGAGGTCCCGATGGTGAAGCCCTCGATTTCGGCTCCGGTGACAGCTTTTGGACGACGGCGCCGACTTATTCCGGTAAGTTGTCCGAGATTGCCCGCTCGAACCGCCTGCTCTTAATTGAAACGATGGAGTCCACGGGCCTGACCAATTATGTCGGCGAGTGGTGGCACTGGAGCTACGGCGACCAGGGCTGGGCGCTCCGTGTCGGCAGCCCGGTGGCCTATTACGGTGCGGTGGAAGTGGAGGACGCGGAAAACCAGCGCATCCCGCAGCCCCCGGAGGAGCCGAAGAGTGAGGAAGCGAAAGAGGAGGCAAAAATTGAGGAGACGGAAGCCGCCACGGATTGAAATCCGAGGCATCTTCCCACCCCAACGCTGCCATGAGCTGAAGAGTTGACAATGAAAAGCGGCCCCCGAAATCTCGGAGGCCGCCTATTTTTTGCTTTGTTTAGTTTTTACGATATTCAGTTGTGGGGCAATATGAAGTTATCTTTATTTGTTTGTAGGGCAGTATGAAGTTGTCCAACACACACGTTATGCCCGCCAAAAGCGCGGCTTAAACATCCAAGCTACTTGCCGATGCAAAAACGCGAAAATATTTCGGCAATCACGTCTTCCGTCGCTGTTTCGCCGGTGATCGTGCCGAGCGTGTTCAGCGCCCCGCGCAGGTCAATGGACGCGAAATCCGCCGGCAGGCCGGAGGCGAGTGACTGCTGGGCCGCGTCGATCTGAAGCGACGCCGCTGACAAGGCTTGCTTGTGCCGAGCATGGGTGACAAGCGCACTTTCAGGAACGCTGGCCGCGCCGCCGAGCGCGTGCTGAAGAATGGCGGCTTCAAGCGCGGCGAGGTTCCAGCCGGTGAGTGCGGAAACAGCGACGCCATCCGGCGGAAGTTCGGGATGTGCAGACAAGTCCCACTTGTTCCAAGCGATCAAATGCGGGCGGCCTGTCAGCGTCTCACGCAGAGCTTTGTCTTCAGGCATTTCGCCGGCTTCGGCGTCCAAGACGAGCAGAACCAAATCGGCGGCTTCCACACGGGCACGGGTGCGGGCGACGCCGATCTGCTCGACTTCATCAGTCGTCTCGCGCAGGCCCGCCGTATCGGACAAGCGGAGCGGGATGCCGCCGAGGTTGACAGTTTCCTCTAAAACGTCGCGGGTCGTGCCGGGAACTGCTGTCACAATGGCCCGGTCGGCGCGGAGAAGCGCGTTCAACAGCGACGACTTGCCGACATTGGGGCAGCCGGTGAGAACGACGGACAAGCCCTCGCGGACCAGAATACCGCTGTCCGCTGTCGCGAGCAAATCCGCGATGTGGCAGCCTGCGTCCGACAGTGCGGCTTTGCAGGCGGCAGTGTCCAGATCGCCGACCTCTTCAGGAAAGTCTATCGTCGCCTCAATCTGCGCCAGCACGCCGAGAACCCCGCCCCGCACGGCCTGAACGGCCCGGCTCAGGCGTCCTTCACTTTGACGCCGGGCGAGTTTTTGAGCCTCGGCAGTCTGAGCGGCAATGAGATCGCCGACGGCTTCGGCTTGGGTAAGGTCCATCTTGCCGTTTAAAAAGGCCCGCTCGGTGAACTCGCCGGGCCTGGCTAATCGTGCGCCGCAATCCAGCAGACGCGCCAAGATTTGGCCGACAATCAAGGGGCTGCCGTGGGCGGAAATCTCGGCGACATCTTCGCCGGTATATGACCGGGGGGCGTGGAAGACCGAGACGAGAACATCGTCAATCACCCCGCCGTCGGTATCACTTATGCGGCTTCGGTGCAGCGTGTGGCCGGCAAACGACGCGCACACTCGGCGGCGCGTCGCAGCGTCCACGACCGCAAACGCCGATGGTCCGCTGACCCGGATAACTCCGAGGCCACCGAGGCCCGGTGGGGTCGCCAGCGCACAAATTGTGTCTGTTTCTAATCCCAGCATCCCTTCATTCATCTCCTGATTATACCCGGACGCAGTTTCCGCGTTTCTGTCGCCCGATTTGATGCAAAAGCGCGGCTTGTCGGATATAATAGACCCAGCGAAGAAATTTGCCACTTTTTCCGCGCTCGCGTGTCATAACCAGTAGAGGTTTCGACAACAAGTTTTTATCCGAAGGGAAGACAGTCCATGCTCAGTCGAATTATGCGCTACATGAAGGGCCTGCTGGGGTTCAAGCTGGACCAGCTCGAAGATCCGGAGATCCTGCTTCAGCAGGCCCAGCAGGAAATGCGCGAAGCCCAGGCGAAGAACCGCGAGCGGGCAGTGCAGGCCATCACGCAGAAGAACAACTTGCAGGCGCTGGTGGACCAGACCCAGAAGATGGTGGACAACTTGGGCGCGAAAGCCGAGTTTGCCCTCAAAAACGGCGACCGCGATCTGGCCCGGCAGCTTCTGGTCGAAAAAGGCCAGTACGACAACACATTAACGTCTACCAAAGCCTCATTAGCACAGGCACTGGAAACGACGGAAGCGGTCAAGCAGGCTATGCGGCGTGAGGAAGAGCGTATCCGCGCGAAGACTGCCCAGGCACTTTCGATGAAGGCCCAGTGGAAACAGGCCCAAATCGAAAACTCGATGAACAAAGCCCTGGAAGGTATGTCCGCCGACGGCACCGACCAGGCGTTTGAGCGGGCTGCGTCCAAAATCTCCAATGCGCGCTCGGAAGGTCAGGCCCGGACCGAGCTTGCCCGCGAAAGCCTGAGCGGCAAGCTAGCGGGTCTTGACGACGTTCAGGCTTCAAATGCCGCCGACGACGAATTGGCCCAGATGGAGCAGCGCCTCGGCTTGTCTTCAAAGCCGGCGGTCAGCGCCGCCGCTCCGCACACGACAGCAGCCAACGCCTCTGATATTGACCGCCAGCTTCAGGAACTGGAAGCGCGGGTCGGCGGCGGAGGCGGGACAGCAGCGTAGTTAAGAGACCTACCTCCTTGCTTCGCAGGGTCCTTCCTTTGCATATACCATTATGAGCAACTTATTAGGGCGGTCGCTCCGTCTTGCCAAGACCTATTTAGACGAAGCCAAAGGCCGGGTCGCAGACGTCAGTGAGAACGCACAGGAAGAACTCACCCGTGCCTTGAATCGTGACGATATTCAGTCCGGCCTGGCAAGCCCAGATGACCCGATGACCCGCGCCCAGGCGAAAATCAACGCGGCGCGGGGCGAAACTGCTGCCCGAACGGAAGTGCGGCCCGCCGGCCAGACAGCGACCGATCCGACCCAAACGGCGTACAAGATCATTGGCGTCCCGCCCGGCTCCGACTTTTTGACTGTTCAAACCGCCGTCAATCGGCTGCGGGAGCGCTGCGCCCCGTCGCGCTTTCCGAACGGTTCTGTCGAGCAGTCCGAGTCGCAGATGATCTTGCAGCGTGTGGAAGAAGCCTACCAAGTTCTGCAAAAAGAACTCGACCCTGGCGCGGGCCGCTTTGACAAGCTGGAGCTGTGAACGCCGAGGCCAAAGAAGTGCAGGAAGCGCAGTTTGCCGCGCTTGTCGGCGAGGTTCAAGCCTGCCGGGTCTGTTCGCGCATGGAAGGCCGGCGGCGCGTTTTGTCGCCAGCAAACGGGCCGCTCTCGGCGCGTGTTTTGTTCATCGCCGAAGCACCAGGCCGGCTCGGCGGCGATAAAGGCGGCGTACCGCTGACCGGCGATGCATCGGGCCGGAACTTCCTGCGATACCTCACGGCGGCGGGATTGCGACGCGAAGACGTGTTCGTCACGAACGCCGCCCTTTGTAATCCGCGCACCGAGCGTGGCACGAACGCCCCGCCGTCGGCGTCCGAGCTTCGCGCCTGCTCTTCGTTTTTGTCCCGGACACTGGACGTTGTTCAGCCGGAAATCATCGCCACCCTCGGCAGCAAAGCACTGGCCGCGCTTCATCTCATCTGTCCACACGGATATACGCTTCGCACCCATGTAGCGACGGAGTTAGTATGGCACGGCCGAAAGCTGTTTCCGCTGTATCACCCGTCGCCGCAAGTCGTTGTCAGCCCGACAGGCCGCAGCCATGCCGCGCAGGAGACCGACTACACTGCGCTAAAACACCTTTTAGAAGAACACGCTCTATGGCAGCCGACTTAAACGAAGTGCCGGGCGCAGGCGAGCGGCCCGGCGGCTGCCCGATCCGCGTTGTTACGAGCGGTGATACCGTGACCATTACGCTGCCGCCGCGCGGTGTTTCTCCGATTGTTCTTTTCTTTGCCGCCGTGCTGCTTGGAAATCTGCTTGTAGCGCTCTATACGGGCCTTATGCTGCTGCTGGCAAACAAAAGCGTGCTGGGTATGGCGCAGATCGCCCCAAGCGGTCTGCCGGTCTCACTAAAACATCAAGTCGGCTTTCTGCTGTGTGCGCTGGGACTGGCGGAAGCGCTCGGCGTGTTCACCCTGATGGTCGTTTTGCGGCCCATCTTTTTCCACGAAGAGCTGAGTTTCGATACCGATTGGCTCACAGTTGAGCGGTCGGACTGGGGACGGACGAAGACACGGGCACTGGCGCGGGCGGACGTGCGCGGGTTTATTTTGCAGCGCGTCCCGCCAGGCCTGGATGCCGGAGTCTTGCGGGTTCAAGGCAGGGATGAAGAAATGGAAATTGGTGAGTTTCTGCGCGAAGCCGACCGGGAGTGGCTGGCCTCCGTCGGCAATTCGCTCTTGCAAAGAGCCTACTGAAGCAGGCTTGAAAGCTGTGAAAGCTGTGCTGGGGAGCCGAGGGCGATGAGAACGTCGCCGGCGACGATCCGCCGCTCATACGGCGGGTTGGGGAAAAAGCCGCTGACCTGGGACGCGGGACGCATGGCGACCACCTGCGCCCCGGTTTTTTGCTTGAACTGCGCGTCTCCGAACGTCTGTCCGGCGTAGGCAGACGCCGCCGAGACCTGCACTTCACGCACGGCGAACTTCGCTGGGTCGGCCTGGGTGATCGCGGCGATGAAGTCAGTGAGGGCGGGATTAATCGCGGTCGCGGCCATCCACCGGCCGCCGAGGGTGTACGGCGAGATGACCTTGCTGGCCCCCGCCCGGAGCAGCTTCGCTTCATTCTGCGGGGCATCGGCACGGGCGACAATAAACAGGTCCGCACGAATACCCCGCGCCGACAGTACGATGAACGTATTGGAAGCATCGGTCGCAGTCACCGAAATCAGCGCCGCCGCCCGGTGGATTCCCGCCGACACCAGCACAGCATCGTCCGCCGCATCGCCCTCGACGCAGGGGACGCCCGCGTCGCGTAAATCGCTGATCCTGCCCTGGTCCCGCTCGATGACCAAAAACGGGATTTTATTCTGGGTATAACCATCCGAAATCTGGCGGCCGATGCGTCCGTAGCCGCAGACGATGTAATGATTATTGAGAGAGTTAATCACGCGGTTCATCCGTTTCTGCGCCAGCAGGCGCCGGGTTTGGTCGCTCGTTAGGGTTTCCAGCACTGTCGTAAACAGCCAGGCAGCAGTGCCGATGCCAACGACAATTAAAACGATAGTGAAAATTTGGCCCGGTACATCAAGTGGCTGCACTTCGCCGTAGCCGACGCTGCTCAGGGTAATCACGGTCATAAAGAGCGCGTCGAGAAACGTCATATGCTCAATAGAGGCATAGCCGAGCGTCCCGGCGGCGACAAGAAACAGCCCTAGCAGAAGGGCCAGACGCAAGCGCAGCAGCGGGTCTCGATAAAAATCTCTTAGTGGGTTTCGATAGAAGTCTTTCACTGGACTGTGACTTTGTCACCGGGCGCAATAGCGACCGTGTAGGCTTTGCCGTGGAACTGCACGCCACGGACTGTCAGCCTGCCCCACCCCGGCGGCAGGTGCGGGTCGGCATAGAGTGACGCGACAGCATCACCGGCAATTTTCGTTCCCGATGCCTTCTGCCCCGCTTCCACGGCTTGCAGGCCCGCGAAGCCGTATAAAACGCTTTGCAGGCAGCCGCCCATGCCCGTGCAGAAGTAAACGCGGTTGGACGTTCGCTTTTCGGCGAACGCATCCCACGGCCCGCGCATGAACGGCCGGTAGCTGTCATGGAATTGGTCCAAAGATGCCTGCCCGCGTCCCAGCTTTGCCGCGACAATCGCCTGCATGCTGGCCGTCATCGCCGGGCCGTTTTGGATCGTGTGAGCCGAATAAAAGTCCAGCATCCTGCCTGCGACTTGGCTGTCAAACGGCTTGTTCAGCGGGTGGATGAGCAGCAGCGTGTCGGCCTGTTTTGCGCTGAAACGGTCGGTCATCGGCGCGGCGTTTTCGGCCGGAATGCCGCGCGTTTTGTCGAAGGGGAAATACAGGCCGCCAGCGATTACGTTCCAGCGCGGATCGGCAGGCTGCCCCGCCACTTTCGCCGCCGAGGCAGCCGCCCTTAAATTCGCTTGGACAACGCCGTTGGTGTAGGCGTCGTCATTGACCACGCCCGCCGTTTCATCCGGCGACAGCACTTTCAAGATGTGATACTTGCCGTCTGCGCCGTGAGAAACCCGCGAGACCCAGTACGCCGCCGTGGCTTGCAGCACCGGCCAGCCTTCTTTCGTGAGATACGCCTTGTCGCCGGTCCACAAGAAATACTGCCAGGCCGCCCAGCCGACATCCGCCGTGATATGCCGCTCCTGCGCGAACTCCGCCGGGGCCATCTCCGCTCCGGTGTCCGCGCTCTCCCACGGATACTCGGCCCCCGCGAAGCCGTGCAGATTGGCGTTCTTCTTTGCCTGCCCCAGCGTCTTGAAGCGGTAGTCAATAATAGACTTCGCGTAGTCCGGGTGCTGAACGATTAGCGCGGGCATCATCCAGACTTCGGCGTCCCAGAAAATATGCCCGCCATAGATGTCCGACGACAAGCCCATCGGCGGGATTGAATGGTCCGAGCCGGGGTAAGTGGACGAGAGCAGGTAGAATAGGTTCGCATGAGTCACCTGCTGCGCCTCCGGGTCGCCGCTGATAACAATATCCGAAGTCTTCCAGAGGTGCGGCCAGTTCCGCCTGCTGTAAAAGCGCAAGCTGGGGCTTATGGCATTGCTGCCTTGTATGGAAAATAGTCCTGCGCTCATGTCTCCTAAGCTGAGCGGATGAGGTTCTGCGGGGCCAGGCTTGATACCAAAGTTCTTGGTATCGTCGAGTTCTGCCTGGTCTAGCGGCTTGATCTGCCCGGACTGGTAAACGCCTGCCTGGAAGCCGGCGATGACTTCTCCGTCAGGCGACAGCAGGTAGCTGACTCTTCCATCACTGACATAAAGCGATATTGAATTATTCGAGTCGGTGCTTTTCAGCTCCCACGGATCAAACGTCTTTTGGTTGAGAAAAAGCTGGTTTGCAGCAATAGCTTCGTCGTGCGGCGAGGGTGTAGATGGGATCTGGGGCGAGGTGTCGGAGTGGCATCCGGCGAGCAGCAGGCAGGCGGCAGCGAACAAAGGTATACAGCGGGCGTTCATACGGGTAGAATACGCGCAGGAGCGGGGAAAATCCTGCATAAGAACCCCTCCCGCATCGCGCACAACCTACCGGCGGTTCTTACCGACATCTTAGCAGCAACAAGCCCAGCATCAACATCCGATGCCCTTCCCTAATGGGGGAGGGAGCGAGGGACGAGCGGGAGGGATTCTGAAAGGGCGACTTATGACGAAAATACGATGGGGCGTGGTAGGAGCGACGGCACAGATCGCGCAAAAAGGGGTCATCCCCGCTATCCTGGACAGCCCCCTTGCCGAGCTGACCGCCGTGGCTTCCCGCAATCGGGAGAGTGCCAAAGAAATCGCGGCGGCTTACGGGCCGGACGTTGTGGCTTACGGCGACTACGACTCGCTGATTGCTGACGACCGCGTGGACGTGGTCTATCTGCCTCTGCCGAACAAGATGCATCTCGGCTGGGCGGTGGAGGCGATGAACAACGGCAAGCATGTGCTGTGCGAAAAGCCTCTGGCGCTGAACGCGGTCGAAGCGGAGGAAATGCTGGAAACGGCGGATGCAAATGGGGTCGTGCTGTCGGAAGCGTTTATGTACCGCTACCATCCGCTGCAACAGGAGATCCATGACATCGTGCGCGGCGGCGGCCTCGGCGCGGTCCACTTGGTCCGAGCCTCGTACTCCTTCGTGCAGACCGATCTAACAGACTACCGGCGCGATCCCGGCGCGGGCGGCGGCGCGCTGTTCGATGTCGGCTGCTACTGCGTCAACATCGCCCGGATGGCATTCGGCGCGGAGCCGACAGCCGCCACAGCGAAATCTTTATACGACCCCAATACCGGGATCGATACGACGACGACCGCGCTTTTAGAGTTCGGCACAGCCGGCATGGCTCTGATTGACTGCTCGTTCTCATTATCGTTTCGGGCTTCGTATGAGATCGTCGGCAGTGATGCATCGGTGAGCATCCCGCGCTTCCTGCTCGGCGGCCTGCGGTCCGGGGGCAAGCCGGAAGCGGGTGATTACCGGCTCTCCTATGCGGGCGAGACGGAAGAGCGATCCTCAAAAATGGGCAATATGTACGCGGGCGAAGTCGAAGCGATGTCCTGCCGCCTTCTGGGCCAGGAGAATTTTCTGCTGCCGCCGACCGACTCGCTGCACAACATGAACGCGCTCGATGCGATTGCCGCCTCCGCCCGCTCCGGCCAAAAGATGCTGCTGTGACGCTTTATTGGACTGTCACAGGCAGCGGACCGACAGTGGTGGAGCCTGACGAGGCAGAGCCTGAACTAAACCCGAAATAGGCGCTGGCCGTATAGCTTCCAGCAGCAGAATAGCCTCCAGCGATGGTAAGGCCATTCGTGGTATCTGTATTGACCGCTTGGGTTTCAGTTACTGACTGCCCCACCGCAAGCGTGACGGGCGGACCGGCAGAAACCAGGTTGGGGATTGGCCCAAGAGGATACACAGTCTGGTTTGATGGATTACTTACTACTAAGGCAGCGGGGACCGGCGGGGCCAACCCGCCGCCGCCATAAATAGGCTGGTAGGTAATCGGCTGCGTGGTGTTATTAGCGAGGGCGACCGTGTAAGTCACCGTACCGCCGACAGAAACAGTAGAACGGTCTTCGGTCAATGTCGCCGTCAAGCCATTGGAAAGAGTGGCGGAAACAGAGCGTGGCATAAGTGCAGGCGTACTACTGCTCGACGACGAGCTTCCGCCGCACCCGGCAAGACCCGGCGCAAGAAGCGCGACGGCACAGAGCCATTTTATTTTCATCTCATTTCCCTCTATTTTCCTTTTTGCGTAACTGGAAACCAGCCCTCGGCGCGGAGTGTTTTCGTGATCTTGACAGCCGACGCCGCGCGGTTGAACGTGTACAAATGGACGCCCGGCACACCGTTTTGCAGCAGATCGCGGCACTGCTGGGCGGCGTAGGCGATGCCGCGCTCCTGAACATCTTTGTCCGGGCCTTCGCCGAGGGCGTCCAGCAGTGCTTGCGGGATGACCTGGCCGCTCAGCTCACGGATTCGGGCAAGCTGATTAAGAGAAGTCACCGGAAGAACACCGGCGATGAGCGGCATGGTGATCTTAGCTTTGGCGGCGTGATCGCGAAACTCGTAATAGACGGCGTTGTCGAAGAAAAGCTGAGAGGTCGCAAACTCCGCGCCGCAGTCCTCTTTGTGTTTCAGCCACTTCACATCGTCGTCCAAATGCTCGGCGTCCGGGTGCTTTTCCGGGTAAAAGGCGCAGCCGACATGGAAGTCAAAATTCGCTTCGGTGTACTCAATTAGGTCACTGGCATGGGCGAAGCCGTCGGGGTGCGGCTGGTACGCGGGATCATCTTTCGGCGCGTCGCCGCGCAGGGCCATCAAATGGTTGATCCCGGCAGCTTGCAGCGTGGTTAAGATCTCGCAGATTTCTTCTTTGGAGTGGCCCACGCAGGTCAGATGAGGCACGGATTCGATGTCCAGCTCGCGCTCGATCCGGCTCACCAAGTCTACCGTTTTGGCCCGGTTCGAGCCGCCCGCGCCGTAAGTCACGGAAACGAAATCAGGAGCTTGACGCGCCATCTCGCCCAGGGTGGAATAAAGGGTCGCCCACCCTGCCGGGTTCTTCGGCGGCGAGAACTCGTAAGAGAGTGTTGGTATGCCTGCGGCTAATTTGTTGCAGAATGTCATAATTAATGTTCTCGCCCACCCACCCCCAACAATGGTGAGCGGGGTCAGGGGACAGCCTGCTCGTCTGGCTTATCTTGCTCCCCCATTATTGGGGCGGGGGGTCTCACCCAATTCCCAGCAGCTTTACTTCGACATACTCACAGAGCGTGTGCAGAAGCACTTGATGGCACTCTTGAATCCGCATGGCGCTGGGGTTGACGCTTTGAACGCACAGCTCGTAATCCGCCAGCCCCCGGCACTTGCCGCCGGTCTTCCCAGTCAGCAACCCCGTGACCACTCCGCGTTCCCGCGCCGTGATGAGCGCCCGCCGAATGTTCTCCGAGTTGCCGCTGCTAGTGAACGCGATCAATATGTCGCCAGGCATCCCCAGCGAGTGGATCTGCCGGGCGAAAATCTCGTCAAAGCCGTAATCGTTGCCGATGCAGGTCAAGAGCGTGCCGTCAATGGACAGGCAGAGGCCCGGCAGAGATTTTCGCTCCCGGTAAAAGCGTCCGGTAAACTCTTCGGCCAGATGCGCCGCCTCCGCCGCCGACCCACCGTTGCCACAAGTCAGCAGCTTGTGGCCGGTATTGAAGGCGGTCAAAACCGCCTCAGAAAGCGCGTTCAGCGTGTCTTCGTGGTCCAGCAGACCGACTAAATCTTGGCGCAGCTCTTCAACGTGTCGTGTCAGCATAATTTATCAGGGGCGGGGAAGGGCCAGCGCCTCTGCCAGCAGCGTCACTGGATGGGCGACGCGGATGTCCGGCAGGCCGCGCTCTTGAAGGCCGGAGGCAATCCAGGCCAGACAGCCGGGGTTGCCGGTGGCAATCACCGACGCGCCGGTAGACAAGATATTGTCCAGCTTGCGGGCTTGCAGGCGGCGGGCCATGTCCGGCTCGGTGAAGTTGTAGATGCCCGCCGAGCCGCAGCAGACTTCGCTTTCGGGCAGGGAAACCCAGCAGGTGCCGGGGAGACGTGCCAGCAAAACGCGGGGCGCGTCCCAAACCCCCTGCCCGTGGACCAAGTGGCAGGCGTCATGGTAGGCCATTGTGGTTGTCTCCAGGCTTGCCTTGAGGGGGGCAACCCAGCCGATTTCGTCCAGCCATTCGCTGACATCCCTGACTTTCGCGGCGAAAGCCGACGCTTTGGCGGCATACGCCGGGTTATCGGCGAGGAGCTGACCATACTCTTTCATCTGCGAGCCGCAGCCCGCCGAGTTGACGACAATCGCGTCTAAGCCGTCCAACGGCGTGAAGGCGTCAATGAGTGAGCAGGCAAGCGCACGGGCGTCATCCCCATAGCCGTTGTGGCCGTGCAAAGCCCCGCAGCAGCCTTGACGGCGATTGACTAAAACTTCGCAGCCGTTTGCGGCGAGAACGCGCACCGTGTCGGCGTTGACATCGCCGAACAAGACGCGCATGGCGCAGCCAGACAGCACTCCGACGCGGGCACGTTTGACACCGACGGCAGGCGTAACGACCGGCGGCAGCGGCGGCGAGAGTATTTCCGGCGTCTGCGGCGTTTGACCGGCGGCAGTTGAAGTGCCGGACAGCAGCGAAACCACCGGGGCCGGAACGACGCCGCCTGTCACAATCTGCGCCATTCGCAGAGCCACTGTCATGCGCTTCGGCTGCGTCAGCGTTCCGAGAAGCGCTGCCCGTGACAGGTCCGTCAGCGGATGCCGGACGCGCTCATCGTTGATGCGCTCGCGGGCCGTTTCCAGGACACGCCCATAGGGGACACCCGATGGGCAGGCGGTCTCGCAGGCGCGGCAGCCGAGGCACAAGTCCAGGTGCCGCGTCACATCGGGGTCTGCCGGCGACAGGCTGCCCTCATGCAAATGCCGCATCAGCACCAGCCGCCCGCGCGGGCTGTCCGCCTCGCTCCCGGTTTCTAAATAGGTTGGGCAGGACGGCAGGCACAGGCCGCAATGGACACACGCCATTAAATCTTGTTCATGCTGCGCTTTTGTCATAACTTACCGACAAACCGGCCTGGGTTCCACATCCGGGCTGGATCGAGCGTTTCTTTCAGCCGGGCCATGAGGCCAAAGTCGGGCGTCTGCGGCGACCAGACCGGAACATCGGCCTCGCGCAGAGTGTCCGGCATCCGCATGATAATAAATGAGCCGCCGCAGCGGTCGGCTTTGTCTTTCAGGTCAGCGTAAAACGTGTGCCAATCGGCATTCTCTGATTGGGGCGCGAAGTGGGCGGTCATCAGGCCGAGCGCGGCATCCGAGGCAACTTCAGCGGTAAACCCGCTGCGCCGGGCGGTCCATTCCAGCATCCGCGAAAAAGCCCCGACCTGCGACGACAGGATATGAAATTCAGCGGTCATCGGCGACCCCTTCAGGGCGAAATCACGCAGGGACGCGCGGACGTGCTGTGCTGAAGCGTCCTCTAGGTGGCCTGCGCCGAGCGTGTTCACCTGCCAGTCCACCGCTTCGCCGTCACCGTCGAAGCCAAGCAGCACATACTGCGCGTCTGCCGCACTGGGAACGACGGACGCAGCAGCGAGGGGGCTGAGCAGGAACAAAAACGACGGCGTGAGATCGGAGCCGAGCAGGTGGTCTAACACGTCTTCGCTGTTGTGGTCGGCATCCAGCGGCAGCGCGACAGTTGCCGACGCTTCGGGCAGGGGCGAGACTTTCAATGACGCTTCCGTGACCAGTCCCAGTGTGCCGCGCGAGCCGCAGTAGAGCTTCGGCAGGTCATAGCCCGCGACATTCTTGACTACTTTGCCGCCACCTTTGATTCGTTCTCCCCGGCAATTAATCACCGACACGCCGAGCAGCAAATCCCGGACACTGCCACTGGAAAATCGCCGCAGACTGTTCGCGCGGGCCGCGATCACCCCGCCGAGCGTTTGCTGTTCGGGCTTCGCAACATCCAGCGGCAGGCATTGCCCCTGCGCCGCCAGGACCGCCTGTAGCTGCGCGAGAGTCACGCCCGCCTGTGCCGTGATCGTCAGATCGGCAGGCTCGTATTCGGTGATTTGGGTGAGGCCCGTCGTCACCAGCGCAGCATCATAGCGCTCCAATGAATAGCCGAGATTTTGATGAGTTCCCCCGCCCCACGGAACAAGCGCCTTGCCGGGATTGTCGCGCACAAACTCCTGCGCTTCTTCCGGCGACGCCGGGCAGAAGACTTCGGCAGGCTGCCGCCCTAGAACAGCATAGTGGGAGTAATCAGCAGCAGCATGGGACGGCACCGTCATACCCATAGTATATCATGTTTGGCCAATCAGGGTCAACTGCGGAGCGCTTCAATGTCAGCGAGCAGCGTGGGGAGGATCGGCAGGAGGGACTCGGTCGCTGCGAACAAGGGCGCGGGGTTTGCATGGCCGTGGAGGTCGCCCGGCAGGTTGATGAGAAGCGTCCCGCGACGGATGCCGGCGAGGCCGCGCGTGACGCTGTCTAAGGGGTAACCGGCGTCGGCGACGGCTCGCCGCAGCAGATCGGCGATGCCGGGCGTCTCATGGGTCAAGAGCGGGCGCGTGGCTTCCGGCACGACATCGGCTTTGGTGAAGCCCACCGCCCCAACAGTCAGGACCAGATGGCAGCGCGACTCCGGGTGCGGCGCGTCGCACCAATCGCGCAGAATTTTCTGGACGGCAGGACGGGCAATACGGATGACCATCGGCCGATGAACGGTGTAAACCTGCTCATTGCCGCGCATGAGGGCCGCTTCCACCGCCGCGCAGCCCGCTTCTTCCCACGACCGCAGGCCAAGCTCTGAAAACGCACCGATGCGCCGGGAAAACCCCAAAATCCCTACTCGAAACAGCCCTGGCATTGTCAGTAGCCCTTATTCATGCATCTTCGCACCCTGTCTCAAAATCTTTCGCCCTCACTGCACCAATCCTTTAGTGACTTTCATGAAGATGTCTTCCAAATCCATTGCCTGCTCGGTGAACGCGAGAACACGCAGGCTATGCCTAACTAAGAGAGTGTTGAGGTCCGCCTGCGCTTCCGGGCTGCCGGTGAAGTCCACCTGCAAATGGGAGTCCATAGGGCGCACGGCCCGGACACCCGGCGCGTCGGCCAGCAGGTCCGCCGCCTTGTCCATACCGTCCAGCAGCCGGATTTCGAGGGTCCGTCCGCCCGTGACCTGATCCATGATGTCCTGCACGTCGCCTGACACCAGCAGTTCGCCGCGCTCGATAATGCCGACTTTGTTGCAGAAGTCTGCCAGCTCTGGCAGGATGTGGGACGAAATCATGATCGTCTTGCCCATCGCCTTCAGCTCTTTGAACAGCTCTTTGATCTCGATGCGGGCGCGGGGGTCTAGCCCGGAGGCCGGCTCGTCCAGGAGCAGAACTTTCGGGTCGTGGATCAAAGTCTTCGCGAGGCAGAGGCGCTGCTTCATCCCGGTAGACAATTCTTCCACATAACTGTCCTTTTTTCCTCCCAAATCTGTAAGATTCAATACATCGCCAATTATGCGGGGCCGCTGCGCCTTCGGCAGCCGATACGCCCCGGCGAAAAAATCCAGATACTCCCAGACCCGCATGTCGTCATAGATGCCGAAGAATGCGGGCATATAGCCGATCCGCCCGCGCACGGCTTCGGGATACTCGACCACGTCAATGCCGTCTATCTGTGCTTTGCCGGAAGTCGGCTTGAGCAAAGTCGCCAGCATTTTGATCGTCGTCGTTTTTCCTGCTCCGTTCGGCCCAATAAAGCCGAAGATGTCTCCGGCTTCTAAACTCAGGCTCAGGTCTTTCACCGCCGTCAGCCCTTTGTATTCTTTCGTGAGATGTTCGATTTGGATCAATGTTGTTCCTAGTTTCGTTCTCGAACCGCTCGGCGGTAGCGGCGCACCATAAAGACAAGCGCCCCGGCGGTAAAGCTGAGGGACAGCAGATAATACGCGGCGACTGCCGGCGCTACGTCGTCCGGTGCCGTATACCCAAACTGCGGCGGCTGCGCGGTCAGAATATCGCCCTGCCAGCCGAGCGTGTAAAACGGGTTCACCCACAGCGCTGGGGAGGCGTAGGGCGGGATGCTGCCGCTGCCCAGGGTTTGGAAGACCTGGGTAACAATCAGTGTCCCAATGCACAGCAGCGCCGAGAATGTCAGCGCCGCTGCGGTGGCGGTCATCGTGCGCCGGGCCAAGAACGAGCAGAGCAGGCCGAGCGCCGAATAGCAGGCGACGGTCACGAGGAAAAATCCCAGCGCCGACGGCAGCATCCGCCAGCCGAAACCCGCCTGGAACGCGCAGACCACCAGGTACGGCAGGAGGAGGACAAGGAGCAGCCAGGGAATCATCTGCCGCCCCAGCCATTTTCCCAGCACGACTTCGGCACCGGTGAGCGGCGTCGTGCCGAGGATTTCCCATGTCTGCTGTTCCCGCTCCGACGAGATCGCCGTCGCCGCAAGCGCCGGGGCCAGCAGCACAATGAAAGACAGGATGCCATACACCAGTACCGGCCAAAGATCGCGGGCATACTGCGGCGACTCCACCAAAATGCCGAGCAGGCCGCGAACGTAGTAGTAGACGACGACCACGCCCAGCAGTCGGACAATCCAGAGCGCTGCCTTGTTGCCGCCCCGGCGCTTGAAGCGCAGGCGTCCACGAATCTCGCGTTCCAGCACCGGATTATTGGTAAAAACGCCCATTCTTCTATGGAACCACCTGAACAAAATTGGGACTGTCGACCACAAGCTGCACGCCTGGACGTGAGCGGGTCAGCGTGCCGGTGACAATGATTTCCCGGCCGACTAAAGAGCGGGCAGCCAGATCATGTCCGCCGAGAAAAGGCAATAAGACAGCGACTCCCGACGGCGTGATACTGGGCGCAAACCTAAGCGTCGCCGGACCGCCCCTCTGTGACAAGGAAAAGACTGTGCCGCGCAGGCGCACGACATGACCGATAAGTGCGGCGGCCTGCACGGCGCTGAGCGTGCGTATGTCTCGCGACTGATGATAGGAAAGCGTCGCCCGCCCGACAATGCCAAACCCCATAGCGACAAGATTACCGGGACGCATCGAGGTGCCGAACCCTAAGCCAAGCTGGCGCCTGATCACACTTGGCGGCGGGATGAAGACGGCGGGCTGCGGTGCGCCGGATACCGGGATATGGACAATGACTAAAGTTTCATCGTTTTCCGTCACAGGCTGACCATCTATTTTCGGAGTCTGCCCGGCCAGATGAGAATCACGGCTCCAGCCGGCAAAGAGCGCTTCGCCCGGTGCGGGTGCGTAAGTCAGGCCAGGGTTCATGCCGCTGTAACTGGGACGGCGGTCTCCCAGAGAACGGAAATACTCGGCAAGGGATGCCTGCATCCGGGCGTGAATGTCGCTCTGGTCAGTGACGGGCGGCACCGGCAGGGACAGCCCTCCCGGCTGGGCGTGGGTGAGACCCGCGCCGGGGACCGCAAGGCTGGCACCGGCGGCAAGCGACCCCAGGCTCATCCAGCGGTCTTGATAAAACACAGCGCAGTCGGTCAGAGCAGAAGGCGTGTGGTTGGTGATCGTCCCCGCCGCCATGCCGGTTTTATACGATAGACTGCCGTCAATCGTGCCGCCTAAATCGGTTGCAGACTGGACATCGAAGGCCCGCATGGCCCACATGTTGACCGGCGTGCTGGGCAGGGAAACCCCGGCGGGAGTCTCGACAAACTGCGCTGCGCCGGCGTCCTGCCTGTCGCCGCCCCGGCCGCTGTAGTCGGCACCGGGATTCGGAATGGCTGAAGCCATATTGTCTCCCGTGAGCGTGATGTCATAGGAAGACCGGCGCGGAGAAAATAGTCCGACTTCGGAGTAGACACCCGCTTCCCGGCGTCCGGCACTGGTTTCGATCAGCGCGGCCCGGTTGACAAACACGCTGCCGCCCTTCGCGGCGTAGCCGACCCCGAATGTCCCGGCGGCGAACAGCAGCACCAGTGCGGGGATGGTCCCCCAGGCCCACTCCTTGCGGTCCAGCCGCTTCAAGACCAAATAGTTGACAGGGACCAAAATCACAAGATACGCCAGCAGGAAAACCGCGATGACAGCCGTGCCGGGCGCATCGAGCGACGGCCCGCGCATGACTGCTTCCGACAGCAGAGGCGGCGTATTGCCGAAGTAGAACGCATTGTAGTTCTCTTCGCGCTGTGCGATCATTCCGAGCGCCGAAGCCGTAGTGGTGTCAGAGAAATGGCCCCAAAGAAGTGTCCGCCAGATAGGTGCAGCCGTGTTCGCGTAGGCCGGAGCAGCGGGGTCAAATGCCGTCAGCATCACCGTTCCCGCGCCATAAGGTCCGCTGACGGACTGCGTCTTTTGTGCCGAGGATAGGAAAACATGGACACCGGGCAGCGGCTTCGGAGTCAGCGTCAGCTCTCCGGCGGCTCCGATCGGGCCGACTGCCGCCGGCAGGAGACCGTTAAAGAACGCGGAGCCGAAGCGGGACGGATCGGAGCCGCCGCAAACGATCAAATACCCGCCGCCTGCCACCCACGCTTTCAGCGCGTCCGCCTGCGCCTCCGTCAGCGCTTCCAGCGGCGCATCGCTCCGCAGCAGAAACGCCGAAACGCCGCCGTACCCGGCGGCCCGGTCCGGCAGATCTGCCGCCGCCGCTTCCGCGACCTGAAATGTCGGCAGTGTTCCCACCATGCCGCCGGGCTGGGAAAAACCGGGCTGAGGGAAAGCGGGGAGTGCAGGATGTCCGGTCGGCAGGCGCTGCCCGTTCAGAAACAAAAACGCGCCGGGGTCGCCGCCGAAGCCGACGAAAAGCGGGTCGCCGGACGTAATTGGGCTGCCGCTGAACGCCGTTACCTCATTTGGGTTCTGGTTGCTGATCTTGGCCAGCACGCGCCCGTCGCCGCGCTCGCGCCCTTCGACGAGCTGCACCGTCAGGTCGGCCTGTCCGGGGTCAATCCCGCGCAAATAGAGGGGGAAATAGTGGGGAGAGGTCGTGCCGCCGGGAACGGACACCGGGCAGGCGAACACCGCATTGGGAGTATTCGCCCGGCCCCCGCGCCGTCCAAACGGCGATGGCCCGGTGTCAATGTTTGCCGCCACCACCTGAAGCTGACCCGTTACTGTGTCCGGGCCGGGGTTCGTGACACCGACAGTAACAAGGCACCAGCCGCCGGGCTTGTACCGCCCGGCGATCCCGAATTTCGCGGTCAAGGCCGGGCCGGCGTCGGCGTGGGCAGACGGCGTGAAAAAACCGGTCAGCAGGACGGCACTTACAAAGAAGAATAAGAGTCGCGCGGCAGGCCGGAGCATGGGTTGAACCTCAAAAGCGATCTAGACAGGAAAGAGGCCCCCGCCCCAATTCTGGGGAGCTATACGGAAGTTGCCGACGCGAGCGTTTCTGCTCTTCTCCGGCTCCCCAGAATTGGTGCGGGGGGGCTTCTTACCGCCCGCCTTCGGCGGCTTCCAGCTCATCGTCGGAAATGTCGAAGTTTGCGTAGACTTTCTGGACATCGTCGTTATCTTCCAGCAAATCTATTAGGCGCAAGACTTGGCCCGCTTCTTTGCCGACAATGTCCACCGTTGTCTGCGGCAGCATGGTCAGTTCTGCGGACGCCACAGCGATCTTCGCGGCTTCCAGCGCCTTTTGAACGCTCCCAAAATCTTCCAGCGCCGTCGTCACCTCAAAGCCGCCGTCGTCGGTCGGCTGAATGTCTTCCGCGCCGCCGTCAATCGCCGCTTCGGTCAGGGCTTCTTCGGTCGTGACGCCGGGGTCAACAATCAGCACGCCTTTTTGATCGAACAAGTACGAAACACTGCCCGACTCCGCCAGCCGCCCGCCGGTTTTAGTAAACACGGAGCGGACATCGGAGACGGTGCGCTGCTTGTTGTCGGTCAGGCAGTTGACCAGCACGGCAACACCGCCGGGGCCGTAACCTTCGTAGGTCAAATCTTCGTAGTTTGCGCCTTCGCCGCCGCCTACCCCGCGTGCAATCGCCCGCTTGATGTTGTCCTGGGGCATCGAGATCGCTCGCGCCCGCACAATCGCCGCCCGGAGTGTGATATTGGAGTCGGGGCTTCCGCCGCCGGTCTTTGCGGCGACAATAATTTCGCGGGCAAGCTTTGTGAAAAGCTTCCCGCGTTGGGCATCGGTCTTGCCCTTTTGGTGCTTAATGGAGTGCCATTTGCTATGTCCTGACATCGTTCATCCTCTGCTGTTTGTAGTCTCATGGAGCGCATTCCAAAATGGTTCGCGTATAATAGGATTATACAGAAAAAGCGGGGCCGGCGTCAAGGCAAGCTTCTGCGGCAAAAGGTTCTGCGCCTGGCTTAGACTGGCTTATAAAGACGCTTCCGCTCTCTGCTTAGTAGCCTTCTTCGTCTAAAAATGCCGTCATCAAGTCGAGGAAAAGCTGGCGAAGGGTGACGTTGCCGTGGTCGAGGCAGTAGCGCTTGGAGCGGTGGAAGAGCGCAGGCGACATATCTACCGTGGCTTTTGCTCCGTTCGGGTGCAGGGTCTTGTGGGCCAGCATCGAATGGACGCGGGCGAGCAGCGCCGCGCTTTTCTCAGCGTCAGGGTCAGTCAAAGGCGGTTCGGCAGGGGCCGGCGGCTCAGCGGGGATAAACTGCGACAGGACTAAGTCTTCTTCGCGCTCCGCAGGCGGCGGCGGTTCAGGTGCTACCACGGCGGCAGGCTCTTGAGCGGCAGGGACGGGCGGCGGGGCGGCGTCAGCGGACTTTTTTTGTTCGCGCAGGTTGGCGAGCCGAAGCTCGGCGAGCGTGGTCATCGGGACAAATCTCCTCAGTATGTCGGGCGCGGAAGATTTGCGTGGGAGTAAACTCCTACGCTGTGGGGCGAGGCGCCAAGTAGCCGCCTTCGCGGGTACAAGAAGAAAGCTGGTACAGTCCCAATCTTTGTCCGCTTCTTTGTCCGCGCAGACGGACATTAGGCGTCTGCGCCCCACAGCGTAGGATTTCAATCCCACGCCTTCTCCTCTATAATTACTTGCCGGTGTTCTTCAGCGTGACCGGCCACTTCTTCTCGCGGCTCATCTCCGACAGCGTCCGCTGGACTAACGCCGTCGTCATCAGGCGCTGGTCGCGGACGTAGCCGTTGACGAACAGCGCGTCGCACAAGACGCAGACATCGCGTGGGACGCCTTTGGTGATCGCGTGAACATCGGCGAGTGCCTGCTCCTCAAAATAGGTGTCAATCGCACCACCGCCTGCCGTTCTGATGCGAAAAGCGATCATGTCGGTCATTTCTTCCAAAGAAAGCGGGTCCAAACGTCCGACGACGGCGATGCGCGAGCGGAATGCATCGTGACGCTCTAGTTTTTTCGGCAAGTTGTCCTGGGCCAGCATGACGACGGTAATCAGCTTGGTTTGGGCGGTCTGGAAGTTAGTCAGATCGGAAATGGCGTCAATGACGCGGGACACCAAGTTCTGGCCTTCGTCGAGAAGCAGCACAGGATGGCGACCCGCCATGTATTCGTCTAAAAGAAACTGCTCTAATGCCTGCCGGTTTTGTGCTTCGGTCCGCAGCGCCGTGATGCCGTAGGCTTCCAAGATCAGGCGCAGGAACTGGCCGGGGGTCCGCACCGGTGCTCCCGGCAGGAACGCGACAGTTTTTGTTTCGTCGTCTTCCCAAGTCATTTGAAGGGAGTTTGCGATGGTCGTCTTGCCCGCCCCAACCGGTCCGGTCAAGACTGCCAGCCCACGCTTTTGGTCCACGGCATAGCGCATCTTGGCGATGGAGACTTTATGCTCGATACTGGGGAATGCGTAGCGTGGGTCGGGCTGAACAGAGAACGGAGTCTCGCGCAGGCCATAGAACTCTTCATACATGGATTGGGTTCACTTTGCGGGCAAAAATGGGCAGTGACCTATTATAGAGGAATTCCCACCCAAAATCAAGCGCACATCTGTTTGCTCACTTGTCTTATCCTGCGCCAGCTTCCTGATACAGCGCCGTTAAGGAATCAAGCATCGTTTGGAGACTATAACGCTCCTGCACCAGTGCAAGCGCACTGCCTGCAAGGTTACGGCGCAGGCGGCTGTCGTCTTGAAGGCGGCTGAAGGCGGCGGCCAGCGCTTCGGGGTCATCCGGCGGGACCAGCAGGGCGGTTTCGCCGTCCGTGAGCATTTCCGCCAGGCCGCCGACGCTGGAGGCGACGACTGAAATACCGGCCGCCATTGCTTCGAGCGCGGCGATCCCCTGCCCTTCCCGGCGCGACGGCACGGCAAATACTTCGGCGGCAAACAGCAGCGGGCGGATGTCGTCTAGGCGTCCGAGCAGCCGGACATTTGGCGGCAGGCCGTGCGACAGCGCCTCAAACTGCGGACCGTCGCCGGCGATTACGAACGTCATGTGCCGACGCTCGCAGGCAGCTTTCAGAAGAACATCCAAGCCCTTTTCGGGCGAAAAGCGGGCAGCGGACGCTACGACAAAGGCCGTTTCGGGAAGATTAAGCAGGGCGCGTGCCTCAGCGCGGCTCATTGACGACGGCATGAAATGGCCGAGGTCCACCCCGTTTGGGATCACTTGCAGCTTAGCGGACGGCACACCGCAGGCCGTCAGACTATCCGCAACCGACTGGGACACAGCGACAATTTGTGTGCAGTGGCGAGCGATAAGCGCCAGAGCAAGTCGGGCCGGCAGGCTGCGCTCGACGGCATTATGCGCGGTAAAGATCAAGGGAAAAGAACGGTGACGCTGGGCGAGCGCAGCGACCCAAGCCGCCCGCAGGCCATGCGCGTGAATCACGGAGCGGAACTGCGGCTGAACCTGCGCCAGCCGCCGGGCGGCGCTCCAATCCGACGCCGAGAGTTTCGCGGCAATCGCAAGCGGCACCGAGGCGAGAAAATTTCCGGTGTTGGTGATTCCTGCGAGGAATTCCGGCGGCGCGGCAACGGAGTTTGTGATCTGGTCTGAGTCGAGGCCGTTCAAGAGTGACAGAACGTGTTGCCGGATGCCGCCCGCCGCCGGGCGGACGACATGCAGGACTCGGATTGGGATGGTCACGGCAGGGACGCGACCCGAACTGGATGATGACGGTGATGACGGCGATGATGATCGCTGCTATCCGCATCATCGGCAGCAAGCGCCGTGTCTGGCGGTGTGGCGCCGAAAATGCTCTGGATCATCGGACGCGCTTCGGGCCAATTTGTTGCCACATCATTGCCGGCGAGATGGCTTGGCAGAGTATCCATGTGGACGCTCTGATGGGGCGTGTCGTGGGCGAACCGGGCCAGCGCGACTTCCTGGGCGGGGGTCAAGTCGCTGTCAACATGCCGGTCAATCGCTTCCAGCATCGGCCCGATCTGGGCCAGCGCCTCCGGCGAGCGCAGCTTGGTCTTCAGGGCTGCAATCAGCGCCTGCTGCCGCCGAGTGCGGACAAGGTCGCTGTCGGAGTGCCGAAAGCGGACAAAGCCCATCGCCTGCGGCCCGTTCAGATGCTGAAAGCCGGGCTTCAGGTGGATATGCAGATGGCCCCAGTTGTCGTCGTAGTCCATCTTTTTGTCTACCACGAGGTCCACACCGCCAAGCGTATCAATCGCCTGCTCGAAGCCTTCAAAATCCAGCGCGAGATATTTGTCGCTGCCGATGCCGAACGTGGACTGCACGACTTTTTCCGACAAGGCCGGGCCGCCGACTTGGTGCGCGGCATTGATCTTGGTCGTGCCGCGCCCCGGCACAAACGCGCGGGTATCGCGCGGGATAGACAGCAGTGAGATCGTGTTTTTGGCGAAATCCAGATGCGCCACCATCAGCATATCCGACCGGGCGCGGCTCTTCAAAACTTGGTCGGTGCGGTCGCTGTAGTCTCGGTCGCGTCCGATAATCATCAGGTTGAGCGCGGTCTGGTTCGGGAAGGCATCGGCCACCGACTGCCGCTGCAAAAGCGGCGGCAGGAGCCGCTGAAACGTTCCATTGGTGCGGTACAGATAGCCGCCATACATGGACGCGGCGGCGAGCGACGCCAGCGCCAGGCCACCGAAGAAGCGTCCTAGCTTCTGCACGGGAGATCGCCGGGATTTACGGGATGGAGCAGAATGAGAAGATGGGCGGGGCGTGACAGGCCGGCGCGAGATTTGTGTCATAGAGCGAGGTGATCTCCCGTGCATTGATATTCGTGGGCAAGACCACCAAAACGGTGGCTGCTTGACTATATCACACATCAGAACCATTGTCAAACGAAAAATCCAGGCGGGGGCGCAGGCAGGCAGAAAGAGGGGCGAACACAAGGTCCGCCCACTACTGATGCCGCGCGTTTATTTGTAGCCAGGCAGGAACTCGGCTTCGGCGTCGAACATTTCCAGCGTCATCGCTTTGATCTCGGCGGGGCTGCACACCGCCGCGCAAAGCGGGTCGAGCAGGAGCGCATGAATAGCGGCGTCTTTGGAACGCTCAATCGCGGCGGTCGCGCCCAGATCGTACATCCACATATTGGACGCGCAGAGTGCCGCCATCTGCGGCGGCAAAGCGCCGTAGCGAGTCGGGTTGATGCCGTTGCCGTCAATCATGCAGGACACTTCGACAATTCCATCGGCAGGCAGGTTCGTAATAAGCGTCCCACTGCCATCTATCGAGTTCGGGATATTGCCGTGGATGCGGACCGGTGTGTCTTTTTCGCGGGCTTCAATGATCCACGAGCCGTATTCCCACGAGCGCTTCTGTTCCAAAGACTCATCGCCATTCAGCATTTTGAGCCGCTTTTCGTCAGCGTTTTTGCGCCATGTCGGCCAGTTGTCGGCATAAAACGACGTTTCGCCATCATAACCCGACCGCGTGTATTTCTCCATCAAGTCCTGGCGCTTGCGGTAGTACGGCAGGTACTCGGACAGATGACCGCTGCTTTCCGTGATGAACGCGCCGAAGTGAAGCATCATGTCCTTGCGGACGATGTCAGAGTTCTCGCGCTCTTCGCTGTCGCCGTACACATCGCGCTGGGCGAGCTCCATCAGTTCGGGGTAGAGGTCACGGCCCTGATGCTGAAGCTTCGTAAACCAGGCCAAATGGTTGATGCCCGCGCACTCCCAGGTCATTTCCTCATAGGGGACTTTGGCCCGGCCCGCCAGCAGATGCCCGGTTCCCTGGACGCTGTGGCAGAGGCCGACGACCGGCAGGGGCGAAGTCCGGGCGGCGGCGAGGCACATCATGGACATTGGATTGGTGTAGTTCAGGACAATGGCGTTTGGCGCGAAGCGCTCTATGTCTTTTAAGATGCCCAGCCAAACGGGGATGGTGCGGAGGGACTTGAACAGGCCGCCCGGTCCGATAGTGTCGCCGATGCACTGGCTGACGCCATACTTGGCGGGAATATCATTGTCGTGCCGGACGCAGGCTGTGCCGCTGACTTCGACGCAGCAGATGACGTAATCGCTGCCGCCCAGCACTTCGGTCCGGTCGGTGGACGATTCGACCTTCCACTCTGTCTTGCCCGATGTATCCAGCACTTTCTGGTCTATGACTTTCTGGATGAGGCCGTGCATCGTGCGGAGGCGGTCGGCGTCAATGTCCACCAGGGCAATCGTGCCGCCGGCGTTGCCGGGGATTTGCAGCACGTCGCGCACGAGAACCGGCGTGAAGCCGGAGCCTGCGCCCATCAAAGTCAGCTTGATAGGCCGGCGCATGGTTCCGGGCAGGCCGTGAGCCTCGGCGGACTTAGAATGAGCCGCGTGGCCCTCCACTGGCTTATCTTGTGTTTGTTTATCCTGTGTTTCCTCAATCACATCGTCGGTCGCGTTTTCCAGGGTCGCAGTCGGCATAACTCTTGTTCCTTTCGCGTGCAGCGTCTTTTCTGCCTATTGTCGCAGACCGGGCGGAATTCCTTCCAAGGTTTGACAACCAAACACGATTTAAGATACAATGCGTCCTAGAACGGACTTGGAATAGACTTGGAATACTCGTTGGATTTGCTGTGGGACCTGCTGGCGCAGGACAGCCCCGCCGGAGACGAAGGGCCGCTTGCGGACTGGCTGAGAGAATGGATTTCGCGGGAAGTGCCGGATGCTTCCGTGGAGCGATTGGGTGACTCGCTCATTGTCACGCGCGGCGAAGCGCCGAAAGTCGCCGTTTTCGCGCATCTCGACACAACAGGCTGGACGCTCGGCTACGGCAATCAGCTCGTTCGCATCGGCGGACCGCACGGCGAGCCGGGCGACAAAGTGCGTCCGGTCCGCCGCCCCGACACCGGCTGTGTTCTGGCTCAGCGCAAAGACGGCGCGTGGAAAGTCAGCGGCAAAACCGACGCCGCCCCCGGCTCGCGCTTTGTCTACGCTGCCGTTCCTGAGCTGAAAGACGGCCAAATCACGGCTCCCTATCTCGACAACCGGGCCGGGATTTGGGCCGCGCTTCATGTGCTGAAATCCTGCCCCAATGTCGCGCTGGCTTTGTCCGTGCAGGAGGAGACTGGCAGCCACGGCGCGGGGGTCACGGCCCGGCGGTTGTATGAAGCGCACGGCATCACCCAGGCGCTGATTGCCGATCTGACTTGGGACACCAAGCACATCAAGCGCGGCCGGGGTGTCGCGGTATCGCTCCGGGACAGCCGTGTTCCGCGCCAGAGCTACTTGAACCGCGTTCTCGCGCTGGCCGAAAGCAGCGGCCTTCCCTTTCAGCGGGAGATCGAATCCAGCGGCGGCTCCGACGGCGGCGGCATTGACCGCAGCGGTGTCCCGATGGACTGGGTCTTTATCGGCGCTCCCGAAAAGGCCCCGCACACGTCCCGCGAGCGCGTCCACGTCAGCGACTTGCAGGGCATGGCCGCCCTGCTGGTCTACTTGGTGAACGGACTATGACCTACCGTCTTGCTTCGCAGGGTCCTCCCTGAAGGGAAGATACGGACTGTACACAATAGGCCAGCGGCTTTGTTCCTAATCCTTCCTTTAGGAAGGACCCTGCGAAGCAAGGCGGTAGGTTTCTTACAAAAGGCAAAACCCATGCGGAACTGTTTCCATCTCTGCGGCCCGGTAATTACCGGGCTGTTTCTGATACACTCAACCAGCGCAATAGCCCAAACAGTCGCAGTACCGCCGCCGGCAGTGCCGACCGTCCCGCAAGCAGTGCAGCCCATACCGCCGGCAGAGTGGAGTAAGAGGGCCGTGATTGCGCCGGTTAAGGTTCCAGAAACGGATGTCTCGGAACTGCTTGGCTTGCACATGTGGCAGTTTGATATTACCGGCACGAAGCCTGCTCATTCAGTGACATGCACTCTTGAAGTGCAGGTAAAAGGCAGACCATCGCGCGTTCTCGCCGAGGGAGGGTTTGGACCGCAGGAGTGGCCGCAGGATGGTCACCTGAGCGTGTTCATCGGTCAGCGCCCGCTTGAGGACCGTCAGGGAGTATCTACAAAATCGGTGTATGAAATGCGGGTTAGTCCTCTTAATGTAGACGCGCAGGTCGAACAAAAAGGCTTCACTGAGTTCTATACTTTTAACGATCCCCTCAAAGGAACAGCAGTGGTGGCAACCGCAACGCAGTACAACCCGCCTCGACGTCCTGACGGCACATTTGTTTTGGGCTACGCGCAAAATGAAATCCGTCCGTTGAAGTCACCTGGTGATGTTGCGCTGATTTTTCGAGTAAAGGAAGACGCAAATTAGGTATGCTGGATATACGACAGATACGAACCGAACCCGATGCGGTGAAAGCGCGGCTGGTGGACCGATTAGCCGACCCGGCGGCGATTGATGCCGTGCTGGACTTCGATACCAAGTGGCGGGCGGCGACGGCGGAAGCCGAAGAGCTTCAGGCGGAACTGGGGCGCAGCAGCAAGTCCATTCCGCAGCTCATGAAGGAAGGCAAGCGCGACGAAGCCGAAGCGCTGAAAGCGTCTTTGCGCGACTTAGGAGACCGCAAAGCTGCACTCGGCGACGAGGCGAAGCGGCTGGAAGCGGAGCGGGACCGGCTGCTGTTTTACATCCCGAACCTGCCGTCACCGACCACGCCGCCCGGCCCGGAAGAAAACTTCCAAATGGTAAAAGAGTTCGGCGAGGTCAAGACGTTTGACTTCGCGCCGAAAGCGCATTGGGACATTGCGACCGATTTGGACTTGATTGACTTCACGCGCGGAGCGAAGCTATCCGGCAGCGGGTTTGTACTGTTTAAGCATCTCGGCGCGATGCTGGAACGGGGGCTGATCCAATTTATGCTGGACTTGCACCGCGAGAAACAGGGTTATACCGAATGGGCAACGCCGTTTTTTTTGTCGCGCGAGAGTGTTTCGGCGTCGGCGCACCTGCCGAAGTTCCAGCCGGAGATGTATCACGACGCCGAAGCGGATTTGTTCGCCTTGCCGACCGCCGAGCCTGCACTAGTCAACATCCACCGGGACGAGATTTTGGATGGACGTGATTTGCCGCTGAATTACATGGCGTATTCTCCCTGCTGGCGGCGGGAAGCGGGCGCATCGGGCAAGGACACGCGCGGCCTATTGCGAGTGCATCAGTTCGACAAAGTGGAGATGGTCAAATACACGCTGCCGGAAAACTCGGACGCCGAGCTTGAAACGCTGCTGACGGACGCCACGGACGTTCTGGAAGCGCTGGGCCTTCCCTACCGGATAAAGCTCCTGGCGGCAGGCGATATTTCGTTTGCCGCTCAGAAGTGCTATGATGTCGAGATCTATGCGCCGGGGGCAGATTTGTGGCTGGAAGTGTCGTCCTGCTCCAACTGCGGCGATTTTCAGAGTCGCCGGGGCAATATCCGGTTCCGGCGCGAACCGGGCGCAAAGCCGGAGTTCCCGCATCTCCTCAACGGCAGCGGAACCGCCTTGCCGCGCTTGGTGGCGGCCCTCTTAGAGACGTACCAGCAGCCCGACGGCACGGTGGCCGTGCCTCCGGCGCTGTCGCCTTACCTCGGTGGCCGGACCGTTTTGAGCCGCGAAAGTTAGTTATGCAGTTCACTCATGAGATCACGCTGACTGCCGATGCGCCCTGGCGAACAGTTTGGGCCGAATGGAATTCCGTCCAGCGGCTGCCGCACCACCTGTCGCACCTTTGCGCCGTCACACCGACTGAGGCCGAAGACGCGGCGATTTTCACAGTCCTGCTGGAAGGCCGGCAGGTTGAGTTTGCAGCCCAGCTGACCATGTGCGCCGACCAGACTTTGTGCTGGCAATCCACCAGTTCCTTGTTCTTGTATGTCCTGTCCCTGCATCTGGAAAAGCCCAAGCGCGGTTCCGGCATTGAGCTGACACTGACCGTCGCCTACGACCCGCCCGGCTTTCTGCCCGACATTGCCGAATCGCTCGGCCTTTCCCGCCGCTTCGGGCGCGAGCTTGATGCTGATTTTCGCCGGTATGTTTCGGCACTGGAAGCGAACTGTGTTTCCGAGCTGGCGTCAGTGGATTAGTAGTGGATTAGAAACCGGGCTTTAGAGGGAAAAGAGGATAGACAGAGCTTTGGCTGGCTGGGGCACGCGAAGCGGAATTTTTCACCATGCGGGTCTTGACAGCTACTGCTCATTTGTGGTATCCCATAGTATCAGTTGCTTAAATTGCAACGAGTTCAATTTGCCCCCGCGAACATCGTTTGCGCCGCAGCAACCGGCTTTAGTCAGGAGGACCAGTAAAGCCGCGCGGAAAACCCCGCGCCGGACAATTCTTTTGGATCGAATACCCCCACTCGATTAACTTAGAAAGTTAAAACACAGCATGGATCAAGTAATTAGCGCCGGCACTTATAGTGCTATCTACAACGGCCTTTCACTCGCGGTTGCTGCAATGATGGCAGGAACCCTGTTCTTCTTCTTCTCCCGATCGCAGGTCGGCTTCAAGTACCGCCCTGCTCTCCTTGTCTCGGCTCTGGTTACGGCCATTGCCTGCTACCACTACTTCCGTATCTTCAATAGTTGGGTGGATGCCCACACTGTGGATGCCGCTGGCAATTATGGGCTGTCTAAAGTGGTCTTCAATGACGCTTACCGCTACATGGACTGGATTTTGACTGTTCCACTGCTTCTTGTGGAGCTTGTCGCGGTGCTTGGCCTCTCGAAAATCGAGAGCCGGGGCCTGCTGGCAAAGCTTGCCTTCGCGGCGTTCTTGATGATCGCGCTTGGGTACCCCGGCGAACTCGTGAAGGACAACACTCCGATCCGGGCGCTTTGGGGCTTCCTCAGCACAATCCCGTTCGTCTACATCCAGTTTGTTCTCTTTAAGCAGCTCAGCGAGTCTATCTCGCATCAGCCAGAGACAGTCAAGCCGCTGATCCGGGGCGCACGCCTCTTGATCTTTGCAAGCTGGGGCTTCTACCCGCTGGCATACATGATCCCGATGCTGGGCAACGCAGTCTCGTATCAGTCAAGCGAGCTGGGCGTCCAGATCGGCTACACGATCGCAGACATCATCGCCAAAGTCGGTCTCGGCGTGTTCATCTACTTTATCGCCTCGGCGAAGACCGAGAACGATGCCCGGAACGGACAAAATCCGTTCGAGGCGAATGTCAGCGCGGCCACCAGCCCGGCGTAACAACTGGCATAGGAAACGCAGATCGGTCACAGCCGCGCCCTTCACCGGGCGCGGCTTTTTCACGGAAGGGGTTTATATGACAAAGAAGCCGATCAACATTGTGTTCTGGGTCCTTATCGGGGGCAGCTTCTTTCTCGCGAATTATGCCGCGCAGCACTCCTGGCCACTTTGGACCATCACACTAGCCGGTGCTGTTTCTCTGACTTCGGTAGTCGCTTACATCTTCGCCATGCAGCCCTGACGGCAGGCGGATCGCGAGGTTTTTGAGAGGATAGCATGGGGTACAGTAGCGCTAGTAAGATTTTCAGAAAGGCACCATGACTATGGGACTTGACAACGCGCTCTCACTGACTGCCTCCCAGGCGATCCTTCACTACAGCTTATTCGTCGCCATGTTCGCGCTCGGCGCGGGCTTTGTTTTTTTTCTGGTCGAGAAGGAAAAAGTTCTGCCGGAGTACAGGGGAACCATGGTGACTTCCGCCATCATCTGCGGGGTCGCCGCCGTCGCATACTACTATTTGATGACCGAGTATTCGCCGGATAAGCCGTTCCCATCGGTTGTCCGCTACGTAGACTGGACAGTCACGACGCCGCTGCTGGTGCTGAAGTACCCCGAAATGCTGCGGGTGCGCGGGATTGGGTTTGCGACGAAGCTCATCCTCGCTGACCTCTTTATGATTGTTACCGGGTATATCGGCGAGCTATCAGGAAAGACCGTGGATGGTCACTGGGTGCTGGTCGGCAGCGGCAGCACGACGGAGCATTATATTTGGGGGTTTATCTCCACACTAGGCTATGCTGTAATCTTGTTCCTGCTGCTGACCGAAGGCAGAAAGCTGGCGGCGACTCAGCCGGAGCCAATCCGAAACGGCATCAGCAAGATGAACGTTTACTTGTGGTCCTTGTGGGGCGTTTATCCGGTTGTGTACATCGCCGAGGCTGTGTCGGTCAGCAATCCAAACATCAATCTGGACTGGTTTAATACGGCTTCAGCGGTGGCGGATGTTGTCAACAAGGTCGGCTTTGCGATTACAGCCTATCTGGCGGTGAGAGCGCTGTCGGGGGATGACCAAAAAAGCGCCGAGCGGCTGCCTGAAAGCGCGGCGGCGCGGGTCTAACGACAGTCCAGCGGATGCGAGCCGGTTTCCAGCAGATCTAGCTCGGTGGGGGCGGGCAGCAGTGCTTCGCCCCACTGTGTTCCCCAGTTTTCGTCCCAGTCCAGGCCGCGTCCTTGTCCCCAAACACGCAGCGCCAGTATTTGGGCCTCGGCGGCACCATCGCATTCAGCGGACAGACGTGCACGTTCCTCCGCTGTGACTTCCGGGGGACAGCAGCGCAGGCGACGGGCGCAGTCAAGCGCGGCCCGGACAGCCGACAGGGCCTTCTGCGTGTCCCTGGCAGGATCGGCGGCCTCCGCGATGACCACTTTCCAAAGCTCTGCCCCGGCCCGCAGGACCCACGCCTCACGGGCGTCTTCAATGTTGTTAGTGAGCATCTGTTGTTCTTTAACGACTGAACATTGAGTTTTGTTCCAAGCAGCGTCAAAGCATACACGCGCTTCAGTCATATTTCATCAATGATTATCGGCAGTGAGACCGGCAGAACAGAGAGGCAGAAGAAAAAATATGGCAGGGAAATTGGATGGAAAAACAGCGCTTGTGACCGGAGCATCATCGGGTATTGGGGAGGCGACGGCGCTGGCCTTAGCGGCGGAGGGGGCGGCAGTTGCCATTTCAGGCCGGCGCACGGACCGCTTGGAAGCGCTGGCTCGGCGCATTGAAAGCGGGGGTGGCACAGTAAAAGTCATCACGGCGGATGTTTCGGTGGAAGACCAAGCACGGGAAATGACGGCAGTAGCGAACGCCGCGCTGGGGCGGCTGGACATTTTAGTCAACAACGCCGGAGTCATGCTGCTGGGTCCCATCGTGAACGCCGATACGGAGGACTGGCGGCGGATGATTGAGACAAACGTGCTGGGTCTGATGTATGCGACCCATGCCGTCCTGCCGCTGATGCGGGCGCAAGGCAGCGGCCACGTGGTCAACATTTCGAGCGTCGCCGGGCGGACAGCGCGGGCAGGCGCGGGCGTCTACAATGCCAGCAAGTGGGGCGTTGGAGCATTCTCGGAGTCGCTGCGTCAGGAAGTCTACAAAGACAAAATTCGGGTGACGATCATCGAACCAGGCGCGGTCGCGACTGAGCTGACCCATCATATCACCAATGCCGAGGCAAAGCAGCAGATCGAGCAGTTTGTCGGTAACATGACGCCGCTGGAAAGCGAGGACATTGCTGCGGCGATCGTTTATGCCGTCACTCAGCCCCAGCGCGTCAACGTCAACGAAATCCTTATCCGTCCGACCGACCAGGAGCGCTGAGGCCGACAGAACCTCTTGTTGCAGAGCGGCGCGGGAACCCGCCGGCCCGGATTTTCGTCATACGATATATGAAACCTGCGCTTGCTCTCTGCGTCGGTCTGCTCACGCTGGCCGCTCCCCCATCCTTCTGTCACTCAGATATCCCCCCGCCGGTGCGCGTACTGCACTGGGCACAATTCCCGGTGCGGATTCATTTCGTCACGCATGGGCTGGGGCAGGAGGAAGAAGTGCCGACTGCTCTGGCGGGCTTCGACGAGTGGAAAGCGGCGTCTCACGGCAAGCTCTGTTTTGTACAGGTTTCCGACCCAAGCAAGGCCGAGATCACGGTGCAGTTCGTGCCGGGCCGCTATCTCTCGGCAGGCACGAAGGCCGTTGGGGAGACGACCATCTATTCCTCAGACGGCGTCCTCCAGAAAGCTACACTGCGTTTGGCGGAAGGGGCGATGTCTCCTGAAGAATTGCAGGCAACGGCGGCCCATGAATTCGGCCATGCCCTCGGCATCTCAGGCCACAGCAGCGACCCGGACGACGTAATGTACCCTGTCGAGGTTGTCCACTTCGACACGCAGGATCAGCCGCTGCCGGGCGAGACACGCACCGTCACCGCACACGACTTGCAAATTCTGGCGGCCGGCTATCAAAAATTGTTCTCCGGGAGCGACAAATAGGACGCAGGACGAGACAAATTCGTGTTCTTATGTTACAATAGGTATGTTTGGTGCAAAGGAGCACATGAGGTGATAGAAGGGGAGTGGCTCCCTGAGTAGGACTTGAACCTACAACATTTCGGTTAACAGCCGAACGCTCTGCCAATTGAGCTATCAGGGAACGAGAGCCAAAGAGATTATAGCCGCTGCCGCGTTTTTTGTCAAGAGGAGCGGCCCGGAAATGCATGAGAAATCCTTGAAAGTCACTGATATCGTTTTCCATGACACCTGCCGCGCGACACTCATCGTGGAAATGCTGGAAACCGAAGCGTTTACAACCGAAGGCCGCCCACATATTCCACGGATTCTCTTTAAAATGCTGCCTCAGATGGCGACCCAGCACTGTTTCAACGAGGATGGGCTGTCATTCCGCCGGGAAGCACAGGCCACCGAGATTCCCCATCTCTTTGAGCATATCATCATCGAAATTCAGGATCAGGTCCGGCGCGGCGTCGGCGCTCCTTTGTCCGGCGAAACAAGCTGGAACTGGACCGTAGACCCGCGCGGCTTGTTTTATGTGACGGTAGACTACGACAATGAGCTGGTCGCACTCGGCGCGATCCGGCTCGCGGAAAGCGTGATCAATGCCCTGGACAGCAGAGATTCAGTGCGGATCGAGGCAATAAATATCAGCCGCGAGATCAGCCGTCTGCGCGAGATCGCCAAGATTAGCCGCCGCTTCAACTCGGTCTCGCGGCAGGATCAAGTTCCGATTGCATTGGGCGGGAGTGAGGCGGAGCAAAAGGTAAGGCAAGACGAAGAAGCCGAGAACGCAGAAAAACGCCCGGCATAAACTGCCGGGCGTTTTTCTGTGGCTTCTTTTGGGTGGCTTCTTTTGGCAGGCGGCACTAGCGCACGATGCTGATGATGGCAATGATAATGCCCAGCACCTGGAATGGGTCAATTTTGCTGGGCGGGCTGCCCTGACCAATGGTGATGTTATCGCCGGGGCGGACCAAGTACGAGCCTTGAACACTCGGGTTGCTGGCGTCCAGCTTGATGGTCTGGGACGCCTGGGTTTTCAGGTCTACCCGGATGATCTGGATGTTCTTGACTTGGGCACGGTCCGACAAGCCGCCTGCCTTGCCGATGGCCGACGCCAGCGTGATCGGAGTGCCGTTTGGCAGCGCGTACTCCGCCGGGTTGCGGACGCCCGGCCCGGTGATCGTGTAGGTGGATGTCACGGGCGCTTCCGGGACAATGATCGTGTCGCCATCCACCAGTACCGGGTCAACCGCCGGGTCGTTTGGGTTTTGTGCGGCCGCCGTGACATTCAGCGGGATTGTGTTGGTCACGCCGAAGTGCTTCAAGACAATCGCATTGGAGTTCGCAGCGACGGTCAGGCCACCGGCGGTCTGAAGCGCGGAATAGGCGGTCGTAGTGGCCGGCACCTGGAAGCGGCCCGGCTTTGCGACCTGGCCCTGGACATTGACATAGATCGGCAGCGCTTCGGCGCTGCCGACGTTGACGATGTCGCCGTTCCGCAGCAGCGGGTTTCCGGCTTCCACTTTGTTGTCCAGATACGCCCGGTAATCGAACGTCTCCTGCGATTTAGTGTCGCCGCGCGTGATGACGACTTTCGAGAGGTCGGAGTTCAGCGCTGGGACTGCCTGCACGAGAACGTCGTTGAGACGCGCGGTAGACGGCAGGGTGTAGTGGCGCGGGGCGCTGACTAGCCCGGTCACGTCCACCCCGATGCCGCCGGCATCCGTAATGGAAACGACGACTTGCGGAGACACATAGAATTTGGACAGGCCGGTCGCCGCCTGACCGTCGCTCGCCGCCAGGCCGCGAATGGCGGCAGCAGCCTGCGCCGGGGTTAGGCCCTGCACATGCACCTGGTTGATGTACAGCATGGTGATGTTACCGGCGCTGTCCACAGTATAGTCACCGGTGAGCTGGGCTTCGTTGGCGACTACGATATGCAGTTTGGCGTTGGCATCAATCACGGCAGGCGTCTGGGCGTACACCAGCGTCTGGGCCAGCAGCGCCAGGCAGAGCAGAAGAAAAAGAGAGCGAATGGTCAAACGGGCGGAACGCATGGGCGGGGTACTACTTCCTCGGATGATGGGTTACAATAACTTAAGCAAGAACCATGCCAACATGAAGAGCGCGGGCGAATTTTTGCCCGCCAGTCGGCTACTCGGCTGGCAGTTTAACGTACCACAGAGTCTGTGCTTTGTCAAGAAGAATTTGACCTGCTGCCCTATAAAGCAAGGCAGCAGGTCTTAGAGACGGATATTGGGAAGAGGTGAAGACGCTTACTGGCTCACCACCAGCAGGGTGAACGAGCCTGGGACGTAGTTGCGGCGGCGTCCTTCGCCAGGATTTGTCGCGTCTGGAGTCGCGGTGACAACAAAGACCCGGTGCGTCTTCGTGTCCAGCGCCATTGTCCGTGCGCCTGCCTGCGTCGGCACCGTCTGGACCGAGAGATAGCGCTCGGCGACCGGCGCTCCGCGCAGCATCAAATGCAGGTTGGTTGGAGCCAGTACGCTCAGCGTCCCATCCTGGCCGTTGGAGCTGAAGGCATAGCCCGCGCCGGGATCAAACGCGGCAGCATCCGGGCCGTTGCCGATAGGTGCGGCTTCCACGACTTTGCCGGTGACGGTATCTGAGATCGCCATCTTGCCGTCATCACAGGTTGAAAAGAGGTGGTTCGTCTTGGTGTCAATCGCAAGGCCCGACGGGCTTTCGGAGGGCGCCAGCGCCCAGCGGGTTTTGAGGGCCAGCGTGGACGCATCGATCGCGACGACTTCGCTTTTGTCCTCAATGTTGTTATAGACCATGCCCGCACCGTCTACGGCCGCGTACTCCGGGCGGCCGCCAAGCGGGATTGTCCCCAGAACCTTGCCGGTCTTGGCATCAACCGCGGTGGAGTCGTTGCTGCGGCCGTTGAACGTGAAAACGCGCTGGGTCTTCGGCTCGTAAATGATGCAGTCCGGACCGGTGCCGACCGGCACCGTGGCAAGTGTCTTGAGCGTCTTGAGGTCAAAAATTGTGACGGCATTGTCCCGGCCATCGCTGATAAAGCCTTTGCCAAGTTTGGACGCAACTGCAATGCCGTGGACGCCGTTGGTGTTCGGGATGTCGCCGAGGATTTTGTAGGTGTCGGCGTCCACCACCATGACATGGCTGCTCCGACTGATATAAATCCGGCGTGCGTCGGGGTCCACCGAAAGATAGTCCCAGCTACCCTCGCCGCCGAGGATGACTTTCTGCACAAGATGGTAATTCGGTGTGGCTGCCGGGGCCGCCCCAGCAGGAACGGTTGCGAGGAGTGCGAGTGCCGCCAGCGGCAGCAAGGAAAGTTTTGTGTCCATAGATGACTATAGCGCGTCCGCAGAGCGATTTAGTTCCCGTTCGCCGGAACTCTATCGCCCGCCGGCGCGTCTTAGTAAGGGGGAATAACACCATCGCCGGAAAGATATTAGTGGTTGAAGACGACCGGGCCATTGTCCAAGCGCTGCTGCGCCTGCTGGCCCGCGACGGCTATTACGTTCACGCCGTCTCCACCGGCGAGGAGGCCGCCGCACACCTGACCGAAGACCCATTTTATGATCTTGCACTGCTGGACGTGGCCCTGCCAGGCATGGACGGGTTCGCCTGCTGCCGCGCCCTGCGCGAGACGGGCTGGCGCAAGCCCATTCTGATGCTGACAGGCCGAAGCGGCGGCCCGGACAAAATCAACGGCCTGCATTCCGGGGCCGACGATTACATCACCAAGCCATTTGACCCAAATGAGCTGCTGGCCCGCGTTCAGGCTCATCTGCGCCGTACCCGCGAGTACGGCGTTCCCGCCGAAGAAGCCGCCGAGCTGCCTCTCGGCGTTGGCCGCGTCTTAGACCTCCGCAGCCGGGACGCGGTTGTGGACGGAGTCCCCGCGCACCTCACCGACCGCGAATACGAAGTTCTTTTCCTGCTCGCGCGTCAGCGCGGTACGGCGCTGGATAAGACCTGGCTTTTCCAGCAGGTCTGGGGCAATGCGCCCGAAGAAGGCATCAAAGCTCTGGCCGTGTATGTTCGCCGCCTCCGCCGCAAAATTGAAGCCGACGAAGACAACCCCGTCTGCATTCTCACCGTGCGCGGCTTCGGCTACAAGCTCGCCGGGGAGCCATTGAACAGTGCTTGAGCGTTATCGGGTCCGCGACACGGCTGCCTCCGACTTTTCAACGGTACTGGACATCGCACAGGCAGCGCAAAGGAAGTTGACAGACGCCGGCAGCATCCAGCAGATTGCTGGATACACGGTGCAGAACGTGCGGGAACGAACCGAGCGCGGCGAAGCGCTCGTTCTGGAAGTCTCCGACAGCGTCATCGGCAGTGCCTTTGTCGAGCCAGTGACGTCGGGGCGGTTCCCGCAGGTCGCCGCTTGGAACGTGGTTTCCGGTGGCTATCCCACGTGGTTCCTGTACGGCCTTGTCATCCACCCACAGCATCAGGGCCGGAGTTGGGGACAAAGGCTGCTTCACGGCATCTGCCGCCAGGAAAACCTTGCAGCCCCTGCCATGCTGCTCTTGGACTGCTGGGCGGGCAACGCCAAACTGCGGCGCTTTTATGCAGATGCAGGATTTGATCTGCACGGCGTTTTTCCCGAAGAAGATTACGAGATCGCTGTGTTCCGCAGAATGCTCTGTCAAAAAATCTCAATCAATGACTGATTGAGGCTTTTGGCTGAGGCAGACTGAGGATGCTGTTACTCGGCGATCCGTTGGCTCCCAGCTTCGGCGGCGGCATACCTTGAAGGTTTTCCTATAGGAACTTTCCGCGCTCTATCCGGTGTTTTATTGGTAACAGTACTGAGAAAACGGAGAATTTAAGATGGCACAATTTGAAAAGGCGACATTCGGCGCGGGCTGCTTCTGGGGCGTCGAAGCCGCGTTCCGGCAGATCCCCGGCGTCCAAGCCACGGCGGTCGGCTATGAAGGCGGGACGCTGACGAACCCGACGTACCGGGATGTCTGTACGGACACGACCGGCCACGCCGAAGTGGTGGAAGTGACATTCGACCCGGCGCAGGTCTCCTACGAGACCCTGCTAAATGTGTTTTGGGATAACCATAACCCGACGACCCTGAACTACCAGGGGCCAGACCACGGCACCCAGTACCGCTCGGCGATTTTCACCCATTCCCCGGAGCAGGTGACCACCGCCGAAGCGTCGAAAGCCGCCCAGGACAAGACCGGGCGCTTCAAGCGGCCCATCGTGACCGAGATTGTCCCGGCGCAGACGTTCTATGTCGCGGAAGATTACCACCAGCAGTATCTAGAAAAGCGCGGCCTGTCAAGCTGCCACATCTAAGAACCCCTCCCGCCTTGCTTCGCAGGGTCCCTCCCCTGTTAGGGAAGGGCTTTGGATAAGCCGCGCGGACATCGAAAGCCCCTGCCTCTCGACAAGAGGCAGGGGCTTTTTCGTTCTTATGGCCCTTCCCTAACAGGGGAGGGACCCTGCGAAGCAAGGCGGGAGGGGTTACAGCACCCGTGTCCGCTTGGACAGCGCCTTGCGCGTTTGGAGCGCGGGCAGATTTTCACGGACAAACGCATTTTCCACCAACCGAAAGAACGCTTCCCGCTCCGGGCCGCGTACAATCGCCCGCTCGTGCGCTTCGGCGAGAGCAATCGGGTACCCCTGCCCTTTCCGGGCCTGGTCGAAGCACAGGCGGTGGACCTGTGCAGTCAAGTCGGCATCTTCCGCGACCCAGGCTGGGATTTCGACGCGGGCGATCTCCGGCCCAGCGTTTAGGTAAAAGAATGCGACGCGCTGGGCATCGGGATAAAGTTTCAAGCTGGGATTGGTGCTGCCGAAGACTGGCGAGCGGTCGCCTGGAATGAGTAAGAGACGCGAGAACAACTGAACATCGGTCAGCGACGCCAGTTCGGCGCAGACATCGCGGGCGGCATGGGAACAGCCCGGCTCGCAGAGGGTCAGGCGCAGAGCGCCGACCACGTCTCGATGCGCGGGCCGGCTGACATAGCCCGCGACCGGCGTCTCGTGCGCCTGTCCGGCGGCTAGCATCTCGCAGAAGCCGTCAATGATGCGCTTCTGCTCCGCTTCCGACTCCCCCTGAGGCGTCCAGACAACTAGGGGATCGTCTACTAACGCAATCGCGTCCCGCTCCCGATGCGATTCAATCAGCGCCGCCAGCGCCGCGCTCTCCGCCAGCAGCCGCCGATTGGCGACAATTTTGTCCGACAGTGGCACCGGATCACCGCCTTCCTCGGTCTGGTATAAGTCTTCCTCACGGTAATGCAGCGTCGCCGAGGATTCCAGCGTCGGACGCTCGCCGGTTCCGTAGTGCAGAGCGATTTGGCCGACATTGATTAAATAACACGGCGCAACCGCATGGCGGTCCAGCGGGATTTGAGAGCCGTCGGTCGCAAGCGCCGTGTAGACCTCCGGTCTGCCTTCCGGCAGAGGAATTGTTGCCGACGGCGGGACATCGCGGCAGTCAGCGGCAAGGAACGGCGGCTTCGGCAGGGACTCCCGCTGCGCCCGTGTTGCCGCCCAGGCGTCCGGGTCTAAGTTTGCCTGCGCCAGCGCAGTTCGCATTTGGGCGGCGGTCTTGTCCCCTCGCTTCCGTGCTTCCGCCCCCATCTTCTGAATGTCGCCGATCACCTGCGCCAGTTCCAGCATAATTATTCCTCAATCAGTGAACCTCACCCCGGAACTCCGTTCCGATTGGCACAAACCGGAACGGTATACGAAGTTATACCGAAGGCATGGGAACGAGCCGGGTGAGATCTCCTACTCTTCTTCCGCTATCCCCGTGCCACTTGGTGACAAGATTAACTTGATCTCGTCCACACGGCGGCCATCGGTCTTTTCAACGACAAACTCTAAGTTCTCGTACTCCACCGCTTCCCCAACGCCGGGCTGACGGCCGAACTGGCCGAAGACGAAGCCGCCGACCGTATCGAAATCCTCGTGCGGCAGGTCTAGATCCAGCAGGTCGTTGAGGTCGTCAATCGCCATACGGGCATCTATTCGGTAGACGTTCGGCTCCAGCGTTTGGAACTGGGCATTTTCCTGATCGTATTCGTCTTGAATCTCGCCGACCAGCTCTTCCAGCAAATCTTCCACCGTGACCAAGCCCGCCGTGCCGCCGTACTCATCCTGAATGATCGCCATCTGAACGGAAGACCGCCGAAACTCGTCCAAAAGATCATCAATGCGCCGGTTTTCGGGAACAACCAACGGCAGGCGCATCAGTGGGCGCAGATCGAGAGTCCGCTCGCCGCGAGCGAGCGCGGGCAGTAAATCTTTGGCATGAACGATGCCAACAACGTTATCCACGCTGCTTTCGTAGACGGGAATGCGCGAATGGCCGCTGTCTACGATCAGCTCCAACAGAGCAGGCAGGCCGGCCCCGGCGTCAATCGCTTTGATGTCAATGCGCGGGGTCATCACCTGCCGGACATCCGTGTCGCCGAACGAGATGACATTTCGGATGATCTCTTTTTCGTCTTCTTCAATCGCTCCCGACTGGGCACTGGCTTCCAAAGTCGCCCGCAGCTCTTCTTCGGTGATCATCGGCGCGGCGAAGGTCGCTGTCAGGCCGAAGGGACGCACGAGCAGATTGGAGACGCCAAGCGCGACCGACGCCAGCGGCGTCAGCAGCAGCATGAACCAGCGCAGAGGGCGGACAATCCGCAGAGCAGTTTCTTCGGGGCGACGCAGCGCGATAGAGCGCGGGACAATCTCGCCAACTACAATCGTAAACAGCGCAAACAGCAAAGTCACGCCGACCACGGCAAACCGCAGCGGGTGCGCCGACACGCCAAGCGGAATGCGGGCAGCCCAATCGGGGGCCAGTACCGCCGCGCCGATAGCGGCGGCGGCGAATGACGCCAGCGTAATGCCGACCTGCACGGTCGCGACTACGCGGGTTGGCTGCCGCAGCAGAGCTTGCGCTGAGGCCGCCGCACCCGCGTCCGGTCCGCCTTCGTCTATCAGGTCCATCAAGCGGGCGTTGCGGGCCGAAGACAGGGCTGTTTCCGCCAGCGTAAAGAACGCATTGAGGAATGTCAGCAGGACAAGGCCGAGAAGCGCGTAACTATGAGAAGGCTGCATGGGCGGGGTCAATGAACGGGAAAAATATGCACGAAATAAATGCCGCAGGTAAAGAGTATCCCTAGCAGGCCGCCGAGAATGACTTCCTGCAACGTGTGTATCTTTCCCTCTACCCGGCTTTGCGCGACCAGAAACGCCAGCAGCAGCGCAAGTATGCCTGTAAAGTAGTCCATCGCTCGGTAGATCAGCGTGGATGCCAGAAAAAATGACACCGCCGAATGCCCGCTGACAATCCCGCCTGATAGAATAGACCCTTTTTTCCCCAGCACTTTCGAGATGAGAACAATAATCAGTACCAGTGTCACAACAGTCAATATGACGGTGACCGGCAGCGGATCGTGTTTGATTTCTAAATGAAGCTGAGCCAGCTTGTTGGAGCCGAAGAACAAAATCCCGCCGACAATCGCCGCCGTAATGCTTGCAATCAGCACCGCCCCCGCCGCAATGTCTTTCGCGAGCTTCGCCAGCGGGTGATACGCCTGCGTCACCATGTCCACGACGCTTTCAATCGCCGTATTCATCATCTCGGCGACGAGAACGCCCGACATGACAATGAACAGCACGGCCATTTCCACCCGCGACAGCCGCAGGAGAAGCGCAATCAGCAGCACCAGCACAACCGTGAAGAAGTGAAACCGCATATGCTTCTGCGTGCGAAACACATGGACGATGCCTTCCACGGCATAGCGGAACGAGTCTAAATGGTTTTTCGGTCTCGGTACTTGGCGCATAGATAAAACAAACAGCCGACTTGTAGAAAGCAGACACCATGCGCATTCGGACCATGCGTTGAAACGCACGGCTATACTGCGAAGACGCTACGAAGTACCGCTTCGCGGCACTGGGATTGAATTGATCTTATTCTTAACCCCGCGAAGCGGGTGTTTTGTGGCGTCTGCGTCGTATACCCGTGCAATTCATTTCATGGCTCTTCGACGTATGGGCTTTATGGCTTTGTTCCACTCCCATTTCGCAACATATACAAAGATACCGGGATCAGAAGGCTCGGCATAGTAATTGTTATCATAACAATGTAAGCCCAATCAGTGAAGGGCGGCTCTCGAATGAGAATCTTTGCCAGGCAGCCAATCAGGAAAGTCAGCCCGGCGGAAACTGACCACCATATCTTTATCCAATGGCGCTGCAACAACTCTCTCATGCATCTCTCCCGGCAACCGGAACTTGCACTACTTCAGAAGACCTACTGCGGCTCTTCCACAAAAAACGGGTGCATCCCCACGCCTGGAACGGTGATGCCGCATTCGGTTAAAACAGCTTCAGTGCGGCGCTGCATCTCCCACGCACCGGCGGCGGTTTCGTCGTCGTAGCCGAGCAGGTGCAGGAGGCCGTGGACGCCGAGCAGGGCGATCTCGCTTTCCAGCGGCCAGTCGGCGGCTTTGGCTTGACGCGCAGCGGTCGGCAGGGAGATGATAATGTCGCCGAGTATGTCCGGGTCGTCCTGGGCAAATGACAGGACATCAGTTGGCTTATGCTTACCCCGGTACTCGGCATTTAGCGTTTGGATAAACAGGTCATCGCAGAAAACGACGCTAATTTCCGGGTCGTTCGTGATGGCCTCATGCTGCAAGAGAGCCGCCAGCGGGGCGGTCAAGATCGCCTCCGCGTTCAGAAGCGGCGGCAATTCGGTTTGGAAGTGGATCAAGAGCGGCATTAGCAGATGGTGTCGGCAAAGAAAGGTCAGCGGGCTTTTTGGCGGCGTCTTTAGCTTCAGGATAATCAATGCGCGAATGCAGCATCCCCGACAGCAGGCGGACAAAAGCTTCACGGATGCCACGCAGATCGCGCTGGGTCAGGTCGCACTCGTCTAATTGGCCGTCAGCAAGCTGGGCGTCAACGATTTTTGCCACCAAGTCTTCAATGCGTCCTAGTGTAGGCTTCTCTAAGGTGCGGGAGGCCGCTTCGACACTGTCGGCCAGCATAAGAATAGCGGTCTCGCGGCTCTGCGGCTTCGGCCCGGCGTAGCGGAACTGCTGCTCCAAGACAGGCGCGGCCTCGCAGTCATCGCCCGCGCACTGCTGATGGTAGAAGTACCGGATGAGGCTGGTGCCGTGATGCTCGGTAATGAACGACTTGATAATCGGCGGCAGCTTTTCGCGCTCGGCGATTTCTAGGCCCTCGCGGACATGGGCCGTGACGACAAGCGCGGAAAGCGACGGGTTCAGGCGCTCATGGGCGTTGTCGCCGCCGGCCTGGTTTTCCACAAAGAATTGCGCCCGCTGGATTTTGCCGAGATCGTGGTACAGTGCTCCGACACGGCAGAGAAGCGCGTCGGCTCCAATTGCTTCAGCGGCAGAGACAGCCAGATTGCCGACGAGAATGGAGTGTGTGTAAGTGCCAGGCGCCAGCTCACAGAAGCGTTTCAGAAGAGGCCGGTTGGGGTCGGACAACTCCAACAGCCCCAGCGGGGTCGTGATACCGAAGACGCGCTCGAAGAAGGCCGCGCTGACGCCGAACAAAGCCACCGAGAGGAGGCCGGAGAAAAACGCCCAGATCACCGACTGGCCCATGTCCGGGCGCGTGTCCCCTTGAAGCTGGCCGACCAAAAGGCTCAATATGACGTTTGCGCCGCAGAGCAGGCCGCCCGCCCGGAGCACATCAGCGCGGCTCCGCAGGTCCGACACCGCGTAAATCGCGACCCATGCCGACAGAAGGGTCAGCACCGAAAACCGCAGATCGTTGCCCAGGACAACACCCGACTGAGCGGCGAGAAGCGCAGTGATCAGCAGGGCGACACGGGGCTTGATCAGCGCAGCAATCAGCATCCCGGCTGACCCGACCCACAGCATGCCGACATAGCCAAGCTGAGAGGCCGACAGCCGAACGCCCAGCACGGCGCTTCCGAGGCGCAGCCCTAAGACGCCGAGGGCGACCAGCAGGGCCAACAGCAGCAAGGTCTTTGTCGAGAGAAACAGCTTGGGATGCTCGCGTGCCAGCCAGAAGCAGACCAATCCGGTCATGAATGCGACGAGGCCGACAATACTTGCCACGGTGCCAAGATCAAGGCGCGGGTTTTGCAGGCCCAAAGCACGCAGCTTCGTAATCGTGCTTGGGGTCACAATTTGTCCTGATCGGACAATGATGTCCCCAGCAAAAACTTGATTGTAGACCGGCGCGACCAGGCGCTCCGCACTCACAACAGCCCCGGCCGTCTTACCTTTATCCAGCAGGCGGTTCGGCTGGACGACGCTTCGGGCGATGGTAAGGACTGCCGGAAGATGGGTGCGGGGCAGCATGGATGCTGACAAGGCGGAAGAAACTTCAGTTCTGGCTTCGGCAAGGTCGGTGGAGTGATCGTCGCGAATTTCTCGGTCCATCGCGCCGTGCACTGCCTGATGGGTCAGCCGCTCGGCTTGATCCAAATGGTACGCCCCGCCACGTGGATTGACCAGGGGCGCAAGGTCGCTGGGCGCGACTAAAAGCCCGACTTCCCGGCGCAAGTCTTGGGCAGAATGCACTGGGTCTACGCCCGCAAGCTGATCCCGGCGCAGGCGCTCGTAGGCGTCGGTGATGGTCTCGTCGGCCTCGGATGCCGCGTGTGCCGAACTGTATACAGGTTCGACACGGGCTGCCGCCGCCGCTTTCAGCGAATTCGTGGCACTGTCATCCAAATAGCGCACAGTGCGGAGAGCACGGACGTCCTGACCACTGATTTCGCCGGCCCGGAGCGTAACTTTATCCGGCAGCAGGTGCAGGGACAAAAGCGCCGACAGCACGGCGATGGTGCCGAGCAGGAGCGCGGCCCGCTGCCAGCTCAGCTCGGCCAGCCAGGCCCGGAGGGGAAGCAGACGCCAAAACGGGCCGGGCCAGCGTTCGGTCCCACGCGGCTTACGGCGGCGCGGCAGACGGCCCAGCGATTTGGAGAATGATGAAGTTAAGGCAGAAGGGTCTCGTGCCATAGGGCAGAGCGGACAAAGGACAGGAGGAACACGGACAAATTTTCTACTCTAAAGGAAGAAGACGCACATTCTCGCCTGTCACGAGAAAGTGCGCCGATTATACTACGCATAAGAGGCTACTTGTTAAGGCCTTCTTTTTCTTCATTCCGCTTCATCTTACGGATTGCGGCGGCTTTCGCCTTGCGGTTTTTGTCGCTTGGCTTCTCGTAATGCTCATGCTCCCGTGCTTCTTTCAAGATGCCGGTCTGCTGAAGCTGCTTCTTGAAGCGCTTCAATGCGCTGTCAAGCGACTCATTGGGCCGAACCTGGATCTGGGTCAACTGTCTCCACCCCCCCGCCGTTAAAACTGTGTTTTCCGGTCACGCGCAGGCGCAATCAGGAACACCGGAGTATACCACGCCCCGAAAGTTTCTGTCAAGTTTTCGCCGCGCTCACCAAGTCAGCACGTTCAAGAGGATGACGAAGACGATCACGACACCGGCCAGGACAACGGGACGCTCGTACCACGGAAGAGAGGTATCGGCTTCCGGGCGCGGCGTCTCCGAATACACATAACCGACCAGATCAGCTTCGGGGCGGGGCGCTGTAAACAAGCTGATGAGAAGGGTCGCGACAGCCCCGGTAAAGAACGCCACGATAGCCCGCATGAAGTTTCCCGCCTGCGGGGTCGCATAGTGCAGAATTTCGTGGTCACTCAGGACGTAATGGACCGACGCTGCTGCTGTGCCGATCAGTAGACCAAAGAACGCACCCCACGGGGTCGTCTTTTTCCAGAACATGCCCAGCAGGAACGTCCCCAATAGCGGGGCGTTGACAAAGCCGAACACGGCCTGCGCGAAGTCCATGATGGAGGGTGCTTTCGCGACGAGGTAAGCCGCGCCGATGCTCGCCAGAATGCCGAAGACGGTTGCCGCCCGCCCGACGTTGAGGTAGTGCTTGTCGTCGCGGTTTTTTACGAAATAAGCTTGGTACAGATCGTAAGTGAAGACCGTGTTGAACGCCGTCGTGTTGCCGGCCATGCCGGACATGAACGACGCCATCATGGCGGTCAGACCGAGGCCGAGCAGGCCCGGCCCGTAAAACTTACCCATGAGGAGCGGCAGGGCGTTGTTGTAACCCAGTGCGACACTGCCCTTCTCGCCGAGATGCGGGATCACGGCCAGCGCGATGAGGCCAGGCAAAACAGTCAGCAGAGGAAATAAGGCTTTCGGGAAGGCCGCGATGAGCGGTGCCCGCTGGGCAGCGTTAACATCTTTCGCCGCCAAAGCCCGCTGAATAATCAGAAAGTCGGTGCACCAATATCCGGGGCCGAGAATGACGCCGAGGCCCATCACAAGCGCCGGCCAGGTAACACGCATCGGGTTTGAGGCAGCGTGCGCTGTTCCGGCCCAGACGTGCCGGTCGGGCGGCGGCAGTTGGGCCAGCAGGGCATGAGCGCCGCCGACCGCGTGCAGCCCGATCCAGGCCAGTGGGGCGAGACCGGCGAGTATCAAAAAGAACTGCAAGACTTCGTTGTAGATGGACGAGGTCAGCCCGCCCAACAGCGTGTAGGCCAGGACAATGCCCGCCGCCAGCCAGATCGTCACGTTGATGTTCCAGCCGAGCAGGTCATGGAAGATAAGGCCCATGCTGTACATGGAGACGCCGGAGAAGATCAGCGTGCTGACCGCGAATGTCAGCGCGTTGACTGCCCGCGTCGGCTCGTTGTAGCGCTTTTGGAGATATTCGGGGACGGAGCGTATTTTGGAGTTGTAATAGAACGGCATCATCACGACGCCGAGGAACAGCATTCCGGGGATTGCGCCGAGCCAATAAAAGTGGCAGGCCATGATGCCGTATTCAGCAGCCTGCCCCGAAAAGCCGAGCAGCTCAAACGCACCTAAATTGGCGGACATGAGGGCTAGTCCGGCAATCCATGCCGGCAGGGAGCGGCCCGACTCAAAAAAGTCTTTGCTGCTTTTTGTCCGGCGGCTGACATACGCACCGATGCTGAGGACGACAACGAAGTATGCAGCGATAATGATGTAGTCAATCGGCTGTGCCGTGAGAAGCTTCAAGAGACCAATTTCCTAAGCGTGCTTATGCGCCACGCGGGGGGGAGTATCGTGCAGCAGAGGCTTGTCTGCCAATATGCCGGACAAGTATACCAGGTTCGACCCTGAAAAGCGTCGTTTTGGAACCCCTGCTTGGAAGCGGGCTGGATCACAGCATACGAGCTGGCAAAAGAGGTCGCCCTGCTCTTGACACGGCGGAGAAACGCCGGTATAATGTGACCACTTCGTTTCCCATACCTCTCCACAAACGGGACCTGAAGTATGACGGCTGCTGCCGCTCATTAAGACTCATAATGGACAGTTGGCGCAGTGGTAGCGCACTTCGTTGACATCGAAGGGGTCACAAGTTCGAATCTTGTACTGTCCATTTCTCTTTTTCGCTCTCCTCGTTGTTTTTCCTTTTTCTCGACATACTTCTTTCTCGACACACTTCAAGCAGGAATGCGCTGCCTCAACGCCGAAACTGCCGTCTGAGGGAATGCTTTTGATTATTGTGGCAAGTGCAAATGGCGATGTCGGGATGGCGGCGGGAATGGACATTCTACGGCGCGGTGGGTCGTCAGTGGATGCGGTGGAAGCCGCCTCCCGACTCGTGGAAGACAATCTTGAGGACCATTCGGTCGGAACCGGCGGGTTTCCAAACTCGGCGGGCGAGGTGGAGCTGGATGCGTCGCTAATGGACGGCACAACCCGGCGGGCCGGGGCTGTCGCGGCCTTGAAAGACTACCCCTACCCCCTTTCCGTTGCCCGCGCGGTCATGGAGCGGCTGCCCCGGCATCTGCTGCTGGTGGGGGAAGGCGCGGGGCAGTTTGCCGCCGCGCAGGGATTTGAGACACGCCATCTGCTGACGGAGGCTGCCGCCGAGGCGTTCCGGGAGAAAAAGTTTACGATCTCCGGCGAGAGCTATGCGTTTGATGGGGCGGAAGTGCGAAAAACGCCGGAGACCTATGGCACGGTGAACTTTCTGGCGCAGGACGCTGATGGTCACATCGCGTCTGCCGTGACGACCTCCGGCTGGGCGTTCAAGCATCCGGGCCGGGTCGGGGACTCGCCGCTGATCGGGGCGGGCAACTACTGCGACGACCGCTTCGGCGCGTGCGCCTGCACGGGCCTCGGCGAATGGTCCATCCGGGCCTCTACAGCGCGGACCGTCGTGCTGGCAATGCAGCTCGGCATGAGCCTAAGCGATGCGTGCGTATTTGCGTTCCGCGACCTGTTTTCCATTCCCGTCCCGCCGCCGATTGACCCGGTAATGAGCTTTGTCGCGCTGGACAAAGACGGTGCTCACGCCGGGTATTCCACGACGCCGGGCCGCACCTATGTCTGGCAGACTGAGGATATGGCCCAATCCGAGACGCAGGAACGGGTGATCGTCACGCCGAGCTAAGAGTGCTACTCATCAAAGCCGGGCAGAGCCGCGCTGTAAGGAAGCGGCTGCTCGGCGGAAGCGTAGCTCTCGGTCGTGTCTCGTTTTTCATCGCTTTGGAACACAAGAAGATAGTAGGACGCCGAGTATTCGCGCGTGCCTCGGTTCTGCGTCGCAAGCTCTTCAAACGGCGACTGTTCTAAATCGCTGTTTTCGGACAGCGACCGCCGCCAGGTATCCGGGGTCAGCGAAAACAATTCCCAGCCCTGCTCTGCGTGCGTGTCCAGCACTCCCTGCATCCCTTCGTAATCCGTCACCGCCGTCTTGTAGCGCTTCATCTGCGTCTCCCCTCCCCGCTCCGCGTCAGTTCCACATTCTGTTAGTCGGTCATTGTACCCCAGGCAGGCAGACCCTCGCAAGCCTGTCAGCGCCCCGGCAGCAGGACCAGCGCATCGGGAACGGTAACGCCAGTTTCACGCGGGGACTGCACTCCCCCATCAAGTGAGTAGCTCATCTGAGTAGACGCTCCGCCATCAAGACACATAGCGGCTAGGGCGTGAGTACCATCATAGCGGGGGAAGTAGCGGGACAAGAAGACAGCGAGCGTACTAAAGTCCGATCCTGAAGCGGTGCCGACGACAAGATGCCTCGGTTTGCCATTCACGCTGTCATAAGCGACAAAGGTGCGCGGCTCCGGGCCAGGGCTGACTAATCGCTCCTGATACTGCGTAACCACAATTCTGCTATTCGAGATCAAAGTAGGACCGCACCCGACGGCATCGGCGACAGGCCACAAAGCGCTTTCGCGGTGCATCGGCCCGGTGTAGGCTCTCAACGCCTGCGGGCGGCTCGGCTCAGTCGCGGCCCAGACAATACGCGGGCTTCCGTCCGGCAGGAGGCCAAACGCACTGCGAACATATTGGCCTTTGCGGATGGTCGGGCTGCCGGAGCCGGTCAGCGGCGGCGCGGCATGACGTACCCGGCCCTTCTGCACCAACAGCCCGACAAACTCTTTGCGCCCCGCACTGTCTTCCGCTCCAAAGTACCCGCCATTGACCGCCATTAGGCCGTGCGTCCGCGTCAGCCACTCATGCGGCGTGCATGCCTGCCCGACCACATGGCCTGTGGAAAGTGCAATGCCGCGCGTCTGAATCGTCAGGCGGCAGCGGGACGCGGCAAGGTCAATGTCTACTAAATCAATGCCGGCATCGGCGGTGGTCGGGATAGCACGGTGAACGACGCCTGGCGCAAGCATGTCAGTAGAGGCGGCAGACGGCATTGGCTGAGGCACACTCGGCGCGGAGGCAGTGCGGGGAGCACAGCCGGAAAAGAGAAGGCTAAGGCAACAGAAGGCAGGCAGAAAGAGAAGCCCCCCCGCCCCCAACATTAGGGGAGCAAGATTGAGGAGAGGCTTGCTCATTTTCCTGTCTTGCTCCCCCACCACTGGGGGCCGGGGGGGCTTTATCATCTTAGCAGTGCCAGTCAACGTTCGAGACTTCGCGGGCGTACTTGATGATGAACTGCTTGCGCGGCTCAACTTTGTCACTCATCAAGATCGAGAACATCTCGGCGGCGGCATTGGCATCTTCGAGTGTCACCCGTGCGAGACTCCGCGTCTCGATGTTCAGGGTCGTCTCGAACAGCTCCTGGGCGTTCATCTCGCCGAGGCCCTTAAAGCGGCCTACCTGAACGTCCTTGCGCTTCAGCTCTTTGACCATGCGGTCCCGCTCTTCTTCCGAGCGGGCATACAGGCGTGTGTCTTTGCCGGACTTGATGGAATACAGCGGCGGCTGGGCGATATAGACATGGCCCTGTTCAATGAGCGGCTGCATATAGCTGAAAAAGAACGTCAGCAGCAGCGTCCGAATATGGTCCCCGTCTACGTCGGCATCGGTCATAATGATGATCCGGTCGTAGCGCAGTTTGGACATATCGAACTTCGACGTGGACTCACCCTCGTCGTCCCCGTCGCTGTCCACTTTGATGCCGATGCCGAGCGCCGTAATCAGCGAGCGCACTTCGTTGTTTTCCAGCGTCTTGTCCAGCGCGGCTTTCGACGTATTGATGATCTTCCCGCGCAGAGGCAAAATCGCCTGATAGCGCCGGTCCCGGCCCTGCTTCGCCGAGCCGCCGGCGGAGTCACCTTCGACGAGAAATAGCTCACACTTTTTCGGGTCACGCTCAGTGCAGTCGGCCAGCTTTCCGGGCAGGTTGGAGTTCTCCAGGCTGCTCTGGCGCTTGATCAGGTCGGCAGCCTTGCGGGCGGCGTCACGCGCACGCTGGGCGGTGAGCGCTTTGTCAATGATCTTCTTGCCGACGGCGGGGTTCTCTTCCAGGAACTGGGTCAGCCCCTCACCCATGATAGAGTTGACGATGCCTTCGACTTCGGAGTTGCCGAGCTTGGCTTTGGTCTGGCCCTCAAACTGCGGCTTGAACAGGCGGACGGAAATCACGGCAGTCAGGCCCTCGCGGACATCGTCGCCGCTGAGGTTCGCGTCTTTTTCTTTGATCGCGCCGGACTTCCGGGCGTACTGGTTAATCACGCGAGTCAGTGCCGTGCGGAAGCCCGACAAATGCGTCCCGCCTTCTTTGGTGTGAACGTTGTTTGCAAACGAAAGCACGGTCTCCGAGTACGACTTGTTATATTGCAGGGCGATCTCGACCTGCACGTCATCCCGCTTCTTCAAGAAGTAAATGGTTGGGCCGAACTCGTTCTTGGTGTCGTTCTTGTTCTCGTTGAGGTGGTCCACCAGCTCGGCAATGCCGCGCTGATAATGGTAAGTCACAGGCTCCGAGCCGGTCAGCTTGTCGTGGAAATGAATGGTCACTTCCCGGTTCAGGTAGCAAGTATTGCGGATGCGCGACTCGAAGATTTCGGGTTTATACACATAGTCGCCGAAGATCTCGGTGTCCGCCAGCCAGGTGATGGTCGTGCCGTGGCTGTCCGATGGGCCGATCTCTTTGAGGCCCTTGGGCTTGGGAACACCCTGAACGCAGCGCAGCTTGTACATCTTGCCGCGCTGCTCGACGACCGCTTCGCACCAGGCCGACAGGAAGTTGACGCAGGAGAGGCCAACCCCGTGCAGGCCGCCGGAGACTTTGTAGCCGCCGCCGCCGAACTTGCCGCCGGCGTTCAGCTTGGTCATGGCAAGCTCAACCCCCGACAGGCCCGTCTGCTTGTTGGTATCGGCAGGAATGCCGCGCCCGTTGTCCCGGACCGTGACTGTCTTGTCCGGGTTCAGCGTCACCCAGATTTCAGTGGCGTGTCCTGCCAGAACTTCATCAATCGAGTTGTCTACGACCTCAAAGAGCAGGTGATGCAGGCCGCTTGGCCCGGTATCGCCGATGTACATCGCTGGGCGGGTGCGGACGTGCTCGACCCCTTCCAGGAGGCGGATCGTGTCGGCAGTATAGTCCTCACTGACATGGCCCATCGCCGTCGCGTCCTGCTCGCTGACATCCGCTTGGTCGCCGATGTCGCTTGGCTCACTGAGGTCCATAGGCTCGCCGCTCTGAAGCAGCTCGACAACAACCTGCCGGCCCGTCGTATCCAGCAGAGCCATATCTTCCGACAGCCCGTTTGTTCCCAAGCCGTCCAGCGCGACCGGCTCCGCGCGTTCTGTTTCCCGGTCCAGCAGTGATCCTGATTTTGCTTTCGCCAATTCGTTTCTCCTACACCAAGTCGTTTATCGTTTGTGCTTATTGCCAGCTATTTGCTGAAAATCTATGTTAATTGTAGCAGATTTAGGCATCGAAAGTCAAGCAAATACACTCATAAGTGTAGCCCAAGCGCGGCGTGGGAACAACAAGGGCATGATCTCACCTAACAACCTTGCAAATTTCTTGGACCAATTTCTGGAAACGGCAAAGTACGCCGAAGAAGGCCCACTTGTCCGCCGCCAGTTTCCCCATTCCGTCAAGCGTTTGGGCCTCGCGCTGGAATCCTGGCCAGGCCTGCCGGAATGGGCCGTCGCTGAGAAGCTCGACGCCGTGTTCCTGCACCGGGCATTTAAGCTGGATTTCAGCACTCTTCCCGACGACATCGGTGTGCTCGCATCACATCTGCCGTTTGAGGAAAAACTCGCGCTTGGCTACAACCCGCGCCTTGCCGCCATGCTCGGCATGACCCATCTGGAAACGCTGGGATACCGCAAAGGCCGACCGCTCGGCATGATCGGCAGCGTACCGCCGCAGTCCGTCGCCGCGTTTTACCAGTCGGTCACGGAGACGTTCGGCGGGCGCGACGAATCAAGGACATGCGAGCGCAATGAAGTCACGAAAGTGGCGGTGGTGGGAGCGATGACGGCAGAGCTGATGCACGAGGCGTCGCAGCGGGGTGCGGAAGTGTATGTGACAGGGCAGATGCGAAAGCCAGCCAAAGAAGCTATCATAGACACCGGCCTCGGTCTGGTGATTGTCGGCCATCCGCGCTCGGAGCAGTGGGCGCTCGCGGCGCTCGCAAACGTTCTGCGGGAGCGCTTCTGCGGCCTCAAAATCGTGCTGGCGAAAGAGCCAACCGTTCAGCCGCCGCCAAGACTGCCGAAGGTCGCGGAGTAGGCACTATAGAACTTCCGCCGGATATGAAAAGATCAGCCCGTTCGGCTGGCTGATCTGCACCGATACAGCCGTTCCCGATGCGAAGTATTCTTTTCGAAGATAGCCGACGGCGATTGACTGGCCGCCCCGGCTCGGCGACTCGGCGGCACTAGTAACGCTGCCGATTTCTCGGCCCGGTTCCGGGCCATCTTCCGGCACATGAACAGTCGCGCCGACCGGCGGCACGGGTGCGTCTTCGGCCAGCAAAATCTGCCGCAGTGCCTTGTTGGTATGGCCCCGCGCCTGCAAGCGGGCGATAATCTCCTGCCCGACATAGCAGCCTTTCGTATACGAAACGGCATCAGTCATCTCAGCTTCGGGCAGCAGGATGGCAGGTGAAAGCTCGGCTCCCCACTTTGGAATGCCGGCGTCAACTCGCAGCGCCTCGGCCTCTTCGGCTGTGAGCGGGACTGCGCCAGCGCCAAGCAAAGAGTTCCAAGCAGAGTTCTTTTCGGCAGTGGGCAGCCACAAATCCACACCAGGCAAAATCGGGAAAGAGGTTGAGTAGGCAGTTGTCAAGAGGTCGGTAGGCAGATGAAAAGCAGGAGTGCCTAGCACGGACACGACTTCCCAGTGCTGGGAGACATCCGTAATCTGTACGTCCTCCATGATTAAAAGCTTGTTTAGGGCCGCGGACAGCGCTTCTAGGCAGATCGGGTCGGTTTCGACTATCAGCGCGTCAGTACGGGTGTGAATATGTAGGTCCGCAAGAATATGCCCAGTCGTATCAAGAAGCGCGGCGTGGCGCGTGTCGCCTGCGGGCAGTCCCACGACATCGTTTGAAACCATGCCCTGCAAGAATGTTTCGCGGTCAGCACCGGTCAGTTCCAGAACGCCGCGCGGCGAACGGTCGAAGAGGAAGATCTGCTGCATTAAGGAAGTCATACAATGCTTGTACCCAATTTACGAAATTGGGCGACCGGCACGACGGTCCAGCTCATCAAGAAACGTGATCTTAACAGCGGCGGCGACGGCGGCGAGCAGAGCGCCGAGCAAAAAACCAGACTTTGAGATTGGCGGCAGGGAGGGCAGCATTGACTTTGTACCTTTCTTCACAATCTATTGTGGCATTTTTCACAAACTTTGTCAAGGCAAAAAAACCGGGCTTTTTTCGCCGGCCATTTTGGGTAAACACCAGTCATGCCACCAACGATAGAACACCCTACTCAGCCCGCAAGTTCCGCCGCCGATCCTGAAACCCTCGCCGAAGTCAAAGCCGCTGGGCTGCGCTTTGTTTCCGACAAGCAGCCCGGCATCCGGCGGGAGCAAAATGGTGACAAGAGCTTCCGCTATTTTATCCCGAACGGAGAGGGACTCACCGACGAGAAGACGCTGACGCGCATCAATTCCCTTGCGATTCCTCCTGCCTATCAGGACGTTTGGATTTGCCCATCCGAGAACGGCTACCTACAGGCGACCGGCCATGATGCCAAAGGACGCAAGCAGTACCGCTACCACCCGCGCTGGCGCGAAGCCCGCGATGAAACCAAGTTTGAGCATATGAAAGATTTCGGCGCGGCCCTGCCTCATCTCCGGGAGCGGGTTGACGCCGATTTGCGGCGGCAAGGAATGCCCCGCGAAAAGATACTTGCCACGATTGTGCGGCTGCTGGAAACGACGCTCATTCGCATCGGGAACGAGCAGTACGCCAAAGAAAACCGGCATTATGGCCTGACGACACTTCAGACCGAGCATGTCGAAGTTACTGGCGCGACGCTGCATTTTCACTTCGTCGGCAAAAGCGGCAAAGAACATACGATTGATCTGAAAGACAAAAAGCTGGCGTCTATTGTCGCTCGCCTGCACCATCTGCCGGGTCAAGAGGTGTTTCAGTATGCCGACGCTGACGGTGTCCTGCGCTCCATTGACTCCGCCGATGTGAACGCTTACCTGCACGAGATCGCCGGGTCCGAGTTCACCGCCAAAGACTTCCGCACCTGGGCCGGGACCGTGCTGGCGTCTCTCGCGCTCCAAGAGTTCGAGGCATTCGGCTCAGAGGCGCAAGCCAAGCGCAACGTCACGGCAGCGATCAACTCTGTGTCTCAGCGCCTCGGCAATACCCCCGCCGTCTGCCGCAAAGCCTACATCCACCCTGCCGTCTTTGAGACCTACTTAGATGGCACAATGCTGGAAGCGCTCAAGCAGGAAACCGAACAAGAGCTTGCCGACTCCCTGCACTCACTGAAGCCCGAAGAAGCCGCCGTCATGGCCCTCCTGGCCCGAAGGCTGGCGGCGGAGGCCAAGAAGTAGGACATTTGGGCGGGAAGACGTGCGGGTGAGAGCGGGATTAGAAAACGAGGGCATTCATGCCCTCGCTGGGGAGCGCAGACGCTAAGGCCCCGCCTGCGCGGGACGGGAATTGGAATACGTCGTAACTGTTCCGCCACGCAGGTGGCGGCTTGGCGTCTGCGTCACACTCCCATGAAGCCTGAGCGCGGAATCTCAATCGTAACTTCTTTGGCCAGAGCGGCCAGTTGGCTTGCTTTGAAGCAGCTTAAAACGATCTTGCTCGCGCAGCACCTAAGAAGCTGTATAAACACTGTGAACGGGCGAATGAATTCGCGGCAACAACAGCACAAAGTCCGCCTGCGCGGACTCAGACTTTGATTTCAGACTTTGATCCTAGCCTGCGAATGCAGGTTTTGCTCGTGTTGCCGCGAATTGATCCGCTCGTTCACAGTGTTTATACAGTCTCCAAGAGCAAGCCTGCGGTTGCTCAAACGGGGCCACGTGATCGTGGCGTCTGCCGCCGCTGGCGGATGCGGCTTGGCTTTTTGGGAAACAAGGAACCGTCCAGTGTGAGGATCGTGGGATCGCCCGCCGCGCGGACCTGATTGCGGCCCAAACGCTTGGCGGCGTAGAGTGCCTCGTCCGCAGCCTGCACCAGGGCATCCCGAGTGCTTTCCTGCGGAGGGCAAGCCGCCGCCCCGATGGAGCAGGTCATGTGCAGGCCAGCACCCGCCGCCAGGGGATGCGCGGCGACAGCCACCCGCACCCGTTCCCCCACTTGCAGGGCCTCTAGGCCGGTCAGGCCAGGCAGCAGAATCAGGAACTCTTCACCTCCCCAGCGCCCGAGCGTGTCTTCCGCACGCAGGCAGGTGCGGACACAGGAAGCAAACTCGGCCAGCACGGCATCGCCCACCGGATGGCCGTAGGTGTCGTTGAAGCTTTTGAAGTGGTCAATGTCCAAAAACAGCAAGGCGCATGGCTCGCTGTGGCGGCGGGTACGAGCAAGCAAGGCATCTAAAGCCGCGACCAATGCGCGGTGGTTCGGCAGGCCTGTCAGCGGATCGGTCGTCGCCAGTGCTTCCAGCCGGGTGTTGGCTTCCTGAAACGCTATGTTGGCGGCCTGCAGCGCCGCGTTCATCTCCGCGAGAACTGCGGCTTCGCGCCGGTGGTGCTCGACTTCCATCTGAATGACCAAAGACTTTGCACGCTTGTCCGCTTCTTCATTGAAGACTTCTTTTTCAAGCCGGCGGAACGTCTCATAATGGCTCAGGGCCGTAGCATAGTCTTCTTGACGCTTGCAAACTTCGGAAAGGCATTCAAACGACTGAAACGCTGTTTTGCGGGCACCCGCGGCTTCCGCAAGGACAGTGGCCTCTGCAAGATGTGCCCGCGCCTTGCCTAGAAGGCCGCCCTCTGTCAGCACCTTGCCAATCGCTTGCAGTGCGCTCGCGGTGAGGCTTTGAGATTGAATGGATTTCGCAATCTTCAGGCCGAGATGGAAGCATTCCAATGCCTCGTCGCGCTTCGCTGTCCGGGCGCAGGCATGCCCGCAGCTAAGATGCGCGGCGATCACCCGTTCCCAGTCTTCCAGCCGCTCGGCCAGCGCCGCGGCCCGTCGGCCATAATCCAGTGCCTCCGCATAGCGTCTCAGTCCAAGCAAATCGTGGCTGAGGTTGCAGAGACTGATAGCTTCCGAAGCCGGATTGCCGATGAGAAGGGACTGGCTCAAGCCGCGCTGGTGGAAGTCTGCCGCTTGGGCATAGTTTTCCATTTCCAGATAAACAACGCCGATGTTGTTCAGTGAGCCGGCGATCCCAAGCGCGTCGCCAGCCCGCGTCCGCATTTCCAGGCCCTGCACGTACCAATCCAAAGCCTGCTGATAATCAGACAGCTCCAGATGGATGTTGCCTAAGATGTTGAAGCTGGCCCCCAGCCCTTCCCAATCGTTCAGCTCCTGCCGAATGTTAATGGCGGCAGTCACGCTCGATGCGGCTTTGGCCTGTTCCAGCAGGCAGTATTGAGTGATTCCGATGTAGTGCAGACACCGCGCTTCCGTGAAGCGGTCCCCCAAGCCGCGGCTCAGCGCCAGACCTTCGTCAAGCGCCGCCCGCGCTTCCTGATGCCGTGACAGCATCACAGCACTGACCCCAAGAAGACTGAGGCTTGATGCCAGCAGGGACGCCGGGGCCATCTGCCGAGCCAGTCCGACCGCTTCCTGGCTGAGCGCCAGAGCCAGACGCGGATCCACAGAGCGCAGCTCCCAGACCAGGGCATTCAGGGCCGCGACCTTCTCTGCCTCGGTGCCGGCATCCGCGACTTGCGCCTTGAGTAGTGTAATTGTGTCAAGCATAGCATCCGCGAGCCAGCGTACTCCAGCAGTTGACCTGAGTGTCAGAAAGTTGATTCTAGTATCGGCGAATGCGCTTGACAACTTCACCTTGGTTGAGCTAAAGTAACCTATGGAATTGACACCCAATGAAGCTGAAGCGGTCACGCAGGACGTGATCGAAAAATACCAGAAGTTTGTGAACCCGACCCAGGTGGCGCTGCTGAAAGTCGGCGGCTTTGACCATATTGAGGCCCATGCCGAGGGCGTAACGCTGACCGATTTGGACGGCAATTCTTACATAGACTGCCTCGGCGGCTACGGCGTTTTTTCGCTGGGACACCGCCACCCGAAAGTCGTGCAGGCGGTCAAAGACCAATTAGACCGTATCCCGATGGCGTCCAAGACATTCTTAAACAAGCCGCTGGCAGATTTGTCTGCGAAGCTGGCCGAAATCACGCCGGGCGACTTGCAGTATTCGTTTATCTCAAACTCCGGGGCCGAAGCCGCCGAAGCCGCGCTGAAGATCGCGCGTATGGCGTCGGGGAAGACCGATTTCGTTTCTACTCACGGCGCGTACCACGGCAAGACAATGGGAGCGCTTTCGGTGACGGGCCGCGAGGTCTACCGCAAGCCGTTCGAACCGATGCTGCCGGGCGGCAGCTTCGCACCGTTTAACGAGGCGGACGCCATCGAAGCGCTCATCACAGACAAGACTGCCGCGGTCATTCTGGAACCCGTGCAGGGCGAAGGCGGGATACAAGTGCCGTCGGATGACTACTTCCCGCGCGTCCGCGAGATCTGTAACCACCACGGCGTCCTGCTGATTGTAGATGAAGTGCAGACGGGCCTCGGACGCACCGGCAAGATGTTTGCAATCAACCACTGGAACGTCAAGCCCGATATTCTGATCCTCGCGAAAGCTTTGGGCGGCGGCGTCATGCCTATCGGCGCAACGATGGCGACCGAGGCGATCTGGGGCAAAGTCTTCCGCGAAAACCCGTTCATCCACACCACGACCTTCGGCGGCGGCGAGATGGCCTGCGCCGCCGCCCTTGCGGCGCTGGAAGTCACCTGGGAAGAGGGTCTGCCCGCCCGCGCCGCCGAGAACGGCGCGTACTTCCTGCACGGCCTCAAGTCCATCGCTGCCGACCACCCGAACATCTTAAAAGAAGCCCGGGGCTTAGGCCTCATGCTCGGCGTCGAGTTCACCGACAGCGACATCGGCAAGCTGGTCATCGGCACGATGGTGCATCGGGGCGTCATCGCCGCCTACACGCTGAACAACCCCAAAGTCATCCGCTTCGAGCCGCCCCTCATCATCACCCGCGCCGAGATAGACACCGTGCTGGGCGTCTTCGCCGCTGGCGTCCAAGACGCGCTGGACCTGCTGGGGGATTTGATCTAGCACATCTCTCCTGCCGCTGGCACAGCATACCGCACAGAAAGGAAGCACATTATGCCGTTCTCACTGTCCTTCTCGATCCGCCCGCTCCCAGCCCTAGCTGCCGGAGCGTCTGTTTTCGTTTTGGCCGCGCTTGTTCCTGCCTCGGCTCCTGCCGCTCCCGCCGGCGAGTCTCCTGTTTCTGCGATCCGGGAGAACTACTCCGACTTCGACAGTGCATTTCAGAGGCTGGATGCGGAAGCGGTCACATCCCTGTTTGCCCCGCAGTATCAGGGCGTGGATGAGCATGGGAAGGTATCTGACCTCGCGCAAACGCGGGCGGGGCTGACCGGACTTTTCCATGTTCTCTCAACTCCGGTCCATGATGTCAGCAACACGCTCACGACGGTTCACAGCACGATTCAGTCCGTGAAAGTCAGCGGCAATACGGCGATGGTGCGGGTCAGAGAGCAAGTCGAGTGGACTGAGCGGGGAGTGATTATTCCCGCGATCTTTGAAGACCACGCCCTCGACTCGACGGATATTGACACGTGGAGAAAAACAGCGGACGGCTGGAAAATGGTCCATTCTTCGGTTGTCAGCGCTCATGTCACCCATGGCCCCCTGCGCGGTAAAGAGGAGGCCACGGCCGCAATCCAGAGGAAGGACAGCCAGGCGCGGACCGACCAAGCTCTGGAGTTCAGCCGGCAGATGAGCCAGATGCGGGATGATCAATTCAACGAATACATGTATCGCTCCCACATGGACGAGATCAACCATGCCATCAACCGCATCCCTCACCCTTAGCAGACATCGTTTGCCGGGAGCTTCGGCTTTCGTACCTGTCACTCCTCGCGATATCCTCCGGAGGCAGCGTGACCAAGCCGGCGTCCAGGACGCCCTCGACCTACTGGGGGATTTGATTTAGGGCAAAAGCGAAGGAACCCGCAGCCAGAACCCGGCACTGAAGTGCCGGGCTACTCAAAGCACAAAGTCCCTCCGGGACTGAAGAACAGCCTGCGGCTGACGGCATTTAGCCCCGGAGGGACTTTGCGAATTTATAGCCTGGCCTTTCAAGGCCGGGTTCCTCCATCACCCATTCGGGGCATCCTCCGGGTACAACGCAACCAAACTCGCCTCGAACTTTTATTTCCCGCATGGTAAAATGAAGGCATGGCACAAGCAACTATTCCCAGTTCGGCTCCGATTGCCAAACTCGCTCCACGGATTATCATTGCAGGCGGGGGAAGTGCCGAGGACGAACGCCCACTTTTAGAACTATTCGCAGAGTGGACAGGAAGCGAAGGAAAAGTTTTGTTCCTGCCCATTGCCCAAGCAGGTCTGGGGCGTTCGATCGACAGTTGTCTTGCATGGGGCAAAGCCGCCTTGCAGCCTGTCGGAATAAATGACATTACCATGTGGACTGACTTGAATTCCGCGGACCCTCTGTCGCTCACGGATTTCAATTCGATATTCATCAGCGGAGGTAATACATTCTCTTTACTTGACCAAGTACGCCGGTCAGGCTTCGAGACAGCTCTGGTGCAGTTTGTTGCTGAGGGCGGGATCATCTACGGAGGCAGCGCAGGAGCAATCCTTTTGGGGCGGGACATCCTAACCTGCGCTCATTTGGATGAAAACCGTGTTGGGCTGGACGACCCGCGCGGCTTGAACATGGTCAGCGGCTTCTGCGTCTGGTGCCACTATCAACCGGAAGATGATAAGCGTATTGCTGAATATGTGGCGCGGAACGCCTGGCCTGTTCTTGCCCTCTCGGAGCGATCAGGTGTCAGCGTGGAAGGCATGATTTTGACAGCTCAAGGATACGAGCCGACTCACATCTTTACCACGAACGGCAGGCAGACTGTTAATATCAGCGAAATGATTCCGCCAATCTAAAAAGCCTGATCCACTGTGTCAGCGTGCGAGGTTTGCCTGCCTTCTCCGCTCGGTATTATCCTCAACGTCAAGTGGTGCAACTTCGCCTCGCGCTTCCGCCTCTAGGCCGATAGCGATTTCTTTTCGCAGACGTTCCAGCCGGATTTGGCGCAGGGTGTCTTGGTCTTGCAGTAGATGCAAGCCGGCGCGGACTACCTCGCTGATGCACGAGTATTCGCCGCTTTGGACTTTGGCTTTGACGTATCCTTCTAAGTCATCGGACAAGGTGGTTGTCATGGCTGGCGGGTTCATTTCGGGAGCTACTGCTACTATACACCTTCTTGCTTGCCTCCCGCTTATTCCGTCGGCTATAATGAGAGTATGAGAAGTCTCCACATTGTTTTGCTGACTTTCGCACTGTTGTGCAGTTTCCTGCTGCCGGGGTTCGCGAGGTCCCCTGCCCCGGCGAGTAAGCCGGAGCTTAGGGCGTTTTGGGTGGATGGGTTTAATGACGGGTTTAAGACGCCCGCGCAGTGCGACCTGCTGCTGCATAGACTCCGGGCGATGCACGCGAATGCGGTATTTGTGCAGATGCGGAAGCGGGCGGATGCGTATTATCAGTCACATTACGAGGGGTGGGCTTTAGATGATCCGTCCCAATTCGATGCGCTGGCGTATCTGTGTTCTCACGCGCACGAGGCCGGGAAGCCGCGGATACAGGTTCATGCGTGGATCAATGCGGGCGCGGTCGGGGGAAACGCTACGGCGGGGCCTTTGACGCGGCTGCACCCGGAGTGGCTGTCGCTGTCAGACACGGGGGCGGACTTTGACGGGGAAGCGACGAAGATTGATCCGGGGAACCCGCTGGCAGCGGATTGGACGTTCCGGGTATACATGGACGTGGTCCGGCATTACGATGTAGACGGCATCCACCTTGACTTTATCCGGTACGGCGGCGACGGCAAGACCGCTGGGCACTGGGGCTACAACGCGGTCTCGGTGGCCCGCTACAACGCCCGCTCTGGGACAACTGGGCAGCCGGCGTTCGACGACCCACGCTGGCAAGCGTGGCGGCGGGAACAAGTGACGGATTTGGTCCGGCGTGTGTACGTCTCGGCGACGGCGCTGAAGCCGCATCTGGTGGTCAGCGCGGCGACGATTTGCTGGGGGGATGCACCGAAAAGTGACGCGGCCTACGAGACAAAAAGCGCGTCGTATACGGAAGTCTTTGCGCCGTTCCGGGACTGGATGCGCGAGGGGATTTTGGACCTCAACTGCCCAATGGCCTACTTCGGCCTGCCAAAAGCGGCAGCGCGGTGGGCGGGGTGGAACACGTTCGCCAAAAACCACGCTTATGGGCGGCAAGTGGTAATGGGGGTCGGGGCGTACCTGAACCCTGTGCCGGAAACACTCGCGCTGCTGCAAGGCACACGGAGAGCGACGGCTGCGGGTCACATTGGAGCGGGGGCCGTGGTCTACTGCTATGATTCGACTTCCGGCGCACATGGGGTCGAGCATGAAGGCGATACGGCGCTGTTTGCGGCCATCCCGCGTGTTTGGACACAGAATGTTCCCGTGCCGCCGATGTCATGGAAAGCGCATCCGACAACCGGCGTGCTCATGGGAACCCTGTTATCCGGAGACGATTTAATGCCCGAAGACGGCATTGAAGTCACGGCAGAGAGCAGTCAGACGCACCTGCGCCACACCGTCCGCGCCGACGGCAACGGCTTCTTCGCGTTTGCCAATCTGCCGCCTGGCGATTATGCGGTGTCCATGCCGACGGGATCAAGCGCAAAGATGACTGTTCAAGCCGGGCAGGTAACATCGTGGACTCCGGACCTCGACGGGCAGTTCCGCAAAACCGTAGATGGGCTGGGCGACGAGCCGGAGGGGACAAAAATCGTTCTCGGCAGTGTCGTCGTGTCCAGCGGCTCGGACCGCTTGGGAGACCACTTCTTCGCCGCCGACGCCCTCGGACAATCACCGATTGAGGTCGATGCGCCCCATCTAGTGCCGCCGGTCATTATGGGGGACAAAGTGGCAGTGGCGGGGATTTTGCATCATACGCCCGGCGGTGTGGTCGTGGAGGCAAGCGCCGTGCGGCTGGTCGGGATAGAGCTGGAGCCTCGCCCCAATCGCTGAAGAACCCGGCGCTGAAAGCGCCGGGTTCTTTGTTTACTTCTGTGCCTGCCGTGCCCGTTCCCGCAGACGCAGGCCGAGCCAAGTTCCCAAAACGCAGATGGCTGTCCAGAAAATGGCGAAGCCGATCTGCTTCGCAATCAGCTCCGGCGGCGCGGTGATGCTTACCTGCCGACCGCCTTCGATGTGGTTGAGCGCATTCTGATCTAAAACGCCGAACACCCAGACGAAAGCAATGGAGGCGGCTACCACGCCAAATCCCAGCAGTGCGCCGGACAGCAGCACGCGCCGTTTCTCCACATAGCTCGGCGCAAGCCAGCCCAAAATCAGGCCGCCGCAGAGCATCGAAGCGGGTGTCGCGAACAGGGCTTCCTCTTCACTGATTTTTTCCGACCACTCTTGATACAGCGGGTCCAGCGGCAGAGTTGCGCTTCGGACATGGCTGACGAGAGAATAAAATTGGTGCGCGGCCGTGCCGGGAATCAGCACCAGCACCAATGCGATGACAATGCCTGCCGCAAGGGTCCCGGCAAGGGCCAGCGCAATGACGACGCCTAGCGGCGGCTCGCGTTTTTTCCCCCGCCGTGCTCTTCCCGATGCCATTTTTCTGCCGACTGTTCTGTCTGCTGTTTTTCTGTCTGTCGTCTTTGTATCGAGTGATGCCGTTCGTGCCATGTGTGCATTATAACCCACTCATAGCCCGGCGTCAAGAGCAAAAGTCAGGCGCTTGGGGCAATGCGCGGCTGCAAAGAACGCCACATATCGGCGGCAAAGAGCAGCAGGTGGGCTTTGCGGCGGGACTCGGCGGCCGGGTTCTGGCCCAGCGGCTCAATGAAGCGAAAAAAGTAAACCGGCGTGCTCTGACGGCCAATCAGTGCGTTTTCCAGCATGGCGGCGCGAATGCGCGTGCTGCTGCTGAGAACCTGGTTGTTCACGACATAAAAATAGGAGACGGAGAGATCGGGCAGACCGGCGGTCGTGCAGCCATCGTAGGTCTGCATCACAACCGGCGTGCCGGGAACGGAGAGCGTCTGCGGATTGGACAGCCGGTAGCCACTGAGGCAGAGGCGCGGGTCGTGGAGCGCCACGCCTGCCGTGCCGCTGAGAAGCAAAAAGTCTGTCGCCTGCGGCGGGGTGCCGTAGGTCCGAAACAGCATTTTCGCGCCCGGCAGCGCCGACATCAAATAATTGCCCGGAGCCAAGTCTCCAGACGACGTATCGCCGGCCACGAGTTTAGGAACGTTGGCGCTTTCGACCCCAACGGGAAACGACTCCAGCGACGGATGCCAGAAACGGTCAGCCCCTAAAAGGCCCAATACAGACAAAGTTAAAAGAGCGGCAGCCCCGCGAAAGTGCGGCATCCTATCCTCCGGGCGGTCCAAAATAAAAGAAGCAGACCTAAACCGACCACAGCAAGGCCGCTGGGATCGTGAATGACGTGTTCGGCGCGGGCGCCAAAACTATCGCCGACGATGGCGAGCAGCGTCAAGCGAAACACGTTGTCGGCAATCGCGAGCGGCAGGGTCAGCGCAAACAGCCAAAGGCGGCGCACCGGCGGGCCACCGTCCGCAAGCCACGCAAAGGCCGACGCAATCACAAGAAGCGTGAGGAGCAGCATGAACCCGGAACACGGCTCCTCAACGAATAGTGAAAAGCTGTCCAGGGTGATGACGTTGCCGTGCAGATTAGTCGGGAACTGCAAGACGTGCAGAAACCGATCTGTCAGCTCCGTCGAAAGCTGCTGGCTGCCGAACGTCGCCTCATGCAGCAGCGGTCCGGGCAGGGGGGACATCCACGCGAGAAACAGCAGCGGAAACCAAGCCGCCCGGAAAAAGCGCCCGCCGAGCAGCAGCCAAACGCCGCTCCAGACCGAACACAGCAGGCCGAGCGACGCCACCGCAACGATTTCATGCTTGATGCCGAGCAGCATCACACCGAGCGATACCAAAAGCAGCGGCAGGACGGCATATGAGGGCGCTTTTGGCACGCCTCGCAGGACATCCCGCCGGTGCCAAAGCATAACGGCCACCAGAAGCGGGATCGCCGGACCGTAGACATAAAACGAGTTCGGCTCAAAATACGCCGAAGTCCACTGTTTCAGCACAGTCCAAGCGACGAGCGTGAGCGCTCCCACCGAGGCGGCCAGCAAGGCCAGTGTCGGCCAGTCGAGCCAAGCAGAGGTGGGCTCTTTAGTTTCAGGCGCAGGCGGGGCGGAAGAATGTTCTTGTGTAATCATTGTCAGTTAGGGCGACGGCAGGCTGGCTGTCTTCGGTTCCGGCCTTGCCGCTGCGGCAGGCGGCAGGTGGGACGCGGCAGCATCGAGGTCGCCGAGAAACGGCTGGTAGTTGGTCATGTCGAAGACCGGCTTGTTGGCGGCATACAGGGTCAGCAGCTCGGCAGGCGCAGTCGGCGCTTTTTGCAGCCGGATCTCGCGGGCGACCAGGTCACGCACCTGCGGCAGCGGCGGCAGGATGCCTGGCGTGTGCGAGTTGGCTCTGGCGACGAGCGAGGCCCCAGAGCCGCGAGACGCAAAGACTCGGATTTGACCGTCGTGCAGACCGAGGATCGCTTGGCGCAGAGCCGGCGACAGCGCCCCGCCAGGGAGCGCAAAGCCATTGATCCCGTCCACCTGCAAGCCGGAGACGGCAGCGATGGCGGCCGGTGTCACGCCGGTCTGAAGTAGATGGGTCGCCTGGGCGGCCTTGTCCGGACTGGATGCAACCACCAGCGTCGCCGACATCTGGGACGGCAGGCGGAACTTCTCCGGGTGCTTCGTGTACTCAGCGGCAACATCGGCGTCGCTGACTGAGATACCCTGCATCCGCAGGTTTTCCAGGGCGAGATTTTGTTCCACGGCGCTTTGAATCTCCGGCTGGGACTGGCCGGACAGCGCTCCCTGCCGGCGCAGGAGGGCAATTCGCTTATCCACATCGGCGGCGGTTGGAGTGACCCCGGCCCGCGCGGCGGCCTGCCGGATCAGCTCAGCGACGACCATCTGGCTCAGGACCGTTTTGCCGGCGGCGGCATCGAGATTGGCTTCGTAGTCGCGCTTTGAGACGGTATGGGTACCAACAGTCAGCAGCGCCCGGCCAGGTGACCAGCGCATATAGAGAACCACGTTTGCCAGCACAGATAGGGCCGCAAGACCGTAAACGAAGCGTGAGGCGAACCGGCGCAGTTTGGGCTGCCCCGCCCCGCCGCCGAGTTCATAAACGCGGCTCCGCATCGTGTTCCAGTGCAGCGCGTCGGCGAACGCTTCGCGGCGCTCGGCGGCGTTGCGGCGTGCGCCCTGGAAGAATTGCGCCCGCTGACGGGCGGCTTTCTGACCGGCGGCGGACTTGATGACTTCGTCCTGACGGCGGGAGCGCTCCCGTCCAGCGTTCCGGTGCTGCTGCCTGCGGCGGCGCTGCTCCTGCTGCTTCTGGAGAGACTGAAGAAATTGAGAAAGAGGATTAGGCATGAAAACTTCCTGGGCAAAACTGTCGCTTCTCTAACCTATTTAGGCCGGCGCTTTGCTTTCATAATATGCATAATTCATGCCAAGACAAAACACACGTTCAGAGCAGGCGGCGCGGGAAGCCCCGTCGCCGTGGTATAATGACGCCATGCCACGAGACATCCCCATCGGCAACGGAAACTTGCTGCTGACCTTCGATTCACGCTACACGCTGCGCGACATCTACTATCCCTATGTCGGCCAGGCAAACCACACGCGCGGCCAGGCGTGCCGCTTCGGCATCTGGGTGGACGGTCAGATGTCCTGGATTTCAGAGCCGTCGTGGGAAAAGACCCTGCGCTACGAGACGGAAACCCTGGTGACAGAGGTGTCGGCGGTTCACTGGGGTCTCGGCCTGCGCCTGGTCTGCCGGGACTGCGTGGATTTCGACCGCGACCTCTACGTCCGCAAAGTCGAGATCGAGAATCTGCTCCCGATGACGCGCGATGTACGTCTGTTCTGGCATCACGACTTTAATTTGAACGAATCGTCTGAGGGCAATACCGCGTACTATGCGCCCAACCTCAAGGCGCTTATTCACTACAAAGGCAAAACCTGGATGCTGGCGAGTGTCAGTGTCGAAGACGGCAGCCGTGAAGATGGCACAGCAGATTTCGGCGTTCACCACTATGCCATCGGCGTCTCCCATGCCCACGGCGCGGAAGGGACATGGCGCGATGCCGAGGACGGCGTCCTCGGCATGAACACGGTCGCGCAGGGGGCGGTGGACAGCACGATTGCCGCCCATGTCACGCTCGACCGCACGGCGACCGTTTACTACTGGCTGGCGGCGGGCGAGGATTACGCCAGCGTCAAGCTCATTCACCGGCTGGTCGAGCAGCGCGGCGCAGAATTCTTCCAGCACCGAGCGCGAATCTATTGGAACCGCTGGGTCAACAAAGATGACATCCCTTACGGCGATTTGCCCAATGCTCTTGTTACATTATACAAGCAATCTCTTTTAATTTTACGCACACAAATTGATAATCGCGGCGCAATTATTGCGGCGAATGACAGCGACTATCTGACATTCAACAATGACACCTATTCTTATATGTGGCCGCGTGACGGCGCTTTAGTCGCTTATGCTTTAGATTTGGCCGGCCAGCCGGAAGTGGCCCGGAACTTTTACGAATTCTGCAAAGATGTTCTCCTGCCAGAAGGCTACCTGCTGCACAAGTACAACCCGGATAAGTCACTGGGGTCATCGTGGCACCCCTGGGCCGACGGCGAAGGACACACTCAGCTTCCCATTCAAGAGGACGAGACTTCGCTGGTCATCTGGGCCTTGTGGGAGCATTACGCCCGCTACAAAGATGTAGAGTTCATTCGCGGTCTGTACGCCCCTCTGATCCGACGCGCCGGCGAGTTTATGACTGAGTACCGCGAGCCGCATACCGGCCTGCCAGGCGCGTCCTACGACCTCTGGGAAGAGCGCCACGGCATCCACTTATTCACGGTCGCCGCCGTCTGGGCGGGCCTGAACGCCGCCGCGATGTTTGCAGAGACGTTCGGCGATGAAGAACACGCAAAGTCGTTTCGGACCGCCCAGGAGGAGATTAAAGCCGCGGCGCTCGTGCATTTGTGGGACCCTGAACGGAACCGCTTCGTCCGCCGCATCACGGTAGACCGGGAGACAGGCGCGATTGACGCTGATTTGAACATTGACGCCAGCCTCTACGGCGTCTTCCAGTTTGGGATGCTCGAAGCCGACCACCCGATGGTGGTGTCTACCATGGAGCAGATTGAAGAGCGCCTCTGGTGCAAGACCGACATCGGCGGGGTCGCTCGCTACGAGAACGATTACTATCACCAAATCAGCCAAGACATCGGCGCAGTCCCCGGCAACCCCTGGATTATCTGTACCCTCTGGCTGGCCGAGTGGTACATCGCCAAAGCTAAAACTCTGTCCGATCTGACCAAAGCCTTAGACATCCTGGAATGGGTCCGCAAGCACACATTGGAGTCAGGCGTTCTCGCCGAGCAAATCCACCCCTACAACGGCGACCCCATCTCCGTCTCGCCGCTGACCTGGTCACACGCCACCGTCGTGATGACCGTCCGTGAGTATCTCGCCAAACTCGACAAGCTCTGCGAGTCCGACTCCAAGAATGCCCTGCTCACCGGCAACATGGATTTATACGAGCTGGCAGATTAAGTCAAGGGCGTGTAACTAAAGTTCGACGCCGCGGGCGAAGCGCCTATCGTCCACCTTCGTGGGCGGGGATAGCTTACGGGATGCTCAGTTCCTTGTCCGACCCAATCTTTGTCCGCAGAGGCGGACGCGGGGCGTCTGCGCCCCGCGGCGTCGAACTTTAGTTTCACGCTCCGAGCGGGAAAAACCGGTGGCACTCATTTTAGACCTCAGCCCGGAAGCCGAAGTGATGATACGCATGAAGGCGGCGCTATGCAGGCAAGAAGTAACGGGATATCTGCTGATCGAGTTGGATGAGCATCAACAGCAACAAACCTTAGAAGCCGATGACGCGCAAAGGAGCGCGAGGGATTGAATATTTGAATTGAGCGTACCTGAATGAGCATACAAGCGGTCGTTTTTGATGCCGATGGCGTGCTGGTATTTCCTGATCGGTTCGCTGAGCATCTGACGCGGGAGCATCAGATCACGCAGGAGGCGACGCAGGCGTTCTGGCAGGGTAAGTTTTCGGATTGCATTTTAGGCAAAGCCGATCTCGGTACGGTACTGCCGCCGTATCTTAAAGAGTGGGGCTGGCAGGGGTCGGCGGACGAGTTCATGCAACTCTGGTTTTCGGTGGAAGACGCGGTTGACATGCGGGTGCTGAATGCGGCGAAGATGCTGCGCGAGGCAGGTTTTGTCTGCTGCTTGGCGTCCAATCAAGAGCCGCATCGGGCGAAGTACATGTCGGATGTCATGGGATTCTCGACTTTCTTCGACCACTTGTTCTTCTCCGGGGTGCTGGGAATGAAAAAGCCGGACGTGCGGTTTTATGAGGCCATCGAAACAGCGCTTGGGATGAGCGGCGAACAAATTGCCTTTTGGGACGACTCGCCCACGCACATAGAAACGGCGAAGCAGCGGGGCTGGTCGGCAGAACTATACATAGGTTACGAGGAGTTCCAGCGTCAAGCAGACGCCCTGATGGAAATGCGACGAACAAATTGACAGGGTGGCGCAAACAACCGATTGGCGATCTGCCGCTGTACCAGGCCAAAACGCTGGCCTGGCTGCCGCGTGTCACGCAGGGCTTTACGACCCGCAAGGGCGGGGTCAGCGCCGCCCCCTATGACTCGCTGAACTTGGGGGCACATGTCGGCGATGATTTCGCGCAGGTGACAGCGAACCGACGGCGGGTGTGGCACGATCTGGGAGTCGCCGAAGCTGATGTCGCGCTGGCGGAGCAGGTGCATGGGGATACCGTCACGGTTGTCACGGCGGGGTCGGGCGCAGTCCCGGTCGTTGGGGCGGACGCGCTGGTAACGAACACGCCGGGCCTGCTGCTGTTCCTGCTGTTCGCCGACTGCGCCCCCGTGTACCTGGTAGACCCGGTGCGGAAAGTCATCGGACTAGCCCATGCCGGATGGCGCGGAACGGCGGCGAACATTGCGGGAAAAATGATGCAGACGATGACTAGCGAGTTTGGCTGTATGCCGTCCGCCTGCTTTGCTGCTGTCGGGCCGTCCATCGGCGGCGATAGCTATGAAGTCGGGCCGGAGGTCGCTGACCGTTTTCGCTCCCTGCCCGGCGCACGAGCCTCCAGTGTGGTCACGCCACGCTCCGACCTCGGCGGCACTTACAATCTAAATCTGCGGGCCGTGATCTTCGGTCAATTACTTTACGCAGGTGTGCCGGCAGGAGCGATCTCGGTCTGCGATGAGGACACGTTCCGCAACAAGCGCGACTTTTTTTCCTACCGGCGCGAGGGGAAGACCGGACGTATGGCAGGCTTTTTAGGAATCACGGGAGGAGCAAAATGAACCGTTTATTTGTGGCTGCTGGGCTGGCAATTCTTATTGTTGCGCTGGTCTTTATCAACCAAGGCATCAATAAAGCGGCGAAGCCGGACCAGGACGACGACGCACCGCCGCCTGCTGCCCAGTCGGCTCCGGCGAAAGCGCCGGTCAAGCTGCCAGCCACGGCGACGAGTGATCTGCCCGCCGAGCAAACAGTCGGCGACCCAGCGACTGCGAAGCACAAAATTGTCGTCGGCTGGTCTTACAATGAAAGCAGTCAGCAGAAGCCGGGCACACTGGCCGCGCCGCTCGAAGCTATTCAGGACTACGCCCGGAAAACCGGCGGCACTGTGTCTGCCGTCATCGTCAACACCGATGTCCCGGCGTCCGACCGCTCTCCTGCCGCCCAGGCCGTCACAGGCAACGGCATCTTCGTGGACGGCAAGCCGGTGGTCAAGGGCGACGTGTCGGCGGTCGCCCCCCAGCAGGCGCTGGGCGCAGTGCAGGCAGCAATGAAGTAGGCTACTTACCAGCCCGCTGGCGTGTTCCGACTTGAGACAGCTTCAGCGCGACTTTGAGCGCATTAGACAGGTTGGACGCATACGCCACGGCGGGCTTTAATTCTTCGGGGTGGACCGACTGCGCCGTGTCCTTGATGTGCACGGCGGCATCTCTCACCGACAGTGCGGCGACTTTCGCCGACCCGGCGATATGCTTGCCGCGCACGGCTTCCTGCTGGGCGATGCCTTTCACCGTTGTTGCCAGATTCTTACCCGACGCCAGAGGCCGCTTATAGAGCCGCCCGGCGTTGTCAATCACCGACGTTTTCAGCTTCAGCGCGGTCGCCGCTAAAAAGACGAGAACGCCAATAAGGCCTACCAAAGCCACAATCGTCATTCCTTCGCCCAGTCCAAACAGAAAATCAGACATCATTTTATTCCTATCGCGTGAGATCAAATTACAGGAGACTGCCCTATGGCACAAACATCAGCACCCAAGCCACTGACTGACGGTGCGGCCGTCCGCCTCGCTGACCGCGAGATGACCGCCGCCGACACTAAATCGGGGTTATTCTACCCATATTACCGAGGATTGACCGGGACCATCGCCAAACTTTACAGCGACAGCACGGCGGCGGTTGCTGTAGACCCCGACAGCCTGCCGGATGACATCCGCAAGCGCCACCAGGCCGGAACCGATGCGATGCGCCAGAAGTGGCTGGATGGGCTGTCCGAAGAAGGCCGTAATAAGCTGTCCGCCGCTGAAAAGAAGTTCTCTCTCCGCTACAGTCTCCTCGTCAGTCTGTCCGATTTATCGGCAAGTGACACCGCCGAGCCGCCCCGCAAGAGCCTGACCGAGATCGAAGAAGCGGAAGCCGCGCACCTGGCGGAAGTGTCTAAGAAAGCGGCATAATCGTGTCATTGCCAACCAGCGGCGTCGCGGCAAGTGGGTTCCCACAGAGTGAGAGTGTTGTCCAGATGCTTTACTGGATGGGCGATAATTATGTCGAAACCTTGGTCCATGCGCTGCGAAATGGACTGCTAAAACAGGACGCGGGCACCCATCTGCTCTCGGTTTACTGTGCGGGCGAGCCGGAGTTTGAGACAGCCTTCAAGCCGAAAGCCGGAACGGAAAGCACAGACATCGCAACCCGGATGAATGTGACTTTCCCGCTTGAAGTTGTTGTGGTGGACACCGCGCAGCGGCAATGGCGGCTGTTCCTCCGCGCGGAGTATCACGCCACCAGCCTGGATGCCCCGACTTCTTCGCAGGTAAAGGCCGCTTTCAACCTTTTACGGGCCGAACCGGCCTAGTGCAGCGTCGGCCTACTCGTTTATAAACGCTTACCCCACCGACAGCACGGCAAGACGTCCGAACTCGCTGTGCAGCCAGGCCAGATCATTTGGGGTGCCGCGAACAGCCTGATCAACGGCCTGTTCGTAGGTGACAAAGTCGAGGTCCGACGCGCCGCTCTCATAGTCGGCCGCGATAGCCTGGGCAGCAGCAGGCAGAGTCACTTCAAACGCAACCTGCTCCGTGTTGATGTCACGCCAGGCGCGGCCTACCAGAGCGCCTCGCGTCCGGCTTTGCGGGATGTCTTCTAAAAATGGGTATCCCCAGCCAAGCGGCTTGTTCAGCGTGGTCGCAAAGAAAATCAGATCGGTCTGTTCCGTATCGTCACTCGCTTCTCCCCGCACAAACGCACCATCTGCCAGGACATCCGGTCTGGCCTGCGCCCGGCGCACGATGGCATCCCATTGCGGGGCACTGAGGTTCCAATTTGGGGCTTCTTCTGCATCCGTCATGCTGAAGAGTGTACCCTATGGGCAGCAGCAGACATCACTGGGCGCTGGAAGTGACAAGTGTTCGGTCTTAGAAGCAGGGTTAGAAATGCCTCCCTAGCGGGGAAAATGTGGGAATGTTGCACGACCAGTCCACAGACCCACCCTCTGATCCAGCGCAGGATTTCCGGCCTGAGCATCCCGCACCGCCTATTGCCCCGGTCAAGATCGGCGGCCCGGTTCGGCGTGTGCTGCCCTGGGCCTTGTCGGCGGCGGCAGTGGTGGGCCTGATGCTCGCCATGCTCTTCCTGGTTCTGCCGCGCTTATCCCAAGTCCCGCGACGCTCTCCGAATTCGCGGCCGTCTGGTCCGGCGGCTGTCCTGCCGTCGCCGGAAGCCCCTGCCCTTCCGCCGCCGGTTCCAGCACAGCCTCCCGCTTCAGCGACCGCTGCAGGTGAGCTTCCCCTGGCAGTGACGCTTTACAGCGCAAGCGACGGGAAGCGCGTTCCTGTCGGGAATCCGGTGCTGATTTCAGCCTATGCCGCCTTGCCGTCCGCTGGGAGCGCGACAATCGCCATCTCCTATACTCGCAACGGCGGCCCTCACTCCTTGCTGACACTCGCGCAGGGCAGCCTGTCTACTGCGTCCTGGATCCCAGCATTGCCGGGCCACTATGATTTCACTGCGAGTGCGCTCGACAGCCGCAAAATCAGCGCCTTCTCGCGTCACATCACGATTGACGCCGATGCCGCGCCTGTGCCCGTTCGCACGCCTTCCTCACGGGTCGTCTCCACTCCTCTGCCGCCGGTTAAAGCCGCCACGTCTGAGCCGAGCCATCGCGCAAAACCTGTGCCGCAGCGCATCGCAGCCCGGATCGTTCCGGCCACGCGGCCTGTACCGAAGCGTCCAAGTGTCCTGAAGCATTCAGGTATTCCAAATCTGCATCCGATACCCTACCATGTCGCCGCGGCGCAATTTATTGTCCGTCCCATTGCCGAGACGCTGGCTGGGGCGCTGCGGCGGCGGGGTTTTCATGCCTTCGTCCGTGTCAACACAAAGCCGCACCACAAGCCGACGTATGTGGTCGAAACAGGTACGTTTCTGCGTCCGGCGGACGCCAAAAAGCAACTCTACACGCTCAGTCGCGACGGCTATCCGGCTTTTGTCTCTCGGTGACAAACACGCGGAGGAACTTTTCTGCGGTCTCGCGCCTTTTTCTTTTACCACCCGTGAGTATGGTAGAATAAAGGTTATGACCGTCATGTTAAGTTCCGCCCCTCAAATCTCTCCTTTGCAAGTCTCCCATCTATCGGAGCTGGAAGCCGAATCGATTTTCGTCATCCGCGAAGTCGCTGCCCAGTTCGAGCGGCCCGTACTGCTGTTCTCCGGCGGCAAAGACTCGATCATTCTCAGCCATTTGGCCCGAAAAGCGTTCTGGCCCGCCAAAATTCCGTTCCCGCTGCTCCATATTGACACAGGGCATAACTTCCCGGAAACGATCTCCTACCGCGACGAGTGGATGGAGACCATCGGCGCAAGATTGATTGTCCGGTCAGTCCAGGACTCGATCAACCAGGGCCGGGCGGTGGAAGAAAGAGGCTACGATGCGTCCCGCAACCTGCTCCAAACCGTGACGCTTCTGGACGCCATTGAAGAGCTGAAAGTGGACGCGGCGATGGGCGGTGCCCGCCGAGACGAAGAAAAAGCCCGCGCTAAAGAGCGCTTTTTCTCGCACCGGGACGAGTTCGGCCAATGGGACCCGAAAAATCAGCGCCCTGAGCTTTGGAATTTGTTTAACGGCCACAAGCACATCGGCGAGCATTTCCGCGTCTTCCCCATTTCCAACTGGACCGAGATGGATGTCTGGCAGTATATCTTGCAGGAGCAGATCGCTTTGCCGAGCATTTACTTCACCCACGAGCGTGAAGTCATTGTTCGCGACGGCAATCTTCTCGCCGACTCCGACTATTTGAACAAGCGCCCGACCGAAACGCCTGAAGTCCGCCAAGTCCGCTTCCGCACCATCGGCGACATGACCTGCACCGGCGCAGTCTTATCCCCTGCCAACAGCCTGGAAGAGATCATTCAGGAAGTCGCGGCCAGCCGCCAGACCGAGCGCGGCACCCGCGCCGACGACAAGCGCTCCGAAGCCGCGATGGAAGACCGCAAAAAAGAAGGCTACTTTTAGTGGTCATCTATGTAGACGTGGATGACACGTTTGTCCGCACCTACGGCGCCAAGCGTATCCCCATGCCGTCAGTCATCGGCACGATCCGACAACTGCACGCGCAGGGCGAGACGCTTTACTGCTGGAGTTCTGGCGGGGCTGAGTATGCCCGCGCCAGCGCGGAAGAGTTCGGCATCGCGGGCTGCTTCCAAGCGTTCCTGTCTAAGCCCGATGTTCTGCTCGATGACCAAGCGATTGCTGATTGGCGGCGTCTGCGCCAGGTGCATCCGAATGAGTGCGACTCGCTGTTGGTGTCGGACCTGCCTAGAATAGAGTAAACATTTGAACACGGAGCGGCTTGACCGGCAGATTAGCTTTATTCTCGAAACAGACAAGCTCAAGAGTGTCCTGCGGCGCTCCTATCTCTTAAACGAAGACCGGCACGAGAACTCGGCGGAGCATTCGTGGCATCTGACGGTCATGGCGCTGGTGCTGGCGGAACACGCGGACGCGGAAATAAATCAACTGCGTGTGCTGAAAATGCTGCTCGTGCATGACATTGTCGAGATTGATGCCGGTGACACCTTTATCTATGACACCGCTGGGAACGACACGAAGGCCGAGCGCGAGAACGCCGCCGCCCGCCGTATCTTCGGCCTCCTGCCGAGCGACCAAAGCGCCGAACTGCAAGAATTGTGGCAGGAGTTCGAGGCGCGGGAAACGCCGGAAGCGAAGTTCGCCGCCGCGCTCGACCGGCTGATGCCGCTGCTGCATAACTACCATACGGAGGGGCGAAGCTGGCGGGAACACGGCATCACGAAAGAGCAAGTCTTGAGGCTGAACCGGCACATTGAAGACGGCTCAAAGTCGCTCTGGGAGTACGCCGAAGCGCTGATTGACGACGCAGCGGCGAAGGGATATTTGACAGCATGAACACGGATTTTTCGACGACGGGCTATTTGGACATGGACCTGCTGCGGTTTACGACGGCGGGGAGCGTGGACGATGGGAAAAGCACGCTGATTGGGCGGCTTCTCTACGACAGCAAGGCGATCTTTGATGACCAGTATGAGGCGATCAAAGAGTCGACCGAGCGGCGGGGCGAGGAAGGGGTCAACCTGGCGCTGCTGACCGACGGGCTGCGGGCGGAGCGGGAGCAGGGCATCACGATTGACGTGGCCTACCGCTACTTTGCCACGCCGAAGCGCAAGTTTATCATTGCGGACACGCCGGGCCATATCCAGTACACGCGCAACATGGTCACGGGGGCATCTACGGCGAACCTCGCGATTATTCTGGTAGACGCCCGCAAAGGCGTAATCGAGCAGACGCGGCGGCACGCGATCATCGCGTCGCTGCTCGGCATCCCGCACATCGTCGTCTGCGTCAACAAGATGGATTTAGTGGATTACAGCCAGGACGTTTTTGACAGCATCAAGCGGGAATTTGAGACGTTTGCGTCTGGGCTTAAAGTGGGCGATGTCTACTTTATCCCCATCAGTGCCCTGAACGGCGACAACGTCGTGGACGAGTCTGCGAACATGGACTGGTACAATGGACCGGCGCTGCTGCCGCTTTTAGAGTCCGTACCGATTGAGACCGACGTGAACCACACCGACGCCCGGTTCCCGGTGCAGTATGTGATCCGCCCGCAGTCTGCCGAGTTTCCCGATTACCGTGGCTACGCCGGACGCATCGCTGGCGGCGTCTTCCGGCCCGGTGATGCAGTGCAAGTGCTGCCGTCGGGGTTCACATCTAAAGTGCAGTCGGTGGACATGATGGAGCAGCATCTATCCGAAGCGTCCGCACCGCTGTCCGTCACACTGACTTTGGAAGATGAGATAGACATCAGCCGGGGCGACATGATTGTCGCGGCGGACGACCCACCGACAGTATCGCAAGACCTGGAGATTATGGTCTGCTGGCTCGGCGAAAAAAGCCTCATGGTCGGCGGTAAGTACACGCTGAAGCACACGACCAAAGAAGTCCGGGCGATTGTAAAGTCTGTAGACTACAAGCTGGACATCAGCACGCTGGATCAAAACACTCACGACAAGAGTGTCAGCCTCAACGAGATCGCCCGTTTGACTCTGCGGACAACCCAGCCTTTGTTCTTTGACTCGTACATGCGAAACCGGGCCACCGGCAGCGTTATTCTCATTGATGAAGCGACCAATGAAACGGTCGGCGCAGGCATGATCCAGTGAACATCGCGCGTCTTTTAGCCGTGGCTGCTGCTGCCCTGATTCTCAGCGGATGTGGCGACGATAAGCCGTACAGCGGGCCGGACCCAAACCAAGCGAGCAGCAATTACTCTGCGCCTGCCCCGGCCCCTCTTGCGGCTGCGTCCTCTGCCCAGGCACTGCCGTCCGATGATCCACTAGTGTCCGGCTCCAGCAGCGTTTCGACCGCCGACCCGCTGCTGCCGCATGATACGCCCGCCCCAGCCGACCCGTTCATTGGCAGCGATCCCTTGAAGGGACAGGCGATGCCGACCGAGCATTCGCACTGGCTCCGGGGCCGGGTGCAGAACGCCCGCCTCACAGTGCTGTTAAACGGCATTCGGGAAGGCGATTACGACGGCCTCATAGACCGCGACATCACGATGAAGCTGCGCCGGGGCATCAACACAGTCTCGTTCGTGTACACGCCGCAGGACGGAAACTCGTCCGCGCAGATGGACCTGCTGGAAAGCGAGCATCACCCACCGATTGCCCCACTGGCGTCGTTCCAGAGCCTGCCCCCGGCAGAGGGTGCGGCAGAAGGAATCGAGATTAAGCCGACGACGCAGCGGTTTACGTTTTTCGCGCACTGAGGTCGGAGGGCTTGCGTATATTATCTGTATCCTTCCTGAAGGAAGGAGCCTGCGAAGCGAAGAATGCGCGAAGCAAGGTGGCAGGTCATTCTTTCGGCATGGGCCAGTTTTTGTCGCGGCCTTCTTCCCGGAGGAGCGCAAGCTGGTCGTAGGTGACGTGGAACTGGTTGCAGAAGCGGGCGTTGTACTTTTCCAGCAGGTACGCATTGAACGTGGCCTGCCGCTCAGCGGTGTCCCGTGCTGCGGATTTAGAATAGCCGAGGCTTCCGGGTTCCGGCACAGGAAAAGCGTTTGCGGCTTGCCGGTGCGCGTGGATGTCTATCTCGGTCAGCATCCAGGTAAGCTTTTGACGCTGCGGCAGGGTGATTTTGCCGCTGATCCCCGCATAAGGGTCAGGCAGGTGAACAAGCGGCGGACCGGGCCGGTAGGAAACAGTCCCGCGCGTGTCGCCGCCGGAATTTGCTGTGACCCCGCCCATTGGAGCAGCCGCAGGAAGAGGCGCAGGCGGAGCCGGGCGGGTACAGCCGGCCAATGCAGCCAGCAGCAGCGCGAGCGAAAAAAGTCGGAGAGCAGCACACATACACGGATTTATACCCTACAGACCCAGAGATAATGAAAAAAGCGCTGATACTCACTCTCGATATGGGAACATCGTCTGTCCGGGCTATGCTGTTCGACACGCGCGGGCGGGCACTGCCGGACGCCGAAGTGCAGACCCCTTACGCCCAGACGACGACCGCCGACGGCGGGGTGCAGACCGATGCTGAAGCGCTGTTGACCCTGACCGTAAGCTGCCTGAAACAGCTTCTGCGGACCATTGACAAAGCGACGCGCGGGCGGATTGCCGGTGTTGGTATTTCCTGCTTCTGGCATAGCCTGGTCGGTGTCGGCGAAGATGGCCGCGCCGTGACCCCGCTGTTTTCCTGGGCTGACTCGCGAGCGATGGCCCAGGCGGAAAAGCTGAAAATCGAAATGGACGCCGCCGCGTACCATACCCGGACCGGCTGCGTTCTGCACCCCTGCTACTGGCCTGCCAAGCTGCGCTGGCTCCAGGAGACCCAGCCGGAAGGGTTTGGGAGGGCGGCGCACTGGATGTCTTTCGGCGAGTACCTCCAGCTTCGGTTGTTCGGCTCGGCGACGTGCAGCCTGTCCATGGCATCGGGGACCGGGCTGCTGAACCAAAACACAAAAGCGTGGGACCCGCAGACGCTCACAGAGCTGCCGATTGCCCTGCGCCAGCTAAACCCGCTCAGTGACAAAAACGCGCCTAGTATGGGCCTGGCCGGGGAATGGGCGGGTGCACTTGCCCTGCTGAAAGATCTGCCGTGGTTCCCGGCATCTGGCGACGGCGCGTGTTCCAATGCCGGCAGCGGGGCCGTAGATGCGGGGCGCATCGCCATTAATGTCGGCACATCAGGAGCCATGCGAGTTGCCGTCAAAGCAGGTACCATAGAGATTCCCGACAAGCTGTTCTGCTACCGCGTGGACGACGAGCGGTTCCTGGTCGGCGGCGCGTTCGCGAACGGCGGCAATGTGTATGCCTGGGCTGAAAAGACTTTGCAGCTCGGCGACCGCAAAACTGCCGGCAAAGCCGCCGCCGCGCTTTCGCCCGACGGCCACGGCCTGACCGTGCTGCCGTTCTGGGCGGGCGAGCGCTCGCCGGGCTGGCACGCCGGGGCGCGGGCTGCCATAACCGGCATGAACCTGCACACCACGCCCGCCGAGATTTTGCGGGCTTCGCTCGAAGCCGTCGCCTACCAGTTCGCCAATGTCTACGATATTCTGATCCAGCAGTTCCCCTCGGCGACCCAGATTGTCGCCTCCGGTGGGGCTTTAACCGGCGACCCAGCGTGGGCGCAGATCATGGCGGACGCGATGGGCGCTTCCGTCACCACCAGCCGGGTCGGCGAAGCCACCAGCCGGGGCGCGGGCCTTTTAGCCCTCAAATCCCTCGGCCATATTCAAGACCTGTCCGAAGTCCCAGCATTCCTGTGGAAGACCTACACACCCGATCCCAAGACGCATGAGATTTACCAAAAAGCCCGCGCCCGCCAAGCCGCACTGTACGCCGAAGTCTTGGAAAATGATCAGCACCCATCCTGACGACCCCATTTGCGAAATTACGGCTTCCACCGAAAAGGAGTTTATTCCGGGTAACATAAAGCAATCCCAACACATTGAGGCGGCTTCCGTGTCCTCTTCTTTCTTCCACTGCTTCAAGCAGCCGTTGTTGCTCCCTTTCTGCCTGCCGCTGCTGCTGTTGAACGGGCCAGTCCCCGCCCAAGCGCCCCCGCGCTACACTGTGACGGACCTCGGCTCGCTCGGCGGGCAGGAATGCGATGCGACGGGTCTAAACAGCAGAGGTCAGGTGGTCGGCGGGGCGGACACGGCGAAACACGGCAAGGGGCCGGAGTTTTTGACGAATGTGTTTGTCTGGCAGAACGGACACATGAAAGCCGTACCGGGCCTCGATGGCAGCCATGCATTTGTGGTAGCCGTAAACTCTGCGGGGCAGATGGCAGGGGCGTACAGCCCGGATCCGCTGAAAGCCAAATTCGCAGCGGCGCTGTTTACGCTGTCGGGGAAAGTTAAGCTGCTCGGCGGCTTCCCGGCGACCCAGCATGGCTACTCGCTCTCCGAGGCTGAGGCGGTCAACGCCAAAGGTCAGGCGGTCGGCATTTCAAACAATCAAGCGTTTTTGTGGAGTGGAAGCAAGCTCAAAAAGCTCGCGCCTCCGGCTGGGTTCACCGCTGCCGATGCCGGGGCGATTAACGATGCCGGCATGGCGGCGGGCAAAGCCAACAAAATCGGCAAGGGCCGGACGGCGACTCATGCACTGCTTTGGAACGCTGCCGGGCAGGCGAAAGACCTGGGCGTCTTTCCGGGCTACACGGACAGCATCGCACGGGGCATCAATAATCAAGGGCAAGTGGCAGGCTGGGTCGGGCAGACCGGAGGGACCGGAATGCACGGGCTGACGTTCCGCTACCAAGCATTTTTATGGCAGAATGGGAAAATGCATGGCCTTGGCTCGATCCCGCGCCTGCCGGACAGCAAAGCGTCAGCGCTCAACGATAAAGGGCAGGTGGTGGGGAACGCTTACCATAAGACCGACGAAGCCGCACTGCTCTGGCAGCACGGCAAAGTGTACGAGCTGAACGCGCTGGTTCCGCCTGGCTCCGGCTGGAAGCTGCAAAACGCGCTGGCGATCAACAACAGCGGCTGGATCACCGGCAACGGCATCCATAACGGCATTCGCCGAGGCTTTTTACTCGTTCCACAAAAATAGGCCGCTAAAGTAGGGATCACACTTGGAAAAGTTTGCATTTATTATCCATCCGTTTGACGTGCGCCGGGATGTCGCCAAAAAGGGCGGAGTCTATACAATGGCGAAATACCTGCCGGAGCCGGCGGTGGAATGGGGCATTCAGTTCAAGTCGCCGATTGTCATGTCGCACATCACCGGCATCAAGTCGAAGACGGGAGCGGAGGCGGAAGGCTGGTTTATCGGCTGCCCTTTAACGCCCAGGCAGCTTTTGACCCTGCCGACGGAATTTGTTTACAAGCGGCTTATTCAGTGCGGCAAGCTGGCCGAATCGCTCGGCGCGGGGATTATCGGCCTCGGCGCGTTCACGTCGGTAGTCGGCGACGGCGGCGTGACGGTGGCGAAGAACCTGGACATCGCGGTCACGACCGGCAATTCATACACGGTCGCGACTGCCGTCGAGGGCGGGCTGGATGCCGCCCGGCGTATGGGCATCAAGATTGAAAACGCCAAAGTCGCCGTCGTCGGCGCGACTGGCTCTATTGGCCGGACCTGTGCGCTGATGCTGGCCCCAAAATGCGCCGAGATCGCGCTGATCGGGCGCGACTTAGCGCGGCTGGAAGGTGTCGGACACGAAATTTCTGGCGCGTGTGTCCGTCTCTACGACGACGTGCATCTCGGCTTGCGCGACGCGGATTTGGTCATCACGGTGACAAGCGCCCGCGACGCCGTGATTGAACCCGAAGACTTAAAGCCCGGCTCAGTGGTCTGCGACGTCGCCCGCCCGCGCGATGTGTCTGTCCGGGTCGCCAAAGAGCGCGACGACGTGCTGGTGATCGAAGGCGGCGTCGTCGCCGTCCCTGGCCCCGACGCCGACTTCCATTTCACGTTCGGCTTCCCGCCCAAGACCGCCTACGCCTGCATGTCCGAGACAATCATGCTGGCATTAGAAGGCCGGTACGAGTCGTTCACGCTGGGCAAAGAAGTCTCGGTCGAGCAGGCGCAGGAGACCGAGCGGCTGGCCGCGAAACACGGCTTCTCTTTGGCCGGCTACCGGAGCTTCGAGAAAGCTGTCACCGAGCAGACGATTGACGACACCCGCCGCCGGGCCGCCACGCGGCGGAAGTAGATTGGAAACCGGCACTGGAAGTGCCGGTCTACTTTAGAATGGAAATCGAAGCGACTACGGATTAGGAACAGCCTCCTCTGACTTGTCTTCAGTCGCTTCGACTTTCACTCCAAAGTAGACCGGCACTTCCAGTGCCAGGCGCAAACGCCGCCGAGTTCAGAGTTCAATCATGGAACGCACGAAACTTCTTTTTGCTATTCTTCTCGTCGTCGCCGCGTTCGGAGCGCTGTTCGCGAGTGTCCGGCACGCCGGCATCGCCGACACGCCGCCGGGCCTGATTGCCGCCGCGTCCGCCAAGCCCGCACCCACGTTCACCGTTGCTGACGCCGCAACCGGGAAGCCGTTCTCACTGGCGGCCGCCGCGAAAACCGGACCACTGGTGCTGGACTTCTGGGCGACCTGGTGCGGTCCCTGCCGCGCCGAACTGCCACATTTAGAGAGCTTATCGCAGAAGTATCAGGGACGGGTTGCGTTCTACGGCATCAATTCCAGCGACCCGCCGAAAGTCACCACGGCGTTCGCCCGTCAAAACGGCCTGACGTTCCCAATGCTTTCCGACACCGACCATCATGTCGCGGCCCAGTACGGCGCGGACGCCATTCCGCTGCTGATAGTAGTTGGCTCGGACGGCAAAGTCCGCGCCGTCACCGACGGCTACTCCGAAAACGTCGAAGCCGAGCTTTCCAAAACGCTCGATGCACTGCTGGCCGAAGAAAAGAGAACCCCATGACCAAAGCTATTCTCACTGCCACCGCCCTCCTGCTGTCTGCCCTGCCGGCCTCCGCCCAGACAAAGCCCCTCACGCCGCCGGAGGTTCTCGGCGCAGCGAAAACAATCCAGTTCACAGCGACTGAAACCCTCGGCGGCGTACCAATGACCATTTCGACAGCGACGCTGGTTCAGCCAAATAAGGCCTATGTTCAGGACACCGACGTCAAGAAGAAAACGGTCAGCACGATTTATGTTTCCGACGGCAAAACGCAGACCGAGTATCGCCCATCACGCAGCGTCTATACAAAAACCAGTGCAGCCTCGGACTTTCAGGACGCTGAATCGCGCACGCTGGCATTTTCCGCCTTGGGCGATTTCAACGATCCGAAATCGTTTGCCAAATTCCAGCACACTGCCGCCGACGCGCCCGGCATCTACCGGCAGCCGGTTGGCGTCCAGCAGGGCAAGACAATCACCGAGATTCTTGCAGTGGATATGGCGACCGGCCTGCCCAAATCACTCTCTATCGCAATCACGCCTGACCCTACCCCGGCTCGCCCTGCCATGCAAATTGTTTTCAGCGATTGGAAGCTGAACGCGCCGATTGATGACACCAAGTTTGCCTACACGCCGCCCGCCGACGCCAAGCTATATGTCGCGCCGCAGATACTGGCAAATGGCACGGTGGCTCCCGATTTCACCGTGCAGGACAAAGACGGCAAGGCTGTAAAGCTGTCCGACTACAAAGGTAAAACAGTAGTTTTAGACTTTTGGGCGACTTGGTGCGGCCCTTGCCAGTCGTCACTGCCGCATACGACAGCGATGGAAAAGAAGTACGCGGACAAAAATGTGGTCGTGCTGGCCGTCAATGTCTGGGACACGCCCGCCGCGTTTGAGGCTTGGCTGCCGAAGCACCCGGAATACGCGCCGCTCCATTTCGCGATTGACCCTAATGCCGACCAGAGCAAAAGTGTCGCATCCGCCCTCTACGGCGTGTCCGGCATCCCGACCCAGTACGTCATTGGCCCCAACGGCAAGATCATCAAAAGCATTGTCGGCTACGAAACAGGCGACACGCAGCTTGAAGACGCACTCAAAACGACGGCAGCAGGGAATTGATGACAAAAACAGCTCAAGCTCTCTTAGGTTTCGCGGTTCTGCTGGCCTCGCGGGCAGGGGCGGACCCTGCCGCGCCGGTGAAGACGACGCTGGACAACGGGCTGCGGATCATCTGCAAGCAGGAGACTTCCACACCGCTGATCGCAGTGGATATCTTTGTCCGGGCGGGAGCGCCTCAGGAGACCGCCGCAACAAACGGCGTCGGCAATTTTGTCGCCCATGCGCTGTTTGACTCAACCCATGACAATACGCCGGAAAGCATGACATCGGCCATCAACGCCCTCGGCGGCAGCGTTTCGGCGGCGTGGCATCCCGATTGGACCCAAATCTCCGCACTGACTGTCCGCGACCGCTACAAGAGCGCGGTGTTCCTGCTGGCCGACGCCCTGGAAAATGCCGACTTTGACCCGGCGGCTCTGGAAGACACGCGCGGGCAGATTTTGTCGGAACTCGACAACCGGGACGCCGACCCGTTCCAGACTGCTTACGGCAAGCTGCAACAAAGCCTGTACGCGGGGACTTCCTACGCCCGGCTGGAAGGCGGCACGGCGGACACGATCAGCCGCCTCTCGCGAGCCGACCTGCTGCGTTATTACACCCGTTACTATGTTCCAAAGAACATTGTTGTGGTCGTAGTCGGCAACATCGCCCCGGATGAGGCCGAGAAAGTGATTGCCGACGATCTTGGCGACTTTCCCCGCACCGGCCCTGCCGCAATGCCTTTCAGCGATCCGCTGCCGCCGCTCAGCGTTGATCTGTCCGCTATTCACACCTACCAGCCTGATCTGACCCAGGACTGCGTTGTCGTTGGCAGCCGCGCTGCGCCGATGGCGAGCGCGGACTACTTTCCGCTGCTGGTTCTGAACGCCCTTTTCGGCGGGATGAAATCCGGGCGGCTGTTCACCCAGCTTCGCGAGCAGCAGGGCCTTACCTACGACCTCGGCTCGGTGTACGACCCGCACCTCGCCGCCGCCGCACTCGCCGGCTACGTCTTCAGCACCCCAACCAAAACCGATCCGACGACAAAAAAAGAGGTCCCGACCGTCGGCCTCATCAAAAACGGTATATTAGCTCAAATCAAGGACCTGCAAACGATGCCCCCCACCCCAGCGGAGCTGTCTCGCGCCCAGCACTTTCTTATTGGCGCTTACGCCCTGCGCCATGAGCGCCTAGAAGACCGCGCTTCTCTTTTAGGAGCCGCCGAGCTGTCCGCCCCCGACGGCTACAAGCTCGACACCGACTACGCCCAGCACATCAAAGCCGTCACCGCCGCCGATGTCCAGCGCGTCGCCAACACCTACTTCGTCCATCCCGTCACGTCCACAGTCGAGCCGGACACAAAAGCCAGCGGCAACACTGCGGCAGGAGGATAAGCGTTATGACTCCGGAGGAGTTCGTTGCGGCTTGGGAAAGATACTTAACTCGCACTGGTTTTGCGGCAGAGGATTACTTTCTTGAAAGGCTTTCAGCGATAGATCCGCGTCTTTCTGCAACTACTGCGAGGTTTTTAGCTGAGGCAGGTCTACCGGAGGCGGCAGGTTTAACTTGGCGCTTTGCCAAGAGTGGGCTGAAACGGGTTCCTGAAGTTTACAATCGGGGTTGTGATTGGGGCGAGGATGATCTCAAACGACTTGAATCATATTTGATGCTTGGCTCTGGCGGGGGCGGCAATCCGGTTTGTTTGGATACGGCAAATCAAGAGCGGATCGTGTTTCTGAACCATGAGCGTAATTTCAGTATGGCTGAGTTTGTGAACTCCGGCATACCACAGTTAGCGCAGTGTATGTTGGCGTATCAAGAACTGGTTGAGGAGTTTCAACACGAGCATGGCGATGGCGAAGAAGGCGAGCTATATGAAGGCAATGTCCCAGAAAGCCAGGTGTTAAAAACAATTGATAGGTTCCGTTCAATTGATCTAGCTTGTGTAGAAGGTCATTGTTACTGGCCGAGAACTTTGGACTACATTTAGTGCAAGAGCCGCCGCTCGATTTCCGCAGACGAGGCGGCGTCGAAAAAGGACTCGACGGCGTCTTTAACAGCAGTTTTGGCCTGCTCAACCGTTGCGCCCTGACTGGCGATGTCAATCTCTAGGCGAGGCGCGACATAAATGTCTTCGCCGGTGCTGAGCCGTTCGCGCCGGATTTGAATGGTGAAGTCCGCGTGTTCCATAAGCGCGTTGTTACATAGGGACGGCGGATTGTCAAGCAGTCACAAAAAAGCCCGGCGCGATGAACGCCGGGCTTTTTCGTATTCTATTCTCGCACTTACTTGACGGCGGCGACCCGCTTGCTTTGGCCGCGTCCGAGGCCGCGCTTGAACGGAGCGCGGTGGACGATCTCGGTGTAATCCAGGCCGGCGGCGGTGAGCGCCTTGTGCCAGGAGTCGAACCGGCGACGGGCGGCGGTGATGAGTGTGATATCTTCTATTTCCATGTTCTTCGCGTTCAGCTCTTTGCCGTCGCGGTGGAACTCACGGACCATTTGGAGGATCCGCTCGTCATCCCATTCGCGGTAGCGGCGGATGGCGTCGTAGTCAAGGCCTGACGCTTCCAGTGCTTCACGCCAGGAGCCGAAGTGGCTCTTCTTGGTTGCAGCGGCGGCAAGCTGCGGATCAATGTTCAGGCAAACATTGCGCCAGGAGAGATCGGCATCCTGGGCGTGCAGCTCTTTGATTCGGTCAATAATCCGCTCGCGGGTCCAGGACTTGTAGCGGCGGATGGAGTCGTAGTCCAAGCCGGCAAACTTGACCGCGTCTTCCCAGGTTCCGAAGTAGCGGGTGGCGGCACGAAGCAGCGACAGGTTGTTGCTGGCGACGCTTGAATAGTTCAGGTTCTCGCCGGATTCGTACATGGAGAGGATCTCCAAACCGATGGCGTCTTTATTCCATTTGCGATGCATTGAACGGGTTCTCCTCAAGTCTTGCCCCAAAATCAGGCGTCTAGTTTTTGTACTCTAGTCTGGCTCAGAGAGCGCCGCGCACATCACTGTCACGTTGCGGGTTTAAGCGTGTTTGATAGTGTTTGGTATCGCGACGGTTGCGATAGTCTTATTATACTGGGTATATTTCCAAACGTCAACAATTTTATATAAAAGTTTTGTTAAGTTTTGATTAAATTTTATGCTACACTGAAAGCACTCCGAAGAGAAGGACAGGGCAGAAGGAAAGATTATGCAGACACTCACCGTCGCGAACCATATCGCCGGGCTGCGGCCGTATGTACCGGGCAAGCCAATTGAAGAAGTGAAACGCGAATTGGGCCTGTCCGATGTCATTCAGCTAGCATCGAACGAAAACCCGCTTGGTCCCTCCCCTCGTGCTTTGGAAGCCCTTGCGCTCACCGCCGCCGGTGTCGCGCACTACCCGGAAGGCAGCGCTCCTCTCCTGCGGCGGGCCGTTTCTTTAGCCCAGGATATGCCGGAGAGTACGCTCGTCTTCGGCAACGGCAGCGACGAGGTCCTGCATCTTTTATCTCTCTCGTTTTTGTCGCCAGGTGATGAGATCGTCCAGGGCGATCCGTCATTTAGTATGTATGAAATATACGCAGCCCAGTGCAATGCAGTTCCCATCAAAGTTCCCCTCAAAAACTTCGCCCATGATTTAGATGCGATGGCCGATGCGATCACCGCGAAGACGCGCATTATCTTTATCGCAAACCCCAGTAATCCAACCGGAACACTCGTGCGTCAAGCCGAAGTCGAGCGCTTTCTTTCCCGTGTCCCCGAAAACGTCATTGTTGTCTTCGACGAAGCCTACAGCGAGTATGTCGCCGATGCCGAAAAGCCCGACTTGCGCCCATTTGTGCGCGAGGGCCGAAACATCATGATTTCGCACACGTTCTCGAAAGCCTACGGCCTCGCGGGCCTGCGGGTCGGCTATGGGATCGCCCGGCCGGAGATCGCCGAAGTCTTGAACCGCGTTCGCTCCCCGTTCAACGTCAACCTGCCCGCCCAGGCCGCCGCCGCCGCCGCGCTTGCTGACTCGGACCACGTCGCAAAAACGGTCGCGCTGAACGCCGCCGGCCTGCGCTACTTCTATTCCGAGTTCGAGAAGATGCGCCTGCGCTATGTCCCCAGCGAAGGCAACTTCGTTTTGGTAGACGTGGGCCGCGATAGCCGCGAAGTTTTCGAGAAATTGCAGCAAAAAGGCGTCATCATCCGCGCTGCCTACGGCATGGGCCTGCCCCACTTCATCCGTGTTACAACGGGCACCCAGGCTCAGAACGAACGCTTTGTTGCCGCGCTCAAAGACGTGCTGGCGGGCTAAGTCTGCATGGCTTCTGGGATTGAAATCAAAACACGGACGGCCTTGCCTCAGGCCTGCGCGATGCTGAGTGATCTGCTGATTGAAACCGTCGCAGGCGGCGGCTCGGTCAGCTTTATGCACCCTCTGGAACCGGAGAAAGCGGCGGCGTTCTGGAACAGCGCCTTTGCGGCGGCAGCGCGGGATGAGCGAATTATTCTTGGTGCCTGGGATAACGCCGCTTTAGTTGGCACCGTGACTCTGCTGCTGGACTGCCCGCCGAACCAGCCGCACCGGGCCGAGATCGCCAAACTGATGACGCGCGTAGACTGCCGGGGACGAGGCGTGGCGACGGCGCTCATGCAGGCGGCTGAGACGTTAGCCGGCGAGCACGGTCGGACGCTGCTCGTGCTGGACACGGCGACCGACGGCGGGGCGTCAAGCCTCTACGAGAGGCTTGGATACACACTGGCCGGGGTGATCCCCGATTACGCGCTGAAGCCGCACGGTGGCCTGACGGGGACGATGATTTACTGGAAACAGATTGGAACTTCTGAATGACTGAGACGAGACGACCGATCACTGCCGGAGATGTGCTGGCTTTGCAGAATGTCAGCGATACGCAGATCTCGCCGGACGGCACGGACATTGTGTTTGTCCGCACGACGACTAACACCGATAAGAACAAGTACCAGAGCGAGCTTTGGCGCGTTCCGGCGAACGGCAGCCGTCCGGCGCGGCAGTTTACGAGCAGCGCCGGCAGCGACAGCTCGCCGCGCTGGTCGCCGGACAGCTCTCAGATCGCGTTTGTGTCGGACCGCAAGGATGAAGCGGCGCAGATTTTCCTCATTGCCCCGGACGGTGGCGAGGCGGCGGCGCTGACAACGCTGGAACCGGGCGGCATTCAAAGCCTGCATTGGTCGCCCGACGGCACAAAGATTGCGTTTGTGTACCGTCAGACGCCTGCCGCGTACACGAAGAAAGCCGTGGAGGAGCGTAAGGAGAAAGGGCTATCCTCGCCGCCGCGCGTTCACACGCACCTATTCTATCGCTTAGATGGCTTCGGCTACTTCGACGGCGCGTACTGGCAGATCGCAGTCACTGATATAGTGACGGGCGAAACGACAATGCTGACAAGCGGCGACTTTCATTGCAGCAGCCCGGCATGGTCGCCGGACGGCAAAACGCTGGCATTTCTGTCGGACCGGCGGCCCGACGGCGATGCGCTGCCGGACGCGAACACGCAGGTTTGGACGGTTTCAGAAAACGGCGGCGGGTTGACGCAGATTGACGCTCCCGGAGGCGGCAAAAGCGGGCTGTGCTGGTCTCCTGACGCTTCGCAGTTTGCCTATGTCGGCAACCCGGACCCGACCGACCAGTGGGGAACCAACAACGACCGCGTCTTTGCCCTGCCCATCAGCGGCGGCGAAGCGAAAGACTTGACGGGCCACACCGACATGGCCGTCGGCGGCCTCGCGATTTCCGATGTCGGCGGCGGAGGCGGCGAGGAACTGGTCTGGAGCACAGACGGCGCGGTCCTGTATTTCCCTGTCAGCCAGAACGGCGACGTGCGCTTGTATCGTTTGACGGTGAGCGGCGGCGAGATGATGGCGCTGACGGCAGCCGATCAAGTCATCGGCGCATTCAGCATCGCGGGCGAAGCGTTCGCCGTATCCCTGTCCATGCCGACCGCGCCAGGGGAAGTCTTTGCCGGCAGCCGGCAGGTCACCTCTCTGAATCAAGGCTGGCTCGACCAAATCGCGCTCCAAACCCCGGAGCCGTTCGCCATTGACAACGGCAGCGGCGGGACTGTGCCGGGCTGGTTCCTGACGCCGCCGGATTTCATCGCTGACGGCACGGCGCCGCTCGTGCTATATGTGCACGGCGGGCCGCACTTGCAGTACGCGAACATGCTGTTCCATGAATTGCAGTGGCTGGCCGCGCAGGGCTATGTCGTCGCCTATGCCAACCCGCGCGGCTCCAAAGGCTACGGCGAGGCTCACACGAAAGCCATTAAAGGCGATTGGGGCGGCCCGGCGCTAGCCGATGTCGAGACAGTCGCCGACGAAGCCATTAGGCGCGGCTACGCAGACCCGAAGAAGACCGCTATCATGGGCGGCTCTTACGGCGGCTACCTGACGGCCTGGGCTGTCGGTCACACCGACCGCTTCGCCTGTGCGATTGCCGATAGACTTGTCAACAACTTGCAGTCTATGGCCGGGACCTGTGACTTTCCCTGGTCACACGGCACCTACTACAAAGGCAACTCTTGGGACGATCCCACCGATCTCTGGCACCATTCCCCGATGGCCTACGCCGGGAAGATCAGCACGCCGCTGCTGCTCATCCATTCCGACGGCGACCTGCGCTGCCCGGTCTCACAGGCCGAAGAACTGTTCGCCGCCCTTCGGCTTCAGCGTAAGCCTGTCGAGTTTGTCCGCTACCCGGCGGAAACATCGCATGGCTTGTCCCGAAACGGCCCACCCGATTTGCGTTTGGACCGCTTGCAGCGGAACTTGGCTTGGCTGAACAAGTACATGAAATAGGTTGAGAGACGCACGAGAGACCTCACCCGGCCACAAGTGTCCACCCTCTCCTTAAGAAAGAGAGGGTCGGAGCTTGCTCCGGGGTGAGGTGCCATCATTGCCGGGATTTCCGGGGGAGCGAATGAAAACACTGATCCATGAGCGAGTCGAATTGGCGCAGGCCGGAACAAACCCGACGGTCCTTTGCCGGATGCCCTCCGGGTGGGCCGTGCTGGGCGACGCGCAGTTTATCCCCGGCTACTGCCTGCTGCTGCCCGATCCGGTCGTGCCGGATTTGAACGCGCTGGACGCCGACGCCCGGTGGCAGTATCTGTCCGATATGACCCTTATCGGCGACGCGCTGCTGGAAGAGACCGACGCTTACCGGATCAATTACGAGATACTCGGCAACACGGACCCGGCCCTGCATACCCATATCTTCCCGCGCTATGTGTCAGAGCCGAAAGAGTATGTAGGCATCCCCGTCTTTTCCTACCCGCGCGAGGAGCGGGCGTCCCGGCCATTCGACGCCGAACGTGACCGTGATCTCATGCAGCGTCTCGCAAATGCCATAAGGAGCAGAGTGAAGTGATTATTGTGATGAAAGCCAATGCAGGCAAAGCCCAAATCTCGGAAGTGGAAGGGGCTTTGCAGGAATGGGGCTACGAAATCCATCCGATCTACGGAGTGGAGCGCACCGTCATTGCCGCCGTCGGTACCCCGACACAAGATGAAGCGCGGGTGGCCGAGCAGGTCGAATCGCTGCCCGCCGTAGAAAGAGCCGTCCTGATTTTGAAGCCGTACCGCTTCGCTTCCAAAGAGTTTCAGCCGGAGAAAAGCGTCGTCAAAGTGGGCGATGTAGTCATCGGCGGGGACAAATTCGTGATGATGGCCGGGCCGTGTACGGTCGAGTCCGAAGAGCAGCTTATGGAAACCGCCCGCGCGGTCAAAGCTGCCGGGGCGACAGTTCTGCGCGGCGGCGCGTACAAGCCCAGCACGTCCCCCTACTCATTTCAGGGTCTCGGCGAGGATGGCCTGAAGCTTCTCGCTCAGGCGCGGGAAGAGACCGGCCTGCCAATTGTCACCGAGATCATGCACATTGCCAACATTGATTTGGTCTGCAAATATGCCGACATTCTGCAAATCGGGACACGAAATATGCAGAACTACGATCTACTCATTGAAGTCGGCAAGCTCAAAAAGCCGGTCATGCTCAAGCGCGGGATGTCCGCCAAGATTGAAGAATGGCTCCAGGCCGCCGAATACATTATCAAAGGCGGCAACGACGCCGTCATGCTCTGCGAGCGCGGCGTCCGTACCTTCGAGACCTACACCCGCAACACGCTGGACTTGTCTGCCGTGCTGGCTGTCCGCGAGCTGTCCCACCTGCCGGTTATCGTAGACCCTAGTCAGGGCACAGGCCGGGCGTCCATGGTCCCTGCCATGTCCAAAGCCGCCCTCGCCGTCGGCGCAGACGGTTTGCTGGTGGAAGTGCATCCGAACCCCGAAAAAGCCCTCAAAGACGGTGCCCAGTCTATCACCATATCGGCCTTCCAGACCCTCATGCGCGAGCTGAACATTCTTGGTAACGCGGTAGGGCGTGGTCTATAAGATGTTCACACGAGCAGAACTTGCAGAGCAGTTACCCGCAATGATGGAGCAGGAATTGCTGCCGATACAGCAGGTCGAGTATACTCATGACGACTTCAAGTTTCCAGGCTCTGAGCAAATGATAGACCTGCACCGCGCCAAGAAAATTGATTTTGACAACACCTTGCAGTTCTGGGTACATTCGCTACGGAGTCAGGATTGGAATGGCTCGAATCAGTTCCTCAGATACGCCCAGAGCGGTGCTTTTATTCCGATGACAGAGGCAGAATTCAGCAATTTTATTGTCGAATATGCGAGGTCGCTAAGTTCGCCACTTCGTTTAGCTCCGAAAGGTGAGTTCATCTGGGCAATGCAGATGTACAATGCTTGGAATGATGTGGCAGTTGTAGCGGAGTTCGGCGAGGAGTATGTGTCATTCTACTGGTCAACAACGGCATGACCTAATGTAGAAGAAACGCCGCTCATGCTGCACATGAGCGGCGTTTTTTGTCAAATTTTACAAACCCAACGCGCGAAGCAGGGCTGCTTCAATGTCTGCCAACCGTGCGGGCGCGAGTGCACCAAGCTTCTGTGTCAGACGCGCTTTGCCTCGCACCTGTACTTGATAACAAAGAGCGACAGAGTCCTGCGGCAAGCCGCCCTCACCGGCTTTGAGAAGCAGCGTTGTCGGCAGGGACAACCGGCGCAGGTTGGTCGTCAGCGGGATGACAATGGTGGTGGCGAAGACTTGGCCTAAGCTGTCGTTTTGGAGGATAACGGCGGGCCGCATTCCTGCCTGTTCCGGTCCCGCAACCGGCCCGAAATCCACCATCCATATCTCGCCGCGCTTCATGCGCGATCCTCGAAAGCCAGCAGTTCTGCGTGTTCCGCAACGGTCGCTTCAGACAGAGCGATGTCTTCTTCAGTGAACTCGGCGTAGGCTGCCTTCAGTGCATCAATATCATAAGCAGGCTGAGACTGACTTGCACGGACCGCGCGGGCCACAAGACGCGCAACATATTCGCTTGCCTGACGGCCTTCTTTAGCGGAAAGCAGGTGCAGGCCGGCTTCCGTCGCCTCATCAAGTGTAATCATCAAGGTTGTCATGGGTTGATTGTACCTTGTTTCGGCTTACTGGCTATCTCCATCCAGCCGCTTCTGGAAGTGGAAGCCGAGAATTTGAAAGCCTTCGTTCATGTAGAACTTGTGAGCGGGGGCTGCCGACAGACGAGTTCAGCTTGACTAACTACAAAATTTTGCCTTGTAGCAAAGCATTTGACCCCAACGTATGATTTTTCCGTACAGATATGTCATAATAAGCCCAGAAGAGATCTGCTTTCCGAATTGTCGCCTCCCCTAACCAAATGGGGCCTCGTATGGATGTGTGCGTGGGACACTTATTTCTCTAGGGAGCAGATTACTTACTTGCTGGAAACGCCAACCCATCCGGGTTGGCGTTTTTTATTGAGGCCAGACGAGCACGGCCCCTTCCCGATGCTGGATGATTCTGCGAAACCGCGCTGTTGTTCTTAGGTCTTCATAGCAGGCACGGACAATCGCGCCGCAGATCATGTCGGCAAGCTGAAGCAGGTTGTCGGTATGCGACGGCTTCATTCGGATTTGCTTGATGCGCCGCCTGCCGTTCGGTTCGTTCATCCTCTGTCTCAGATATTTTTCAAGCTGCTGTTTGAATTCTTTACCGCCTGTGGAATCAATAACGATACTTGCTTCGACAAGAGAGGCTTTCGCCGTGTCAAAAACAAGGCCGCAGACAAGGTTGTAGAAGGCGTTCTTAGTGCTGATGCCTTCAGGGGCAAGCCTTGCTTTATTTACGACGACGGAGAAGACTGAGAAGTCGAACGAACTGACAGCTTTGAGAAACGCTTCCCGCTGCTCATTGCTGTTATCGTTGAAATGAAACTCGCCTGCCCTGCTGTCTTGAGGCAGTTCCATTTCAGTCCGCAGCATATCGATTCGGTGTGATACTGCCTCTGCTTCTGCGTTGTCGGCAAAGACAACAAGAGTGACGGTGAATTGGCCGCTTGAGCCTTGACCCAGCTTGAAGCCGGTGTCCCCGGACTCATCAACAAAAACGAGCATGACAACAGTGTACCTTGCCGGCACTCCTGTCGCTTGTGCAAAGGTGGATCAATCTTCAGCCAGCTTCTTCTGGAAATGGAAGCCGAGAATTTGAAAACCTTGGTTGAAGTAGAACTTGTGGGCGCGGGAGCTGCCGACATAGGAGTTCAGCTCGACGACTTCGCAGTTCTCAGCGCGGGCGTAGTCGTAGACCCAGGCCATCAGCTTTTGACCGACGCCGAGGGAGCGAAAGTCGGGGTGGACGACGACGTTGTCCGGCTCAATCATCTTGCCGCAGTAGAAGCGCGTCGTCACCCACAGCCCGCAGATGCCGACAAGATGGCCCTCCAAGTAGGCTCCAGCGCATTGATACCCCTGCCCCGGCATTTCTTCCAGCCGCTGCGCTAGAACGTCTTCGTCAATATCGGGATTGAGCATCCTGACCAGCGGCAGAATGGTAGGAAGCTCTGCCGTGGGAATGAGGCGGACGGTGATACTGTCGTTCATGCTTAGGAAAACCGCTCTTCGGTCCACGGGTCGGCGTGGTTGTGGTAGCCGCGCTGTTCCCAGAAACCGAGCTTGTCGGCGGTCAAGAACTCGATGCGATTCAGGAACTTAGATCCTTTCCAGGCGTAGAGGTGCGGCGTGATGATGCGGATCGGTGCGCCATGCTCACGGGGGATCGGCAATCCGTCCAGAGCGTAGGCGACAATGACGTCCGGGTGCATCAGTTCGTCTAGAGAATTATTTGTTGTATAGCCGTCTTTACCGTACTGCATGACGTGCGTGACGCCGGGTTCGGGTTCGACTAAATCTACCAAGCTCTCGAACGGGATGCCGGTCCAGTGCAGGTCGTAGCGGCTCCAGTGCGTGACGCAGTGGAAGTCGGCGGTCAGCTCGATAGACGGCAGAGCTTCGAGGTCATCTAAACTCAGGCTGACGGGGTTTCGGACCGCGCCGTCAATGGTCAGCCGGAACTTATCCGGCAGGAACATCGGCTGGACGCCAAGGTCTAAAACAGGAAACTTGTCGGTCAGGTACTGCCCCGGCGGCAGGCGCTGGGAGCGCGGGGCGGCGACGCGGGTTCCTGTCTCGCCGCGTGCCTGCGCCCGCTCGACGGCCTTCTGCTTGACATGCAGGTACTTTTCGCTGTATTCAGTGGCGTTTTTGGTATCGCTCGGCATTGTGTTCTCCTCCCTCTATTATGCCACAAGATATTAGGATACAAGAAGGCCCACTCGCGACAGCGGCAGGGCGACGACGAACGCGGTATAAAAGCCGCCGGACAGCAGGGACGGATAATGACCCTCGGCAGTTGAGAACAGCGGCGACAGCGGCGTTCCGTCAGCATAGCCTTCCACAAACGCCTCGCCGCCATGCGCCTCAACAATCTTCCGGGCGGACAGCAGCCCCAGGCCCGTACCTTCGGTCTGCGCGTGTTCTTCCAGGCGGCTAAACGCGGCAAACAGCCGGTGTGCCTGAGACTTGGAAAGGCCGCACGCCTGCCGCCCCTGGTCCAAAACGGCGATCAGCAGATGGCCTTTCTCTTCGCGCCATCTGATCTCAATTTCACCATCGCTGTATTTGAGGGCGTTCCCAATCAGGTTCATAAACACGGCTGTCAGCTTCATCGGGTCTGCGGTCAGTTCCAGATCGTCGCACGGCACGGAAATCCGGCGGTCGGAACTGAATTTCGGCTTCTGAAAGTGAATACCCGCGTCCACAATCCGGCGCACCGAGGCCGGGCTAATCTCCAGCGGGATTGGCTTGCCTTCCAGGGCGCGGGTTTGTTCCAGCAGAGACAGCCGCAGATAATCCAGCATCTGTGCGCCTTCCGAGACAATATCCAGCATCTCCCGCTGCATTTCCAGTTCGGGATCAGGGTCTCCCAAAAGAATACGCAGCGTCTCCGCGCCTGCCTGCACCGAAGTCAGCGGATTGCCGAGGTCGTGGACAATGCCGCCGATGGCTTGGTTGAGGACCGACAGCATCCCTTCGGTCTGCTGCCGTTTCTGCTGCTCAGCGGCGTGCAACAGCGCCAGCCGGTGATTCGCGAGAAACTCTCCCCGTGCGCTCCGTTCCTGCATATAAGTCACAAACATGAGGGCCGCGAGAGAGGGCGCGACGAAGATACCGGTGCCGAGCAGAAACGGCTCGGCCGGCATCCTTGCCTGAACCACGGCGAAGAAGACTTGCAGGGCCGCAACGGCAAGGCAGCCCGCGACAAACCAGGCGAACAGCAGCCGTGTCAGCACAAACCCGATTACCACAATGGTCAGCTCCATCAGCAGCAGCGGGTCGTTTTGGGGCGGCCCGCCACCCGGCGGACCAACGCCGTGCGGCGAATGCGGTGCGCCCCCGGTCAGGAGCATGAGGAAATCCAGGATGCAGAACGTGACAGCAATGCTTGGCTGCCACACTTTCGGAAAGACAGGGTGAAAAGAAGCCAGCAGCAGAAGCGAGAGAAGTGTCATTCCCACCAGAGGAGGAGACAAGGCACTTACGCCGCCGAACAGACTTGCGTTTTGCAGCAAAAAGATGACAAGCTGCAAGAGCAGCCCTCCGCGCAGCCCCGGTAAAATCTTCCGGCTGTACTGGGCGTGGAACTTTTGTTCCAGATCCGGCGGGAACCGCAGACGGTTGGAGGCAGATTGATCGGCTTCCTCGGTAGTTTGTGCACTTTGCGGTCGTTGAGGCGTAATCTTCATGCGCTTCCCATTCATTGATCCAGGTAGCTGCTGTCAGTATCGGCTATCCGCATGAAAATGACGTGAAGACTAACTCTCTTTCACTGCTCCCGCACGTCTTTTTCGGCTGAAAGTCTCCTGGGGCAGAAGCGATAAGAGGCGGGAGATGTCGGCGGCGGGGACTTTCCCGCCGTCGTGGTCCGTCACATAAAACGCATCACGGGCGCGGCTGCCCCAGACCGACAGGCGAGCGGCGTGAATGTTCCAGCCGAGGTCAGACACGGCGCGGGACAGGCGGTACACAACCCCGGTCTCGTCAGGAGCACTGACCTCCAGCAGAGAAAACCGCTCGGAAGCGGTCTCATCGAGTTTGGCCCCGTAGATTGCCTGCTCTTTCAGCGGCTTTTTGCGCGATCGCAGCAGCTCGCCGATGCCGATCTCGCCGGTGAGTACCCGGCGCAGGCTTTCCGACAGCTCCCCGCGCTTGTGAGGCGAAAGCGGCTTGCCCCGGTAATCTATCCAGAGCGTGTCAATGGCGATCCGAACACTGGCCTCGCGCGTGAATACCTGGGCCGTGTGCAGGTTGACATCGTGGGCATACAAAACGCCGGTGATTTTTGCGAGCAGGCCGGGCTTTCGGGTCGTCGTAGACGCACAATGTCAGCTCAGTGTAATCGGCCCCATACTCGTGCTTGAAGTCCACTGCCGGTTCGAACGTCTCACGCAGGCGGCCGATCATGGCGATGTGCAGGTACATGTCTTCCAGCGGCGTATTCAGCAGGTACTGGGCGGGAAGATTGCGCGTGTGTTCTAAAATAATATCAGTCGGCAGGTTGTGCTGGGCCAGTCCTTTGCGGATACGCTCGCGCTGACGTTTGAGGTCCAGGGCCGGGACAGGCGGCAGACCGCCGTCTTCGGCAGGTGGAGCAGACATCAACGCCTCAGACCTGTTGTATAGCTCGGCCAGAAATCGACTCTGCAAATCGGTCCAGACCCCGATCCCGACGGCGGCGGTGTCGGCGTAGGTCAAGAGATACAGCATATGCAGGCAGTCGCTGTCGGGGATTTGGCGGACGAAGTCACGGGTCGTCTCTTCCAGCGCCATGTCGCGCAGCCGGCTAGTTTCAGCCATCAGCAGGTGGCGGCGGATCAAAAACACGACTTTATCCCGGCGCTCATCGTCCCAGCCCAGCCGCTCACAGATTTTTGCGGCGGCGTCCGCGCCGGTCTCGGCATGGGAACCATGCGGCCACTGCTTGCCGATGTCGTGCAGCAGGCCCGCCAGATACAGCACTTCGGGGTGTGCGACCTCACCGAAGATTCGGCGGCCTTCCGGGAAGCCAGCCTCCGTTTTGAAGCGCTCCAAGTTGCGGACGACGTGCAGAGAGTGCGCCCCGACCGTGAAATCATGGGCGGCATCGTAAGGGATCAGCGTCATCAGCGGCCCAAACTCCGGCAGGAGCCACGCCAAGGCACCAACGGCTTCCAGCCGGTCCAAAGTGCCGGCGACATCCCGGCCCGCCAGCAGAATGCGGGTCAGCACACGCCCGGCCAGGTGCCAGTCGGCAGGTGCCGGGGTCAGCGCCAGAAAGCGCCGGAGTTCTTCGTCAAGACTGTCCGACACGGTCAGTCCATACGCCTGCGCCAGCTCGGCGACATGAAGCGGCAGAGCCAGGTCTCGCTCAGCAGCGGCGGCATCGGCCAGAGTCAAGCGCCGCTCCACGGAAGCCAATCCCAGGCCCATTTCAATCTCACTATCCAGGCAGCGCCGAATGACCTTGCGCGAAATCCGCCGGGCCGACGCTGCGGAGGAAAAGTACTCGCGCATGAAAATCTCGACTGCCGGAGCGTCCGCGGTGTCGGCATAGCCGAGCAGGGCGGCGACCACTTCCTGCTTTTCAGCGGTCAGCTTGTCCCGCGCCCCGCTGCCGGCGATGTGCAGCGCGGCACGGGTGCAGTGGAGGAAATCGCGGGCGGCCTTGATCTCGGCAGCATCGCCTCGCGTCACATACCCCTGCTCGACCAGCACGGGCCAGACCTGAGACAGCCCCGCGTGGCAGCGCACTTCCCCCATCCACTCGGCATTTTGAATATCCCTGAGACCGCCCGCGCCTTCTTTGACATTCGGCTCCAACCCGTATACCTGGTCACCGCCATGCTTTTGCAGGACACCTTCGCGCTCGGCCCACTTCTGGAACAGAAAATCGGCGGTGAGAAGATATTCCCGAAACTCAGCCCGAAACTCAGTGAACAGGGCTTTGTCGCCGCACAAAAAGCGGGCATCCAGCAGCGTCGTCTGCGTTTGATGGTCCAGGCGCTTCAAGTCGCCGATCAAACGGTAAGCGTAGCCGACTTTGAGATCTGCGCCATACAAAAAGACGTCCATGACCATCTGGAACATGTCTTTGATCAGGATGTTCAGATACGGATCATCTTCCAGGGCCGGCACAAATGTCACGTCTACGTCGGAAAATGGAGCCAGCTCACGCCGTCCGTAGCCGCCGGTGGCAATGATCGCCAGTGCGGGGGGCGCGTCCTGCCCCTGACCCTCAGCATCCGCTCGCTCAATCGCCAGGGCAAATAAGCGCCGCAGGACAGCATCTACGAGGGCCGTGTTACAAGCCAGCAGATCCATACCAGTATTCTCGCGCAGGGACTCCAGGCTGTTGATCTGCCGGTGCTGGGCTTTCAAGTAGACGGCAATCTGCGCCGGGTCATGCAGTCTCGCGAGCGCCGGACCAAACAGTGGGCAGTGGGAAGGTGTCATGGGAATGGAGCCTCAATGCTTTTAGTTTACCCGGTTTTATGAGACCCGGTACCGGCATTATTGAGTGTGGGAGTTGGAGGCGATTGTCAGGCCGCCGGGGCCGATTGAGAACTGATGCAGGGACGAGGAATGCGCGGAGCCGCGATTCTTGAGGACTTCCAACAGCCGGGTCCGCCGCCCGTCACGGGTGTCTGCCAGGCGCCGGTTTTCAAGTTGGATGATCGTGTCGGCGAGGTACTCTTCCGGCGTCACTCGGAACGGCGCTTCGCGGCCTTCTGTTTCGCGGGTCATCATGACGCTGACCCCTTCCCGCCGGAGGCCGTTGACCACGCGCTCGAACCGCACCCGCGCCTGCTCAGAGGCACTGGGGTAGCTTTCAAACTGGGTTAAGCTGTCCACTACCACCCGCCGGAAGCCATACTCTTGGATCAGACGCCCATACTGGTCGGAGACAAGCTCACTCAGGAAAGCTTCAGGGGAGGTGAAGACAATCAGCAGTTTACGGTCGCGCTCAAGCGCATCAAATGCCCAGCCCAGGGCACGGGCATCCCGGTACAAGCGGCGCGGGTGTTCTTCAAATGTAACCAGCAGGCCGGGCTGATTAAGCTGCGTAATGCCGGCCTCCAAAAACTGCATCCCAAGCACAGTTTTGCCTGTTCCCGGTGCACCCTGAATGAGGACCGAATTCCCATCCGGCAGGCCACCTTGCAGCAGCCGGTCCAAACCACCAATGCCAAGCGGCGTCCGGCTAATCTCCTGGCCCGTTCCTTCCAGTTGATTTTCCCGAATGCCGCTGCTTTCTTTAGCTGTCTCAGGCATGGGCAGTCTCTTTTTCCCGGCGGTGGAATACGGTCATCCCCTGGCAGACAGAGCAAGACAGCACGCCGGACGCACACAAAGCGTCGGCGGCCTGGCGGACATCGTCCTCCGCCCAGCCTAGCTTGACGGCTAGACCGCCTGCATGGTCGCGGGTATGGGTATTGACGTCAAAAAACGCCGTCAGGCTTCGGGACACAGTCGGGGCCTGCGGCGGGAGAGAGGGCATCGGTGCGGCGGGAACGGCCGCTTCCCCGCGTATGTCTTCCTGTATAACGTCGCCAATCTGGCGCAGGGACTGGCGCAGGGAAGCGCCGGCTTCCATCGCTTTGCGGATTTCCAGCACCCTGCGAATGGCTCCCAGCCCGTAAGCCCGCCGTGCGCCTTGTCCGGACGCTTCCACATAGCCCTGCCGAGTCCAGTAGCCGAGCTGGCGGACAGAAATACCGCACAGCACCGCGGTCTGCGCGATGTTCAAAGTCAGGTCCGGCAGAGCTTCCCAAAGCAGCATATCAGCGGGCGGAATATCATTCATGGTTTTAAGCTAAGTGGGGCTGGTTTTCCCAAGTATAGACGATTTTGGGCGGCTGTGTCAAATACGTCTAGTAGATGCGAAACTCTTCCGGGGCTTCTGTTTCATAAGAAGGAACAACTTCGGCGAACCGTGCCGCCCGTGTCGCGGAATCGGGCGTACGAAACGGGAACATCGCAAGGCCGCGCTGCCACAGCGGCGCACTCGCCCCTGAGAGGGGCAGCAAGGGCGGCACAGCAAACAGCATTGCAGTTGCCGGGTTACCTGCGTCCACTCCTTCCCTTGTCCTCCCTGTTTCAATTTTTGCCAGCGCCCGCGCGAGTGAACCTGCCTGCTCCGCGAGGTGCGCGGCATGGTAATCCGACGCGGTGATGACTTTTTCGTCCCATGCCAGCCGGTTCAACAGAGCGGACGGGGAGGCAGCAAACATCAAAAGCGCCTTACCCAAAGGCGCGAGGCCGGGGCGCTGCATCCAGGAGAGGCCGACCGACACCGGAACACCGGCAAGAGTCGCAGCGATTGTCCAAGCCGGCATTGCCCCCGTCGCCAAACGGGCCATCATCAAGGCCATCACGGCCTGCACTTCGTCTTTTTCCAGATGCTGGGTCAGGCCCGACGACACGATAATCGCCGTCTCGCCGTCTCGCCCTGCCGAGACAAATGCATTCGGGCTGGGGTGAGGCATAAAGTATAGCGTCGGCAGAGCAATCCCTGTCCTGTCTGAAAGCGTGCGTAGCATTTCGTACAGCTTGGGCGCGTTGACATTTTCCAGCAGCTTCGCGTCCCACACATCACCAGGAAATTTCGGTGCCGCCCACGAGCAAGCGACGGCATAAAGGCTGCCAAGCACCAGCCCACAGATAAAGCCGCCGAGCGGATGGCGAAAGAACAGTCCTAGGACTGCACCGAGGAGCGCCCAGAAAAGAATGCAGGCACAAACGACCGAAATCAGACGTAACCGGGACACAGCACCGTCTCCTATCTTTCTAAAGTATGCTGTGCAGAGTGTACCCAGATTGGAAGGCGTAGAACATCTGGAGTCCTCGGAACATCTGGAGTCCTCAGAACATGACTCGGTGGCGGCGGGCGGCGACAGACAGCAGGAGGCCGACAGCGGACAAGTTGACCAGCAGGCTGCTGAGGCCATACGAAAAGAACGGCAGCGGGACGCCAACCACCGGCATAATTCCCATCGTCATGCCGACGTTGACGACGATATGGAATGTCAGCATAGACAGGATGCCTGCTGCGAGAAGCCGCCCCAGCGGGTCTCGGCATTCTGCCATCACGGCGACGCCTCGTTCCAGAAGGATTAAATAGAGCGCCAGCAGGACCAAGCAGACGACGAAGCCACCTTCTTCCCCAACAATCGTAAAGATAAAATCGGTGTGCTGCTCCGGGATAAATCGGCCGTTGCTCTGCGCTCCTTTTTCATACCCTTCCCCGCCGATGCCGCCAGAGCCGATGGCGATCTCGCTTTGGCGCAGGTGGTATCCCGTATCGCGCGGGTCCGCCGCCGGGTTCAAGAAGACCTGAAGCCGGTTCTTTTGGTAGTCTTTCAAGATGTGCCCAGGGTTAAACTGCCACAATACCGCAAACAGTGCCACGCCCGCCAGCAGCACGGCCAGCAAATGCAGCGGCCTTGCCCCGGCGATCAGTGTCATGCCGAACCAGATGGCAAGCAGCACCAGCGCGGTTCCGAGGTCCGGCTGCTTGGCGATCAGCAGCATCGGCACGCCGATATGCAGCAGCGACTTTAAGAGGGTCCGCCACTCGGTGATCGTCTGCTCATGCTGAGCCAAAAATAGGGCTAGGGTCGTGATGAGAATAATTTTGGCAAACTCGGATGGCTGCAATTCAAACGGACCGAGCTTGATCCAGCGTGATGCCCCTTTCGCCGCGTGTCCGCCGAAGTGGCTCAGCACGACCAGGAGCAAGAAGATATTCAGGGGATACAAATAACGGGCGTAGCGCTTGAGCAGCACTTCGTAATCCGAATGAGCCAATGTCACGGCGGCGGCGACACCCAGGACGACCCCGACAATTTGTTTTCGGACCATATCCAGCGGATGCAAATCTAAATGCAAAGCGCTTCGGATCGCCAGCACCCCGGCGGCGCAGATCAGCAGCGCCGTGCCGAGCAGGATCCAGTCCATCTGCCGCCAGCCCTTTTGAACAATCATAGCCCTTTATGATACCATGATTTTCACGGAAGCGTTTATGGAGCGAACCCAAACCGCACCGTCTGCGTTATGGAAATGCAGGAGCTACCCATGAAACTTGTCTCGTCAACGCCGGAACCCAAGCATAACCACCGGGTTAAACCAGACCGAAGCTGGTTCTGGGCGCGTATGCGGTCGCATGTTCTGACACCCCGGTACATCACCAGTCTCGCCTGGCTGCTGCTGGTCGTCGTTGTGGCGGTATTCGCGTTTTCCATCTTCCACATGTTCCGGCAGATGCTGGAGTTATCAGCAGGCGCACAGTGACCGCGGCTCAATTTGAGCAGAAACGCCTGCAAACCGTGCTGGGGACAGTGGCGCTTTCGGTCCTGACGGTGATTCTGCTGTGTGACAAGCCCTGGTCGGACGGGCGAACGGCGCTTGCGTTGAATAGTGTCTCCATTGCCCTCTTTGTGTGGCATGTCGCCGTCTACAAAGACCGAGTCATGGCCCGCCTGCTGCTGTTCGGCTTGGGGCTGGGAGTAGTGGAGCTGCTTGCCGACGCCCTGTGCGTCCGCTTCACCGGCACATTGAACTACACCGTCGCACGCAGCCCCATGCTCTGGCTGTCGCCGTTCTGGATGCCGACGGCCTGGATGGTGGTGGCAGCCCAAATTGGCTACCTCGGTCACCGCGCGATTTTACGTCTCGGCAGAGGGCGGGGCATGGCCCTGACCGCCCTGCTCGGCACGGTCAATATCCCTTTTTACGAAGAGATGGCCTATCACGCCCACTGGTGGCAGTACCAAAACTGCCGGATGCTCGGCCACACGCCGCTGTACATCATCGTCGCCGAGATGGTCATTGGGCTGACGCTTGGACCTCTGGCGATCCGGGCGATGCACGCCGATGCCACCTGGCGCAATGCCCTCGTCGCCGGCCTTGTCGGCGGCCTCAGCACCATCTGGGGCGGACTGATCGGCTACGGGCTGGTGGAGCGCGTGTTTTAGCGTCTTGCTTGCGGGTATGATCAAGCCATGGAAATCAAGCGCATCGGCTCACAGCCCTCCGGCAAAGGACCCGCCGAGTATTTTACCGGCACAGTACGGATTGACCCACTATTCAACTCGCCTGAGCCGGCCCGTCTCAGCAATGCTTTGGTGACGTTTGAACCAGGCGCACGCACCGCCTGGCATACTCACCCGCTTGGTCAGACTTTGATTGTCACTGCCGGCTGCGGCAGGGTTCAGCGTGAGGGCGGGCCGATTGAGGAAATCCGGCCCGGTGATGTCGTCTGGTTCGAACCGGGCGAGAAGCACTGGCACGGCGCAGCTCCCACCACGGCCATGAGTCACATTGCCCTCCAAGAGAAGCTCAACGGCTCCCCCGTGGACTGGATGGAACAGGTCAGTGACACGCAGTACCAGGCATAAGCTGTGCCACACATAAGCAGTACCAGGCATAAGCTGCTTGAGACCGTGGGTGCAAAACCCACGGCTCTTACTTGGAAATGCTTATTAGGTACACGACGCTTGCCAGCCCTAGTGCAATCGCGACCGCCGAGAATGCAAAAATTATCTGCACCGGCGATTGGTAATTGCCGCTGTCAATCATCCGCTTGGTGCGCCAGTACTGCCAGGCCGACAGCACCAGCGTCAGCAGCCCGCCGACGGCAAACGCCAGGCCGAGGCGGGTGGATCGGACGCCCGCGCCTTGCCCCAGCCCCGCCCCTGCTTCTAAAAACCGCAGCTTGGCAATCAGAATGCCGAACCCCAGCAAAGAAATCGCCGTGCGGAACCAGGCCAAAAACGTCCGCTCGTTCGCCAGATGGTCGGAAGCACTCATGGCCGAGTCAGCAGGGATGCGGCGGTCGTGTCCAGCAGCCAAAGCAGCTTGCCGCTCACCGGCTGCACCCCGGCAGACGGATGGACATTGACGGCAGACACGCCTTCCAGAATGTCCCGCACGGCAGGCGCTTTTTTCGCACCATCCACGAGGAACAAGACAGACCGGGCGGCGTTCAGCACGGGAAACGTAAATGTCACCCGGTCCACCGGCGGCGGCAGGGTGCCGGGCGGCGACGAGACCACCCATTTATCTGTGATGGTCAGTGTCGGCATTCCAGGAAACAGCGACGCGCAGTGGCCGTCGTCGCCCATGCCGAGCAGGATCATGTCAAACGCCGGTGCCGGCCCGGACTGCGGCGCATTAAACACTTTTGACAGTGTTTCGGCGTACAGCGCGGCAGACTCTTCTTTTGTCGCCGTATCGGTGTGAATGGGGAAAATCTGCTCCGACGGAATCGGCACATGGTTCAAAAGCAGTTCCCGGCACATCTCGTAGTTCGAGTCCTTGCTGCTGTACGGCACAAAGCGGTCATCACCGAGGAAGACAAACACTTTCGTCCAGTCCATCTGCTCCGGCGCCGCGTTTACCAGCAGTTCATACGTCTGCCGTGGGCTGCTCCCGCCGGTGAGCGCAATCGTAAACCGCCCTCGCTCGGCGATCGCAGATCGTGCCGCCTCATAGATGAGTTCAGCCGCCCGTGCTGCCAAATCTTTGTTCGTCGTCAAGATTTCGTAATCAGTCATTACATATGCCTCACAAAAACTATACAGCTTCAACAGAACGTAAGTAGATCGTGCTAATCCGAGATCATAGTGGCTTGCGACGACGCGGCTCCATCCAATATGCTGCCGCCTGAAACGTCATACAGACAGCCAACAACCAATGCAGACTAGACGGAACGGCGCGATGTGAGGATGCGGATAATCGGAGGCCAGGATATAGCACCAGCCGAAAGCCACGGCAGTCACAAAACAGCGCATGAATGTGCAGTCGCGCCGCTGTAGCGACTTGAAGTCAATTCGCACGTCGGATACCTCCTAATGAAACTTGCAAAAACTGCACAGGACCAGTGACCACGTAGCCAGAAGCGTCACTCTGTGGGCGCACGAAAAATTGCGCCAATGTCTTGGGAGCCATTTAGAACGTGTAGGATGACAAGCTCACTGCCTGTTGCTACATAGAAAACAAGAAAGCGCGGATATTTAGCGACACGCCACATACGCATCCCTTTCAATTCCGGCTGACCGTAGTCACGCGCGGCACCCATGCCGGGCATTTCGGCTATCTCTCGATAGGTGCTTTTAACAGACTCCAGGAACTTGTCGGAAGCGTTGAGGCTGGATCGGCTGGCAATGTATTCTGCCGCCTTGATGACATCGTCGACGGCCTCCGGCGTCTCAATAATCTCAAGGCTCATGGACGGCTCGCCATTCGGCGGCGGACTTCCGCTTTCCTCTGCTCCCAAGTCTCCTCAGTGACTTCGTGCCTTGTGCTGCCGTTTACGGATTCGAGCAGCAGCTTTATAAGCTGCGCTTCGCTGGTTACGGTATGAGGATAATCTGCGAAATCCAGCAGCGGCTCTTCCTCCTGCGGCTCTACCGTCACCCGCAGTATTTGCTTCGGGTAAGTTTCCCGGAGCCGGGCCGCAATATCTTCCGCTGTGCCTTCCAGCACCTGCGCTTCCCCCATTCGTCGGCCTCCTTCGATACCGTTGGTTACAAGTATACATGCTACCGAGCCGACGGGACGCCGGCCAAAGCCTCGTCCATTGCCGTTAGTGTTTCCGGCGAGAGCGTGACGCCGGACGCGCCGGCGTTGTCTTCGACCTGAGCGGGCCGCGATGCACCGATGATGACACTGCTGACGTTTTTCTGGCGCAGGCACCAGGCGAGCGCAAGCTGGGCCATAGACAGCCCTAAGCCTTCGGCGATGGGGGCAAGCTTCTGAACGCCTGTCAGGGTGGCATCGTCTAAGCGGTCTTTGCCTAGAAACTGATTTTGTGTGGGATCAGACGCCCGGCTGCCTTCGGGAACCGGCTGGCCAGGCTTGTACTTGCCGGTGAGGACGCCCTGAGCGAGCGGCGAAAAGACGACCTGACCGATGCCTTCGCGCTCACAGACGGGGATGACCTCTTTTTCAATGCTGCGGCCGAGCAGGCTGTAATACGGCTGGTTTGAGGCGATCGGGTGCAGGTGGTTCCCACGCACATAATCGCAGGCATGGGTAATCTGGGCCGCGGTCCATTCGGAAACGCCGGCGTACAAAATTTTGCCTTGACGCGCCAGATCATCTAAAGCAACTAAAGTTTCTTCCAGCGGGGTTTCGCTGTCGTAGCGGTGGCACTGGTACAAATCAATATAATCGGTGCCGAGGCGCTTCAGCGACAGATGGCACTGCTCAAAGATGTGCTTGCGCGACAGGCCCCGGTCGTTCGGGCCGTCGCCCATCGGGAAATAGACTTTCGTGGCGAGGAAATACGAATCGCGGGCATAGGGCGCAAGCGATTTGCCGACGACTTCTTCCGACTTGCCCCGCGCGTAGACGTTGGCCGTGTCGAAAAAGTTGATGCCGAGATCATACGCTTTCTCAATGCACGACCGCGCCGCTTCGTCCTCGGTCGCCCCGCCGTAAGTGAGCCAGGAGCCAAGCGAAACTTCACTGACCTTAACGCCGTATTTTCCTAAGTGCCGATACTGCATTGTTTTGCCTCTTTGTTGTGTTTTGTGGAATAATCAGCGTGAGCATACCCAAAAATTGCGAGTTTTGCGTCGCTTGGGCGCTTGACGTGTTGGAATAAAAGCGAAGTGGGTACACACGCTTTAACAAACCGGCTTTGCTTCAACAAGGGGAGGCTTTTGACTTGAACCTGGAAATAGACACACAGAAAACGCCGGACCAGATCGCGCTCGTGCATCTGAAAGGTGAGATTGATCTGCACACTTGTTCGCTGCTGCGAGATGCGCTGCGCGAGCTGATTGAACAGGAATGCTACCGGATAGTCATCAATTTGGCGGAAGTCCCCTACCTCGACAGTGCCGCGCTCGGGGTCCTCGTGGATGCAGTCCGGCGGGTACGTGAGCATGAAGGCGGCATCTGCTTGGTTCAGACGACCCCCTTTGTCCGGCGGGCGTTTGAGATCACGCGCCTGGTGAAAATCTTTCAGTTGTACGATGACAACGAAGCGGCGCTTGCAGAAATGCGGGCGCAGACAGCGCCTGTTTGAAACCAAAAGGACCCGGCTCTGAAAGCGCCGGGTCCTTTTGTGAATGTCATGCTTCCTGCGACTGTTCCCATTCAGCAGAGCAGCGGTAGACAACTTCGCTGATGCGGGCGACGCGCGGGATAAGGTCGCCCATATCATGCTTCAAGACTTCGCGCAGGGTCGGCGGCAGGAACAGGGCTTCCAAAGCGTCGAGAGTGCGCTTCTGCCCGGCGTAGTCGGCAATGCTCGGTCCGGTATCCCCCACAAACTCCTGTTCCAGTTCCGGGCGCAGCCACGCCGCGATCCGGTAGTAATTCCCGACAAACCAAAGGCGCATCTGTGCATACTCGGACTCTTTGCGGGGGTCACAGCCATTTTTCGCCGCCGCGCACAAGATTTCCGTGAAGCGCTCATACTGGCCCACGAAGTCCAGCCAGACCGATGCGGCGTCGCGTGACGCCGGGCGACGGGCGGCGCGGATGGGCGTCCGCGTAGGAGCGGACACTGCCCGACGGGCGGCATCACCGGCCCGTAGGCGCAGACGGTACAAAAACGGCAAAGGCAGGTTGCTTCGGATCATGGTGAATAAAAGGAACAAAGATAAATCAGGCGGACGGGCCGCGCTGGGAAACGTAATTCAGGCGCAGGTCATTGACGAGCGTCTTCAGATCTCGGCGCAGGTCGGCAGGCACCACGCCATCCGACGCGGCTTCCAGGCGGGAGGCCAGATCGCCGACGGCGTCAATCGCAACTTTGGCCTCGGCTAAATCCGGCTGCGCCTCGCCGGTCTGTGGGTCGGCCAGCAAACCGAGCTTTTGCCATGCCTGCGATGCCAGCAGGTTGATACAGTAGCCAAGCAGGTCATAGGTGGTCGGCGCACGCCCCTCGCCCTCGGCATCCGCGCTCGTCAAGTAGTCCGTGTCTGCCTTGTCTTCGCCGTTGAGCGCCTCCGTAACGAGTTCCGGGTCGGCCGGGGTCTCGCGGGGAACTTCCGGCGCGGGGTCCGGCACCGTCCGGCGGCGGTCCACAAATGTAAATCCTGTTTCTTCTTCGGCCATACTGTTCCATTTCTTGTCGCTGTCAGGGCTTATTCTAGCACAAAATCTCGCGCCCCGCAAGGGGATTTTTTAGTATGCCTCACTGCCTAAATCCGGCACGGAGCGCGGCGGGTCCAGAACTTCACCCCCCAACGTTTTCGCGGCGTGAACGGCAAGGAAATAATCGCCATCGGATTCATAGGCGGGGATGCTGAAGTCCTGCGTCAGCGCCGAAAGCTGCGCCTGCACTTCGGGATTGGCGCTTGACCACTGACGCCACAAAACCCAGGCTGTCACGCCCGACAGCAGGCGGATTTCGATGCCCCGGTGACGCCGAAGCGCAGGCACCCAGCGCACCAGCGTATCCAAATCGGGGTCAGCGCTCGTCAGCGGCTGCCAGGCAGCGGACCGCAGCAGCGCGGCAGCGTCTTTGACCCGCTCGACAGTCTGCGCCTGCATGTCCACGGTAATCGCGCGGGCCGTGCCGGTCTTCAGATCGGGGTCGGTCAGAATTAAGAAGCGAGCGCGGTTCCGAATGCGTTGTTTGCGAACAAGTTCCAATCTGTTGTCATCCTGCGAAAATAGTCGCTCAAGCAATATCTGCCTAAGTATGACCGGTATTTATATTTTTCGCCGCTTTTTTGTGGCACGCTGCACCAGCTTAAACGCGATGAATTTAGTACAACCCTCGAAAACTGTATGGCGGCGCAGCCCTGCTTCAAGAAGTCCCAACGCCCCGGCAGAACTTTCTGCCGGGGCGTTTTCTTTGTCAAAATCCTCCGCCTGCTTTCCATAGGTACGATGAGAAGCCCTGCGCTGTATTTTCGTAGACTTGATTGCCTGGTGCCATCAAGTGGACAGGGTCAAACTGACTTGCATCAACCGGAGTATCCGAGGCTGAGACAAGCTGATACTGGGTGATTATTTCTGAAAGCCACGGCTGAGTATTTGGAGCATCTACCGGCGTGTTCTCCGTGGGCGCGTAGCGCGTGTATCGAATTGCTGAAGCAATAGGTAGGTTCTGGAACTGGCGATGAGATTGAAACTCCCAGCGCTCTTCAGGAAAGTTTCGCTCAAAGTAAAAAAGCGTCATCGCGGCCACTTCTTTGCTTCCGTGATCTTCATCCAGCGCAATCGCGCCTCGCTCATAGTAAATGGGCTTCCCGCCGACGCCGGTTGAAAGGACATTTCCTTTAATGAGTAAACCTTGCGGAGTGTTCAAGGCCGAAGAATTCTGTAGGAGCGGCATCTGTGGGAGTCCCGCGCCCGGAATCGGACAGGAGGACATCTGGCCGAACTTGAGTTCTGGGTAAAGCGTCATGCTGTGGGCGGAAGTCTCATAACTATACGTCTTCTTGCCGTCGTAGATGACCGTCAATAGATTGGCTCCTGGCTCTGTTTTTTGGTAAAACAGCCTGTTGCCGTCAAACGAGAGCGTCACATCGAACTGGGACGGCGGTGACTGAGCAATCTTTCCAGCACCGATCATTCTTATTTGTTCCTCCGCCACGGCCTGGGTGATGTCGCCATTTTTTGCCATGACTTCATAAGAATGTTTGAGCATATCTGTTTGAACCCCCCACATCGCGGGCGTCGAAATATCTTTCGTGACAGCCGTGTATTTTAATGTGAACGGCTCTGAAAGCTGTAGCTTGTTCAGCGCCAGTAGCACGGCGCTTGAAGCCGGAACGCCCTGCCCAGAGCCGGACACGGGAGCAGGCTGCGTTGCGGGAGCCGATACGGCCTTTGGGTTCTGCGCGGGGTTCTGCGCCCGCGTCACGAATGGCACACTAATGGCAGCGGCAATGGCGAGGGCGACGGCGGCGGTGAGTGTAATTTTGCTGAGTGTCATTGCTTTCACGGCTCCTTGTAGGTGGAAAGAAACTTGCGGGCTGACGGCGGCTCCGCTGCCGCCGACTTTGGTGAGGAGCGCCACACTCGCGGGGGGTGCGGCTTGAACGGTACGCTCGGCCAGGAAGCCGGTAAGAACGGCGGCGGAGAGGGTGATGCCGGCACCGGCAAACGATTGGCGCAGGCGGCTGACGGCGCGGCTGACGCGCATCCGGGCGGCGTTCTCCGACGTTCCCAAAGCGGCACTGAGTTCCGGGAAGCTGAGGCCGTCCGCGAAGCGCAGCAGAACCGCTTCCCGGTCTTTGGCGCTGAGGGCCGCCAGCGCGGCGTTGAGGTGCGGCTCGACTTGATTCCACAGAGTGTTTTCGCCTTGACCCAATGGTGCCGCTTGTTCCTGCGCTTTTTGCTCCTGCATTTTTCGATAAGCCTCCCGACGCCGCGCGTTCTTTGAGGCAAAGCGGGCTGTCTGGAACAGCCAGCCGGAGAGCGATGTTTCGATGCGGAGCGTCACCGCTTTTTGCGCCAAAATCAGGAACACGACTTGCGTGACATCCTCGGCCAGCGCCGCGTCGCCGGTCTCACGCCGGCAGACGGAGTAAACAAAGTTGATGTGCCGCGAGACAATCTGCGAGAACGCCGCCTGCGAGTGCCCCTGCACAAATTGCCGAAGTAGCTGCGGATCGGTCACTCATGTGCCTCCCTTGTAGTCTGATAAAAGAGTATGTCACGTCGGCACAAAAAGCGAACAGCGTGTCAGTTTGTGGCTTTTCGAGTGCATCGCAGCACAGCGCGGAATTTGCTTGACTTGTCTGCCCTGCCGCCGATATACTAAAGGCAGATAACAACAACTTTGGAAGAGGGTTCTCTACTCATGGCAGAAATGCACTCACTCTTTGATACTCTGCAATCGTTCACCTATGGCGATGGGAAAACGGGGCAGTTTTACTCGCTGCCGCAGCTTGAAAAGGCCGATGTCGGCCCGATCTCCAAGCTGCCCGTCTGCCTCCGAATTGTCTTGGAGTCCGTGCTGCGAAATTACGACAGCAAGCGGGTCCGGGAAGCGGACATCTGCGAGCTGGCGAACTGGCAGCCAAATGCCGAGCGGACCGCCGAAGTGCCGTTTGTCGTTGCCCGCGTCGTCTTGCAGGACTTTACCGGCGTGCCGCTGCTGGTAGACCTGGCAGCGATGCGGACCGCCGTGGAGCGCATGGGCCGCGATCCGGGCATGATCGAGCCGCTGGTTCCCGTAGATTTAGTGGTAGACCATTCCGTCCAAGTAGACTACTCGGAGCTTGAAAACGCGCTCCAGCTTAACATGGAAATGGAGTTTAAGCGGAACCGCGCCCGCTACCAGTTCCTCAAATGGGGTATGCAGGCGTTCAACGGCTTCTCGGTCGTGCCGCCTGGCATCGGGATTATTCACCAGGTCAATTTAGAGTATCTTGCTAAAGGTGTGCTGTCCAAAGATGATGTCTTTTACCCAGACACGCTGGTCGGGACCGACTCGCACACGACGATGATCAACGGCCTGGGGATTGTCGGCTGGGGCGTCGGCGGGATTGAAGCCGAGGCGGGGATGCTTGGTCAGCCCGTGTATTTCCTAACGCCGGACGTGGTCGGGGTCCATCTGTCGGGGGCGCTGATGCCCGGCGTCACGGCGACCGACTTAGTCCTGACCATCACGGAAATGCTTCGCAAGGCCAAAGTCGTCGGCAAGTTTGTCGAGTTCCACGGCGAGGGCGCGGCGTCTCTTGGTCTCACGGACCGGGCGACGATTGCGAACATGGCCCCGGAATACGGCGCGACAATGGGCTTCTTCCCCGTAGATGAAGAGTCCTGCCGTTACTTAGCCGCGACGGGCCGGACCGACGACCAAGTGGATGCATTCCGGCAGTACTTTAAAGCCCAGGGCCTGTTCGGGATGCCGGAAGCGGGCGGGATTGTGTATTCTCAGCTTCTTGAGCTGGACTTGGCGACAGTCCAGCCGAGCGTCGCCGGGCCGAAGCGCCCGCAGGACCGGATCGAGTTGCCGGAAATCAAGTCTAAGTTCCATGAATTGCTGTTGAACCCCACGGCGTACAACAAGTCGCTGGCGGACTTGAACAAGAAGTTCGTGGTCCTCACGGGCATGAGCCACAACGTCAAGCCGATCTCCGGCGGCGGCGACCAGGATGGGGCGACCCTGCCGGAAGAAACCGCGCCGCTGGACACGGTCAACGACACGGCGGCGTTTACCGAAAACGAAATGGTCCAGAACCGGCCTACGCCTGACCGCATTGAAGACGTACCGCTCGGTGAGTTCCCGCAGGCGATGGTGGAATTGTCCCACGGCGACATCGTGATTGCCGCGATTACAAGCTGCACCAACACGGCAAACCCGTCTTTAATGCTGGCGGCGGGCTTGGTGGCTAAGAAGGCGTCCGAGCGTGGCATGACCGTCCGCCCGACCGTCAAAACGTCGCTCGCGCCGGGGTCCCGCGTCGTCACCGAGTATTTGGACAAGACCGGCCTGACCCGTTACCTGGACCGGCTGGGCTTCCAGACCGTCGGCTATGGCTGCACCACCTGTATCGGCAATTCCGGTCCCTTGGAGCCGAACCTGGAGAAGACCGTCACGCGCAATGACCTTGTCGTCGCGTCGGTGCTGTCGGGCAACCGAAACTTCGAGGCCCGCGTTCACCAGAACGTCCGCGCGAATTTCCTGATGTCTCCGCCGCTGGTCGTCGCATTCGCGCTGGCCGGCACCGTGGACATTGACATGAACACAGACCCTATCGGCAAGGACAAGTTCAATCAAGATGTCTATTTGAAAGACCTCTGGCCGACGACCGACGAGATCGCCGAGATGCTGTCGGCGGCAAATGACCCGGAAGTCTACCGGCGTCTCTACAAAGACTTCGCCGAGCAGAACCCGCTCTGGCAGGAGATTCCTTCCTCACTGGGTTCCGTCTACGAGTGGGATGCAACGTCCACCTATATCCGCGAGCCGCCCTACTTCGACAAGTTCAGCCTGGCCCTGCCGACCTCGGCCCCGACGATTACGAAGGCGCGTCCGCTCGCCATCTTCGGCGACTCGGTCACGACCGACCACATCAGCCCGGCAGGCGCGATCAAAGCGTCCTCTCCCGCCGGTTTGTACTTGCAGCAGAAGGGCGTTCCCGAAGAAGACTTCAACTCCTACGGCTCGCGCCGGGGCAACCACCGGATCATGATGCGCGGCACGTTCGCGAATGTCCGCATCCAGAACCTGATGGTACCGGGCGTCATCGGCGGCATGACCGTCTACCAGCCCGTCGGCGAGGAGATGAGCATTTACGATGCGTCCCTCATCTACCGTGATCTCGGCGTCCCGCTGATGATCTTCGCCGGCCAGGAATACGGCACCGGCTCGTCGCGTGACTGGGCCGCCAAAGGCACCAATTTATTGGGGGTCAAAGTCGTCATCGCCCAGTCGTTCGAGCGCATCCACCGCTCCAACCTCGTCGGCATGGGCGTCCTGCCGTGCCAGTTCAAAGAAGGCGTGAATGCTCAGACACTCGGCCTCGACGGCACCGAGACGTTCGATTTGACCGGCTACAAGAACGGCCTGTCGCCCCAGATGGACGTAACGCTGGTCATCCACCGCGCGAGTGGCGAGACCGAAGAAGTCCCGCTGACGCTCCGCATTGACACGCCGATTGAAGTAGACTACTACCTCAACGGCGGCATCCTCCCCTACGTCCTGCGCCAGCTCATCGAAGAAGACAGCATCAGCGCCGCCGGCCATCTGCTGGACACCCTCCAGCCCCGCCCCGCCGCCGTCTAGCCCGGCAAAAGCAGAAGCCCCGCGCCATTTGGCGTGGGGCTTTTCTATGAGCCTTTTACACTATACAATGTTTCGCGAAGTTTGTTGTATGAAGTCATGGTATAATAGTGTATGTCAGTCAAGCATTATCAGGACGGTGACATCAAGACGTACAGCGCCAGCATCGTAAATGAGGAAAAACTTGAAAGATCGAATAATAGAAGCCCATCTCAAAGATTTCAAGAAGCAACTTCTTATAGAAGATTTAGATGAAGCAGCAGCATTTGAGCAGTTCGTCAACTACTGTGTAATATCAAAGCATTATCCTGATCCTTTTAATTTGGAAGACGTTGCTTTAGGTGGAGGTGGTGATCTTGGTTTAGATGGTTTAGGTATTGTTGTTAATGACCATTTGGTAACATCAAAGAGCGACGTTGACTACTTCAAAAAAGATATGCGCCGGCTGGATGTTCAGTTTATATTTGTTCAGTCGAAAACATCTGCTAACTTCGATGCTAGCGATATTGGTACGTTCATTTCTGGAGTAAGGCGCTTCTTTGGTGGAACCGTGCCAAAAGATGCAAACAACGCAGTTCGTGAAAGATATGAAATCAAGGAACATATCTACGACGCTAGTATTGATATGGATCGAAGTCCTATTTGTCAAATGTACTATGCAACTACAGGTATCTGGAACAGCGACCAAGCACTTGTAGCCAGAATTGAACAAGGAGTCAACGATTTAAAAGAGACTAACTTGTTTTCAGCCGTCAACTTCGCGCCGTTAGATGGAGAAGCTATAAAAAGGATCTACCGAGAACTCCATCACAAAATTGTCCGAGAAATTGTTTTTGAGAAGCACACAATACTACCACAAATTGCAGGCGTCCAAGAAGCTTACATTGGTATAGTTCCTTGTCTCGAATACCTTAGATTAATATGCGACGAAGAAGACACTTTAAACAAAAGATTGTTCTACGATAACGTCCGTGACTTTCAAGGGCATAATCCAGTCAACAGAGAAATTGAAACTACCGTTCGCAATGCTGAATGGAATGACCGTTTCGCTCTTCTCAACAATGGCGTTACTGTAGTTGCACGGGATGTCAACAAAGTAGGTGCTACTTTTCGACTGAAAGATTATCAGATTGTGAATGGTTGCCAAACAAGCCATATACTTTATCTCAACCGAAAGCATATCTCCAGTAACCTATTTATCCCCTTCAAACTAATCATAACGGCTGATAGTGAAGTAACTAATCAGATCATCCAGGGAACTAATCGGCAGACTGAGGTCAAGATTGAAGCCTTTGAGTCGCTAGCACCATTCCAGAAAAAGCTTGAGGAGTTTTATCTCGCTTTAGGACGTGACCGCCAGGACTCTCTTCATTATGAGCGCAGATCAAAGCAGTATGATTACTCTGATATTCGTAAGGATCGTATTATTACACTGACTAATCAAGTCAAGTGTTTTGTGGCGATGTTTCTTAATGAACCACATAGTACGCATCGCTATTATGGCGAACTGTTAAGCAGTTATCGAGGTAAATTGTTCAGTGACGCTCATTCTGCGTTGCCTTACTATGTATGCGGCGCTGCCTTATTAACATTGGACAGGTTGTTTGCAGATGGCTTACTACCTAAAGTTTGGAGGCAAGACAAGTTTCAAATCCTCATGGTTTTCAGGCTGCAAAATGAACAAAATGATTTGCCACTTTTGAACAATAAAGGGATAGAAAAGTATTGTGATGATTTATTGCATGTTATGAGTAATGAAGAGTCAAGCGAGCAAGCTTTTAGAAAGGCAGGCGAATTAGTCGAAAGGGTCCGTCAAAGCGGCTTGATCTGGGGCGGGCCACCAGAGCGAACTAAAGCTTTTACGACAGTTCTCATTGAGAAGGCAGCGCGGAATCAAAAAACACAGGCTGCTACAACAAAACGCCTTATGGGTGTGATAGCTTGGTTCAGTGAAATTCGCGGATATGGATTTGTCAATTCTACGGATGGTTTAGAGTTATTCGTTCACTTCACGGATTTACTAAATGCAGACAATGAGAGACTTTACCAAGGACAGCAAGTAGAGTTTACAGCAGTTCAAACGGAGCGTGGCTACCGAGCAGTAGATGTAGTCGCAGCACAGAACACGAATATCTAAATATCCTGCTGGCGGCAGGGACGCTACTGAAAGAGGAGCCGGACGCGGTGGCCTTCACTGAGCCGGAGGAAGATACCGTTCGCATCATCTCCATGCGACGTGCGTTAGCACGAGACAGAGCAACATGAGCAGTACATTAAGCAAAGCTTCAGAAGCTAAACCGGACACAGAACTAGCACGGCAGTCACGCACCGACTAGGCGCGAGTGGAGGCGCTTTCGGATGCAGACAGTAACACTTTCGGTATCCCGGCGCGGCGGCTCCGGCGCAGGCGACGGGGTCGGGGTGAAGCTCTGGGGGTGAGGCGCTCAGGGAGTGTCACGGCGTTTGCGCGGGCGTGCTGCGGGAGGCGCGGGAAGGGCGCGGAGAGGTTGTGGGAGGGTCACGAGCAGGTCACGGAGGATCACGGGGCTGAACCCGCCGTGCTTTGAAGGGCAAGCGCCCGTGGGTAAGGGCGAAGAATTGAGGCTTTTGCGAATTGGCATTTTGCCCGCGCAGGCGGGGAGTTGCACTTTGAAGCATGGGGGTTCAGCCCCGTGTCTTCCATTCTGAAATCAGGCCCTGCGCGATTCGGCGCGGGGCTGTTTGTTTTTGTCGGCATACAGCAATTCCTGTTCGCCTGGGGTATAGTTGGGGCATCATCAAATCGGAGTTCTCATAGGGTAAGCGCAGCGATGAAGGCGGGATTGGTGAACGGGAGACCATGATGACAAAAGCGAGCGGTGAGGAGATTGGGCAGCGCGGGCAGGAGATTTATGAAAGCCGCCTGCGGACTCTGCTGGAAACTGAGGAGAATATCGGCAGGATTGTGTCTATTGATGTCGAGAGCGGCGACTATGAAATCAGCGACGACTTGGTGGCGGCTGGGCGGCGGCTTCAGCAGCGCCGCCCGGACGCGCGGATGTACGGCAAGCGCATCGGCTACAATGCCGTGTATGCGGTCGGCGGCTCGCTGACCCGGACGACGCCATGACGCAAGTCTTGGTGCAGGATTTGCAGGCCCGCGTGGAGGTAGTCTTCCGGCTGCCGGGACAACCCAATCTTGTCATTGAATGCGTTGTGGACACCGGGTTTGCCGGGGCGCTGACACTCTCGCCGGAGGCGGTGGACGCCCTCGGCCTGCCCTTCTTCCAGGAAATTGAGGCTAATCTCGCCAATAATGCCGATGTCCGAACGGCGGTTCACATTGCCACCATTACTTGGCAGGAGCGAGAGCTTGAAGTCGCTGTGCTGGCGATGGGGCGGCGTCCGCTTCTTGGAACCGCGCTGTTGGACGGCAATCACGTCGGCGCGGACTTCATGGATGACGGAAAAGTGGCTGTTGAAAAGCTGAACTTCCTGACGAAACAGCAAGTCGCGCAAAAGGTACGGGAGCACTTAATGGGTGTCACCCCTGGCGGTGTCACGCTTCATGTCGTAGATGAGGATGTCTACAAAGTGGATGAGTGGTGGCGGGTTCCCGTCCGGCCCAGCCGCTGGCCTAAGCGGATGTCGGACTTCTACGAAGATTTGGCAATCGTGGAAGATGACATACAGGAGCGCGAACACCTCAATATTCTGCTGGCGACGGGGCTGCCGCTGGAAGAAGAGCCGGACACTGTGGCGGCTTGACAGAATGCAAGGCGCTCATAGGAAAAGGCATCGACCCGGAAAGCGGCAGCGCCGGAAAAAATTGATTTGGTCGGAAAAATTGATTTGGATAGTCCGCTGGTTTTTCTGAACATTCGGCGATTTCTTGCGTCATTACTGGGTTTTAGCGAAAATGCTTGACAAAGCCGACGGCCTGTATTATAATGGCTTTACTTTACAGTAAACATCGTATTCGGTTCAGAGGACTTTCCCCATGCGCTCTTCCATCCGGCAGGTCGCTTCCGCCGCTGGGGTCTCGGCGATGACCGTCTCGAATGTCCTCCGGGGACGGACCCATCTGGTGGCAGATGAGACGCGAGCGCGGGTGCTGGAAGCAGTCCACCTTTTGGACTACGTGCCGGTCCGCATGGCCGCGCAGAACCGGCACGTCCAAACCCGAACGCTCGGCGTTGTGTTTCTGCATCTGCACCGGCTGGACGGGATTGTCGGGTACCCGACGTTTCTGGGCATGTCCGAGCGAGCGCGTCAGGTAGACCATGATTTAACCGTCTTTCTGCGCTCCGAGCCGGACTGGGTCCGGCCGGGAACCGAAGCACAGTTTTTGGACCGGCGCTGCGACGGGTTTATCTTTGTCGGCTACAACGACCCAGCCGTCTCCGAGGTGCTGGTGCGGCATCAGGTGCCGGTCGTGGAATGCTACAGCGTCGCCCCGCACGCTGGGGTCGCGCGAGTGCTGGGAGACAACAAAGACGGGATGCGGCAGGCCGTGAAGCATTTGGCACAGCACGGACACGAGCGCATCGCGCATCTTGCGGGGCCGCGCGGAAACTTGGAAGCGCAGGAGCGGATGGACGGATTTCGCGCGGGGATGCAGGAAGCGTTCGGCGCGAATTACCCAGACTGCGTTGTACAGGGAGACACCTGGGGCGGGGCGTGGCGCTTCCATGAACCCTGGCAGGACGCCGGGAGCGAGACCCGTGCTCTGGCGGAAGCTGCCCTGGCACTAAACGTGACCGCGATTGTCTGCGCGAACGACCTGCTGGCGCTGGCAGTCTGGCAGATTGCCGAGGAGCGCGGCCTGCGGGTGCCGCAGGACCTCTCGCTGATCGGCATGGACAACATCCTGCCGGCGGCTTACAAAGGGCTGACCAGTGTGGCGACGCCGTTCGCTCAAATCGGCGAAGCCGCCGTGGATGCCGTGCTGGCCCTCCAATGCGGAGAAGACAATCAGGCCGCCAGCCGCATTTTGCCCATCGCACTCGAAGAAAGGACTTCCGTGTCGTTCCCGTTAAAGTAAGCTACGCTTCTCGCTTTTGTGTTATTATTTTACAGTAAAAGGAAACATCATGCAGCATCACAACCGCACTTCGCAGCGCAAAACGGGCTTTACGCTCATCGAGCTGCTCGTCGTCATTGCCATCATCGCGATCTTGGCAGCCATCTTGTTCCCTGTTTTCCAGAAAGTGCGAGAGAACGCCCGCCGCGCCTCCTGCCAGTCTAACGAAAAGCAGTTGGGGCTGGCATTCACCCAGTACACGCAGGATTTTGACGAGAAGTACTCGCAAGGCGTGACTACCGCCCCCAGCGGCGTCGGCTGGGCCGGGCCAATTTACCCTTACGTCAAAAGCACCGGGGTCTACAAATGTCCCGACGACTCGACAAATGTCACCGTGGATGGCAGCGCAGCGACGGGCATTACCTATTATCCGGTTTCGTATTCCGTGAACTCTAACATTGTGGCTAATGGCGTGAACGGCTTCGGGCAGCCAAACACGTCGGCAAGCGGCGTTTCGCCGAACATCGCGGGGTCTTTGCCTAGGATGAACGCGCCCGCAAACACGGTTCTTCTGTACGAGCTTGAAGGAGATGTCGCGCCTATCACTGACGGGGCAGAAAGCCAGCCGATCCAGGTTCCCAAAAGCTCACAGTATTATAGCCCGGCTGGAAATGGCTACACGCAGAAAAGTGGCGGCGGGGTGAATCAGAAGAACCTGTATGAGACCGGGCTTCTCGGCGGCGGAGCGGCAGCGGCGGCTCCTGCAAGCGCTCCTCAAACAATCAATAGCAACGGCGCTAGCACCGGCGTCGTCTACGCGACGGCTACAGGGCTGCACACAGACGGCTCGAACTTCCTTTTCGTGGACGGTCATGTCAAGTGGCTGCGGGGCGTCGCCATCAGCCCAGGGTTCAATGCCGGGAATGCAAATGATGCCATCGGGGCCACCACTTTCCCTCCGAACGGCACACCGACGGCCGCATCGGCAGCGGGCACCGCGAACTCAGCCTTCGCCGGAACGTTCAGCCCGACATAACTGGGCGCATCGACGAAATGCCGTGCGAGGAAAAAACGTAATGAGGAAGGGCGAACACAAGGCTCGCGTCCAACCCTTCTTTTCCTAAACCCGTAGGGGCGAACCTTGTGTTCGCCCCTCTTTTCTGCCGCTCCTTCTCTCTGCATACTTATTTGCAAGAAAGTACCGCCATGATCCTCCCGTCGCCCGCTCTCCGCTGCCTCGCGTTGGCCGCTTTCCTGCTGCTGATGGGTGGCAGCCTCGCGCCTCAAAGCGAGGCACAAACGCCGGCGCATCGCCCGAATGTCCTCATCATTCTTGCCGACGATTTGGGCTGGTCCGATGTTGGCTGCTACGGCAGTGAGGTCAGTACGCCGAACATTGATGCGCTGGCAGCAGGCGGACTGCGGTTTACCCAGTTTTACAACAATGCTCGGTGCAGCCCCTCCCGCGCGTCGCTCTTGACGGGCTTGTATCCCCATGAAGCAGGCGTGCCGGTCTTGTCCACACCCCTCAACGACCGCTGCGTCACCCTAGCCGAAGTGCTGAAGCCCGCTGGGTACAGCACCTACATGGTCGGCAAGTGGCACCTGAGCGAGCAGGTCACGCCGACGATGCGCGGCTTCGACGAGTTCTACGGAATGCTCGGCGGCTTCAACTCCTACTGGCAGGAAGACCCCTACTACACTCGCCTGCCAGCGGATCATCCGAAGCGCGTTTATGCCCCCGATGCGTTTTACTCGACCAATGTCTTCGGCGACTACGCGCTGGACTTTATGAACTTAGGGCGCGAATCGGGAAAGCCCTGGTTTGTGTATTTAGCGTTCCAGGCAGCGCATTTTCCGCTCGGCGCTCCCGAATCGGTCATTGACAAGTACGAAACGATGTACCGCGCGAAGGGGTGGGACGTCATTCGGGACGAGCGCCTCGCGAAGCAAAAGAAGCTGGGACTGCTGCCGGCCAACCTGCCGCTGACCCCGCGCAGCAGTGTGCCGGCGAACTTCATCAACACGCAGACCGGCTGGGCGGACAAGCAGAACCCGGCGTGGGCATCGCTTTCGCCCGACCGGCAGGAGGATTTGGCCCGGCGCATGGCGGTCTACGCCGCCGCGATTGATGTCATGGACCAGAATATCGGGCGCGTAGTCGCGCACTTAAAGCAGACTGGCGAGTGGAACAACACACTGATCTTCTTTCTGAGCGATAACGGCGCGTGTGCTGAGTGGGACCCCTACGGCTTCGACAAACTGGATTCGACGCTGAACATTCTGCACACCGGCGCGGATTTGAAGAAGGTCGGCGGGCCGGACAGTTATGTCTCCTACGGCAGCGGCTGGGCGAATGTCGGCAATACTCCCTGGCGGCTGTATAAACACTACGCGCAGGAAGGCGGCATCCGCACCCCACTGATCGTCCACTGGCCGGCGGCGCTGAAAACAAAGCCGGGCGCAATCACGGCCCAAGTCGGCACGATCACCGACTTCATGCCGACCCTGCTGCAAGTGTGTGGCGCAACCTACCCGGCCCAGCGTAATGGGGTAAACATTCTGCTCGGCGAAGGTCAAAGCCTGGTGCCGACCTTTCACGGCGACAGCCTCGCGCCCCGCCCGCTTTATTTGGAACATGAAGGCAACCGCATGATTCGCGAGGGCGACTGGAAGCTAGTCGCGCTGGCGAACAAGCCCTGGGAGCTGTACGATCTCGCAAGCGACCCGACCGAGGTGCGCGACTTGTCGGCTTCCAACGTAGGCCGGGTGCAGGCCATGGACGCCGACTGGGAGGTCTGGGCCGAACATCACGCAGTGAAACCGCCGCCGTCCCCACAGATCGCTGGGCAGCCGCTCGGCATTCGGTGTGACGTGACTCCGCAGTCTACAAATGGAGTCGTTCTCGCCCAAGGCGGAAATCAGCGCGGTTATGCGCTGGCTTTAACAGGCGGCAAGCCAGTCTTTTATGTCCGTGAGATGAGCAAGCTTTATAAGGCGGCGGCGCTGGTCGTACCGAAAGGCCGTTTTTCACTCGAAGCGCGGCTGGAAAAAAGCGGCGCAATGACACTGCTGGTCAACGGAACGGTCGCCGCACACGCCAAAGCGCCCGGCGTGATCGCAGTTCAGCCAGAAGACCCTTTAAGCATCGGAGAGGACGTACTCACCGCTGTCGGCGATTACGCGCCGCCCCACCCGCTTAAAGGCTCTGTTGAGAACGTAGAGATCACTGCGGGAACACACGTTTACCGCCCCGGCAAAACCACCGCCGCCCAGCCGCGGAAGATATTAGGCAAGAAAGCCGGGCTGGATGAAGCAAACGATTAGCACCTTTCATGCGGCTGTCGCCTGCCTGCTCGTCTTGATATATTTGCTTTTTGGGGTCTCCGCAGGCGCGGCGGCACCGGCCGGCATGGCCTGGATTCCGCCGGGGCGGTTCACGATGGGCAGCCCCAATGGGATGTTCCCCGACGCCCAGCCCTTGCACAAAGTCGCCCTGTCCGGCTTCTTTTTAGATAAGTGTCTTGTCACTAACCGTCAGTTTGCCCGGTTTGTGGCGGCGACCGGCTATGTGACTGTCGCAGAGAAAAAGCCAGACCCGAAGCTGTTCCCCGGCGTGCCTGCCGAAAAACTGGTTCCGGGCGCGGTCGTGTTCATCGCCCCGGCGCACCCAGTCCCGCTTGATGACGCTTCTCAGTGGTGGCGCTACGTTCCGGGCGCGAACTGGCGTCACCCGGAGGGACCGGCCATCTCGCGAGAGGGGCGGGAAGATCACCCGGTCGTGCAGGTCTGCTGGACGGATGCCGCCGCGTATGCTAAGTGGGCCGGGAAGCGCCTGCCGACCGAAGCCGAATGGGAATACGCCGCGCGGGGCGGCCTCCCTCAAAAGCCGTATATCTGGGGCAGCGTTTTCGCGCCGGGCGGGCGGCAGATGGCGAACACGTTCCAGGGCCATTTCCCGGACCACAACACGGCGGAAGACGGCTACGCCGGCACTTCTCCCGTCGCCAAATTCCCGCCGAACGGCTACGGCCTCTTTGACATGGCGGGGAACGTCTGGGAATGGTGCGCCGACTGGTACCGGCCCGACTACTACACCCATAGCCCGCGCGTCAACCCATCCGGCCCTCCCAGCGGGTTTGACCCGGACGAGCCAAACATCCCGAAGCGGGTCCAGCGCGGCGGTTCGTTCCTCTGCACCGACCAATACTGCTCGCGCTATATGCCCGGCAGCCGAGGCAAAGGCGATGTTTGGACCGGAACGAACAACACCGGATTTCGGTGCGCTGAGTCGGCGAGTCGGTAAGGGGCGGACCCCCCAGCCCCCAATAATGGAGGTGCAGTATGGAAAAGTACCGTCGGCGTCCTTGTTTCCTGCTTCCCCCATCTTGGGGGCTGGGGGCTATGTTATACAGCAACTGCGCCGGAGCGGGGCGCAATCTCGTAAGCGCAGCCATGGGCGGACGGCAGGACTTTGCCCGGGTTACAGAGGCCGTCAGGATTGAAGACGGCCCGAATAGCTTCCATCGTTTGCAGGGTTTCGGGCGGGAAGAGAAGCGGCATGTAGTCGCGCTTTTCGACCCCAATGCCGTGTTCGCCGGTCAGGGTGCCGCCGACACCGAGGCAGAGTTCCAAAATCGCATGGGACGCGGCCATGACCCGCTGAATGTCATCAGGGGAACGCTCGTCAAAAAGCGTGACGGGATGCAGATTGCCGTCGCCGGCATGAAACACGTTGGCGATACGCAGATTGTGCCGGACGCCGATTTCGGCGATGGCCCGCAGTACCTGCGGCAGCTTTGAGCGCGGAATGACGCAGTCCTGGGTGACGCACGATGGTGCAAGGCGCCCCAGTGTGCCGACGGCTTTTTTTCGGGCCATCCAGAGATTTGCGCGGTCTTTAGGCGTGGATGCGGCACGGACTTCCCTGGCGCGGCCTTGTTCGCAGAGGGCGCGAACACGGGCGGCCAGCGTGTCTATGCCTGCCGAGAGGCCGTCCAGCTCGATGATTAAAATCGCCTCAGCATCGCGTGGAAATCCGAAATGGAAAGCGTCTTCGACTGTCTGCAAGATCACGGCATCCATCATTTCGAGCGCTGCCGGAACGATGCCCGCCGCCATGATTGCCGAGACTGTTTCGGTCGCGTCGTCCACCGTGTCAAAAACGGCAAGCAGCGTGCGGACAGCCTGCGGAGTGCGGGTCAGGCGCACGGTCGCTTGGGTGACAATGCCGAACGTGCCTTCAGAGCCGACGGCTAGGCCGAGCAGATCGTAGCCGTTGACATCTTCGGTCTTGTCTCCCAGAATAACAATCTCGCCGGTCGGCAGTACAAGTTCCAGCGCCAGAATATGGTTCGCCGTCACGCCATATTTCAGCGTGTGCGGCCCGCCCGCATTGTTGGCGATGTTCCCGCCAAGCGTGGATGCGCCCTGCGAGGACGGGTCCGGGGCATACAAATAGCCGTCATCCGCGACCGCTTTTGTCAGTGCGATATTGACAGCCCCGGCCTGCGCCGTGAGCCGCCGGTTCCGCAGGTCTACATCTAAAATCTTGTTCATGCGAGCAACGCCGATGAGAATACCGCCGGAACAGAGTGTCCCGCCCGCAAGTCCCGTTCCGGCCCCGCGCGGCGCAAACGAAACACCATGCTTGGCGCACGTCTGTACAATTTCCGAAACCTGCTGCGTCGTGGAGGGCAGCACGGTCGCCAGCGGCGCGGCCTTTTCCAGCGGATACGCATCGTTTTCATAAACTGCCCGCTCTCCTTTTTCGGCGAGAACGGCGTCCGTCCCGGCAATCTTTCGCAGTGTGTCCAGCAAATTGGGCATGGTAAGTGTTTCCATATCTTGACAGGCGTGGGAGTAAACTCCTACGCTGTGGGGCGCAGACGCCGAATGACCGCCTTCGCGGGCAAAAAGTAGGACTTCGCTTTGAGTCTGCTCCTTCTCCACGAAGGTGGAGACCATGCCTGCGGCATTACTTCGCATATGCCGCTTCGCCCCACACCCCAATAAAGCCTTGCCGTAGGAGTTTACTCCCGCGCACACATGCTCTCCCGACGTTTCTACTTGCTCCCCAGCACCCGAACAGCGGGAAGCGCATGGCCGTGGGCATCGAACACCGAGTCCCAGTTCAGCGTGTCCGGCTCCCATAAAATGACTCCGCGCCCCCGACCATTCGGCACGGCGCGGACGGCATGGATGAGCGCGGTGTAAAACGCGGCTTGGCCCTGCGGTGTGAAGGCAAACTCCGGCGCTCCGGTGACATCCGTAGCATTACTCGCCTGCGGCCAGCTTGTTTCGACCACCATCACCGGCTTATGCAGGACAGTTGCGATATAATTCATCGAGGTGGTCAAGTGCGCCAAATGCCAGGGTTCGTAGCCTGCTTTATGATCCCACGGAATGCCAGGGTAATATGACAAACCGACCATGTCATAGTGCAGCACCGCCGGCGGGTCGGCAATACGGGCGGCCTCGGCCAGCGCCGGGAAGTACCATTCGACGAAGCCTGAGTCCTGACCGTCAGGAACGTGAATAATGGTGATCGGCGGATGTGCCGGGTCGGCGTCGCGTACCCCAGCCAGCCCGGCGGCGAGAAGCTGGGCAGCTCGGCCCATGCCGGCTTTGTCAGACTCCCAAAACCCGCCGCCGGGGTGCGCGGTATCGCCGGTTAGCAGGCCGTTCCGGGTCTCGTTGCCAATTTGCACCAAGTCCGGGCGTGCGCCATTTTTCGACAGATGCACAATTACATCCCGGCTATAGTCATGGACGGTCTGAACCAGCACGGGAAACGGCAAAGGTGCCCACGCCGCCGGCTTGATCTGGTGGCCGGGATCGGCCCAAGTGTCCGAATAGTGGAAGTCCAGCAGAAACTCGAACCCGGCGTCTTTGATGCGCTTTCCCAGCGCCGTGACATGGGCCAAGTCTGAAACACGCGCTTTCGGGTCGGCGTCAGGATGAACCCAGAGCCGCACCCGGATAACCGTCCAGCCGCTCCGCTTTGCAATCGCCAGCAGGGTTATTGCTTGGCTGCCGTCGGTGTATCTAACGCCCCTACTTTCGTAGTACGGCAGGTCGGACAGATCGGCGCCCGTCACGAACGCGGGGCGCGGCGGGTCCGCCTGCACAGGCATCCGGGCGAAAATCGGCAGGCAGGCAAGCAAAAATAAAAACAGTGTTCTTTTCATCTCGCAGCCCGTACGGGTATACTTTTCTCAGTGACAGGCCGGACAGTAGAAGCTGGATGCGGCTGGTAGTACAGCCAAAGGCCGCCGGCGACGAGAACGACAATCGCCATGCCAAGGGCATTACGGCGGCGCTCGGCACCATTGTCAGGCCGAGGCTGGAAAACGCGGCGATCCATCGAAGTACCTCAAAGAGTTCTCATTAAAGAATTCTATTGGAAAGATTTTACCCGCAAACACGAGGAGATTGACCCCCATGAGACTGGAAAACAAAGTGGCGATTGTCACAGGAGCCGCCACCGGGATCGGCCAAGCGATTGCTGCCGGAATGGCCCGCGAAGGCGCGTCGGTCGTGATTGACTATGTCGGCGCTCCCGACGCGCCAAATGCGACTGTGCAGATGATCGAAAGCGCGGGCGGCAAGTGCCTGGCGGTCGAAGCGGATGTGTCCAAGCCTGATGAAGTTGCAAATCTCATGCAGCAGGCGGTTGCGAAGTTCGGGCGCGTGGACGTTCTGGTCAACAATGCCGGGGTCGAGCGCAAGCATCCGATCACCGAGTTTCCACTGGACCAGTGGAATATGATCATCGCCGTCAACCTAACCGGGCCGTTTTTATGTGCCCAAGCCGCCGCCAAGCAGATGATCGCCCAAAACGGGCCGGGCCGGATTATCAACATCTCCTCCGTCCATGAGGACTTGCCGATGCCGGGGAACGCTCCCTACTGCGCGTCAAAAGGCGGCCTGCGAATGCTGATGCGAACCATGGCCGTCGAGCTTGCCCCCAGCAAAATCACCGTGAACAACATCGGACCGGGCGCGATCTTCACGCCGATTGACGCCGATGTCCAGGCAAACCCGGAGATGGAAAAAGCGCTGATGGCGGAAATACCCCTCGGACGCTGGGGCCAGCCGGACGAAGTCGCCAATCTCGCGATCTTTTTAGCATCGGACGACGCTTCCTATATCACCGGCAGCACCCATTTCATTGATGGTGGCATGCTGCGAATGTCGGGGGGATTGTAGAACCCACCCCGGCGCAAGCGCCGACCCTCCCCCAAGGGGAAGGTAAAGAGTTTTGGAGAAGACAAAATAGCTTTTCGCCTTTGTCTTGCTCCTCACCCTCCCCTTGGGGGAGGGTCGGCGCTTGCGCCGGGGTGGGTTCTTACCATGCTTTCTTCTAATCTACCAGCCTTGATCCTTGCACCGATGCAGGGCCTTACTGACGCGCCGATGCGGGCGTATCAGGGCGAAAGCGGTGCGTTCACGTTCGCTGTCTCCGAGTTCCTGCGGGTGAGCGGTGACGTGCCGCCGGCGAAGCTGTTTCTGCGCCATGTGCCGGAACTATATCACGGCGCAAAAACGCCGAGCGGCCTGCCGGTGCAGGTGCAGCTTCTCGGCGGCGATCCCGGACGTATGGCGGAAGCGGCGCGGGTTGCGGTGAAGGCGGGTGCAAAAGCAGTTGACATCAACTTCGGCTGTCCGGCTCCGACCGTCAATCGGCATGACGGCGGGGCGGCGATCTTGAGGTTTCCTGAGCGGATCGAAGCGATCGTCGCGGCGATCCGGGCCGCGCTGCCGCCGGAAGTTCCTGTTTCGGCAAAGCTGCGTTTGGGCTGGGATGACGCTGACGCGATTTTTGAGAACGCAGATCGAGCCGCCGCCGGCGGCGCGTCATGGATTACAATTCACGGCCGGACAAAGATGCAGGGCTACGCGCCTCCCGCCGACTGGGTACGGATCGGACAAGTGCGCGAGCGTTTGTCTATTCCAGTGGTCGCCAATGGGGATCTCTGGTCGGTCGCGGACTTTGAACGCTGTCGTGACCAGACCGGCTGCCGCCATTTCATGCTGGGGCGCGGAGCGCTGGCAAATCCGTATTTGCCGCGTCTGATCGCGTGTGAATTGGGGATTGCAGCAAAGCCCTGTCCCACTGACGCTGCCCTGCCGATTAATTGGGCACCACAGTTAAAGCGGCTGCTTGCGCTGACGGCGCAGATTGAAGGCAAGACAGGAACAGACAAGCGCACGGATCACTTTCTGGTCTGCCGCCTGAAGCAATGGCTGAATTTAGCGAGTAAGCAGGGGCATTTTGGGGAGTTTGAGATGGTAAAGCGGCTGGAAACGGTGGCAGAGCTGCTTGGGTTTTTGGAACCCACCCCGGTTCGTTCCTCACCGACCCTCCCTAGAGGGGAGGGTGAGGAGCAAGACAAAGAGCAGGAGAGCGCGGCAAGCAGCGCCCATACATCCTGTTCGAAACTCTTCACCCTCCCCTCTGGGGAGGGTCGGTGAGGAACGAACCGGGGTGGGTTCTACAAATCTACCTTCTCGTTTTCGCCGCTCTGCGCCGCTTGGCCGGTCAGCGCCACTTTCGCGAGGCTAATGGCATGGGCAATCGGCGACGCTGGGCTGTCCCAGTATTCGCCCTGGTCGGCGTTGATTTTGATGAGGGCAATATCGGGTTCATCCACGCCCTTCGGGAACCAAGCTTTTAGTGACGGCTGCCAGAGCTGCTTGATTTTTTCACGGTCGCGGACAAGCTCGGCCCGGCCCGACAGCGAAACATAAGACTGGCTCTTCGGGTCGGAGAACGCGACGTTGACGTACGGCTTGTTCTCAATCTCGTAGACTTTGGGCGTAGACGCATAGGTAAAGAACCAGACATCGCCGTCGAACTCCACTTCTTTGTTGGATGACATCGGACGGGAGTGCAGTCTGCCTTCGGCATCCAAAGTCGTCAGCATGCCGAAGTCAATGGATTTGATCAAGTCAGCGATCTTTTTCACGCTCTCGCTGTGCGCGGCATGGTCGGTCATATCGGGTATCCTCTCAAAACTATGTCTTTAAGTGTTACCCAAAATTCGCGCCGAGACAACATTGCTAGACTAGAGGAACATCTTATAAACAAGTTTTTGCGCTTTTGCGTGGCTTTCGCCTGCCTGCTGTCGATTTCTCCCTTGCGTGCGGACGCGCCGAACGCCTCGTTGCCGTTCGGCGTCAGCCCCCATTATTACGATTACGATCAAGCTGCGCCGTTCCCCGTGACCGAAAAACCGTATGGGACTGAAAACGGCGTTCAAATCACGACGGTTACTTTTCCGAGCCTAATTCGGACTCCCTACGCCGTCAATAACACGGTCACGGCGTATCTATTCGTGCCGCCGGGTCCCGGCCCCCACCCTGCGATGGTCGTGCTGCATGAGTTCAACCCCAGCTCAACCAAAAGCGGGTTTCTGCTCTGCCGGGCGATTGTCCGCGCCCATGTCGAAGCGCTGATGGTCGTCGAGCCGTACAGCCTGAACCGGACGCCTAGTCCAAACGATAGAAACGACACGCATATCCTGTCCGGCAATGTCCCGGACATGGTCGGTGCCCTTAGCCAGATCGTGTTCGACGCCCGGCGCGGCCTGGATTACCTGGCGCGGCGGCCTGACGTTGATCCCAGCCGGATGGGCATCGCCGGCATCAGCCTCGGCGGGGTCATGAGCGGTGTGGTGGCCGGCGTTGACCCGCGCGTCAAGGTCGTGCTGACCCTGGTGGGCGGAGCGGACTTTCCAAAAGACGTTTGGGATGGTGTCCTGACTCGCCCAATCCGCCGCCAAATCCTCCAAAGTGGCTACACTTACGAGACCTATAGCGCGGCAATGGCCCCGATTGACTCCTCCACCTGGCTGCCCCAGCGGCACTTTAACCCGGACGACGTGCTGATGATTAACGGCCACTACGATACGGTCATCCTGCCGGACGAGGCCAAGCTGCTCGCGAAAAACTTCGGCGGGACACATATTGTCTGGCTGACGTCCGGCCACTACGGCGCTCAGTTCAGCGCCGGACCGGCGTCTGATCTCGGCGTCAAGTTCCTGCGTGCACGGTTCTTCGGCGAGACCGCTGCCTACCGCCAGCCCGACCACCTGCCGTCACGGACCATCAAGCTCGGTTTCCTGCTCGGCGGTCATGAGGGCGTCACCCCGTCCCTCGCCACTTCGCTGATTAACTTCGATGGACCCGGGCGATACACGGTAGACGGGCGACTTGGTTTACACGGCCTGTCTGCCGACTTATCCGCCCGCATCGGCCTGATTACGTCGGTCGGCATCGAGTTTCCCCTCTTTCACGGCACGACGAAGCCCAAGCCGTTCGTGATGTTCAGCCTGACCCTGTAGGCTGCGTTTGCAGCCGGCGGCGGATCTCACGCACGGCATGAACACCGCCGATAGCAATGGCGGCGGCGGCCAGCGCGTAAATCCACCACGGCAGGCCGCGCCCGAAGACGAAGACATAAGTGTAGGGAAGAAACCAGAAGAAGACGCCGAGCGCAACAACCCCCGCGCTCGGCTTTTTCGCCCGTACCCGCGCGGCAAGCCAGGCCATTGTCCCCCAAAACAGCGGGTGGTGAGCGACGTACAGCACGGCGAAGAGCAATGGGTTAACTCCGTAGTGCGTGCCGACCTGGGTAATGTGCTGCCAGAGCGTGAGGAGCATAAGGGTACAAGAAAACCCGGTATTGAAATGCCGGGCTATAAGGGCGCAAAGCCCCTCCGGGGCTGGGGGTCCTCAGTCCCGGAGCGACTTTTTTTGCTTCACTAGCCCGGCATTTCAACGCCGGGTCTTCGTCAGTCGAATGAAATGTCCGGCGGCGGCAGTAAGCAATGCGCCGCCATGCAGGCCGCAAAGTAATCGCGCGTCAAGAGACGAGTTTCGCCGGGGGTGTAAAGCGTGGCCAGCGCCGGGTCTGCGGCGAGTGACACAGGGACCGGCAGGCGGAGCGCGGCAAGCAAATCGCTTGCCCACTGACATTCATCATCGGCGGCAAACGCGATTTTCTGTAAGTGGGCGAAGTCGAGTCCGTAATGCACCAAGACTTCCAGGCTCGGAAACTGATGATCTTCGTCGTGCCGCCGCAGCATCTCGGCTTTCTCGGCGGAGTCGGTAACGGGAACGTAGGCCGAGCGCGTGTGCCAGGCTTTGGTATTGTACGGCAGCAAAGCGACTTCGGGCAGAGCCAGCACAGCTTGGCGGTCGAAGTGGAGCAGCACATGAGGATAGCCCCGCGCCAGCTTATCACGCAAAAGCGGCGTGTCCGGGCGGGTGGACAAATGCACCCAGTCGGTCAGTCCCAGCATTGTGTCCCGTCGAATCGCACTTCGGCGCGGCTTAATCCCCTGCCCTGCTGTGATGCTTTTCGCGTACAGCGCCTCGCTTTGCAGAATATGCGGCAGGTAGTGGAGCGGGGCCGCGTGGTAGAAAAACATCGGGCGAGCCTCCTTGCTTGACGATGCCGACAAGAACCACGTGTTAAAACACACGGCTACACAGCGAGGACGCTAGGAAGTGCCGATTCGCGGGACTCGGAACAATTTTGATTGTCTTTTTCCTAACCCCGCGAAGCGGTGCGTTTCCTGGCGTCCTCGCTGTGTAGCCGTGTGTTTTAACACGTGGTTCTTTGTTTCAATCCGCAGCACGAGGCGGGGGCGGCCAAATGCCCAAATGCTGGCCTGCCGTCTCCTGTGCCAAAATTTCTTTTAACTGCACCAGCACTGTTCGTTGGCGGGCAACGGATCGCCAAGCTATGAGGGATGTACCCAGCATAAAAAGTGCTATCGGCAATTCCACGACCAGCTGTATCCAGCCATTTGGATTGGAGGCACGATACCACTCATAAGTGGTGATACCGATAGCGGTTAATATACTCGCGCCGCCCAGGGAAATCCAGCCAGAGGCCAGGTTGCCTTTAATTTCGGCTTCGACGGCGTGTATTACTTCTTCTTTGGCGGCTCGGCTTCCGTGATCCATTGCCCGTGCCCCGCATCTACCAATTCCCGGTTTTGACGCGCTCCGGCAGCGGGTGCGCTTCCAAATACTCGTCGTAAGTTCCCCGGAAGTCGAGCAGGCCGTCTTCGGTCATAGACCAAACACGGGTCGCCATTTCGGAGATCAAATCGCGGTCGTGGGAGACGACAAACGCGGTACCGGCAAACTGAGATAAGCCCTCGGCAAGCGCCGAGACTGCTTCCAGGTCTAAGTGGTTCGTCGGTTCGTCGAAAATCAGAACAGGGTGGCGTTGAAGCATCAGCTTTGCCATCAGCAGGCGGGCCGCTTCGCCGCCGGACAGCGCTTCGGTCTGCTTCAAACTCTCGTCGCCCTTGAAGAGCATCTGCCCCAAGAGGCCGCGCACGTACTGCTGGCCCTGCGCTTCCTCGTCAAAGCTCATAATCCAGTCGAGTGCGGGGATACCGGCGGGGATTTCGGCCCGGTAGTCCTGTGAATAGTAGCCCCAGGTCATGCCTCCGCCCCACTTAATCGTCCCGGCGTCGGGAGTCAGATCATCCACGAGGCACCGGATGAGCGTGGTTTTGCCGATGCCGTTCGGGCCGATGATCGCGATTTTTTCGCCGCGCGTCACTTCTAAATTCAGATCACACAGAACGTGCAGCGGGCCGAAGGATTTTTCCAGATTTGCCACGGTGACCACTTCCCGGCCCGATGGCTTTTTTTGGTCGAATCGGACGAATGGGCGCTGAATATTCGACTTCTTCATCTCCGTCGGCGCGAGCCGGGTCATCTCTTTGCGCCGCGACTGCACCTGCGAAGATCGCTGGCCGGCGGCGAAGCGCGAGACAAACTCCTGCAACTGGGCGATTTTTTTGGCTTTGTCTTTGTTGTCATTTTCGACACGCGACCGGGCCGCCATCTTATGCTCCACCATATCGTCATACGAGCCGGGATAATTGATAATCGTGTCGTAGTCAATGTCGGCGATGTGGGTGCAGACGGCGTTTAAGAAATGCCGGTCATGCGAGATGACAATCAGCGTGCCTTTATAATCCAAGAGAAACTCTTCGAGCCAGTGGATCGTTTCCAGGTCCATGTAGTTCGTCGGCTCGTCGAGAAGCAGCGCGTCGGAGCCGCCGAACAGGGCCTGCGCGAGCAGCACCCGGAACTTGAAGTCGTTCGGCAGGGTCGCCATGAGGTCCGTGTGCTTCTCGTCGGGAATGCCGATGCCACGCAGGATTTCGGCGGTTTCGATCTCGGCCTCGTAGCCGTTTTCATCGGCGATGAGCGATTCTAGGTCGCCCAGCCGGTTCATCATCTCGTCGGTGAACTCGTCGGCCTCGCAGAGTGCATTGCGCTCCTGAAGCGCGTTCCAGAGGGGCAGGTTGCCCATCATCACCGTGTCAATGATGCGCTTGTCGTCAAACGCATTCTGGTTCTGGCTGAGAACCCCAACTTTACGCGGCTTTGAGATCGTGCCTCGGTTGGACGGCTCGATGTCGCCGGTAAGTATCTTCATAAACGTGGACTTGCCTGCCCCGTTCGGCCCGGTCAGGCCGTAGCGGTTGCCTGGCGTGAACTTGACCGAAACCTGATCGAAGAGCGTGCGCGTCCCATACGATTTGCTGACATCCTGAACTGTAATCATAACACTGTTCCCCAAACATAAAATACGGCATTATTATACCACAGCCCGGTTCGCAGGCGCAGAAGCCGTGATATAATAAATCCAATGACAGATTTAGTAATAAATTCGATGACTCAAGAGATCGCCGACGCCGCGTTTCGCCTGACGTCCGATGGGGCGCTGACGGCGGCTTATCCGTGGCAGGCGGGGCTGTATGCGCGGCTGTCCGAGCCGGACGGTGACATCGGCGGGCTGCTGCTGGCCGGGACCGGGGCAGGCAAGCTCGAATCTGTCCTCATCCCTGCCCTTGGCCTGAGACGCGGCGGTGCCCCCCGGCGCGTCTTTCTCATCGGTCCCGACGGCTCCCCGCTCGATGATTACTTATACCGCGCCGTGCCGTACCTGCGAGCGTTTGTACAGGCCGACGAGACCCCGCGCACAGTCTGCCTGGACATCGCCGACGAAGATTCGACCGGCAACCTCTGCCGCCGCTTTTTCCCTGACGGTACCGAAGACCCGCAGCTTGTCACTAACCCGCTGGAAGCCGACGTAGATTTAGTCCTCACGACGTTCAGCCGGTTCCGCGAGTTGTTCTTCGGCAGCGGCGGGGTACACGCCCTGCCGGCGGCGCTCATCGGTTCGGCGGAAACGCCCCGCCGGGACTTGTTCTTTTTCGATGAAGCGCATACCTACGCCGGCGATGCGTTCTCCCGGTTCCATCGCCTCTTAGAGTTCTTGTTCGCCGAAGACATGGACATCGTCGCCGCATCCTCTACCATGCCGCCCGCATTTGCCGAAGAACTGTCGTTTTTGGAGACGCTGCCTGCCCCGCTCGCCCTGCCGCCGCCTCCGCGCACACTGGCCTACAAACCGACGCCTGACCCACTGTCGCGGATTGAGTCCGAGATCCGGCGCTCCTACTTCCAGAACTCCCGCGTCTTCGGCGTCACCGAAACCGAAGCCGAGGCCGAAGCGCTGTATTCCCGCCTGTCCGCCGCCTACCCGCACAATGTTTATTTGTACTACACCGGCCAGACCGCCGACAGCCGCCGCCGCACCTACGCCCAGTTGCGCGAGCTGGAAAAAGAAGGCGAAGGCTACCTTCTCTTGACGACCGGCGACGCCTTGGAAGCCAGTGATTTGGACGCGACCGTGCTGCTGTCCACTCTCTGCCCGCCGGAAAGCCTCCTTCGCCGCGCCGGACGCTGCAATCGCCGGGGCGACCTCCCCGCCGCCCAGATTGTGCTGTTCGGCGACTCGCTTTCTCCTGCCTCCCGCCCCCTCAACCCCGCCCAGACCATTGACTATCTTTCTTCCCTGCAAGCCCAGACCGACCTCCCCTTCGACCCGGAGTTCTGGAAAGCGTTCATCTGACGTTACACGCTGACATGAAAATCAATGGCATCCCGACGGACACATTTTATCAGATGCTTGCCGACCTCGGCACGGAGCAGTGGAAAACCGTGTCGGAATACGCTGGGTTCGATAAGGGCATTGACTACGACTTGGTTGTTCTCAAGAGACAGGGCATCAAATTAAAGTTCGAGTGGGATAATTGGTTTGAGGGCAATGTTAAAGGGCCTGATATTCTCGTGCAAGAACTGCGGGAGAGATATAGACTGACATGATTCTGTCGGCTGTTACCGCCCGCCGCTTTCTTGCAGTACCTCTTTTAGAAATGTCTTCAGCTCTTTGGTCCGTGCTTTTGTGATCTCCTGAATCGAGTCCTCGTAGACCATTGGGTACATGCTGCCGCCGGTCACTTGAGACGCACCAAAGGCAGCGTCGGCGGTGCGGAAGACCAGCCAGGCCCGCCGGGCTTTTTTAAGCAGCGTTTTCTGCGCCGGGTCCAGTGCGGCCATCAATTTTTTGTAGGCAGCATTCATAGTCGCGTCGGTTTTGTCCGCGTTTCATCCGGCGGCTTGGTTCATCTCGGCTTGCGTTTGTGCCTGCGCCGCCGACAGCGAGACAAAGGAAAGACAAATGCAGGTCAGGATCGTAAATGCAATGTGAGCGATTTTTTGGGTTCTCATGCGGGTATATACCCTGTAGAAAGCAGGGAGAATGCATGCGGTTTGGGTTTGCGGTGAAGGTGATCGGACATGGGGGGAACCTCGCAACGGTGCCGGCGGATGCGGGGATGCCGTCGAATGATGCACGGCGGTGGCAGACGGGACCGCATGTGCGGCAGTCTATTGAGTACGTCACGGAAGTTTTTCACTATCTGCATAAAGTGGACATTCACATGTACCGGATGTCGTCGGACTTTGTGCCGTACTTGACGCATCCCGACATGCCGCAGTTTCACAATCAATTGGAAGAAGCGGAAGAAGAACTGGCGGCGCTGGGCGCATTGGCGAGGAAATACGACATCCGGCTCAGCCTGCACCCGTCGCAATATATCCTGCTGAATGCTTTGGACGAGGAAGTGGCTAAGAAGAGCATTACGGATTTGAACGCGCAGGCAAGGCTGCTGGACAAACTTGGCTGCGGGCCGGAAGCCGTCGTTGTCACCCATGTCGGCGGCGTCTACGGGGATCGGGACGAGAGCAAGGCGCGGTTTATCCGCCGCTATCTGGACTTGCCCGATGCCACCAAAAATCGGCTGGTGCTGGAAAATGACGATGTCTCATTTTCGGTATCTGATGTGCTGGAAATCAGCGAAGCCACAGGAATTTCAGTCGTCTTTGACAACCTGCACCACTTCTGCTTCAACCCGGAAGCGCTGCCGATGGCGGAAGCATTGAAGCGGGCGCTGGCGACATGGCCGGAGAGTGTCGTTCCGAAAATCCATTACTCCTCGCCGTCCACCGATTTCGAGATCACAGCTGACAAGGAAAAAGGCGCGACAGGCCGGGAGCGCACCGTTACGAAGCTGCATGCGCCCTTGCTCAAAGCTCACGCCGACTTTATCAACCCGCTGGAGTTTGTTTTGTTCTGGGAAGCCGTCGGCGCGGACAACTTGCGTGACTTCGATGTCATGCTGGAAGCCAAAGGGAAAGATGTCGCGCTGCTCCGTCTGCGCCGGGAACTTGGCAGGCAATGCGAGCGTCAGATCAGCGCGGGGTGAGGCCGGCAAGAAAAAGTACAGGATTTTCCGGTGTCTGCCATAATGCGAGTAGGCTGAGACTTTGGGGACGATAATTCAGGAATAATGTGATATAATAAGCGGTAATGCAGGATGCACCCTGCCTCCGTCGGAACGCTGCTTTATCTTAATATCCTTAGCGTTTGCATTTCGTCTGAATCATACTTCGGGAGGTAGCTACTATGAGTCATATGCGGACATCCATCAAGTGCAACTGCGGCCAGCGCGTGATCGCAAAGGACGTGGTTCAGCACGGATACTATCTCCGCCTCTTCGGGCCAAGCTTTGTGTATGTGAAGTTCCGCTGCTCACGCTGCAAAAAACTCGGTGAGCAGTTCATCAAGCAGGAAGAGTGGGAAGAGGGCATCTTAAAAGACACGGCCGTTGAAGTGTCTCACAACGAGAAAGAACAGTTTGACGCTAAAGGTGCGATCGATATCGGCGAAGTCATTGATTTCCATTTCGAGCTGGAAACACTGAACGACTTGAAATCTTTGGAGGCACTGATGCCGCCGAAGAAAAAGTCTCGTTCAACGCCGCATTCATAAAACACAATGTCAGGAACAAGCGGGCCGGAGCGGGAGCATTTCCCGTTCCGGCTTTTTTCGTGACCGATTTTCAGGGTCAAAGGGCAGGAATAAGGGCGTACCAACGCGAAAGAGCAAAATATGGCTGAACAATTAACACGAGACCAAGTGGCCCGCGTCGCTTTCCTGGCACGCCTAGAGCTATCCGAAACCGAGACCCTGCGCCTGACCACCGAGCTGAACGGCATTCTCGGCCAGTTCGAGCGGCTGCAAGAGCTGCCGACAGACGATGTCGCGCCGACTTCTCATTCACTGCCGCTGCAAAATGTGTTTCGCGACGATGCGGTCCGGCCCTCGCTCTCCCGTGAAGCCGCGACCGCCAACGCCCCCGAAAAGCGCGACGGCAATTTTATCGTGCCACAAATCATGGAAGATTAATACAAGGGTGGAAGACTAATAGATGCAATTATACGAACTAACGGCGCATGAACTGGCGGATAAGCTGGCGTCGCGCGAGGTTTCCGCACGGGAATTGACCGATGCCATTTTGGACCGGATCGGCGATGTGGAGGGCCATGTCAAAGCCTATGTGACGGTGACGGAAGCGGTCGCGCAATCCCAGGCGGACGCGGTGGATGCTGCACGCGCACGCGGCGAAGCGTTGTCGCCGCTGGCCGGTATTCCAATAGCCCTGAAAGATAATCTTTGCACCTCCGGCGTGGAAACGACTTGCTCGTCAAAGATTTTGCGTGGCTTTCTGCCCCCCTACTCTGCCACAGTAGTAGAGAAGCTGCAAGCCGCCGGCAGCGTGTTTGTCGGCAAAGCCAACTTAGACGAGTTCGCGATGGGGTCCAGCACCGAGAATTCGGCGTTTGGCACCTCCCATAACCCCTGGGATTTGAAAACAGTCCCCGGCGGGTCATCAGGCGGCTCGACGGCGGCGGTCGCGGCGGGCGAGGCGATTTGGGCGCTCGGCTCGGATACCGGCGGCTCCATCCGCCAGCCGGCGGCGTTCTGCGGAGTTGTCGGCCTCAAGCCTACCTATGGCCGGGTCAGCCGCTACGGCCTCATTGCATTTGCGTCGTCGCTCGACCAGATCGGCCCGATCACGAAAGATGTCCACGATGCTGCGCTCCTGATGAACGTCCTGAGCGGCCACGACTCGATGGATAGCACCAGCATTGATCAAAGCGTTCCCGATTACACCAAAGCTTTGACCCATGATGTCAAGGGCCTGAAGATTGGAGTCCCCAAAGAATACTTCAGCGGGGCGATTGACCCAGCCGTCGCCGGTGCCGTCCGCGCCGCTATCGCCCAGCTTGTCTCGATGGGCGCAGTCGCTGAGGAGATCAGCCTGCCGCACACCGAGTACGCCCTGCCGACCTACTATATCATCGCCCCTGCCGAAGCGTCGTCTAACTTAGCTCGTTACGACGGTGTCAGGTTCGGCCATCGAACGGCCCGCGCAACAAACGCAGTGGACCTGTTTGAGAAGACCCGCGAGGAAGGCTTTGGCCCGGAAGTCAAGCAGCGGATTATGATCGGCACTTACGCGCTGTCGGCGGGCTACTACGACGCATTCTATATCAAAGCCCAAAAAGTCCGCACGCTCATTAAACAAGACTTCGACGAAGCGTTCAAACGCTGTGACGTCATCCTTGCGCCGACTGCCCCGACCGTCGCGTTTAAGATCGGCGAAGTCTCGGACCCATTGGTGATGAAGCAGAACGACATCCTGACCATCCCCGCCAACATGGCCGGCATTCCCGCGATCTCCCTGCCCTGCGGCTTCTCACACGGCCTGCCCATCGGCCTGCAAATCATGGCTCCGGCCTTCGGCGAAGAAGTCCTGTTCCGCACCGCCTACGCCTACGAGCAGGCCAGCGAATGGCACACCGCACGGGCGGCTATCGAGCGCCCCAGCCACATCCATGTTGAGTAGGAGTGGAATCTGATAACACTCGCTTTAGAGATGACGCCCGAACAAGAATAGATGTCGGAGGCGCAGACGCGCCCGCGGGATTTAGATGTGGCGAGCGGTACCAGCAATAAATCCGTTTAAGAAAGCAATGATCTCCCCAGATACAAATGCGCCGCGTTTACCGTCCTGGCGTGGGCATCCAGTGACTCAGATTTTGGTGTTTGCGGGCATCACGGCAGCGGTCTTCTGCCTTCTCGCTCTGCCGATTGCGGCGCTCTACTACCTGACCCATGCGCCGACTGACCCGAACAGCGAGCGTGGGGGGCTGACAGTCGAGTTCTGCTTTGCCGTGGCCGCCGTGGCGTCCTATGTAATTGTTACGAAGCGCCTGGACAAACGAACGCTCTCCGACGCCGGACTGACGCCGCACGGCTTCTTTTCAGAAACGGGGATTGGACTGCTCATCGGTGGGGGCGTCTTCTCGGCGATTATCGCCATGATGGGTGTATTTGGGCTGTACCATTTCGGCAGCATAAACCCGCATTTTAAGCCTGTTCTGCCGCTGGAGCTGTTTTTGTGCATCGCCGTCTTTCAGGAGATCGCCGTGCGCGGGTACATCTTTCAGACATTGGAGCGCCGTTGGGGTTCGGGAGTTGCGCTGGTCGCCTCGTCGCTGTTTTTTGGCCTGATGCACCTCGGCAGCCCGGTCGAGGGCCTCACCACGGGGCAATGGCTGGTCGGACCGCTGTTTTTGTCGTTCGAGACAGGCCTTTTGTTTACGGCAGCTTACCTCTTGACGCGCCGCCTATGGCTGCCCATCGGCCTGCACTGGGGCTGGAACTTCTTTGAGACGTCTATCTACGGCACAGCCAATTCGGGTGCGTGGGAAAACGACCCGAACACGCTGTTCGCCGGCCATGTCCACGGGCCGTTTTTTGCCACCGGCGGCGCGTTCGGCCCGGAGGCCAGCGTCATTGGCCTCTTCGTCGGCTCCTACGCCGGCCTGCTCCTGCTCCGCTTCGCCATTCGCCGGGGCCAGTGGCGGTCTGTGCCGACGCTGAATCAGGTAGAATAGCAACAGGGGAAACACCAGTAATGAGCCAGGTTCTTGAAAAGCAAATTTTCATCGTTGAGGATAGCGGTGTCGCGAAGATTGCAGGGACACGCATAAAAGTCGCCCAAATCATTTTGGAATACACGCGGCTTGGACAGACACCGGAGCAGATCACCGAAAGCCATCCACATTTGTCGCTCGCGCAGATTCAGGCGACACTCGATTATTATGGCATCCACCGAGAAACTATTGAAGCCCAAATCGTTGCGTCACTCGCTTACGCCGACGAAGCGCAGCAGGAATCAAAGCCTTCGGAGCTGGCAAGAAGACTCACAGCAGAAAAACAGTTGATGGGGCGGACGGGATGAGCCTTGCGCTTTACATGGATGAGAATGTCGAGGGGGCGATCACGGAGGGGCTGCGCGGACGCAGGGTGGACGTTTTAATCGTCGTTGAGGACGGCCGGATGGGGTTTCCAGACCCTGCCGTTCTGGACCGGGCAGGAGAACTTGGCCGGCTGCTATTTACTCATGACGATGATCTGCTGCGGGAGGCAAAGCGGCGGCAGGAAAACAGTGAACCGTTTGCAGGCGTCGTCTACGGACACCATCTTCGCGTCACGTTTGGACAGGCGATTGACGACTTGGCAGTCATTGCGGAGGTTTGTAATTTCGCTGAGTTTTCGGGCCACGTTGAGTATCTGCCGCTGTAAATCGAAGGGAACGGAAGAACGAGTGACAGTACCTATGACGAATTATGAACCAGTCATCGGGATGGAATGCCATGCCGAGCTTTTGACCGAGAGCAAGATGTTTTGCGGCTGCGCCAATGAATTCGGCGGAGCGCCCAACACGCGCACCTGCCCGGTGTGCTTGGGGCTGCCCGGCTCCCTGCCGACCATGAACCGGCAGGCGGTGCAGCTTGTGCTGCGGACGGCGCTCGCGCTGCACTGCGACGTGTCGCGGGACTGCGTGTTTGCCCGGAAGAACTACTTTTATCCCGACCTGCCCAAAGGCTACCAGATTTCCCAATATGAGAACCCTATTGGGGTCGGCGGCTACCTGGACATAGATTTGGAAGACGGCGGGACGAAGCGCATCCATATCCGAAGGGTGCATCTGGAAGAAGATACGGGCAAGCTCATTCACGCGGGCGGCAACGAAAGCGAAGTGGACTATAACCGCTCCGGGGTGCCGCTGATGGAAATTGTCACCGAGTTCCCGCCTGACCTGACATCGGCAGACGAAGCCCGCGCCTACCTAGAAAAGCTGCGGTCTATCTTGGTCTATCTGGGCGTGTCCGACGGCAAAATGGAGGAAGGCCATCTGCGAGCCGAGCCGAATCTCAGCATCCGACCTGCCGGAACAAGCGGCGTCGGGGTCAAGACCGAGATTAAAAATTTGAACTCGTTTAAGTCGGTCTACAAAGGCGTCTTGTACGAAGTCGAGCGTCAGTCGGAGCTTTTAAACGACGGCGAGGCAGTCCGTCAGGAAACGCTCGGCTGGAATGACCTCCGGGGCGAGACCTACCATATGCGCTTCAAAGAAGAAGAGCAGGAGTATCGCTACTTCCCCGAACCCGATCTCGTCGCGCTGCACTTTGAAGACGCCAATGTCGAGGCCGCCCGCGCCGCCCTGCCGGAGCTGCCCGATGCCAAGCGTGAGCGCTTTGTTTCCGGGTACGGCCTGCGCCCGTACGACGCCGCCATTCTCACGGCGTCCCGGCCTCTCGCCGCCTATTTCGAGGAAGCGGCGAAAGGAGCCGATGCCAAAGCGATCGCCAATTATGTCACCGGCGACTTGGCCCGGCTGCTGAACGCTTCCGGCCAGGATATTACCGAAACAAAAGTCTCGCCCGCGCGTCTGCGTGAGTTGATTGCGCTCCGGGATAGCGGCCAAATCACGAATACCAGCGCCAAAGCTGTGCTGGCGGAGATGTTCGAGACCGGCGACTCGCCGCAGTCCATTGTAGAGGCTCGCGGCTTCGCCGCCGTCTCCGACGACTCTGCCATTGCCGCCGAAGTCGAGCGCGTATTAGCGGCAAACCCGGATGTCGTCGCCAAGATCAAAGCGGGCAACGACAAAAGCAAAGGCTTCTTGACAGGACAGGTGATGAAAGCCCTCAAAGGCCAAGCCAAGCCCGATATCGTAAACCGCCTGCTGGACGAGCAAATGGCGGCTTCATAGCGCAGCCTGCGGCTGATGCAAAACAAAAGGCGCGTAACAAAAGGCACGTAACAAAAAGCAATCGCGTCTGCCTCTTACTGAGAGGCAGACGCGATTGCTTTGAGCAAGACTCCAAATCTTCCTTTGACCCTCCTTCAGTAGCGGAGGGAGCGCAGAATGATACAAAGTAATGCCGAAGGCATAGCCGGAGGGGTTCCTAATTGATGCTGAACGTCGCGGTCACGCCAGCCGTGTGGTTCGGATCAATGAACATCGTGTCCGTATCCGCAGCATTGTAGCCGCTGAAGCCGGCCGTGCTGCCGGTTTCCTGATCCTGACCGGAGTGTCCGTTGTGGCCGGAAGAAACCGCAGCCGGCTGGAGGAACTTGACATGACCGTCGGCCAGCAGGAAATTCGAGCCGCCGGTGTGAATGCCGACGCCGCCGCTGGTATAAGTGGACGGACTGTAGGCACCGGCTGCAAGTGTCCCGGTCTGGCCGGCGGGCAGGACACCAGTAGCAAGCATCAAGTCGTAGCCGCCCGTGCCGCCGGCGCGGACACCGCAGGCAATCTGGTCGCACAGGACGCCACCGGCAGCGCTGGTCGGGTCCGGCAGGCCGTCGGTGACGGGGGATAAGTCATACTGCGTGTTGGAATAAATGCCTTCGTCGGCCTGGTCTACCCGCACCGGAGCGCCGAACGTTTCGCACAGCAGGACCGACGATGCCGGGGCGTTAAACTGAGACAGTGCGGACGACGTCGCATTGGCGTTGAACGCATACGAGACCGGACTCGCCGAGTAGCCATTGTTTGCCTGGACCGAGGTAGGGTCGTCGGGACATTTGTAGACGCCCGTACTTTTCACATAGGTGTAAATCTGGCCGCCCCAGCCCTGGCCGTAGGAGCGAAGGCCGACGCCGGTTCCGGCAATGACGCCGGAGGGATAGCGCTCATCATAGTCCTGCGTGTACTGGGTGAACGCCAGCCCAAGCTGCTTCTCGTTGGACAAACAAGACGTGCGGCGGGCGTTCTCTCGCACTTTCTGGAAGACAGGGAACAAAATCGCGGCGAGAATCGCGATAATGGCGATGACAACGAGTAGTTCAATCAAGGTGAACGCCTGGGATTGCTTGGCTTGGGAGTGGTTGCGCTGTTTCATAGGTGAGACCTCTTTTTACTGTGCTTTCTGTTGACGACGCTTTTCCTGACAAAAAGTTCTATTGAAAAAGTTTTGTTGAAAAGTTTTCGCCCGTAGTATAGGCGGTGAATATGAAAAAAGAGTGAAGCGTCGGCATGAGGAAGGCTTTGCGCGTTATCGGGTATAATTAAGGCGTGTTAATGCAAAATAGTTTGATTGGGCTGACGACGGCTGAAATCCGGGTGAAGCTGACGGAGATGGACATTCCTGCTTACCGCGGGGCGCAGGTCGCGGAATGGCTGTACCGGCGGCTTCTGCCCGAAACCGGCGGCGGCTTCCGTGCGGACTTCGCGGCGATGACCGATTTGCCAAGCGGCGTCCGCACGGCGCTTTCGGAAACGTTTACGGGGTCCCCGCTTCGCTTGGTGCAGCAGCAGAATGACAGCCGCGACGGGACACTCAAAGCGCTTGCCGTGCTGACCGACGGCGGTGCGCCGATTGAGTGTGTTCTGCTGCCCGACGCCCGGCGCGTTTCCGTCTGCTTGTCCACGCAGGCGGGCTGCCCGATGGCCTGCGCGTTCTGCGCCACGGGAACGCAGGGCTTGACCCGGAACCTCACGACCGCCGAGATCGTGTCCCAATTTTTGCTCCTGCAATCGCTGTCACTTCGCCGGATTACGCACATTGTCCTGATGGGCATGGGCGAGCCGCTCCTCAACTACGACGCCACGCTCAAAGCCATTCGCATCCTGAACGCCGAGTGCGGGATCGCCATGCGGCATATCACGCTTTCCACAGTCGGCATCGTGCCGAACATTGATAAGCTCGCCGAAGAGAATTTGCAGATCACGCTGGCCGTCTCGCTCCATGCGCCGAACGACACGCTCCGAACCCGGCTGGTTCCCGTCAACAAAACGTATCCTTTGGAGCGCTTGATGGCCTCCTGCCGCAATTATGCCGCTCAGACCGGACGGCGGCTGACATTTGAATATGTGCTGCTCAGCGGTGTCAACGATGAGCCGCAGCACGCCCGCGAGCTGGCCTTGCTCTTGAAGGGGACTTCAGCGGCGGTGAACGTCATCCCCTACAACCCGACTTCCGTGGCCGAGCCGTTCCAGCGCCCGGACACCAGCCGCATTTTCGCATTTCGGCGCATTTTAGAAGACGCGGGCGTCGTTGTCACCCAGCGCAAGGAGCGCGGTCGGCAGATCGCCGCCGCCTGCGGGCAGCTTGTGACAGACAGTGAGCGCCGCCGCCCGGCGTCGCGCCCCTTGATTGTGCTTTCTGAGCCTGTTTTGACGGGAGCCGCGTAAGATGTCTGGGGAGCTGGACGCCCCAACTGAAGAAACAGCAGCCGAAGAAACAGCAGCCGAAGAGGCCCTGCCTCAGACGACCCTTGCCGACGCCGAAGGCTGGCTGAGCACCGTGAATGCTGCCACCGTGCTTGCGCTGCTGAAAGACCCCAATTACCGCGCCGCCGTCACTCCTGCCTTTGCCGGGTTCCAGCCCAGCCTCAAAAACTTCGCCTCACCGCTTGTCCGAGGCAGGCTCGCCCAAACGGCCGTCAAAGACAAGAAATTCGCCGAAAAGCTTCAGGGGCTTGCAGAAACGGATGCCAAACCCGCTCCTCGGCCTGCGCTCGTCGCCGCCCCGAAACTTCCCCCACCCTCGCCTGTCAAGCCTGACCCGGTCCCGGTCCTTAAAGCGGAGCGTGATGCCCGGCGCAAAGAGCGCGACATGGCTCGGCAGGAGCTGGCGGAAGCGCAGGCGGCGCTGGGCGGAGCCGTGAGAGCCTGCCGGAATGCCGAGACCGAGCGCGATGACGCCCGGCAGACCGCCAAAAAGCAGAGCGAGCGAATTGCCCGCCTGGAGCGGCAGGCCGTGAAAGCCGCCCAGACCGAAGCGCGGCTGGTGAAAGCCCTGAACGAAGACAAAGTCTCGCCCCTGCCGTCCCCGCGCCGACCCAGCGCCGAGCCGGGTCCGCCGGTGCCGCCTTCCGCCAGCGCGGCCTGGCCGGTCGCCGTTTCGCACCTTCTCAACAAAGCCAAGTTTGACACGGCACTTGCGCTGGCGGAAGACGTCCTCAAAACCGATCCCGATGATCCCGATGCTCTGAAAATCGCAGTGCGGGCTTCGGAAGGCCGCAAAGAGCTGCGCCTTGCGTTCGGCCTGGCTCGCCGCCTGCTGGCCGTGGTGCTGCGCCGCGCCGATTACCAAGCCGCTTCGGAGACGCTGCTGACCTTGCTGCGCCTCGCGCCATCCCCTGAGCAGACGGAACCCGATGTCCGGCTTTTTCTCACCGGCTTTCCGGCGGCAGACAGTGATGCCGTATCAGCGGCGCGTTTGATGCTTTCCCGTCTGCGCGGAACTGGCACAGGCGCTTATGATTGGCTTACGGAGTATGTGGCCGCGCGGACCACTCTCGCCCCGGTGCTGACGCCGCCACCGGGCGCACTTGGCCCGGACGATCCCTTACCCCTCACACTGCTGATTGGCCGTCCTATCACGGCGCGGCAGATTACGGACGCTGTGGACCAGGTGCAGGTAAGCTTGGTGGAGGCCGCCCGGTCGGCGCTGAACGCTTTGAAAGCCGCCGACGCCGGGACTTATGCCCGTATCTGGGCGGCAATGGAGCAGGCCGCGACTGACGACCTTTCCCGCCTCATCCCACTAAAGCGTACACCGCGCGGCGCGGTGGTGGTGGATGGCAGCAACGTCGCCTGGTTTGATCAGGAATCACTCGCGCAGGGCTACCCACGCCTGCGGCCTCTGCTCGCGATCCGCCGGGCGCTCTGGACCAAAGGCTTCTTCCCTGTCATGCTGTATGCCGACGCGAATCTGCCCTACTTCATTGACGACAAAGCGGCGCTTTTGAGAATGCGTAACCGGCAGGAGCTGACGCTTGTGGACGCCGGCACGGCTGCTGACATCGTTTTGCTGCGGGTCGCTAAACAGCTCGACGCACCACTCATTACAAACGACAAGATGGAAGACTGGGACCCGCAGCGCACCGTCCGCAAAGTTCGCTACATGGTTTCAGCAGGCGGTGAAGCCCTTCTTCTGTCCGAGATCTAAACGGCGGAACCGGCACTGGAAGTACCGGTCTTCTGCTGAATGAAAGTCGCTCCGCGACTGAGGAGAGAAGGCACGCGCGGCTGCTCGGCCGCAGTGCCGGTTTTGGGCCGGAATTTTCACATGACACTGGAAGAACAATTTTCGCGGCTGATCCAAATCTTGCAGCTTTTGGACCGGGAGCCGTTCCACTGGGACGCCGCCGCACTCGAAGAAAAGTTTGACGTGTCCCGCGCGACGATTGAGCGGGACATCGCGGTCCTGCGCCAGTGGGGCCAGGTCAAGCGCAAGGACGGCAAGTTCGGTCTGGCCGAGATGAAGTTCCTGCCGACCTCGTTCACGCCCCCTGAAGCCCTGGCCCTGCGGCTGGCGGGAACCAGCTTCGCCTCCCAGGCCGGCTCGGTCTACAAAGACGCGCTCACATCGGCGCTTAAAAAGATTGACCAGGCGCTGCCGCGCCGCACGGCTGCCGAAGTCAAGAAGGCCGGGGAGCGTGTCTCGGTCGGCCTGCCGGTCGTGCGCGACTTCTCCGCCGATGTCTACCAGAATTTAGAGTCGGCGATTGTCCGGCATCATCCCGTAGACATTACTTATTTATCGCGCACGCGCCCGGAGCCGACGAAGCGGCGGGTCGATCCGTATGGCCTGACTTACAAGATCGGTGCCTGGTATTTGGTCGGCTACTGCCATCTGCGTCAGGGCATTCGCACCTTTGGCCTCGACCGCATCAAATGGATGCGGGTGCGGGAAGACGCGCGGTTCCAGTACCCCGCCGATTTCGATCTCGCCGAATGGCTGGCGAAAGGCTGGCAGCTCCAGGCGGGCGGCGAGCCGACCGAAGTGGTCGTGCGGTTCGATGCCGAGGTGGCAAGCTGGATCGCGAACAGCCACTGGCACGCCTCACAGCGCATCGAGAAGCAGCCGGATGGCGGCCTACTGTTCCGGGTGACAGTACATGGGTACGAGGAAATGCTTTACTGGGTGCTGTCGTTCGGTGCCCAGGCTGAAGTGCTGGAACCTTTGCCTTTGCGTGCTGCGGTTGCGGAGTCCGCCCGAAAGATGGCTCGGCGTTACGCAGCCTCCCCGGACAAACTCGCGGAGCCGTTTCCAGTGTGAAGTCATTCTGAAAAAGCCCCGGTTCCACTGCTTGGAACCGGGGCTTTCTATTTCAGGCGGCAGACGCTGCTCGCTGCCGCCGCCATCTGTCCGGGCGGGCGGGGTTAATCGTCATCGTTCTTGCGAGCCGTATGAATCGCCGGCTTCGCGGCTCCGAGCAGACGCGCCGAACGGCGAATGGCGGGCATTTCGGAATGGACGCCCTTGACGCTCTTCCAAATGACCTGGTTCAGCACGCTCTCCGGGGCGCTGTCCGGGTGGACAAAGTCCATCTTGTTGCAGAGTTTCTCCAAAGAGAGAAAAGCGCTGCTTGTCGAAGTCGGTGCAAGGCCGCTCAGGATGGACGCGGCGGGCTGGGTTGCCATGTAGACGCCCGTATTGCTCGGCGCGGTATCGAAGTCGAGAATTGGGCTTGCGATGGCATCATACTGGTTCATCGGCGGGATAGACAGCAGCAGCTCCATCGTCTTCAGCACGCTGTCCGTGTTGTAGAACGTGTGGTCCACCGAACTTTTCTTGATGAATGGGCTGATGACGTAGCAGGTCGAGCGGTGGCAGTCTACATGGTCCGGGCCGTCCTGGGCGTCGTCTTCAATGACGAAAATCGCCGACGAGTTCCAGATGGAGCTTTGGCTGATGGCTTGGACAAACTGCCCGATGCCGTAGTCGTTGTCGGCGACTTCCGCGGTCGGGAGATGATTTCCAAGCACGACTTTGTTCACAGTCCGGGTGCTGACGCCTTGGGTGTGGTCGTGCATGAAACGGACGGTCTCAAAGGCTGGGACCGTGCTGCCGTCGGGTTTCGCCGTCAGCATCTGCTGGAACTCGCGGTTCCACTCGGTAAATCGGCTTGGCGCGGCATAGTGGCCGTAGGCCGTGGTCGGGTACAGACTGCCAACCGCCGCCGGACCTTCGCTGTCCGGGTAGGTGGCGTCGTACTCGCGGAAGTCAATGTCGGTGATCCCGCCACCGTCATGCCCGGCAGGCCGCAGGCCGAGGTCGGTGGGATAATTGTCCGGCGTGTTGACATTGTCGCCGAACAAAGAAAAGAAGCCGTAGTTGCGGTAGCTCAGACCGGCGGAGCGGACATCATCCCAGATATGGCCGCCGGGGGCGACGGACACGTCTTGGATGGCCGGGGCAATCCCGGTCGTCTTGTCTTTAAACGGAGAGTTCGGCACCAGCGGGACACCGTAGGGGTCCAGGACAGGGAAGCCGCCGGCGGGGTAGTTGTTGTTCGAGCCTTCAAAGTCGTAGTTTCGGCCCCGGCCGCTGTAGTTATACGGCAAGTTCTTGATGACGTACTCGGAGGCCTGCCCTTGCGTGGACCAGGGCCAGCCGTCGCCGGACGCTTCCGCGCAGTCGTAGAAGTTGTCCAGCAAAACGAATCGGGACGCCAGAGCGTGCAGGTTCGGGGTGACATTCTGGCCGAACAGCGCGAGATCAGCCTCGCCGTTGCCCTGCGGCAGATCGCCCAGCACCTGGTCGTAAGTGCGGTTCTCTTTGATGATGTAGAACACATGCTTGATGCTGCCGGCAGAGTTGCCGGAAGTGATGTTGATGCTTGCCAGTGGGTTCGGGCCGGGATTAGCGATGGACGCGATTTTGTTGTTCGCGAGCGTCATCTGCGTGTCCGCCGCAAGCTGAGCCGCGCCGGGAACACGGATCGTCTCGACGGTGCCTTCAATTAAGTTGAGGTCATACTGCCCGGCAAACGAGAACTGCTGGTAGGCGGGGTTCGTGTAGCGGGTCTGCGTGCCTTTGGCATTGGCGACCAAAAGGACCGGCTTGACGGAGGACGCGACCACGGAGGTCGGATACCAGCCGGCTGGGATATAGCCGATGAGGTTGTTCGAGGCCGTATCTACGACGCCAAGCGCATTGAAGTCGCCAAGCGACACATACAGCCGGGTTTCGTCCGGGGTCAGGCCGAGGCCGGTGGGAGTGACGCCCGCCAGACTGTGCGCTCCGGTCGGCTCAAGCAGGATTGTGCTGGCAACAGTGTTGGTGACCGTGCTGACTACCGAGACAGTCTCGCTGTGAGCGTTTGCGACATACAGATTGGTTTGGGCTTTATTGAGCAGCAGCGAGATTGGATGCTGGCCCGTGGTGATGGTCGTGATGAGCTGCGGACTAGCTGGCGTCGAGCAGTTCAGCGCGAACACGGCATTGTCGCGCTGGGACGACACATAGACTTTCGAGCCGTCGGCGACTGCCGCCACTGAAAGCGGGAAGTTTGTCGGCGAGAACGGGAGCGTCGCGCCGGCAACACTCAGTGTGCTTTTCGGCTCGACAAACGAGTACCGCCCCAATTCGTTTCCACTATTCGTGTCAATAACTGCCAGGGCACCGGAAGTGATAACGTTGTTGATACTGCCGTTGCCGAAGTTCTCGTTGACCGCGACATACAGGTAGCCGCGTGAGTCGAGCGCGACACCTGCCGGGAAGTCGCCGGCTTTCATGGCGATGGTCCGGGTCAGTGTCGGCGTTCCCGACGGGCTGATGTTCACGACTGCAATGACGGCGACCGCGCCTTCGGACACATAGACGGTCGAGGAGCCGTCGGGGTTCGACTGCGCTGCCAGACCGTAATACATTCCGCCCGGCCCGAAGGTGCCATTGCCGTTGTCTTTCCCGAAGACAAGCGCCGGGCCGGCGTCAAGGCCGGTCGTGGTGCTGAGGACGTGCAGGGACTGGCGGAAGCCCATGTCGCTGGACACGGCCCATTTGCCGTCAGGCGTCGCGATCATGTTCATCGGCAGGCTGCCGACGTTGGTCTGGGTACCAAGCGGCGGCTGGGTGATGCTTTTGCCGGTCACCAGTGGGTTTGGGGACGAACTCGCCGCGATCTGCGGGCTTTGCGCCATTGCAGACGCGCAGAAAAGAGCTAGGGCTGCGGCGGCGGCCCCGCTGAAGAGGGCTTGATGCCGAAGAAACTGGGTAGTCATCGTTGTCTCCTATGTTTTGTTCGCATATTTGAGTGCATTTAATTCGCGCGGGCGGCGCGGCGGCGGGTGACGGCGAGAGCGCCGACACCAAGCACGAGCAGCAGGCCGAGCGAAACGGTGGTAGAGGCTTCCGGCACGGCGGCGGGAACCGGCGCGGCATCAATGGTCACTTGTGTTCCCTGACCGCTGCCGAGGTTCAGCAGGCTGAACGTGCCGATTGCGACGCCTGACGACGCGGGACCGAACAAGCTGGCTGAGAACGGCGTGAAGACGTTCTGCTGGACCGTGTCGCCGGCAGCATCCGTCTGAACCGTCAGTGAGAGCGTGTGGGTCGGGAAAAAGCCGGGGAACACCAGGTTTCCGGTCAGAGTCGCAGAAGAAAGCGTGCCGTGAGTCGGGTCGAAAAAGACACCGCCGGCCGACGAGAATGTCTGAAGGCTGCTCGGCACAATGTCCTGTGCTGTGACCGTGCCGGCGGAATCCCCGTAAGCATCCTGAAGTGAAAGCGACTGGGTGAAGCCATCGGCAAAGACTTCGTTGACCTGCGTAGAAGCAAAGTTGACTGAGTCCTGCACGGGGAAGGCAGTGCCGCTCGACGAGGTGTAGTTATTGACGACGAAGGCATAAAACGGGGTTGGGGTCTGGGCGGAGGCGCTGCCTGTGAACAGCAGGGTGGTCCCGGCGGCGGCGAGGCCGAGCAGGGCGTGGGACAAAAGAAAGGCAGTTTTCATGGGCGGGTCTCCTGAGACGGCAAGAATAACTTTGTGGCCCGGTCATTATACGGGGGCCGTGTTAAAGCAGTATTAAGCGGGGATTAAGAAAAGATTAAGAAGTGGAGGCGAGGGTCGGAGACGGGCAGCTAAGACAAGAAAAGCCCCGGCTCTTTCGAGCCGGGGCGAAGCTATTTCAGTGCAGGGCGCTGACTAGCCGCCGTCTTTATCATCATCGCCGCCGACTTTTGGGCCGTTGACGACTTTGACCGCCGCTTGGTAGACACGCGCCTGCTCGGACTTGTAGGCCGCCGTGTTCAGCGTGTGCTTCTTCGCAGCCTGATGGTACAGCGTATCGGCCTGCATAGACAGCAGTGTCACCATGCTTAGGCGGTAGCTGTCTTGGTCAGGCGAAGACGAGTCCAGCTTCTGCGACAGCGTCCAGACTTTGCGGCCCGGCGCAGTCGCGACGTAGCTTGGTTTCGCGTGGAGTTTCGCAAGCGATGTCTGGTTCGGCCCCAGAAGAGTCAAGCCGTCGCTGCTCAGGTGGATGCCGTTGTAGGTGGACTGGAACATGTCGCGCAGGTCGGTCGCAAGCAGGTCGCCGTAGTTGTTCGGCGGCAGGCCCATCAAAAGCTCTTCGGTCTTAACGACGGACGCTGTCGAGTAATGGCGGGTCGCCAGGAAGCCGGGCTTCGCGTAGGGGCTGATGACGATCAGCGGAGTCCGGTGCGGGTCGAGGTGGTCACGGCCCGACTGGGCATCGTCATAGGTGAAGAAAATCGCCGAGCCGGTGCCGTCCGCGCTGTTGTAGTACGCCGGAGACTGCATAATGTGCTTAACAACCATGCCGAAGGCTGTGTCGCCGTCGGCGATCAACTCCGCGCCGGAGGGGCTGCCACCGGTGATGGCAATGTTCGGGGTCGCCGCCGGGTTGCCGGAATGGTCGTTGGGTTGGTACAGATAGATGTACGTCGGCAGCGTGTTATTCTTGAGCATTCGGTCAAAGTCGGCATTGAACTCCAGGGCGCGGCGCTGATCGGAGATACCGAAGTTGTAGCCCGGATAGTTCTTATCCAAGTGCGGCTCACCATTGGCATTGTTCTCGCCCAGAATGGCAAGGATCGGGTTCTTCAGGAAGTAGGACTGGCCTAAGCCCTGCATCGGTGATGTGACATCGCTCGTGGCAACCTCCATAGGCTGATTTGTGGCGGCGGGAACGCCCGACGTGTTCATGCCGTTCAGGACACCATTACTTTCCGGGGCGATGGGAACACCGGCAAGGCCGCTGGACGGATCAATCGTCTTGGCGGGATTGGCGTACCCATTGTCGGTGCCGGTGACACGGATGAGTGCGCCGTAGTCCTTGAACGAGACGCCGTTGCGGGCAGCGTTGTTGAAGATGTAGCCGCCTTCCGGGTAGTCTTCCGGCTCCATGTTTTTATTCGACAGCAGGCCGCGCCCACCTTTGACCAGCAGCGTTTTCTCGGTGAAATCCGACGCCGTTCCCGACGCCGAGAACTGATGGCCGCCGTCGCTCTCCTCGGCGTCCGAGTAGTAATTGACGCCGGTGGCGAACGTGTCAGCCAGCGCCTGGGTGTTCAAAGCGATGGCCGTGAAGCCGGTCGCGCCGGTGACGGCGTATTCGGTGTCAAGGCTGGTCGCGCCGGAAGCCAGATTGTAGTTCGGGTTGGCAAAGACGCCGAAGTGGGCCTGGTTGCCGAGCATGGAGTCAAACGTCTTGTTCTCATGCAGGATGAAGATGACGTGCTTGATCTTGCCCGATGCCCCGCCGCCGAGGGGAACGATGCTCGTGTCCAAGCTGGCCGCGCTTTGAACCGCATAGTCGTCCTTCAATGCTGTCGTGTTGTCCAAAGCGAGCGAGGCCAAATTGACTTTTTGCAGTGTGCCAAACATCGAGTTTGAGTTGGAGAACGATTCGATTCCGCTGGCCGTCGGGTTGCCCACAAAGTCGGTCTTCGGGTTCAGGTCCTCAGCGACGCCTTTATCATTCACGATGTATAGGATATTGCCGTCGGCGCTGACTGAGAGAGCAGTCGGATACCAGCCGGTCGGGATGCGGCCCAGCAGCTTCGGCGCGGTTGGTGTGGACACGTCCAGCACAGCGACCGAATCCAGGCCCGCTTCGGCGACATACAGCCGCCGGTTGTCGGGCGAGACCGCCAGGGCGTTCGGGTACGAGCCGTGGACCTGATGGCCGTCCGGCAGGTTCAGGTTCAGCGGCGACAGATTAAAGTCGGGCAGCTTGCGGTTATTGGCGATCAATATCAGGCCGAGCGAGTCCGAGTTAGACTTGGTGACGTATTCCACTTCCTGCGTGCCGAGCCGAACAATCGCCGTCGCCGACGGGTGAGTCTCGCCGACCAACGCGCGGTCGTCGGGACCGTTCGGCTGGCCTTCGTAGACAGCACCGACGACCGAAGCATTCGCGGGGTTTGCGCCGGGAACGCTGATGACCGAAACCGAGGAAGTCTGCGGGTTGCCGCCGGACATGCTGGTCACGGGGACAAAAAATAGGCGGCTCGTGTCCTGACCGGGCGCGACCGAGGCCAGCGCGGTGATGTTGCCGGCGGTGTCCAGTGTCGGCGAGCCGATGAACGTGTACGGCTCAACACCCCAGTTGGAAACCAAAACTTTGGTACCGTCGCGGCTGACCGTGACGCCGTAGGGAAAGAAGCCGACAGGAATCTGTTTGATAACCGTGTTGGCCGCGGTGCCCGTAAGAGCAATAACAGCGAGGCTATTATCGCCGTTGCAGGCCACATACAGGTACTTGCCGTCCGGGGAAAGCGCGGAGCCGGCCGGGAACGAAATCCGGGCTGCGCCGACGCTGCCGCCGCTGGAGCCGCTATTTTCAGGAAAGTCGCCGCCGTTGAACGCGGCGGCCTGCGCTGCGGTCGTTGCGGCCTGGCTGAAGTTCGTTGGCGTGCCGTTCGGCGTGATCGGGTTGATCTTGATCGCGGTGCCGCTGGTCAGGATTCCAGCAGTGGTTCCTGCCGGCGGCGTGAATGCCAGGACTTTGACGTTCTGATCGCCGCCGCCGGAGGCATAGATCGTGTAGCCGCTGCCGCTCGGCACGATTTGCAGGCCGACGAACAGCGAGCCGACGCTGGACTGGGCGGCAACGGTCATGTCGGAGGTTCGCAGGACAGTGACGGAGTAGCCGCCGAGCAGGTTGACACTGCCGCCGGTCGCGGTTGTCGAAAGCAGGGTGGACAGGCCGCCGGTGATATTGCGCTCGTCGTCGCAGGAGATGACGAGGTACTGACCATCGGGTGTCAGGGCACTGCCGAGCGGGTGCATCCCGATTTGAGCGACAATGCCGGCGGGAGCGACGATTTTGCCATTCGGCAGGACACCATCAAAGTAGGTTGAGGCCGCACCGACTGGCAGTGAAAGCTCGGCGGCCTTGTTCGGTCCGGCCAGAAGTTCAGCGGCGCTGTAGGTGCTGGTTTTTGTGCCGTCGGCCCGCAGGCTCTCGGACGTGCCATAGACGGGGGCGGAGACGGTGCCCCAGTTGGTGCCGTCTACTTGCGCCAGCGCAGCGGAGCCGCCGAGCAGGGTCAAAAACGCCGCACCGAGTGCGGCGGCATTGCCTTTGAATTGGTTGCGTTTCATGAAATCTCCTCATCATTGACGAACAAGAGCTGCTTGACCGAACTTTATTTGGCGGCAGCAGCACGGCGGTGAGAAACGGCCAGGGCACCAAGACCGAGGGCCAGCAGGACGCCGAGTGAGACAGTGGTGGACGCTTCCGGCACCGCCGCTGGGGCTAAGATATTGACCGTACTGACGACGTTGTTGCTGCCGTCCACAAGGCTGAACATGCCGAGTGCGGTTCCTGTCTGAGCAGGGCCGAACAGGCTGGCGGAGAACTTGGACGAAACGTACTGCGGTGTGACCGGGCCGCCGATCGTTGTCTGCGTGTTCACAAACTGGGCGGGGCCGCTGCCGATGGAGCCGGTCAGAACCGCCGAAGTCAGCGGGCTGGAAGTCGAAAACGTGTTGCTGAACACGTCCAGCGTGTTCGTGTCAAGGCTGCCGAGCAAGATGGTTTGCGAGAAGCCGCCGGTGAACACTTCATTAATTTGCAAGTTGCTGAATGTCAGGTTATCAGTGACGGAGAAGACAGGATCCCCGCCGGACAGCGTGTCGTTCTCGACCTGAAAGAAGAAGGAAGTCGGCGCAGACTGGGCGAACGCGCCGGGGGCGGACAGCAAACCGGCAGCGGCGACAGCCGCGCCGCATACCAGCCGAAGCGAGAGAAGCTGGGACGGAATTTTCATGGAAAGAGGCTCCTTGTCAAAATTTTAAGAACAAGTGTTCAGGGTACAACGGCGGGATTATACAAGGCCAATGTTAAGAGAGCATTAAGAGGAAACGCATTTTCGGCCCGGCCCCAGGAATAATTCCCCAACCATGCCCAGGAATAAGTTCCTGGGCTTCAGTCCTAGTCCTTATTCTTGCCCATATCCCACCGCCGCACGCGCCGGGGCGAGCGTGTCGGTCCCGCCGAGCCAGCCGGCCAGTGCCTGCGGGACGTCCAAAGCTATCGCGAGGGCCGTATTCAGCTCGCAGCGGCGCGTGTCGTCTTCCGGCAAGCCCGCCGAGCGCAGTGCCGCGGCGAAGCCTGCCCGAACCCCAGACTCGATTCCGCCGGGGCGCTGGTCCTGGACATGGCGCAGGTCTCCGCCGCCGTCCTGCATGATCTGGGCGCAGGCACGGGCATCTCGGCTGTTCCAGGAACGGCATCCTAAAGGCCGGACTGTGTAGACGCTGCACCGGCCATTTTCAAGCAGGGCGCAGGGCACGGCAGCGCGGACCCGCGCCACCGGCGAAAGCTGGGCGACGGCGGCAGCGGTCTGCCGGACGCGGATTTTGACGGCTTCAAGGCGTTCGGCGGGGAGAGTCGCCTTCAGATAGGCAACGATTAGAAAAACTTCAGGAGCGGACGCTTCGACGGTTAAGTGGCAGCAGTAGGCGCACCCGGCGGCGCAGGCATGCGGCACGACATTCAAGTTTTGAACATATCGCCAAGTCTGCTCATAAAACTGATGCGCGGTCTCGGTCGCTGCCAGAAGAGTTTGTGGCGCGACCGGAGGGCGCAGTCCGGGCTGCAAGGCAGTTTGCACGTCTTGAGCTAAGGCGCGGGCGAATGGGAGCATTTTCGCGGGCGTTGCGGCGTTGGCGTCTGCCGGTGTTGTATTTGGCGCTGTTTGGTTTGCCTTCATGCCAGCGATTGTACCTGTTTTCCGCTAACGACGCCAAATTTGATAATCGTGCAAACTACTTTGTGAAATAAAGTGGTAAAGGCGGGTATAATCCTGTCAGACCAAAGGCGGCGCAGGTATCATTCGTTATGCCCCGACCCCCGGACCCCACTATCGAGAAAGAGACGCCCTGCATGGACCAGCCCGACACAAGCGCGACGCAGCTATTGGACGGGATCAACAGCCCCGCCGACCTCAAGGGGCTTTCCCCGGAGCAGCTCAAGACGCTGGCCCAGGAGATCCGCGTGTATCTGACCCAGACCGTCGCCAAAACCGGCGGGCATCTCGCCCCATCGCTCGGCGTCGTTGAGTTGACTCTGGCCTTGCACAAAGTCTACAACTTGCCGAAAGACAAGCTGATTTGGGATGTTGGCCATCAAGGCTATGTCCATAAGATACTCACCGGGCGGCGGGAGCAGCTTCCGACGATCCGGCAGCACGGCGGCTTGTCTGGTTTTTTGCGGATTGACGAATCTCCTTTCGATTTGTTCGGCGCGGGCCATGCGTCCACGTCCATCTCGGCGGCGATGGGTTTTGCTAAAGCACGCGACTTCCGAGGCGCGAAGCATTCCGTTCTGGCGCTGATCGGTGACGGTGCACTCACTGGCGGCATGGCCTTAGAGGGCTTGAATAACGCTGCCGATGACGGCACGGACATCACGATTGTTTTAAACGACAATGAAATGTCCATTGCCGAGAATGTCGGGGCGCTGGCAACGTATCTGGCAAAGCTTCGCATGGAGCCGCTGTACCAGGCGGGCGAGAACACGGCCAAGCGCATGATCGCCGGAATGCCCGTCGGCAGCGAAATCATCAAAAAAGCAGCAAAGGCCGCAAAGCATACAGCAACTCATTTTGCGACCCCTGCCCATAAGGGCCTGCTGTTTGAGGAGATGGGCTTTACCTACATCGGACCCATTGACGGGCACAATTTGGAGAACTTGGTGAATGTTTTCCAGCATGTCAAGCGGCTCAAAGGCCCGGTGCTGGTGCATGTGCTGACGGTCAAAGGCAAAGGCATTCCGTATGCCGAGGCGAATTCACGCACCTACCACGGGCTGGGCAAGTTCAGCCCGGATGACGGCAAAACTGAGGCGAAACTGGCCGGAGTGTCGTTTACCGATGCGTTTGTCGAGACCTTAAACGATGTGGCGGAGACCGATGATAAAATTGTCGGCATCACGGCGGCGATGCCTGATGGCACCGGCCTGAACAAATTCGCCAAGCTTCACCCGGAGCGGTTTTTCGATGTCGGGATCGCCGAGCAGCATGCGGTCGTTTTCGCGGCGGGGCTGGCTGCCGAAGGCTTCAAGCCGGTCGCCGCGATTTACTCTACGTTTCTTCAAAGAGCTTATGACCCGATCATCCATGACGTTGCTTTGCAGCACCTGCCCGTGCGGTTCTTTCTGGACCGGGGCGGACTGGTCGGCGACGACGGCGGAACCCATCATGGCGTCTTTGATCTCGCTTACCTGCGCTGCGTCCCGAACCTCGTGCTGATGGCCCCGAAAGACACCGACGAGATGCGGACCATGACCCGTTTTGCGCTAAACTACGACGCGGGGCCGATTGCTGTGCGCTATCCGCGTGGCGGGCAGGATGCCCTCGGCGAGCAGACGCGCGGGATCGAGCTTGGCCGGGCAGAAACTCTGCGGCGGGGCAGCGACACGGCCTTGATTGGCCTCGGCGCAGGGGTCAAAATCGCGCTTGACGCCGCTGATCTCCTCGCCAAACAAGGGGTGGAAGCGACAGTCATCAATGCCCGCTTCTGCAAGCCGCTCGATTCCGAGACCATTCTGAACGCTGTTCGCCGCTGCGGCTCGGTCGTGACAATTGAAGATGGGGTCGCGTCAGGCGGCTTCGGCTCGGCGGTGCTGGAGTTGCTGGCGGAGTCGGGTGTGACTGTTCCCGCGACCATCATCGGCCTGCCGGACCACTTCATCGAGCATGGCACGATTCCGGTACTGCGCGATTTGGCGGGTTTGACCGCTGAAGAAACTGCCCGCAAGGCCCGCGCGCAGATGTCCCAGCGGCTCGCGCCTCAGAGCGGCACGGAAAGCGCGTTTGAAAAGCTGCCGGTGGGAGTGCGCTAAGATGCCCCGCAAGACTCTCCGGCCCACAGTTCCTGTTGAGGGTTCGCATACGTTCTCCACTGTTGTGCCGCGTGCGACTATCCTCAGCTATGTTCTCACTGGCTTTGTCTGCGTGCTGTTTGGCGCAGGCTCGACATATCTTGCCCTGCGGCCCGCGCTCGCGCAGGCGTCGCAGAGCCGGACCCAGACAGCTCAGGCAGACCGGGTTTTGGGCAATCAGCAGGAAGACCAAGGGCAATGGCCCCAGGCGGCGGCGTCGTACCAGAAAGCCATCGCCGAGGGTATTGACAACCCCGACATTCGGACCGATCTAGGGGTTGCCTACTTCAAGTCGTCCCAGCCGCAAAAGGCGCTGGAACAGTATGTGATCGCCCAGCATCAGGACCCCAATCACGAGAATAGCCTTTTCAACGAAGCCAGCGCGTACGCCGTCTTGGGCGACAGCAAGCGGGCCATTTCCATCTGGCAAGCCTACTTGCAAAAGTTTCCGCAGGGCCAGCATGTCGCCGATGCCAAGAATTTCATTACTCAGGTACAGGCGCACGGCTTAACGCCTAAGTAGAAGGCGAGGACTTGTTTTTCTACTTTGCAAGCGGGAGGGTAAAAGAGAAGACGCTTCCTTCACCGGGAACACTCTCAACATGGATATGGCCGCCGTGCGCCTCGACCGCTAATCGGCAGAACGTCAATCCTAATCCCGTACTCATGGTGCGCCCGCCGTGGCGTGAGGCTACCTGGCCGAACTTCTCGAAGATATGCTCAAACGCCTCGGCCGGGATCCCTTCCCCCGTGTCGCGGACTGAAAATACCAGCGACTGATCGCTTGCTTCGAGACGTGCCGCGATTGTCAGGGTTCCCCCCGAGGGGGTAAACTTAATCGCGTTGCCCAGCAAGTTGACAAGGACGCGGCGCAGCTTTGTTTTGTCACCCCGGAACGCCGGCAGATCCGTTTCAAGCTGACGTGACAGCATCAGCTCCTCGTTCTCGGCGAGCGCGGCAACCTGGCGAACAGCGCTGTCAACAAGCGCGGCGGCGTCCAGTAAAGTGTTGTCCAGCACCATCGTACCGGATTCCATTTTTTCGACTTCCAGTAGGTCGTTGATCATGCCGAGCAGCAGCTCTCCGCCGCTGATTGCGATGGAAACCATTTCCCGCTGGGTGCTGTCCAGGTCGCCGATGAGTTCCAACGTCTGCATTCCGGTGATCACAGAAGTCAGTGGTGTCCGCAGATCGTGGACAATCATGTTTTTAAGGTCATCGCGCAATCCCTCCAGTTCCTGAAGCCGCTTGTAGCTTTCCTGCAAGCCCTCGGTAAAACGGATTTCCAGGTCATGGATGCGGCGCTGTTCGGTGACATCTTCCATTGCCAGGACAAGCATTTCCGTATGGTTGCCGGCGCGAAGCTGGCGGGCGTTCAGGAGCATCACACGCAGCCCGATGTTTGGGAACTCATGAGACAGCTCATAGTCGCTGAAGACCGACTGCTGCGGGATAATGTCTTCGAGAAGCGTTCTGAGCGCGGGAATATCCCACTGGCCGTTGCCTAGCTCATAGATCAAGCGGTTTTCCGTTTCCTCCGGGGAAACATGGAAGGTTTGGTAGAAAGCCCGGTTCGCACTTCGCACCCGCAGCGTCGGGTCCAGCATGACGAGTGGTTCGCGCACGGTATCCACGATGTTTTGGGCGTAGGTTTCGATTTCCGCGAAAAGCTGTTCTGCACGCCGTCTTTCCGTCACGTCTTCAATGGCGAGAACTAAAAACTCAGTGTGGTCGCCGGGGCGCAGCCGGCGAGCGTTCAGCAGCATGACCTTCGGCCCAATCGTGGGAAAGTCGTGCGCGATCTCAAAATCATCAAAGACCGACTTTTGCGGAATGATGTCTTCAAGCAGCGTTCTGAGCGCGGGAATATCCCACTGGCCGTTGCCGAGTTCATAAATCAGCTGATCTTCGGTTTCACGCGCAGACACCTGAAAAGTTTGGTAGAACGCGCGATTGGCGGAGCGGATGCAGAGATCGGAGTCAAGGATCAAAAGCGGCTCACGCACGGTATCCACAATGTTTTGCGCGAAGCTTTGCACGTCTTCCACTGAAGGTTTTTTCATAATAGGCCGTAGCAATTCTTTACCCCAAATACTCTTGTCTCAACTTCTGAAACTTGTTCTTAGCTTCTAAAACTTATGCGCTTTCCCCTTCCCTCGCCTCTGACATTGTGTTATAATAAGCATAGACTGTTGTAATAAGCGTAGACTATCGTTTAATAACTTTCCGTAAACTTTTAGGAGACACCTCGTATGGCCGACGATTACCAAGATGATGACCAGGCACAGGCTGATGCCACTCAGGCAGTGGCGCAGGCCGCGCCGGAAGATGTAGACGCTCATCGGGGTCTGCTTTCAGAAGCGCTCGGAATGCTCGGTGGGCAGGGCATCAATGTCCAAAGCCTGCTCGGTCAAGCCGGAGTCGGCACGACTGACCCAAGCCAAATGTCCCACGGCGATCTGGCCGCGACGACAATGGCGCTTGCACAGGCTCACCCCGAAGTGATGACCGAGGTTGCCAACCGGTTCCCCGCTGCCGGCGGCTTGCTGAACGATGTTCTTGGCGCAGGCAGTCAGGGCGGCGCAGGCGGCGGTGGGATGCTTCAGGGATTACTGGGCCGGTTCGGTCTTTAAGCTTCTTGATTAGGAACACTCTATGCAGACACTGATCGTAACCGGCGGCGCGGGCTTTATCGGCTCCAATTTTGTGCGTTATATGCTCGACAAGTATCCTGACTACCGGATCGTTGTTTTGGATGCGCTCACTTATGCAGGCAATCTGGACAATCTGGCAGATGTCTGGAAGAACCCCAATTTTACGTTTATTCACGGCAGTATCGGTGATGCACCGCTTGTCAACAACTTGGCGCAGAACGCTGACATCATTGTCAATTTCGCCGCGGAAAGTCACAATGACCGGGCCATCTTGGATCCGGAAAGCGCGGTTCAGGCGAACTTCAACGGCGTCTTCGTGCTGCTCGAAGCCGCCCGGAAATATAAGCACGAGCGCTTCCATCAGGTGTCCACTGACGAAGTCTACGGCACGACCGACGGTATTTTCCGGGAAGGCGACGCCTTGGAGCCGAACCAGCCCTACTCAGCGGCGAAGGCCGGCGGCGAGCTGATGGTCCGGGCATACCACCAGACATTCGGCCTGCCGACAATTGTGACGCGCGGCTCCAACACGTTTGGCCCGTACCACTATCCCGAAAAAATCATCCCGCTGTTCATCACCAATTTGATCGACGACAAGCCGGTCCCCGTTTACGGCGATGGCCAGCAGGTGCGCGACTGGATGTACGTCATGGATCACTGCAAGGGCATTGATACCGCTCTGCACCATGGGACGCCCGGTGAAGTCTACAATGTCGGCGGCGACAATGACCGGCCGAACCTGGAAATCGTGCATCTGCTTTTGAAGCTGCTCGGCAAGCCGGAATCGCTTATTCATTACGTCAAAGACCGGCCCGGTCACGACCGCCGGTATTCGCTCGACGTGACAAAGATGGCAGGTCTCGGCTACCATCCCGAAAAAGAAAAGTTCGAAGAGCGCCTTGCGGAAACCGTGCAGTGGTATCAGGCCAACGAAGGCTGGTGGCGGAAAATCAAAGAAAAACAGCATGAGTACCAGCAGTTTATGCAGAAGTGGTATGCCGAGCGCCAATAATGCGGTTCTGGAGCAGAATAACCGGGGAGAGCAGTTTGTCGCATTGGAGCACCCTCCGCTCCGACTGCTCCACGTTGCCAGCACGAAAAGTCAGGGCGGTATCGAGTGGCACTCAGTCGCCATGGCCGCAGCTCTTGCCGGGCGCGGCGCGTTTATCCGGTTTGCCTGCGCTCCCGGCAGCTTTGTGGATGCGTGGTGCCGTGAGGCCGGCTTGCCTGTTGCGCCGCTCCAAGTCCGCAATTCCGGCGATTTCCGTGCCGCCTGGCACTTAGCCCGGCTTATCCAGGCCGAACGCATCGGCGTTGTCCATGCTCATTCTCGCCGCGACTATATGGTTGCCGTACTGGGCGTTGCGCTGGCACGGATTGCTCTGCGGCGGCGGGCAGCTCTGGTGCTGCACGCGCACATGATCCGGCCGCTCGGTGAGCCGCGCCGGGTCAGCGGGCGCTTCTTCACCTGGGGAGCAGACGCCATTGTTGTCGTTTCGAACGCCGTTGGCGACATTTTGTGCCGCGCTCACGGGTTTAGTCCCTCCTTTGTTCACTTGATCCCAAATGGTGTTGCATTAGAGCATTTCGCCCGGCCCGGATCAGACGACGCGGCACGGCAGCGTGCCTTAGCGCGGCAGGGTTTAGGCGTCTCTAAAAATGCGCTTGTTCTGGGAATGATCGGACGACTGGACGCCAAAGGCCAAAGACAGCTTTTTGATGCAGTTCCGGCGCTGCTGGAGACTTGTCCCGATTTGCGGATTGTTCTCGTCGGCAGCGAGGGGAAACTTGGTGAGCAGGCCGCCCTCACTGCGAAGGCCGAAGTGGGCGGCTTCCGAGACCGCGTTATCTTCACTGGGCCGCGCACAGACATACCTTCTTTATTGCCTGCGTTTGATGTACTGGTGCATCTGCCGATTGATGAAGCGTTCGGCCTCGCACTGGCCGAAGCGATGGCGGCAGGGCTGCCGACGGTCGCAACTGCCATTGGCGGCTGCCGTGAAGTCGTTCAGGACAGTGTTACCGGTCTGCTGGTCCCGCCGGGCAACTCTCAGGCGCTTACGGAAGCGCTTTGTCGGCTGCTGGACCCCGTGCAGGGCCGGGAACTGCGTGCGGCTTTGGGCAGCTGCGGCCGCAAAGCGGCCGAAGAGCGCTTTTCGCAGGAGGCACAAGTCAACCGACTGGAAGCCCTCTACCATCAGCTTTGCCCTGTTGCCGCCCCGATCTAACCATGCCTACCTGCGTTCCGATTTTGATGTACCACTCGGTTGAAGACGCGCCGCGTCCACCGAAATATAAGCACTTTTATGTGCTGGCGGACGAGTTTGCCGGGCAGATGAAGATGCTGAAGCGGGCAGGCTATACCCCTATTACCTTCTCGATGCTTGCCGCCGCCCGCGCGGGGTCGGCTCTCCCGCTAAAGCCTGTCCTGCTGACTTTTGACGACGGCTACGCAAATCTCAAGACAAATGTCTTCCCCCTGATGGAGCGGCTCGGCTTCGCCTATACGGTCTTTCTGGTCTCGGAGCGCGTCGGCAAAACGAACGATTGGGTCGTGCCTGATGGCTACGACCCCACCCCGCTTCTGACATGGGATGAGGTCGCAGAAATGCAGAAAAGCCGCTTTGTCTCGTTTGAGGCGCACACGGCGACGCATCCCAAGCTCGGCTCGCTCAGCCCTGCCGATGTCCGCCGGGAGCTGGCCGAAAGCAAGGACGTCTTGGAGCAGAAACTGCAAGCGCCGATGTCCGTTCTCTGCTATCCCTACGGCGATGTCAACGACGCAGTTGTCATACTTGCCGGAGAGGCTGGATACACGCAGGCCGTCACCACCGAATTTGGGCGGGCACGGCTTACTGACAATCCCTTGTGCCTGCCCCGGATCAGCGTCTACCATGTCCCGCCGTTTTCGCTGACCTATGGCATTGGCCCCTTAAACTTCCGCTGGCGATTAGAGTCCCGCAAAGATGCCCGGCCCTAATGTATCGGACCTGGGTATAAGTCTGCATGAAATCCTCGTCTAAAGTTCTGCTCTGGCTGGCTTTGCTCTTGGTATTTGTTGCCGGCGCGTTTGTGTTCCTGCGCCAGCCACCGGTTTCCGACGAGGCGCAGATCGCGGGGCAGCTTGAAGCCGCGCGGACCGCCGGGGAGCGGCACGATGTCGGCGGCGTAATGGGCATTGTGTCTTCAAACTACCATGACGCCAATGTTCCCAGCCCGGTCCAGCTTCGCTTTTTGCTGAACAAAGTCCAGGGCAGCGAACCGGTCAAAATTACCCAGTCTCTGCCTGTCATCAGCGTGTCCGGCGACACGGCAGCTTCCACCAGCCATCTCCAAGTCATCTCCTCGGCGGATGGCCGCGTCCTTTTCAGCCATGATATTGTCGCCCAATGGAAGCGCGAGGACGCGAACCGCTACTTAATTATTCCCACCAAAGTCTGGCGCATCACCAGCGCCGATTACGGCTCTTTTGGGTTTGAGTAGAAAGCTCTACGTCATTCCTAAGTAGCTTTCGTAGCGGCGGCGGTCAATTATGCCGGTGTCAACGGCGGCGCGGACAGCGCAGCCTTGCTCGGTGTGGTGGCGGCAGTCGGCGTATTTGCACTCGTCGAGATACGGGGCGAATTCGGGGAAGCAGTAGCGAATCTCGCTTTTCTCGATTTCCCAGAAGTCTACCTGGCGCAGGCCCGGCGTGTCCGCGACCCAGCCGCCGCCGCTGAGTGGCAGAAGCTCGGCAGTCGTGGTCGTGTGCCGGCCCGCCAAATTTGTCGCACTGATGTCGCCGGTTTTAAGCTGCAAACCCGGCTGAACGGCGTTCAATAGGCTGCTTTTGCCGACGCCTGACGGTCCAGCGACCGCTGAAATGCGTCCCTGCATCGCATCCCGGACCGCGTCTACCCCTTGTCCGGTTTTCGCGCTGACCCAGTAGACCGGGTAGCCGATTTTCTCGTAGACAGCAATGGCAGCCTCCGCTTCGGGCCGGTCGGCGTCCTCCAAGCGGTCCAGCTTGTTGACAATAATGCGTGGGGGAATGTCGGCGGCTTCGGCCAGCACAAGGAAGCGGTCTAAGAGCCAGACATCGGGCTTTGGATGCGCGGCGGCCACGGTCAAGAATGCCTGATCCAAATTGGCGACCAGCGTATGCTCGCCCCGGCCCGACGGAGAGTGGCGGGAAAGAGAAGACGTGCGCGGGAAGATGGATTCAATCATCGCAAGCTCACCGTCCACCTGCACGCGGTCGCCGACAGTCAGCGGATCAGTGGCACGGCGCTTCCCGGCCTGTTCAACACGCCGGGCGTGACTGCTGGACGTGGAATAGACCAGCTCTTTTTTCAGGTTGCCGCGCAGCTTGCAGACGATGACGCCCGCGGTGTCGGTCTGAACATAATAATTGCCGCTATGGGTGCGAAAGACGGTACCTTGAATAAGCAAGCAGGACTCCACTTTCCCGCAAGTATACCCAACTTCGCCTCTTGCTAAGGTTCATTTCACTTATTTTCAGCCGCGCATCGTTTTATATAAAAAATGTGGTATGATAAGATCAACAGTTACAAAGTATCCGCTTGTTCTCGTTCGTTTGCGCCCCCTGTTCCGTTCTGCTTCAAGTTTGCGCTTGGCCGAGAAAGTGCGAAGCCAATTCAAGTTTCCTGAGAGACTTTTTTGACTTCCGTGCGTGAGTGGAGATTTGGATTGCGCCGCCTGTAATACAAAATTCACAGACGGGCGGCAGTCTTCCCACTCGTGCGGAGGACAAGAAAGAAAATACTACTTTTGGAAACTTTTGCTGAACTCGCCCTGCGCGATGTTATTCAAACAAACCTGGCCAATGCCGGTCACGTTACCCCGACCGAAATCCAGCAACTGGCGCTTCCCGCCGCCCTCAGCGGCGAGGACCTAATTGCCTGTGCCCAGACCGGCGGCGGCAAAACTGCCGTTTTTGCCATTCCCATCATCAACAATCTTGACCGCAGTGATGCCGTCAAGCCCCGTGCCCTTGTTCTGGTTCCGACTCGCGAGCTGGCCGTGCAGGTCGAAGCCTCGTTTGCGCTTTACGGCAAAGGCTCCGGCATTCGCGGGGCGGCCATCTACGGCGGCGCGGGCATGGGCGCTCAGGTCGCCAAGCTCCGGCGCGGCGTGGACCTGATCGTTGCCACTCCGGGCCGCTTATTCGACCACTTGGAGCAGGGTTACGTTGACCTATCCGACGTCTCGATGTTTGTCCTAGACGAAGCCGACCGGATGCTGGACATGGGCTTTTTGCCCCAGGTGCAGCGGATCGCGAAGCACTTGAAGTCCGAAGGACGGCAGACCATGCTGTTCTCGGCAACAATGGACGGCGATGTCGAAAAGCTGGCCCAAGCATATCTGCACAACCCGGTCATCATCAACGCCGGCCCGCGTTCCACCGTTGTGGAGCAGATCGAGCAGATCGTCCACCGTGTCACCGCCGCCGAAAAGGGCGAGCTGCTTCTGACTCTCCTGCATGAAGCCCGCGAAGGCGGCGGCGGAGCCTTAGTCTTTGCCCGCACCCGGCATGGCGTTGACCGACTGGAAAAGACACTGGCCGACGCCGGGATGCGTTCCGGCTCGATCCACGGCGACATTTCGCAGAACCAGCGCGAGCGGGTTTTGGCCCAGTTCCGTGGCAAGCGAATTGACGTTTTGGTCGCTACCGATGTTGCCGCGCGGGGCATCGATGTCCCGCATATCACGCACGTCATCAATTACGATGTGCCAGTGAACGCCGAAGACTACATTCACCGCATTGGGCGCACAGGCCGCGCCGGACGCTCCGGCAAGGCACTGACATTCGTGACCCATGGCGATACGCCTCAGCTTCGCGCAATTGAAAAGCTGGTCGGCCAGCGTCTTGACCCGAACCCGATTGACCCGAACGAGAACCGCCAGGGCGCACGCCAGCAGATGCGGCGCTCCCAGGGCAGCGGCCGCACCTACGGCGGCGGCTGGGATGGCGGCGCACAGTCCAATGGACGCCGCCCCATGCCCGCTCGTCGCGGACGTTAATCACGAAGCAGCAAGCCCCGGTCTCATTTTGAGGCCGGGGTTTTCTTATTTTGCTCAGCACCTTGACTTAGCAGTGATAATTAGTATATACTTAAACTAATGACGGCCTCAAAAGAAACAACCGAAGACTTCAACGCCTCGCTTGCCAATCCGCCGTCCGCTTTCAGCCGGATGCCGGCGCAGCACCGGGCATCAGTGCTTGTCTGGGTTCAGCTTCTGCGGTCTTACACGAAGGCGCAGCAGAAGATGAGCCACGTCCTGAGCCGTCATGGACTAACTTCACCGCAATATGATGTGCTGGCGACGCTGCATCGGGGTGAAGGACTCATGCAGCAGGAGCTCGCCGCCCGGCTTTTGGTCACCAAAGGCAACATCTGCGGGGTACTGGATCGTTTGGAAGCCGCCGGGCGCATCGAGCGCCGCCCGGACCCGGAAGACCGCCGGACAAATTGCATTTATCTGACTGAACAAGGGCGGCAGGTGTTTGCCGAAACCCTGCCGGACCATCATGCCCATGTTCACGCGCTGATGGCGGGTTTCGATGCCGAGCAAATCAAGACACTGCAAATCCTGCTTCAGACTTTAGAAAGCCGAGCGGACGCGTAGCGTCTTTTATTTTTTGCTCATTTAGTTCTTGTATGAACAATTTATGCTTAAACTAATATCTTTGGAACGGAGGGCCTTCTGCCAGTTTACCGAGGATCAATTCTCTCTGACCTAGACTTTTTCTGACTTGAAAGGAAATACCGATGGAATTCACTACCGATAACAGCGTAATTATTTTGGTTGACCACCAGACCACAACGCTCGACTGGGTCAAAAGCCTGCCCCACGACACAGTTGTCGCAAGCTGCCGGGTCATGGCAAAAATGGCCCTGACCTTTGACATGCCGCTCATTTTGACCACAACAATGGAGCAGTATGTCGGTCCAACCGTGGACCAGATCAGTAGCGTTGCACCTGACGCTTTTAATGCCCGGTTCAAGCGTGGCGGGCAGCTTAACTGCTGGGACGATCAAAATCTTCGGGACCATGTTAAGACTTTAGGCAGGCCGAATGTCATCCTGGCCGGTCTGACCACCGACATCTGCCTGTTCTGGGCGGCAACAGGCGCACTGGAGCTTGGCTACAAAGTGATGGTTGTCGCTGACGGCTGCGGCACGATGACCACGATGGGCGACGACATGACCTTCGCCCGGCTCCGCGAGGCGGGTGTGACAGTCACTGTCACGAACACGTTTGTGACTGAGCTTGCCAACGATTTCGGAACCCCGGATGGTCTCAAAGCCCAGCAGATCATGTCGGACGAGATTATCTCGAAGCTCAGCAAGTAAGCTCCCGGATTGGATGACCCGGGTCTTTGGAAAAGCGATTGTCCGCCTGCGCGGACACAGGAAACGTATCTTGAAACCTATCTTCTGTCCGCGCAGGCGGACAATCGCACTTCTAAAGCCCTGGACTTCCAGTCCAGGAGACTGATGCAACAGGTTTAAATGTCTCCTGCCGGGTGCGGCCTGCGCCACGCCCGGCGGCTTCAGCATTCACGCCGCTTAGAAAAACACAGGAGATGTCATGCGAGCTGCAGCCGTTCTCGGACTTACTGCATTTATTCTCATCCCCACCGGGCGGCCTGCGGCGGCTCAGGCTCCGGCGGCCTCAGCCACACCGTCACCGGCGGCAAACGGGAACTTAGACCTGCGCTCCGCGCCGCAAGCGCCGGCATACAAGCTGCTGCGTTACGACGAAGACTGGAGCTTCCTGCATGACCCTTCTCAGCGCCGTGACCTTTGGGACCCGATCAAGTATGTCCCGCTGAACACTTTAGGCAGCGCCTATGTTTCATTTGGCGGCGAGGCGCGGGAGCGGTTTGAGTACTACAGCGCCGTCGCCTTCGGCCATGCGCCGACCAGCAAGGACGGCTATTTCTTGCAGCGCTACCTGCTGCATGCCGACGCCCACTTTGGGCGGGATGCCCGTCTCTTTGCACAGTTCGGAAGCAGCGAGGAAGACGGACGCAACGGCGGCCCACGCCCGTTTGACCGGGACACGCATGACATGGTCCAGCTTTTCGCCGATGGCCGGACCGCCCTTTCCAAGCAAAGCAGCCTGACAATCCGGGTCGGGCGGCAGCAGATGGCATTCGGCTCATCACGGCTTGTCAGCACGGGAGAAGGCATCAATGTCCTGACCCGCTTTGACGGCGCACGGGCGATCCTTCAGACGCCCCGCTGGCGGGTTGATGCCTTTGACACTCGGCCGACCGCATCGTCCTACGGCGTCACGGACGGCGCGGGCCAGTACAAGCGCCTTTTCTTGGGAGTATACGGCACGAATCCAACTCAATTTGGCCGGACCAACGGCCTTGACCTCTACTACCTGGACTTCAAGAGCCGCAGTGAAGTTTATACGAGCGGCACGGGTCCGGAAGACCGGCAAAGCGGCGGCTTCCGGCTGTTCGGCCAGAACGGAGCTATTGACTACAACAACGAATTCACTTATCAATGGGGCCGCTTCAACGGAGGCAGCATTAACGCCTATGCGATCCAGACCGACAACGGCATCACCGCAAAGCACTGGCATCTGTCGCCGCGTCTCGGCCTGCGCGTAGACCTTGCGACGGGAGATCAGAACCCGAAAGATCACAGCTTGCAGACCTTCAATCCGCTGTTTGTTGCGCCGAACTACTACAACCAGGCGTCTATTGCCGGCCCGCGCAACTTTCTGGACGTGCATCCGACATTGGACCTGCATCCGGCCCGCACAGTTGATATCCTTGCAGACTGGGACTTTTTCTGGCGCGAGAGCTTGAAAGACGGTGTCTACGGCCCGACCGGCACCGGCGTCATCGCCGCCGCCAATGGAAGCGAATCAAAGTTCGCCGGCAGCATTCCAAATCTGCAAGTGACCTGGAGCATTGACAAGCATATCAGTCTGCTGGCAGATTATGCTCGCTTTTACCCCGGCGGCTTTCTGGCAGACAACCATCTGACTAAGAAGACAGACTACTTTACGACATGGATAGATTACAAATTTTGAGGAGGTATTTTTGATGAGCGCAGAAGAGACACCACAAATCATTGTCACACGCAACGGCCCGTATGTGGTCACCGGAGGGGTGCCAATGACGATGCAGGTCATCCAGCCGAACAGCGCGGGCGAGTCTTGGGAGTGGGCTGAAGGGGAAACATTGGCAGCAGCGCCACAGTACGCGCTTTGCCGATGCGGACAGTCCGGCCACGCTCCCCATTGCGACGGAACCCATGCGAAGATCGGATTTGATGGAACAGCGACAGCCTCGCAGGATTCCTTTGACGCGCAAAAAACGACTTTAGAAGGACCGGCGCTGCTTCTCGATGATGCCCGCCCTTTCTGCGCCGTCGCCCGCTTTTGTGATGCCGTCAAGAACACCTGGGACTCGATCCCTGAGACAGACGACCCGGAAGCACGGGGGCGAGTGGTCCATCAGGCCATCCGCTGCCCGTCAGGCCGGCTGGTCGTGCGGGATAAAGCCACAGGGTTAGTCCAGGAGCCGGCGCTCACACCTTCCATCGGCATCGTGGAAGACTCTGCGGAGGGGTGCAGCGGTCCGCTTTGGGTACGGGGCAGCATTCCCGTTCGGCTTCAGGACGGCACTTCCTATGAGGTCAGGAACCGGGTGACCCTTTGCCGATGCGGCCAGTCGAGCAATAAACCGTTTTGCGACGGCACTCACACAGTCATCAAGTATCAGGACAGAATCTAGCGGTTCCCGAAAGCGAGGCAAAAATAATGACAACTAAAACGACCATTGAGCAGGATCGGCCCATCTTCACTTTGATTAACACGTTTACGACTGAGCCGGAGCATCAGCAGGCGATTGTGGACTCGCTCACCGAGGTCACGGAGCGGCTTATGCAGCATCTGCCGGGCTTCCTCGGCTCCAGCGTTCACAAAAGCCTTGATGGGAAGCATGTTGCAAACTACGTTCAGTGGAAAAGCGACACCGACTTCCAGGCCATGTTTCAGAACCCGGAGGCGGCGGCGCACATGGCCGAAGTCTCAAGCCTTGCCATCTCCGTCCTGCCCATCGTCTACACGGTCGCCTATGTTGGGGCAGTGGGTGAGTAAGCTCTCTTTTGGGCCATCTGCGCTGCGAGTTCGGCAATGTGAACAGCATTAGGGTACTCGCTGTGTTTCGCGCCTCCATTAACGCGCCTTATCGTTTCCGGGTACAAATACATCATATCGTGCAGGGCGGCAATCAGCACCCGTGCATTTTCGATGTCGGGGCGAACGTAACGTGCCATGACAAGAAGCGCATCCACAATTTCTATTGCTGTGGCCTCTTTCCAAACGCGCACGTTCTGCCCATCCATGTATTGTGCAAGCTGCGAGAGATAAACCGGCGGCGCATACAGCGGCAGGTCATAAGCCGTCAGCGGGAGGGTGCCGTCAAACAGCAGCCTCCCCTCCCCCGCGTCTTCTACCGTGACTCGCGCCGTCAGCAAATCCCGCAGCTCGCGCAGGCCGGTGGTCAGCGCGACAATGCCGGGGATGCTGAGGTCTTTGACTGCCGCTTCAAACGACAGGTTGAGCCGCCGGTCAAACAGCAGGTCGGCGGCTTCCTCAAACTGCGTTATGATTGGTGTCAGTGCGTCTTGGACGCTTTCCGGCAGGCTGTCCCAGTTATCAGCATAGTCGGCAGTGTTCACTTGACCAGGTTCTTCAAAATAAACCCGATGTTGGCGGGGCGCTCGGCCAAACGGCGCATGAAGTATGGGTACCAGGAGACGCCGAAAGGGACATACGCTCGAACGGCATAGCCTTCGGCGGCCAGAGACTCCTGCAAGTCGCGCCGGATACCGAGCAGCATCTGGAACTCAAAGCAGTCGTTGTCAATGCGCTGCTCCCGAACGTACCGCTTGGCTTCCCGCAGAATGGCTTCGTCTTGGGACGCAATCGCCGGGTGGTAGCCGTGCTTTAGAAGTGACCGCATCTGCCAGATATACGCCGCGTCCACGTCGGCTTTGTCCGGGTACGCGACTTCCGCCGGCTCGGCATACGCGCCTTTGACCAAGCGTACTGAGATTTTCTCGGCGTTGAGCTGGGCTAAATCGTCGTCGGTCCGGCGCAAATACGATTGCAGAACGGTCCCGACATGGGCAAACTCCGTGTGCGCTTCCCGCACGATGTCGAGCGTCCGCTGCGTGTACGCCGAGCCTTCCATGTCCACCCGGACAAACGCACCGGGAATGGCTTGGGCAGCGAATAATACGCGACGCAGATTGGCGGCAGCCAGGGCATCGCCCAAATCCAGCCCCAGCGCCGTCAGCTTGATGGAGATGTAGGGCGGCGGCAGGTCCGCCTCCGCCACGGCGGTCAGCACCCCAATATAAGCTTCCGTGGAGGCCGACGCTTCCGCTTCCGTCGCCACATTCTCGCCCAGCAAATCCAAAGCGGTCCCAATATTCTGCGCGTTCAAGCGCCGCGCCGCCGCCAGCGCGTCGTCTAAGCTTTCGCCCGCGACAAAGCGCTGCACCATCCCCTTCGACATCCCGTTCTGCACCAAAGTCCGCTTCACGCTCTCATTTTCCGCCAGCGCCAGCATTACCGTTCGCCCGTTCAACGCCATAATTTATTGCTTTCTGTTCTTTTCGCCGATTCCATTATACCTAAATGCCGACGGACCACGTTAGGCCGCTTGACTGGCGTGGCCGCTTACTTAATCTGACGGCGGGTTCCGGCTAGGAACTCTCGGAGCCAGTCAGTGTCTTCAATCCGCTCCGGTGGGATGATGAACGCGGACTTTGCGCCGGCATACGGCGCGGCGCGTTCCAGTTCCGGGGCGTACTGCTCGCCGAAAGGGGTTATCTTGATGAATAGTTGGTTTTCGTCGAACTGACCGATGACTTTTTCATCGACGTAGATGACGTATCCGCCGAACATCGAACGCATCCGGGCATCGGCGACGGCGGCGATTTTGGCGAGGATTGCGTCTGCGGTGTGTTTATCTGTTGCCATTTATTCGCCTACAAAGCCATGCCTGCATCAAAGCGGCCTTCGCGCGGGGTCACCGTCAAACTCGATTTCTCGAACTGAATGGCGGCCTCACGGTACCGCGACTTTGGCCTGAAGCGGCGGCGTGACTTGATGCGGTTCCAGAGTTTTATCCCGCGTTGCAGTCTGAAACGGCGCGACCTTCTGGTCCGGCGATACGAGATGAACAAAATGCGGTGAACAAATCTCCCATTATCTTCATCCACTTCATCGTAAAGCGCACTGCTGCTTTTGCTGGCGCTTAAAGTCAGCAGGCTTGCCCAATCAGCCTGCGAAAAAAGCACCCCGGAGTAGTGCAGGTCCAAATCGAAGTAGCCGACTTGAAGGTCGCCGCAGCGCAGACGCAGAAACAGCGTCGCCTCATCTATGTTCCAGGCGAACTTGCGAAGCTGACCATCATGCAGGTTGATGCTGTTTGCAAGCAGCCTAACATAACTAGGCCACTGCCGAAGCAAGGGTACAAGATGTTCCCGGTACTTCTTACCGGGGTGTTCGTCTACATAACCGCTATGCCACTCAGGGGTGAAGTAGTTCATAATGTTTATGGCTTATCCTGTGACGTGACGGCAGGCTGTTTCGTGAATGCAGTTAAAGCAACTCCGCTGAGGATGAGCAGCAGAGCGGCGATACCAATGGCCGTGATGCGCTCACCGGCCACAGCCGCGCCGAGGGCGACGGCAATGATCGGGTTGACGTAGGCATTGGAAGTCGCAAGGGCCGGGCGGACTCGCTGCAAGAGATACGCATACGCGCCGTAGCCGACCGCTGCCGCGACGACCAAGTACCCGAAAGCGAGCGCGGGGCGCAGGTGCAGGACGGCGGGGGCGTGTTCCCGCGTTACCGCCGCCATGCACAGCAGGAGCAGCCCCCCACAAAGCATCTGCGCTCCCGGCGCAGACAAGCCGAGCGGCAGCGGCAGGCGGCGGCTCCAAATCGAGCCGAACGCCCAGCAGACTGAGGAGACCAAGACGGAAACCGCCCCCCACGGACTGGCCCGCAGGCCGCCTTCCAGGCTCAGGCAGATCACACCCGCGAAGCCGACCGTAAGACCCGTCCATTCACGCCGGCTCGGCCACTCGCCCCACAGCCCCGAAAACAGTGATGCCCACAGCGGCACAGTCGCCGAGCCGAGGGCAGCGAGACCCGACGAAACGCCCAGATGCTCCGCCAGCACAATGCCGCCGTTGCCGCCGCCGAGCAGCAAGGCCCCAACCAGCGCCGCCCCGCCCCACTGCCGCCGCACCGGCCAGGGTTCGCCGCGCCCGCGCAGGAGCAGCAGCATTCCGCCGCCCGCAAGAATGAAGCGGCAGCCGGCCATCAGAAATGGCGGCAGCCCCTCCAGGGCAATTCTCATGCCGAGAAACGTGGAACCCCAGACAACCCAAGTGGCAAACAAAGCCAGGCCGATGCCGGCCCGGCTCTCCCCGCTTTCCTGCCCGCTTAGAGCGCTAATGGTACTGGCCGTTGTGAGCATCCTCCAAATAACGGGCCAGCAGCGCCGTGGTCGCTTCAATGTCGGCGACGCTTGCCATCTCGTTGACTGTGTGGATGTAGCGGGTCGGCAGGGACAGCGTAAAGGTCGGGACGCCCGACCGAGAACGCTGGATGGCCCCGGCGTCGGTGCCGCCGCGCGAGAGGATTTCAAGCTGGTGCTTGATGCCGTGCTTTTCGGCCAAATCCCGGAAGTGGCGGAGCAGCTTGGGGTGGCTGAGGGTCGAGCCGTCCATGATCTTCAAAGCCGCACCTTCGCCGAGCCGCGTCACCTGGTCGGAGTCGGCGGTTCCGGGAAAGTCGTTGGCGAGGGTCACGTCCAGCGCAATGCCGATTTCGGGTTCAAGCGCATAGGCGGCGGTGGTCGCGCCGCGCAGGCCGACTTCTTCCTGAGTCGTGGCGACGGCGATAATCTCGGCGGCGTGCGGGCCGACAGCCCGCAGGGCTTCAATCATCACGAAGACGCTGAGGCGGTCGTCAAGCGATTTGGAGACGACGTTGTTGCCGACAAGCTCGGTCGTCCGGGCCATCGTCACCATGTCGCCCATTTCTACCTGGGCTTTGACTTCGTCCACGGGCAGCCCTAAGTCTACAAAGAACTCTTCGATTTTGAGTGCTTTCCCCATCTCATCGGGCGTCAGTAGGTGAATGGGTTTTGCGGCGGGCATGAGTGCGCCAAGCAGGATCTGGCCGCCGAAGCCGTGGACATGCACCCGCTGGGCGACCATTGTGCGCGGGTCCCAGCCGCCGACCGGCTGCAAGCGCAGAAAGCCTTTGTCGTCAATAAACTTGACCAGAAAGCCGATCTCGTCGGTGTGCGCGGCCAGCATAACACGTGGCCCGCCGGTTCCCTTCTTGACGGCGATGACGTTGCCGAGCGTGTCTACGCGGATTTCGTCGGTCAGCGGCTTTAATTCTTCGATCACGAGATCGCGGACTTTGTCTTCGCGGCTGGAAACGCCAGGCGTCTCGCAGAGTTTTTTCAGCAGGTCAAAGTTGATGGGCATCAGTGGTTCTTTCTTGGTTGAGAATAAAGCGGCAAGGTTACCGTGGGGCTGAAGCCCCCGGCTGTGGAGCGAAGCGCCAAGTGACCGCCTGCGCGGGCAAAGATTAGGACGGACTTGTTCTGCTCCTTCTCCACGGAGGTGGAGACTTGGCGCTTCGCCCCACAGCCGGGGGCTTCAGCCCCACGGTAACTTTGCCGCATGATGTCTATTATAAGTCACACCGCCGGCCAGACTTCGGGCAGGGCGGCGGGGCGCTCTAAGGTGCTGTGCATTCTGTAGTAGAGGGACTGCTGGGACGAGTCTAAAAAGCCCCACATGGCTTCCAGCACATGATAGGTCAGGTCGCCCCCGGCCCGCGCCGGGCGGTTCTCCTGAATCGCATACGCCATGTCGGCGACGCCTAAACCCCGGCTGTTTTCGGCATAGCCGTGGGTCAGCGGCACATCTTCCCAGCCACTCCCTCCCCGGTTGACTTTGACCGGGCCGCCGAACGAATTAGGGTCAGGGACCAGCAGCGAGCCGTGCGTCCCATGAATCTCAATCGGCGGCAGGGTGCTGGACCAGACATCGAAAGAAGTAATCAAGGTGGCGACTGCGCCGTTCGCGAAGTCCGCTGTTCCTGCGATGTGTGTCGGCGTCTCGACCGAGATCACATACCCGTTCTTCGGCTCACTGGTCACCGTGCGCTCGGAGAACGCCCTTTGTGCGGAGCCGGCGATGCGCGTGATCGGTCCCATCAGCGAGACAAGCGCGGTCAGGTAGTATGGTCCCATGTCGAACAGCGGACCGCCGCCCGGCTTGTAGTAGAACTCCGGATCCGGGTGCCAGGTCTCGTGGCCGTGGCAGAGCATAAACGCGGTCGCCGCGACAGGTTCTCCAATGAGGCCGTCGTCAATGACTTTGCGGCAGGCTTGCAGCCCGGCGCCGAGGAACGTATCGGGGGCACCGCCGATCTGTAAGTTCCTGGCTTTGGCGGCTTGCAGCAGTTCCCGGCCCTGCTCGCGGGTCAGCGAGAGCGGCTTCTCAACATACACGCTTTTGCCAGCATTCAGCGCGGCCAGGCACACATCATAGTGAGCTTTCGGGATGGTAAGATTGACTACGATTTGGATTTCAGGGTCGGTCAGAAGCTCAGTGACCGTGCAGGCTTTGGGGATGCCGTGTGCGGTGGCTTTGGCTTTGGCCCGGTCCAAATCGAGATCAGCGCAGGCGGCGACTTCTAAGATGTCCAAACGTTTGGCGGTCTGGAAGTAGATGTCGCTGATGTTGCCACAGCCGACGATGCCGATTTTGACGGGGGTGATTTCGGAGTTGTTCATTGATGCTCCTTTGCGCTCGTGTTGAGGTGCAGTGAGATGGCACTTATCTTACACGAAAAGCGGAGCGAAGTCAACGGGGTGTAGGGCAAAGAGGGGCGAACACAAGGTTCGCCCCTACGGCAGCTAATGGGTTCCGGCAGAAACGGCCGCTTCCCGATCTTTTGCTTTTTCTTCCACTTCGGCTTCCCCAATGGTCTCGTACTTTTTCCATTTGTAGACAAGCATGGACACCAGCCAGCCGGCGACAAACGTGCCGATGATCACGAAGCCGAGATTGTCGAAGTTCAGCCGCCCGATCGTGTCCCAAAACGCGCCGCGCAAATGGAACTGTGCCTGCATTATCTGAAGCAGTTCATAGGTGCCGACGATGAACGCGACCAGGACGGACAGCAGGGTGATGCACAAATTATAGTATAGCTTGCGAATCGGCTTGATGAATGCCCAGCCGTAAGCGCCGAGCATGAGAATGCCGTCGCTCGTGTCTACGAGGCACATCCCAACCGTGAACAATGCGGGCAGGAGCATGATGGTCCAGAACGGCATCCCTACCTGTCCGCCGTGCGCGGAGACCGCCAGGATGCCAACTTCAGTAGCCGTGTCAAAGCCCAGGCCGAACAAAAAGCCGATCAAATACATATGCCAGCTCTTCGAAACCATGCGGAACAAAGGTCGAAAGAAACGTCCGATCAGGCCTCGGTTAGCAAGGTACTGATCGACGTCTAAATCGTCGTATTTTTCGCCGCTTGCGACCCGCTTGAACGCTTTCAGCAGGTCCACCATGACAATCAGATTGATAATGCCGATCAGATACAGAAAGCAGCCGGAAATAATTGTCCCGACCACCCCGCCGATGCTTTTCCATTGCGGCAGGTGATGCTCGACATAGGCGGTGGACAGCGCCAGCGCGGCGCACAGCAGCACGACGACAGTGGAATGGCCGAGCGAGAAATAGAAGCCGACGCCGATGGGCTTTTTGCCCTCCTGCATCAGTTTCCGGGTGGTATTGTCAATCGCCGAGATATGGTCGGCATCTACTGCATGGCGCAGCCCAAATCCGTAAGCCAGCAAGCCGGTAGACATCAGCAGCGCGTAAGCGTGGGCCGCGCTCCAGGTGAGAAGCCAAAATAAAGCATTGGCGGCGACTAATAGCGTCAGCAGAAAGGCGATTTTAGTGCGGGTTCGCATCGGGTGTCAATTCTAAGCCTCAGCGGGGAGGCACGGTCAGCGGGCGGTCTTTTTCGCTGCGGATTTATCAGCGGGCGCTTTTTCAAGGAGCGCGGCGAACTCTTCAAGATCGGCCTGGGTCACGGGCGGGAGATCGAACTGCTTGTAAACGTCGCGGATCGCCCACGTCAGGACTTCTTCGGCAACGGCACTTTTGGAGCGGTCGAGCTTTTCGCTGATCCGGGCCAGCATAATGTGCAGAGCCAGCGGAACGCGCAGCGAGAGGTTGCGGGAGCCTAGGGCGGTTCCCGCCAGTTTTTCCTGCTCCTGCGCGGCGAGGTGGCTTAATTCATGTTTAATCCAGTCTTGCAATCCGCTTTCGCTTTCGAAGTCATGTCCGGTCATTTGTCTTACTCCGCTTTTCCTGCATTATCATAGCATATTACACGCTGAATTAGCTTGATTTTTGTTTTCTTACAATCTTTGGTAAGTTTGAAGTATTTTTGCATAAAGTATGTTACAATGCCTATGACTCAGATCAGTCTTAGAAAAACACACCCGATGCCTACTAAACGCCGTCCTTCTCAGACCCGCGCCTTCACGCTCATTGAGCTTCTCGTCGTCATCGCCATTATCGCGATTCTCGCCGCGATTCTGTTCCCGGTCTTCCAAAGTGTCCGCGAGAACGCCCGCCGGACGGCCTGTTTGTCCAACTTGAAGCAGATCGGGCTGGCCGCCAATCAGTATATGAACGATAACGACGGAGCGCTGTATCACCATCACGAAGATTATGTCTACGATGACGGCTCACAATCGGCCAATTTACCGGCAGATGCGAGCGGGTGTTCCACAGCTTCTGTTCCTGCCAACAGCAATGCGGAAAAGCCGTGGGCGATCTTCTTTCAGCCCTATCTTGCCAGCCGCAACGTGATTTTCTGCCCGGATGATCCTTCAGCCCATTCGCCGCAAGAAGTCAACAACATCGTGGCCTACAACGGCGGCATCACTGTTCTGGGGACGGAATGCAGTGCAGCCCCAAACGGTGAGCAGTGCCAGGCAGAGCAGGCAGGTAACCGTTACGCCATGTGGAGCTACCTGCTGAACTCGATTTTCACCCACAAGTCATGCAGCTACATCATGGAAGGCGTACTGCCGGGCTTTGCGACTGAGGCAGCGATGAACTCGCTGCCGGACCAGAACGTCATCATGTTTTCCGAGCGCAACTCGAAAGCATTGGATGATTGTGCGAATGGCGCCGATGTCCAGTGCAGCAACGGCGGCTGGGGCTATGTCCCGCAGGACGATTACGACACCTGGCCGGGGGAATCCAACCTTGTTCGTAACGGTTCGGGACCCGCGCCCTATAATCAGCAAGGATGGATTTCCTACAACCGCCACAACGGCGGTGCGAACTACTTGTTCTATGACGGTCATGCCAAGTGGATGCACTGGAGCCAGGCGCGTCTGCTTGAGTACCCCGACCATGTTGTTCGGTTCCCGCTCGCGAACCCACCGAGCTAAGAACCTCACCCGGCCGCAGCACTGGCTGCCTGGAAGGCTCCGTGTCCACCCTCTCTTTAAGCAAGGAGAGGGTCGCAGCTTGCTGCGGGGGAGGTTTCCCACTCCTCCCCCGCCGGGTACACTTTTCTCATGCAAACACTCGCACGTTTCCTCCCCGTCAACACCAGTTTTGAGGCTCACCAGCCGACCCTCGACGAAAAGTATCAAGCCCTGCAAGAAAAACTGCGCTCGCTCGGTGCGGTCGTCATCGGCTTTTCCGGCGGCGCGGACAGCGCCCTTTTGGCGAAAGTCGCCCATGATGTCCTGGGCGACAATGCCCTCGCCGTCATTGCCCTGTCGGAGTCGTATGCCCGGCGCGAGCGTGACGACGCGCTGGCGCTGGCGGCGGCAATGGGCATTCCCGTCTTGACTGTGAATGCCAATGAGCTGCAAGACGAGAACTACGCCTCGAACCCCGAAAACCGCTGCTATTACTGCAAGACTGAGCTGTTCACGCACCTATCGCGGGTCGCAGAGGAGCGCGGCATCCGGTGGATTGCCTACGGCGCGAACCATGACGATCTCGGTGACTACCGCCCCGGTCAGGTCGCGGCGTCAGAGTTCGGCGTTCTCGCCCCGCTGCTGGAAGCCGGGCTGACGAAGGCGGAAATACGCCACTTGTCCAAGTCGCTAGGGCTTGCGACCTGGGACAAGCCGGCGCTGGCGTGTTTGTCATCGCGGTTCCCTTACGGCACACGCATCACTGCCGAGTTATTGTCGCGGCTGGATGATGCCGAGGATTATCTGCGGCACGATCTCGGCTTCAAACAGGTACGAGTGCGGCATCACGACACGATTGCGCGTCTCGAAGTAGACCCCGCCGAGATGGACCGCTTGCTGGAGCCGAGCCTGCGCGGCCAGATTAGCGAGCGTTTAAAGGCGCTGGGCTACACCTATGTTGCCGTGGAGCTAGGCGGCTACAAGAGCGGCTCTCTAAATGCGAATTTGGGAGCGGCAGCGCATGGACATTGATCGCCTGTCGGCGCTTTTAGCCGATGTGCAGACCGGTGAAGTTAGTATCGGGAACGCGCTCGAAACTCTGCGTTCTCTGCCCTACGAGAACGTCGGCGGCTTTGCAGAGCTTGACATGCACCGAGCGGTGCGGACGGGAATGCCGGAAGTCGTCTACTGCCCCGGCAAGTCGGAGGACCAAGTCGCGCAGATTATGGAGCGCCTTGCGGTGCAGTCCGACCGTGTGCTGGCGACCCGCGCGACCCTGGAACAGTTTGCCGCCGTCCAAACTCTGCTCCCCCAAGCTGTTTACCATCCCCTGCCCCGCTTAATCACCGTCGGGACGCCGCCTGCTCCGACGCATCCTGAGCGCTATGTCGCCGTGCTGACGGCGGGGACCGCCGACACGCCGGTCGGCGAGGAAGCGGCGCTGACTTTGGAGTGGCAGGGCAGCCGGGTCGAGCGGATTTACGATGTTGGCGTCGCCGGCCTGCACCGGCTTCTGGGCCACTTGGACACCGTCCAGCGTGCTAACGCTCTCGTCGTCTGTGCGGGCATGGAAGGAGCGCTGACCAGCGTTGTCGCCGGCCTCGTCTCCCGCCCCGTCGTCGCCGTTCCCACAAGCATCGGCTACGGCACCGCCTTCGGCGGGGTCGCCGCCCTGCTGACCATGCTGAACTCCTGCGCCGGCGGCGTCGCCGTCGTCAACATAGACAATGGCTTCGGCGCGGCCTGCTATGCCCACCGCATCAACAGTGGCTCGATACGATAATCGGCAAAAGCCAAACTTCCTTACCCCGACGCATCTAGTGCATTCTAGTAGCCTTTAGCAGGGTCTTCTATTCTAAAGCGTTTCTTAAGTATCTCCACTGGAAGAGGTTGCGGAACTGTACCGATAGGCCATTTTGTGTTCTTATCATAAATAGCACCATAAAGATTGGCTCCCGTACATATTATGTGGCTCAAATCAGCGCCGCGTAGGTCAGCGCCTTGAAGGTTAGCCTCAGCGAAATCTGCGCCTCCAAGTTTTGCGCCTCGAAGAATTGATTCAGCGAGATTAGCGCCTCTGAAAGTAGAACCCGTTAGGTCTAGCTGTTTATCTAGATTTGCTCCATTCAGATTTGCTCCAGAGAAATCAGTCATTAATATTGAACAACCCCGAAGATCAGCACCAGCTAGATTTGCACCTGACAATTTAGCATTTGCTAGTAATGCTCCTGTAAGATTAGCCTCTGTCAAAAACGCGCCTTCAAGATTTGCGCCTCTTAAATCAGTGTTCCTTAAATCTGCCCAAGCTAAGTCTGACTTTTGCAAGTGGCTGTAACTCAAATCTGCGCGATTTAACAAAGCAAGCATTAAGTTAGTACCACACAAACTTGCATTTCTTAAGTTGGCATCTCTTAAGTCACTGTACATAGCCGATGCATTGTCTAAATTAGCATTACGCAAGTCAGCCCTTACCATAAACGATCGTGCAGCATCAGCGTACCTCAGATCACAGCCTTTGAGTTGAGCTGGTTTCACCTGAGCAATTTCTGTGTTATCTGCATCCAACGGCTGCGTCATTCGGCGGTCAAACTCAACATTCTGAAATGGAGATGGAGTAATGATGGCATATCGGTCAATCCAGCTAGCTGGTTTAACAGACATCTCAGTGTCGTTGAAGTTTACAAAGGGCCTAAATCCTACTTCTTCAAGTACGCGGGGCGTCCATCGCCGTAGGTTAAACATCCCAAGATCAGGACCGGGCTGTCGATGTGGCAAATATCTTTCTCGCGGGATACCATTGAATGCAGACACAGAAAACCAGAAAAACAGTCCGCTGCAAAGAAGCGCTATGGCTACATTACGAACTTTGGCTCCATACCAACTGTAGCCTCTCCATGCAACCCAATCGAAAAGCCGTCGAGTATCGTGCCGAAGAGTAATTACAGCAAGATGGTGAAACGCAATGGCAGCCCAAACGAATAATAACATAACTACAACGTGAGTGCCCGTAATGATCCAGTCGCGACGGCACAATGCCCTAGCCCAGAAAGGCAGAGTTACAAGAGGAACAAACCAATATCCCAAGAACAGGAAAAGCAGACTTTGTGCCTGATATAGTGGTTTTCGTGTTTTGGATAGCCGCGGAAAATAATCGCGAACAAGGTCGCTGAGTAACCATGGGTAGGTTTTTTGATCTACCGTGGCCCCGTCTGGAAAAATTGCGGGAAGGGTAGCTAACGCCTCCCAAAGCCGTTGCAAATACAAATGAAAGGCGACGTAAAGCATTAGCAAAATGACGGGAGATAATCCGAAAAATGCTCGAACGGAAACATCTATGTCTAAAATTGGTATCTTTGCTGTTCCGGCATCAGTTAGAAGTTGAAGGTCTTGGGTCTTCTCGATAGTGAGAAGTGTAAAGGCAGAGGCCAGCAACATAGACAAGAACAATTTACCAGCATTTTTGGCGAGTTCTTCGACAGTTTTCAGACCCTCAAAAGTAGCAATGGCTTCCGGCAGTTTTGCACGGCGTAGATTTGTTCCACCAAGTTGCTCACTGATAAGTCCCTGAGCCTCAGCCAGATCAGCATTTTCCAAATCTGCGTCTGTCAGGATAGCATCTGTCAACTCAGTGTCTTTAAATATACTGCCTTTCATCTCACATTTTCGTAGGTCGGCACCTGCTAAGTTAGCACCCGAAAAGTCTACACCAGCAAGTATCCATTTGTCTGCATCGATTTTCTGACCAGCATTGCCTTTTGATAATATGTAATTCTTATGTTTTGCTAAGGCTTCCGCTAAGTCCTGAACGGCTTGATGCTGTTTCTTCAATTGAACAGTCTTTGAATTAGAAGCCAAGAATACTTTTTTCCTCATGTTATATAAGACACTTGTTTGACGATAAAGTTGCAGATATAACAATCAGCAAGCATAAAGTACCGCAGCAACACCTTTAGGCTTATGCTCGACAAAAGTTGGAGAAGTTTATTCTGTGGATGCTACCAAACTCGGCTTGCCCCGAACGGCAGACGCCGTTGCACCGAGGCAGGCGGCAAAGCAGACGGCAAGCAGTCCGGCGTGGACAGCAGGAAAGAGGGCTGCCTGTTCGGAGCCACGTGCCAAGACGCTGTTGAAGACCGCTCCGACGAGGCCGATGCCGAGGACGTTGCCGAGGTTGCGGGCGGTCGCTCGAATCGCGGCGGCGATGCCCTGCCGCTCGCGGGGCGCAGACCCCATCAGCGCACTGTTATTGGGAGACAAAAAGACGCCGATCCCTACCCCGCACAGAGCAAGCGCCGCCATGATTCGGTGCAGCTCCGTGTGCGGGCCGAGGCGCGACAGCAGCAGGGTTCCGAGGGCCAGTAGGACCATGCCGGACGTAGCAGGGATCGCCGTGCCGACCCGGTCCGATAGCCAGCCGCTCGCGGGTGCGACCAGCGCCATTGCAACCGGCAGAGCGGCGATGACAAGTCCCGCCGATGCGGCGGACAGCCCGCGCCCGGTGATCAGATAAAACGGGAGCAGGAACAAAAGGCCGTTGAGGCTGACAAACGACAGCAGAGCGCTGACGCCCGCTGCCGAAAACGCCCGGTCTCGAAACAGGCCGAAGTCCAGCATCGGGCTTTGGGCGTGCCGCTCCCAGAACACAAACCCCGTCAACAGCAGTCCTGCCGAAACAAGCAAGCCTACGGTGCCTGCCGACGCCCAGCCCCATGCATGGCCCTGGTTGAGCGCGATCAGCAGCGCGGTTAGGCCCGATGCGAACAGCCCCGCGCCAAGCACGTCAAACTTAGCGGAAGAAGTGCGCGGAACATCGTTTGGGATAGAATGCTGGCTCAGACCGAGCGCGAGCAGGCCGATGGGGACATTGATGTAGAAGACTGCGTGCCAGGTAAAATGCGTCGTCAGCCAGCCACCCAAAATTGGTCCGGCGCTGAGGCCGAGATAGGTTAGCGTCGCCTGCATTCCGAGCGCCTGGCCGCGCACATGGTCCGGGAAGTTCAGCGTCACAATCGCCGGAGACGACGCGAACAGCAGGGTCGCGCCCAGCGCCTGTACGCCGCGCGTCGCGACGAGTATGGGAATGTTCGGCGCGAGGCCGCAGAGCGCGGAGCCGGCAATGAAGATCGCAAACCCCGTCAGGTACATCGGCTTGTGGCCGTGCATATCGCCCCACCGGCCCGCGCTTAGGACCAAAGCGCTCGACACCAGCAGGTAGACCGTCACCACCCATTCCACCGACGCCGGGGTGCCGTGCAGGGAGCGCACCAATACCGGCAGCACGGTGTTGGCGATGCTGCCGTCGAGTGCCGACATGAATGTGCCGGTACCGACTGCCGCCAGCACCCACCAGTTCAGTGTTTCTTTGTCTGGCTGTCTTGTCGGAGCGACACTCACATCGGAAGCTCTTCCAAAGACGGATAGCCATGCTGGGAGCGGCCCACGGCGGCATCGTATTTTTTGGTGCTTTTATACAGCTCCAGATGACCGTCGGCAGCGAGGTCTTGGCAGCGCTGAGCCAGCGCGGTCATCTCGCCAGCGGACATGGGCTTGAAGTCGCGGGCAATGGCGAGGTTCTGGTGCAGGACTTGCAGGGAGTCAATGCCGCTGATCGTGGTCGCGACCGGCAGGCTCATCGCATAGCGCAGGGCTTCCTGCGGGGTCACTGCCCCGTGCAGGATCGGCTCGCCGCCCCCGCCGAGGCTCTTCATTCCGAGAACTGCCATACCGCGCCGGTTGGCCTCTGGTAAGACAAACTTCTGGAACGAGCGGTAAGTGGCGTCAAAGGCATTAAGCGGCATCTGGACCGTGTCGAAGTGGAGGCCATGCTGGTCCGCCAAAGCGAGCATTCGCAGGTGAATTTGAGGCGTCTTGTGGCCCGTAAAGCCAATAAAGCGAACTTTGCCTTGCTGCTTGGCGTCCCGCATGGCTTCCCAGACGCCGTTGGGGGCAAAGTGCAAGTCGGGGTCATCGTAGTAGACGCATTCGTGAATTTGCCAGACGTCCAAGTGGTCGGTGCGAAGCCGCAGAAGGGACTCTTCTAACTGCTGCATGGCGACTTTCCTGTCGCGACCGTGGGTACAGCACTTGGTCATCAGGATTACCTTGTCGCGGCGGCCCTGCAAGGCCCGGCCCATCCAGTCTTCCGAGCGGTGGTTATTGTATTCCCAGGCATTGTCCATGAAGTTGACGCCGGCATCAACCGCTTCGTGGACGATGGAAACCGCTTCCGGCAGCGAAGATGCATCGCCGAGGCTGGAGCCACCGATGCCGATCACGCTGACATGCAGGCCGGTGCTGCCAAACGGCTTCTGCGGAATTTCGCCCGGCCCGGTACGGGTCATCGGCAGCGGCGCGGGCGGCGGGACAAGCGCACTTGGCAGCGCGGCCTGCGCGGACGCAATCCCAACGGCGGTTCCCAGACCGCTCCCCGTGCCGGGCCGCTGCAAGATCGGCGTCTTCGGGTCGGCATCATGGGCGACTCCGTAACCGCCGGTGCTTTCATTCTGGACGCCCGACGGCCCCATGTCGTCGGCGTCGCTTTCAGGCATATTCGGCATATCCGGCGCTTTCGGGTCCGGGCTGGTAGGACTGATCATTACGGGTTCTTTCTTTTGGAACCCACCTCCTTGCTTCGCAGGGGTCCTCCCCAAAGGGGAGGACAAAGAGGCTAGGATGCACTGCCGCAAGGCTGTCTTAGCTCCTAATCCTCCCCTTTGGGGAGGACCCCTGCGAAGCAAGGAGGTGGGTTCTTACGCTCCGGCGGGAATAGACGTGGCGGGTCGGCCGATGCCGGTCTGCATTTCGTCCACAATCTCTTTGTTCTTCGGGTCCTGCGAGAAACCGTGCGCTCCAGCGCGTGTTTCCGGGTTGTCGTAGCGGATGGTCACTTTGTACGGCTCGTAGCGCCCATCGGCGGCGGTGGGGGCGCAGCGGGCGCGAAGCTCCATCATTTCGGCGGCCGTCATCGACGTGAATCCACGCGCGATCCGCAGGTTTTGATGCAGGACATCCAGCGAGTCCATACCGGCAATCGTGGTGGCGACCGGCAGACTCATCGCATAGCGGAGCAGCTCCTCGGCAGTGACCAGGCCGCGCTTGATTGCTTCGCCGCCCCCGTTCATGCTTTTCATGCCGAGTGGCGCGATCTGCTTTTGGGTCAGCACGGGCAGAACCTGCTGCTCGAAACTAAAAAAGCCGTAGTCGAAGGGGTTGAAGGGAAGCTGGACGGTGTCAAACGGATAGCCCATCTCGATCATTTTGAGATGCAGGCCGGGGTCTTTGTGGCCGGTGAAGCCGACAAATTTCACTTTTCCCTGCTGCTTGGCCTGCTCAAAGGCTTCCAAAACACCATTTTTGGCATACGCCAGCTCCGGATCATTGTCGTAGGTAATGGCGTGGATTTGCCAGACATCTAAATGGTCGGTTTGCAGGCGGCGCAGGGACTCTTCCAGCATCTTCATCGCGACTTGCTTGGTACGCCCGTGGGTACAGACTTTGGTCATCAGGACTACTTTATCCCGACGGCCTCCTGTTAAAGCACGTCCGAGCCAGTTCTCCGATTTGCCGTTATGATATTCCCAGCAGTTGTCGAAGAACGTAATACCTGTGTCAATCGCTTCGTGGACAATGTTCATGGCTTCGTTCACGCTGTCGGCATCGCCGAGGTGATGCCCACCGAGGCCGAGCGCAGACACGGTCAGCCCGGTCTTGCCGAGAGGCCGCCGGGGAATGTCTCCGGTTCCAGCGGGCGGGCCGTCGGGGACGCCTTTCGGAGCCGACGGGCCGGGCGTACTGCTGCCGAGAGCACCAGTGGTGCGGCGCGACGACTCCGAGGGACCGTTGGCCTGCGTCCCTGCCGGGTCCGCGGGCGGCTGATTGGCCTGCATTGGCATTGGCTGGGACTGGCCGCCGCTGTTGTTGCCGCCGGCCTGCGCGGCGGCAGGCCCGGCCAGAGCGAGTCCTGCGCCGAGAAGCCCAGCCGTCCGCAGAAACTGCCGGCGGCTCAGTTCGGTTTCAGGGGTCTCGGTTTCAGGGATCTCGGTTTCAGGAAAACTAGGGGGAGATAATTCGTCTTGAGGCATCAACTTGCTCCTCCTAAATATGAGGAAAGTTTTCCCACCAGCACGCTGTTCTAAACGAAGCCAAGCGTCACCAAGAATTACGGGTTCGGCGTCATGCGGATCAGGCGCAGCGTCACATCCCAAGCATTGTGCAGACCGATCATGACAAGCAGCAAAACCCCGACCGCCTCGGCGTCCAGCGCCCAGAGCGCAGAACGATGCAGAGCAAAGGCCGCGCCGAGCAGCCAGAGCGACGCAAAGAGCGGAGCGGCCACGATCCAGGCCCAATCTCCGGGTGTCAGAGTTCCTTGATGGCTAAGCGTGTGCAGGCGTCCGAGATGGGACACGCTGTAGGCACCAGCAAGCAGCCCTAAGCTGCCCAGCTCGGCCGTTAAAAACGGGCGAGTTTGAGTCGGTATGTTCATCAAGGCAGACAGCAGCAGGGCGAGCGAGAAATACAGAACGGTAGGCGTGATGAATGTCTGGACTTTGGGGCCGGCTTTGTCGTCAATGAGGCTGGTGCCGAGGCTGGCAGCAATGAACATAAGGCCGGTGAGGGTCGCGGACGCCTCGCCGAGGAGTGTATAGAAGTTCTGCCACTCATGCAAAGCCTGGGTGAAGTCTGGTGGGGTCATCGGCGCTGCCGCCGCGCGGCCTCGTAGACAAAGCGCAGGGGGACGCCGTGTTCCACAGCCGCCCGTTTGCAGTCTTCGTATTCCGGGGCCGCCGTCACTTCTTCCCCCTGCCACGCGCCAACTTTGACTTGGATCGGGCCGTACTCGGTTGTCACGGTTTCCCAGGAGCGGGTCAGTGTCAGCCGCTTCTGCTCACGAATACGGATGCCGAACGTGCCGCCTTCCCGAAACAAGATGGACGCTAATTCTTCAGTCTTTTCCAGGGGACAAAGCACTGTGACCAGTATTGCCGGACGGTTTTTCTTCATCTGGATCGGCACAAAGAAAACGTCGAGCGCCCCAGCAGCAAACAAACGCTCCATCAGCAGCTCGAAGCCTTCCGGGTTCTGGTCGTCCAAATTGGTTTCCAGAACGCGGATCGTCTGCGGCGTCTTGTCCGCGCTTTCTTCCGTTTCGCCGATCACGACGCGCAGCAGATTGGGCCGGTTCGGATCAAACTGCTTTTTGCCGGCCCCAAAGCCGCTTGTCTGCACCCGCATCGCCGGCATCGGTCCGGCCTGATCGGGACCGGCCAGCGTAGTCAAGAGCGCCGCCCCAGTCGGTGTCACCAGCTCGCCGCGAATGTTTACGGGATAGACAGGGAAGCCCGTCAGCAGCTCCAAAGTCGCCGGGGCCGGCACGGGCAGGACGCCATGGGCGCAGGTAATTGTGCCATAGCCGGTGGGCAGAGCCGACAGCACAACCTGCTCAATGCCAAGCATTTCCAGCAGCAAGCAGACGCCGACGATGTCCACAATCGCGTCTACCGCGCCAACTTCGTGAAAGTGGATCTCTTCGCGGGTCGTGCTGTGGATTTTCGCTTCGGCATCGGCCAGCCGTCCGAAGACCGCCAGCGCCTTCTGCCGCACGGTGTCTGAAAGCGTGCTGCGTTCCAGCAGCGTGGCGATGTCCGGCAGATGCCGCCCATGCCCCTGCTCATGTTCCCGCAGCACCACGTCCACATCAGTCGCGGCGAGGCCGCCGCGCGTGACGCGCCCGATTTTGAGTTCATAGCCGGAAACGGCGAGGCCCGCCAGCGCCTGCCGGAACGCGGCTTCGTCCGCGCCGCAGGCCAGCAGAGCGCCGAGGGCCATGTCGCCGCTGACCCCGGAGAAGCAGTCGAAGTACGCAATTTTCATGCCCTGAGTGTACCCGGAGGCGGCGAAAAGCGAACGGGAATTGAGGTACTATCTTGGGGAAGCCGTCGGTAAGAAAAGAACATTGGGAAGAAAAAGAAGTGGGGTTGACTGGAATCGAACCAGCGACCTAAGGCTTAGGAGTCCCTCGCTCTATCCCCTGAGCTACAACCCCGCAGGCATGATTATACCCGAATGCCTTTTTGATTTGTCAACGTCGGGCCTAGCACCTTGCGAAGTAAGATCGTAGGTCTGCAAAGAAAATTCCATGACCAAAAACATACTTGTCATTCTTGTTTGCCTCTTTGCCTTTCTCGTTGCCAGCCATGCACAGGCCGACACGCCTCGCGCGGGCTTTGTTCCGAACGCCGTGTATGCCAATCCCAGAGCTTCGGCGGAAGCACGAGTGAGCGATTTGCTGGGGCGGCTGACTCAGCCGGAGAAACTGAGCCTGATGGCGCTGATCGGCTACGGCGATCCCTATAAACTGGACCTGCCAGCCATTCCCCGCCTCGGCATTGCCAGCCTGCGGACGATTGACGCCCCGGAAGGGCTGCGGGATGGCCCGGCGTCGGCTTTTCCAATGGAAGTGGTGATGGCGTCTACCTGGGACCCCCTACTGGTGCGGCAGATCGGCGCGGCGGTCGGGCAGGAAGCGCGGGCCAAAAACCGTCAGATTGTTTACGGGCCGGATGTCAACATCCAGCGGACGCCGCAGGGCGGGCGCTACTTCGAGAACTTCAGCGAAGACCCGTACGTCAACGCGCAGATGGCGACGGCATACATTGATGGGATGCAGAGCCAGGGGGTGGCGTCATGCATCAAGCACTTCATCTGCAACGATCAGGAAACAGGCCGGCACGACATCAATGTTGCCGTGGACGAGCGCACCCTGAGGGAGATTTATCTGCCGGTATTCGACGCGGCGGCTCACGACGCTCATGTCTGGGCGCTGATGCCGGCGCTGGGCCGGGTGAACGGTGAGTTCTGCGCCCAGAACAAGCCGCTCATGGCAGATCTGCTCGAAGGGCAATGGGAATGGGATGGGCTAGCCGTTTCCGACTGGGGTTCGGTCCACACGACCGCCCCGACGCTCAATGCCGGGACTGATGTCGAGATGCCTCAGCCGGACCATTTCAGCTCGGCAGCCCTCACCAATGCTCTCACCAGCAGCCAGATCACCCAAGCGGGGATTGACAACGCCGTGCGCCGTGTCCTGCGGCTGATGCTGCGAACGGGTCTGCTCGACACTCCAAAGCCCATTTCTGAAAGCGTCGTCAACAGTTCGGCCCATCAGAAGCTGGCCCGCAAGGCGGCTTTAGAAGGCATCACACTGCTGAAAAACTCCGGCGGCTTTCTTCCCCTGTCAAAAACGCTCAAATCGCTGGCCGTGATCGGGCCGAACGCTGCCGATACCCAGCTTGGCGGGCGCTGGAGCGCGGATGTCAAGCCGTTCTACCAAGTTTCCGTTTTGGACGGCATCAAAAAGAAGCTTGGCCCGAATGTCGCCGTATCTTTTGAGCAGGGCTGCCCGCGCACCGGCGCGGCCGCCCCCGGCGCGATTGACAAAGCGGCCGCGCTTGCCAAGACTGCCGACGCCGCGATTGTGGTGGTCGGCACGGACAACAACTACGAAGGAGAGGAGCTGGACCCGCCCGACCTGCACCTGCCGGGAGACCAGGAAAAGCTGATCGAGGCCGTCGCCGCCGCAAACCCGCATACGCTGGTTGTGCTGAACTGCGGGACGCCGCTCTTGGTATCGCACTGGCTGCCGCGCGTGCCGGGGCTATTGGAGACGTGGTACAGCGGGCAGGAAGCCGGGAATGCCGCCGCCGATATCATCTTCGGCGATGTCAGTCCGTCGGGGAAGCTGGCTGGGACTTGGGCGAATGCTCGCGACGAGTATTCCGACTGGGGCAATTATCCCGGCGCAGGCGGCTTTGTCCGCTATATGGAAGGGATTTATGTCGGCTACCGGCACTTCGACCGAGAAAAGATCAGGCCGCTGTTCCCATTCGGCTACGGCCTGTCCTATACGGCATTTGCCTACAGCCGTCTTCAAGCGCCGCCGGAAGCCAGTCCAGGAAAGCCGCTCACGGTGCGTGTCACGGTCAAAAACACCGGCAAGCGTGCGGGTGACGAGATTGTCGAGTGCTATGTTCGGCCGCTGGTGCCGAGAACGGACCGGCCCCTGCGCGAACTGAAAGCATTTGCGCGGGTGCCGCTGGCGGCGGGCCAAACTAAGACGGCTGTGCTGACGCTCGGCCCGAAGGCATTCGCCTACTGGGATACGAAAACGCACGGCTGGCGGACTGACCCCGGCGCATACGTTTTAGACATCGGCGCGTCGTCTCGCGACATCCGGCTGTCGGGAATGGTGCGTCTGGGGTACACTGTCGCTGAGAAACAGATTTTACGAACTTCACGGGGCTGAACCCCCGTGCTTTGACAGTGCAAGCTCCCGCCTTCGCGGGCGAAGAGTTCAAAACAGACCCAATGCCCGCGAAGGCGGGGAAGTGCCCTTTAAAGCCCTGCCGTTTAGGGCAGGGTATGTTCTTAACGAGATTACAACCCATGCCTAAAGTCCCGCGCAAGCCAGCCACCGCCGCCAAGCCAGCCACCGCCGCCAAGCCGGCCGCCAAAAGTGCGACGAAGAAGCCCTACGCCGCGAAACCGCCGAAAGCCGCCGCGCCGAAGCCGGCTGCGGTTGCCCCGGAACCGGAAGAAATTGAAGACCTGCCGCTGTTTGCCGATCTCGCGCTCTCGGAACCCGTGATGCGGGCAATCAGTGACCTTGGCTTTGAAGCGCCAACGCCGATCCAAGCCCGGTCCATTCCCGTACTGCTGGCTGGGCGCGATTTGATCGGGCAGGCGCAGACAGGCACGGGCAAAACGGCGGCGTTTGCCCTGCCGCTGATCGAGAACTGCGACCTTGCCAATCCCGCCGTGCAGGCACTGGTGCTGGAGCCGACCCGCGAGCTTGCCATTCAGGTCGCGGGCGGCATTCTCGCGCTTGCCAAACATACTGGTTTGCGAGTCGTCCCCGTCTATGGCGGGCAGCCGCTGGACCGGCAGTTCCGGGCGCTGCGGGAGGGCGCACACATCGTTGTTGGCACGCCGGGACGGCTGCTGGACCACCTGCGGCGCGGGACACTCGTGGTGGACCAAGTCAAAGTCTGCGTCCTGGACGAAGCCGACGAGATGCTGGCGTTGGGCTTCTTAGAAGACATGGAGACGATCCTCGCCGAGCTGCCGGAACCGCGTCAGCTTGCGTTCTTCTCCGCGACTATGCCGCCGCGCATTGCCGCGCTGACTCAGCGCTTCCTGAAAGACCCGGTGCATATCGCGATTGATGTCAAGCGCCGGACTGTCGCTGCGACAAACCAGACCTACTATGAGGTCGCGCCGGGCCGCAAGCTGGAAGCCCTAGCCCGTGTGCTAGATATGGAGACGCCCGGCCCGACGATTGTGTTCTGCCGCACCCGGCAGGAAACAAACGATCTGGCCGACGCCCTGCGCCTGCGCGGCTACAGCGCGGAAGCGCTGCATGGGGATTTGGGCCAGGCCGACCGTGACCGGGTCATGCGCCGGTTCCGCGAGGGGCTGGCAGATTTACTGATCGCCACCGATGTCGCCGCGCGGGGTTTGGACATTGACACCGTCACGCATGTCATCAATTACGACATTCCGTGGGACGTGGAGCAGTACATCCACCGGATTGGGCGCACCGGCCGGGCAGGGCGCACCGGGGACGCCATCACGCTAGTGGAAGGCCGGGAGCGGCGTCAGCTGCGCGCCATCGAGCAGATGACCGGCGCGGTGATTAAGCCCGCGCGTATCCCGACCGCCGCCGACATTGCCGCCCGCCGCCGGGACTTGTTTCAGGAGTCCCTGCGCGAGACATTAGCGGCACGCAACTTTGACGGCCATCTCGCGGCCGTGGAAGCTCTGTCGGAAGAATACGATCCCGGCGAGATCGCCGCCGCCGCCCTGCAAATGCTGTGGGCTTCCCAGCATTCCGGCCCCGCCGATGCCGAGGAAGAGCTGAATGCGGCGTCCGAACAGCCGGAAGTTGGCATGGCCCGGCTGTTTATCGGATTAGGCCGTCAGGACGGCCTGCGTCCGGGTGATTTGGTCGGTGCAATTTCCAATGAAGCCGGGCTGACAGGCCGGTCCATCGGGGCAATAGACATTCTCGACCGCACGGCGTTCGTCGAAGTGCCTGCGCCCGAAGCGCAAAATGTCGTCGCGGTCCTGCGCCGCGCGACAATTCGGGGCCGCAAAGTCAAAGTTGAGATGGCCCAGCCGGCGCTCGGTCGCCCGGAGCGGCCTAAGTTCCGAAAATAGGCGGGCGGCCTTAGAAATTGTATCGAAAGTCTATCGGGCGATTGAAATCGCGGCAACACGTTCACGAAACCTGCCTTCGCAGGTTAGGATAGGATAATCCGAGTCCGCGCAGGCGGACTTTGTGAACGTGTTGCCGCGATTTCAATCGCCCGATTTGCTCTGTGGAAGTCTCTCAGCGGCTCGCCTCAGCACGAACACTTTCAGGAAGCCGCGAGGGCACGCCGTCTTCCCGGAAAATGGAGCGGTAGCGGGCGTCGTGGAACAGCTTCGCGGTGTGCGGCGGGCGGCTTCCGAGCGCCACTCGGCGCAGAGCGGCGGCGGCGAGAGCGGCCAAGATAGGAGCGAAGGCGTAAGCCGTGCCGGTATGCCAGACATGCGCGGCCAGCGCTGGGCCGAACCAGCGTGCCGGGTTCATGCCCGCGCCAGAATAGTTGCCGTCACCACCAATCAAAAAGATCAGCAGAACGGTCGCGACCGCAGGTGTCCAGGGAGCAAGCTTCGGGAGGCTGACGCAGACGAAAACGGCAAGCGCCAAAACGAACGTTGAGGCCAGCTCGCCGGCCCAGGTTTCCAGGGGTGATACGTGCGGCCCCGGATGCAGCGACCCCATTTGGACGGAACGCGCCCAGGAACCGAAGACCGCGCCGCCAAGCAGCGTCCCCGCAACCGCCCCCGCCGTTTGGCCTAGGACGTAGCCGAGTAGGTCGCGGCGGTGCATCTTGCCGAGCAGCCAGAAGCCTGTCGAAATCGCCGGGTTCAGGTGCGCCCCGCTGAGCCGGCCCGGCGGCGACAGCGCGATCGTCCAGCTTGCCAGTCCCAGGACGAGGCCGATCAAGGCCAGGCGCAGCGTAGGAGACGGCAGCAGAGGAGTCAGCGGCGAGCGTGTGCCGAAAGTCAGTGCAACGATGCCGACAACGCATACCAGGAGAAACGCTGTACCGACGAACTCACTGGCGTATTCTTCCAAGTGAAAGCCGTATCGTTTCCAGTCGTCGTACAGAGCGACCTCACGGTCTTCCACGCGAGCGTCCAGCGTCAATTCTAAACCTCTTGAGTCAGTTCCAGCAGGCAGAAGCCTTTGCGCTCGATCTTCAGCACATGGCCCTGCTCGAATTGAGCCGCCGGCAGCAGACCATGGTCTTCCCATTCGCCGAGCAGGCTTTCATACAGGCGGGTCCGGTAGTGGCCCGACAGCGGGACGCCAACTCTCAATGACGTATAGACTGTCTGCTCGCTCGTGTTACCGGCGAACAGCATCAGACGGTCGCCGCTCCGCAGACCGAGGGCGCAGACGCTGTCGAGGCCTGCCGTGACCTGGCTGCTGATGTCGTCGCCGTAATCCTCATAGGGAAGCGAGCCATGGGGCTGGAAGTTGGCATACAGCTTAATGTCCGGGGTGCGGACGGCGAAGTAACACAACCGCCGCTGACGGTACGGCAAGTTTTGAACCGCGAGCCATTTCCAGTCGGCAGACATCCGGGGGTGGAGCGAGACGCCGTCACCGGAGGGGTCCAGCCCGACGACACCTTCGATGGCAGCCCACAAATAACGCGGCGGGTCCCAGGGAGACAGCATCATGCCTTCGTTGGTCAGTGTCTCGCCGTGTAGCCACTCGGAGAACTGGCCCGGTACGGTGTTGTTGCGGCGCGGGTCCATCGAAAAATTCTTGAACGAGTCGGACAGAGCACGGTCCATGAACTCCGGATTGTAGCGGGCAGCGGCGAAGGCGAACCAGAACGAGCAGCCGAGCCAGACCCCGCCGAGGAGGCCATAAGGACCGTTGTTTGTGCCGTCCGGGTCGTAGTCGGGGGCGTCACGCGGGGTTGTGCGGATGCCGGCGGCGGTCCAAAAATCGGTGTCGGACAGGCGGCTGATGATCTGGGCCGAGGTCTGCTCGTCGGCAACGCCGAACATGACGGGAAACACCAAATCCGAAGTGACGTTGGAGCGTGGATGACCGTCAACATCAATGTTCAGGTAGTAGAGGCCGTTGCCGGGGTTTTTGAGATGCGTGTTGATGGCGGTCTTGAGCGTCTCTGCGGCGGTTAGAAGCTCCAGGCTTTCGTCATGGTTGCCTAGAATGCGGGCCATGTGCGACGCCGTCAGGAGCGCCATATAGCACTCGGAGTTTACTTCGGTGGAGGCACCGGAAATCCGGTAGTTCGTGATGACGTTCCGCCAGCCGATGATGCCCCAGTCGGAAGTTCCCGTCGCCGTGCACCAGACGAGTCCCTGCTCATTGCGCTGCGACAGAATGTAGCGCACAGCTTTGATGGCCGCGGGATAGATTTCTTTGAGAAACTCCAAATCGCCCGATGTGTTGTAGTGGTGCCAGAGGGCATAGACTAACAGCGGCGTGTTATCGTTGATGTTCAGGTCATAATCGGCGATTTTACCGTTCCGAATGTCGTAATACTCGACTACCTTGCCGCTGTCTTCCTGGTTGTGAACATAGGCGAGAAGCGAATCGCGGACGAAATCGGGATGGAGGTAGTCACCGCCGGAGGCAAACCAGGCCGTGTCGCGTCCGACACTGTTGTTTGAGCGGGTCGGGTCGTTAACGAAGCTCCAGCCGGTCGGCGCTTTGACGAGGGTTCGCATCATGTTCGCTTTGGCCCACAGGACGCCCCGATTGACTTCCGGGTTCGGGGTCATCAGCACAGCGCGGCCCAGCATTTCGGCGTAGTGCGCCTGCGTCTTTTCCAAGGCCGCGTCGGCGGGCGGGCACGCCTTGTAGTTTGCCGACGCTTCGCTGCGCCCAGTGCCGAATGACAGCAGGTAGTAGAACTTGGCCGTCTCGCCCGGCTTGATTGTGCGGACATGGTGTAGGACGCCCAGAGGATCGGTTGGGGCACTTGTCTGATTAGACAGCGCACCGGGGCAGGAGCTTGACACGGCCCGGCCATAATCCAGCGTCGTTTCGTAGCTTGCGGGCGCGTCCGAGCAGCCGAAGAGGCGCACCCAGTCGGGATGCGAGGCATTCCAGGCGACCAGTGCGCCGAGCGCGGTATCGTATTCGGCGACCGTGTCATGCCCAGTGTTGCCGGACAAATCCGCCGCCGCGTAGGTCGCGATCTGCGCCGTTTCCGGGCCGCTGTTCGTCATCTCGACGGCGAGATAGACGCCCGGCGGGTCTACTGCCCCGTCCTCGCCTGGCGCTCCGTTTAAGATGAAGATTTTCTCTGTGACCGACAGACCGGGCGGCAGGCCGAACCGATGCGCCTGATGCTCCGGGTGGATCAAAAATGCTCCCGGCTGATCTTGGGATAAGTGCATTCCTGAAACCGCATCGTAGTGCCGCAGCACGACGGTCCCGAACAGCGCCTGCCCGATGTCAGTGGAGTATACAACCTGGATTGCCCCGGTCGCCTTGATGATGCACGCCGCCTTCGGCCCGCCGAGCGTGCTGCCGATGGCAAGCTCATTGTCCGGCACCGAATACAGCCCCACCCGCTCGCTCGGCCCAATTTCCCGTGTCACGCTCATTGTGATTGCCCGCCTTTACTAAGCAGACAATACCCCGTTTTGGGAAAGTTTAAGATTTTCCGCGATTTTCGTCGGCGAGCGGCTAAAACGTCACAAGCCGCCGGCCTTGGGCATAGCCTTCATAGCCGAGACAAGGTCTAGAAGCTGGGCACGGGTGTAAACGCGGGCGGGATGGCAGGCGAACAGAAACAGCAAATCAAACTCTTTGGCGGTCAAGCTGACGCTCAGGCCCGACAGTGTGACTTCCCGCGTAGCACCGTCAATGACCGGCGCTCCGCCGCGAATGACTTTTTCATTTTCGGGACACAGGGCAGATACCCGCCGGGTATCCATGCGCCGGAGCAGGGCCTTGACCCGCGCCAGCGCGCCCATTTCCAGCCCAAGTACCCGGTCAAGTCCAGAAGAGCGGGCCGTCAGCATCAGAATCAGAGGATAGCTCGGTTCGGCACGCAGGCGCCGGCAGACTTCCAGTCCCTCCATAAGAGGCAGCGCCAAATCCAAAATCACTAAATCGTATGTTTTTGCCAGAGCTTGTTCCAGACCGGCCGCGCCATCGTGCGCTCTGTCTGTTTCGCAGCCAGCATCTTTCAGATGGAGTTCGACAAGATGGGAAATATCCGGGTCATCTTCGACAATCAGCACTCTCCCGGACACGCTTTGCGGCATGTTCTTCCCCCCAATCTTTTTCGAGAAGTTCTTCCTTCGGGCACTTAAATTAGTGTAGCCGCCAATCATCACAAGCTTATCATAGCCGCGGCACAGGTCCTAAAGCGCAGGCGAAAATGCTCTTTGCAAGTTGTAACCGTCGGTTAATGTTCACGTCGGCTTTTGGGTGGTATCTTTTTGCACCGCTAGGTATACTCCTGAACGTGAGCTGAATCTGTATCTTCTTCGTTGTTTCCAGCGTGTTCGACGCGCTGAGATTTAAACTGCTATGATGCCCCGTTTGACCCACCCCGCCGGGTTCCGTGGAAACAGCTCACCGCCTGCGAAGCACCACTGCTTCCAAAAGCATGATTGCTTTCAGGTGTCACCGTGCCTGACCCGAAGATTGGTGGCAGCGGCACCTGCCGCCTCCCTTTCGGCGCATCATCGCCGTGACGGCTTTTGCCGCCACACGTCCTCCTTGCCTGAATGACTTCTCGCGCATTGTTTGCTTTGAAAGGCAGGCTCTTCCATGCTTCCACGTCCACGCCGACTCGCAGTGCCACTGGCTCTTGCGGGCGTCTTCGGCATTCTGCTTTCAGCGGGTTCCGCCCGCGCCCAGCTTCAAGTCGTCGTTGCGCCGACCGCCACATTCACTGGGTCGTCGTTCCACTACAGCTACAGCATTACTAACTTCACCGCCGACGACATTTATGTCGTCAATTTGAACGGTCTGCCGCTTGTGCCGGGCGCACTCTTCAACTTCTCAGCCCCCACCGGCTATGAGATTACCAACCCTTATGATTCCGGGGTCGGCATCGAGTCTTTTTTGGCCGACACCAGCTTCGCACCAGGCAGCACGGTGTCCGGCTTCTCGTTTGACAGCACTTTTGCGCCGTCTACGGTGGCATTTGACACCGTCAGTAGCGGGACGGCCTATTACACCGGAACAACGCTCGGACCGGCCGGCGCTCCGGTGCCGGAAGCCAGCACGCTGGTCTCACTCGGCGTCGGCCTTTCGGTGCTGACGCTTATTGCTGTGCGGCGACGCCGCGCGATATCAGCAATCTGATTGTATTTTATCATACAATTTATTAGAAACAAGAGAACACATGATGAATTTCAAGACTCTTTTCAGTGCGGCGGCGGCGTTTGCCGCGCTCGGCGCACTCGGCCTCGGCGGCGGAGCGGCTCACGCTTCCAGCCACAGCGATGCACCTCTCATCAAGCTTGATCCGCAGGCGAACTTGACCGACGTGTATGCGTTCCGCCAGACCATGTCGAACGGCACGCCGGCGCTGGTGGTCGAAGTCAGCGTCCGCCCCTTCTCGGAGCCGGGCGACGGCGTCACTTATGACTCGTTCTCGGATGACGCCCTTTACTCCATTCATATCGCGAACCCGATCACCGGGGCGCAGGTGCAGCGCTACGACTTCAAGTTCTCGCCGGTCAGCAGCGCATCCGGCTCTTACAAGAATCTGGACACGATCCTGCGCTACGGGCGCGGCGCAAACGTCAACGGCGCTGCTGATGTCGGTCCCATCAAGGATGTCGGCGATGCCCACCAGAACTTTGTCCAGACCTACACGGTCACAAAGACCGTCACGGCAAACGGCCAGAACACGTCCACGCAGATCAGCCCGGCTTCGATGACCCTCCTGGTCCCGCCCTACAACACGGGCCTGCGGACGACCCCCGCGTATGACGACCCGACTACGGGCAAGGCCATCAGCGGCGCGTCCACCCGCGCCGGGCTGGACACCTATACCCGCGAGACCACCTACGACCTGCCCGCCGTTCCCGGCGTCGCCGGCCAAACGACAGTCTTTGCCGGCTCCCGCGAGGACGGCTTTTATGCCGACATTCCCGGCATCGCCGACCTGCTGGACCCGCGCATTTTGTCCAACAAAAAGGGCAACGGCTTGGGCCAGGACGGCACCGGCGTCGACGGCTTCAAGGGCTACAACGTTCTGCACTACGCGATTGTGATCCCACTGAGCGACCTGCCTTCGTTCGCCTACCAGGGCGCATTCACGAGCGGTGGCACAAACAGCGGCGTCGGCGTTTATGCATCGGTCTCTCGGCCCCGCATCACGCTGCGCTCGACCACCGGCGACAACACCAGCTCCGGCCCGTATATCCAGGTCAACCGTGAGGCGAACCCGCTCTTCAACGAAGCGCTGGTCGCCATCCGGGACAAGGACAACTACAACCGGGACCTGCCGACGTCTGACGCGGCCAAGTACAAGACCTACGCGCTGAACTCCGAGCTGGCGGCGCTGATCAATAAGACCTACAGCACAAACTTCGCCACCAGTGGCCGCACCGACCTTGCCGCAGTGTATATCCCGGATGTCATTCGGGTAGATACAACGACCGGCCCGGTTGCCCTCTCCGGTCAGGCTGCCTTTAACCGATTGGGCTTTATCGGCGGCGACACGCTCCAAACCGCCAGCGGCGCGACAGTTCCCGGCGGCTGGCCGAACGGGCGGCGGCTCGGCGACGACGTGATAGACATCGCTTTAACTGCGATTGCCAGCGGCCCCAGCTACACCACGGTCACGCTGCTGGGAGACAACGTCAATTCCAACGATCAGGTCTACAATATGACCTTCCCGTATGCGGGGACGCCGAACGCCGGCACGCGCAACTCGAAGGACTCCGGCCCGAATGTCGGGGGGTAGGGACGATGCCCTGGTCTGAAGACCAGGGCTTTTGAAGTGCGATTGTCTGCCTGCGCGGACACAAGACGAAAAGCGAAAGCGTTTCTGTTCTTATGTCTGCGAAGGCAGACAATCGCTTTAGAAAAGACCCAGATTTCCAATCCGGGCAATTTAATGCACACCATGAAGAACGCACTTATTCCAAAACTTTTACTCTTGCTCGCGCCCTGCGCCCTGGCAGTGACCGGCTGCGCGTCCCATCACGACGCCGCGAATGTCCCGGCGCAAGGCGCATCCAGTACCGCCGCCCCGGTGCCGGCGGCGGATGTGACGCTTGCAGCAATCCCAGCGTCTTCCACCCACACCGCCGCCGACCACGGTATTGCGAAGTGGGCCGGACTGCTGAAGCAAAACCCAGGCGACGATAAAGTGTGGGTTCGATTGGGCGACACGCTGATGCAGAAGCCGCGCGAGACCGCCGACCCCCGCTACTACGCCTGCGCCGAGCAAGTGTATCAGCAGGCGCTGGCCCGCAACCCGCATTCGGCGGATGCCATGACCGGATTGGCTTGGGTGGCAAGCGACCGCAACCAGTACGACAAAAGCCGGGATTGGGCTAATAAAGCCGTCGCGCTCGACTCCCAAAATAACACCGCTTACGGACTGCTCGGCGACGACGATTCCGCCGAAGGGCATTACGACGATGCTTACGCCCATTACCAGAAGATGCTGGACATTCGCCCCGACATCGCTTCCTACAGCCGGGGCGCACATCTGCTGTACCAAGACGGCAATTCCCGCAAAGCAATGTGGCTGATGGCGAAAGCCATCCAAACCGGCAGCCCCTACGCCGAGAACACGGCCTGGTGTCGCACTCAGTTCGCCGAGATGCTGTTTGACCAGGGCGCATTGCTGCCCGCCGAGCAGACCGTCCAAACCGTGCTGAAGACCACGCCCAACAATGCCGACGCGCTGGCCGAGATGGGCCGTTTCAAGGCCGCGCGGCACGACTATCCGGCGGCAATCGCGCTGCTCAAAAAGTCCGCTGCCCTCGCCCCGGACCCGGAAACGCTGACCACGCTCGGCGACTTGTACGCACTGTCGGGCCATAAGGCCGAGGCCGAGCAGCAGTACGCGCAAGTGGAAGCGCTGTACCAAAAGAACACGGACGCGGGCATAGACGACCATGAGCAGATCGCCCGGTTTGATGCCGACCATGACCGGAATTTGCCGGCGGCGCTGCAAATGGCCCAGCAGAACAAAGCCAGCCTGAGCATCACGGATGCCGACACGCTGGCTTGGTGCCTTTACAAGAACGGGCAGGAAGACGCGGCAAAAGCCGCTATTCAGAAGGCGCTTGCACGGCGCACACCCGAAGCGGACATGCTGTTCCATGCCGGCATGATTTATACCAAAGCCGGCGACCGGGTAACAGGCGGCAAGTGCCTGGCACATGCCCTTAGCCTCAACCCGTACTTTGATCTGCGGGACGCGAAAATCGCCGCCGACACATTAAAGCAGCTCGGCTCACAGCCGCCGACCGCCGCCGCCGCTTCCGTAAAAACGAGTGTGAAAGCGAACGCGACGTGAAACTGCTCCTTCCCATCAGCGCCCTGGCGCTTTGCCTGGCGGCAGGGGCATGGACACTGCACCGGCCGGCGCATCCGGTCCCGGTCCCTGTCGCGGCCCTTCCTGTCGCCGCTCCTGTTCCATCCGGTTCGCCTGCCGCGGGCGTGCCGCCCGCCGAAGTAGAGAAGCTGGATCACGCCATCGCCAAAGACACGCTGGCGACCCAGAAAACGCCGGGCGACACCAAACCCTGGACCGACCTCGGCGACGCGCTGATGCAGAAGGCACGGGAGACCGCCGACCTGAGCTACTACAGCCTCGCTGAGGCCGATTACAAAACGGCGCTGACGCGGGACAAAACCAGTGTCCCGGCACTCGACGGCATGGCGTGGGTGACAAGCGACCGGCATGAGTTTGAAAGGAGCAAAGCCTGGGCCGGAAAAGCGCTGGTGCAGGACCCAAACTCCCAAGACGCCTACGGCCTCCTCGGTGACGCCGACCAAGAAATCGGCGATTACAGCGCGGCGTATTCCCACTACCAAACGATGCTAAATCTCCGGCCCGATTTGGCGTCCTACAGCCGGGGCGGGCATCTCTTGTGGCTGACCGGGGATGTTCGCGGCGGAGTCTCGCTGATGGTTAAAGCCATTGACGCCGGCGGGCCTTACGCCGAAAGCACGGGCTGGTGCCGCGCCCAGCTTGGCCTCATGCTCTACAGCATCGGCCATCAGGCCGCCGCCGAGCAGACGCTCCGGGACGCGCTGACGACCACGCCCCGCAACTACCGGGTGCTGATGGCTCTGGGGCGTGTTCGGGCAGGGCGCGGCGATTATCCGGGTGCGATTGACAGCTACCAAAAAAGCAATCGATGTCGTGCCGCAGATTGAAGCCGTTGCCGCCCTCGGCGACTTATATGCGCTTTCCGGGCGCAAAGCGGATGCCGACCAGCAGTACCGGCTGGCCGAAAGCATTGACCGCATCCAGAAGTCAAACGGGGTGCAGGGCGGCTGGCAGATGTCCTTGTTCCGGGCTAATCACAATCGGGACCTGCCGCAAGCCTTAGCGGACGCCCAGGAAGAATACAAGACCCGAAAAAATGTCTATGCCGCTGACGCGCTGGCCTGGTGCCTCTACCAAAGCGGTCGTTATCCCGAAGCCGCCGCGATGAGCCGGGCCGCGCTGGCGGAGAAGACGCCGGAAGCGGATTTCCTGTACCATGCCGGCCTGATTGCGGTGAAGCAGGGAAAAGATGAGATCGCGCGTGCCTACCTGCACCGGGCTTTGCAGCTTAACCCAAACTTCAGCCCGATTGACGCTCCTGCGGCAGCCGCCGCGCTGCGGCAGATGCAGAGCGACGGAAAGAAATCATAATGGGCTTGGTGAACTTGCGGCTGCCCGGTACCCAGGCGACTGTTCTGGCCGTTCTTTGTGCGCTGTTTTTTGCGTTTGCGCCTTCAGCCGACGCGCATCCGATGGGCAACTTTGCGATCTGCCATTACGCGCGGCTGCAAGCAGACCCCAGCGACATGCAGGTCCGCTATGTCATTGACATGGCGGAAATCCCAACCCTGACCGAAAAAGAGACGCTTGACGCCGATCACAACGGCAGTGTCAGCCCAGCGGAGAAGTCTGCCTACCTTGCAGCGCGGGCGGCGCAGTTCGCGTCCGGCGTGACGCTGACAATCAACGGCAAACCGATGCCCCTGACGCTGAACGACAGCGATCTGCGCTTGTCGCCGGGCGCAGGCGGACTGGAAACTCTGAAAATCACGCTGGACTGGACCGCAGCGACATCCGCCGGTTCCCGCGATGTGGCTTGGGAGGACCGGAACTACCCGTCTCGGACCGGCTGGAAAGAGATTGTGGCGGCGAATGGCAGCGGAGTCGCTTTGTCGGGCGCGTCCGCGTTCAGTCAAGACCGCAGCCGGGGCCTCAGCATCTATCCGCGTGACATTGTCCCGCCCCAGGACACAGAGGCGCAATTCTCGGCGGTTCCTGGAACAGCGGCGGCTTCCGCCGCGCCTGCCGCGGCTTCGGCGGCGACACGGGATGCGACACCGCGAGACCTCTTTACCCAGGCGATTGCCCGCCGCAGCCTCACGCCCGGCATCATGCTGGCCGGACTGCTGATTGCATTGGTCTTCGGCGCATTCCATGCCCTGTCACCGGGACACGGCAAAACGATGGTTGCGGCATACCTTGTCGGAGCACGTGGCACGACACGTCATGCGGTACTGCTAGGCCTAATCGTGACGATCACGCACACGCTCGGCGTCTTCGCGCTGGGTCTGATCACGCTGTTTGCCTCACGCTACATCGTCCCGGAGAAGCTGTACCCCGTTCTCAGCGCCATCAGCGGCCTTGCCGTCTTCGGCGTCGGCGCTTGGCTCCTCGTCTCCCGCCTGCGCGGCCTGCCGACCGGCCATCACCATACACACGACCACACCGCCGGCCCAGACGAAATTCATCTTCACACTGAAGATCACAGTCACGATCATCACGATCATGTCCACGGCCACGGGCCGGGGCAGCATAGTCACGACATCCCGGACGGCCCGATTACGCTGCGTTCTTTGCTCGCGCTGGGAATTTCCGGCGGGATTGTCCCCTGCCCTTCCGCACTGGTGGTTCTGCTGTCTGCGGTTGCCCTGCACCGAATCGCTTACGGCATGGTCCTCATCACGGCGTTCAGCGTCGGGTTAGCCTCGGTGCTGATCATCATCGGCCTGATGGTTGTCTCCACCCGGCACTGGATCGAGCGTTTTCCCCTCAGCGAAGGACTGCTGCGCCGCCTGCCGGTCGTCAGCGCTGCCGCCATCACCTTGATTGGCGTCATGCTGATCATCCGCGCCGTCACGACCGGCGCTTGACTGTTTCTGGTCATTTTAGCCTGCCAAACAGTGTATACTGTTTGGCATGAGCCTGATTCGCCTGCATAATGTTACGATGAAGTACGAGGACCATTTGGTCCTGCGCTCGGTCTTTTTCAAGCTTCAGCCCGGCGAGCGGGTCGGACTGATCGGCAAGAACGGCACGGGCAAGACGACGATCCTGAAGCTGATCCTCGGCGAAGCCATTCCCACCGAAGGCAAAATCGAGTTTGAGCCGGGCCTGAAGATCGGCTATTTTTCGCAGTTCTCGGCGCTCGACGGGCGCTTGTCGGTGCAGGAGACGCTGGAAGCGCTGTTTGCGGATTTGAAGGCAATGGAAGCGGAGCTTGATCAAATTGCAGCAGCACTGGAAACGGTCGAAGATACGGAACCGATGGAGCGGCTTTTGTCCCGACAGGCGTCGCTGCTGGACGAGATGAACCATAAAGGCGGCTGGGAGTACGGACGGCAGATTGACACGGCGCTGACCAAGCTCGGCTTTAGCCAGGAGCATCGGCACAGGCCGATAGACCAGCTCTCCGGCGGCTGGCGGAACCGGGCGGCGCTGGCAAAGATTTTGCTGGAACAGCCGGATGTTCTTCTTTTGGATGAGCCGACCAACTACTTGGACGTTGCCGGGCTGGCCTGGCTGGAAGGCTGGCTGTCCCAGTTCCAGGGCGGCCTTCTGCTCATTTCGCACGACCGGCAGTTTTTGGATGGAGTCGTGACCCGGATTGTCGAAGTGGAGAACTATGGACTCCAGGAGTATGCCGGCAAGTTCAGCGATTATATCCGCGAAAAGCAGTTTCGTCTGAAAACTTTGGAGCGGCAATTCCTGCATGAAGAAGAGCTGCTGACATTTGAGGCCGAAGCAGTCACGGATCGGGACGAAGCCCGGCGCAACCCAACGTCCGCTTTGCAGCGCAAGCTCGCGGATCTCAAGAAGCGCAAAGAGCCGCGCCCCGTAGATGTTCTGGTCACGTCCCTCTACGGCAGCCTACGAGTCCCTGACAAGCTGGTCCGCGCCGAGCACCTGGCGAAAGCCTACGGCAGTCAGAGTCTTTTTGATGACGTCTCATTTGAGATCGAAAAGGGCGAGCGGCTGGCGATAGTCGGAGCGAACGGCAGCGGGAAGTCTTCGCTGCTGCGGCTGCTGACCCGGCAGGAAGCGCCGGACAGCGGCGAGATCATCTGGGAGCGCGGCGTCACATTCGCCGACTTCAACCAGACCTACGCCGATTTGGACTTGACCGACACCGTCACCCACGCGGTCAATACCAGCGGCGGCACCGGCTCGCTCGCGTTCAATGCCGCCCGTAAGCAGATCGCCAAATTTTTGACCCTGTTGCAATTCTCGGAAGCCGATCTCGGACGCAAGATCGGTACGCTTTCCGGCGGCCAGCGGGCACGGGTTGCCCTTGCCATGTGCTTGCTGTCCGAGAGCCAAGTTTTAATTTTAGACGAGCCGACAAACCACCTGGATTTGACCAGCACGCAGGTCATGGAGCGGGCGCTGGTCCACTTTCCGGGGGCGATTGTCGTAGTCAGCCATGACCGCTTCTTTTTGGACAAAGTCGCCACCCGCCTCCTAGTGTTTGAAGCCGAAGGCCGGGTCTCGTCCTTCAGCGGCAACTGGACTCAGTGGTCGGCAAATCAGTAGTCATGTTCTCTATGACTATTTTCGCAAATCATGCAGGACATTCCGCAAACCATCGGGAAACTACTCCCAGAGACAAAACTCAGGAGGCATTTTAGCTAGTGGAAGAAACAATTCACATCGGCATTATCGGGACCGGCGGCATTGCAAAAGGCAAGCATATGCCCGCCCTCTCCAAGATTGAAGGCGTCGAAATGGTCGCCTTCTGCGACCTGGAACTGGACAAAGCCCAGGCAGCCGCCGCGAAATATGGCACGGCGGATGCGAAAGTCTATGTAGACTACACCGAGCTGCTCCAGGACCCGAAGATTGACGTCATCCACGTTCTCACACCAAACGACTCTCATGCCGTCATCACCATCGCTGCCTTGGAAGCCGGCAAGCATGTCATGTGCGAAAAGCCGATGGCGAAGAAAGCCGCCGACGCTCGCCAGATGCTTGAAGCCGCCCGCAAGTCTGGCAAGAAACTGACTATCGGTTACCAGACCCGCCACACCGCTGAAAGCAAGTACCTGAAAAGCCTGTGTGTGGCCGGTGAACTGGGCGAGATTTATTATGCCAAAGCGCTTGCCATTCGCCGCCGGGCCGTTCCGACTTGGGGTGTCTTCCTTGACGGCGACAAGCAGGGCGGCGGCCCGCTGATTGACATCGGCACCCACTCGCTCGACCTGTCGCTGTGGATGATGGACAACTACAAGCCGAAATCGGTCATGGGCAGTGTCTACCATAAGCTGTCCAGCACGAAAAACGCTGCGAATGCCTGGGGACCCTGGGACCCAGACAAGTTCATGGTGGAAGATTCGGCCTTTGGATTCATCACCATGCAGAACGGCGCGACCATCAACCTGGAAACAGCCTGGGCGATCAACCTAGTTGACAACGCGGAAGCTCAGTGCATTCTGGCCGGGACAAAAGCCGGCGCGGACTTCAAGGGCGGTCTGCGGATCAACGGCGAAAGCCAGTCCGCGCTTTACCTCAACAAAATCGAGATCGGCGGCGGCGGTGTCGCTTACTTCGACAGCAAAGGAAATGACCCCGCGCTCGAAGAAGCCAAAGCCTGGATTAATGCGATCCGCACCGACACGCCTCCGGTCGTTCTGCCTGAGCAGGCATTGGTCGTGTCTGAACTCCTGGAAGCCATCTACGAGTCGGCGGCCACCGGCAAAGCCGTCTACTTCGACGACTAAGCCCTGACTTCTCCCGGCAGGAAGCAAGTTCTCACTTGCTTCCTGCCTCTCTCCCGCTAAGTCACCCACGCCATGAACAACCACTTGTCTTTGTTCGCCCTCGCGCTGCTCGCAGGAGCCGCCCCTGCCGCCCATGCTCAGATCAGCGGGTTCAGCACGTTCGCGCCGGCGAACGGCAGCGCGGTCAACACTGGCAATTCGCTCGCGCTTACCACGAATACCATCAGCCAGGCCGGCAGTGCGTTTTCTTCCACCCCCCAGGACATCAGCCGGGGCTTTGACACCAGCTTTGTTTACACTGTCACCGGCGCTCAGACCGCCGACGGCCTGACGTTCACACTCCAGAACGACCCGCGCGGCACCACCGCGCTCGGCACCGGCGGCGGTTACCTCGGCTACGGCGGCGGAACCACTTCGATTGTCAATAGCGCAGCCATCGAGTTCAACTTCAACCAGTCCAACTCCACCGGCTTCGATACGAACGGCAGCATCGGCACCCCGACGAACATATTAAATGGTGTCATACTTGCGTCGGGCCGGATGGTCGGCGTTCACTTAGTGTATGACGGCGCAACACTGACTGAGACGCTGACACAGGTAAACAATACGTTTTCGGTTGTCTACAACATAGGCAGCCTGCAAACCGCTTTGGGCGGCTCCTCCGCCTTTGTCGGATTTACCGGCAGCGACGGCGGCGGCACTTCCACCCAGACAGTCACGAATTTCACATTCGCGAATAGCCCAGCGGCTGTTCCTGAAACTTCAACAACCATTTTTTTTGGCCTTTTGTTGATGCTGGGATTAGCCAGTTGTGCAGTTGCCAAGAAAAAGCCAGTGGTATGAAGTGCCCGTATTTCCCATGAAACCACTTAAGTACGTTGCGCTTCTGCTCCTTGCCTTTTGCTTGTTTTGCGGTTTTGCTTCTCAAGCTCATGCTGCCGGCTGGCCGAACAACAATGACAGTATCTTCCCGGCCCTGCCTGCCGCGAAGCCATACATCAACTTTGACGGGCGCGGCTTTCTGATCCACGGCAAGCGGACGTTCATCGTCGCCGGGGAATTGCAATATCCTCGCACTCCGCGTGCGCTCTGGCGCGACCGGCTGCTGCGGATCAAACGCGCGGGCTACAATACAGTTCAGACCTATGCGTTCTGGAACTACCACGAACCGGTCGAAGGCAAGTTTGAGTTCACCGGCGAGAAAGATTTCAACGCCTATTTGCAGCTCGTTCACTCGATGGGGCTGTATGCGATTGTCCGCATGGGGCCGTATGTCAACGCCGAATGGGACACCGGTGGCCTGCCGGTCTGGCTGCGCTTCAAGCCGGGCCTTCGGCCCATGACCGACAACGCACCGTTCTACCGTGCCGTGACGCCCTACTTCAACAAGCTTGTGCCGATCTTGGTCAAGAACCAAATCACCCACGGCGGCCCGATCTTGATGGTGCAGATGGAGAACGAGCATGTCCTGCCCGGCGGGGTCGGTGGCGGGACGGACATCCCGAACCCTTACTACAAATGGTACTACACGAAGATGCGGGCGATGGGCCTCAGCGTTCCGCTTTTTTTCAGCGGCCTCAACCACAGCGAGGACCCTGCCGGGGATTCGCCGTTTGACACGTCCCAAAGAACCTCGCCCTGGTACTCCACCGAGTTTTGGACCGGCTGGGTGGGCCGCTACGGCGTAAATCTCGACCGGGAAAAGGAGCTGGAACGAGCGACCTGGAAAGTCATCGCCTACGGCGGTGCGGGCTACACGCACTACACGATGGCAGGCGGCACGGATTTCGACACATGGAATAACAATGAGCAGGCAGCGTCATATGACTTCGGCTCGCCTATCGGCCAGGCCGGCGACTTGCGAATCGGCTACTACTACTGCAAAAAAGCGGCGATGTTCGCGACAAGCTTCGGGGACCTGCTGGCGGACTCTGTCGCCAAAGACGGCGGTGACGGCGCGGCACCGACAGCGAGCGGCGTTCAAATCTCAAACCGCAAAGGGCCGGCCGGCGAAGCCCTCTTTTTGTACAACCGCAGCAATCCAGTTACGACGCAGATCAGGATCGGCACGGCCGTTTATCCGGCTGCCGGACCAATCACGCTGGCCTCCGGCGACATTGTTCCGATTATACGCAATTATCCGCTTGCGCCGGGCGTAAAGCTGACCCTGGCGGCAGCACGCCTTCTCGGCATTGTTCGGCACGGCAGTTTAACGACTCTTGTTGTCTACGGCAACCCGAAAGAGCCTGCCGAGCTGCACTTTGCAACGGCGCATCTGCCATTGTGCCGGGCACAGCCGGGTCTGACGGCCTCTGCCGCCGGCATCGTTCTGCAAACAACGATCCCCGATGAGACGCCGCGCATCTTTGCATTTCGGTCAGGAAGCCAAACCGCGCGTGTTCTTGTCATGCCAACGGCGATGGCTGACCGGACCTGGTTTTTGAATGGTGGATTGATCGCCTGCGGCCCGGATTACGTCGGTGATGCACAGACATTGCCGAGCGGTACCATGCGCCTCGCGACAGAGCGCGATACGATGGGGCCGGCGGCGCATCCCCTCCCCTTTCTTCTGTTTACATCCAATACCGAGCAGCCGCCGCTGACACTTATACCCTCAGCACCGCCGTACACAAAAACTGCGTCTGCCAAGCCCCCGGCGCTCGGCCCCTGGCAGGCCGACGCCGCCGTGCCGCAGGTTCAGCCCGCCTACAATGACAGCCGCTGGAAAGCAAGCACGGAGCCACTGCCGATGGGTGCGGACGGCGACTATAGCGCGTATGCTTGGTACCGCACGACTGTCAATGCACCTGCCGCCGGAACCTATCAGATCAATCTCAGCAGCGCCGATGACTGGGTAAGCTGCTTTATAGACGGTAAGCACACGACAAGCGCCGATGTCCGCTCGTTATCCCGCGCACTCCCTGTCACGCTCAGGTCCGGGCCAAACACGCTCGCGTTCCTCACCGCCCACTATGGCCGGGACAAGCTCTTCAATTACTACGGGGCAATGGACGGCCCAGACGCTAAGTGGAAAGGCATTACCGGCCCGGTGACGCTGACGAGAAGCGCCGGCACGACCACCGAGTTGAATGCGTTCCGCTGGCAGGCAGATGACCAGGCTCCCACTGACGCCGGAAAGCAGGCCGCGCCGGGTCTTGACACGTCCGGCCCAACCTGGGCGGACGCGAACACCTCGACAGATGTCTTCGGCGGCGGGCGGGTCGGCTGGGCCTGGTTCCGAACGACGCTGCCGAATGTTCTCAGCCCACACCGCCGCATTTTCTTCCATTCCATTGACGATAGCGGCACGGTCTACTTGAACGGCAAGCAAATCGCGGCGAATGTCGGCCTGAACTCCGACGCCACGATTTCGCTGGACAGCGTGTGGAAAGAAGGCGGGCCGAATGTTCTTGCGGTCGCTGTCCAGAACACCGGCGGGCCAGGCGGATTAACCGGAGAAGTGCGCCTCGATTCTGGGCTGGAAGACGGTTCCGAAATCACCGGCTGGAAGATGCACGGCGGGGTCGCCTATCCGGCCTACACATCGGCGGATTGGAAGCCGCTCGGAGCGGCCGAGACCACCGGCATCCCGACCTTCTATCACAGTGTTTTCACCGTAACGCCGCCGGGCGAGACTGGGCCGCATCCGGTACTTCGGGCCTCCATGGACGGCCTTTCGCGCGGCTTCATGTGGCTGAACGGCAGGAATATCGGCCGCTACCCGGAAAAATCGCCGATCAACGGCCTGTACCTGCCGGAGTCTCTGCTGCGGCCTGGCAGGAATGATTTAGTGATCTTCGACGAAGACGGGAATGCTCCGACCGGCGTTAAAATCTTCGTGGAGGACGCCGCCAGCCGCACCGGGGAAGTGCTGAAGGCAAAAGCGCCAGGGGCAATAAAGAAGCCGGGGTTGTAGGAAACCCCGGTTTTTTGGTTCAATCCCCGTTGATCTCGGTCGGGGCCAGCTTACGCGCCTCGAAACCGGACGGCGGGGTAAAGGTCTCCGAGACGCCTTCCCCCGCTTCCGGGGCGGGCTTGTGAACGCACGGGAAGTCCTTCTCGACGTAGTATCGCAGGGAAGCCGGCTGGTCTATTTGAAAATAAACCCCTTCGGCTTCCGGGTCGGCCAGTGCCGCTCGGTCAGCCTCAGAAAGCGACAGATAGACGCCGTGCAGGTCTGAATTGATCCCCGTTTCGGCGTCACTTGCCCGAAGCGTAACGTTCCAGAACTGCATTCCAGGAAACGCAATCCCTTCGCGCACTTCCCCGCCATGCGTGATTGCCTCAAACTCCGACGGCGTAATTCTTAAACGAATGCCGTCATGGTTCCAGCGTATTTTCACAGTGAGCCGCCTTTCGCGCCGGTTGCTAAACGGGCATCATCCGGGTTGTCCGCCGAAGGCTTGCCGGCGGCAACAAAGACCGACCGGAGCGCGAAGCCGCCGACAAGGCTGACCACGCTTGCGGCAATGGAGACCCAGCGCCTGCTCTTCGGAGGAAGCGGCAGGCGGTTGAGGATTTCCGGCAGGACAAGCGCCATGCCCAGCGCCCCCCCGACGTAATCCCGCTTCAGCTTGCCGTGCAGCAGCGGCTTCGCCAGCGTCCCCGCCCGCGACAAGAACCCGGCGTGAGCAGCAGCCTCGGTCACACGCGCCAGCGTCTCGACTTTGCCGAGCGCTTCGGTCGCGTGTCCTTCCTGCCCAGACACTTCCAGCGCCAGACGGATCGCACTCGCCCCGGCGCTGACCGCGCTCGCGCTGAACAAAGGCCCAATCCAAACGTTGCGGCTCCAAATCGGCGTAGATGTGGTACTGAGCAGGATACTGGTGTAACCCGCCAGCAGCAGCCCTAGCGGGACGCCCGCGCCGTCGGCGACTATGCCCGCCGTTTCGTCCACGACTTTCGCGCCGCCGGTCAGCGGCGTATCTTTACGCAAAACACGCAGAAGCTCGCGCAGGGCAGCAATCCCGCCCATCAGTGTGTAGACGGTCAGTGTCCAGCTCCCTAGATTCATCGGGGACGACGGCTTCCAGATCCGCAGCATGTGGTGGAAGCGGCTGCGGTCGCCGAGGTCCCAGATGAGCAGCGGCGCACACGGCAAGGCGGCCAGCGCTGCAATTAAGGTCCCATACTGAGTCACCGGCCGCAGCCTGCCGCCGCCGAACCGATCCGCCATGCGGGCAATGGAGAACGCACTGGACGACAGGCCGCCGAGAAAGAAGTAGATGCCGATCTCTTTGGTCCAGACCGGCGACTGCAAGGGCGTAATATCGTAATACGCCGGTGAGCCGTCGTCTTTATCCCCGGTACTTTTCTTTGTAAAGCCCTCGGTAAACGGTGCCTGCTTTAGCGTGAAGCCGTTTTTAGTGTCACCCGGCATGATGTCCGGCAGCGTGTCCATCCCCTTCGGGTCAGGGACAATCCCTTTGGCATTGTCCCAGCGGCCACGTACCTCGGCTTCCCCAGTTTCAGGCATTTGAGCTTCCCTTCGTCAAAAATAAGCCCGCTAATGCCGTTAAGGCAAGACCCGTCAAGAGGCTGGCTGCATAACGATGCCCCTGGTGGTGCAGCGGCTGGGGCGGGTTTTCCGGCAGATTGTAGCGGTTCGGGTGGTCTTCCAGCAGAAAGAACGAGTTCAGCTTGCCGAAGTCGCCCAGATCGTCCGCGCCGTACAAAAACGCCGACGTGTTGCCCTGCGCGTGCAGCGTCTCGACCCGCTCTTTGGCGTGTTCCCGCAGCTTGTCCACCGGCCCGAACTGGATAGACGCCGTCGGGCAGGACTTCGCACAGGCGGGGGTTTCACCGACCGTCTGCCGGTCGTAGCAGAGCGTGCATTTGTGGGCATGGCCGTCTTCGGCGCTCCGAGCGATGACGCCGAACGGACACGCGGCAACGCAGTACCCGCAGCCGTTGCAGATATCGGCCTGCACATAGACATTGCCGTATTCATTGTAAATCAAAGACCCCGTCGGGCAGGACTGAACACAGGGCGCGTCCACACAGTGCTTGCAGACATCGCTCATCATCAGCCACCGGCTGCTGGTCTCGCCAATCTGCTCCTGGAACGCCACATGCCGCCAGGTCGTCGCCGATAAATGCTCGGTATTGTCGTAAGATTTTGCCGTGAAGTTGTAGCCGTCCGACGGGAGCTGGTTCCACTGCTTGCAGGCCACTTCGCAGGCTTTGCAGCCGATGCACAGGCTGGTATCGGTGAAGAACCCGTACTGATCTTCCCCGTCCGGGCCGGGGCTGGGAACTTCGGTGCGCTGCGGCGGGAACGCATTCGCGAGGCTATGCACTGCCTCTGCTCGTAGCATTTCTAATTGGATCATGGTATTGCTTTCAAGAAAGATTTTAGTACCTACCCCCGCTCGTTCCTCACGACCCCTCCCCAAGAAGGAAGGGTTAAGAGTAAGAGGGACAGACACGGAAGGTTTGCTTTTACAGCTCCTTCCTAAGCTCTTACCCTTCCTTCTTAGGGAGGGGTCGTGAGGAACGAGCGGGGGTAGGTTCTTACTTCTTCGGCCCATCCTTCCGAATGGCCCGCTCCAAATGCCCTTCCGGCTGTGCGCCGGCTTCCGTGTTTGGGACCGGCTCACGGCTTGCCCAGCGATGCTCGGCCTTTGTCGGCGTTTTCGGCTGGTCGGGCAGACGGCCCGACCGGACCCGGCAGGCGAAGACTTTCGCCTCGTGCATGGACACATTGGGGTCGGCAACCAGGGAAGTCAGGTCGTTGGCGCTGCTGCCCACAATCTCCCCGGCAAAGCCCCATTGGAACGGAATGCCGACCTGATGGACGGTTTTGCCGTCAATCACCATCGGCTTCTGGCGCTTCGTGACCAAAGCTCGTGCTTCAATCCCGCCGCGCTTCGACTCGCAGACCATCCAGCCGCCGTTCTCAATGCCATGCAGCGAGGCAAGCTCCGGGCTGATCTCAATAAACATCGCCGGCATCAGCTCGTTCAGCCACGAGTTGAACCGAGACATGGGGCCGCTGAGGTAATGCTCGGTCACACGGAACGTGCAGCCGACCACCGGGAAATCGTCTTCCGGGTAGCGGGCGAGCTGATTGCCCGGCAGTTCCGCAAAGTACCGCGTCGTCGGGTTATCCTGCGTCTTGCCGTAAAGCAAGTTGCGGACAGGCGACTCGACCGGCTCATAATGGGTCGGCAGCGGCGCATCCTTCGTCCCGCCGGGCGCATACAGCCAGGCTAACCCATCCGGGTGCATGATGAACGGCTGGTCGCCGCCGATGGCCTTCATACCGACGGCATCTACCGGGGCGCGGTACGATGGGTCTTTATCTACCTCGAAGTCCGGCTCGTCATTACCGTCCCACTTCTGCGCTTCCTTGTTCCAGAAGATCAGCTTTTTGCGCTCCGACCACGGGTTCCCTTCCGGGTCCGCCGACGCCCGGTTGTAGAGAATACGCCGGTTATGCGGCCAGGCGTACCCCCACTTCGGGTCGAGCGGGTTGTCCGGGGTGCGGACCCGGTCGCGGGCGCGGTTGACGCCCGGCGCAGGCGTTACGCCGGAGTAAATCCAGCCGCCGCAGGCGGTCGTGCCGTCGTCTTTGCACTCGCTGAACCCAGACAGCAGCTTGAACTTGCCGGTCGCTGGGTCCACTTCATCGGTGTGGTAGCCATTGATCTCTTGCAGGACTTTCAGCGCGTCCGGCTCGCCGACTATTCGGCTCAATGTGCCGTCCGGCAGACGTTCCGGCTCGTCTTGGTCGTAGTCCCAGGTCAAGTGACGAATGGGCTGATCTTTCGGCTGGACGGAGTCGGCGTACATCTCTTTCAGCCGCTTGCCTAAGTTGTACAAGAACCACAGATCCGAGCGGCAGTCGCCGGGCGGGTCAATCGCCTTGTCGTGCCACTGGATGAGCCGCTGTGTGTTGGTCAGTGTCCCTTCTTTCTCCGGTGACGATGCCGCCGGAATAAAGAAAACTTCCGTGCCGATCTGCTCCGGCGGCGGCCCGGTCGGATCGTTCTTCCAGAAGACCGCGCTTTCGGTCTCGAACCAGTCGGCGACTACCAGCCACTTGAGGTTACGAAGGCCCGGACCGGACCACTTTCGCGTTGACCGATCCCGCCGCCGGGTTTTGCCCGAATAAGAAGTAGCCGTCAAAGTCGCCTTTCGCCATGCGCTGAAATGCCAGGATCATCGAGTAATCGTCGTCAAGGCGCGGCAGCCAGTTGTAGCAGAAGTCGTTCCCCTGAGTTGCCGCCTCGCCGTAATAGGCTTTCAGCAGGCTGACCATAAACTCCTTGAAGTGGACCCAGTAGCCGGTCGGCAGGCCCTCGTATTTGACATACTCATCGAGCGTGTCATGAGTTTTGTCGGAAGTCGGCTGGGGCAGGTACCCCGGCAGCAAGTCGTACAGCGTTGGAATGTCGGTAGAGCCCTGAATGCTGGCGTGGCCGCGCAGAGCCATGATCCCGCCGCCGGGCCGGCCCATATTGCCGAGCAATGTCTGCAAAATGCTTGCCGTGCGGATGATTTGCACGCCTGTCGTGTGCATGGTCCAGCCGACCGCGTAGCAGATGGCGCTCGTGCGCTCCCGCCCGGAGTTGTCGCAGAGCGTTTCGGCCACTTTGATGATCTGCTCCGGGGTGCAGCCGCAGATGTCAGCGGCTATTTCCGGCGTGTACCGCGCAAAATGCTTTCGCAGAAGCTGCATCACGCAGTTTGGGTCCTGCAAAGTCTCGTCGCGCTGAATATGTCCTGCTTTCGCGTCGGCGGCGTTCGTTTGGGGCGACGAATGGGTGCTGGACCCGCCTTCAATGCCGTGGCCGTGAACTCCGTTCGAGTTCCCGGACATTTTAGTCTGCCCGCTCCCGCTTCCAGCCTCTTCGCTGCCGGGCGGCGTCTTATAACCCCAGTGGCCTTCCCCTGGATCGTAGGAGCGCGATTCCGAGTCGTAGCCGCTGAAAAGACCATCCAGCGCTTCGGTATCCTGGAACTTCTCGTCTACGAGTGTGGACGCATTAGTGTATGCCATCACATACTCTTTGAACCAGCGCTCATGGGTCAGCACATAATTGACCACAGCGCCCAAAAATGCGATGTCCGAGCCAGCCCGGATTTGGACATGCTGGTTTGCCATTGCCGACGTGCGCGTGAAACGGGGGTCCACATGGATAAGTTTCGCGCCGTTTGCTTTGGCCTTCATCGGCCAGCGGAAGCCGACTGGGTGCGCCTCGGCCATGTTGGAACCCATGATCAAAATCGCGTCGCTGTTTTGAAGATCCTGCTGATAAGAAGTGGCCGCACCGCGGCCGAATGTCGCGCCCAGACCGGGCACGGAAGCAGAATGTCAAATGCGAGCTTGATTTTCGACCGAGAGTACGCCGAGACCGGCGGTAAACAGCTTCTTGATCAGATAATTTTCTTCGTTATCGAGCGTCGCCCCGCCCAGTGTCCCGATGTTGCGGACAGCATTGATCGTCCGCCCTTCATCGTCTTTCTCGGCCCAGCCGCGCTCGCGAGCCTCATAGGTGTTCTGCGCGATCCGCTCCATCGCCCACTCTAAGGGCTTTTCTTCCCAATCGGTGGCATAAGGTGCCCGGTACAGAACCGTCTTGACCCTATTTGGGTTCTTGGCAAGCTGAAAGACGTTCGCGCCTTTCGGGCAGAGCGTCCCTTCATTGATCGGCGAGTGCGGGTTGCCCTCAATGTCAATAATTTGGCCGCCTTTGGTGTAGATGTGCTGGCCGCAGCCGACCGCACAGTACGGGCAGACGCTTTCGGTGACAGTCGCGCCGTCAATGCGGGCATTTTTCGTCAGCGTCTGGCGGCTGAACGGCTGCGCCTCACGCTTTCGCGATGCCGGCGAGCCGGACGCTTTTTGGAACAACGGAAGTTTGAACATGGCTAGGTCGTACCTCATTCTAGGGTTCAAAGTAGTGACAGGGAAAGTAATTAATTATGGCACAATCTACCCCGGTTTTTCCGCCCCTAATCCGTTTATAAGAAGATTTCTCGTTGGCGGCAGGAGTTCGGAGCATCCACGGCGAACCACGAACTTTCTATCGCTTCCGAGACTGCCTGATGACTGACCTTTATAATCTTCTGTGCGGATATTTGATTTACTTGCTGCTAGTCACGCTACACGAGTTGGGTCACTTGCTGGCACTGCGCTGGATGGGGTTTGGCTGGCGTGTGTTTCAAGTCGGTCCTTTTGCATTCGAGAAGCGCGGGCAGGAAACACATCTTGTTTACAGCAGCCACTGGCTTGAGGGCGGAGTCGGGGTGCTTCTGCGCCCAGGTGAGACATTTGCTCTGCAACAGAGATTGATGTTTTACATAGCAGGATGCGTTGTTAATGTAGTGTTAGGACTGGCGCTGATTTGTATTTTCTACGGTCTGTCTCTACCACACCGAGACATTTACTGGCCTGTTTTGATGGCCTGCTGCCTCTCGCTTTTAATGGGCGTCTCTAACCTATTACCCTACAGATGGTGGGGACGGTATTCGGATGGCTATTTGCTTCGGGAGGCCTGGCGTTCACGCAACCAAAGACGCGGCCACAACTAGTTTACGACTATTCACCCATGCCTGCACAACCTTTGCCCTACTACACGCTTGAACAATATGCCGCGATGGAAGACAAAGCTACTTACAAAAGTGAGTATTGCGCAGGACACATTTCCCGCGTAGACCAAGTCTCTCCTTGGCACTGCGCTATCGCTGCCAACATCACCACTGGTATCGGGCAACCACTGAAACGAACGGCTTATCGAACCTACGCCAGCAGCCTGCGCGTCACAGTCATGGCAATGAACTTCAGCACATACCCGGATGTTATGATCGCCCGCGGAGAACCGCACGTTCACCCCTTCGACAAGAACAGCGTGATCAATCCGTCAGTCATCTTTGAAGTGCTGTCGCCGTCTACCGAAGCCTATGACCGGGGCGAGAAATGGGCGCGATACTGGCGGCTGGATTCTCTTGAAGAGTATCTACTGGTATCGCAGGACAAGCCCGAAGTGGAGCAGTATGTCCGGCAGGACACTGGCCTTTGGAGCTACAAAGCGGTGGAAGGATTAGACGCAGCAAGCGTTGTGACCGTGCTAGGCGTCACACTATCGCTGGCAGAGATTTACGACAGGGTTACGTTCGAGGAGGCAGCCGACTCAAGAGCAACCAGAGATGCTGATAACGCCTGATGCCGACGCCCTCGAATATGCTACAATACTGTAGTGGAGGAAACTGGTATGGATAAAATGTTGAACTCAGAGCCTGACGCCAGCGCACGGAAGAAGCAGAAGATGGATTACAAAGCCGAGATCACGAAAATGCTTGCTCAGATAGATGTCATTGATGAGCGCATTGAGTGCAATCAACTCGAAACAGAACAACTACGCGCAGAGACACGAGTAATTCTTGCCGAAATTCGGGCGGGGATAAACTGATGTGGCAGCAATTCTTCGATGGGCTTAAGAAACTGATTTTGCTCAAAGAGCAGACAGACAAAAACACTGCTGACATCAAAGATTTGCAAAAAGATGTCAAAGAACTGACGGTGGTAGTTCGCGATCTTATCTACGAAGTACGCGGCAACAAGAGAGACGAAGCGCATGAGCGCGAAAAGATGGCGCTGCGTCTGCAAAATGAGTTGCTGCGATTTGAGCGGCGTCTGCCGCCTCCGAATTAGAACTGACACCTACCCTGAGTAAGAATACCAAATACGACGCTGTGGTCATCGGCGCAGGGCCGAACGGACTGGCGGCGGCGATTAAAGTCGCCCAGGAAGGCCGGTCGGTGCTGGTCGTCGAGGCCGCCGACACCCCAGGCGGCGGGTGCCGAACAAAAGAGCTGACTCTACCCGGCTACAAGCACGATGTCGGCTCGGCCATTCATCCCCTAGGTTACGGCTCCCCGTTCTTCCAGACGCTGGGGCTGGAGAAGTACGGCTTAGAGTGGGTTCACCCGGAAGCCGCGCTGGCCCATCCCTTTGACGACAGCCCGCCTGCCCTGATGTATCAATCGGTCGAAGCAACAGCGGCAACACTCGGCAAAGACGCGGACAACTACCGGCGTTTGATGGCCCCGCTTGTGCCAAACTGGGCCGAGCTTTCGTTAGCGTTGCGGGAGCCGCTTAAACTCGCCCGCTACCCGTTCGGCCTGGCCCGGTTCGGCCTGAAAGCCATTCTTTCCTCTCAAATGCTGTCGGAAGCCGCGTTCACGGGAGGCCGCGCGAAAGGCTTTTTTTCCGGCATGGCGGCCCATTCGATGCTGCCGCTGACGCAGTCGCCCAGCGGCGCGTTCGGCATGGCCCTGGGACTGGCCGGCCACGCCGTCGGCTGGCCGTTCCCGCGCGGCGGCTCGCAGCGCATTGCTGATGCTCTCGTCGCGCACTTGAAGTCTCTTGGCGGGGAAGTGGAAGTCAATCACCGAGTTGAGACGCTGGCCGAATTGCCGCCGTCGCGGCTGGTCTTTGGCGACATCACGCCGCGTCAGCTCATCAAAATTGCCGGCGACACGCTGCCGGTCGGCTACAAAGAGCGGCTTGGCCGCTACCGGTACGGCATGGGGGCATTCAAGCTTGACTGGGCGTTAGACGGTCCGATCCCCTGGAAGTCGCCCGAAGTCGGTAAAGCTGGCACCGTGCATCTTGGCGGGACACGCGCAGAGATCAGCGCGTCGGAACACGCCGCCGCGTCCGGCGAGATCTGCGACACGCCGTACATTCTGCTGGCCCAGCAAAGCCTCTTTGACCCCACCCGCGCCCCCGAAGGCAAGCACACGGTCTGGGGCTACTGCCATGTCCCGAACGGCAGCACCGTAGACATGACCGAGCGCATCGAAAACCAGATCGAGCGGTTCGCGCCCGGCTTCAAGGACCGCATTCTCGCCAAGAACGTTATGGACCCCGCCGCGATGGAGCGCTACTCCGCCAACTACATCGGCGGCGACATCAATGGCGGCGTTCAGGACTGGGCGCAGCTTTTCACCCGCCCCCTCCCCCGCTGGACCCCCTGGTCCACCCCCGTCCCCGGCCTCTACCTCTGCTCGTCGTCCACGCCCCCCGGCGGCGGCGTCCACGGCATGTGCGGCTACTACGCCGCAATGGCAGCACTTGCAAACGACAAGATGCATCAACAGGTGACTGTGTAGCAGCGGGGCTTGCCCCTGCCCTTCTTTGTCCGGTGCTAAAGTCAAGGGCCTAGCTCGCTGAACAACACTTGAAATACTGTCGCCGGCAAGTTGTCCAATTGAGTTCTATGATTACTTGCGATTTCAGATAGGGCTTGATTGGGGAGTGACACATAACCTTTATCTTCTAGTTTCTCCTTGATCCTTCGAACATAAGAACTGGCCTCTTGATTGATAGCTGCATCAGGAACTATCCGCCAAGTCCTGCTTGGCTGCGTGTCTCTGGCTCTGCAGCTTATGAAGTAAAACTTTCCTTTGGAACTCACGAATGTGTTAATCCAAAAAGTAGCAGCGTGGCGGTCGCTGACGGGCATATATTTCTCGTTCAGCATAAGACGAATGGTTTGTGAAGAACTGTAGTTCATGTCGTTAATGCGATGAAATGTCACGCCTAATGCCTCAGACAAACTCGCGCGTAATTCTTCGACTACTTCAACAAAGCTACTGGAATAGTCTGCGAACGCTGAAAGTGCCGCTTCTAGGTTTTTATCTATCATTCTTCAGACGAACCCCTCAAAGCCGCAACCACCAGCGACACTTGAACCGCAATCATCCGGCGCAGTTCCCCTCCGTCTTTCGCAATCGCTTTCGGACCCCATAGGGAATACAGCAGCGTTCGGGCCAGCTCTTCCGGCGTCACTTCCAGCGGTGAGGCTTGAACGGCGTCTTCCAGCAAACTCGCCAAATAGGTCTGGAACTTCGCGTAGATCTCCTGAACTGCTGCGAAGTTGTAGTCAAAAAATCCCCCGGCATCGGGGTTCGCCCGTTCCAAATCCCACGACTGAGCTACCCATCGTTCTAAAGCGACCCCTAACTTTTGCTCCAAAGTATCCGTGTCTTTTGTGGCATTGCAGATGTCTTGGAATGCTTCCTTGTTGCCGAGGTGGATCACGGCGCTGTAAAGCTGCTCTTTGCCGGGATAAAGCAGGTAAAGCGACGGGCGCGACATTCCGGCGGCTTTGGCGACATCGGCCATCGTCGTGCGCGTGTAGCCGTAGCGCAGGAAGACGCCTCGTGCCGCCTCAAGAACGTGTTCTTCTTTTTCACTGGTCATACCTGAATTATGACATATTCTGTTCAGACTATTGACATTCTCTGTTGAAGCGTCTATAATAACATTTATACTTTAGATGTCAAAACATATAACGTCAAAATTATAATAGGAGATTGGCTACTATGACAACACCACGCACCTGGTTTATCACCGGCACTTCCAGCGGCTTTGGCCGGGAACTGACCGAGCTGCTTCTGACGCGAGGCGAGCGCGTCGCGGCGACTTCCCGTAAAATCGACGGCTTGAATGAGCTGAAAGCGCAGTATGGCGATCTGCTCTGGGTCCGCTCAATGGATGTCACCGACACCGCCGCCGTTCGGCAGGTCGTGGACGAAGCATTTCACGAATTGGGCCGCATTGACGTGGTCGTGAACAACGCCGGCTACGCGCTCTTCGGGGCGGCGGAGGAAGTGACTGACGAGCAGATTAGGCAGCAGATCAGCACCAATCTTGTTGGCTCGATCTCGGTCATCCGCGCGGCCCTGCCCTACCTGCGGGCGCAGGGCAGCGGACGGATCATGCAGGTGTCGTCGGAAGGCGGGCAAATCACTTATCCGAGCTTTAGCCTGTACCACGCGACCAAATGGGGCATTGAAGGGTTTATTGAGACGCTGGCGCAGGAAGTCGCGCCGCTCGGCATCGAATGCACGATTTTGGAGCCGGGGCCGTTTAGAACCGCGTTCGGCGCTAATCTGATCCTGCCGCCGGCGATAGATGCCTACGAAAACACGCCCGTCGGAGAGGTACGACGCGCCGTAGAGGCAAATGCGTTTCCGATTCCCGGCGACCCGCGCAAGATGGCCCAAGCCATCATCCATGCCGCCGGTCTCTCACCTGCCCCACGCCGTTTGGTCATGGGCAGCGGCGCGTATGCACGCATCCACCAGATGCTGACGGGCAGACTCACGGCGCTGGAAGCGCAGAAGGAGATCGCCGACAGTACGGAAGCCGATGACTAAGACAGCCGCTCACCGCCCGCGTAGATCGTCATGCTCGTGTCGCGCAGGAAGCCGACCAGGGTTTGGTTGTTGAATTCCGCCAGCTCGGCGGCAAGGGAAGAGGCGGCGGAGACGGAGCAGACGACAGGGATGCGGGCCATCAGCGCTTTTTGGGTGATCTCGAAAGAGGCCCGGCCACTGACAAGGAGTATTAGAGGCTCAGGGGTGGCCCACGGCAGCCAGCCCTGCTCGACGCCGTAACCGATGGCTTTGTCAGTGGCATTGTGCCGGCCGATGTCCTCATAAACGCAGAGGCATTTGCCGGACGCTGTGAACAAGCCGACGGCGTGCAGGCCGCCCGTGGACTTGAACAGCGCTTGCTGGCGGCGAAGCGTGTGCGGCAGTTCCAGCAGAGTTTCGGGGCGCAGACTGCCGGAGACCAGTGGGTATAGAGGTTCTGTCTGCATGGCGACGGCATCTAAAGCGGCCTTCCCGCAGAGGCCGCAGCTTGTGCCGGCCATCAGGGTTCGCTGCCACAAGCGCTCGGTCGCGGGCTGCTTGGTCAGGCGGACGGTGACGATGTTGTCAATTTCGGCTTCGGCGGCTTCGCCCTCATCGCAGTAGCGGATTTGCCCGATGTCCGCGTTTGATTCGATGACGCCCTCGGTCAGCAGGAGACCGCGTGTCAGGACAAAGTCGTCGCCGGGTGTTCGCATGGTGACCGTGAAGCGCTCGGAACCCAGTCGGATTTCCAGCGGCTCTTCGACAACCAGCGTGTCGTCTTGGTCTGTCCAGTAACCATCACGCAGGCGCGTGACGCTTCTAGTTTTCGCGGCGTCGCTCATGGATGTGTCTTCAAATGATGTGTCTTCAAATGGCGGAAGCGGATGGGAATCGAACCCACCCCCCGCGTAATGCGGGACACTGGTTTTGAAGACCAGGGAGGCCACCAGACCTCGAACGCCTCCAAGTAAATTGTCAGCCGAAACTCCCCCCGGCTCCCAATAATGGGGGAAGATAATAGAAACCGAAGTCGTATCTTCTCCGAGTTCTGACTCCCCCATTATTGGGGGCTTGGGGGAGTTTTAAACAACCTCCACACGCCCCGCCGACCGCTCCGTCACCTCGCCGATGACGGCGGCGGGAACGCCATGCGCGGCCATCACGGCTAGCATAGCTTCTCGTTTATCCCCGGCGACCGACAGCAGCAAACCCCCAGATGTCTGCGGGTCAAACAGCAGGTCACGAACGGCCTGCTCTATAGTCGGCGCAAGTGACACAAAGCCGCCAAAGTAGTTCTTGTTGCGCTCCGTTCCACCCGGACCGACACCCTGCCGCGCAAGCTCCAAGGCCCCCGGCAGCAGCGGCACGTTGTCGGCATAGACCCGTGCCGTCATCCCCGATGCCCGCAGCATCTGGTATAGATGTCCGGTCAGGCCGAAGCCGGTTACGTCGGTGCAGGCGTTCGGCCCGACTTCCGCCGCCGCATCCCGTGCCGCCCGGTTCAGTGTTCGCATGGAAGTCAACGCGGCTTCAACCGCTTCTTCACTCGCGACTTCCTCCTTGATGCCTGTGGTGATGACACCAATGCCGAGGGGCTTGGTCAAAATCAGGACGTCGCCAACTTGCGCCCCGGCGTTGGTCCAGAGGGCGTTTGGGTCCACTGTTCCCGTCACCGACAGGCCGAACTTGATCATCGGATCGTCTACCGTGTGGCCGCCGAGAAGCGCGACCCCCGCCGCCTGGCACTGGGCCAGACCGCCGCGCAAAATGGCGTTCAAGAGGCTTGGGTCAGTCCCAGAGGGAAAACACGTCACGTTGAGCGCCGTCACGGGAACGCCGCCCATGGCATAGACGTCCGAAAGCGCGTTGGCGACCGCGATTTCGCCGTAAGCGAACGGGTCGTCTACCACCGGCGTGATGAAGTCCACCGTCTGCACCAGCGCGAGTTGGTCGCTGAGACGGTACACCCCAGCGTCGTCGAGTGTTCCGAAGCCCACCAGAACGTTCGGGTCAGGCTCGACATTCGCGAATAGGTCTTTCACTGCGGCGTTCAGGTCCCCCGGACCAAGTTTCGCCGCTCAACCCGCGCCAGAGACCATTTCCGTCAGTCGCATCGGTTTTTCAGCCATCAGTGTCATCACCTCCTTTCAGAGACCTACCGCCTTGCTTCGCAGGGTCCTTCCTGAAGGAAGGATATGGAAGAAGAAGCAAACTCCGTAATCACGTTCCTAATCTTCCCTTTAGGGAGGACCCTGCGAAGCAAGGCGGTAGGTCTCTCCCAAAAACCGTAGGTCGCCGTCGCGCTGGGTCACGCCGATGCTGTCTAAGTATTCCAGCAGCGGCACGGAGAACTTGCGCGTCGTATTCAGTAGTTGATTGAGTTCCGAGACGCGCAGGCCGTCGCTGCCGGCAAGCGCACGCTCTAAGACTGGGCCGAGAGCGTCAATGACCGATTGATGAAAGACAACGGTGCGGTTGCTGGTGCGATCTGTCGTGGGAACAAGCGCCCCAGACTCAACCAAGTAATAGTACAGCGTTTTGCGGCGGCGGTCGCGCTTCAGCACCACATCAAGCTCCGGCGGCTTTAACCCGCCTTCCCGAAACGCTTCTTCAATTTCGCGGACAATCTCGCGCTCAATCGGCGAGAGCGCGGCTTCCGGCGAGTAACCTGCAATTCGCACTAAGCCGTCTGCTGCTTCCAGCACCTGCGAGTCCGACAGCGCTTGCAGCAGGGTCGTGTACGCTGTCGGTTTCAGCGCCGGCGGCAGCAGACGCCGAAGCTCTTCCGATGGCATCCCGCGCCGGGTTGGGTGCTTCGTGTGAAATTGCGCCACGGCGCTCACCGCCTGCCTCTTCAGCACCGCAAATGTTTCCTGGTGCAATACCAGCGACGGCGAGCAGAGAACCACCGGCAGCGTATCAAGCCGTAACTCTTCGCGCAGGCCGACGTCTAAGCTGAGTTGATTTGGGTCGCGGCCCGCCGCGCCTGCTTCGGCTAGCTTCGCCAGAAACCGCTCGGCTTCCGTGCCGTGCGCGAGTAGTCGAAGATGCGCGGCCGACTGTTCCTCATCGCGCGTGTGCTTCAGCGGGTACGGGTCGGCAATCGTTCCGCCGCCGATGGTCTCAGCAGGCGAGAGCAGGCGCAGAACAAATGGCTCGCCCCAGGCAACCACAGCCTCTGTGCTAAGACGCATCTGCACAAAGACGCGCTCACCAGGCGCGATTTCGCTTTGACCCCGCGGGTAGATACGAGCCGGCAAGGCCGCCGTGCCGTGGTGCAGAACAGCCGCCGCGCCACGCTTTAAGGGTCTTGCGGCAGACGCCAGCAGTGTCAATTCTGCGTCAACAATGCGCGTCGGGCGCAAAATGCCGACCGTTGCCAGCATATCGCCGTGTGCGAGATCGTCTTTCTTGACGCCGCGCAAATTGACCGCCGTGCGCCAGCCGGGATGCGCCTCAGACACGGACTGCCCATGCACCTGCAAGCCGCGCACTTCCGCTTTCAGACTCCGCGGCAGAACCTCAACCGTCTGTCCGGTGCGGAGCGTTCCCTGCCGGAGCGTTCCCGTCACGATCGTTCCCTGCCCGGTCAGCGTGAACGCCCGGTCCACCGGCAGCGAAAAGTACGGCCATTCCGCCGGCGGCTCGGCGGCGGCAAGCTCCTGCCCCAGCCCGTCCCGCAGCGTGTCCATCCCCTCACTCGTGTGCGCTGAAACGAACAGCAGCGGCGCGTTGGCAAGAAACGTACCCACCAGGAACCCGCGCAGCTCGCTCAAAATCCACTCGCGCTCCTCTGCGTCCGTTACCAAGTCGCTTTTCGTGATTGCGACAAGGCCACGCTTTACGCCGAGAAGCCCCATTAGCGCGACATGCTCGGTCGTCTGCGGCTTGATGCGCTCATTGGCGGCAACGACCAGCAGGGCCGTGTCAATGCCGGTCGCCCCGGCAATCATCGTGCGGACAAACTTTTCGTGGCCCGGCACGTCAATAAAGTCTATCTCGCCGCCGGGCAGCGAAAGATGCGCGAAGCCCAGCACAATCGTCATGCCCCGCGTCTGCTCTTCTTTAAGACGGTCGGTTTCCGTTCCGGTCAAAGCCCAGACCAGCGCTGTCTTGCCGTGGTCAATATGGCCGGCGACCCCGACCGTCAAATGCTTCATGCTGCCGCCGTCTTCATTGCCGACACAATCAGCGGGAACTCGTCGTCGCGCACCGTCCGCACGTCCAAAGTCAGCCAGCCGTCAGACAGCACCGCCATTACCGGTGGGCTGCCATGCCGCAGCGATTCTGCAAGCTGTTCCACGCTTCTATTGGCGCTTCGGACCTGCACCAGCTTTGATGCCAGCGGCACGGTCGGCAGCGCCCCGCCGCCGGTGTAGCCGACGCCGTCCGCCAGCCGCGTTTCCAGTCCGTCAATCTTTGCCAGGGCGTTCCGAAGACGCCGCGCCCGGCGGGCCAGCGCGTCTTTCGACGCCGCCAGCATCGCCAGTACCGGCACGGTTTCCGTCAAACGCTCTTCGTCCAAATACAGCCGCAGTGTGGCTTCCAGCGCCGCCAGAGTCATCTTGTCGGCACGGAGCGCCCGGAACAGCGGGCTTGCCGCCATGCACCCAATCGGCTCCGCTTTACCTAAAAGTATCCCGCACTGCGGCCCGCTGAGCAGCTTGTCGCCGCTGACCATAACAATATCTACGCCCGCTCGGATCGTCTCCTGCACCGTCGGCTCATAGGGCAAACCAAACCGCGTTACATCTACCAATGCCCCGCTGCCGAGATCGTTCATAGTCAGCAGCCCACGCTCCCGACCCAATTCCGCTAATTCCGACACTGACGTTTCCGACGTAAACCCGACAATCTTATAATTACTCGCATGGACTTTGAGCAAGACTTTGGTATCCGCCGTCACCGCATTTGCATAATCACCTAGCCGCGTTTTGTTTGTCGTCCCAACTTCCACTAATCTGCCGCCGCACTGTACAATGACATCGGGAACCCGAAACCCGCCTCCGATTTCCACCAGCTCACCGCGTGAGATAATTACTTCGCCGCCCGCCGCAACCGCAGACAGCGCCAGCAGCACCGCCGCCGCATTGTTGTTGACGACTAAGGCCGCTTCCGCCCCCGTCAGCGTTTGCAATAGCTCTTCAATCTGCCCGCCGCGCCCGCCGCGCTTCCCCGACCCTAAATCCAGTTCCAGATTAGAATAATTCCCCGCAACCGCCAGCACTGCCGACACCGCCGCGTCCGCCATCGGCGCCCGGCCCATGTTCGTGTGAATGACAATCCCCGTCGCGTTGACCACCCGCTGCAACCGCCGCAGATCGCTCTCGTGCAGCCGCTTCGCGACCGCCGCAAGTATATCTACCTCCGCAAACGGCGGCGTTGCGTCTCCTGCCAGAACCCGATTTCGCAGGCAGTCTAGCTCCGCCCGCACCGCATCCAAAACTATTTGACGCGGCGTTTTCGCCAGCAGCGTTTGGGCGTGTTCGCTTTGGAGCAACGCATGGACTTTGGGCAGATGGCGTAGATGGGCTTGGTTGTTGTCTGTGGTAGGCATTTGTGGACTGTAGCAACGGATCAGGCCCGTGGTGTCAATTCGTGAATGGCGCAGGCAGCGGCCCATTCACGCAATTAATCTCCGCCGCTTCTTCCGGCCTCAGCCACTTTACATGACCATCCAGGTACGAATAATTGCCCGCGCCGGAATGCTGAGTGCTTCCGTCAAATAAGCGACCGCAAGAGGAAGTGATCTCACGCTCATTGTGGTAAACACCATCACTTCCTGTTAGATAGCCCAGGTCCATGTTAAGCCACACCATCGCAGGAAAAGCAAGAACACTATCATTAACGCCCTGGGAGTCGTTTGGCGGAAGAGGCAACTGAAATGTTTGTATCTTGTTCAAGCGGTTCCAGTTATATCTATAGTCTACGGGAGAGGCTGCCTGAGAATTAGGTGGGCCAGTGACAAGCTGATCTGTGGAAAAATCTTCGTCCTGGTCTGATGGACAGCGATACACTTGGACATTCTTCACATACGGGTAAACACCGGAATGCCAACTGCCGCCCAGCGGATACATCTGACTGTTATCCTGAACATACTGCTGCACCGCCAGCGCGAGTTGCTTCAAGTTGCTTTGGCAAACGGTGCGCCGCCCCCGCCCCCGAACCGTCGTGAACACGGGAAACAAAATTGCAGCGATCACCGAGACAATAGTGATGACGACCAGCAGTTCAACCAGAGTAAATCCGGGCGATGTGTTGCGTGCCTTTGGTTTTGTGTTCAACTTGAAATCAACCCCCTATATGCGACATCTCGACTTTGGGGCGACGGGCGGTTTCTTCGGTGCGAATGTCGGAGTAGCGGTCGGTTCGCTTGGACCAGACGCCGCGCAGGACGTTCGTAATTTCGGCGTCATCGGCCCCGCCGCGCAGCATCGCGCGGAAGTCGAAGCCGTCGTCGGCAAAAAGGCAGGTGTAGAGCCTGCCTTCGGCGGACAAGCGGGCGCGGGTGCAGCCGCCGCAGAAGGGCTGTGTCACTGACGTGATGACGCCGATCTCGCCCTGGCTGCCGTCAAGATAGCGGAACCGGCGGGCGACTTCGCCGGGGTAGTTCGGGGCAATGGGTTCTAAGGGCAGCTCGGCGGAGATACGGCGGATGATCTCGGACGCCGGGACAACGTCGTTAAGCTGCCAGCCGTTGGTTGCGCCGACATCCATGAACTCAATGAAGCGCAGGATACAGTTTGTGCCGTGGAAGTGTCTAGCCATCGGGATAATGCTGTCTTCGTTGACGCCGCGCTTGACCACCATATTAATCTTAATCGGGCCAAGACCGACTTCCGACGCTGCCGCAATGCCATCTAAAACGCGCCCAACTGGGAACGAGACATCGTTCATGGATTGAAACACGGCGTCATCCAGGGAATCGAGGCTGACCGTGACGCGGTTCAAACCGGCGTCTTTCAGTGCCTGCGCCTTGCGGACAAGCAAAGAGCCGTTGGTAGTCAGCGTGAGGTCACGCAGGCCGTCAATGGCCGCAAGCTGGCCGACCAGCTTTTCGATGTCCCGGCGCAGCAGCGGCTCTCCACCGGTCAGACGTATCTTTTCAACGCCGAGGCCGACGGCGATCTGCGCCAGCCGCGTAATTTCCTCAAACGACAAAAGCTGGCTCGGCGGCAGAAAGGCAAAGTCGCGCCCGAAGATTTCTTTCGGCATGCAGTAGGTGCAGCGGAAATTGCAGCGGTCAGTGACGGAGATTCGCAGGTCGTGCAAAGGGCGATGCAGCGTGTCTAAAACAGGAAGTGAAATTGGGGCGAACATGGGTGTATTCTACCCGGATTTCCGGGCGAACGAATGCCCTAAAAAAGACAGGGAGAACGGATTGACGAGCAGGCGTATCTTGTGCTACAATCTCTGTCCCAACAACGGGTTTTCTCCCTCTCGCTTGCCTGATCTCGCGTGCCTAATTTAGAAGGAACCGCTTCCGCAATGAAACCGACTGGCCTGCCCCCAAAACAAGGGCTGTACGACCCCGATTTCGAGCATGATGCCTGCGGCGCAGGATTTGTCGTCAACATCAAAGGCAAAAAATCGCATGAGATTGTCTCTCAGGCGCTGACTATCCTCCGCAACCTTGCCCACCGGGGGGCGTGCGGCGCGGACGCCAATTCCGGCGACGGCGCGGGCATCTTGATTCAGGTGCCGCACACGTTCTTCCAACGCGAAAGCGGGAAGCTCGGCTTCGCGCTTCCTGATGCTGGGATGTATGCCGTCGGCAGCGTGTTCCTCTCTCAAGACGCGGGCCAGCGGAAAATCTGCGAGGACCGTTTGGAGACCGTCGCTGCCGAGGAAGGCCAGGTCTTCTTGGGCTGGCGTGACGTACCGACCGACAATTCCACGCTCGGCGAGACAGCCATCTCGGCCCAGCCGGTCATCCGGCAGTTCTTTATCGGACGCGGCGAAAGCATCACCGACGCCGACCACTTTGAGCGCAAGCTGTGTGTCATCCGCAAGCGCACGGCCCACACCCTGCGCGGGATGGGTATGGGCGGCAGCGAGCGGTTTTATATTCCCAGCCTGTCTGCTCGGACCCTGGTTTACAAGGGAATGCTGATGCCGGAGCAGGTGGACGAGTTCTTCCCGGACCTGCTTGACCCGGAGATGGAAAGCGCCCTCGCGCTGGTCCACTCGCGCTTCAGCACCAACACGTTCCCGTCGTGGGAGCGGTCGCACCCCTACCGCATGATCGCCCACAACGGCGAGATCAACACGCTCCGGGGCAATGTCAACTGGATGCGGGCCAGAGAGCAGCAGTTCGCGTCGGCCCTGTTTGGTGAGGACCTGCAAAAGATGCTGCCGATTATCAACAGCCAGCAGTCCGACTCGGCGATGTTCGACAACTGTTTGGAGTTTTTGACCCTCAGCGGCCGGTCGCTGCCCCATGCCGTGATGATGATGATCCCGGAACCCTGGACCGGCCATGAAAGCATGAGCGCGGAAAAGAAAGCGTTCTACCAGTATCATTCCTGCCTGATGGAACCCTGGGACGGCCCCGCGTCTATCGCGTTCACCGACGGCACACAGATTGGCGCGGTTTTAGACCGGAATGGCCTGCGTCCGTCGCGCTATTATGTCACCAAAGACGACTTGGTCATCATGGCCTCGGAAGTCGGCGTTCTGGACATCGCGCCGGAGCGCATTGTGTCCAAAGGCCGCTTGCAGCCGGGCCGGATGTTTCTGGTAGACACCGCGCAGGGCCGGATCATCGGCGATGACGAGCTGAAAGAGTCGCTGGCCCGCGCGAACCCGTACCGGCAGTGGCTGGACGACAATCTGATCAAGATCGGCGATCTGCCGTCGCCGACGAACGTGCCGGTGACGACCCATGAAACGGTTGTTCAGCGCCAGCTTGCGTTCGGCTACACGTTTGAGGATTTGCGAATTCTCATGGCCCCGATGGCGCGTTTGGGTATGGAGGCGACCGGCTCGATGGGCAATGATACGCCGATGGCGGTTCTCTCCGACAAGCCGCAGTCGCTGTTCAACTATTTCCATCAGCTCTTCGCGCAGGTCACGAACCCGCCGATTGACTGCATCCGGGAAGAGATTGTCACGTCGAGCGCCATGACCATCGGCACCGAGCGGAACATGCTTGCGCCCGGCCCGGAGAACTGCAATCTGATTGCTTTAGAGTCGCCTATTTTGACCAATGAGGACCTGGCAAAGCTGCGGCAGATTGACCGGCCCGGCTTCAGCACGATCACCCTGCCGATTGTCTTCCGCGCCGCTGATGGGCCAGAAGGCTTAGTGGCCGCAATGGACGCGCTGTTCGCCGCCGCCGACCAGGCCATTGAAGGGGGCAAGAACATCTTAGTGCTGTCCGACCGGGACATGGACAAAGACATGGCCCCGATCCCAGCGCTGCTTGCCACTGCCGGTCTGCACCATCACCTCATCCGGCAGGGGACGCGCACCCGCATCGGACTGGTTTTAGAATCGGGCGAGCCGCGCGAGGTACATCACTTCTCGCTCCTGGTCGGCTACGGCGTGGCCGCGATCAATCCCTACCTTGCACTCGAAACGATTGACGACGCCATTCGCGAGAACCTGCTGCGCGACATCACGCCCTACGACGCTAAAAAGAACTACGGCAAGGCCGTCGTCAAAGGCATTGTCAAAGTCATGTCCAAAATGGGCATTTCGACTATCGAAAGCTACTGCGGGGCGCAGCAGTTTGAGGCCGTCGGCCTGCACCAGTCCGTGATTGACCGGTATTTCACCCGGACCGCGTCCCGCATCGGCGGCGTCGGCATGGACGTGATTGCCCGCGAGGCAGCGATTCGGCACGCCCAAGCGTTCCCGGAGCGCGGCACACACTCGCGGACATTAGACGTGGGAGGCCAGTACCAATGGCGCTCAGACGGTGAGTACCACCTGTTCAGCCCGCAGACGATCCACAAGTTGCAGCAGGCCGTTCGGAACAACGACCGCAAGGCGTTTACCGAGTATTCCGATTTGGTGAACGAGCAGCTTGAAAAGAAAGCGACCCTGCGCGGCCTGCTCGGCCTCAAATTTGCCCCGGAGCCGATCCCACTCGACGAAGTGGAACCCTGGACCGAGGTTGTCAAGCGCTTCAAGACCGGGGCCATGTCCTACGGCTCTATCAGCGCCGAGGCGCACGAGTCGCTTGCCATTGCCATGAACCGCATCGGCGGCAAGTCCAACACCGGGGAAGGCGGCGAAGACCCAGCTCGGTTTATCCCGGACGCTAACGGCGACTCGCGCAACTCCGCCATCAAGCAGGTGGCGTCAGGCCGCTTCGGCGTGACTTCCAACTATTTAGTCAACGCGCAGGAGCTGCAAATTAAAATGGCTCAGGGCGCAAAGCCCGGCGAGGGCGGACAGCTGCCGGGGTCTAAAGTCTACCCGTGGATCGCCAAGGTTCGGTTCTCGACCCCCGGCGTTGGTCTGATTTCGCCGCCGCCCCACCACGACATCTACTCGATTGAGGACTTAGCGGAGCTGATTCACGACCTGAAGAACGCCAACACAAAGGCGCGTATCTCGGTTAAGCTGGTCGCCGAAGTCGGCGTCGGCACGATTGCGGCAGGCGTCGCGAAAGCCAAAGCCGACTTGGTCCTGATTTCGGGCTATGACGGCGGTACGGGCGCATCCCCGCAGACTTCCATCAAGCACGCCGGCCTGCCCTGGGAATTAGGCCTCGCCGAAGCGCATCAAACACTGGTGCTAAACGACCTGCGCTCGCGAATCACGGTGGAGACCGACGGGCAGTTAAAGACTGGCCGAGACGTGGTTATCGCCGCGCTTCTCGGCGCAGAAGAATTCGGCTTTGCGACCGCCCCATTGGTCTCGCTCGGATGCATTATGATGCGGGTCTGTCACCTGAATACCTGCCCGGTAGGGGTCGCGACCCAGGACCCGGAGCTTCGCAAGAACTTCACCGGCGATCCGGCCCACGCGGTCAATTTCATGCGGTTTGTCGCCGAGGAAGTCCGCGAGATCATGGCCCAGCTTGGCTTCCGCAAGCTGACAGACATGGTCGGCCACACTGACCGCCTGGAAGCCAGCCAGGCGATTGAGCACTGGAAGACGCGCGGCCTCGACTTCTCGAACCTGTTCTACCAGCCGGAAGTCGGCCCCGAAGTCGGACGCTTCAAGCAGCAGGAGCAGGACCACGGCCTTGCCACGGCTCTGGACAACACGCAGCTTCTGGAGATCTGCCGCCCGGCACTTGAGCGCGGCAAGCCGGTCCGGGCGACCGTGCCGATTCACAATGTCAACCGGGTCACGGGCACCATTGTCGGCAGTGAACTCACGCGCCGCTACGGGGCCGCCGGTTTGCCCGAAGACACGATCAAGCTGACGTTTGAAGGCTCAGCGGGCCAATCGTTTGGCGCGTTTATCCCGTCCGGCATGACGCTGCTGCTGAACGGTGACGCAAACGACTATTTGGGCAAGGGCTTATCCGGCGGCAAAATCGTGATTGCCCCGCCGGTCGGCTCCGGCTTCCTCGCCCATGAGAACATCATCATCGGCAATACAGCGCTCTATGGTGCGACAGCCGGGGAAGTCTACATTCGGGGCGGGGCAGGCGAGCGGTTCGCAGTCCGCAACTCCGGCGCGACGGCGGTGGTCGGCTCGGTCGGCGACCACGGCTGCGAATATATGACCGGGGGCCGGGTCGTCATTCTCGGCCCGACAGGCCGGAACTTCGCGGCGGGCATGTCCGGCGGCATCGCCTATGTTCTCGACGAGTCCGGCGATTTCGCGACCCGCTGCAACAAACAGATGGTGGGCCTGGAAAAGCTTGGTGACATCACCGAAGTTGAAGAAGTCCGCCAGATGATCCGCCGCTACGTTGAATACACCGGCTCCGACCACGGCGCACGCCTCTTAAACCATTGGGAAGACACCGTGCCGAAGTTCATCAAGGTCATTCCGCACGACTACCAGCGGATGCAGGACGCGATTGCCCGCGTTGAAGCGTCGGGCCTGACCGGCGACGAGGCGCTGCTGGCGGCGTTTGAGTCAAACGCAAAGGATACGGCGCGGGCCGGAGGCGGGTAACATTTCGCGCCCGACCTTGAAAGGCCGGGCTGCAAGCTCACAAAGTGCCTTCGGCACTCAATGCTCCAGCCCCGGAGGGGCTTTGTGCACCTCTAGCCCGGCCTTTCAAGGCCGGGTTCATAGCTTTAGAAAAAACCACACATGGGAAAACCGACCGGCTTTATCGAATACCTGCGCGAGCTGCCCCTCGACCGCACCGCCACCGAGCGCATCAAAGACTGGAAAGAGTTCCACCTGCACCTGGGCGAGAAAAAGCTGCGCGAGCAGGGTGCACGGTGCATGGACTGCGGCATCCCTTTCTGCCATACCGGTACCACGCTGAATGGCATGGCATCCGGCTGCCCGATTAACAATCTGATCCCCGAATGGAACGATTTGGTCTACCGGGGCCTGTGGCGCGAGGCTTTAGACCGCCTGCACAAGACAAATAACTTTCCGGAGTTCACCGGCCGGGTCTGCCCCGCCCCCTGCGAAGGTGCGTGCGTTCTCGGCATCAGCGGGCCAGCCGTCACCATCAAGAACATCGAGTGCGCGATCATTGACAAGGGCTTTGAAGAAGGCTGGGTCGTCGCCGAGCCGCCGGAGCGTCGCACCGGCAAACGAGTCGCTGTCATTGGCTCCGGTCCGGCGGGGCTATGCGCCGCCGCTCAGCTTAACAAAGCGGGGCATCTCGTGACAGTCTTCGAGCGCGGCGACCGCGTCGGCGGCCTTTTGACTTACGGCATCCCGAACATGAAGCTTGGCAAAGAGTTGGTAGACCGGCGCGTCCGGCTGATGGAGCAGGAGGGCATTGCCTTCCTCACGAGCACCGAAGTCGGCAAAGACTATCCGGCAGAGCTGCTGCGGAAAGAGTTTGACGCCGTGGTGATCGCGACCGGCGCGACCAAGCCGCGCGGCCTGTCCCAGATCGAAGGCGGAGATCTGCACGGCATTCACTTTGCAATGGATTTTCTCACAGCAAACACGCAGAACGTGCTGGACGGCGAGCCAAATCCAAACTTTGTCTCGGCGGAAGGCAAAGATGTCGTCGTGATCGGCGGTGGCGACACCGGTACCGACTGCGTCGGAACTTCGATGCGCCACAAGTGCCATTCTCTGGTTCAGCTTGAAATCCTGCCGAAGCCGCCAAAGTCCCGCGCCCCAGATAACCCGTGGCCGCAGTGGCCGAAGGTCTACCGCCTGGACTACGGCCAGGAAGAAGCGCTGGCCGTCTTCGGCTCTGATCCGCGCGTTTACTGCACGACCGCCAAGAAGTTTGTCGGCGATGCCGACGGCCATGTCAAAGAAGTCCACACGGTTGAGATTGACTGGCAGCACGACGAAAACGGCCGCTTTGTGCCGGTCGAAATCCCCGGCACGGAAAAAGTCTCGCCCGCTCAGGTGGTCCTCCTTGCGATGGGCTTCGTGGGGCCGGAAGATACGCTGCTGGAACAGATCGGCGTGGCCCGCGACCCCCGCTCCAATATCCAGGCGAAGTACGGCGATTATACCACTTCGATTCCCGGTGTCTTTGCCGCAGGCGACGCCCGGCGCGGCCAAAGCCTGGTCGTTTGGGCCTTTAACGAGGGCCGAGGCGCGGCCCGCGAATGCGACCGCTACCTGATGGGTGAAACGACCCTGCCGTAACCAGGCAAAACCGAATAACACAGAGGCAGTGCTGCCCCCTCCCTCACTACTGGGGGCTGGGGGGCTTTACTTTTTGCCCTAAGACCCTGCATGCCTTCATTGAAGCTGACCTAGCGGTCTTAATGGAGAAGCATTGGAACGTTAGAAAGATGTGCCAAAAGTAAAATTGACACCGCAGACTTTGCAATAGGCGATAAAGTTCTCAAGCCCAGCCTCTGTGCTGCCGCCGGGCTTAATTGCCGTGATAGGCCCGGAAAGAGAGGTAGTGGTGCAAACAATGGAAGTCCTTTTCGGCAGGCGAGAGACAAGCAGCCGCAAAGACAGGGCACCGAGTGATCTATAGGCCATCTCGCGAGCGCCTGTTTGCAAAATCCAGACTTGCTTGGCAGGCTGCGTATCCGCAATGTCTATCCGCCTAAGCGTATAAATAGGACCGGTAGATTCGAGGCGGATTGGCCCAGCCGGCGGCGGTACCGTCTGTGCCTGAACTCTTCCGGCGGCCGCAAGGCAGCTTGCGGAGAGGATCAGCAGTATCACCTGCCGACGGCTGTGCTTGATGTTCATGTTCTTTTTCCTCGCACTTGTCTTGTTCGCTCTTCTCGGACAGTGTACCGCATCACGTCCGTGAATAGCGCGATTGACAGACGGCCCTAAAAATGGTAAACTGCTGTTACCAAGATGGAACTGGATGAACGAAAACAGAAGATTTTAGGCGCGGTTGTTCGCGATTATGTCGAGACGGTCAAGCCGCTCGGCAGCGAAGATTTGGCCCAGCGGCATCGGTGGGGCATCAAAAGCGCGACGATCCGCAATGAACTTGCGGAGCTGTCCGAGATGGGTCTGCTGCGCCAGCCGCATACGAGCGCGGGCCGCATTCCATCCGATTTAGGCTACCGGTTTTATGTGGACCATTTAATGGCGTTCGCGCCGGAAGCCGCCTCTGCCCTACCGCTGCTGGATGAAGAAGACCAGGCTCTGGAGATGGAACGGCTGCTGCGCCGCACCTGCTCCTTGCTGACCCGCACGACCTCCTACACGTCGGTTGCCACGCCGCCCCGACCCGCCGACACACAAATCTCCCAAATCTTCGTGACGCCTGCTGGGGAAGACCGCTTGCTCTTGGTGCTTATTCTCAGCACCGGGCAGGTCGAAAACCGCCTGCTCTGCCCCGCACCGCCGGAAGCCGCCGCCGCGACCCCCGCCGAGATGGCCGCTGTGGGCGGCGCCCTCAGCGCCGCGCTGGCCGGACAGCCGCTGGATACACTGCCGGATGCCCCATTTGCCGCTCCGGCGGAGTTCGCCCCGCCGCTGCGCTCGCTGTATGCGACCCTTGTTGCTGCCGCCCAGCAGATGGCTCGCCACGCCGCCGATGATGACAGCATTTATCTGGAAGGCGCAAGCGAAATCCTGCGCCAGCCGGAGTTCAAGGATGTTGCGAAAATTGAGTGCGTTTTGGAAACATTGCAGCGCGGGACCCTGCTGTTTCAGACGCTGTCACGGGCGCTGCTTGGGGCGGATGTCACGGTAGTTATCGGGGCGGAGAACCATGTCCCGGCCATGACCGAATGCAGCGTCGTGTCGGCATCCTATTATGTCGGCACTCGCAAGCGCGGCACGCTTGGCGTGGTCGGCCCTACCCGCATGGATTACGACCGGGCTGTTCCTGCCGTCGGCTTTTTCTCACGTACCCTCAGCCGTACCTTGACTCGCCTTGCCGGCCTTTCTTAGCCTCTCTTGAGCCGGCTCTTTTTAGGAGACATCGCTTTGCTGCGTCTTACTGCACTCACATTGTTCCTGATGACAGCATTGCTGCCCGCTTTTGCCGGCCCATCGGCCTCCCCTGACCTGCCTATTTCCCCTGCCCCATCCGCCCCGCCCAGCATAGACCTGCTTCCACTGAAAAAAGCGCTGGCTCCCCTGGACGGCAGCGGTATCCTGCGCTCTCATTCTACCCTCCACATGACCGGCACACAGCAGGGCGTGTCCGTATTGCTGCGAGAAGACATTCAGATCATCTCGTGTCGCTCCGGACGCCTGCACACGCCCCTCTTCCATGCGTCCCTGACCCAGTACGACATTGCAGGCGGCTTGCAAAAGAAGCTGGTCGTCGTCTCAAATGGCACGTCGGTCTGGACTTACCGGCCCGGCCTGCGGCAGTATTCGGTCATGCCCCTCGCCGCTTTCAAGAAAGCGGACAGCGACATTCCGACGCTTGGGCTGGTCATCGGCGGCTTCTACATCGGCGACGGCCGCCCGCTGGTGGAAGGCTTCCACTCAATTACGCCGACCAACAGCGCGGCCGTTCTTTCCGTTCTGGGCAGCCTGGATGTGACCTTGTCCCGCGAGACAAAATCCATGCGGGACCACGATGACTATGTGTACAGCCTGACCCTGACAAAGCAAAACCTAACATACCAGTTTTATGTCAACACCCAGACCAGTGCCCTCACCCGCGTTGACCTTGCAGGGGTTCAGGACGGTACCCAGTTTGCTTATCGTGAGGATATTCAGAGCATCACGCCTCAGCTTTCCCTTTCGGGCGAAGAGTTTGTGTTCACCCCGCCCCCCGGCACTGCTAAAACCGCCGCTGTCTCCATCAACCCTTTCTAAGCACTTCGCTCTCAGCGCTTTCCTTGACAGGCCTCCCCGAAATTCGGTATAATCCATGTAGAAAAACGCGAAAGGGAGGGACAGTGCCGATGCTCAGTCTGTCAAAACGCGCCGACTACGCACTCCTTGCGCTGTCTCATCTGGCGGCCGTGCAGGCGGCCGAGCCGGCGCGGCTGGTCAACACCAAAGAAATTGCCGAGCAGTATGAGATTCCCGCCGAGCTTCTGGCAAAGCTGCTGCAAACGCTGGCCCGCACCGGGATTGTCGCGTCTCACCCCGGCCCGACCGGCGGCTACCGCCTGCTGCGCGTGCCGAGCGCCATTTCCGTCGCCGAGATCGTGACCGCGATTGACGGCCCGCTCGCGATCCTGCCCTGCTCCAACGGTCAGGGCGAAAGCTGCAAACAGTTCAGCCGCTGCACGATTCGCGATCCGATGGCCGAGATCGAGCGCCGGGTTCAAAGCCTGCTCATGGAAATCACGCTGGCCGATGTCGGCGGCATTAGCACTGCACCCGAAGACGAACCAGACTGGTCCGCCCTGCCCGATTTCTCCACCCGCCGCTTCGCCGCCGGCCTGCCGATGGGATAGTTTTATGTCACCGATTTATTTAGACAACAATGCGACGACGAAGCCGGACCCGCGCGTCGTGGACGCTATGCTGCCATTTTTGACCGAAGTGTACGGAAATGCGGCGTCGCGCTCCCATGCGTTCGGCTGGGCGGCGGAAGAAGCGGTCGCCAAGGCGCGGGGACAGGTCGCGGCGCTGATTGGGGCGGACCCGCGCGAGATCGTCTGGACATCGGGCGCGACCGAGTCAGACAATCTGGCGCTCAAAGGCGTTTTTGAGAAGCTGGCCCCAAGCGGCGGCGGGCATCTGATCACCGCAGTCACCGAGCACAAAGCGGTTCTGGATACGGCAAAGCACCTGGAACACGCGGGACATCGAGTGACGTATTTGGGAGTAGACTCGCGCGGGCAGATTGATCTGGGCGAGCTTGCCGATGCGCTGACTTCCGAAACGACTTTGGTCTCGGTGATGACCGGCAGTAACGAGGTTGGGACGCTTCAGCCGGTTGCTGAGATTGGAACTCTCTGCCGGGAGCGCGGCGTATTATTTCACACGGATGCCACTCAGAGCGCGGGCAAGATGCCGATCAATTTAGCAGAGATGCCGGCCGATCTGCTGTCGCTGACCGCGCACAAAATGCACGGACCCAAAGGCGTCGGAGCGCTTTATGTCCGGCGGCGCGGGCCGCGCGTCAGGATTGAAGCGCAAATGGATGGCGGCGGGCATGAAATGGGAATGCGGTCGGGGACGCTGAACGTGCCGGGAATTGTCGGATTTGGCCGCGCGTGCGAAATTTGCCGAAACGAACTGCCCAAAGAAACGCCGCGCCTCATTGCCCTGCGTGACCGGCTGATTGACGGCATTTTGGGAAGTATTGACGGCACGCAGCTCAATGGTCACCGCACCGAGCGGCTGCCGCACAATGTCAATATCGCGTTTGAAGGAGTTGAAGGGGACGCGCTGATGGCCTCCCTGCCGGAGGTCGCGCTGTCCACGGGTTCTGCCTGTTCGTCCGAATCGCTATCCGCCAGCTACGTTTTGAAGGCCATCGGTCTATCTGACGCACTGGCGTTTGCGTCCCTGCGGTTCGGCGTCTCGCGCTTCACCACCGACGCTGAGATTGACTATGTCCTAGAGAAGCTGCCTGGCGTCATTGCCAAGCTTCGGGCGCTGTCTTCTAGTAAAGCACCGAAACTTGCCTACGCTTAACACGAACCATGCGACAAGAACCATGAGCGAAGAAACTCCTACAACCTGGCCAGCCGCCTCGCAAAGCGCTCCATCCGCCGCAGAAGCAAAAACAGAAGAGGCAAAAACAGACATCGCCGTCTGCCCTTCCTGCGGCCGCCGCCTGCTGACCCAGACCAGTGCTCTCTGCAACTGGTGCGGAGCGAAAATAGATAACTTAGATTACCAGGCACGGGCCGCCCAGACACGGGCTGAACGCGATGCCCAGGAACGCGCCGCTCTCGAAGTCCAGGTCCAGGAAGAAGCCCAACATGGCATTCTAGGCCGGTTAAAGCGCCTCGGCAAGCAGAACAAGAACACGCCGCCGAAAGACACCCTCGGCTAAGAAACCCGTCAGGAAAGCTGGATTATGCAACAAGACCCGACCCAGGAGCCGCTCCGAAATATCAACCTCGAATCGGCGATACTCGGCCTCCGAATGGCACTCACCGATGAAGAAGCCGCCGAAGCCCGTACGCGCTTTCTTGACATCCTGCGGGATAGCACGCTCGCCGTCCCGACCATCACGCCGGTCGCGACGGCCCCAGACGGCTCGATTGAGCCGGGCGCGGATATTCAGCTTATTATTGCGACCAACCCCGAAGGAATCAGCGGCGTTCCGGCCTTTACTCAGCTCGGTATTCTCCGCGCGACCCTGCCACAGCTCGAACATGGGATGTTCTTGTCGGGAGCGCAGCTGTGCGGAATTCTCGGTGCCAGCGAGCATCGCTTGTTTGTAGATGGACCCGACGTTCACGCCGAAGTGACTTCCGAAGAAATGCAGGCTATCGCCCAGACCGCCCAGATGATGGCTCAGATGCAGCAGCAGGCGTCCGGCAGCAACGAGCGGCTAGAGCTGGCACTGGCAGCCTTGCAGGGGACCGACATCACTGAGAACCGCGCGGCGGTCGTTCAGTCGTTTTTAGAAGAGTTCAGCCGGGTTCCGATTGCCGCCGACAGTGACGAAGATGCCGAGTGTATTGTCCTCAGCACCGGCGCAGCGGAAGACACGCCGGAAACCCCGCAGGAACTGGAGCTTTTGACGGAGGGCGACGCCCTGCTCTGCTTCACCAGTGAAGCTAAGATGCGCGTTTGGGATACGGCAGGCCGCAACGCCGTTGTTCTGCCCGGTCCGATTATCGCCCAGTTGTCCGCTCAGGCAGAAGTCACGCAAATTTTAGTCAATAAAGGCAGCGCCGACCAGCGCCTGCTCAAAATAGACGGCGACCGCTTAGACGTTGCAGACGTTCAGCCTGCGTAATTGTCATAAACTCGTAGATTTACGATTGCCGCCCGTCCTGCCTGCTTCCTATAATAGACTCACTGTTCGCCAAGAAAAGTGAGTCTATTTTTATGTCCTCCCCGTCTCCTGCCTCCGCCGCCGAGCGCCGCATCGCCGCCATCTGCCGCAACCTTGAAGCCGCCGACGTTCACCAGCATCTGCATTCCCGTCTGCCTGATCCTGCCGAAGCTGATGCACTTTGGCTATTCTGGGTGCAGTGGCGGGCGCTGGGCCGCGCTGAGCTCAGCCGTGAGACGGAACTATCCCCCTGGGAGGTCGCCGACCGCCTGCGCCGCCTCCGCGAAGCGGGAGTCCCTGTGCTGTCCTGGTCGGTTGAGACCGACCTCATCGCCCGTGGCCGCTTTTACCGGGAATAGGATCAAAAAAGCGGGCGCAGGAGATGTTCTCCTGCGCCCGCTGTTGCTTTGTTGGGTTATCGGCTTACTTCATCAAGTGGGCCGGGAGCTGCTTCTGGCCGGCGACAATCGCCAGGAAGTTCCGGGACTTGAGCATCCGGGCGGCGACTTTAATCTTCTTTTTGCCGTGCGGCGTTTGGATCGTCACGCTCTGAAGATTGACCTCAAACCGCCGTGCCTTCTGCGGGGCGCGGTGCGCCCACGAGCCGGAGTGCGGGTGGCGCGTCCAGCGTCCTGCCTGGGCTTTGCGCCCGCTGATGTCACATACTTTTGCCATGAGGGTCTACGCTCCTAAATTTATTGTGCCTGCTGATTTTCGGTAAAGATGACCTATGAGTATAGCACTCGGATACGCCGTCTGTCAACCCTGCCCCGCCCTTGCCGGAACAATGTCCGCCCAATCCAGGTATACTAAAGCACTGCTTTTCGCCGGGAGTTCGTTATCAAGTTCGTTATTAAGAGTATTTCCCAGACAATCCTCGCTAGTATTATTTGCGCGGCAGTGATCTTGGGAACTGCCGCCCAGGCCGCTCCGCAGCCTGCCGCGATAGATCCGCATTTCTACGACTATGATGCCTCCGCGCCGTTTGCTGTCATCCAAACGACAGATAAAGAAGCGATGGCGGAAGTAGGCGGGGACATTCGAGTCACGCGCGTGACCTATCCCAGCCCGGTCGTAACCCCCTATCCCGTCAACAATGTCGTCACGGCGTTTCTGTTCCAGCCCAACTCGCCTGGCCCGCACCCGGTCATGCTGGTCGAGCATGAATGGCTGCCGGTGACGCTGACCAACGAGTTTATCCTGTGCGCGACCCTCGCTCGTGCGGGAGTCGCCGCGTTTTTGGTCGTCCAGCCCTACAGCTACAACCGGCGTGTCCTGCCCCGCGTCGAAGATGTCGAGCTGCTTTCGGGCGACTCGCACCAGACCGTTTCTGCCGTCCGCCAAGCGGTACTGGACAACCGCCGGGCACTGGACTGGCTGCAATCGCGCCCGGACATTGACCCGACGCGCATGGGCGTGGCCGGCATCAGCCTCGGCGGCATTCTGGCCCCGCTGATCGCGGGCGTAGACCACCGGGCGAAAGTGCTGGTCACGATTGTCGGCGGCGGGGACGTGTCCGATCTGGTCTACGACAGTTTCATCACCTACGGCCTGCGCCCCAGCCTGCTGTACCACGGTGTCACGTTCGATTCCCTCAAGCGCGATTACACGAACATCGAGCCGACGAACTGGCTGCAAGGCTTCGACCCGAAAAACGCGATTCTCTTCAACGGCCGCTTTGATGTGTTCGTCAACCCCAAGCAGGCGCATCATCTGGCTCACGCACTCGGAGGCGCACCGATTGTCTGGATCCCGACCGGCCACTACGGCACGGTCTTTGCCACAAAGAAAATCGAGGCCGTCGGTGCTGAGTTCGTCCGTTCCCGGTTTGGATTGGACACCGCACCATTCGCCGCGCCGAAGTCGCTGCCCGCGCCGACCATCAAGCTCGGCCTCCTGTTCGGCGGCCAGGAAGGCGTCAGCCCTGTCATCGCCGACCAGCTTTTGACAGGAGGCCCTGGCGACAGGTACTCGGTAGACGGCCAGCTCACGCTCCACGGCCTATCCATCGCCCCATCGTTCCGGGTGGATGAAAGCAATTCGCTAGGCCTAGAGTTCCCCCTGCTGCACGGCAAGCCGAAGCCGCGCTTGTTTTACTCGTTCACGTTCACGCTCTGATTTTCAGGTACACTCCTGCTATGCTTGCCACTCGAATTATTCCGTGTTTAGATGTCCAGAATGGGCGTGTTGTCAAAGGCACGAATTTTCAGAACCTGCGCGATGCCGGCGATCCCGTCGAGCGGGCCGCGCTGTACGACGCGCAGGGGGCCGATGAGCTTGTCTTTTTGGACATCACGGCGTCGCACGAGAAGCGCGATTTGATGTTTGACTACGCCCGCCGCGTCGCCGAAGAAGTCTTCATTCCCTTCTGCGTCGGCGGCGGCATCAAGACCGTCGAAGATTTCCGGCGCATCTTAAAGACCGGCGCGGACAAGGCCAGCATCAACACCGCCGCCGTGACAACGCCGGAGCTGATCACCGAATGCGCCAAAGACTTCGGAGCGCAGTGCGTCGTTGTCGCCGTAGACCCAAAGAAGACCGGCAAAACACATTCAGGCTGGGAAGTGCATATCCACGGCGGGCGAACGCCGACCGGCATTGACGCCTTAGACTGGGTGCGGGAAATGGAAGACCGAGGGGCCGGCGAGATCATGCTGACGTCCATGGACGCCGACGGCACCCTGGCCGGCTATGACATCCCCCTGACCCGCGCTGTCACGGACCTTGTCGGCATCCCCGTCATCGCCAGCGGCGGCGCAGGCAGTTTAGAGCACATCTACGAAGCTGTCACCGGCGGCGGCGCCCAGGCCGCATTAGTGTCCAGCATCGTCCACTACGGCACACATTCCATCAGCGAGATCAAAGCGTATTTGGCCGAGCGCGACATTGCCGTGCGAACGGTCTGACATATTCTGGATCAATCCAGATTGTGTGCGTGTCCAGGCCACGAAACGACCTTCTGCGATTGCCCTTTCCCGTAGCCCACAATTCAAGCTGCCCGTGGTCGTCAAAGCCCTCTACTTGAAAGACTTTGCCCAAGCAACGCTCGAAGAACTCGGCATCCTCTTGTGCTACTGGGTCATCGCGGTATAAGTAGGGCGGGACTTGAACAACACGCACTTTATCCCCAACTCGATAAGTAAGCATGGCAACTTCAGATGCGGCTTTGATTAGGCGGCAGAGGCTTCAAAGGCTGGAACACTCGGCACGAGCAGGACGGCTAAGTTCTCAAACTTTTGCAGTTCTTGTTCCGCAGTCGCAAGCGCTTCGTAATATTCAAAGCGTCTTGGCGGCTGAAAGCTGGGGCGTACCGAAACAGACCACCATTCCCGATCCTGGCGGACACCCGCGACTTCTAGGATTGCGCCGCCGGGGTGCTTGTCCTTGAGGTATTTGCGGACCGCGGCGACGACATTGACGACTCGTTGGATCGTATCTACTGCGGTTGTATCATTCATTTGCTGGTCCCCCAAAGATGCTGCGGCTCGAACGCGGTCCCACGCAATCAGTGTTATGCCCAGCCGCGCACGATGGCGTCGGTGACTTTGGCGACGCGGGCCATTTCGCGGACATCGTGGACGCGGACGGCGGCGGCTCCGGCGGCGATCGAAAGGGCAACGGTGGCGGCGGTGCCTTCTTTGCGGTCGTTGGGGTCGCCGGTTCCTAAAATGTGGCCCAAGAAGCGCTTACGGGAGGCACCGACGACGATGGGCAGGCCATAGGTCTGGAATTCAGACAGGCGGCGCAGGATTTCGAGATTGTGCTGGGCGGTCTTGCCGAAGCCGAGGCCGGGGTCAAGCCAGATTTGCTCGCGCCGGACGCCGCAGGACAGAGCGTAGGCGATCTGGCGGTCAAAGAAGGCTTTGATGTCGGCAACGACATCAGTGTAGACGGGCGTGAGGGGAATGTCGCGGGGACTGCCAAGCAGGTGCATGACGATAACGGGGACGCCGCGCCCGGCAGCGAGTCCCGCCATCGCGGGGTCATAAGTCAGGCCGCTGATGTCGTTGATGATCGCCGCTCCGGCATCAAGTGCGGCGCGGGCGACTTCGGCTTTGTAGGTGTCTACGGAAATGGGGATGTGCGGCAGCTCGGCAGTAAGCCGAGTAATGACGGGAAGAATACGAACAAGTTCTTCGGAAGCAGGCAGTGGGGAATGGTCGCCGAAGGTCGCCGGGCGCGTACTTTCGCCGCCGACATCGAAAACGTGAGCGCCGTCTGCGGCCATTTGATGCGCCCGCAGGACGGCGGCATCAGCGCCGGCGTAAAGTCCGCCGTCGGAGAACGAGTCGGGCGTTACATTCAGGACACCAATGATCAGCGTCCGCGACGCCGAAATCAAAGTCAATGGAACCGGCCCCGTGCGCCCCAGGCAATCGGCGTCGGCCGGTCGCCGCTCCATTCGGGGAACTCGTGCGGCAGCAGATACCCAAGGCGGGCCAGGCCATCTTCGCTCAGGCAGAAGCCACGCTCGGAAACGGCTTCCGTAGAGTCGCGCCGGAGCTGGAGCAGGAAAAACCAGTCTTCAGACGCCAGAAGCAAAATCTGGCGGGTCTGCTCGTCGTCGAGCATTTCCAAAGCATCTTCGGCATCGGAATAGGTCTCGCTGTCGGGGTGAGACATCTCCAGAGCGCGACTGTATTCGCCAACCGCTGCCGTCAGATTACCCTTTTGCTGGAACAGCAAGCCACGCCGAAAATGGTGACCGGGATTAAGCGGGTCGAGCCAGACCATCTCGCCAGTTGTTTGCAGGGCTTTGTCGAGCTTGCCGGTCTGCAGGTAGGAGATGCTGAGGACATCGCGGGCAAACAAGCTCTTGGGAACGATCTTAAGCAGCGCACGCGCTTCCAAAATGGCTTCGTCGTAGCGGCTGGCTTCGACAAGCGTTTCTGTGAGCGCCTCGCGCGGGTCACGGTCGCTGGGACGGAGATGGGCTGAGCGGCGCAAAGCCTGAACCGCTTGTTCCGTGCGGCGAGCCTCACGGCACAGCAGACCGAGGCGAAAAAAAGCGGCGGCGTCTTCAGGCCGGATCGCTGTCACTTCGTCTTGACACTGGATCGCTTCCGCCAGCCTGCCGGCTCCGGCTAGGGTCAGCGCCCGCTGGGTTAGACGCCGGGCGCGGGCCAAAAGCCGCCGCCGCTCGGCGGCACTATCGGGAAGCGTGTTCGGCAACAGAGTCATATCGCAGTATCCTTTGGTGCGCTTTTCGGGACAGTTACTTGGGTTGAGTTCAGAGTACCCGGTTTTTGGCGCAACTTATGCACGAAACGCCAAGAAACTCGCTAAAATACGGGTAAAGAAGTTGCGCCGGGTGGAAGGTCACGGGTCGGAACCGTGCAGTCAGAGAGCGCCCCAGAGGAAAGGCAGTCCTCACAGCCACCTTCAGCGTGGTCCACGCAGTCGGGGACTTCTGAGACGTCTTTGGCACGAACTTCAACGAACTGCTGAGATTCAAGCTGCACGGTCAGCATTTCCTGCACGGCATTGACTTCTTCCACTTTCGCCCGGCCTAGTGGGGTCATCACGACCATGCCCGGCTGCGGCATCTTTGGGCGGCCTTCCATGTCGTCAATCTCGTAGCGCAGGCAGCACATCAGCTTGCCGCATAGCCCCGAGAACTTCGCGGGGTTCAAGACAAGGTTCTGGTTCTTAACCATTTTCATGGATACCGGCTGAAACTCGCGCAAAAATGTTGAGCAGCATGTGGGCCGCCCGCACGGCCCGATGCCGGGGAAAATCCGCGCATGGTCCCGCGCCCCGACCTGGTGCATGATGACGCGCGTGTGCAGCACAGCCGCGACTTCTCGGACAAGCTCACGAAAATCCACGCGGCCTTCGGCGGTAAAATGGAACGTGACCTGGGCACCGTCAAATGCCCATTCGGCTTCAATCAGCTTCATTGGGGTTTTGAGGAGTGCAATCTTCTCCTTGCAGACTTTGTGCGCTTCCGCCTGCCGCCGCTCGCCGCGCTCCCGCCGCTGCCAATCTTCCGGCGTGGCAAGGCGCAGGAGACGGCGTATTGGGCTGGGTGCATCGGCATCCGACGCGGCCCGCAGCGGGGTCTTGATAAACCCGAACTCCGGCCCGTTCTCGCCTTCCGCAATCACGGCGGCGTCCGGTTCGAGCGTGAGGCCGCTCGGATCGCACAGGGTGATTTTCCCAAGCGGCTTAAAGACTACTCCGGCAACGAGAGGCATGGTGATCCTTGATTTCATCGGCACTGGAAGCGCCGGTCTGCTGCTGCATCAAAGTCCCTGTGGGACTCAATGCCGATAGCCTGGTTTCCTGCTACCGTCGGTCCAAAAACTTCCGCCACCAGTGGCGGTGGGGCTGCTCGCGGACAGCTTCGCGCAAAAGCTTCGGCGACAGGGCCGCCTCCTGCATAAGCTGTTCGACTAACTCGCGTGACTTCATTTCGGCTAAATCGGGCGGCGGCGGGGCATGAAGCGCCGACTCGGCCAGCCGGACCGTGCCGCGCAGGCGCGGCTCTGTTGCCGGGAAATCAAGATCGTCGGACATGCAGCGTTTCCTCCGGCGTCTGAGTTGCCGCTGTCATGGCGGCGCGGGTTGGCGGGGCGGCGCGGGTTGGCGGGACGGCACGGCTTGCCTCCAGCCGCTCGACGGAGTCTACCCGCCGCTCGATCTCCCGGCGCAGGCTGACTACCGCCCGGTGCAGCAGGGATTTAGCAGCGGCTTCCGAACGGTCCAGCAGCGGCGCAATCTCGCGCAGGCTCAGGTCGCCTAAATACTTATAGACCAGCACATCGGCCTGATCTTCCGGCAGGGCGGCAATGGCAGAGCGCACTAATTGCTGAACTTCATGCCGCTCAGCGATTTCGTGCGGGGTCGGCCCAGCATCTAAATCTTCTGTGTCCAGCAGTGTCCGAATGCCGGCGATGAGCGGCGCATCCAGCGAAACGACGCCGGACGGCGGACGCCGCCGGTGACCGTCCACAATGAGATTGAGGGCGATCCGGTGCAGCCACGGATACAGCGAAGTTGTATCGTCTTTCAGCCGCAGCCGGCTCAAAGACGCAAGTGCGCGGACAAACGTCTCCGAGGCCACATCTTCGGCGTCCTGTGCGTTGTTTGTTTTGAGGTACGCGAGATGGTACAAGCGCAGGTAATAGCGCGAGTGCAGCGTGCCGAACGCTTGGACATTGCCCCGCTGCGCTGCTGCGACAAGCGCCGCATCGCTTTGCCCGTTCTTGCCCGGAATGGCTGCCGTCAGCCCCAAACTCAGCCCTAAGCCAAACATGCGCGTCCTCTGCACCGATTTTACCACAAAAATACGTTTTACGGAAGCGACAGCGGCAGTACCTCAAACTGATTACCCCATGGGTCGCGCAGGTAAAAGCGCGGGTAGCCCATGGGAATAACGTTGTCGTCTACTGCCAGCCCCATTTCTAAAAAACGGGCGCGGGAGGCTTCGACATTTTCGACCGCAAGCGCCGTGTGTCCATCCCCAACCGTTCCCGACGATGGATAACCGACGTGCAGCACAACCGCCCCGGCGTCGAACCACAGCACGAAAGTCGTTGTCAGACTAGGCGGCTTTTCGATTTCGGGCAGGCCGAGGGCGGCGGCATAGAACTGCCGCACTTCGGTCGGCGTCGCGCCGGGGGCGAGGAGATAAAGATGATGCGCGGTCATGGGTAGGGTTCTTTCCGGACGACAACATAAGCGAACGACATCCGGGTCTTGTCGTGAACCCGGTACGTCCAGTATTCTGTGCGGTCAAGCAGAAGCCAGCGAGCGTTTTCTGGAAAGTAGGTCAAAAGCTCGTCTGCCGTCGCCGTCCAGTAGTTTTGGGTGTCCGCTCCCCACGCTGCCATCGCTGGGCTGAACACGCCGACCGCACAGATACCGCCTGGCTTGACACTTGATTTCAGCTTGCTTAGATGCCCCGGTACGGCGGCAGACGGCAGGAACTGGTAAACGTTCGCCGCCACTGCGATGTCATACGCACTCGCCGGGTACTCAAATGCGCCGATGTCTGTGAGCGCCAGATCCACGCGGTCTGCGGAGATGCCGCGCTGGTCCAGCAGGGCGCGAGTCTTTTCCAGACCAACCGGGGATACATCCCGAGCCGTGACAGACAGCCCAGCCCCGGCGAGAAATACCGTGTCTCGGCCTTCCCCGCTGCCGAGGTCGAGCGCGGCGGCTTGGTTTGGGTTTCCACCGAATGCCCGGAAGAATCGCAAAGCAGTTTGAGCGATTTGACTCGGCTCCGTGCCGAAGAAGTAACCGTCGGTTCCGGCATAAATGCCATCCCAATCTTTGGGCAGCGCAAATGTCATGGCGGACTATTCGCCGTGCCGGGTACAATCCCCTGCGTGGATTTAGAGACTGGATTATTTCTGCTGGCACCGGCAGGCCGCATTCTGCTCGCCGAAGCAGGTAAATTGCGAGTGGGCCGGGCCGAAATGCTGACGGCACTCACGCGCCTGCGGAAGTCGGCGTCGCCGGAGCTGGCAAATGCCGCGTGGGAGCAGTCTGATTTGGAAAAGCGCGGCGAAACAAAATTCGGGCCGCTTGCCGCGCAGATGTACTTTGTCCGGGAAGCGCTGGAACAGGCGTCAGGACGGGGAACCGCCGACTACCACGCTTCGCGCCTCAAAGCGGCGGGAGCCGAAAGCATCTCCGACCTCGGCGGCGGCATCGGCGGCGACGCGCTGGCCTTCGCCCGCGCGGGCCTGCGTGTCACGCTCTATGAGAGTGACCCGGTTCGGGCCATGTTTGCCGCTGAGAACGCCCGTGTTTGGGAGATGGACACAAGAATTGCGGTACGTCAAGAGGACTTCACTAAGGCTGACTTAGATACGGACGCCGCCTGGCTTGACCCGGCCCGGCGTCAGAACAGCCGCCGCGTCGCTGGCCCCGAAGATTATACGCCGCCGCTGTCCTGGCTGCACACGCTGAAACAATCGCCGGCGAAAGCCGTTGGGGTTAAGCTGTCTCCGGCGATTGACCATGCGCTTGCCGCACAGTTTGAGGCGGAATTGGAGTTCATCTCCGAGAGCGGCGAATGCCGCGAAGCCTTGCTTTGGCTAGGAGCAGCAAAGTCTGGGCATCTTTTGTCGGCAACGGTCATCACGCCCACGTCAATACACACGCTGTTCGGCGAGGCTGACGAGCGCGGCGACTGGACCGCGCCGACCGGCAGCCGCTACCTCTATGAGCCGGACCCAGCGGTCATCCGGGCGCATTTAGTCGGAACACTGGCCGTTCGGCTCCGCGCCGCTACCGTAGACCCGCAGATCGCCTATCTGCTCGGCGACACTCTCGCGCCGACGCCGTTTGCCGACGCTTATGAAATCCTGGACCAATTCCCCTACAGCAAGAAGCGCTTGCAGGACGCGCTGACGGCCCGGAATATCGGCCGCGTGATCATCAAAAAACGCGGCTTCCCGACTGAACCCGATGAGCTTGGAAAGATGCTGAAGCTGCGTGGGTCCGAAGAAGCGATTGTGATTTTGGCGCGGGTCAGCACCGGCCACGCCGTTTTTTTGTGCCGCTTGGCGGACAAAGCGATCTAAGTCCCGGTTGAACCAGTCCGGCTGCTGAATAGTTTATGACCAAAATTTTATGACTGAGCTTTCTTCTTTCGATAAGCGCTGGAACTTTGCGGCGTGCCTGACCGATGCGGTCGGCTGGCCGCTGGGGGCGGCGCTGTTTTCGCAGACGACGATTTTGCCGGTGTTTCTGCGTCATCTCGGCGCGGGCAATACTCTCATCGGCTGCCTGCCGGCACTGTACAATCTGCTGGTATTTCTGCCAGGGCTGCTGATGGTGGGATTTATCGGACGCCTGCCGCGTGTTCGGGGCTTTCTGCTGGCGGTGGCTTTGGTCGAGCGGCTGGCGCTTCTGACACTCGCGCCGCTGACTCTGCTGTGGGGAACCACGCATCCCGGCTGGCTTCTCGCGGCGGTGTTCGGGGCGATTGCGGTCCATGCCGGGGCAATGGGGATCAACCAGCCCGCCTACTGGGTCGTCATCGGCAAGTGTGTCCCGGCGGCGTGGCGAGGGCGGCTTTTCGGCTACGCGGGCGGGGTCGCGGGGGTACTGGGCTTCGGCATGGACGGCCTGCTGCGCCGCCTGCTGTCCGGCCCGGCGGGCGGCTTCCCGCACGGCTATGCGCTGGGCTTCTTGATCGGCTTCGTGATTTTAATCGTAAGCTGCCTGCCGCTCGGCTTTGTGCGTGAGCCGCTGCGGGAGCCTGCCCATGAAGATAACCCACATTCGGGGCATTACGGCCGGGACTGCCGAACGGTATGGCGGACGAACGCTCATTTCCGGCGGTTTTTATACGGCCAGATCGCGCTGACCTTGGCGTCGCTGGCTGTGCCGTTTTATGTCTTGTATGCCCAGCGACATCTCCATGCAGGGACCGGGAGCGTGGCCGGCTACACGGCCTCTCTCGTCTTGGCGACTGCCTTCGGTGGCCTGCTGTGGGGCGCGTGGAGCGACCACGGCGGTAACAAGAACGTGCTTTTGTCGTCGTGCGGGTGCGCGGCGGCAGCCTCAGTGGCGGCACTGCTGGCTCCTACTTCGCTGGTCTTCTACAGCGTGTTCGTACTGCTGGCTCTCGCCCTTGCGGGGGGCGGGATTGCAGGCAACAACATTGTCATGGAGTACGCGGGATCGGCCCGCGAAATCCCGCTCTACACGGCCCTCTATAACGCCGTGACCGCCTTGCCCCGCGCTGCCGCGCCGCTTCTCGGCGGTCTGCTCGCGGATCATGCCGGCGGCTACGCTGGCGTCTTCGTACTGTCGGCGCTTTTGGCAGGCGTGGCGCTCCTGCTGACCCTGCGAGCCGGCGATCCGCGCTATCAATGGAAGGAACGAGGAAATGCTTCAAAGACGAGGCTTTATGCTGATTGAACTGCTGGTCGCGATTGCCAGAATTTCGGTTCTCGCCACTCTTCAAGCCCCCGTGTTTCAATTCCCCGTGTTCCAGTCTGTCCGCGAGAACGCCCGGCGCATTTCCTGCCAGTCCAACGAAAATCAGTTCGCATTCAGTGTCCCTGCTGTACGCGCAGGATTTCGACGAGACGCTGCCGCCAACCTAGGCTGTGGACAGTGTGCTCTGGCCCGATCTGATTAATTCCTATGCCCCGATCCCCCTGCCCCGAACCGTTTTCCTTTTTTTTCCGTTCAAATGTTTTATGCGCTCTGTGTTCTTTTTCCTATGCCTCCTCGCGGTCACTCTGCCCTCCGCCGCGCAAACAGTGAAGCCTTTCGCCGCGCCGCCCAAGCTGACGCTGGCTCAGGCGTTATCTGCGCTTCCTCCGCCCGACACCGGCCTGCGGCTGACAGTCGGGTCTGACAAAGTGACTTTGTCCGATGGCGCAGACGCGCCGCTTGCCGGGACATCACTCAGCAACATCACGGCGGCATTCGGCGAAACAACCATCAGCTTCGGCGACGTGATGGCCGTCGCGCCTTCGGCAATGGTCCTGCTGAACCCAAATCCCGGCCCGCCGAACATTGCTGCTGACATGAGCGCGACTACCGCCCTGTCTCTGCTGGCAGCAAGTCTCACCGAGACTCAGTGGTCGGCACTCACGTCGGAGCATGGCCTCGGCCTATCAGATCTCACCGACGACACCCAGCGCAGCCTCTTCCATGCCTTGTTCAGCGACGGGCATCTTTATGTCGGCTCGGAAGACCCCGCGCTAGCCGATCTGCCTCAAGAAAAGCGGGCGGATGTGCGCGACGACAGCACCCAAATAGATGCCGTCCGAGTGCGCCTGACCCAAACCGCACATCTGTATCTGCATAATACAAAGGGTGGAACGATTTATGAGAGCGGCGACCGGCCCGATGCCGTAAGCCGTCTGCACACCTATCGCCCAAAAGCACCGCTGCTGTCCGCGCATCACGCCGTCTCGCTGCGAGCGGAAGTCCCGAACGTGCTGAAGCCATCGGATTTGGACTGGGACAGCAAGCCGCTCCAAATCTCCGTGCCTTTTGCTGGCGTCAAGACCGTCGGCGGCTTAGTCACGCGCATTGGTCAAACGACTCAGTTAGAGTTATACGCAGACCCCCATTATGCCGATAAAACACTGACAATTACGGGGCCGATGACCACTGCACCTGCCTCAGATTTACTGCGGGCCGTCTGTGTCTGCATCACCGGGACGCTCCGCAAAGTCGGTCCGGTCTATGTGCTGACTGACGATTTAGTTGGCATCGGCGTTCAGCGCAAGCGCTTAAACGATTGGGAAGGACAGGCAAACACCGCTGAGAACGGCATCAAAAGCAACATGGCCCCGGCAATGCTAGAACGCCACGGAGCGGATGTCCGCAAGCTGCAAGCCTTTGGTGATCCACTGGGACTGACACCGGAGGAAATCGCAGCGGTCCCGCCTGACCAAATCTTGCCAAGCATTCCAACTGGACTCGACTCAGATTACCCATTCGCGAAACTCGCTCCGGCGCAGCAGGCATGGCTCAGACAGCGGGCAGAAGACTATGAAGCCAAAAAGCAAAGCGGCGAACTTCCGTCAGATGGCCCGCCGCCTGAACCCGACTTCACACACAACGTCAGCCTGCGGATGAACGTCAGAATGCAATACCTCGTGCCGGGTGAAAGCCTGCCGGTAGACACCGACCGGAGCAGCCTCCTGATCAGCCTCTTCTGGCCTGACATAACAACGCTGATAGCACTGGAAAAAGCAAAAGAAGATAGCGCTGAGGAAAAAGCACAAGCGCTGGCAAAGCTGCCGCCCCCGCCGTCATTGTCCCCCCTGCTTCATGCCGGGCAGCGGCGGGCCGTGCTGGCCCACCCGTACTCGGCGGCGGAAGTGGATGCGCTGATTGCCGCTATGCAGAAGCTCGGCCTCAATCAGCTCTGGCTGAACGTGTTTTCGGGCGGCGCGAACCACATCCAGACAAGCGCGGCGTATGGCACGGACATTTTGACCGAAGCCCTGAACAAAACGCGCGGGACCGGCATTCAGGTCTACGCGCATCTCAATCTGCTCACTTGGGGAACCGAGCCGCCGGACGGCGTGCGGGACCTCACGATTGACGGCAAGGACAGCCGGCAGCAGGCGATTGCGGACAACGCCGCCGACCCCAGCCCGACTTATGATGACGACGACAATTTTATCCCGTTTGTCGCCCCCTCCGTGACGGTTAGCCCTGTGGCTCCGGCCGTGTCACAGACTTTGACAACACTGATGCAGGGCCTTGCCGCGCGGCCCGATCTGGCCGGGCTGGTCTGGGAAGACGCCGAGCCGGACGGCACGCTCGGTTACACGCCCCAGACGCGCCTGGCGTTTCTGCGGGCCGCCCGCGCCGATCCCATTGACATCACCGACACCGGCTACTCCCGCATTGACCTGTCTTTGCCTCTCTTTGACGATCCCGAAGTAGACGCGGCCCAACCGGACCTCTGGACCAAGTTCCGCGCCGACGCTGACGCTGCGTTGCTCCGCAGCCTTCGTGCCGCCGCTTGGCGTCCTTCCGGCCCGCCGCTGACACTCCTGCTTCAGCAGACCTCCGACAACGACGACTATTTCATAGACTGGAGCCCCAAACAGTTGCCGTCGCTCCGGGAACAGCAGGCCGATGACTCTTATGTTCCGTCCGGGAAAATTGCCGCGCTTGTGAGAACGCCGGGCCGGAGTGTATTGCGCCGCGAAGTCCTCAAAAATGACCGCGACATTAACGCCATCGCCCGGAAGCTGAAAGACGATGCCAAACGCCTCCCCGGCAGCGGCTTCGTGCTGGACTTCCCGCAGGAGTCGGCGACGCAGGGCCTTGCGCCGCTGGATGCGCTGGTTGACGCAGTTTCTGCGGAGAAGCCGGGAACAAGATAACGTGAACCGTGCGTTGAAACGCACGACTACAGGGCGAGGACGTCACAAAGCGCCGCTTCTGCATTGGCAGACCCGGAGGGCGCGGGGTTAAGAAAGAACAACGATGAGAATCTTAGTCCCGCGAAGCGGTACTTCGTGGCGTCCTCGCCCCATAGCCGTGCAATTCATTGCAGGGTCCGAGAACACATGGTTCCTACGGTTATCAGGTAGAATAACACTGTGAAACAACTACTGACGCGCACGCTTGCCTGCGCTTTACTTTGTCTGCTCTTTTTCCCGGTCCGGCCTGCCGCCGCTTTGCCGCTGACACTTTCGCAGCTTTTGGTAAAGCACCGGAATGCAGCAGCGACTCCTACCGCGCAGAAGGACAAATCGGCGCACCAGATTGTTTACTCCGTCAGCGCAGGCGGGCTGATGGGGACAATGACCACCTACGAAGCGCCGCCGCATAAGTCGCGCATGGAAATGGCGCTGGGACCAATTGCGACGACGACCGGCACCGACGGTAAGGTGACGTGGGAACAGGACGGCGCGGGCAATGTGCGGATTTTGGGCGGCGAGGAGCTGGCTGAGCGCGATGCCGACGCCGGATTTTCGCTGGAAACGTTTGACCCGCTCCGCAATAAAGCTGGGACGGTCGTTAAACTGCGGCCGGCGCTCGATCCTGAAACCGGGTGCTATGTCGTAGATGTTCACCCAAAGAAGGGGTCGGAGCAGAACATCTATATCGACCCAAAGACGTTTCTTGTCCGCAAGACCTTGGAGCATAAAGGCGGCCTGACTGGGGTGGTCTCGGTGCTGGCGTACACGGTCAAAGAGGGGACCCAAATACCGAGCCATCTTTCAATCCAGTATGCCGGGCTGCCGCTGATTATTGACGCGGTTCTGAAGTCGGAGTCGCGGCTGCCGGCGGTCACAGCGGCGTTTTTTGCGCCTCCCGCCTTGACCAAAGACTGGAAGTTTCTGGCGTCGGGGCCGCGCGTTTCGGCGACCTTGCCATTCGGTACCGACAGCGGCGAGGTGGTTCTGCCCGTGACCATCAACGGTCATGCCTTGCGGTTCCTGCTTGACAGCGGCTCCGGGACGGCGTTTGTGACCGAAGGCGGCGCAAAGGCCGCTGGACTGACGACGGAGGGCAACCTGCCGGCCCTGGGCTACGGCGGCTCGGCGTCTACGGGCCTCGCTGCGGACACAACACTCGATGTCGGAAACGCCGTCCGGCTGTCTCATCTGACCCTGCACGTCATCAAAGACCCGGCGATTACACAGCTGCTGGCCGAGCGCGGACATCTGGACGGTGCCGTCGGCTACGAGCTGTTCGCGCGGCTGACGGTTTCCATCAATTACTCTGACAAGACGCTGACGCTGACCGATCCTTCCGCGCCGCAGGCCGCGCAGACAGGCGGAAGCGTCGTTCCGATCAAGCTGGAAAACCGACTGCCGACCGTGCTGGCGTCGGTGGATGGCAAAGCGCCGGGGCGTTTTCTTGTTGACACCGGCGACTCCGGCGCGGCGCACCTGTACACGCAGTACGCCCAGGCGAACGGCCTGCTGCCGAAAGCCGGAGACCCGGCGGCGACGACCCGGCAGGGCATTGGGGTCGGCGGACAAATGACTGAAACGCTCTCGCCCGGTCATTCCCTCAAGGTCGGGGGCGAGCAGGTGTCCGGTCTGACGCTTTCCACCATCGGCGGACCGGGCATCTCGCAGGTATCCTCGCAGGCCGGTGGGATCGGCAACGTCTTTCTCGGCCACTTCACAGTGACATTCGACTACGCCCGCGGCACTTTGTCTCTGCGCCCATATTTGCCGGTGAAGCCACCGCTGACGCCCGCAGTGTTCGTCTATACTCAGCGACCCCACCTCTTCTTTGCCGCTGACACCGCGCCCGCGTCAGCAACTGCTCCTACGCCGGCACCCGTAACTGCACCCGCACCCGTAACTGCACCCGCACCAGCGACTGCTGCCACGCCGGCACCTGCCCCCACGCCAACAACCGCACCGACAACCACAACCGCACCGACAACCACAACCGCACCGACAACCACAACCGCACCGACAACCACAACCGCGCCGACAACCACAACCGCGCCGACAACCACAACTGCTCCTGTGCCGACAACTGCTCCTGTGCCGACAACTGCTCCTGTGCTGACACTGGATGCTTTGCTGCAAAAGCATCTTGCCGCGCTCGGTGGGGCCTCGGCGCTGGAAGCCATTAAGAACACAAAGATCATCTCCGATGTCGAGACTGGGGGCATCCACGGCGTCATCACAACGATTTATTCTGCCCCGGATAAAGAGTACGAAGAAGACAAACTCGGCATCCTGGACAGTTTGCAAGGCTACGATGGCACGGTCGCCTGGGAACGCGACACCAACGGCAATGTCCGCGATCTAGCCGGAGAAGAATTAAAAGACCTGCGGGTGCAGCTTTTTTTCGATACCAATTCTTACGTCCTGCCGGGGCGCATTCCTGGCACACTGACCCTGCGCCCGCAGACCGAGCCGGGAACGGGCAATTACATTGTAGACACTGATCCCGAAGGCGGCAAGAAAAGCACGATCTTTTTTGACCGGCAGTCATTTATGATTGTCAAGGAACAGCACTTCGACGACGACGTGCTGGTCACAACTACTTACTCTGATTACCGGCTGGTTGACGGCACCCCGTTCCCGTTTCACACTGTCACGACCAATGGCAACACACGCTATGACATCACGGGGCAGGTGACTCAGCTTGAAAATAACGTTCCCATTCTGCCAAGCCTGTTCACGAAGCCGCTCGGCACCAAGAATTTTGGCTTTATCTTGCCCGGCACGACTTCAGCGACAATACCGTTTGATCTCGATGACGGCGAGATCGGACTGGAGGTCAAGATCAACGGTGTTCCAGAGCGCGTGTTCTTAGACAGCGGCGCAGCAGGGATTGCCCTGTCTCAAACAACGGCCGATGCTTTGGGGCTGAAGAGCAGCGGGTTTCTCGAAGTGCGGGGCTACGGCGGCTCGGCCGACCAGCACCCGGTCGCCATTCAGAAACTGGAAGTGCCGGGCGCGGTGCAGCTTTCAGACATCACGGGTATTGCCATTGACCTGCCCCAGCAGCTTAACGATTATTTTACCCGGCCTTTGGCGGGCTTCATCGGCTACGATCTTCTATCGCATTTTGTCGTGCGGATTGACTACGGCCGCAAAAAAATCACGTTCACTCAGCCCGCCGCATTTCATCCCGTGCCGAGTGACGGAGGTGAACTCCCGCTCGCGCTGGACAGCAACCTGCCGACAATTAAAGCGGCGCTGGACGGCCTGCCGCCCGGCCAGTTTCTCATTGACACCGGTGACGCAGACGCGGCGGTCCGCCTCTACGGGCCGTATGTCGCAAAATACGGACTAGACAAAAAGTACCCGCGCGGCGTCGTCGCGGTCGGCGGCGGCATCGGTGGCGTGTCCCGCGCCCGCAGAACACGGGTTGCGTCGTTCACCCTGGCCGGACAAACTCTTAAAAATGTCCCAGCAGATTTTTCACTGGACACAAAAGGCGGGGCGTCGCAGGTCGACGCCGGAGCGCTTGGCTCCCGCCTGCTGTCTCGCTTCGTGGTCACGTTTGACTACCCGCAGAACCGCATCTTCTTCGCGCCGCTTGCCCCGGCAAAAGCGGCGTTTGTGACCCGGACAACCGGCATCAGCCTTTTAGCGACCAAAGATAAAAGGGGACGGTCTCACCTTGCCGTCGCCGACATCCTGCCGAACGCCCCGGCTCTGAAAGCGGGCCTGAGCGACTTTGATGAAGTGCTGGCGATTGACGGCAGGCCGGCTGGACAGGTCGGGCTGACAGAAGCGCGTCGCCTGCTGTCGGCCTCCTCCGGCCCGGCGCACGTTCTGACGGTCCAGTCGGTCCTCGGCAAGCCGCGCATGGTAACGGCAGGCTGGTTTGATCCATTGAAGTAGGAACCGGCACTGGAAGTGCCGGTCTACTGTCGCATGGAAGTCGAAGCGACTACATACAGAATTATGCCGACGTTTCTTGGCGCTGCGTTTCTTTTCTTCAGTCGCTTCGACTTTCACTTGGTAGTAGACCGGCACTTCCAGTGCCGGTTTTTATCCCGCCAGTCGCCGCACCAGAAATACCCCCAAGAGCGCTTCTTCCACCCCAATCCCTTCCGGCGGGTACGCTCCAAGCGCCACTAAAACCGCTGCCTCCGTGCTGCCGGCGGCCGCCGGCAGCAGGGCCGCCAGACGGACCAAATGGCGCAGGCTGGCGGCGTAATCGCCGGATGTGTACGCGGTCAGCGCCTGCTTGGCGTGGACTGAAATCCGGGCCGCAACGCTCTCTTTTTTCTGCGACGCCCGTGCTCGGTAACGCCGTGCCAGATTCAGAAGTATCTTGCCGACCGTCTCATCACGGGCATAGGACTCCAGCGCAAGGTACGGGTAGAAGGCATCGCGCCCGCCGCCTAAGCTGCCAATGGCATTGAGGATTTCCCGGCGCACTGTCAGCGACTCCGTCCGGACGAGGGCTTGGAGCAGAACGGGAACGGCTTCCGGGTCGCCGAGACGCCCCAAAGCATCCGCCAGGATAGCAAGGTTTGCCGGCTCCTGCTCCCGCGCAAGCTGCGCCAAGAAGCTTTGCAGGCTGGCCGGGTCTTCCCGCTCGGCAAGCGCCCGGATGGCCGCCGTGCGGATAGTTGCGTCCGTGTCGCGCAGAAGTGTGCTCAAAATCTCTGTGACCGAGCCGTCGCTCAGGCGGCCAAGTGCTTCCATCGCGGCAAGCCGCCGGGTCGGCGGGCCAAGCTGAGCGGCGGCCGCAAGCGCAGGCAGGGCAGCTTTATCGCCGATTTTGCCGAGGGCCGTCGCCGCTTGTCCGCTAATGCCTGAGGACGCATCGGAGAGCTTGCTGACCAGTGGCAGAGTGGCACGGGGGTCCCGGATTTCGCCCAGCGCCTGCGCGGCCTGCTCCCGCACCGGCAGGGAGACATCGTCCAATGCCCGGACAAGCTCCTCAACGGCCAGCGGTGTTTTCAGCCGTCCTAACTGTTCAGCGGCCTGCACCCGCGCCGATGAGCTGCCGGACTTCGAGAGCTTTTGTATTCCCGTAAATGAGCCGATGGGCTTGGACGCTTTAAGCTGCTGCAAAACATAGGTTGTCCGGCGGCTGCCGTGTTCTTCAATCGGACGCACCAGCAGCAGCGCGAGGCCGCGCGTCAGCGTCGCAATCAAAAACAGCAGGTGGTAGTTATTGTGAATATAGCCGTGCTTCGGGAACGTCAAATGACTGAACGCGACCATCAGCGCCCCGCCGGCCAGCGGTGCCAGACCCCCAGCTAGTCCCGAAACAGCAGCAATGGCGCTGACATAAACCGTCCGCTTCTCCGCCGGGGACGCCCCAATCATCAGATTAAACTGAGTCAGTCCGACCCCAGCCCAGCCGAATCCGGAAAACAAGTTCAGCAGCACGATCACCAGCTTGGTGACAGACACGCGCAGGCTGCCGTCGCCGGCGTAGGTCCAGAAGCCGGAAATGCCGTCTGGCGCTGCAAGGATCCACAGCAGCGGCGGCACCAGCACCAGCATAGCGCTGATCATCAGCACCGGCTTGTTGCCGTACTTGTCCGCCAAATATCCCCATAACGGCATGGATGTCAGCGACGCCAGTGTCGCCACGGCAGTCAATAATTGAAACGCCGTGTAGTTCAGATGCAGGTACTGAAGCTGATAAACCGTGAAGAACTGCCCCGCCACTGACTGGCCGATGACCATCATCGCGAGAAACGCCGTGACCCGCTGGAAGTTTCGGTCAGCAAACGGCGCTTTGTAATACGCCAAAGCGCTTTCCCTGGGCCTGCCGTCCGCGCCGGACTTGACCTGCGGCACATCGGGACTTTTCAACACCAGGCCAAACGAGGCGAGGGCAAAAACGCTGGCGGTTAGAAAAAGCGTCGCAAACGCCGCCGGCTCCCCCCCGGAGTGCCGCTTGACGGCGGCATCCAAAAAATAGCCGCCCAAAATCGGCACGACGAGGCCGACCCAGCCGGCGTACATATTGCGCTGCCCGAAATACCGTCCCCGGCTGCCTTCGGGAACGATGTCCGTAATCCAGGCCGTCCAAAGAGGTGCGGAAACGTTCATGGAGAGAGCGGATAGAAGCGTCAGCAGCAGAAATGCCCCGACCCAGAGCGTCTTCGGCAGCAGGAAGGGGATGAGCAGGATCGGCACCCAGAGCAGGCGGCTGACGACCGAAAATCCGGCGATCAGCGCCTTGCGCTCGCCGTACCTCTGGGCGAGAAATGACGAAAAAAGCTGCACCAGACCGGCAAAAGCCGGAATGCCCCCCAGAGCGCCGAGCCAGAACGAGCTGCACCCCAAGAAGAGCGCAAAGCCGGTCTGGAATGCTCCCGACGTGAGCTGTCCCTGCACGGTCGCCGCACAGCCTTCAATGGTCGAGAGCCGCAGCGCCTGCCGGACTTGCAGCCGGGATAATCCGGGCGTTTCGGATATTTGAGAAGTAGAGGTTGGAGTATCGGGATTTGCTGTATCGGTCACACTGTCAGCATACGACACGAAACGCCGTATTCCTGCATTGGGCTGAAATTAAAGCGCCGCGCCGTTGACGCGGATTGCCTGCCCGGTGACAAAGCCGGACAAGTCGCTACACAAGAACAGCACAACGCCTGCCACATCATCGGGAACACCTTGCCGGCGCAGGGCATTGTGCGACGCACCATTTTGCGGCACTGATGGCGACGGGGCGTTCTGCTGGAAAGCTGTGTCCGTCCCGCCGGGGGACACAACGTTCGCACGAATGCCGTCTGGCCCGACTTCCTGGGCCAAATCGGCAATGAACATATTCAGCGCTGCTTTGCCCGCGCCGTAAAACGCCAGTCCCGGCAGCGGATCATGCCCGGAGCCGCTGCCGATGGCGACGATCACCCCACCCCGGCGCATGGTCGGCACCAGGCCGCGCGACAGCAGAAAGGCCGATCCTAAATTGACATCCAGCATCCGCCGCCACGCCGTCGGCTCGATTTCGATCACTTTGCCGCCCAGTCCCATCCCGGCGTTTAGGATCAGCAGGTCCATGCCGTCTGCAAAGTGGGATTTCGTCTCGGCCATCAGCGTGTCCACCTGCGCCTCATCGCCAATGTCCGCCTGCACATTGGCGTGCGTTCCCAGCCCAAACGCTTCCCGCTCGGCCAGCGACAATTTCGCGGTCTCTGCGTCGCCGCGCCAGACCGCCAGCGTGTTTGCGCCTGCTTCCGCCAGCCGCCGCGAGATTGCCCGTCCAATCCCGCGCGTGCCGCCGGTAATGAGCGCGTTTTTGCCTATTAAATCAATCGGTATCATTTATTGCTTTCCAGAAGCGCTTGAATGGCGGTTTCCGACAGCGCCGCCGGGGATGCGCCTAAAACAGTTGTCGCGAGTGCGCCGCAGGCGTTCGCGTATCGCAGCGCGTCCCGCAGGATGGAGTTGACATACTTCAGCGTCCCGTCTAAATCCGGCCCCTGCCGCAGCAGATATGCCAGCAGACCCGCCGTAAACGAGTCCCCTGCCCCGGTCGCGTCCACGAACGGCACGGAAAAGCCCCGCACGTCCACTGACCAGTTTTCATGGTAGCCGGTGACGCCGTTCGCGCCGCGCGTGACGCAGACCAGGCGTGGCCCTTTCTCAAAAATCCGGAAGACGCCGGTCGCTTCGTTGACGGCGTCCGGGAACAGCGTTTCCACTTCGTCTTCGCTGATTTTAACAATGTCGGCCTCGGCGAAGCCCGCCATAGCCCCAGTCCGCATTGCGTCCTCCGAGGGCCACAGCCGGGGCCGCAGATTAGGATCGTAAGACACCAGCGCCCCACCCACCCGCGCCAGACGCGCCGCTTCTAGGGTCGCGCTCCGGCCCGGCTCAGCGATCAGCGAAATGCTGCCGTAGTGCAGAATGCGGGTTGACCCAAGCCACTCTGCATCCAGCTCGTCGGGCCGCAGGGCAAAGTCGCGGGCGGGATCAAAGTAGAACAGAAAGTCGCGCTCGCCGTCCGGCATGACGGAGACGAATGCGAGGCCGGTTCGGGCCGCTTTGTCCAGCAGAAAATGGCTGGTATCCACGCCCAGCCCGCCGAAATGCTGCACTAAGCACCGGCCAAACGGGTCTTCGCCGACTTTTGAGACAAAGGCGGTTTGGAGACCGAGTTTCGCCGCCGCCGCCGCGACGTTGCCCGGTGCGCCCGCCGGGACTTTCGTGAAGCCGGGGGCTTCCGTGAGCGAAACGCCGGGCAGCGTCGCCGGCAGGTCAATGAGAGCTTCGCCGAGGGTGATGATGTCGAGGGGCATGGGTGTTGCTTTGAAGGACACCCGGCACTTCCAGTGCCGGGTTAGCTTGCCCTACTTGTTAAACGTCGTCAGGAACTCTTTGTACAGCGCAGGTGACACCAGCTTCCACTGCTTCACCGCATCCTGAATGGGAACGGCGACAATGCTTGTCCCCTGCTGGGCAACCATCACTCCGAACTGGCCTTCATGCACCAGCTCGGCGGCTTTAATGCCAACGCGGGTTCCCAGAATGCGGTCAAACAGCGTCGGCGAGCCGCCGCGCACGACATGGCCTAGCACAACGTCGCGGGTGGGAATGCCCGTGCGCTTCTCGATTTCTTTGGCAATCGCCGGCCCGATGCCGACCTCGCCGAGCTGGTGATGACCGAACGCATCTAAAGCGGCGTCTTCGGACTTCTGTGCCCCGGCGATTTCAACGCCTTCGCTGACCGCCACAATGCCCCACGTCTTGCCGCGTGCGTAGTTCGCCTGAAGATGGTGGCACATCACGTCCATGTCGAGCGGCACTTCGGGAATGGCGATGTAATCCGCCCCGCCGCCGACCCCCGCCCAGAGCGCGGTCCATCCGGCATGACGGCCCATGATCTCGACGACGATTACCCGGTCATGCGACTTTGCGGTATCGCGTAATCTATCGATGGACTCTAAAGCCACCGACGCCGCCGAGTCGAACCCAAACGTGTAGTCCGTCAGGTCCAAATCATTGTCCATTGTCTTCGGCACACCGACCGTCTTCACCCCGTACTGCGTATACAGCTTGGACGCGACGCCCAGCGTGTCCTCGCCGCCCAGCGCAATCAGCGCGTCTAATTCGAACTTCTTGATATTGGCTAAGACGCCCTCAAGCTGCGCTTCTTTGCCTGCCGCGAATGGGTTCGTCCGCGACGACCGCAGAATGGTCCCACCCTCGCTGATAATCCCTTCCACGCGGTCCAGCGTCAGTGCTTCCGTGTTGCCTTCCACCAGGCCCTTCCAGCCCTGCGTAAAGCCGATCACTTCATCGCCGTAGTCAAGGAGGCGCATCACCGCGCCCCGTATCGCCGGGTTCAATCCGGGGCAGTCTCCGCCGCCGGTCAGCATACCGATCTTCATGGTATGAACATTCTCCTTAGTGAAATCAAGTGCCGTTTTGTTTGTCAGCCAACTTATTATACCTGCGGCAGCTTCTAAGCAAAGCCGTTAAACTCAAGATGCTGTATTTGGTGCGTGGCAGGATCATAGACCGCGTGGAAGAAACCAAAGCCTCCGTCGAAAACAAGTATGGCTCGGTTATGCCAACTGCCACCCGGCTTGCGGCTGCTTGGCACGGTAACGAAGTCAGAAGCACCGAACGCGGAGAGGCCGTTGATCAAAATGAGTCTCTTATCACCGCGCATCACGCCTGCGTATTGCCGAAGGTATTTTGACAGAGCGAAAGTTTGTGGACGGCTGAAGTCTTTGGGAGAGACGGCAGTTTTTGGGTATGTCGCCAAAGCCGATTCCGCCCCCAATATATCTGCCGCAGCTGGTGTCCAGCACGTTTCTTTGACCCGGTGATGCCGATCCTGTTTACCGAAAAGGCTGTCCGCGTTGAAGTAGAACTTAAACAAAGCGATGGTTTCTTCCGGCGGCAGTACCGTCGTCATCGCAGCATCCGGCGAGGCGGTGGGCTGTGAGGCAGTAGGAGCGGCTGTTCCACTCAGGACACTTAGGGATGTGGCTAAAAGCAACAAGGCAAGGACGAAGATTAGGCGAGTTACTTTGAGGTTCATGGAAACCCTTTCGCAGAAGCCGAATGCAGGGTCAGGCGCAGCAAGCTGAACAGTGAACTGCTACCACTCAGTTACCTCTTCAAGAACAAAGTCAAACACGATCATGTCGCGCAGCTCAATTTCCTGCCAGACTTCCGGCGGGTCTACGTCGTCAAAGTAGCCGCGACGGACGTGGCTCATGCGGAAGCCGCACTTCTGGTAAAATGCGATGTTGTCCAGCGAGAAGTTGCCCGTGCCGACCAGCAGCCGCGTGGCTCCTCGCTGACGCGCTTTCTTCAACCACTTCGGCGACTATCGCCCGCCCGATGCCTTGCCCGCGCCGCATTCTGTCCACCGCCAGCAGCTCAATCTCGCTTTCGTCAGCCCAGCGCACGACAACACCGCCGACGATTTCACTGTCACGGTACGCCGCGTAGGAAGTCAGGCTTGCGTCTGTCAGCATTGCCCGGCGCGTCGATTTACTCGCAAGCGCGTCTTCCACCAGCGCGACGAGTGCTTCGGTTTCCGCGTTTAGCGCAGGTTGAAGAACAGTAAACACCCAACATTGTAGCCGAAAGCAGGCACAAGCTGTACCTGCTTTCGGGGAAGTGTTAGATTTTTGGGACGACGAGGCCGTAGTTGCCGTCGCGGCGGCGGTAGACAACTTGCGTCAAGTGCGTGTCCATATCGAGATAGACGTACCACTCGTGGTCGGTCAGTTCCAGCATCTGGACGGCATCGTCAATGCCCATCGGCTTCATGGTGACGGCTTTCGTGCGGACAATGCGCGGGCTGTCGTCTACATCCTCTTCCGTCGTCGCGGGCAGAATGTCGGCCATGCCGGAGCCGTTGGTGGTGAGGGCACTCCGCAGGCTCTGCTGGTGGTTCCGCAGGTGGGTGTGCTTGGCCTTGAACTTTCGCAGGCGCTGTTCCAGCTTGTCCACGACGCGGTCGAGCGAGACATACATGTCGTTGGTCCGCTCTTCCCCACGCAGGGTGAGGCCATCCCCTTGCAGCGTGACTTCGACCCGGTGCAGGCCACCTTCGACGCTTTCCACGACAATGACTTCCCGAATGTTCTGAAAGAACGTTTCCAGCTTTTGCAGACGGTGCTGGGCGTGGTCCCGCAGGCCATCCGTGACCTGTAAATGCTTTCCCTTGACAGTGACAGCAATAGCCATTGCTTGATATCCCCTTTCGATCCGGCGCTTTGGGTGTTCCCTTTTATTTTGGGTTCAGCGCTCTGTCTGATGCAGAACTTGATAAGGCGGCGCTTTCCGCTTCTTCGCCGCAGCCCACCTGGAAATAATCAGTGAACGCTCTTCAGCAAGAGGCCGAAACCTCTGCTCTGCGGCGTCGTCTTCCTCAAATGTGATGTTTGTCTGATAACTGTAGACAAGCACGCCATGACGATGCGTTGTCTTTATCTGTGAGGGAAGCGGCGGATGTTCGGTAAAGTCAAAGCTTTCCGCGACAAGGCCCCCAGGATTTTCCCGTTGAAAGTAGCGGCGAACACGGTCATGGCTATCAATGAGCAGCATCTCTACCACTCTTAGTGGCTTTCCTATTAGCCATTCTGCTGGGGTGAGGAACAGCAAGCAATGCTGGCCGGTTCGGGCAGGTTCGTAGAGCGTCATATCCAGCCTTTGAATTTGATCCCCAGCGCGGAAATGTCCTTCCAGTGGGTTCAGCACAGTCGCCGTGAATGTGTCTTTTCACTCTTCCTGCCCCGGAAGATGGTGCCGCGTCAAGCGGGCTTCGACAACACCTGTGCTGAGGAAGCAAAGCGTGGTTAGGTCGAAAGTGCGAATCAATGCCGTCTGACAGGGCGCGGCAAAACTTGACAGGATGAGCAAAGAAAGCAGTTTTTGGAAGCGCGCCATGGATGGCTCCGATTAGGCCGGGCTTATAAGAAGCGCAACAGCGTGGGCAGCGATGCCTTCGCCGCGTCCGAGTGATCCTAGCCCCTCATTAGTTGTGGCTTTTATACCCACTTGTGACGGCTCAACACGCAGGGTGTTGGCAATGACGGCTCGCATCTCGGCGACATGGGGAGCGATTTTGGGGGCTTCGGCGATAAGCGTCATATCGGCATTGCCGACAGCGTAGCCGACTTCGTGAACGCGCCGGACGACTTCGGCGAGAAGCGTTAGGCTGGACGCACCTTTGTAGGCGGGGTCAGTATTGGGAAAGAGGTGGCCGATGTCGGGCAGACCGGCCGCGCCGAGCAGGGCATCGCAAAGGGCGTGGAGCAGAACGTCGGCGTCGGAATGGCCGTCGAGGCCGCGCGGGCTGGGGATTTCGACGCCGCCGAGGAACAGCTTGCGGCCTTCCACGAGAGGATGTATGTCGTAGCCAAAGCCAATACGGGGTTGAATCATGGGAGAAGCGTCACGAGACTGCCAAAGCGCCTCAGCCAGAGGCAGGTCTTCAGGCCGTGTGATTTTGATATTCGCAGGACCACCGAGAACAAGGTGAACGGGTTCCTCCGTGAACTGCTCAACCAGTGCCGCCTCATCGGTGCCGAGCCAGCCTAAAGTCCGGGCCGCGCCGTGGGCCTCAAACAGCGTAGACAGGTGGAACGCCTGCGGGGTCTGCATAGCCCAAAGACCTTCGCGGTCCACGGTACGCTGCACGATCAGAGCATCGTCGGCGGCCTTGAGCGTATCCGTTACGGGCAGAGCGGCGACGGCGTTTCCAAATTGTCGTGCGCCCTCTAAGCAGCGGTCAATGATGGCGGCAGTGACTAAAGGCCGGGCGGCATCGTGGACTAAAATCAGATCGTCGGGGTCGCCGCCGAGCGTAAACAGGCCGATGGCGACTGACTCCTGACGTGTCTGACCGCCGGCAACAACCGCCAGAACTTTGTCTACGCCGACTAATGCTTCGCGGCAGCGGCTGACTTCGCTCGGACCGGCGACCACGACAATGCCGTCGATCTGCGGGTGGGCGGCGAATGCCTCAGCGGTGCGGGTGAGAATCGCCCTGCCGCCGAGAAGCGCAAAGATTTTGTTGTCGCCTCCGCTGCTAAATCGGGCGGCGCGGCCTGCCGCGGGAATAAGTGCATACTTGGCTGACATGGTCGGATTTCCGCCTAGTAGCGGCGGCCGCCCCCGGAGCGCCGGTCCTGCGGCGGACCGCTGCGCGGGTAGGCCCGAATACTGTTGCCGTCCTCTTCCTCGCCCTCTTCCTCGCCGCGAATACTGGCGAAAATCATCTTGCCGGCAACGGTCTGAAGCACACTGCTCGTCACGACCGGCAAGGTCTCACCGATGCGACGCCGAGCGCCTTCCACCACAATCATTGTGCCGTCTTCGAGGTATGCGACACCCTGGTTCTGCTCTTTGCCTTCTTTGATGATCGTAACGACCATTTCTTCGCCGGGCAGGACAATCGGCTTGACGGCGTTCGCCAGCTCGTTGATGTTCAGCACAGGGACGCCTTGAAGCTCAGCGACTTTGTTAAGGTTGTAATCGTTCGTAACAATTTTGCCGTGCAGCTTCTTCGCCAGCTTGACGAGCTTCGCATCCACTTCGTCCCGGTCGTTTGGGTCCGTGTTGTCATAGGTGCGGACCTGCATATCGTTCTCGGTCCGCATCTGGTTCAGAATGTCCAAGCCCCGGCGACCGCGTGCGCGTTTCAGGCCGTCGGCAGAGTCGGCGATGTGCTGCAATTCGTCCAAGACGAAGCCCGGAACATAGATCGGGCCTTCAATAAATCCGGTGCGGCAGATGTCGGCCACGCGGCCGTCAATAATGACGTTTGTGTCCAAGATTTTGCACTGCTCCGGCAGGACTTCCTTGCCGTCGGCAGGCAGCGGGGCCGGGCCGGGCAGAAATATCCGCAGCTCGTCCTTCATGCTCCAGGTCGCGACAATGCCGAGGTAAATCAAGACGCCGCCGACGACGACCGTGAACCAAACGCCCATAATCGGGAACGCCGAGCGCAGCATGATGGTCAAAAGCAGGCCGACCGCCACGCCGACAAACGTGGCGACTTTCTCATTCGGCTTCATCTCGCGCAGCCGGTCGCCAGCCCGCACCAGCCACAAAAATGCCGGCGGCGAGATTAGCCGTGCGACAAGAGCGCCCAGCAGTGCAAACGCCGCCAGGGCCGTTATTTTGCCAGCGAGGGTACTCAAACTCTCGCGAGAGGCAACGACAAAAGCGTTTGTGCTGTTAGGGTCGCTGCCGATGGCGACAATGAATTGTCCCAGAAGGTAACCTAAAATACCGCCTAAAACCAGCAGAGCGCTGACGAAGATCAAGCGCCAAATTTTGATGACGGTCTGATCGTCCGCTCGTGTTTCGGTGTCAACTGCCAAAATTTTCTCCTCAGCGTCCGCGCGAAACGCGGATGCGAGTTTCTGCATGAGCGACGGCGCGGCGGGCCTCTACCTGCGAATCGGAGCCGTCACCGGCATCCGCCAGCATCTGCCGGGCGGCAGCAAGGTCTTCCTCCGCGCGGGTCGTGTCAATCTCATCCGCCCGCTCCGCGCTGTCGGCGAGAATGGTTGTGTGCCCATCCTGCGGTGCGACTTCTAAAAACCCGCCCGAAATGACGATGTGCGACAGGGTCCGGCCATCGGCCAGCGTTACCAGCACTTCGCCGGGCGCAAGCTCGGACATCAGCGGGGCGTGATGGGCCAAAATGCCGAACTGCCCTTCTGAGCCGGGCGCGATGGTTTGGGTCACTTCTTCGGAGAGCATTACCCGTTCCGGCGTGACCACATCTAAAATATACGTTGCTGCCATAATTTATGTTTCAGGGTGCCGAAGAACCTACCCGCCCATCGCCTTCGCTTTTTCGACGGCCTGTTCGATTGCGCCGCAGTTCAAGAATGCCTGCTCCGGCAGGTCGTCATGCTCGCCTTCCAAAATGGACTTGAACGAGCGGACCGTGTCAGTCAGACGCACATACTGGCCCGGCAGACCTGTGAACTGCTCGGCGACCGCGAACGGCTGGCCCAAGAAGTTTCGGATTTTTCGGGCGCGGGAGACCGTCAGCTTATCTTCGTCGGACAGCTCATCAATGCCGAGAATAGCGATGATGTCCTGAAGCTCTTTGTAGCGCTGCAAGATTTGCTGAACGCCCCGCGCGACATCGTAATGCTCCTGGCCGACGACGGCCGGGTCGAGAATGCGTGATGTCGAGACCAGCGGGTCCACCGCCGGGAAGATGCCGATGGCAGCCAGCGAACGCTCCAAATAGGTGGTCGCGTCCAAAAACGCAAACGTGGTAGCGGGGGCCGGGTCGGTCGGATCGTCGGCGGGAACATAGACCGCCTGGACCGACGTGACAGAACCATTCTTGGTGCTGGTGATGCGCTCCTGCAAGCCGCCCATCTCCGATGCCAGTGTCGGCTGGTATCCGACCGCACTCGGCATACGTCCGAGAAGCGCGGAGACTTCAGAGCCGGCCTGAACAAACCGGAAAATGTTGTCAATGAACAATAGAACGTCCTGCCCCTGCTCGTCACGGAAGTATTCGGCCATCGTCAGCCCTGACAGCGCGACCCGCAGGCGTGCGCCCGGCGGCTCGTTCATCTGGCCGAACACCATGGCGGTCTTGTCAATGACATGGGCGGTCTTGCCTTCGGCGTCCTTGAACTCGGTTTCGCTCATTTCCAGCCACAGATCGTTGCCTTCGCGCGTCCGCTCGCCGACGCCGGCAAAGACCGAGACACCGCCGAACTCGACCGCGATGTTTCGGATCAACTCCTGAATGGTGACCGTCTTGCCGACTCCTGCGCCGCCGAACAAGCCAATCTTGCCGCCTTTCGGGTACGGGCAAAGCAGGTCAATGACTTTAATGCCGGTTTCCAAAATCTCGATGTTCGCCGACTGGTCTTCCAGGGTCGGGGCAGAGCGGTGGATCGGGTAGCGCTTCTCAGCGTTGACCGGACCACGCTCGTCAATCGGGCTTCCCAGCAGGTTGAAAACGCGGCCCAGAGTCGCGTTGCCGACAGGAACGGTGATGGACTCGCCGGTGTCGTTGACATCCATGCCGCGCATCAGGCCATCGGTGGAGGACATCGCGATGCAGCGGACGACATCATTGCCGAGATGCTGCGAGACTTCCACCGTCAGATTGGACTCGTGCGCCGGGTCAGCGATGGTCAGCGCGTTAAGGATTTGGGGCAGTTCGCCGGGCGCAAACTTTGCGTCCACAACGGGTCCCTGGATTTGTACGATTTTACCGACAGCCATAGTCTAAAGTATCTCTCCCTTGAATGAAAATCCGATGAAATTATAAGCGTCTGTTAATCTGTGAAAAAGTGCGCTAAGTTGCGCCAAGTATACCGGTATGCGGAAGGGGTGTCAAGCAAAGCAAGCCTGACACACCGCGCTCATTGTTCAACAGGTTTACGATTGTGCCGCACGAGTTTCCCATCGCGGTATGTGTCAACGGACATGAGGCGCTCCTGCTCAATCTGCCAGCCATTTTCTCCTTAACCCAGTAGTGCCGGATCTGCTCATCCACTTCTACCGGAACTACTTTACTTGAGCGTGCCGTCACAGACATACCGATCCGATGCACTATCAGAAAGGTTGCAGATTTGTGTGTCTTGCTGAGTGTAAATTCTTTGATCTGCCGACTGGAAGAGGTCACCTTCCCAGATGGCGACTGAAACAGGTCCAGCCAGCCTTTTCGTTCACCTGCTAGACCGGCACTTTCCGTGGCTGTAACGTTGTCAATAAACAGCGCGTCATCAGCATAAGGCACCATAGTGTTGTCAATATCATGCTGGACGATTGCGGCATCTTGGGCATCGTAGATGGCCTGAAGTTTCTGCTGAACGTCTGTCGTGGCGTCTGCACGGGCAGAATGGGAGGTAATCGGCATCAACAGGCAACAAACGGCAATGAAACAGGCAATCATCAAGCGAACCATTATCAGGCGCAGAAACATCCTAGCAGTCTCCTTGTGAAGTATGTTACGCCGTGTAATGAGGGTTATGCCGGTTAAGCAGTCAGCAAATCTCTGCAACACATTGTTAGTGGTCCGACCATCAATTAGCGGCTTTATTTGAGCGCCTCGGCGCCGCCGACGATCTCGGCGATCTCTTTGGTGATGGTGGCCTGGCGGGCGCGGTTCAGGGACAGCGTGAGGCTGGAAATCATCTTGCCGGCGTTGTCGGTCGCGCTGGACATGGAGGTCATGCGGGCGCCGTGCTCCGACGCAACGCTTTCGATAATCGCCTGGTAGACCTGCGTGTCCACGTAGCGCGGGAGCAGGCTGGCGAGAATGACTTCGGGGTCCGGTTCGAAGATATAGTCGGCGGGCTGCTGCTTCGGTGCGTCGTCGGCAGCCTCATCGGCAGTCGGCGACTGGATCGGCAGGAGGGTCAGAGTCTGCGGGCGCTGGGTCATGGCGGAAAAGAACTGGGTGTAGATCAAATACAGCGCATCAATCTCGCCGCTGCCGAACAGCTCGCGGCCCGTGCGGGAAAGCGCCTGGGCGTCAGCGAAGGAGATTCCAGTGGCGGGAACGGGATGCTCGGCGACCACATCAAAGCCCCGGCGCTTGAAGAAGGTTGTGCCTTTTTTGCCGATGCAGACCAGCTTCGCGCGGCTTGGCCCGTAAGGCTTGATGAGGTCGTTGGCCCGGCGGATGACGGTCGAGTTGTACGCCCCGCAGAGGCCCCGGTCGCCGGTGATCAGAATGACGCCGATGTTAGCCGGCTCGCCTTCGCTCCGGCGCAGCAGCGGGTGCTGAAGACCTTCGGTGCCACCGGCGCTGAGGCTCTGCATGACCGCCCGGATTTTCTCCGCGTAGGGCCGGGCCGCACCGACAGCGTCCTGGGCGCGGCGCAGGCGGGCGGCGGCAACCATCTTCATGGCTTTGGTGATCTGCTGGATGTTTTTCGCCGTGCGGATGCGTCCGCGTATCTGCCGAGGTGTTGCCATCGTGGGTCCTTGTGGGTGAGAAGAAGATTGCCCAAATGATACCGTAAAGCAGTCCCTTTGTCAACGCCGGGGCTTGTACGGGGTACACTGTTAGATGTTATGGATATTTTAGGAATTGAAACATCGTGCGATGAAACGTCGGCGGCAGTCTTAAGAGACGGGCGTGAGCTGCGCTCGAATGTGATCGCGTCGCAGATTGATCTGCATGCAAAGACCGGCGGGGTTGTGCCGGAAGTGGCCTCACGGCAGCATGTCACGCAGATCAACGCTGTGGTCGCCGAGGCGCTGTCGGAGGCGGGGATTGGATTTGGAGACCTCGGTGGGATCGCGGTCGCGAACCGTCCGGGGCTTTTAGGGGCGCTGCTGGTCGGGGTTTCGGCGGCAAAGGCGCTGGCGTATGCACTTCAAACTCCCTTGCTGGCGGTGCATCATATTGAAGCGCACATTTATGCTAACTGGCTGGTAGACCCGGACATTGAGTTTCCCGTGATTTGTTTAGTGGCATCCGGGGGCCACTCCGAGATATTTTTGGTGCGCGGCCACGGCGATTATGTCATTTTAGGCAGAACGCGGGACGATGCGGCGGGCGAAGCGTTCGACAAGTCGGCCCGGCTGCTGGGCCTGCCCTACCCCGGCGGTGTGTCCATTGATAAGACCTCCCGTGAAGGCAATCCAAACGCCGTCCCCCTGCCTCGCGCCCAGCTTGGGCCGGACTCATTGGACTTTTCGTTCAGCGGCCTCAAAACTGCCGTTCTCACCGCCCACAAAGACCCGGCCCTCTCGGCTGTCTCGCTTCCCGACTGGGCGGCCTCGGTGCAGGAAGCGATAGTCGGGGCGTTAGTGGCAAAGACGCTCAAAGCGGCTTCGATTCACGGCGTCAGCCGCATTTTACTGGCCGGCGGCGTCGCCGCAAACTCGCGCTTGCAGTCCGCCATGCAGGACGCCTGCGCCGCTGCCGGCCTGCGCCTCACCGTACCGCCACCGCGCCTGTGCACCGACAACGCTGCGATGATCGCCTGCGCCGGATTCTACCATTATCAGGCCGGGAAGGTCGATGGCTTAGACTTAGACACGCTGGCTTCAGAGCGGTTGGCGTAGAAGATTTGCAGCTAGGCATACTTTATGCAGCAAGTAATTTTGCTGGTGTCTGATAGACCGCAGGATGCCTGCACAGGCCGGCAACACGCTGGTCCAGCCTTTCTTTCTCCTGACCAAAAAGGGAGTGTAATTTCTTTGACGGTTGAGTATTTGCGCTTATCCTGCCCTTAATCGTGCCAGAGGATCAGGCCTACCTGGTGAAAATAAGCAGGCATCTCGGTTGTGTGTTTCAAGGTCTATAATGCGGTTCGAGGAGTTTTAATTATGTCAGCTTTGTCAGAGAACTTACCCGTCAAAGAAGGCCGGCTGCCGTTTCGGGGGTTTACGGATTGGTACAAGGTCGTTGGCGAGACAACCGATCCGGGGAAGTTTCCGGTGCTGGTGCTGCACGGGGGCCCGGGGGCGGCCCATGATTATTTGGAGCCGATTGGAGCGCTGGCCGCAACAGGCCGGCCAGTCATCTTCTATGACCAGCTTGGGTGCGGGCTGTCGGATCATCCGCATGATCCATCGCTGTGGGAAGTTTCGCTGTTCTTAGAGGAAGTCGGCGCGGTACGAGAGGCACTGGGACTGGATCATCTGCACATTTTGGGGCAGTCGTGGGGCGGGATGCTCGGCATGGAGTACGCGCTGACACAGCCGCTCGGCCTCAAAAGCCTTGTTGTTGCGAACTCCCCGGCGTCCATGACCCAGTGGGTGTCCGAGGCAAACCGGCTGCGGGCCGAGCTGCCGGCAGACGTGCAGGCGGCGCTTCTGAAGCACGAAGCGGCGGGGACGACCGACGCGGCGGAGTATGTAGAAGCGGTGAACGTCTTTTACAGCCGCCACGTCTGCCGGGTGAACCCGCTGCCGGACTATGTGCAGCGGTCGTTTGCCCAGATCGAGGCCGACCCGGAAGTGTACCACACGATGAACGGGCCAAGTGAGTTTTATGTGGTCGGGAAGCTCAAGCCGTGGGACATCACACCGCGCCTCGGCGAAATCCAAACCCCAACGCTGGTGGTTTCGGGGCGATACGATGAAGCGACGCCGCTGATTGCGGAGACGGTGCAAAAGGGCATTCCCGGCTCGGAGTGGGTGCTGTTCGAAGAAAGCTCGCACATGCCGCACGTAGAAGAAACCGAACGGTATCTGAAAGTCGTTGACGAGTTTCTGACGCGCGTTGAGAAAGCATCAGCCTTATGAAGCCAGTCCCACAACTCGCGCATTCCTGGGACATGATGCCGGAGGAAGCGCGAAACCAACAGGTGGCGCTGCGTTCGCGGGTATCTCTTGTTGACGGCTTCGGAGACATCAAAACAATCGCCGGGCTGGATTTGTCCTACAGCGAAGAGAAGAACGAGGGTTATGCTGTGGTGGTCGTGCTGTCGTTCCCGGACTTTGACATCCTAGAAACGCGCTATGCCACGGCGACTCCCCCCATGCCTTACATCCCCGGACTGCTGTCGTTTCGTGAGTCGCCGATCGCGCTTGAAGCCTTTAAGCAGCTTCAAACCGTACCGGATATGCTGTTTACCGACGGGGCAGGGCTGGCCCATCCGCGCGGCTTCGGCATCGCCTGCCATTTGGGAGTGCTGCTGGATATTCCGAGTGTGGGAGTTGCGAAAAGCTTTTTGTACGGAGCATATGACAAAGAGCAGACGCTTGCACCGGGAATGTCCACGCCGCTGCGGGATAAAAAGGGAAAAGAAGTGATTGGATCGGTCGTGCAGACCAAGCTGCGGACAAATCCGCTGTATGTGTCACCGGGCCACAAAGTCAGCGTGGACTCAGCGGCTCGGCTGGTGCTGGAATGCCTGCGCGGCTACCGCCTGCCGGAGCCGACTCGTCAGGCGCACAACCTCATTACGGCGTACCGAAAGGCCGGAACAGAAAACGCCCCGGAGTAAGCTCCGGGGCGCTTTTCGATTAGGCCGTTTTTGCGATCAGCTCACTTTGCTGCGCCGCCGCTTAGCGCTGGCGAGCAGGTACAGGAGGGCCGCGCCGCCGACAGCAAAGGCGGCAGGGGTGCTGGGTTCGGGAACCGGCGAAACGCCGGTATTGCCAGTGTTGGTTCCGAGCGTGTCGGTGCCGCCGGTGGTTCCAGTGGTCCCTGTGTCACCAGTGGTGCCGGTGCCGGTGGTCCCGGTGCCGGTGGTTCCGGTGCCGGTGGTATCCCCAGTCGTTCCAGTCGTTCCGGTGGTGTTGCCGTTCGTATCCGTGCCGGTCGTTCCCAGCGTGTCAGTTCCCGTAGTGCCTGTCCCGGTTGCGGTGTCAGTCGTTCCTGTCCCGGTTGCGGTGTCAGTCGTTCCTGTCCCGGTGGTGGTACCGGTCGTTCCTGTTCCCGTGGTCTCTGTCCCCGTACCTGTTGTCCCCGTAGTACCTGTTGTCCCCGTTTCGCCTGTCGTCCCCGTTTCGCCTGTCGTTCCGGTGCCTGTCGTTCCCGTGGTGCCTGTCGTTCCCGTGGTGCCTGTTCCCGTGGTGCCTGTTCCCGTGGTGCCTGTTCCCGTGGTGCCTGTTCCCGTGGTGCCTGTTCCCGTGGTGCCTGTTCCCGTACTTGCATTGCTGCTGCTGCCGCCGCTGTGGCTGGCAACGGCGGCGATGACTGGGATTGCTGCCAGGTAGCCGAAGGGAAAACTGCCGCCGTGGACGGCCGGAAGCTGGCCAATAAAGCCACCGACTTTAGTGGTCGGCATGACGACGACACCAGGCGCATCGGCCATCGCGACAACAACCGGGCCATTCGGCGACAAGGCCAGCGCTGGGGCGGCATCCACCGGTGCTGGGATCGGGGCAATCATCGGTGATCGGTACGCCTCGACTTTCGTTGCTACCGGCGGCAGCGAGGCCACCATCGGATTGCCACAGGCGAGCTTCAGTACCGGCTGGCCGGTGGAACGCATGACGAACACAGGAGTTCCAGCGGCAAGATGGGAATTAATCGTATACTCTTGCCCGTTGCGCCCGACGCAGTAAACCCGATAACGGCCCGCTTTCTTCAGCTTTGTCAGAACCAAGTTATCCTGAATATAGCGCGTGACCGCCGGGGCCGACGTGTGAAAGTGCCGGGCCAAGCGGCGGCGGACAACAGGGTCAAGTGAAATCTGCTGATGCAGCTCAGAAACCGTGCCAACATGCTGGGCGATGAACGAGTCGGCAGGGACCAGTTGCTGCGGGGCAGCTCCTGCCGCCATCGGCAGAAATCCAAAAAGGGAACAAGAAAGTGCGAGTGCAAAATAACGCTGTCTTGTATCAAACTGCATGAACTTAAATTCCTCCGGCGGTGGCCGATTTGCTGCGGGTATACGTTTTTATGTGCAAGAAAGATGCCAAGTGGTGCAAAAAGCAGTAAACATGAAGATAACCGCAAAATTGCGGACACTCAGACCGTGCCGAACGCCGGTATCTCCTGGTGGTTGATTAAAAATGCGGCGGAGTCGGCGAAATACTTCTGCAAAATCGGCTGGAACGGCGAAAATGCTGGGACCATGTCCACGGCATGGAACATGCAGCGCAGCCAGGCATCACTTTCGGCTTGGCCGATCTGAAATGGAACGTGGCGCATCCGCAGGCGCGGATGACCGCGTTCGGCCTGATACTGCGCGTGTCCGCCGAAGCGCTGGATCAAAAACAGAACAAGATGCTGCTTTGCCTGCGTTAAATCGTCGGGATACAAAGGGCGCAAAACAGGGTCCGCTTCGACAAGGGCGTAAAAAGCCTCTACTAACTCGTAAAACGGCCCATCGCTGCCGAGTTTCACGTAAATCTCTGTTGTTTCGTCTTCCATGCAGTTGTGCGATCTAAGCTGGTGCAGTATACCACGGATTATGGCAAAGCGAGCGAACTTCTTCTTAGTCCTTTACTCGCTGGCCGAAGAATCCAGTGTAATTGACAGGGCACTCGGCGTCACTTGCAGGCGAACCGACGCCTGACCGGACGCGATTTGTTCGAGTTCTCCGCCAACGGCAGACCGCCGCCAGCCGGAGAGCAGCGGCGGCCCGGCCTGACCGCGAGCGACCGCCAGGGCATCGGCTTTGGTCAGCGCCAGCTCCGGTGCGAGGTTGCGGTCCAAGCACAGCGCTTCACCGAGGCCATACAGCAGGTCGCCCAGCGCCCGCTCGCGCGGCGTTTCTTCCGGCCCCGTCCCGGACAGTGGCGGCGGCAGCTTGTCATCGGGCAGGGCGCGGGCGGCATTCAGAGCGTCCAGCAGCGGCGACCCAAACGAGACTTCCTCGGTTTCGGGGAAGCCGCGCAGCCGGCGGAACTCAGTCAGCCGGCGTGGGGGACGCTGGGCCAGCTCAATGAGCACATCGTCACGCAGCAGGGTCCGGGCAGGAACGTCGCGGGCCGCTGCTTCCTCCTCGCGCCAGGCCGCGACCGCCCGCAGCAGCGCTGTGGGCCGGGCCGTGAAGCCGCGCCCGGTGCGAAGCCGCAGGTAGGCGTCTTCTGGAGCAGTCTCGTAGGTGCGGGCCTCAGAGAAGCGACCCATTTCTTCATCCATCCACGCTGCACGGCCGAGCCGTTCCAGCATTGCGTTAATCTTGTCGGTGATTGGCAGCAGGTAGCGCACGTCATCACGAGCGTATTCAAGCTGGGCGGGGGTTAAAGGTCGCCGATCCCATTCCGAGCGCGTTTCAGCTTTGGACAGCTTGACGCCCATCAAGGCTTCGGCAAGCCGGGCGTAGGAAAGCGGATACGACGGCAGGCCGATAAACCCGGCTGCAATTTGAGTATCGAAGATGTTCTGCGGCAGCCGTTTCTCGCCGCCGTAATAAGCCAGCCGCAAATCTTCCCGCGCCGCGTGCAGGACTTTCTGGATGCTGGGGTCGGCGACCAAGTCCCATAGCGGGTCAAGATCGGCAAACGCCAGCGTGTCTACCAGCCCAATAAACTCTTCGGTTGCGACCTGGACAAAGCACAGCCGGGGCAGGTAGGTCCGCTCGCCGACAAATTCGGTATCCAGGGCAAATCGTCCGGCGGCGTGGAGGCGTTCACAAAGTTCAGCAAGGGCGGCAGGTGTTTTGACGGTTTCCAGTTCACGGAGCGGCTGAGGCATTTAGGAAAGGCTTTCTGGCATCTGGGGTTCCGATGTGTTCGTTTCTGCCTGCCCGCCGTACTGCGCCATCCCGCCAGTCATTGTGGCAACATCCGAAAAGCCCTGTGCGGCGAGAAACTGAGCGGCCTGGGCGCTGCGGACACCATGTTCGCAGATGCAGATAATGGTTTCGGAAGGGTTAAGCTCCGCCGCGAACCGCTGGGGCAGTTCGCCGAGCGGGATGAGCAGAACACCGGGAATGTGTGCATGGTCATATTCCCAGGGCTGGCGGACATCAACGAGCCGCACGGAATCGCCGCGCTCGGTCATCGCCTGAACTTGGGCAGGGGTAATTTTTGAGGGTACAGGCATGGTTTTCAGCGCTATTGTACCCGAAAATTATTCTCTAAAGAAGCCCGGTTCAAATACCGACACTCTGAGTGTGAAAACACACGCTATGGCAACCGCAATCCAAATCCAAAACTTCACGAAAGAGTACCCGGTCCCGCGCCAGAAAGAAAAGCGGATCGCGGTCCGCGGTTTAAGCCTGGATGTCCCTGCGGGCGGTTTGTTTGGCTTCCTGGGGCCGAACGGCGCGGGCAAGACCACCACGATTAAGATGCTGCTCGGCTTTCTGCCGCCAACTTCCGGCGACGCCTGGCTCTTCGGCAAATCCGTGAGCGATGTTTCGGCCCGGCAGTCAGTGGGCTACCTGCCGGAGCAGCCGTACTTCCCGAAGTTTCTGTCGGCAGTGGAAGTGGTTCAGGCCCATGCCGGATTATCCGGCCTCAGCGGCAAACGCGCCAAAGAGCAGACGGAGCGCTCACTGCGTCAGGTCGGCATGTGGGACAACAGGCACATGATCTTGTCGAAGTGCTCCAAAGGCATGACCCAGCGAGTCGGCCTCGCGTCTGCTTTGGTCGGCGACCCGGACCTCCTCATTATGGATGAGCCGTCATCGGGTCTGGACCCAGTCGGGCGCAAAGAACTTCGGGAGATGCTGACCGCACTGAAAGACGACGGCAAGACGATCTTTTTGTCGTCGCATCTCTTGTCGGAGATGGAGCCGGTCTGCGACCGGGTCGGAGTCATGGCGCATGGCACACTCGTGGCCTGCGGGACCCCGCAGGAAATTACGCGGGTTTGCGATGACGTCCGGGTGCAAATCGAGCAGGAGGAGTGCGACGATTACCTGACCCATCAAGTCAAAGATTGGGGCGGCGCAGTCGAGCCGTCGGCATCCGGCAGCGGGGCGACTCTGCGTGTCCCGGCGGCCATTGTCTACAAGGTCATGGGTCTGCTGGAAGCCCGCCGCGCCCGGCTCATCGCGGTCAGTCCGCAGCGCGAGACCTTAGAAGATGCATTTTTGCGCTTAGTGGAAGGATAGAAGATGCAGGCACTGCGAAACATCGGCGTGATCGGCAGAATTACCATGCTGGAAGGCGCCCGGAAACAAGTATTCCACGTGCTGATGCTGTTCGCTGTCTTTCTGATCTTCGGCTCGGCGTCGCTGGCGAAGTTCGACCGGCACGTTCAGATGAAGATGCTGAACGACTTGTGCTTGTTCTCGGTTTTCTTGGTGTCCGCGATTGTTGCGATTACAATTACCGTCACGGGCATTCCCGGCGAGCGCGAGCAGAAGACCATCTATCCTGTCATTGCAAAGCCCGTTGCCCGCTGGCAGTTTGTCTGCGGCAAATATGCCGGCGCAATGGGGACAGTCGCCATCGGCATGGCTGTTATGGCCGTGACATTTACGTTTTTGCAGCTTGCCTACATGGGCCATGTAGACAAGGCCATGCTGTATGTACTGCCGTTTTTGTTTTTAGAAACTGCCATTCTTGCCGCAATGGCCTTGTGGCTCTCCACCTGGGCGTCATGGCCGTTGGCCTGGTTCCTGTCCGTGCTGCTGTGCTTTCTCGGCAATGTCAAGTTTCCGCTGTATGCGTCGCTGACTGCCCGCCCGCAGAGTGCCTTCAATCAGTTCATGATTGCTGCGCTGTACCACCTGCTGCCGAACTTAGAAGCGTTCAACTTCAAAGACGCGATGGTGCATCACCTCATCGTCCCGAACGCTTACCTCTGGCAGACCGCCGTCTACGGCATCTTCTACACCGCCGCCCTGCTGGCGCTGGCATCGCTGACCTTTGCCCGGAAAGAATTATGAAGAGCTATCCTCGCAGAGATTTCGCGCCCTGGCTGCTTCTGCCGAGCATTGTGCTGACCCTCGGCAGTGTCACGCTTTTAGCCCCGCATGGCGCCGCGCAGGCGGCACCGGCGGCCTCCGCGCAGCCTGCCCCGAAGACGCCGGTCTACGATGACGGTGACGGCGACGAGCTTCTCGAACACTGGGATGATCCGCAGTATTCCCGCGAAGAGCGAAGGCAGCTTGGCGGCATCGCCGTCGGTTTTCTTGTGCTAGGCGTTCTCAATACCTGCTGCCGCGTCCGCCGCAGCGCCTGCGAAGTCGTTCACCTGCCAAGTGAAGCGGACTTCCTGAAGCTTGCTTCGCCGGCGGACTGCCCTTCTCCACCAAGCCACCGAAAGGCCGCCTAACCGTGAAACTTAGCGCAAATTGGCGCAAATCGCTTCCCGCCGCTTTGCTCTGCTTCGGCTTCTTCACCGTCGCCGGAACCTTTGAGTCACTTTCCCAGGCGTCGGGTCAGGCGCAGGGGTACTTAGTTTCCAGCGCAGATGCAGGCAAAAACGCCGCGCTCGCCCAGGCGGGCGGCGAGTTCCGCATCGCCGCCGCGAATTTGATCTGGGACAAGGTCATTGACCATTACCACCATCAGTATATGGCCCAGGGCGGCAACTGGGCGAAAAACGAGAGCCTCTTGCCGATGCTTCAGCTTATTATCACGCTCGACCCGCATTTCACGCAGGCGTATGAGCTGATGGGCGGCGCGATCCTGCCTCGCACCGGCCACATTGCCGAAGGTGAGAAAGTGCTGGCCGACGGCATCCAGCACAACCCGAATGACTGGGAGATGGACCGGGAAATGGCGATGCTGCTCTCCTACACAGAGAAAAAGCCCGCCGCCGCCCTGCCCTACGCCGAAGCCGGTCTCAAAAATGCCGATGACGACTTCTCCGTCCGCCTGATGACAAAGCTCTGCCACACCCTCCGCCGCGACATGCACGGCTAGAAGAACCATGTGTTAAAACACACGGCTACGCGGCGCGGACGCCACAAAACACCGCTTCGCGGGGTTAGGAACAGGATAAAGACGGTTCCCAGTGCCGCGCCCTCCGGGTCTGCCAGTGCAGAGGCGGTACTTCGTAGCGTCTTCACTGTCTAGCCGTGCGTTTATGCCTTCGGCATTACTTCGTATCAACGTATGGTGACTTGAGGCACCTTCCGTGACACATATCGCTCCTCACGACCGGAACTCTTCATTCTACCTCTCTTGCTCCACATTTTCGTCTGTCATAGCTATCTCGTTATCTCCCTGCCGCCGGGGGGTTGAGCGAGTTGAAGTATCTGCGGACATCGCTGCGGTAGGCGGGCGGGATGTCTTCTTTGTCCATGGCCGACTCGGCACTTTTCCGGGCGGGCGCAACATAGTTGTAGTACGGCACTTGGCTTGCGGTCTGGCCGGGCAGAGCATTCGGGTTCGCACCGACTTTGCGGGTCGGACCGGTCTTGGACGGGCCGGCGTTCAGCGGCTTGCCGAAATAAAGCTTGACGCCTTTCGGGTTTAGTGCCGCGCCGGCTTTGCCGAGATGCTTCAAGGGGCTGGAGCCTTCGCCGTTGTCGCCCGGCTTGCCGCCCGCCATGCCGCCGCCGCCGGAGCCGCCATTGCCTTTGCCGCTGCCGACTTTGCCCTGCGAGCTTTGCAGGCCCTGACCGTCGCCAAGACCGCTGCCGTCCCCTTCGCCGCTCCCCTGTCCTTTCCCAGACTTGCTTCCTTTACCCTGACCGGTGCCGGGCTGGCCGCTGTCGTCGGAGATGTCGCCGGGGCTGTTCGCGCCCGCCATCTGGCTTTGGGCATCTTCAACCCCCTGAGCGGCGTCCGACTGGCCCTGCTGGTCGGCCTGCTCCTGCGCTTCTTTTTCGGCGGACGCAGCGGCCTTTCGCATTTCCGACGCCGCTGTTTGCTTGTCGCCGCGCTTCAGGGCATCGGCGGCAGCCTGGGAATGCTGCTGCGTCTCCGTCATCGGTGTATTTTTGAGAGCATTGGCAAGCTTTTGGGCGTCCTGCGCGGATTGCTGCTGCTCGGCAGGGGACATCTTGCCAGAGTCAATCTTGTCCGCCATCTGCCGAAGCTGCTGGGACAAGCCCTGGCTGTCGTTCTGCTGCATCGCCTGGGCGGCTTTCTGCATTTCGGGCGTTGCTGGAGTTTGGGCGTTCTGGGCGTTCTTGCTCGCCGCCGATTTACCGGCGGTCGGGACATTGAAGCCATTAAACTTATCTCCGGCCCCGCTTTTCGCATTTGCTCCGGCGTTTTGGCCGGACTTCTGACCGCTTTTTGCGCCGGAGCCGCCGTTCTTCTGGCCCGCCCCCGCCTGCTTACCGTTTGCGCCCGCCGCATTCTGGCCTCCCGCCATCGCCAGCGCGAGCTGCTGCCCTGCCTGGGCCATGCTCTTGCCGCCAGCCCCGGCGCTGGAATTGGCTTGAGCGGTCTTTTGGAGCTGCTGGCGCATCTGCTGGGTAAGCTGGGACATCTTCACCATCGCCTGTTTTTTGTCCATGTGGCCTGCCGCCATCCGCTGGGCGAGGCGCTGGATTTGAGCGGCGGTTCGGCGTGTTCCCGGCAGGCGCTGCGTGTCGGCCTGCTTGGCAATGAGCTTCGCGGTTTGTTCCAGCTTTGTTCCGGTTTTTTGAACGATCTGCCGCTCGATTTTGATGCCCGGCGGGATGAACACCGGCAGATTCGGGACAACAAGCGCCAGCGCGATCAAGACAAGCCCGGCGGCAAAGGCTTTGAATTCCCAGGGCAGGCGGAGCGGTACAGCATCGGCGGATTTGAGAGACTGAGCGTGGGAAGCGGCGTCGGCAAGCTGCAAGCGGCGCAGCGTTGCGGTTTCTGGGTCGCTGGCTTCTGGTGACTTCTCGAACTCCAGCGCCGAGGAAAGACGCTCTTTGAGGCCAAGTCGGGCTTCGGCAAGACGCGCCGCGTCCATTGGGGAGATCGGGCGCAGAAATGTAGTGACGGTGCCGACAAGAATTCCGAGAAGGATGGGGACGACAAGAGCGGCTTCGAGCGGCAGCCAGTCAGGCAGGACGTCAAAGTGAGCCAGCGCGACGGCGACAAGCGCCAGAACAGTTCCCGCAAGTGCGCCGCGCGACGCATGACCGACCCAGCGCTGAAGACGCAGTCGCGACGTGATCTGCGCCAGCGCCCCAGTAATCGCGCTCGGCCCGGCAGCGGACGGTTTAGTTGTGACGGCCATTGGAGTTCTCCCTGCCGTTATTATACGCGATTCCGGTGTCCGATTGCGCTAAGGGTTACGCAGGTGGATCGGAATGACGGGCAGGGGCGCGGACGGCAACGGAATCTGCTGGCTCAGGTGGGCGGAGGGAGCGATGTCAATGTCCCAAGTCTTCGGGCCGACGCCGAGGCCCACAAATGGCTGAAACGTGACTGTGTGCTTCCCAGTGGTTAGCTCCGCCCACTGCCCCAGCGCAAGCGCGGGCGATGGCTGACCGTCCACTTTGATCCAGAGAGACGATGCCTGGACAAGCGCCGCTTTTTGCAGCGGAGCTTGCTCGGCCACAGCGATCCAGCAGGAAACCGTGTACCATCCTACCCCAGTCGCCGTGCTGGAAACGGCGTTAGAAACAGGAGAGGGCAGGGTCGGCACGACTTCCATGATGGCGGGCGGGTTGAGGACACCGGCTGGAATGATCGGGGAGAAACTCGACAGCGGACGCGGCACCAGCTTATGTTCAGCAGTCCTCACCGGCAGCAGCGGGGATTTCGGCGCGAAAAACGACTGAAGTGAGGTGCGAGCGGCAGCAATCCGTTTTGGCTTCGGCCGGGCAGGGAGAAACGCAGCGAGATGGACACGTTTCGGCTTCGGCATCCGGGCGATCAGCACAGGCTTGGCAGCAAGCTTCGCGGCAGGCTTGGCAGCAAGCTTCGTGGCGGGCTTGGCAGGCGGATGTAAAGGAGCAGCCGCTGGCCTGACTGAGGCGGTCTTGACTGGGGCGGTTTTTACTGAGGCGATCTTAACCGGGGCGGTTTTCACTGGGGTTGGCAGCGGTTTGGGCGCTCCGGCGGCTGTTTTGATCGGCAAAGCGGGCGGCGGCTCGGCAGGCAGCGGGAGGGCACGGTGGGTCTGCGCCGTCACCACCGGCGGCGTGGACGCGGGCGGTGTGCGCTCGCTTTCTTTCCACAAGCCAAACCCGGCCAGCAGCAGACACGCACTGGCCAGTGCGCCGGCAATCGCGCCGGTGCGGCGGGCCGAGGCTTCCGTGGAAGCCTGCTGCGGCTCGGCGGCGGCGGTGACGGCGGCGCGGAGGGCAGCGGCAAGCTGGCCGGCGGACTCGTAGCGGTCGGCAGGGGCTTTGGCCAGCCCGCGCAGGACGGCGGCTTCCATCGCAGGGGTCAGGTCGGAGCGGTGGAGTCGGAGCGGCGGCGGCTCGGCGAACACCTGCCGGTGCATGACCGAAAGCTGGGCCTGAGTGGAGTTGTCGGCAGCGCGGAACGGCGGTGTGCCGGTCAGTACGAAGTAGGTCACGGCGGCGAGGGAATACACATCGCTGCGGGTGTCTACCGCACCGTTGCCGTGAACCTGTTCAGGGCTGGCGTACTCAATCGTGCCGAGAATGTCGCCCATCACAGTCAGCGGCAGATCATCGTCAATTCGGGCGACCCCAAAGTCGGTCAGCTTGGTGGGACCGTGCTTGGGGACCAGGATGTTCGACGGCTTAACATCGCGGTGGACGATTCCGATCCCGTGAATGCAGTCCAGCGCCTCAGCGATTTCTTCGAGAATCTGTACGGCGCGGGCAGGCGGCAGAAAGCCGCCTTCAGAGACAAGCATGGCAAGGGTCGGGCCGTGAACATACTCCATGACCAGCGCCGCCGGATCGCTTTTCGCCGGATCGCCGGGATGGTACAGGTAAAGGGAGACGATGCTTGGATGGCGCAAGCGCTGCATGACCGCCGCTTCGCGCCCGAAGCGGCTCAAGACAACGGGGTCTTCGGTTGCCCGCTGCACCTTGACAATCACTTCGCGGCGGCGGGCGCGGTCCCAGCCTCGGTACAGAACCGAAAGCGGGCCGCGACTGAGGGGCGGTCGGCGCAGGGTAATTTCGGGAAGAAATGGCACCAGCTCATCGCCGCTGCCCTCAGTGTTAGGATTAGAATTAACGGCTGCTATGAGCGGACCTGCTTTCACATGGGAGCACTCACTAAAGTGGCGCTAGCGAGACTCTGAGAACTGAGGTTCCGAAAACTGAGCTTCTGAAACGGTCAGCCGCGCGGTACTTGTCCGCCGCTCGGCCAGCGTCCGGCAGACCAGGGCCAGCAAAAATGGCAGATCGCGGACGAAATACCGCTGCCAGAGCCTAGTCGGCTCCTGCAAAAAGCGGTAGACCCATTCCATCCCCGCGTCCTGCATCCAGACCGGCGCACGGCGCACGAGACCCGATGCCATCTCAAACGAGCCGCCGACGCCAATCGACACGGGGACGCTCAATAGGTCTTTATTCGCCGCGATCCATTTTTCCTGCTTAGGAGCGCCAAATCCGACAAAAAGAATATCAGCTTCGGAAGCCTGCACTTTTTCGCGGATCCGGGCTTGTTCGGCTTCGGTGGCAAAAACGGCACGCGGCGGGCAGTAGGTGCCGCAGATGACCGCCGCGGGATAGCGCCGCAGGACGGCTTCTTTCGCCGCGTCCGCCGCCCCTTCCGCGCCGCCGAGGAAAAAGAGCCGCAGGCCGGTGACGGACGAGGCCCGTGCCAGCTCCCAGAATAAGTCACTGCCGGTAACCCGCTCGCGCAGCGGCTCCCCACCCGCAAGCTGAGACAGCAAAATGACCGGCTTGCCGTCGGCAAGCGTCAAGTCTGAGTTCCGGTAGATCGCCCGGAACTCGGCGTCGCGCTCCAGCGTCACGAGATGATCCAGATTGCCGGTACAGACGTACCGCGGCCTTTCGGTCTTCTGAGCCATCTGCACGATGCAGGTGACCGCTTCTTCCATGGTCACATTATGAAACTCTGTGCCGGCAACAGAAACTTGAGTAAACACAGACTCAGCCTTTCTCTGGTTGGCGGGCGGAGGGCAGCAGCCGGGGCTGAAGCGTATTCCACATCGCTGAGGCGAATTGCAGCAGGGCTGCATGACCCCGCGCGTTCCCGCGCGGGTCGGAAGAAATCGGGCGCGTAAAGCGCAGAAAATACACGGGCGTCCCCCGCTGTCCGAGCAGTGCGCTCCACAGCATCGCGGCGCGGATTTGGGTCGCTTCATTGACGACCCGGCCATTAACCAAGTACAGATAAATCATGTCGAACCCGCTGCCGCCTGCCCCGGCCCCGCCGGTCTGAGCAGCCCGGCAGGCACGGGCGTCAATGCTTGTCCCCGGAAGCCGCTCCAGGTGATCGTTCTGAACCGACATTCCCGCTCCAATCAGGCACGAGCGCGGGTCGTGGAGGGCGCTCCGGTCGGTTCCCCCAATCAGCACGAAGTTTATCGGGTCCCCCGCTGTCTCCGCCGCCTGGTAAGTGCGCGATGTCAGTGTCGCCGACGACAGCGCAGCCTGCACATCCGCCGGCACGGCGTCATCCGGCCCCGCCGCGCAGCCGCCGACCATGCGCGGAATATCTGCGCTGCTGAGGCCGGCAAAACGAGCCGCAGGCGCGGGGTTCCACACCCGCGAGACCAGCAGGGCCGCACCAATGCAGAGCGCTAAAAGATAGCCCATCCGGCAAACGTGCGGCATCCCATTCCTTTCGCGAGAGCAAACAAAGCCGTAAACCCCAGTGCGAGCGTAATCATCCCGCTCCAGTCGTGAAACACATGGGCCGCCGGTGTTCCAACGCACTCGCCGACCACGCCGATCAGCGCAATCCGCACGCTGTTGACCGCCAAACTGAGTGGTAGGCTGAAGGCAAACAGCAGCAGACGCCTTAGCCGCGTGCCGTCTACCAAAAAGGCAAATGCTGCGCTGAAAGTCAAAAGCGCGAGCAGCAGCTTGAAGCCCGAACATGGCACGTCCACAAAAAGCGCGTAGTCCTCCATTTGGATGACGTTGCCGGTGAGCACCGTTCCGAAACCCATCAAGTGCAGCAGCTTGTCGGCCAGCACAGTGGACAGCATCTGCACACGCTGGGTCGCGTCGTTCAGCACCGGGCCGGGCAGCGGCGCCAGCAGCCACAAAAATCCGATCGGAAACCAGGCTGACCGGACAAAAGCAGTTCCCAGAACCAGCCAGACCCCTGCGGTAAGGGTCAGCAGAAGTCCGGTCGACTCCAGCGCCTCAGCTCCGATTTTCTCCGCAAAGACCAGCAGGGCCAGGGCCGAAAAGACCAACCCAATCGCCTGGACTGCCGGTTTTTTGACTGCTGCCGCCAAAATGTGACGCTTGTGCCAGAGCATCAGGGCCGCAATGAACGGGATCAGCGGCGCATGGCTATAATACGATTCCGGTTTGGTATATTCGTAGGTCCAAAACCGAAGCACCGGCCAGGCCAGCACTAGGAGCAGAACTGCCGCAAGAGCAAATGGCATCCCCCTCGCCCAGTTCTGTGGTACTGCCTTTTCCGCACTTGGTTTTACTGACGCTACAGCCATGCTTGCAAACACTAACGTAATCTTCGGCGAAACTTGCCGCAATGATAGCGCGGGAATATACCGGGTTTCGGCCCCGGGGGTCGAAAACTTGAAAAAAAGCGGCGGGCTGCCGAAACAACGCCGCCGCTGGGTTGTGTCAAGAGTGCAGTTCGGGCGGGGCCTTAAGCAGTGGTGCTTGCAGCTTTGCGCGTTTTGCGGATTGCCAAGACCAAAAGGCCAAGGCCGCCAAAGAGAAACGGAACAGCCGTAGCCGGTTCCGGCACCGGAGCCGGTGTGGGGGAAGCTTGGAATGTTCCCGTGCCGCCTGCCGTGAAGCCGTTGAAGTAGCCGCCGCTGACTCCGAGAGCAGGAAATGCGCTTGTCATCGAGATCGAAAATGATCCGGGATTAAACAAGCCCGACTGATTGAAGTAAGTCCCACCAGTGTAAACGACATTGGTAAGCGTATTCTTGATTGTCGGGGTGTTAGACCCAGTTGTTCCGTCCAGAAGGTTGCCGCCGTCAAAGGTGCCGGAGAGAAGCGTCGTGCCACCGGCCTCGACATTGAAGCTGCCGCCAGAGAGCGTCTGGCTGTAGTTCGACGGGCCGCCTGTCACGGTACCGACGTTGTTCAGCCCAGTAAAAACGACTGTTGCTGGGCTGTCTGTCGTGAACGTTGAGGGGAAAGACGCAATAAACTGCGCTCCCGGCGTGATGCTAAAGCCACCTGTCGTTCCCGGCGTATAAGTGAAAACGTTGCTGATGCCGGTTCCCGCTCCGGTAATGGAAGCGAATGTGGTGGGCTGTGCCGACTGGGCCTGGGACGGCACAGCAGCGAGAGACATCCCCGATGCAATCAGCAGGACGGTGGCGGATTTGTTGAAGTTGATCATGGTTTTCACCCCCTTTTCTAGTCAGTGTGGACGAACGAAATCGTTGAAAGCTAGCAAGTTTGCGCTGAGTTTAGTATAGCGGAAAAAGACGCAGAAAACGACAAGATTTACGGCATGGCCGCGGTTTTTTTTGCGCTTGCGCCCGGCGAATACTGCTCGATGTCGGCGAAGTACGCAGCATACTTGTCAGAATTGAACTCAGGCTTGCTGTTCCGGTACAGCCGCGCGAGTTCCTCCGGCTGGGACGGGGCGAGCGCAAGACGCGCCGCGCGCTCCACCTCCCCGCGTATCTGACTGAGGGGCGGGACAGTGCCCGGACGACGCTGACTGACCTGGAAAGTCAGGAAATACGCCCCAGCCTGGAATGTTTTGATTGCCCCGACTTTGGCAGACTGCGCCCACGCGCTGGTCTGCTGCTTGACCGCCAGCGACAGGGTCGACAAATCCGGGTTGTAGCCACCGACGCCGACAACCCGCAGGCCATGCTGGCGGCCGATGACGTCCGGCGGGTCGTTTTGGCGGAGCAGATCGGCGGCGGTCGCGGCATCCAGGCTGTTCTGCGTCACCACCGTTGTCGTCAGCGTCTGCTGCGGCAGGCTGAAGTCATTCTTGTGCTGGGCATAGTAGCCGGCAATCTGGGCGGGCGAGAGTGCGACATCCTGGATGCGTAAGTTCTCAAGTGCCATATTTGTCGAAAGGTCCTGCTTGAACTGGGCCATCTGAACCGGGTCGCGGCTATAGGGGGCCAGCACCTGGGGTGCCTGACGGGCCAGCGCCTGCACCCGATCTTCCACATCACTGCTGGTCGGCAACACCCCGGCGTGGGTCGCAGCCTGGGTCACAAGCGCCGTGAATACAATCTTGGTCAGGACTGCCTGGCCGTCGTCATGTTCCAACTGGTCCTGGAACTGCTTTTTCGTGACCGCTGTTCCGCCGACCGTGACAATGGGCCGGCTCGACGAATACCGGAAAAACAAAAGGACATTAATGATGACCGAAACGGCGGCAATCACGGCCAAGACACGGACTGTATAAGATTTCATACCAATAGCGATTCCAGTAATTCTTACTGCATAATTCATGCCAAAAAGGCTGGGCAGTGACACAATTTATTTTTGTAACCCGACATTCATGAAACTAGTTGGCAATCGAACCCGCGATACGCTCCGCCCACAAGTCGAGTGTCGCGTTTTCTTCCACCCAGCGCCGGGCATTTTTCCCTAAACGCTCTCGCAAAGCCGCGTCATCACGCAGACGGGCAATCGCGCTCCGCCAGCCGGCAGCGTCGCCGGGTGCGACCGAGAGACCGTTTTCTCCATCAACGATGACATCAGTTTGGCCGACAGTTCGCGTGGCAATGACGGCCTTGCCCATCGCCATCGCTTCCAAGATCGTCGTAACTCCCGCCTGGAAATCCGTTTCTTTAAGCGGCACGACGACAAACGCCGACTCGGCGTAGAGACGCCGCAGCTCGGAGTAAGAGTAGCGGCGGGCCACGACATTCGGCGGCAGGATGCGAGTGGCCGTCTCATTCTCATGCTTGGACCAGGGTGACGCCGCCGCCAGCTTAACTTTAAGATCGGGCATAGTCTCAACCGCGTCAATCAGTGTTGGGTAATCACGCCATTCCAGGCCAGCCGCGCAGATCTGGTTCGGGTTCACGTCACTGCCCGCCACAGGCCGGTAAAAGTCGGCATCAGCGTGAAACGGGATCAGTGCAATCTTTTCCGGTGCGATTCCTAGCTGATGAACAGCCCATTTTTGCTGGGCATCGGCATACAAAAAAATCGTGTTCATGCGCCGCTGCACGTTCAGCTTGGAAAAGAAGAGCTGTTTTTTCCCCGTAGACAGCCGGTGGCCGATAGTCACATGACGCGGCGGGCTGGAAACACCACCAAGCAGCAGGGCCAGCGGAATGCCCACATTCTCGCCGTTCGTGAAAATTGTCTGGTACTCCCGGCGGCGCTGCCACCCCATCCAGGCCAGCGCGGCATCTGGGCCGCCGGCTTTACCCGCCAGACGCACCCCACCCGACGAATCCGCCTGTGCGGCGGCGTAATCCAGCAGATCCACCGTCAGGTCATGCCGTTCGCGCAGGACACGGGCGAGCGCGTAATAGTCCATGACAGGATGCTCGCCGGCGGCGACTTCCGCGTCCACATCGGTCTTTAGAACGCTCGGAATGAGAAGCAAGGCTTTTTTCATCGGCGTCCCTGCACAACTTCGATAAGCCGCCCGTAGTTTGTCGCGGCGCAAAAGCGCTCCGCGCCGACGGCGGCGGCCTGCACGGACAGGCGGGACAGCAATGCGCGGTCGGCGGCCAGCGCTTGAAGCGCGTCAGCAAGAGCCGCCGGGTCGTCCGGCGGAACAATCCAGCCGGTCTCTCCATGGGTTACGGCTTCCGGCAAGGCACCGATGGCAGTGGTGATGACCGGCAGGCCCGATGTCAAAGCTTCCATGACCGCCAGCGGCAGGCAGTCGCCGCGCGTCGGGAAAACAAACAAGTCCGCGTCCGAATACAGCCGCAGCAGCGTGTCGGAGTTCGGCTGAACATCATGCCGGACTGTCAGGTTAGACAGATTGTTCCCGATAGCCGGCGTTTTCGTCACAATCGTAAGATGGGCGAGGCCAGGCGGCAGACGGCGGAAGGCTTCCAGCAGAGTCTCCCCGCCTTTGCGGGGGAAGTCGCCGCCGACAAACAGCAGTCTTATCGGCCCGTCAGAGCGCACCGGGCGCCCGCGCCGCCACAAGTCCGTGTCAATGCCCGGCGGGATGACCGTGATTTTTTCCGGCGCGACCCCGTAATCGGCGACTAGCGAGGCTTTAGCCCATTCCGACCAGGCCACAAGGTGCCGGGCCGCACCGAACGCTCTCCGGTTCAGCCGCTTCTTGACGGCTTCCAGACGCGCATTCGTGCTGGGGACATGGCCGTAGAACGCGCCGAGGGCGTCATATTGAACCGGCGTGGCATCGAGCGAAATTACGGACGGCGCCTGGCGCATCAGTCCGGCGGCAAACAGCGATGTCACCTGCGTATGATACAGCACTCCGTCGAGGTGCCTGGCGGAGCGGCGCAGGCCGAGCCACGCACCAAGCGACGCCCGCACCGACCAGTTTGAGCGGACCCCTGGCAGGCGGGTCCACGCCCCGGCCAGACCGTCGTAGGGCAAGTCCACATAGGTTGGCGTGATGTCGGGGTGCCGGGTTAGCGCCCGCTTCAAATTCTGTGCGTGCGTCGTGTGTCCGAGAGAGTATTCCAGAGCAAAACCAAGCCGCATATCTCTACCTTCCTCCTCTGGCCTTCATCGCGTCCGGGGACACGGTATTTGTCATTCTTTTATTGGCAAATGAGCGCAGGAAGTTAAGAGCCGGAAGCCCAAGTGGAAAATCAGAGGAGGCGGTCACGGAGGGCGCAGTAGATCAAATGGCCAATGATCAAATGCGAGTCTTCCACCATCTGCATGTTGTGCTTCGGCACGACAATTTTATGCTGAGCGAGACCTGCCAGCCTGCCACCGTCGAACCCGCTCCAGCCGAGCGTGACCGCGCCGCAGTCGTGGGCGGCTTCGACCGCCGCGAGAATGTTCGGTGAGTTACCGCTGCCGCTGACCGCGACAAGCAGATCTCCGGGCCGGAGCCAGGTCTTTGCCTGCCCCGCAAAGACTTCCGTGAACTGCGTGTCGTTGCTCCACGCCGTCAAAAGCGGCACGGAGTCTACTAGGGACAGGCACTCCCAGGGAATGCCGCCGTGCAGGAACATGTTCTTTTGGAAGTCGGCAGGCAAGTGGCTTGCGGTCGCCGCCGAGCCGCCGTTGCCGCAGAACACGACCCGCCGCCGGTTTTGGTAGTTCTCCCAGAACAGCTCAATCGCATTGTCAAGGTCCGCCGCCGGAAGTTCCAGCAGCAGCGCCGCCATCTCCGTCAAATACTCATGCGTCTTCAAACTGCCGTGCGTGTGGGTCGCCATTTGAGGGATAGTATACTTGATTCTCGGCGGAATTCAGCGACGCTCATTGAGAACTCAGCGAGAGACATCCAGAACATTCAGTTCCGCAGCTTCTGAACATTTTGTTCGGTATAATCTGCTCATGTTTCTACACGAATGCCCTCAATGTAAAAGCAAGTTCAGCTCGCCTTCATCTCAATCAAAGTATTGCTCGCGGCTGTGCCACTCAGAAGCGCGGCGCAAAGGCTACATCTACAAGGGATACTGGCGAATACGGATTAACGGCAAACAGGTGTATCAGCATCACTATGTTATGGAGCAGATGCTGGGACGTTTTCTCATGCAGGAAGAAGTCGTACACCACAAAAACAGCGATAAACTGGATAACTGACCTGAAAATTTGTTTCTTTTCGATTCCCAGGCTGATCATATGCAGGAACATCGTCAAACATACAGCAGCATACTGCACCGCCAATGCTCTAAATGCCGAGCAATCAAGAGTTGTGCCGACTTCTACCATCGGAACGATAGGCCGGATGGTTTGCGCTCACATTGCAAAGAGTGCCAGCGCAAAACCCCTCATGGGGTTCGCACACTTCGTTTCCGATCAGAAACGCACAAGCAGTGCTGTCGATGCGAAGAAATTAAACCTCGCACCGACTTCCACCGCCACCGCGACGAAGGGCGAGACGCAAGCGTGTCGCGCTGTAAGTTATGCCAAAAGATCATTGACCATCAAAAGTGGCAGGAAAAGCATTCAAGACACTGAAAGCGCAGTTGTCCCAGTGGCGCTCATCACTGAAGGGCCGGTTATTGATCCAGTAGCAGTCGTCGGGACTGTAATTCAGCAGCTCCGGGCGGTCGTTGCCGGTGTGGTAAAGCTGATGCACGAAATACACCTGGCACTTGTCAAACGGCAGCGTGACCCCGGCGGGGAACACGGCGTCTTTGACGACCTGCCCCTGCTCCATGATGACGGCCCGGTTCTGCGACAGGTACAAGTCGAACTTATGGCGCTTGTCGAGGTCGCCCGGCGTGCCGTTCCACGGGATTTTGCACCACGGCCCGGAGCGGGCGCAGATGCCGAAGCTGTCCGGCCCAACCCCGCTTTCCTGATGGGTCAGAGGCACAATGTCGGAGAACGCATCGGGCTGAATACCGGGGAACAAGCTCAGCGCGTGGGCATTGCTCTGTACCTCCCACCGGAACAGCTTGCCGCTCAGGGTGGGCCGGCGGCCCGCAAAGTCCGCGAACTTGCCGGGGTCTACCAGCGTGTCGCCGGCAGCCCCGACAAACAGGTCGCACCACCGGCGGCCATCCATGTGCGGGTCCACCTCGAAGGTGACATGCAGCACTTTGCCGCCGGAGATGTCGGCAACAGTATTCGGCATCATCACAAGCGACGCATTGTTGTTGTGCATCGGCACGCTGCTGCCAGGCGTCCCGCCGTCATAGAGCGTGTCCATGAAGTGATTGCCCATAAAGAAGATCTTCGTGTCCTTCAAGTCACCACCGTAGTCGCGAACCGTCCATTTGGCGTTCGCGAACGAGTTAAAGCACTGCGGGTCGCCGTAGAACGTGTTCGAGACCAGCGTGGGCAGGGGCAGAGCGGCGAGCGGCGGCTCGGCCCGGAAACCGTCGAAGAATGTCTGTGCCCCGGTCATGCTGCGTGGCATGAGATTAATCGGTGTTGGGGTGGAACGGGCCAGCACAACTGGAATGTTTGAGGGATCGCCCTGGCCGTTGATGGCCTGGTGCATCCCGTCCATCTGCATCGCACCCGGCCCGGCCATGCCATCCATTGTCTGGAACGGGCCAAGCTTATCAACCGCCTCAACGACCAGGTTTGCCCCGGCCACGGGGTCCAGCCCGTTCATTTCAATGCTCAGGCTGCCGCCGCTGTACTTGACGGTGGCAGGATGGGCCGCGTCATACACACGGTAATCCCGCGCCCCCGGAACGGCGTCGAACGAGACCACCGCGCTGTCATCGTTTGCGTCCACGCCCGTGACCTGCACCAGGCCGACGGCAGGTGCAGGCGGGCCGGACGGCGCGGAGGCGGTGACGGCCGCACTCGGAGTGCTTTCGGCAGCCTGGGTCCAGGCGACGTTCGACGCCGTCACGGCATAGGAGTGGGTCTCGCCGGGCTGCACGCCGGTATCGTACGCATTCAGGCCCCACAGGCCGGACAGCACTGGGTGACCGTCCCGGTAAAGGGTGTAGGTGTAGGAGTTGCCTGCCCCGTGCCAGGCCAGATGGAGGCGCGGCTTTCCCCCATTCCATTCCGGCACGGCGGACAGCATCGTCGGCGGGACCGGAGCGCCCGGCGTCCAGCCCGGCGCTTGGGCCGGACTAAAGGCACCTTGCGCGGCAGCGAGCGCCGACGGCAGGCTTTCCATGCCCATCGGGTCCACTGCCGTGACGGTGTAAGTCATGCCGTTTTCCCATACCGGGAGCGGCAGCGTGCAGGAAGTGCCGGCAACGCTCGCAATCAATGTCGTGTACTGGTAAACATTGTACGAGGCCGCTCCGGGGACCGGGGACCAGGAAAGCGAATCCGTCGGTCCGCCGGACCAGAGGCCGGAAACGCAGAGGTTGACCGGTGCGGTGAACGCCGCGCTTGAAGCGGGCGGATATGGGGCAGTCGCGGAAACCGCTGCCGAGCGAGTGCTTTCTCCGCCGGGTCCCGTCGCAGACACGGCGTAAGAGTAGGTCTGCCCACTGGTCACGTTCATGTCCGTCCAGCCTGGCGTCGCCGGGCTGACCTGCTTCACATCGCCCCGGTAAACCGTGTACGCCGTCGCGCCGGGAACCGCGTTCCAGGCCAGCACGACATGGGCCATCGCCATGCCCCCGCAGACCGGGCAGTTTGCCGCCCACTGCGGACTGGCAGTCAGCTCCGTCGGTATGGGCGGTGCCGGCGGCAGAAGCGGCGGCAGGCCGGTAAGCGCGATTTTGTCCAAATAAAACGGTGCCAGCGTGTTCGGCGTATTGTTTTGTATCCAAAGGCCGTCCATATCAAGGGCAGTGCCGACGCCCAGGCGCGGCAGGGCAATCTGCACCTGCTGCCAGCCTGCCTTCAGCGGAGGCAGCGGGACGGCGGTCTGCGGGACACTGCTGCGGAGTGCTCTCACGACCAGTAACTGCCTTCCGGTCGTGCCCCCGTTGACCCAAAACGAGACCGTCGCTGACGACGAAGTGCGGAACGGTGCATGGTGCAGGTAGACCCCCTGCCACGGCCCTTCCTGAGCCTTGATCGAAGCGGCAGACAGAGCTGGAGCGGGATTGGTAAGAATGTCGTTCCCCCACCCCCAGTACTGCCAGCCATTTTGCAGCGATCCGGCGTAAATCGTTTGGCTGACAGTCGGCGGCACAGCGGCATGGATCCGGCTTCCGGCGGCCCAGGCCAGCACAGCAAGCACGGAGCATAACGAGACAAAGCGCATTGGGAGCAGAGAGTACTTCATTTCTGGTTTCCCTTATAAACAAACAGCCCAAAGGCTGATATGAACAGTGTAAGGCGGCAAACGACATGCCAGCAGTTTTATGTTCGGGGAAACCAGAAAGCGCCGTCAGGGGGAAATGCACGGAAAGAGGCAATGGCAGAGAAAAACCGTATTGGCACGAGGACGGTGGCAGGGAAAAGACAGCATAAAGAAGGGCAAACACTCATAAAGAAAGGCGAACACAGGCAGAAGGGCGAACACAAGGTTCGCCTCTGCGGAGCGGGCCAGAGGGTGCATCATTCAGACCAAGGCGTTTCATATGCTTCGGGCGAGTACGCGAGTTTGCTTAAAGACAGCGGGATTGCCATCAGCATGGGCAGGAAAGGCAATCCGTATAATAACGCAAAGGTCGAGAGCTTTATAAAAACCTTGAAGTGCGAGCAGGTATACTTGAGCGAATACGACAGCTTGGCCGATGCTAAAGCGCAGATCGGCCACTTCGTGGAAGCGGCTTGCAACCGGAAGCGCCTGCATTCCAGCCTGGGCTACATGCCCCTGCCGAGTTCGAGAAAAGCCATCACAAGAACCGAGACAAGAACCAGACCATCGCACCTTAACTAATTGTCTCACACAAAGGGTTTGCTCCAGACAAATGCTCCTTCAGCTCACAGTCAGGATGATATCCTTTAACCCAATCAAAGTGTCAATCCGATAGCTGGCTTGTGAGAAGTCGTTCGCTTTCGTGAAGTCGTTATAGACAATAGCGCAGTCGATACCGGCCGCCACGGCTGAGTTCAGCCCCCTGGCTGAATCCTCTACCACCAGCGTCTCTTCTTTGCTGGCTCCGAAGCGGCTCAGGCCGGTCAGGTAGGGTTCCGGGTGCGGCTTGGCGAGCTTGTAGTCTTCGCGAACAAGGACGAAATCCATGAATTGTCGAATTTGGCGCTGTTCATGGATAAGCTCGAAATCCGCACGCTTTGAGGTGGTCACGATTGCCATGCGGGCGTATCTTGACAGTTCCGCAAGCGCCTCGACGACACCTTTGATCTCAATGGCTTCGGTTCTCAGATACTCCTGGTAGTAGGCATCACGAGCCGCACGCCGCATGCGGAGCGCCTGCTCCTCCATTCCAGCCGCTTGGGCTTGGACCCAGCTGCCCAATCCCTGCGTCATGTCCCGAAGGTATTGCTGCTTGTCCAGAGCGAAGCCGATGTCCGCCAGGGCACGCTCCGCGGCCTTGTAATACCAGAACTCGGTATCAACCAGCACACCATCATGATCGAATAGAATAAACTTTTTCATCGCCTTCATCACGTATGAGAGCCGCGCCGACTGTAAGGATCGTGTGCTCGCTGTGTTGCGCCGCCTTCTCCTTCAGGAACTCCCGAATGCTCTCAGCGAAATCTCTCGGCGAAATCTCTCGGCGAAATCTCTGAAGGATTCGTCCCTAGTGCCGTCCGTCTCTACTCCGTCTCTTCTTCCAGCGCCTTGCGCCAGGTGCGCTCGGCGGTGAAGCCCAGCAGATCGCGGGCAGGAACCAGGTCGAAGAACGTTTGGCCGGTCAGGCGCGGCAGGTCGGGTGTGAGCTGGGGCAGATGGCGCTCGGCAAGGGCCAATGCCGTGCTGTCCACGGCAAAATCGTCGGCCATCGTGTAGAAGATATGGTGTCCGGTGAGGTTGGCTTCCAGCGCTAGCCGGAACGCGCGGGCTTGGTCCAGAACGTCAACATAGGACCAGAACGATGAATCATAGTTTTCCCCGTGCCGCTGGGGGATGTGACGGAGCCAGCCGCGCTGCTTCGCATGGTCTAAGTCCATAACATACGGCGGCCGGATCGCAATCGTGGTCAGGCCGCAGAGCCGGGTCATCGCAGCGGCACTTTCTTCATTCATCAGCTTGGAGAGGCCGTACACGTCCTGCGGGCGGCGCGGGTGCCGGGCATCAATCGGCAGATAATCGGGGAGGCAGGGATGGGTCGGGAACGAAAAGCCTAATGCCCCAATGCTGCTTGTCAGGACGACTTTTCCTATGCCTTCGGCACGGGCGGCTTCCAAGATGTTCTGCGTACCGAGAACGTTCAGGCGCAAAACTTCATCGGGCGGCACACTGGGGTTCGGGATCGCACCGATGTGCGCGACGGCATCACAGCCGCGCACGGCGTTCAGCATCGCAAGCGCGTCGGTCAGATCGGCATACACCACGTCCGCCGCCGCCCGGACTTCCGGCGGAACCGGCCGCCGGTCCGTCGCCCGAACGCTATGGCCGTGTTTCACGAGTTCCTGCACGACCTTCGAGCCAATCTTCCCTGCCGCGCCGGTCACTAAAATCTGCAAACTTTGATTTCTTTCTGTCATTATTCTGCGAGGAACCGGGTAATCCGGCGCTCTATCTCCGCGATCTCCGGGTCAAGGAAAGGCACATAGTCTTGCTTGTCATAATCCAGCCAGTTGTGGAGGTAGACAAAGCTGGCCGACCGGCTCGTGCCGTAGCGGCTGACACGAAAATCGCCGCGCCCCGGAACAAAGTGCGTCACAGCAACAACAACTTTCCGGCGCTGCGGCAGCTCCAGCATCAGGCGGAAGACCGGATTATACTGCAAGCCTTTGTTGATTTGAGCCTTGATCGCGCAAATCTCACCGAGCAGCCCGACCCGCCTGCCGTTGCGGAGCAGCACATTTCGGTCTTTGTCGAAAACAAAAGTCGCCCTGCCGAGCAGGCTGCGGATTGCGGGCAAAAGCGAACGTCCAATCCCTAGGCTAAACAAAGCAATCGTCCAAAGACAAAATGGATCATGATACCATTCCCCAAGACTTTGTTTCTCCCCGTGGTTCCAGTAGGAGGAAGAGGACTCGGATAAGTAAGCGAACAAGAAAGCAAAGACTGTAAACGGCAAATGCCAGGCTTGGATCAGCAATGTCCGCAGATCGCGCAGCGCGGCGGCTTTTGTCTGCGTGACTGTCAGCGTCGTCGGGGTCTCCGCGATCTCGACCAAAGGCAGAGGTGTATCCCAGGCTGTAGGCATGTCCCGAAGTTTCATGCAATCGGCTCACTGTCAACTACGCAAACAGCATTCGGATGAGCCGGGTACCGTCGTCAATCTGAGTTTTGGCTTCCGTGACGGCCCGCTCGTCGAACGGAAAATGAGACGCCGTATGCGGATTTTCCGAATCATATAAGAGAAACGGCACCGGGCCTTCTTCGTGCGTTCGGAGCGAGATCGGCGTTTTGTGGTCCGGCACGATCACCAGCCGGTACGGGCCGCGCTTTGTCATGCCCTCCCGCAGTGTCCCCAGCAGCTTTTTGTCCGTGTCTTCAATCGCCTGCATTTTGTGGTCCAAGTTCCCCTCGTGACCGGACTCGTCGGGCGCTTCCACATGGATATAGACAAAGTCCATTGTGTCCAAAGCCGCCACTGCATAATTGGCTTTTGCCGTGTAGTTTGTGTCAATGTACCCAGTTGCGCCGGGAACATCAATAATACGGAGGCCGGTCGCGCGGCCTAAGCCCCGAACGACATCTACCGCCGAGATGACCCCGCCGACTTTGCCGTAGGTTTGCAGGAAGTTCGGCAGGCTCGGCGCGTAGCCCTGGCCCCACAGCCAAACCATGTTTCCCGGCTCTTTCCCCTCTTCCCGCCGCTTGACATTGACCGGGTGGTCATCTAAAAGCTCCAGCGAGTCGTACATGAGCTGTTTCAGCTTCTCGGCCCCCGCCCCTTCCGGCCAGTGGCCCGCCAGTGGCTTACCCACAAAGTCATGCGGCGGGATGGTTTGCAGGTCTATTGAGCCGCCTTTTTCCGCCATGATGTGCCGGTACTGGACACCGGGGAAAAACTTGCGCTTGTCCGTGCCGAGCTTCTGGTCCAACAGCTCAATCAAAGGCCGCGCTTCCTCGGTCGAGATATGCCCCGCCGAGTTGTCCAGCATCGTCGTCCCATCCGACGACACCAGCGAGCAGCGGTAGGCCACATCGCCGGTGTCCAGCGGAACGCCCATCGCGACAGCCTCAATCGGCCCTCGCCCCGTGTAGTAGCGGCGCGGGTCATAGCCCAGCAGGTCCATATTCGCTACATCGGAACCGGGATACATGCCCGGCGGCACCGTCAGCACGCTTCCCACCAGCGACATTTCCGCCAGTGCATCAAAGTTCGGCGTCTTCGCCGCCATCATCGGCGTCTGCCCGCCCAGCTCCGTCATCGGCAAATCCGCCATGCCATCCGGCACCAGCATAATGTATTTCATAGGTTGTCTCTCTTAGTTGTCATTACGGGAGCCGGAGGCCAAACACCTTCCGTTTGCTCTTGAAACTGCAACGTGACCGGCGGCGGTTCAGTGAAAATGCGATACCAGCAGTAACCGGCAAAGAAGCAGACAGACCCTACTGACATCGCACAGACAATCCAGCCCTTCTGCGTGTTGAAATGCGCGTAGGTGATATAAAGAGTGAACGCGCTGCACACTCCGACAAACAGCGTGAAGATCACGGTCGCGATAACAGACACAATCTGCGGCAACTGTGGTGGATGAGTTCTTTCGGCGCTATTCATTGCAAGTTCTCGTCAATCCTTATTCCGTCCATCAGGCACGGAGGGAGCCGGCGGCCAAACATCTTTCCCTTGTTTCAAAGCCGCCTTCATCCCCGAAACTTCTTGCTGATGCAGTACCACGAAAAGATACCAGGCAAAAGCTACGACGACCCAAAGAAAAAAATTGAAGCCAATATCCAGCATCACAAACTTTCGAGCAAGAGGAACATGGGGAACGAGATAGAAAGAAGACAGCGACAGGTAGCTCACTGCTGACACGAGCATTGTCAGCGACCCAACGAGCGCAACTTTGACCGAGAGCGGAACACGCAGCACTCCCACGAGCGGCAAGGGATTAACGAAAAATACTTTGACACCTTTCTTGACGCGCAGGAAGGTGTACACATGGATCGGCAGCATCATTAGCATTAGCGCCGCAAGCCCGCAATAAAGGAGTGCATGAAGCCTGCGGCCTGCCAAGATGTCGTGTATTCCTTCAACGTCGTAAAGAAGGATGATGATGCTAATCACGATCACGATTGCGGCAGCCTGTCCCAGCTTCAGCGGCTTACCCTTCAATGCGGCAGTTCTTGGTGCGTTAAATAGCGCCTCGATTGCCTTCATAGCGGCAACTCTTCGCCAGTGATCCGCCGGTAGGCGTCGAAATACTTGGCGGCGGTTTTGTCGGCGATCTCGGCGGGAAGCTCAGGGCCGGGATGAGTCTTGTCCCAATCCAGCGTTTCCAAATAATCGCGGACGAACTGTTTATCAAACGATGCCTGCGGCTTGCCGGGCTTGTGCAGCGACGCCTCCCAGAAGCGGGACGAGTCTGGGGTGAGGGCTTCGTCTATGAGAATAATTTTGTCGTTCAGCAAACCGAACTCGAACTTGGTGTCGGCGATAATAATGCCGCGCTCGGCGGCGTAATCGCGGGCGAAGGTATAAAGGGCGATGCTGATTTCAGAGAGCTTCGCGGCGGTGTCTGCGCCGACGATTTCAGCGGCTTCCTGAAACGAGACATTGGTGTCGTGGCCGGAATCAGCTTTGGCGGCGGGCGTGAATAGCGGGGTCGGAAACGGGTCACCCTGACGCAGACCGATGGGAACAGGAATGCCGTACAGGACGACTTCGCCGCCGTGGCCGAACATTGTCTGGTAATCTTTCCACGCCGAGCCGTCGAGATAGCCGCGCACGACGCATTCCAGCGGCAGGGCCTCGCACTTTCGGACAAGCTGGGTGCGGCCTTCGAGCATCGAAATCAAGTCCGGCGTGACGGTGACGCCCGCCGAATGCAGGCGCTCGCCGATCACGTCCATGTCGCCGGAAATAAAATGGTTCGGGACAATGTGCGAAGTTTTCTCAAACCAGAACTCGGACAGCGCGGTCAGGACGCGGCCTTTGCCGGGGATGCCGGTCGGCAGGATGACGTCAAATGCCGAAATGCGGTCGGTGGCGACGACTAGAAGTGCGTCGCCGAGGTCGTGCACGTCGCGCACTTTGCCTTGAATGAAGCGCGGCAAGCCGGGGATGTCGGTTTGGAGAAGGGCTTGTGTCATAGGTGATGTCTCAATTAAGGTGCCAAAACTCAATGTCGTTGTCTCCTGCGGTGCTGGCAAGCTCGTTGCCGTTAGAAGAAACGGCGAAGGCCATTCCTCCCCCTTTAAGTACACGGACCAGCACCCCAGTGTGCACATCCCAAACACGGATGTCGTGCGTGTGAGGCGAATAGAGGGGCCAGCCGGTTTCCCCAATGAAGCAGGACCCATCAGGAGTGAATGCAGCGCACTGGCCCCCATCATCAAATCCTGGCATGGTATGAAGCAGCTTGCCTGTGCGGGCATCCCAAATCCGGCCTGCGGTTTTGACCCATGGGCTATCGCCGCCGATAAGATGCCCGTTTGGGGAAAACACGCCGTAGCCTGCATCGGGCTGAAGGACCGATGTCAGCCGGCGGACTAGGCGGCCTGTGAGGGTGTCCCAAAGGTCCAAGCTGTCGTCGTTACAGAGCAAAGTGTGGTTATCGGGAGCGTAGTCAACCGCTTCAGAGCCAAAGTTCTCTGTGACAATACGCCGCTTCAGCCGGTAAGAAGGCACGTTCCATATCAGTATCTGCCCTTGATCCGTGTCCCCAAGCTCCTCTACCGGATGAAGCACTTTCCGCACACCGGCGGCCAGCTCCCGGCCATCTGGCGAGAAACAGAGCGTGTGGCTGCCGACAACTTCATACAGCCCACTCCAAAGCGACTGCTTCCGCCGACCAGTCAACGGGTCCCACAGGGTAATCTCGGCTACCTTGCTTTCGCCTGTGAGTTCTTGCGCGGTGCTGACCGCAAGCGTCCGGCTGTCCGGCGCAAACGCAAGGCTGCGAACGTCCATTTGTTCGGCTGGCCCAGATGGGTGTGCTTTGCCTGAATATGTTACATACAGCGTCTGGCGCAGGACTCTTGATCTCGCGTCCAAAATCAGCACCCGACCGGCAACGCTACGGCAAAAAGCCTTTGTGTCTGGGCCAATGTACCCTCTCTGAGAATACTCCCCCACCGCCAAAAACTTGCCGTCGGGAGAGTACGCAAGGGTTGCGACGCTGCGGTCGAGAGAAAGGGTAGCAAACGGCTCCACGGCCGGCGGCGCGGCAGGGCTAGGCAGACGACTCAACGCAAAGAAGAGCTAGGACGCACAGGACAGTTCTCGCGGGGCGTCTCATGGCATGATTATACCGCTTAACCCACGCTATGGAACGACTTTGCCCAAAATCTGTTTGGCGGTAATCGGGCCGATGTGGCGGCTGTCGTCAGACTCCGGCAGGTTGTCGCCGAGGACGTAAATGTCTCGGTCGGCGGACGGCGCGGGGGTTTGGCCCGATGCGATACGGGCGTAGTAGTTGCTGAACAGGTCGGTGAACGGGATTTTGCGGCTGCCGTTGATCGTGGTCCAATCGGCGTTCGGCGGGATGCGTGCGTACTGCGGACCGATGAAGGCGATGCGCTTGATCAGCTCGTCGCCGTTGGTGTCCCGGAAGATGATCACGACACCGGGCTTGAGAAGAGAACGGGGGACGGACTTCCAGACGAGGACTGTGTTGCCGTCTTCGTAGGTTGGTGACATGGAGGGGCCGGAGACCCGGCCTTGGCGCACGTTGAGGCGCAACAGCAGTGCCAGGAGGAGCAGGAAGCCGAAGGCCCAGTAGGTCTGCTTTCGCAGACGCAGGGTGCGGAGCGACATGGGCTAAAAGCCCAGTGCCCGAACAACGGCGGTGAGGTCGGCGGGAACTGTCGGTGGATGCGGGACAGTCTTGATGGCCCGGTCGGGGTCCTTCAGGCCGTGGCCGGTGAGTGTGACCGCAATGGTCGCGCCGTCATAGTCCTTGAAATAGCCTGCGTTGTACAGTTTCTTGAGGCCTGCTACCGGGGCGGCGCAGGCCGGTTCGGTAAAAACACCTTCCAGTGCGGGAATCATTTGATAGGCTTCTAGGATTTCGGCGTCAGTGACTTTGTCAATAATGCCGTGCGACTCATCGCGAGCAGCCAGCGCGTGCTGCCACGATGCTGGATTGCCGATCCGAATGGCGGTGGCGATGGTATGGGGATTAAGAACCGGCGCACCGTCCACAATCGGCGCGGCCCCAGCGGCCTGGAAGCCAAGCATTTTGGGCAGCTTTTGGGACTTCCCTGCGGCTTGGTATTCTTTGTAGCCTTTCCAATACGCCGTGATGTTGCCGGCGTTGCCGACCGGCAAGGCATGGAAATCGGGGGCATCGCCGAGGGCATCGCACACTTCAAACGCGCCGGTTTTCTGGCCTTCAATGCGGTTCGGATTGATGTGGTTGACCAGCGTGATTGGATACAAGCCGCAAATCTCGCGGGTCAGACGCAGGGCATCATCAAATGTGCCTTCAATCGCCAGGACTTTCGCGCCGTGAATGAGTGCCTGAGACAGCTTGCCAAGCGCAACATCCGTGTTCGGGAGCAGCACGACACACTCTAAACCCGCCCGCGCGGCATAAGCCGACGCCGCCGCGCTGGTATTGCCGGTGGACGCGCACATGATCGCCCGTGCGCCATCTTCGACAGCTTTGGTGACGGCCATCGTCATGCCCCGGTCTTTAAACGAGCCGGTCGGATTCATGCCCTCAAACTTCAAGAGCAAGTTGAGGCCGGGCGTGATTGCTGCCGAAAGGCGCGGCGCAGGAATAAGCGGTGTGTCACCTTCAAAAAGCGTCACAACCAGTGTCGTTTCCGACACCGGCAGGAACGCCCGATACTGGTTGATGATTCCCTGTCGCATGAGTCTCTTCTATAGATTTGGGTTTTAACGTGCGGCGGACAGCAGCCAGACGGTGACGGAGCGGCGTCCGACATTGGAGGCTTCGCGGAACGTCGTATGGCCGAGGTCTATCCGGTGGCCTTTAATCGCGCCGCCGGTGTCGCCCGCCAGTGCATAGCCGTAACCTTCGATATAGAGCTTCGAGCCGAGCGGGATCAGCCGGGGATCTACGGCGACGACGCCGTAGCCGGCCCGCATCCCGTTCGCGCAGCGGCCCGCGCTGCTGCCTTCAAACGGCGAGTAGCCGGTCGCGACCATGTGGAAGCACTGCATCCGCTGATACGAGCCGGAGCGCGATGGCAAGGCCCGCGCTTCGCGGACACGGATACCGGCCAAAGTTTCCTGGTCCACCGGAGGTGTCGTGACCCGGCTGGCAACCAGAGTCCGCGACTTCAGCGAGTCGTTGACAAAGCGGGCGGCGTAGGTCTTGGTGAGAATACCTGGGACGCCGTGCTTACCCGTTGCAATCTTGCCTGGCGCGACGGCGCGGCTCATCTTGAAGACGGTCTTGAAGGGAATCAACTGCGTCTCATTTTGGGTCTCCGTGCGAACGTGCCGGATGACAATTTTGAGGCCGTTCGTGATCGGCGCGGACAGAGCGGGCAGAATGTGGTCATCGGGACCAAGTGTAATGCCGGCGTTTTGCACCACGTCGCCGACAGTGGTGGACGCCGTGGTCAAAGTCCGGGCCGGATGGCTGCCGTCATAAATAGTGACAGACGGCGGCTGGGGAAGCATTCCAATCGCAGGGTCCGGCATCAGTGCCGGAGCGGGAGCGGCTTCCGTCGAGCTGGCGGCGGGGGTCGGGGCGAGAACAGCTTTGTTCTGCGCGGCGACCGCCGCAAAGGGAGCGAGAAGAGCTGTCGCGGAAAATACCGAGGCGACAGACACATAACCGAAAGTACGGGCCGTTTTCAATTGCAAATGGTCTCCTCCTACAGGTTTAGGTTGCACGCACGAGAGTGGAAGAACAAAAATTTCTCGTGCGCCATGCCGGAACGCCTTTGGGCGAGCCGACCTTTGCGTTTCAATTTCGGGGCCGGATGGAGTATAGCCGCCCCTTCAAGTTTCTGTCAAGGCACGTCTGTCCCTATCTTGCTTTGTTGGCAGATGTTGCCAGTAAAATCACCCATTATTTCTACGGAGTTTCTTGACTCTCGGCCAAAATCCGGGTACAATCCAGGAGACACGAACAAACGTTTGATTAGTGAGATTGTGGGCTTGGAATAAAGGAAGAGGCGAAAATGGACCGAGAAAAGGCATTAGAAACAGCGCTGGCACAGATTGACAAGCAGTTCGGCAAAGGCGCGATCATGCGTCTTGGACAGGCCGAAAAGCTGGTGACGGAAGCGATTTCGACCGGATCGGTCGCATTGGACATCGCGCTCGGCGTCGGCGGCATCCCGAAGGGACGTATTACCGAAGTATATGGCCCAGAGTCATCGGGCAAGACGACTCTCGCGCTGCACCTAGTCGCAGAAGCGCAGCGTGCCGGCGGCATCTGCGCGTTTGTGGACGCCGAGCACGCTTTGGACCCGGAATATGCCAAGCGGCTGGGCGTGGACATCAACAGCCTGCTGGTCTCTCAGCCGTCTACGGGGGAAGAAGCGCTGGAAATTACCGACGGCCTGGTTCGCTCCGGCGCGGTTGCGCTGATCGTTATCGACTCGGTCGCCGCGCTGGTGCCGAAGGCCGAGATCGAAGGCGAGATGGGCGACAGCCACATGGGCCTTCAGGCCCGGATGATGTCTCAGGCGATGCGGAAGCTGTCCGGCAGCGTTTCCAAGACAAACACGATCATTATCTTTATCAACCAGCTCCGCGAGAAAATCGGGGTCATGTTCGGCAACCCCGAAACTCAGCCCGGCGGCAAAGCGCTCAAGTTCTATGCATCGGTGCGGCTAGACATCCGCCGTGTCGAGACCTTGAAGCAAGGCACAGACATGGTCGGCAACCGGGTCAAAGTCAAAGTGGTCAAGAACAAAGTCGCCCCACCTTTCCGGCAGGCCGAGTTCGACATTATGTTCGGCACCGGAATTTCGCGCTCAGGAGGAATTCTGGACATGGCTATTGAACTGGGCATCGCCAACAAGTCCGGCTCGTGGTTTACCTACGGCGACACGCGCATCGGGCAGGGCCGCGAGAACGCCAAGACCTTTCTGGACGAGCATCCCGACGTGATGCTCGAAATGGAAACAAAGGTCCGCGACATCGCCATCGGCATCCCGGAAAAGCTGCCGGCGTCGCTGGAAGCGGATGTGACCGAAGAGGAAGCCGATTACTCTTTGGCGTAGGACAAATACACCGGCACTGGAAGTGCCGGTCTACTTTTGCGTGGAAGTCGAAGCGACTACGGATTAGGAGCAGAGTGCGTCATCAAAATCTTTAGTCGCTTCGACTTCCATTCAACAATAGACCGGCACTTCCAGTGCCGGTTTCTCTCGTCCCGCATAGTTTTATGAGCATCTGACCTGGTTTAAGGAGAACAGCAGCAATGGCATTTGATTTCAAGCGGCACCTCATCAAAGTGCAGGGTGGCCGCACCTACCTCCCCGTCTCGGCCCGCATCGTCTGGTTTCGTCAGGAGCATCCCGATTGGAGCATCGAGACGGAAGCCGTCGAGATCAACCACGAAAAGCAGTACGCCATTTTCCGCGCCCGCATCTGTGACGGCGACGGCAAGCTGATGGCGACGGGAACGAAAAAAGAAGACGTTAAAGGTTTCGGTGATTATATTGAGAAGGCAGAAACCGGAGCGGTAGGCCGCGCCCTGGCGCTGTGCGGCTTCGGCACCCAATTCTCACCCGACTTGGACGAGTCTACGGCGGGCCGGTTTGCCGACAGCCCGCAGCCAATGGGAGGCGGACGTTTTGGCGGAGGGGGAGGCGGCAACGGCTACAGCGGGGGTGGAAGCAGCCGCTACGGCGCACCGCCCACGCCAAATGGCGACGGCGCTCGCTACAGCCCTTCTGCTCCCCCGCCCCGCGAACAGTCTGCTGCGCGTGACTCGGCCCCGCCGCCGCGTGAGCCGTCTTCTGGACGTGATGGCAGTGACGCGCCACGTGCCGAGGTCACCCGCCCGCAGCCGAGTCGTCCCTCCCCTGCTGCGGCTGTTGTGGACGAAGGCGAGGACGACTTCGAGGCGCTCATCGGCGGCAGCGCTCTGCTGGATGCGACGGAAGATGACCCATTTGGCGATGATGCGCCCGCCGCGTCAAAGCCTGCCGAACCAAAAAATGCTGCACCGTCAGGAACACCCGCCTGCGTGAGTTGCGGCAAAGCGCTGACCAAAGCGCAGATGGAGCTATCCGTGAGGAATTACGGCGAGGCATTCTGCCCCGGCTGCCAGCGCGATAAGACTCGCCGCCCTGCTCTCGCCGGCTAGGGGAAACAACATAAAAAAGCCCGGCACGAAAAGTGCCGGGCTTTTTTACGTCTGTTGTCACCCACGCGAGGCGACAAGTGCATAATGCGAGGAGCGGACGATCTGAGCAATGACCTTTGGGTTGGTAACAGGGATTTGAAGATGCTGACCGGGCAGAAGTGGCGCAGAGCCGGGCAGATGGTTCGCGCGGGCAATCTGGTCTTCGCGCTGCAACAAATAGGTGCTGGGATCGCCGTAGCGGAGCGCGAGACCGGCGAGCGTATCGCCGCGCTTCACGGTTTTTGCAATGACAACGGTCTGCGGCAATGCAGAAACAGCGTAGTTCTGCTGGATGGAGTGCACGAGAGAAGAGGCAGAACTGAGGAGGAAATACCCACAGGCAGACGCGGCGGCAGCAGCAAAAAGTACGCTTTCCGCACGAGCGAGCGGACTGCGGCGCGACCGGCGCACAGTTGGCGCTACGCTTTCTGTTAGGTCTTTCAGCACGAGATGGGGCCGGGAACGAAGGGCTGCCGGGCGATCATTACACAAGTCGAGTGTCAGCGGAACCATAGTCAATTCTCCTCACAATGCACCATGCCAGAAACGAACAGCAAAGCAAACATTAGTTTGTATTGTTTGCAGTATACTCAACATATAGAGCAGTGTCAAGAAGATTTTGCCCATATGGAGAAAAAAACAAACAAAAGTTTGTGTAAGTTCCCGCCCTCTGTGGTATAATCCTCACGAATGCAGCTATTCGCTGTTATTCGCTTTTATTCCATTCATAACATAGAGGACTCCTCATGCAGACACTCACTGACAAACAGAAACACATTTTAGAGGTCATTCGGACCCATATCGAGCAGCGCGGCCATGCACCGACTGTCCGCGAAATCGGCAAAGAAGTCGGCCTCAGCTCGTCCTGCACCGTCAAGAAGCACTTGGATAGCCTGGAAACAAAGGGCTTCCTACGGCGGGACCGCTACAAGCGGGGGCTTGACCTCATGGAAGGCGGCGAGCGGCTTTCCATGGGCCGCTCGGTGTCTGTTCCGCTGCTGGGCCGGGTGGCCGGCGGAGCGCCGATTTTGGCCGCCCAGTCGGAAAGCCCGGAGATGCTGCCGATTCCAGTTTCTTTGCTGCGGCGCGGCGACCAGGGCGGACGGGACTTGTTTGCCTTGGAGGTTTACGGCGATTCGATGCAGAATGCAGGTATCGGCGACGGGGACATCGTCGTGGCCCGCCGCCAGAGCACGGCGGAAGACCGCGATATTGTCGTGGCATTGCTGGGAGAAGAAACGACGGTCAAGACGTTCTACCGGGAACCGAAGGGCGTCCGCCTTCAGCCGGAAAACCCTGACTACGACCCGATTTATGCTGATGAAGTGGTCATCATGGGCAAAGTTGCCATGGCAATCAAGCGCTTCAACTAATCAAGTGGCTCGCAGGGGTGTTTCGTCGCCGCAGGATAATCCCGGCGGCGGCGTAAGACGCCAAACCAATTCCTAAGTACAAGAGGCCTGTGCCGACCCAGAGCGGCCAAATGCCGTAGCCGATCATGCCGACCACCGCGCTGTCATGCCCAAACTCCGGGCGGGGATTGCTGATGTCTGTTAACTGCAAAAGCGAGATAAACGGACAGAGGTAAAGAGAATTGATGGCCGGACTGCGGGCGGCATCGGCGGCATCCTGACCGCCGAGAGTTGCATACGAGAAGAACGGCAGGACTGCGGCAAAGATCAGCGCTAGATACAGCAGTGCCAGCGACGACCAGCGGTTGTTCAGCAGCACCGACAGCAGATAGCCGAGTCCACTGATACCGGCTACGATCAATACCAGCAGCGTGGCTGCCTGCGGGCCAACTTCGCGGAACGACACCAATGGAGGCGGAGGAGCTGCAAGAAACTGCCTGGGTCCGACCCATCTGCCGGCCAGCCCGATTCTGAAAGCCGAAAAGATGGTTTGGCTGGTTTCGTAGTGGATCGCGGCGAGTGTGATGCCTGCGACAACCACCGTTAGCAGCAAGGCCAGCGGCAGTCCGGACGGCAGACGCGCGTCGCTGAACACCCGCCACAGACTGCGCTTTGCCGCATCCCGTTCCAAATCCCCTGTCACCAGCACTGGCACGAACAGCAGCACCACCAGGCAAGCCAGGCTCAGTTCCGCGATTAACTGAGATGCCAGTGTCACGCCGATTCCAGCCGGCAGGCCGACGGCAATCCCATCCCCAAAAAACACCAGTAGGCCCGCGAACAACAGCGTCACGGCCCGAAGCGCGGCGGCGCGTTTTGCTGGAAAGTCTTCTAAACGATTCATCGCCGCGAGTATGAGCAGCGCCGTCAGCGTACCGTTCAAAAGCAGCGCAGGCAGCCATGCAGGCAGCATAAAGCCGTAGTACCGCTCCGGCAGGACCGCGCCTGTCACCGCCCCGACTGGGTTGACCGCGCACAATCCGATGCTCGGCATGGTTCCGTTCGTGTCAAATGTCGGCAGGGCGAACGGAAAAGTCAGGCCGAAGAAAAGGAAGAGCGTGAGGTACGAGAGTACGGTCGCCGTCGCCGTGTTCGCCGAAAACGCCGACCAGCAGATGCCGATGGCCCCAAACAAAAACGCATCCCCAATCAGCAGCAGGTAAGCAAAAAAGACTTCGCCGGGGGACACGCCGCCGAGAAGAAAACAGAGGGACAAGAGCGGCAGCGAGGAAGTCAACAGCAGGGCGACAAAGGAGACCGACGAAAACAGTTTACCCAACACAATCGCGCCGGGCCGCAGGACCGAGCCGCGCAGCATCTCAAAGGTTCGCTGCTCCCGCTCCACTGAGATTGCCCCAGCGGTCAGCGCCGGCGTGATCAGCGCCATCATCACGGCCTGCGAGTAAAACAGCGTCTTGAAGAAGGTGCGCCCGACCGTGAAGCCCGCCGCGCTTCCCGCGACCTCTATGTTTGAAGAGTGCTGCGCTGACCAGCCGAGATAGGAGAAAAAAAGGACAAGTGAAAGAACCAGCAGATAGCCGAAGAGAAGCCAGTAAGTCCGTGTTCCGCGCATCCGTCCGCGCAGCTCTTTAGTCACGACGGGGTTATCAAGAAGCGAAGGCAGCATGACCAGGTTCTCCTCAGCGCAAATCGGCGGGCAGCAACGATAGGCAGTTAAGGAGAATACGACATGAAGGCCGGGAAATCCTGCTACTCTCTCTGTTCAGAAGGAGAAGGTGACGCGAAGCGCCGGATGGAGCACTTTCTACCGCTCCCGCGTCAGCGCGTAATCGGCGAGCGCGTGCAACGAGTCTCGATACGGAGAAGAGGGCAGTTCTAAAAGCGCATCTTGGGCGGCTTTAACATAGCGCCGGGCGGCATCTGCCGTGCGGGCGTAGCCGTCATGCCGAAGGATGGTCTCCCGAACGTCTGCGATCTCGTCGTCGGTCAGCGCTTCCGGCTCTTCTAAAATGTGCAGCAGATGGGTACGTTCGGCTTCTGTCACGTCGCGCAGCGTCAAAATCAGCGGCAGGGTCATCTTGCCTTCGCGCAGGTCGCCGCAGAGTGGCTTGCCTGTTTTTACCGGGTCGCCGGTATAGTCCAGCAAGTCGTCGGCAATTTGGAACGCGAGGCCGCAGTTCAGACCGTAGCGGGTCAGGGCAACGACCTGCGGTTCCGCCGCGCCTGCCAGCATTGCGCCGACTTCGCAGCAGCCAGCGATAAATCCCGCAGTTTTCTTCTGAATGATTGTCAGGTAGGTCTCTTCCGACGTATCCACGTCGCCTTTAGCCGTGATTTGCAGCACTTCGCCTTCGCTCAGACCGACAGTGACGTTGGAAAAGACACGAATAACATCAATGTTGCCTTCGCGGGCCGCGAGATAAATGCTTTTTGCCAGCAGATAATCGCCGACCAAAACACTGATCTGGTTGCCGAATGTCGCATTTGCTGTCGGACGCCCGCGCCGCTCCGCCGAGCCGTCTACCACGTCGTCGTGAATCAGCGACGCCATGTGAATAAGCTCCGCGGCGGCGGCGGACGCAAAGACCGTCTGCGCCGGGAACTGCTTGTCGGCGGCGTGAGCTGCCAGCACGACCAAAGCAGGCCGGAGGCGCTTCCCGCCGGCGGACAGCGTGTGGCCGGAGATGGCGTAGGCAGCTTTGACATCCGAGCGGATCTCGTTTCCCAGCAAGCCTTCGACGGCTGCTAAGTCGTCATGCACGATATCCAGAAACGAGACCGGACTTGGCGCGGGCTTCACTTCAGCAGTCTTGATTTCTTCAGACAGAACGGCAGCAGTTCCCATTGTCTCAGTTCCATTCTAAAGCCGCCTAGAGCGGCTTGACTCCCACATGAACGCAGACCAGTCCAAATGTCAGATTCACCCAGCGCACCGGCGACAGACCTGCCCCGCGCATCCGCTCTGCAAGCTGCTCGCGGCTGTCAAACCGCGCGACCGATGCTGGCAGGTACGCATACGCATCCGGCCGGCCGCTAATCGCCCCACCGATTTTCGGCATCACATGGCGGGCGTGCAGCTCGTACCCCGTGCGGAACAATCCCGGCGGCGGCTGCGAAAACTCCAGGCACACCACCCGCCCGCCGGGCTTCAAGACACGGGTCATCTCTCGGAATGCTTTATCACGGTCAGCGACGTTCCGGATGCCAAAGCCGATGGTCACGGCGTCAAGAGTACCGTCCGCGAACGGCAGCACCGACGCATCCGCCTGCACCTCTTGGGCTGTCTCTTGCCGAAACCGACCATCGCCGAAGCGCAGCATCGGCAGCGAAAAGTCCGCCGCCATGACTAAGCCTTCCGGTCCGACCGCCTGCCGCAGCGACGGCGTCCATTCGCCCGTTCCCGAACACACGTCTAAAACGCTGTTGCCCGGTTCCAGGCACGCGCACCGGGTCGCAAACCCGCGCCAGCCTTTATGGATGCCGGCCGACAGCACCGAGTTCAGCAGATCGTACCGAGGCGCGATGTCGTCGAACATCTCCCGCACATACGCCGAATCCTGCTCTGTCTTATCCGAAAGCTGCGTGAGGACGCTGCTCTGCGCCGAAGTCTCAGTTGACATTGTGAAAAAAGTCGCAATCTAATTGGCTTGATTATACCCAAGAGACATTGAACTGTCAACGCAAAATATGCCATGATTGTTACGGTGTGTTTTAAGAAGCAGAAGTGGTTATTAAAAGTTGAGGTTGGCGTCTGATGATGTATACCAGATTAAATAAAGTAGTCTTTGTGTTCAGCGTCATAATCCTGCTATCCGGTGCAGCCATGTTCCTTCATCCTTACAGACAGAGTCAAGCTCGGCAACATAGCCAGCGTGAAGCCTTCATCCACCGGAAAATCATTGTGGACATCGGGCCGTATCCAAATCTTGAAGCCGAACAGAAAGCATCTATCAACAGGCTTTCCCTCGAACTTTCTCAGCATCCCTTAGCCAAAGCAGTGCGGATAAATGCTGGCCCTTCCGCCTGGCGGCATGGGGTCATAGGCTATATTCGTAATGGCCCACTGAAAGAAACTAACCTTTTTTGGTATGACGACCGCTTTTCCAATCCTGAAATTGGGATCGTCATCAACGGCAAAGACCGGGGAATTCATGTGGAGGAGCTTGTTTCTGAAGACCCGATTCATGTAGTGGCACACAAAAACGGCGTACCTGATGATGTCTTCAGCTACGATAATCATCTGCGGAAACAGACGGGGCACCTCGCGTTTTAGATTTCGGCTCAAGTTAAACTAGCTTTTTGGAGAACCTAGATTGAACATAACAATGCACGCGACGACGATTGTGGGCGTCCGCAAAGACGGCAAGGTCGCCATTGCGGGCGACGGGCAGGTGACGCTCGACAAAACCGTGATGAAGAACACGGCGCGGAAGATCCGGCGGCTGTATCAAGGCAAAGTCCTGGCGGGTTTTGCTGGCTCCGCTGCCGATGCGATGGCCCTGGCGGATCGTTTTGAGGCGAAACTTGAAGCGTCCAATGGTAACTTGCAGCGGGCCGTGATCGAATTTGCCAAAGAATGGCGCTCGGACCGGGTGCTGCGCCGCTTTGAGGCGCTGATGATTGTCGCGAACCCAGAGTACCTCTTGGTGGTCTCCGGCGACGGTAACGTGCTGGACACCGACGACGGCATCGCCGCCATCGGCTCCGGCGGCCCGTATGCTCAGGCGGCGGCGAAAGCGCTGGTCGAGAATACCAATCTGTCGGCCCGCGAGGTCGCCGAGAAGGCCCTGCACATCGCCGCCGACATCTGCATCTACACAAACTCGAACATCACGGTGGATGAGCTTTAAGCTATGATCAGTCACTATAGGAACCTCACCCGGCCACAAGTGTCCACCCTCTCCTCGACAAGGAGAGGGTATGCTACGCATTACTGCGTGTCGGAACGGAGTTCCGGGGTGAGGTTCTCCCTCCTTTCCCTCCTCGCCCTCATGCCTCTATCTATGCAGGCAAAAGCCGCGCAGCCGACGCTTGGCGTGCCGCGCGTGCAGGCGCGGGCATTCGGACTCGGCTACGCGCTCCGGGCGGCGGATCTGTCGGCGGTCGCGTATACAGCGTCCGTGCAGTCCTTGAAGAATGTTAAGGACCCGCAAGTGGCAGGAGCGGAAGTCGCGCACTTCAGCAGCGAGGTGACGGGCCTGCGCCATTCCCAGGCGGCATCCTACACACTCATGGCAAGCCTGCTGACGCAGATGGGAGCGCCGCCGGCGCTCCGGGCTTGGGCCGGGCAGTCGGCGGCGATCCTCAAAGCGCCGCTGGTTTACCCCAAAGACGCGCAAAAGCTGGCAAAAACCGAGCCGGACACAGCGGCGGTGTCGGCGGAACTGAGCGAGATCCAGAACATCAAAGTGGCGGCGGACGCCCAGCAGTCGCTGCTGATCCTCTGGCTGAAAGTGGTCGGCGGCAGGACCGCGCCCTGGAATGCCGATGTCGGCGGCTACGCTGCCGAGCTGCGCCGGGCGTCCTCGACGACTGCCCCCACGCGCTTGTCGAGCGTCAAAGCCCAGCTTCTGCTGGGTCACGCTCCGCCCGGCGTCCCAGCGGCGGCCCGCGACAGTCTGGCCGCGCTAATCCCACAGGGCGGCGGTAATCTGCGAGACCTGGCGACGCTGGCACCGGCGAACGTGACGCCGGCAAAAATCAGCCATGCCGCCGAAAATCTTTTGTCGCTCTACGGCGCGGCAGCCGAGGCGGACGCTTTGGACAAGAGCGCAGCTTAATCTTTCCAATCGTTCCTTTGAATTCTCTGGGTATACTGAAAAGCATGGATGAGATGGAAACTGTTTCCGAGATGGAAGACATGACCCCGCGCCAGATTGTCGCGGAGCTGGATAAATACATCGTCGGCCAAAAAGCCGCCAAACGCGCGGTCGCGATCGCCCTGCGGAACCGCTACCGGCGGCGACGGCTCGGCGATGACCTGCGGGATGAAGTCATCCCAAAGAACATTTTGATGATCGGACCTACGGGCGTGGGCAAAACGGAAATTGCTCGAAGGCTGGCGACGCTGGCTCATGCGCCGTTCGTAAAAGTCGAAGCCACCAAGTTTACCGAGGTCGGTTATGTCGGGCGGGACGTGGACTCGATGGTGCGCGACTTGGTCCAGGCATCTCTGCGGATCGTCGAGCGCGAGAAGATGGAGGAGGTCAAAGAGCAGGCAGAAGACCGCGCCATTGACCGTGTTCTTGACGTCTTGCAGCCGCGCCGGGAGCGAAAGCCGACACGCCTAAAAATGCCGAAAAGCGGCGAAAACCCCTTGGAAGCCTTTGCTCAATTATTTTCGCCGTCCGGCCCAACGAATACAGGCGCGGAGGAAGCCGAGACAGCAGAAACGCCTGAGGAAGCGCCGGATGAAAATGCTCAGCGGCGGCGCGACCAGGAAAATCGAGTGCGCGAGCGCCTGCGGGCACAGATCGCCTCCGGTGTTAAAGACAATGATGTAATCGAGATCGAGATTGAGGAAAGCGGCCCTGCGCCGTTCATGCAGGTCTTGTCTCCGCAGGGCGGCATGGACGAAATGGGCATGGATATGCAGGGATTGTTCGGCTCCATGGTCCCGAAGAAGCGTCGCAAGCGGACACTGACCGTCAAAGAAGCACGGACGCACTATGCGGGCGAGGAAGCACGCGCTTTAATTGATCAAGATGCACTGACCCGTGAAGCAGTGACTCGCGCTGAGCAGAGCGGCATCATCTTTGTAGACGAAATGGACAAAATCGCCGGGCGCGGCGGCGCCGGCGGCGGCAGCGGGCCGGACGTGTCCCGCGAAGGAGTCCAGCGCGACATCCTGCCGATCATCGAAGGCAGCACCGTACAGACTAAGTACGGCCCGGTCAAGACCGATTTCGTCCTATTCATCGCCGCCGGTGCGTTCCACCTGTCTAAGCCCTCTGATCTAATCCCCGAATTGCAGGGCCGCTTACCGATCCGGGTGGAACTGGAAAGCCTGACCCAAGACGACTTCAAGCGCATTCTGACCGAGCCGCGCAATGCCCTCATCAAACAGTACGTTGCACTGCTCGCGACTGAAGGCGTCACGATTGAATTCGCCGACGACTCCATCACCGAGCTGGCCCGCGTCGCCGCCGACGTCAACGCGCAGATGGAGAACATCGGTGCACGGCGCTTGCACACCATCATGGAGCGCCTCTTAGACGACCTCTCGTTTGAAGCCCCGGATTTGGAAGACAAATACAAGCGCATTGACGCCGCCTATGTCCGCGAAAAGCTCGACGACATCGTCAAAGACGAAGACCTCAGCCGGTATATTCTATAAACATTGTTTATTTTATGCCCGCGAAGGCGGTCATTTGGCGTCTTCACCCCGCAGCCGAGGACTTCAGTCTCACGGTTCTTCGACTCATTGGACAGCAATTTATGATAACCGTGCGGATGCTGTTTTTCGCTCACTTGCAGGATGTGGCGGGGAGCCACGAGATGCCTCTGTCACTGCCCACCCAAGCAACGGTGAAAGAAGCGGCGGATATGCTGGCGGAGCATCATACAGGGTTCGCCGATCTCTTAGCGCAGGCACGGGCAGCCGTGAATGCCGAGTTCGCTGAGGCGTCTACGGTGCTGCATGATGGCGATGAAGTGGCCTGGATGCCGCCGATGAGCGGAGGTGTACTGGAGCCTCTGGCACTGCTGACCGAGAATGTGATAGACCTGACGGCCCTCAGCCGGGTTGTAGAAGCATCGGGCTACGGGGCAGTCGTCACGTTCAGCGGCAATGTGCGGGACAATGCACGCGGGCGTGAGGTGCTGCATTTGGAATACGAAGCCTACGCGCCACTGGCCGAAAAGCAGTTAGCTAGACTGATCGCGGACGCCGAAACGCGCTGGCGCGTCAAGTGCGCTGTGCAGCACCGACTCGGACGCCTAGAGATTGGTGAAAGCAGTGTGGGGATCGCGGTCGCCGCCGCCCACCGGGCTGAGGCATTTGATGCCTGCCGCTGGCTTTTAGACACACTGAAAGAAACCGTGCCGATCTGGAAGCGTGAATTTTTCTCCGGCGGCGACTACTGGGTAGAAGGGCCGCACACCGTCAGTACGAAGAAGACTGCTGTTTTAGAACCAACACCTTAGAAGTTTAGCTATGATCGAACTTACCGAGGCTCCAGCCGAGCCGTCACAGCCCACCACCATTGCCATCCGCCCGATGCGTATTGAGGACATCGAGTACGTCTCGCGTTTGGAGCGCCGCTGCTATACCCTGCCGTGGAGTTCGAGCGCCTATGTCACGGAAGTCGGTAACTCCAACGCCTATTATACTGTCGCGACTCTCTCTAACGGCACCATCGCCGGGTACGCCGGGATGTGGGTCATCATGGATGAGCTGCACATGACAACGATTGCCGTGGACCCGTCGGTGCGTGGCCTCAAAATCGGCGAGCGCCTGCTTTTGGACACGATCCGCGAAGGCATTCGGCGCGGGGCCGAGCGGGCGACATTGGAAGTCCGTGAGCGGAACACTGTCGCACATAATCTGTATGTGAAATACGGGTTTGAAGATGTCGCGGTTCGCAAGAACTATTACAGCGACAACGGCGAAAATGCGATCATCATGTGGGCAAATGATCTTGTGCTTCCGCCGTATCAAGCCATGCTGGCCGACTACGAAGAGCGCTTGACCGAGCGCTGATGCAAATACTCGATCAGTTCCTCTCCGGTCCCGACCTCTGCCATTACCTGCCGGACAGGCTGGCAACCCAGCAGTATGCTATCGCCACCCATCTTTCGCCGGGCGAATACGAAACGCTCATGAACGCCGGCTGGCGCAAGTTCGGACAGACACTCTTTCGCCCCGTCTGCGAAGCGTGCGCCGAGTGCCGTCCTCTCCGTATCCCCGCCGCCGAGTTTATCCCTGACCGCAGCCAGCAGCGCTGCCTGCGCCGAAACGCCGACCTCGAAGTTCGGTACACCCCGCCGGCTGCCGACGCCCTGCGGCTGGACTTGTACCGCCGCTACCAGGCTGCACAAACGGAAACAAAAGGCTGGCCGGACGCCGAACGGACACTAGGCAGCTACCAAAGGCAGTTCACCCAGAATCCCGTGCCGAGCATCGAGATTTCGATTTGGGAGGACAGCACACTACGGGCCGTCGCGATTGCTGACATCACACCAAACACAGTCTCCGGCGTCTACCATTTTCACGACCCCGACTGCCGCTCACGCTCCCTCGGCACGTTCGCGCTCTTGCAGACGATTGAACTTGCGAAGTCGCTCCAAAAGAAATGGGCGTACTTCGGCTTTTACGTCGCGGGCTGCCCCAGCATGGAATACAAGACGCGGTTCCAGCCGCACGAGATTTTGTCTGCCGGCGGTGTTTGGGAAGCAGGTGTTTAGGAAGCAGATGCGGGTATAATACTGTAGCACACTTTGAACAGGAACCCTGTTATGCCCCGTGGAATTGATCTCATGCCTGCCGTCATGCCCGGCGTCCAGACCGTTGATGCTCCCGATGAGCGCGAGCAGCGCACCCCGCCTGGCTCCGACGGTCCCTACATCGTAATTCTGTACAACTGCGACTGCCACACATTTGATCAGGTCGAAAAGCAGCTTCGCAAAGCCACTGGCTGCACCCAGGAAAAAGCCGAAGCCCACGCGATGGAAGTCCACACCAAAGGCCGCTCCATTGTCTTCTCCGGGGATGACGAGGAGTGCGAGAAAGTGGCGGGCGTTCTGCGCCAGATCAAGCTCCAAGTGGAAACAGACAAATCTGCGTGAATGATCTGCTGGTGAGCGAGTTTCTGCCGCGTATTGTCACCGCTATCCCCGGACCGCGCTCGTTAACACTGGCCGGCGACCTGCGCCGGGTCGAAAGCCCAAACATCACTTATCTCGCGCCGGACTTCCCGGTCTTCTGGGACAGCGCCGACGGCTGTCTTGTCACCGACGTAGACGGCAACCGCTTTCTTGACGTGACTTCGGCCTTCGGCGTTGCTTCTATCGGCCATTCCCACCCGCGCGTTGTCGCCGCCATTCGGGAACAAGCCCAAAAGCTGACCCATGGCATGGGTGACGTTCACCCATCAGCGGTTAAAGTCCGCTTCTGCGAGCGTGTCGCATCGCTCGTTCCCATCCCTGATGCCCAGCTTATCTTGGGCCAGAACGGCGGCGATGCCATCGAAGCCGCGCTCAAAACCGCCGTTCTTGCCACAGGCCGCCCCGGCGTCCTGGCCTTTCACGGCGGCTACCACGGCCTGACCTATGGGGCGCTTGATGCTACCGCCCGTGCCGACTTCCGTACCCCGTTTCAGGGGCAGCTCGGAGGCTTCACCCGCCATCTCCCCTACGGTTGCCCCTTAGATCATATTGAAGCCCATCTTAAAGAGCATCGGCCCGGTGCTATTCTCGCCGAGCCTTTGCAGGGGCGCGGCGGTATTGTCGTTCCCCCACCCGGCTGGCTTCCGGGCCTGCGTGAGCTTTGCACGGCGGCAGATACTCTGCTGATCTTAGACGAAATCTTCACCGGCTGGGGCCGCACCGGCGATTGGTTCGCGTGTCAGCACGAGAAATTCACTCCCGACATCTTGTGCGTCGGCAAGGCCATGGGTGGCGGCCTGCCGATCTCTGCCTGCATTGCGTCCCAAGAACTGATGTCTGTTTGGGGCGAGTCTACCGGCGAGGCCCTGCACACGTCCACCTTCCTCGGCAACCCGCTCGCCTGCGCCGCCGGGCTGGCCGCGCTGTCGGTTTTAGAAGACGAACGTCTGCCTGACCGCGCCCTTGAAATAGGCTCAGTCTTCGCCGACGGCCTGCGCGGCCTGCAAGCTGAGTTCCCACATCACATTGCAGACGTGCGCGGGCGCGGCCTCATGCTGGGTATCGAAATGGCCTCGCCGCAAATCGCCCTGCCGCTGGTTCCGGCAGCATTGCGTCACGGCCTCATCCTGCTCCCGGCAGGCGATGGGCGCGTCCTAGAGTTCGTCCCGCCGCTTGTGATTACCAGGGAGCAGATAGAGTGGTGCCTGGGGGCGATGCGGAAAATACTGTTGGAAGGCTAACGCGCGGGCTTATGGAAGGGCGCTGTCTTCGGTGCATGAGCGGCAGGGCCACTTCTTTTGCCTGGGTAGGTGTGGATCCGAATGACGCTCGGCTGCCGGGCATCGTAGTAGAAGTGACACCGGGGGATGCGCTCTAAGTGGTTGTTGAGAACGCTTTTAGGCATCGCCTCCAAAACGGACTGTGCATGAAGAGCCATTGTCTGACAGGGCTGCCCGAAGCTGTCGCTCAGGAAGTGAGCGGAAAAGCTTGGCGTCGTCACAGGCCCGAAGCCCACCGGCTGAGGCGCGGCGGAGGCAGCAGAACAGGACAAGAGCGGACCAAGCACGAGCAGAGTCCGCGCGACTACGACGTTCTTTGACGAGTACATTGTGATCTCCTGGAACCAGGCAAAGCCTTGAGACTGTTTTTCCTGCCTGCATTACGCAGCAAGGAAGCGGAAAGTTCCATGGGACTTCAATGTGTCAGCAGCAAGTAAAAGCCGATGCCAATAAACAGGGCGTCAATCAGCAAGGCCCGTTGCCGGCGGCCTTCAAACTGCCGCTGCACCTTCGGCGTCTCCGGCAGGGACTTCGCCTGCTGCTTGAAATAGGCGACGCTGATCGCGCGAAACACGAAGCCGAGCGCAACCAGCACGCCGCCGATGATCTTAAACGGGTCCAAACGCCTGCCTGACTTGCGCGATTAGCGATAGTTCGTAAACTGAATTGGCGCGTCTAAATCAGCGCCTTTGATCGCGGTCATGGCTTCCTGCAAGTCGTCCTTGTTTTTCCCCGTGACCCGTACCTGCTCGTCCTGGATCTGCGTCGTCACTTTGAGGCCCTTGTCCTTAATCAGCTTCGTGATTTTCTTCGCAGTCTCCGTCGGGAGGCCGCTTTTGACGGTCACCACCTGGCGCACGGTGCCTTTCGACGCTTGTTCCAGCTTGCCATAGTCTAAAAACTTGGTGTCCACGCCGCGCTTGATCATTTTCGACTGCAAAACATCAATCAGCGCCGTCAGCCGGACTTCATCGTCCGATGTCAGCGTAATCTTTTCTTTGCCGTCATGCTCAATTTCGCTGACGCTCCCCCGGAAATCGAACCGGGTTTCGATCTCGCGCTGCGCCTGCTGAATGGCGTTCTTGACTTCCTGCGGGTCCGCTTTCGAGACCGCATCAAAACTGTATTCCGTTGCCATCGTGCGTGTGTCTCCTTGTTGTGGTGTCGGACCCCCTAGCCCCCAATAATGGGGGAACCTGATTTAGCAGATAGAAGTCACGGTCTGGGACCTATCTGTTCCGGTTCCCCCATTGTTGGGGGCTAGGGGGTATTAATTTTCCTCTATGATACCCGGACGCCGCGCAATCAGAGGCATTTCCAGCACAGGCGCGGCAACACTCGGCTTTTGGCCCAGCCCGACCACCGCGAAAAGCAGCAGCACCAGGCCAATCCCCTGGCGGTGTCACCGGCGTATGCTGGACAAAAACGCCGAGGGCAAGTGCGGTCAGCGGGTAGCACAGTTCCGCCAGTGTCGCGACCGACGCCGGGGTGCCGCGCAGGCCGAAGTAATACAGCACCATTCCCAAGAGGTCCGGCAGCAGGACAATCAGCAGCAAAAAAATCGCCGCATAGTGAACGGAATGGGTCGGAGCGGCAGGCGTTCCATTGGGAACCAGTGTCAGTAGGAGAAGCACGGGAACCGCCAGCGCAAACCGGGCGCCCGCCAGCCCGCCCGGCGACAGCGCCGCTGATAGCGACCGGCCCGCCACCGTCGCCGCGCCCCACAAGGCCGACGCCCCCAGCGCGAGCAAGGCTTGCTCGGCATGAATGTCCGACAGCGACGGCAGTTTCTGGAAGCCGATGAGCAGGTACGCCCCAACGAACGCCGCACTGCCCCAGGCCCAAAACAGCGGCTGACGCCGCTCCTTCAGCACCCAGCCCGCCAGCAAAATCGCCACAATCGGCTGCGTCTTTTGCAGCAGCACCACCGTCAGCGCGTGAGAGAAGTCCAGCGTAAACGCCTTCGTATACAGCCAAGTCGCCACCGCCGAGCCGCCCCACGACACAAACAGCAGTGCGCCCCACTGCATTTTGGACAGTCCGGCAAGCCGTCCGCGCTCCCGCCACAAAACCGGCAGGAACAGCAGACTCAGCAGCAAATGCTCCCCTAGCACCACCCACGCCGGAGACCAGCCCGCGCTGAGGGCATTCGGGCGCAGCAGCAGATCGCTGCCCCAAAGCATCGCGGCCAGGGCAATCAGAAATGGGGGATACAGTCGAGACGGCATCACGCGCCTATGATACCCGACCTGTAGACCTCGACAGAGAGACTTTCTGCATCCGGCACTGGGATCAGGCAGTCTAATCTTCAGAACGCCTTTCATTCGAGACATTTGTTCGCTTTTCTGTTATAATAGTGATGAGCATCGTTCGCATGCATCATGTTATAATCTGCGCGTAGGAGAACTTTGCATGGCCGTTAAATCGTCCCCCAACCGCCCGGCGGCGCGGCAGCCGCGCCCGTCACAAGCGCCGAGCCGGACGACGCCCCCGCGCCCGCCGCGCAACAATGACCGCTTTGCCCACGACATTTGGGGATTGGTTCTGGTTACGCTCGGCCTGTATTTTGGGCGTCAGCCTTGTTTTTGCCGCACCGGGGCCATGCCGGGCTGCTCGGCGACTGGCTGGTGGAGGGCCTGCGGCTTTGTCGTCGGCATCGGGCTGTGGGTGTTCCCGGTTCTGCTGACCGCCATCGGCGTCATGCTCATTCAGGGCAAGCACCGGCCACGCGGACAAACTTTGCCGGCGGGGCAGCCCTGCTGTTTCTCGTCGGCATCTCCTGGTGGCACCTCGGCCACACGACCCGCGCCACGGAGTTCACCGACATCACCGAAGGCGGCTGGATCGGCGCGGCGGTTTCATCGGGCCTGCGGGCGCTGGTCGGCGACATTTCCAGCCACATCTGTTTTGTTCTTGTTCACGGTCGGGCAGTCGTCTGGGCCACGGACATGCGCCTGCTGCACTCTGTTCGACCATGCCGTCGCCGGCGGCCGCCGCGTGACACCGGCCCTGTCACGCAGGGCGTGCATGCGTCCGCACAAGCGGCGCGGCAGGGCGCAGCTTGCAGTCAAAAGCGTGCAGCCGCGCCTGATCTACACGCCGGTGACACCGAAGAACCTATCCCGGCGCAAGCGCCTTCCCCTCCCGCGCTCCGGGAAGCCCTGAAACGGGAAGGGTAAGAGTTTCACCAACAACCCGTAGGGGCGCCGCTTGCTGCGCCCTCTTGATCCGCTGCGCCTCTGCCCCTTCTGTTCCTCAGCCTGCCGCCGTTTCCAATGCCCTCGCAGAAAAGATTGCTGGACCGGAGCCAGCCCGCCCCTTCCGCGACGCCTCCTCGTCCTTTCTTAGGGAGGACCCCGGTGAGCGACCTGTCCGAACAAGGAGGTGCGGTTCTGGATGACCTGTTTCCACACCGTCGCCTATGCCTTTGACCCAGCCCCTGCCTGCCATTCCGGTCATTCAGCCCGAAAAGCCGAAAGCCCCTGCCGGGCCGCTGGTCATTCCCGGACTCGCTCGGCGACGACGGCACCAAGCACGAGTATGTCCTGCCGCCACTTAGAACTGCTGAACGAAGCGCCGCCAAAGCCGTCCAGCATGAGTCGGCGATCCGCGAAAACAGGCCGTTCTGATGCAGACGCTGAACGACTTCAAGATCGGCGCGAATGTCGCCCAGGTCGCGATGGGGCCGACCGTCACGCGCTACGAAGTCCAACTTAGAGCCGGGTATTCTGGTCCGCAAGATTGTCGCGCTGGCCGACAACCTCGCCATGTCGCTGGCCGCGATTGATGTCCGGGTCGAAGCGCCCATCCCCGGCAAGGCCGCCATCGGCATCGAAGTCCCAAACGATGTCACGCAGATGGTCTCGCTGCGCGAGTGTTTCGCCACAAACGAGTTTATGAACGCGCCGTCCAAGCTGACATTCGCGCTCGGCAAAGATGTGTCCGGCGAATACAAGTACGCCGACCTGACCCGGATGCCTCACCTCCTGGTCGGCGGCAGCACCAACAGCGGCAAAAGCGTCTGTTTGAACGTCATCATCAGCTCCATTCTGTACCGGGCGACCCCGCGCGAAGTCAAGTTCGTGATGATTGACCCCAAGCGCGTCGAGCTGTCGCTGTACGACGGCATCCCGCACCTGCTGTCGCCGGTCATCAAAGACGTCAAGCAGGCCGCGGGCATCTTTCCGGAGTGTCCTCAAAGAAATGGAAGAGCGCTACGACCGCTTCGCCCGGCATCGGAACCCGCAACATTGACGGCTTCAATTCCCGCGTCCCGCCCGACGAGCGCCTGCCGTTCATTGTCGTCGTCGTGGATGAACTAGCCGACCTGATGATGCAGCAGGGTCCCGAAGTCGAGACGAGTATCTGCCGCATCGCCCAGCTTGGCCCGCGCCACCGGCATTCACCTGGTCATCGCCACCCAGCGCCCGTCGGTGGATGTCATCACCGGCACGATTAAAGCCAACATTTCCAGCCGCATCGCCTTCGCCGTCGCCACCCAGATTGACAGCCGGACCATCATTGACATGCCCGGCGCGGACCGTTTGATCGGGCGCGGCGACATGCTGTACATGCCGATTGACGCCGCCAAGCCCCTCCGTGTCCAGGGCTGCTACGTCGGCGAGCGCGAGACCGAAGAACTGGTCAAGTATCTGCGTAATCAAGAAGAAGCCGTCTACACCATGATCCCGTCCGAGTCCAGCGGCGGCGGCTACGGGGCCGACGGCGAGGACGACGGCACCTCCGACGAGCTGTTCGAGCCATGCGTCCGCTGGCTCGTCATGCAGGGCCAGTGTTCCACGTCTAGCCTCCAGCGCAAGTTCAAGATCGGCTACACCCGCGCCGCCCGTCTCGTGGAAGTCATGGAAGCCCGCCAGATCGTCGGCAGCCAAGACGGTGTCAAGCCCCGCGAAATCCTGCTCCGCTCCGAAAACCTAGAAGCCTTCTTCGCCGGCACCCAGCAGGGCGACTTAGGGCAGTGACCATGAAGTCCTATTACTACGCTGACACCGCCTTACTTTACATAGATGTCAGCGATGAACCAAGCGTTGAGTCGCAGGAAGTCTCACCCGGCGTCGTTCTGGGCTATGACGCCGCAGGCCATGTTTGCGGTGTTGATATTGACTATGCCGGCCAGAAGTACGGCTTGCCGCGCGTTGAACTTGAAGGGGTGGAACTCTATCTTTTAAGCGAGTCTGCTTTGGCAAAAGACTGGCTGAGGCCGGAAGAAGACGAAGCATGGAAGCATCTTTGATATGACTTACGCGCTGTTTCTGCTGGTGTTCTTGTGCGTGCCGATTGCGGCCCTACTGGTGGTCCTGCGCGGAAACTTCAAGGCCCGGTATGTGGTCGCCTGCGCTCTCGTCTGCCTCTTGGCATTTGTGTATACGTCGCCGTGGGATAATTATGCGGCGAAGACGAAGCTTTGGACGTATGACCCGAAGTTTGCGCCGCCAAGCCATTTTGTGCTGTATCTGCCGTGGGAAGAATATGCGTTTTACTTCGCGCAGGGGCATTTTGATCTGTCTTTTGGTGACGATGCTGTCGCGCTATCTACGTCCGAAAACGGGCGGTGACAAACTGTGAACCCCTGGGCATATTTGAGCTATGAACTGTGGTGGGCGCTGCCCGTTGTTGCGATCCAGTGGACCGTGGGCGGGCGGGAATTGTGGCGCTGGCGTCGGCTTCTCGTGGTTTCCGTAACACTGGCAACAGCCTACTTGGGAGCGTGTGATGCGTTTGCGCTGGGCCACGGCATTTGGCGGGTGGACCGGGCGCGGGTCGTCGGGATCTATGCCGGGGAAGCTGCCGCTGGAAGAATTGGTGTTCTATTTCGTGACTAACATCATGGCCGCGCAGGGGTTTGTGATGATCGCGGGATTTTTGCGGGACCGAGCCGCACGATTGGAAAAACAATGGCGGAAATGACGGCGGCAATCGAGACTTCGCATTTACGAAAAGATTACGGCGGGACGCTGGGGCGCGGGGCATTTACTGCTGTGCAGGACTTGTCGTTCTCTTGTGCCGCGCGGGCAAGTGTTCGGCTTTTTAGGCCCGAACGGGGCGGGCAAGACGACGACGATCAATATGCTGCTCGGCAATATCAAGCCGAC